>CBFIGY010000005.1:0-110018 GCA_965662235.1 uncultured bacterium
TCACAGCTTGGGCAATGCATCACTCTCCTCGGTTGGGTGTAAATCAATGAAGTTCATCATGCAAAAATTGGACTACCAAAAAATTTATTTTATTTAAGATATTTATCTTCATCTTATTTTCTCGGAAAATCTATCGATCCACTCAGGGCCATCAGGAATCTTCCAAAAAAATGCGCGATCCCTCCCTCCGGAGCCCCTCACGGACCACGAGTGCCCTCAACATAGCGCTCCGCCCCCCTCGACAGGCAACTCACCGTTGTTGTCCCCCAAGACGTCTGCCCTCCAGCGTCTGAACCTCCCAAATCAGAGAAATTGAATTAACGAAACCGGTTTCGTTTTTTGTGTTGACACCGAAACCGGTTTCGATAACAGTGAAAAACGTTTTGTCAGGAAGGAAGCATGAAGAAGGAAAGCGTCGATATCAACGATCTTGCCCTGCACCTAGGGCTTTCAAAGGCAACCGTCTCTCGGGCGCTGAATGGGTATGGGGACATTTCGGAGAAGACGAAGGCGCGGGTGGCCGCAGCAGCAGAGCAGCTGGGATACCGTCCGTCCACCTCTGCTCGGCGTTTGGCGCTGCGGCAGACCGAAACGATTGGGCTGGTTCTGCCTCCGGACGCCGGTGAGGTGTCTGGAATCTTCCTGACGGAATTCACTGCTGCGTTGGCGGACGGGCTCTCGCCAGAAGGGTTCGACCTTCTGATTCACAGCAGCCTGTCGGATCCGGATCCTCTGGAGGGGTACCGGCGACTGGTGGAGGCGCGCAAGGTGGATGGCTTTGTCGTCATCCGGACCCGCGAACAGGACCCTCGCGTGGACTGGTTGCTGGAGCAGCGCATCCCGTTTGTCGCCCACGGACGCACCGCCCGGGCGGCAGAGCACGCCTGGTTCGACATTGACGGAGAAGCCGCCTTCCGAGAGGCGACTGAGCACCTGATTGGACTCAGGCACCGGCGCATCGCCATGATCACGGGAGGCAACCTGCTTTACTCCTCCGCGCTGCGGGAAGCGGGATTTCGGGGGGCCATGCAGGCTGCAGGGCTTCCGGTTCCAGACGCCTGGGTGCTCGAAGGGGACCTCAGCGGGCACTGCGGGTTCACCCGTGGGCAGGAACTCTTCCGCGGTTCCGAACGTCCGACCGCCGTTGTGTGTGTGAACGACGCCACCGCCTTCGGGGTCATCAAGGCGGCCCGACATCAGGGGCTGCAGGTGCCCCAACAGGTCTCTGTCCTCGGCTATGACGGAGTTGCTTTGGGGGATCTCTTTGATCCTCCGCTCACCACCATGACACGCTCAATCGATGAGTCCGGACGGGTGGTCGCACAGGCCCTGCTGAGTCTGATCCGAGGGGGAAACCCCTGTGAGCATCAGTCCCTGCAGCAGGCCGAGTTGCTTCAACGCGCCTCAATTGGTCCTGCTCCTTGAGGCCTTTTTGCCCTGCTTCTCAACAGGAAGCACCATCTCACTCAAAAAGGGAGAGAACAATGAAATCATTCCAGCACTGGATGCTCGCCGGCGCCCTGGCGACGGTGTCCGCCCTGTCTGCTCAAGCAGCGGAGATTCGCTTCTGGACCACAGAAGAGCAACCGGAGCGCCTGGCCCGTCAGGAAGCCATGGCAGAGAGTTTCAAGAACAAAACCGGCGTGGAGGTTGAGGTGATTCCGATCACGGAGAAGGACCTGGGCACCCGCACCACTGCTGCGTTTGCTGCAGGGGACCTTCCGGATGTGATCTACCACACCCTCCAGTACGTGCTGCCGTGGGCCGAAGCCGGCATTCTCGACGGTGAGGCCGCAACCGACGTCGTCTATGACCTCAAGAAGCAGACCTTTGCCCCAGGGGCACTGGGAATGGCATCTTTCGGAGGCGGCTATGCAGCCGTGCCGGTGGATGGCTGGACGCAGATGATCGTGTACCGCAAGGACCTCTTTGAGCGACACGGCCTGCAGCCTCCGACCTCCTATGCTGCCATTGAGGCGGCCATCCAGAAGCTGCATGAGCCCCCCAACATGTACGGCTTTGTCGCAGCGACCAAGGTCGATGAGAACTTCATGAGCCAGGTCCTGGAGCATGTTCTCCTAGCCAACGGCATCCACCCTGTGGACGCCAACGGCAACATCCGCATTGATGACCAGAAGATGGTTGAGGCCCTGGAATTCTACAAGGTTCTTGCTGAAGCCAGCCCCGCGGGTGACCTCTACTGGCAGCAGTCCCGGGAGCTCTACTTTGCCGGAAAGGCGGCCATGATCATCTGGTCTCCGTTCATCCTCGACGAGTTGGCCGGCCTGCGGGACTCGGCACCGCCGACCATCAACAGCGACCCCACCACCCGGGAGTTGGCTCAGAAGACCGGCGTTGTCACCACCTTTGCTGGCCCCAGCAATCCGGAAGGCGCCGCTTGGGCGGACATGCGGTACTTCGGCATCACCTCTGATGCAGACACCGAAAACGCCATGGCCTTCATCAAGTACTGCATGGACGAGGGTTACATGAACACCCTGGCCATTGCCCCGGAAGGCAAGTTTCCGGTCCGCCGCGGTACCCCGGAAGACCCCAACAAGTTTGTCCGAGGCTGGTCGGAACTGCCGGTGGGTGTGGACCGCAAGGCCCCGCTGCAGGACCTCTACCCAGAGGAAGTCATCAACTCCATTGTCGCAGGCCTAGAAACCGCGTCCCGCTGGGGCGTGAAGGAAGGGCAGCTCTCCACGGCATCGAAGGTCATCAACAGTCAGGTGATCAACCGCCGTGTCCGTGAGTTCATTGACGGCGAACGCGATGCTCAAGCCACCGTGACGCTCATCCGTCAGGACCTCGAGCGGCTCTAACCCCTTCATCTGCAAACGGGGAAGCCCCTCGGCTTCCCCCCACCCGTCTTCCGCATGCGCAACCTTTCTCCCCTAGCTCGTCTGGAAGCCCGCTTGGCGCTGGTGCTGCTTCTGCCCACGTTGCTGATTGTGCTCTCCATTGTCGTGGTGCCGGTGCTGGCCAACTTCTGGATCAGCTTCAAGCCGGTGGAGCTCGGGGACCTGCGTCCTCCGGAGCCCATCGTCAAGGAGCAGATCCGCAAGCGTCCCCAGCAGCCAGGGGAGGTGCTGGTGCTGCGCTACAACCTGCGCGGCTCCAATCCCACCAAGGCCGTTGAGCAGGTGCGCCTGCAAGACACCCTTCCTGCCGGGCTCACTCCTCGGGACCTAGATGAACGCTGCACCCTGCAGGGACGGATCCTGAGCTGTGACCTAGGCAACTGGGAACCCGGGTTCCGGGAGCGCCTGACCCTGCAGCTGGTGGCCGATGCCACTTACTTGGAAAACGCTGTGGAGCCCACGGATTCCAAGCCCTTGATTCAGGGAGAGGCAGAAAACATTCTCACCAACTGGACCTTCACCCTCGACAACTACCGGCGCATTTTTGACGATCCCGATTTCTGGCCGGTGCTGCGGGTGACCTTCCTCTACACCCTCTTCGGAACCCTAGGGTCCTTGTTTCTTGGGCTCTTTGCAGCCCAGCTGATGAACCAAAATTTCAAGGGACGGGGCTTTCTGAGGGGGCTGTTTCTGTTTCCCTACGTGTCTCCGGTGATTGCGGTTTCATTCGCTTGGGTGTTCCTGCTCAACCCCTTTTCGGGGACTCTGAATGCCCTAGGCCTGAAGCTCGGGCTGTTGCAGGAACCACTCAACCTCTTTGGGCAACGGATCGCGCAGATTGACCTCTTTGGGCTATCGTTTGACTTTCCGGTAGCGCTGACCACCGTGATTGTGTTTGAGTCCTGGCGTTACTTCCCTCTGGCGTTTCTCTTCATTTTGGCCCGTTTCCAAGCGATTCCTCAGGAAATGTATGAAGCCGCCCGTGTTGATGGAGCCTCACCGCTGCAGCAGTTTTACTACATCACCCTGCCTCAGCTGGTCGGCATCCTCTCGGTGATGTTCCTCCTGCGGTTCATCTGGACCTTCAACAAGTTTGACGACATCTTCCTGCTCACCGGGGGCAACGCAGGCACCCGGACCCTGACGGTCAACGTGTATGAGCAGGGCTTTGCCCTGGCCAACCTTGGAGCGGGCTCAGCCGTGTCTGTGGTGATCTTTGCGGCGCTGGCCGTGTTCCTTTTGGTGTACTTCCGCTACGCTCCTCAGGGAGAAGACGATGCGTGAGGCACGCTGGGTTCCGGTTTTGGGAGGAATGATGGGCGGAGTCGCAGCCGGGGTCGCCGCTTTGGTGTGGGGCCTCGCCGCGCTGTTCAGTGGCCTGGAACCGGTCACGATGCCTCTGACCGCTGCGTTCCTGGCCGGCCTCCTGGCAGGCGCCTTGGGCGTGTTCCGCGGAGTCACGGTTCCGTGGCCACAGGGGCTGCTTCCGGGCTGGATGGCTGGCAGCGGGCTGTTTCTCATCCTCACCGGTTTTGTCCCCTGGGCTCTTGCTCCTGAAGCACACCCCCTGTGGGTGGGACTGGGGACATTGCTGGTTTCAGGCATGGCCGCGCTGATGGCTCGCATGGGCCTCCGGGGATTGCCCCTGCAGGTGCTCGATCGGAACCTGCTGGAGACGCTGCTGATCCGGACCCTCCGGGCCGTGGGGCTGCTCTTCTTCACCACCATTGTGGCCTTCCCGTTCTACTTCATGGTGGTGACCAGCCTGAAGTCGCAGATGAGCCTGCTGGCGAATCCGGTGGACCTGAGCCTCAGCCTGGAGGCTGGGTGGTCCGAACTCTTCCGGGCCTACACCGAGGTCTGGCACACCTTCAAGTTCAAGCAGTTTGTCTGGGTCAGTACCTTTGTGTCGTTCACCACAGTCGTCATCACCCTCACCCTCTCCATCCTTGGCGCCTATGCGGTGGCGCGACTCCGGTTTCCGGGACGAGCCTGGATGGCTCGGTCGATCCTCCTGATCTACATGTTCCCGGCGATCGTCCTAGTGATTCCGCTTTACAGCGTCTTCAGTCAGCTGGGGCTACGGGACAGCCTAGCAGGGCTGCTCATTGTCTATCCGGCGTCAACGCTTCCGGTGGCGCTCTACATGCTCAAGGGGTACTTCACCAACCTGCCTGCAGAGCTGGAAGAGGCCGGGCTGATGGACGGCTGTAGCCGGCTGGGAGTGATCTGGCGCATCACCCTGCCGCTCAGCCTGCCTGCCATTGCCTCCGTTGGCCTGTACGTCTTCATGATCGCTTGGAACGAATTCCTGTTCGCCTTCATGTTTTTGGATGATCCCAGTATCTTTACGCTCCCTCGGGGCATGGTATCGCTCAACAGCTCAGAGGTTCCCCGACAGTACCTTATGGCAGGCGCCGTCATGGTGACGGTTCCCGTGATGGTGCTGTTTTTCTGGTTTGAAAAATACCTGGTTTCCGGACTCACCGCCGGAAGTGTGAAGGGATGAAAGAACGAATGGTCACATCTGCTCTCTTTGACGCGGCCTGTGAGATTTTGCAGGAAAATGATCGCGGCACCTACACGGTTCCCACCAAGGGGCTCTATCCCTTTCAGTGGAACTGGGATTCCTGCCTGACAGCCCTTGGGCAGCGGCACATGGATGAAGCTCGGGCCTGGCGTGAGATTGCCACGCTGCTGGAACACCAGTGGCCTGACGGCATGGTTCCGCACATCGTCTTTCACCAAGACGATGATGGCTACTTTCCGGGGCCTCAGGTTTGGAACACCAAGCGTCCCACTCCCACTTCGGGCATCACCCAGCCTCCGGTGCTCGGGTTTGTGCTGCGTCGTCTGTTTGAGCAGGCTCAGGACCGGGCTTTGGCAAAGGAGCAGCTGCAGCACCTGCTTCCTAAAGCCGTTCAGTGGCACCGCTGGTTCTTCACCTGTCGTGACCCCCAGGGCACCGGACTGGTCGCGCTTCTGCACCCCTGGGAGTCTGGACGGGACAATTCGGTGGACTGGGATGTCGCCTTCCAAAGCGTCCCGACTGAAGGAGTTCAGCCGTACGTCCGCCGAGACACCCAGCACGTCAATGCGGCACAACGCCCAACGCAGGAGGAGTACGACCGCTACCTCTGGCTTGTTCAGCACTTCCGGCACCTGGGCTGGGACAATACCCGCCTGCATGACGCCTCACCGTTCCGGGTGGTGGACCCCGGTTTCAACGCCATTCTGCTGCGTTCAGAGAAGGACCTCGCCTGGCTGGCAGAGCAGCTAGGACAATCCGCCCTGGTGACGGAGATCAATGCTCGGATCGCCGTCACAGAACAGGCGTTTGCGTCTCTGTGGAACGCCGAGCACGGACAGTATCAGGCTTTTGACCGGTGCCGTGGACAGCGGGTGGCGTCCCTCTCCATTGCTGGGGTGCTGCCCCTGTTTGCCGGAGTGGGGCGTCCGGAACAGCAGCAGGCTCTGGCCGCACGCGTCACCACGTTGCGGCAACAGGTCCAGTACGGCGTCCCCAGCCACGATCCTGCAGACACCCGCTTTGACGCCAAACGCTACTGGCGGGGTCCGGTTTGGCTCATCATGAACTACATGGTCTGGGACGGACTGGCCCAAAACGGGTTTCCGGAAGCGGCACAGCAGGTGGTGGACGACAGCCTGGCCCTCATCCGGAACAGTGGCTTTGCCGAGTACTACGACCCACTGGACGGCACTCCGTGCGGAGGAAACCGGTTCACCTGGACCGCCGCCATGGTGCTGGAGTTCCTCAAAGCATCTCCTCAAGAACCTGTGGTCTCTCCTCAGGCCGCCTGAACGGGGCGCACGTCGGAGGAGCCTTCACCGGAGCGCGGGGAGTTTTTTTTGAAGTAGGGGAGCGAGAGAGAAGGGGAAGGTTCAGCGACGCTGGTCAGAACGCCATACGCCGTTGAACCTCAGAGCCGAAGCCTCAGGGGCAGTCGCTTGAAAGCTTGGGGTGAGTGGACTGAGGCGCCAGAAAGACGGTCGCCGCAGCGTCACTGGCCTCAGCCGCTCCTTGCTTGGCCCGGAGCAGGCAGTCTTCCACGTCTTGCTTGATGCCATTGCAGATCTTCACGATCGGGAGGTCATTCGGGTCGTCTCCAAACGGGTCCTCAATCTCAATTCCGATCTCCTCAATTCCCACCATGGCGTACATCGTAAAGATCATCGCAAACACGGTTCCCCACCCAAAGGACGGAATCAGCACAAACGGCAGGGTCAGGAAGTAAATCAGCATGAACACCTTGAGCTGATTCACATAGGCAAACGGCATCGGTGTGAAGCGGATGCGGTCCAAGGCCCGCAGCACCCCCTGCAGCTCGTCAATCGACGCGTTGAAGGTGCCCATTTCCGGAGGGTGCATCCACTTTTTGGCAATGCAGTCGTGCAGCTTGTCGCTGAGCGTGCAGAGCACTCCGTTGATGGGATTGTGGTGCCGAGCCACCTGCTGCTGCAGGTCCGCGGACAGCCGCTGTGGGTCCTGGTTTTCCTCCTCACGCAGGTGGTCCTTCACGTCCACCACAAAGGTGTTGAGCAGCGCTGCGATGTCTTCCCGGACTCGGGTCTCTGTGCCCGGAATGACCGCGTTGGCTTTGATCGCTAGGTTACGGGCGGCAATGCCCAGAGTCCCCAGCTGCTTGCGGCCCTCCCAAAAACGGTCATAGGAGGTGTTGGTCCGGAACACCAGCATCAGGCCTAGGGCTACTCCCACAGTGGCGTGTGCCTGCGGTCCCATCTCAAAACCAAAGGTGCCAAAGTAGTCGTAAATCAGCAGCAGGAGAACGGTCCAGACGGAAAGCGTTGCCACGTAGGCGAGCACCGAAGGCATCACCGTGCCGTGTACAGAAAAAATGACCTGGAAGCGGTTGGAGGGATCGTATTCAATCATGATTGGTAGGAAACACTAGAAAAGTTGTCAATCGTCAGGCAACCGCAATTTTGCCAAAAGCACTTATAAACTCAAGGCATTCGCCAATTATTTTTGGCGAGGCTTCCACCGGAGCGGACAAATCCAAGGACGTTGTTAGGAAATAAAAATAATTGATTCCGGAAAAAATTCCGCAAGCAGGCGAGCGCGCAACCGTCTGGGGATGGTACCTGAGGGAGCGCGTCTGAACACGTTCCCTCGGGTGCCGGAAAGGGCGGGTGGCGTTCAGGAACCTAGAGATTTTTTAGGGAACCACGGAAGGAAGGCGGAGGTCGTGGCCACATACTCCCGGTACTGCGGCTTGGTCTCCACTAGGGTCTGCTCCAGCAGAAAGACTCCGGACACCCGGATGATCAGAGCGATCATCAGCACGGCTCCGTAAGCCGGCCAGTACAGTCCACCTCCGAAGCAGAGGAAGGTGTACCCGACCCACATTGCGGAGTCGCCAAAGTAGTTGGGGTGCCGGGTGTAGCGCCAGAAGCCGACGTTGCACACCTTCCCCTTGTTTTCCGGGTTGGCCTTGAAGCGCGCCATCTGGTAGTCTCCTCCGGCTTCAAAGGCGAACCCGATCAACCACACGAGCACCCCCAGGGCATCCCAAACGCCCAGCGGCGCTGTTTCCGGAACACTGGCGGTGAGCATCGCTCCCAAAATGGGCGGCGAAATGAGCCACACCAGCACCCCCTGTAGCAGGAACACCGAAAAGAAGCTGTACCACCAGTATCCGGGCCCAAAGTCCTTGCGAAACTGTGCATACCGGAAGTCTTCGCCATGTCCGGCGTTGCGCCAGAAGATGTAAAGCGACAGGCGCAGTCCCCAAATGGTGACTAGGGCGAGGATCAGGAAACGTCGTGGGGACTCCCCGGACGTGGTGGCCCAGTACACCACTGCCGCCAGCACAAATCCCATGCCCCAGAAACTATCGATGATGCTGACGTTGCGGATGGGAAGGCTCGCCAGCCACAACAAGGTGACAGCGGCCACCACCACCGGCAGTGCCGGCCACCAGGCGTTCCAGAATGCGGAAAACTCCATGACTTCCATAACTCGACTCGGCAGGACAAGGCTCAGAGGTGCAGGTACCGAATTGCCCTGCTCACAGGCCCCTTGTCTTTCAATCGGATTCTTGACATCTTCACACCTCTGCTGAAAGGTGAAAGCAGAGGGACTTATCAAATTGTAAAACTCGATTCATCTGCCACGGACCCCTGATGCCTCAACCCCTTGCCCTGGAAGTAGACGAACTCTCCTTTCGCTACGGAACACGGGTCGCCCTGGACTCGGTTTCCTTTCACCTGGAGCCCGGACGCTTTACCGTCCTGCTGGGTCAGAACGGAGCAGGAAAGACCACGCTGTTTTCCCTGATCACCCACCTTTACAACACCCAGTCGGGATCCGTCCGGATCTTCGGACATGACGTCCGCCGCGCCTCGGCAGAAGCCCTCAAGCGCCTAGGGGTCGTCTTTCAGCAGCGGACCCTGGACATGGACCTGACGATTCAGCAGAACCTCATGTACTTCACGGCGCTGCACGGGATGCGACGCTCCGAAGCTCAGCACCGGATCACTCAGGAGCTCGAACGCATTGGGCTTGCCGATCGACGGCACGACAAGGTCCGCAAACTCAGTGGGGGTCAACTGAGGCGGGTTGAGATCGCCCGGTCCCTGCTGCACCGTCCGCAGCTGTTGCTGCTGGATGAGCCCACGGTTGGGCTCGACCTTGCCAGCCGACAGGCCATCCTTGACCACGCTCGGACCCTCTGCCGGGAGGAGCAGCTGACCCTGCTCTGGGCCACGCACCTGATTGATGAGGTCGCAGACGACGACCAAGTCCTGGTGCTGCACCAGGGCCAGCGCCACGCCTTCGGGTCGGTCTCTGAGGTGCTGGAGTCCACACAAACCACCACCATCCGGGACGCCTTTCAGCAGCTGACCGGAATGAAGCCTCAACGGAGCGAATCGTGAGCCTGATTCATTACTACCGCTGCTTTCAGGGCATCATGGCCCGGGAAGCCCTGCGGTTTCTGCAGCAGCAGGGACGCTTCTTTGCCGCACTGGTCCGGCCCCTGGTCTGGCTGTTTATCTTTGCCGCCGGGTTCCGGTCTACCCTTGGCATTTCCATCCTCCCGCCTTATGAGACCTACGTTCTCTATGAGGTTTACATCACCCCCGGGTTGCTGGGGATGATCCTGCTGTTCAACGGCATGCAGACCTCGCTTTCCATGGTTTATGACCGTGAAATGGGGAGCATGAAGACCCTCCTGATCAGCCCCCTGCCTCGCTGGTTTCTGCTTACGAGCAAGCTGTGTGCAGGGTCACTGATTTCCATCCTCCAGGCCTTTGTGTACCTGCTCATTGCCTGGTTCTGGGAGGTCGAAGCGCCGTGGGAAGGGTACCTGTTCCTCATCCCGGCGTTGCTCCTCAGTGGCCTGATGCTCGGCGCCTTAGGCCTCTTCATCTCATCAATGATCAAGCAGCTGGAGAACTTTGCTGGCGTGATGAACTTTGTCATCTTCCCCATGTTCTTTGCGTCCTCCGCGCTTTACCCGCTGTGGCGTCTGGAAGAGTCCAGCCTTGTCCTTCGCGACATCGCTGCCTACAATCCGTTCACACACGCCGTGGAGCTGATCCGCTTTGCCCTCTACGGTCAGTTGAACCTCGAATCGCTGCTCTACGTTTTGGGCTCCGGAGCCCTTTTCATGACCCTGGCCATTTGGGGCTACGACCCCGCCCGGGGCACCTTGGCTCGCAAAAGCGGCCCCTGATTGCTGAAGACGCCTTCCATGCCACACCCTGCTTCCTCTGAATCCCCCCGTAAACGCCGAGGCCGCCGCCGTGGACGTGTGGTGGATCCCAACGCCCTCGCTCAGGTGCAGGAATGGCTCGGCGCCCTTCCCCGAGACCGGGACCAGCTCCTTGAAGCCCTCCACCTCCTCCAGGATGCCCACGGCCACCTCGCAGCAGCCCACTTGGTTGCCCTTGCGGAAGAGTTTCGCCTCGCTCCTGCTGAGGTCTACGAGGTCGCTACTTTTTACCATCACTTTGAGGTCGTCAAGGAAGGCGACCCAACGCCCGCGCCCCTTACCGTTCGGGTGTGCGACTCCCTGACCTGCTCGCTGTTTGGCGCCGAAGCACTGGTGGCGGAACTGGAGCAGAGCCTCGGGACTGAGGTCCGGGTGCAACGGGTGCCCTGCGTGGGACGCTGTGCTCAGGCACCGGTCGCCGTAGTGGGAAAGAATCCGGTGGAAGCAGCCACTCCAGAAGCCGTGGTGCAAGCAGTTCAAGCCGGGGCCGTTTCCCCCACGCTTCCAGAAGCACCCAACCTAGAAACGTATCAGGCCTCCGGAGGCTACCAGGTTTACCAGCAGTGCCTTTCTGGCGAGCGGAGCGTGGAATCCGTTCTGGAAGCACTGGACGCCTCTGGGCTCCGGGGACTGGGAGGGGCCGGGTTTCCAACTGGACGCAAGTGGCGCATCGTCCGGGATCAGCCAGGGCCCCGACTGCTGGCAGTCAACATTGACGAAGGCGAGCCCGGGACCTTCAAGGACCGCTACTGTCTGGAAACGCAACCGCACCAGTTTCTAGAAGGCGTCCTGATCGCGTGCTGGGCAGTGGGCCTCGACGCCGCCTACCTCTACCTGCGGGACGAGTACGCCGGCTGCTACGAACTCCTCCAGCGTGAGCTGCAGGCGCTCCGAAAGGCGCCTCCGGGACCGCTTCCTGAACTGCACCTGAGGCGTGGCGCCGGCGCATACGTCTGTGGCGAGGAATCGGCCATGATTGAGTCACTTGAGGGCAAACGGGGCCTTCCGCGGCAACGTCCTCCGTATGTGGCGGAAGTGGGGCTGTTTGGTCGTCCGACGCTGGAACACAACCTAGAGACCCTCCACTGGGTGCCGGCCGTCCTCGCAAGCGGGGGAGACGCGTTTGCTCAGGCTGGGCGACACGGACGTCAAGGCCTCCGGGCGTTCTCGGTCAGTGGCCGCGTGGCCCGTCCGGGGGTGCACCTTGCGCCTGCAGGCATCACGCTGCAGGAGCTGCTCGACGAGTACTGCGGCGGCATGGCGCCTGGGCATGAGCTCTATGGCTACTTCCCCGGAGGCGCTTCCGGAGGCATCCTGCCCGCGTCCCTAGCCGATGTGCCGCTCGACTTCGGAACCCTGCAGGCGCACGGCTGCTTCATTGGCTCGGCGGCAATTGTCGTCTTTTCCCGGCAAGACCGAGCCCGGGACCTCGCGCTCAACGCCCTCCGGTTCTTTGAACACGAGTCCTGTGGCCAGTGCACCCCCTGCCGCGTTGGCACCGGAAAAGCCGCGCAGCTGATGGAGGCCCCCACCTGGGACGCCGCGTTGCTAGAGGAGTTGGCGCAGGTGATGGAAGACGCGTCGATCTGCGGACTCGGACAGGCCGCTCCCAACCCAATACGGTGCGTGCTGAACTACTTCCCTGATGAGGTGTGCTGACATGACCGACGCCGTGGCTCCCATTTGCTTTGAACTCAACGGCCAACCGGTAGAAGCCGCCCCCGGAGAGACGATCCTCCAGGTGGCCCAACGGATGCAGACCGAGATTCCCTTCCTTTGCTACCACCCCGGTTACCGTCCTGATGGAAACTGCCGGGCCTGTGTGGTGGAGATTGAAGGCGAGCGGGCGCTGGCTCCTTCTTGCATGCGGGTGCCCACGTCTGGAATGAAGGTCTGGAGTCACAGCGAACGCGCCCGGCACTCTCAGAAGCTGGTGCTGGAGCTGCTGCGGTCCGACATGCCGGAGCAAGGCCCGTCTCCGCACACGCCCCGGTCGGAGCTTGATGTCTGGGTGGAACGCCTGCAGGTGGGCGCCCCGCGTTTTCCTGAGCGGGCTCAGCCTGCAGGAGACGGGTCGCATCCGGCCATTGCTGTGCAGCTTGAGGCCTGCATTCAGTGCGGACGCTGCGTGCGGGCGTGCCGGGAGGAGCAGGTGAACGACGTCATTGGCTTCGCCTTCCGAGGAGGGCATGCCTCCATTGTGTTTGACCTTGATGACCCGCTGGGCAGCAGTTCCTGCGTGGCCTGCGGCGAGTGCGTGCAGGCGTGTCCGACGGGCGCGCTCATGCCCGCTCAGGAGGTGGGCTTGGAGGCGCCGGAGCAGCGGGTGAACTCGGTGTGTCCGTACTGCGGGGTCGGCTGTCAACTGGAGTACCAGGTCAAGGACAACCGTATCCTACAGGTGGTGGGACGTCCCGGGCCAGCCAACCAGGGGCGCCTGTGCGTCAAGGGGCGGTATGGCTTCGATTACGTCCATCATTCGGATCGACTGACCCAACCCCTGATCCGACGAGAGGGGGTTCCGAAGACCCCGGAACTGCTGGCTCCAGAAGACTTCCCTCGCGTCTTCCGTGAGGCCACCTGGGAGGAAGCCCTGGACCGTGCTGCAGCAGGCTTCCGGACCCTGCGGACTCAAAAGGGCCCTCAGGCGCTGGCCGGGTTCGGTTGTGCCAAGGGCAGCAACGAAGAAGCCTACCTCGTCCAGAAACTGATCCGGACGGGTTTTGGCAGCAACAACGTGGACCACTGCACCCGCCTCTGCCACGCCTCGTCTGTTGCCGCGCTGCTGGAAGGCATCGGCTCCGGGGCCGTGTCCAACCCCTTCACAGATGCAGAGGAGGCGGAGGTGATCGTTGTGGTTGGCTCCAACACAACGGCGAACCACCCGGTCGCTGCAACCTTCTTCAAGAACGCCGCCAAGGCCGGGAAGACGCTGGTGATGATTGACCCACGTCGGACCGAGTTGGCGCGTCACGCCACCTACGGCCTGCATTTTCACCCCGGAACCGATGTTGCGCTCTTCAATGCCCTGATGCACGTCATTGTCACAGAAGGCCTGTGCGACGAAGCCTTCATTGCAGAGCGGACCGAGCACTTTGAGGCCTTCCGGGACAATCTGGCGGCGTATGATCCGGAACGCATGGCGCCCATCTGCGGCATTCCTGCTGATACCCTCCGGGAGGTGGCCCGCTGTTACGCGACCGCGGAGCGTTCGATCATTTTCTGGGGAATGGGCGTGTCGCAGCACACCCACGGCACCGACAACGCCCGTTGCCTGATTGCGTTGGCGTTGATGACCGGACAGATCGGTCGCCCAGGCACCGGACTGCATCCACTCCGGGGGCAAAACAACGTCCAGGGCGCCTCTGACATGGGCCTCATCCCCATGGTGTTCCCCGATTACCAGCGAGTCGATCAGCCCGAAGCCCGGGCCTTCTTTGAGGAACTGTGGGCCACCCCGCTGGATCCGAATCCGGGGTTGACCGTGGTGGAAATCACGGAGGCCGTGCACCAGGGCATGATTCAGGGCATCTACATCATGGGGGAAAATCCGGCCATGTCAGATCCCAACCTAAACCACACCCGCGAGGCCCTGGCGCGTCTTCAGCACTTGGTGGTGCAGGACATCTTTCCGACGGAGACGGCCGGCTTTGCCGATGTGATCCTGCCGGCTTCCGCCTTTCCAGAGAAAACCGGAACCTTCACCAACACCAACCGTCAGGTGCAGTTGGGACGTCAGGCGCTGGAACCTCCCGGAAACGCGCGACAGGACTGGTGGATCCTTCAGGAGCTGGCCCAGCGGCTGGGCTTGCCGTGGAACTATTCGGGACCAGAGGAAATCTTTGCTGAGGTCCGCCGGGCCACTCCGAGCATGGCCGGCATCACCTGGGAACGCCTCCAGCAGGAACACAGCGTCACCTACCCCTGCGAGCAGGAAGGCGATCCTGGAGAGGCGATCCTGTTTCAGCAGACCTTTCCGCGACCGTCACAGCGGGCTCAATTTGTCCCTGCGGCCTTTACTCCGTCTCATGAGCTTCCGGATGACGAGTACCCATTTGTCTTTGTCACCGGAAGGCAGCTGGAGCACTGGCACACGGGCAGCATGACCCGACGGGCACGGGTGCTTGATGCCGTGGAGCCGGTTCCGGTGATCAGCATTCACCCCGAAGACTGGGCCCTGCTGCATCCGGACCCCGAGGCGTTGCTGCGAGTTCAGTCCCGGCGAGGCGCCCTGACGGCTCAGGTCCGACCAGACGCCGGAGTCCCGCGTGGCAGCATTTACATGGCCTTTTCCTACCATGAGGCCGCCGCCAACCTGCTGACTACGGACGCCCTGGATCCCTTTGGCAAGATCCCTGAGTTTAAGTTTTGTGCCGTCCGCTTGTCCCCAACTTCCTCGATCCCCTTGGTTTCCTGAAAAACCTTGACAGATCGTCGCATTTCCTAGTTAATAGTCAGTTTGACTCCACTAGGGGACCCTAAAGACGATGTTTGAGACACTTTCCACTAAATTGACAGGTTCGCTCCGCAAGGTTCGCGGGCAGGGTCGGTTAACGGAAGACAACATCAAGGGCACCCTCAACGAAGTCAAAATGGCGTTGTTGGAAGCCGACGTGAACTTCCGGGTGGTCAAGGCGTTTCTGCGATCGGTGCAGACCCGTGCCATCGGCGAGGAGGTGCAAGGCAGCCTGAGTCCCGGACAGCAGTTCATCAAGATCGTCAACGAAGAGTTGAAGGACATGATGGGCGGCGAAAGCGTTGGGCTGGACTTTCAGGCACACGACCGGCTGTTGACGATGATGGTGGGACTGCAGGGCTCCGGAAAAACGACCACCACCGGCAAGCTGGCACGACTGGCTCAGGCGCAGGGACGGAAGCCGTACCTGATTCCGGCCGACATCTACCGACCTGCGGCCATTGAGCAGCTGCATGTGCTGGCCCGGACGCTTCAGGTGCCGGCCTTTGCTTCTCGGACGGACATGGACCCTGTGGACATCGTCCGCGCTGGACTGGCTGAAGCTCAGGAGCAAGGCGCCAACACGATCTTCATCGACACGGCCGGACGCCTGCAGATCGACGAAGCCCTGATGGCGGAGCTTGAGCGCGTCAAGGCCGCGGTGCAGCCTCAGGAGATCCTGTTTGTTGCCGATGCGATGACGGGGCAGGAAGCGGTCAATGTGGCCCGGGGCTTTGATGAGCGCCTCGATGTTTCCGGGATTGTGCTCACCAAGATGGACGGCGACGCCCGAGGGGGCGCGGCTCTCTCCATCCGGGCCATCACTCAGAAGCCCATCAAGTTCATCACGACGGGAGAGAAGCTCGACGCGCTGGAGCCCTTCCACCCTGAGCGGATCGCGTCTCGGATCCTCGGCATGGGCGACATGCTGTCGCTGATTGAGAAGGTCGGGACGGCCTATGATGAAAAATCGGCGCTGCAGGTTCAGCAGAAGCTCAAGAAGAATGAGTTCTCCCTCGACGACTTCCGGGATCAGCTGCGGACGATGCGGAAGATGGGGTCCATCAAGGACCTCTTGGGCATGCTCCCTGGTGTGAACGCAGGGGCTCTGAAGAATGCCAATGTGGACGACAAGCAACTGGTCCGGATTGAGGCGATCATCTCCTCCATGACCATGAAGGAGCGTCAGCACCCCAACATCATCAACGGCTCCCGACGGGCCCGCATTGCCAAGGGCAGCGGAGTGCAGGTGAGTGAGATCAACCGCCTGCTCAAGCAGTTTGCCCAGATGCGGAAGATGATGTCCAAGCTTTCCCGTACTTCCGATCCCAGTAAGGCGATGCGGATGATGCAGAACATGATGCCCCGCTAGGGCCCCATGCAACGGCTTCCTGAAGAAGTCTCAACCCTTGTTACCTGACTGAGCTAAATGGTCAAAATTCGACTGGCTCGGGGCGGAGCCAAAAAGCGCCCCTACTACCGCATCGTCGTGATCGACTCCCGCAACAAGCGCGAAGGCCGCTTCATTGAGCGCATCGGCTTCTACAACCCGATGGTGGATGAGAACCGCTTCGATATCGACATGGAGCGGGCCAAGTACTGGGTCTCTGTTGGAGCGCAGCCGACTGATCGGGTGCAGCGCCTCATGAAGCAGGCTGAGCAGGGCTGACCCCCGGTGCCGGAACGCCTGAGGGATTACGACGAGTTGACCTGGCTCGGCACCGTCATCGCGGCTCACGGGTTGCGAGGCGAGCTGAAGGTTGCTCCCCTGACAGACGATCCGGAGTACTACCTCGACCTTGACGGGGTCTTCCTCGAGAAGCAGGAGACCCTGCACTACCATGAGGTGGAAAGCTTTGTGTGGCGACACAACCACTGGTTGCTCGCTGTGCACGGCGTGGACGATCGCACCACGGCTGAGTCGTACAAACGGGCGCGCCTCCTCATTCCGGACGACGCCCTCAAGCCGCTGGCAGAGGGAGAGTTCTTTCAGTACCAGCTCTATGGCTGTGAGGTTTTCAACGTCGAAGGCCAGAGGCTCGGGGTGCTCAAGGGCATCCTTGAAACCGGAGCCAACGACGTGTACGAGGTGCAAACGGACGCCGGCGAATTCCTCGTGCCGGCCATTCCGGACATCGTCAAACAGGTCGATGTGACCGCCCGTCGCGTTGTCATTGATCCGATTCCGGGGCTGCTTGGAGAGGAAGACGCCTGATGCTGCGTTTTGAGATCCTGACCCTCTTTCCGGAACTCTTTCAGCCCTTCCTTCAGGAGGGACTGCTGAGCCGGGCCGTGGCCCATGAGCGGTTGGAGGTCACCCTCAACCCCTTTCGGCGCTTCGGACGCGGCAAGCATCAGCAGGTGGACGATGAGCCCTACGGTGGCGGCCCCGGGATGGTCCTCCGGACCGAGCCCATCTGGGAAGCCCTGCAGGACTGTGAAGAACGCCACGCGCAGCAAGGACGCGCGGTGCATAAAATTCTGCTGACTCCTCAAGGCACCCCCTTCAATCAGGGGAAGGCCCGAGAGTTGAGCCAGCGAGAGGAAACCCTTGTCCTCATCTGCGGACGGTACGAAGGATTCGATGAACGGATCCGGACCTTTGTGGATGAAGAAATTTCTGGAGGAGACTTCATCTGTCTTGGAGGTGAAGTCATCGCCTTGACCCTCCTGGAAGCCGTTGGACGGCTCGTTCCCGGAGTGTTGGGAAACGCAGACTCCAGCGTTCAAGAATCCTTCTCGGAGGCGTTGCTTGAGTTTCCTCAATACACGCGTCCCCCCGAGTTTCGAGGCCTGAAGGTGCCCGATGTGCTGCTTTCAGGCAATCACCAACGCATCGCCGCATGGCGGCGAGATCAGGCGAAGCAACGTACCGCGCAGCGACGCCCGGATCTACTCAAACCCTAGCTGAAAACGAAAATGGCTACGTTGATGGAAATTGTGGAGCAGTCCCAGCTTCGCGACAACATTCCGGACTTCCGGGTGGGCTGCACCGTGCGGGTCAACTACCGTGTGACCGAGGGCAACAAGGAGCGCATTCAGGCGTATGAGGGCATTGTCATTGGCCGACACTGCAGCACCGGCAATGCCAAGGCCACCTTCACTGTCCGCAAGGTCACTCAAGGCTACGGCGTGGAGCGGATCTTCCCCCTGCACTCCCCACGGATTGAGAGCATTCAAGTGATCCGGGAAGGCCGGGTCCGGCGGGCCAAGCTGTACTACCTCCGCGACCGCAAGGGCAAGGCCGCCCGCATCAAGGAGCGCATGAACAGCCGCATCACACGCCTTGCCCAGGCTGGCAAGTAAGCCCACCCTGGAACTGGAAGCCCAGGCTCAGCAGCACGGTTACCCACGGGTTGCCGGCGTTGACGAAGCCGGGCGCGGTCCCCTGGCAGGCCCCTTGGTGGTCAGTGCCGTTTTGCTGGGACCCCACTGGGATGCCTCGCATCCGCTGAATGACTCCAAGCAGCTGACTCCGGAAGAGCGCGAGCGTCTGTTTGCCGTCATTCGGAAAGAAGCCCAAGGGCACAAGATCATCGTTGTTTCGGCCCAAGCCATCGACGAAAGCAACATCTTGGCAGCCACGCTGAAGGCAATGGCAGAGAGCCTAGAGGGTCTGAACCCGCCCCCTGATTATGCGCTGGTGGATGGCAACCGCTACCCGCCAACCGACCTTCCGGGGGAAACCGTTGTCAAGGGAGATGCCCGTTCACTGAGCATTGCTGCCGCCTCCATTTTGGCAAAGGTGGTTCACGATCGGCTCATGCGTGTGTACGCCCGACGCTACCCCCAGTGGGGCTTTGAGCGACACCTCGGCTACCCCACCCGGGAGCACCGCCAAGCGATTCAGGAACACGGCCTGAGTCCCATTCACCGGAAGTCTTTTCGGACCCGCCCGCGGCCGGAGCAACTGAGTCTGCTATGACCCACGCTCGCCTGCGTCTTGGGAAGGCTGGAGAGGATCACGCCGCCGCTTTTTTGGCGCAGCAGGGCTACCGCATCCGGGAGCGAAACTTTCGGTGTCGGTTGGGGGAAATTGACATTGTGGCAGAAGACGGCGAGTATCTGGTCTTCTGTGAAGTGAAAACACGCTCGGGCACGCAGGTTCACCCGTCTCTGTCCGTGCACCCACGCAAGGTCCGCAAGCTCCGTCAACTGGGGCTGCTGTACCTTGATCAGCATGGCCTGACTGCTCGTCAGCCACGATTTGATGTTATTTCTGTGCAGCTCACAGAGCCTCAACCGGTTCTGGAGCACATCGTCAACGCGTTCTAACCTGAGAAAAAGAGACGCATGGCCCATCACAAGTCAGCAAAAAAGCGCATCCGACAGACGGAAAAGCGCACCGCCCGGAACCGTTCCCTGCGCTCGACCCTGCGCACCTCCATCAAGAAGTTCCGGAACACCATGGAGTCAGGAGCCGCTGAGCAGATCCAAGGGGAACTGCCGCAGACGCATAAAGTGATCGACAAGATGGTCACCAAGGGCATCCTGCACCACCGCACTGCCGCCCGCTACAAGTCCCGTTTGACCCAAGCAGCCAACCAGGCTTCCGCCTGATTGAGCCTGATGCCGGGTTTGGGGAGCGTGGCTTCCGTCTGCCCGGCACCGCTTTCAGCTGGAGGCTGGCGTTGGCAAGTACTGCTGAACCCCTCCGACCAGGGTGTCCAGTTCCGCCGATTCTAGGAGCGCGGTGCACCCCAGCTCCTTGGCCAATCGGTGCGCCTCCTCGTTTTCCGGATCCGTGAACCCAATCACCGGCAAGGTGTTCAGGGCCTCTTCCGTCCGGATCAGCCGTAGCATCTCCAGCCCCGTCATCACCTCTGCCATCAGGTTGAGCACCACCAGCTCCGGCTTGTACATCATCGCGGCTCCCAGCCCCTCCCAGCCGTTGGGCGCATACTCCACGTCACAGCACCCCTCCAGTTTCTGCTTCAGGGCCAGCATGCGTTCCAGGTTGTGGTCCACATAAAGGATTGACATGGGAATCTCCTGCAATAGATTGATTTTCTGTTTCCACCCTGTATAACAGGTTTGGTAGGTGCACTCAGGTTCTGACGCCTGTGCGCTGATTTCAGCAGATTCCGGATCGGTCTGCAATTCCAGATCGACCTGAAGGCGGTTTTCCTGGAAAAACCTGGCTCCGCAACGTCCCTCAACCCTGAAGAAACAACCATGTCGAACACTTTGCCGAAAATCGCCCTGGACACGGAGCACGGTCGCCTGGAGGTGGTGCTGTATGAAGCCGATGCGCCCAACGCGGTCGCCAGCTTGCTGGAATTGGCCGAGCAGGGATTTTACACCAGCCAGAAGTTTTTCAGCTCCGCCCCAGCAATGCGCCTGCACTTCGGACGCAACGCCGCAGGAGAAGGGTGCGGGTACCATGTGGAGCAAGAGCCTTCGCCAAAACACTTGTTTGAAACGGCCGGCATGGTCGGCCTGAGCCTTGAGGCAGAGGACAACGGGAGCGAGTTCTTCATTGCACTGGAAGCCCTACCGCACCTCGATGGCGCCACTGCAGTCGTGGGACAGGTGGTGTCCGGAAACGAGCTACTTCCTCAGCTCAAGGTGGGCTCGGAGCTGCGCTCGGTGAAGATCCTCCGAGAAGGAACGCCCCGGGAGGTGCAGAAGACGGTGCTCCGCGAACCCAAGATCACCCTCAGTCGACGTTAAGCACCATGCCGTTGCGGCTGTTGCTCACAGGCGGGGGCTCAGGTGGCCCCACCGCCCCCCTCCTTGCCCTTGCTCGTCACCTTCAAGAAACCCTTCCGGACTCTCCGGAAATCCTCTTCCTCGGCAGTGAAACCGGTCCTGAACGTGCCATGGTGGAACGGGCCGGCCTGACCTTTGAGCCGATCCCCTCCGGAAAGCTGCGGCGCTACTGGAGCTGGAACAATGTCACCGACCTCGGACGCATCCTCAAGGGAGCCTGGCAGGGAGCTCAGTGGCTCCGACGGTTCCGCCCCGATGTGGTGGTCTCTGCCGGGAGCTTTGTGAGCGTCCCGGTTGCCTGGGCGGCGCGCACGCTGGGAGTGCCGCAGGTGCTGCTGCAGATGGATGTGCGTCCGGGACTGGCCAACCGACTGATGGCCCCAGCCGCGACCGCACTGGCCCACTACCCTGATCCTCTTCAAGGCTTTTCCCGTCCTGCTCGCAAAGTTCGCATCGGCCCTGTGGTCCGCCCAGAAGTCCTCCGGGCATCAGCCGAAGCCGGACGCGCACGCTTTCACCTCCCTCCGGAACGTCCGGTGCTGGTCGTCACAGGAGGCGGGCAAGGCGCTGTGGGCCTCAACCAGGCGCTGCAGCCCTGGATTCCTCACTGGACCAAGACGCATGAAGTCGTGCACCTGACGGGTCCAGGACGCCGCACCGACCTGACGCATCCGGGGTACCAGGCCCTTGAGTTTGTTCATGAAGGCATGGGCGACCTGCTGGCCTGCGCCGACGTCGTTATGACCCGAGCCGGGATGGGAATTTTGGGAGAGCTGGCGGCCTTGCGCAAGGACACGATTCTTGTGCCATTGCCCAACTCACATCAGCTGGAAAATGCCTCATGGGTGGCGGATTTCGGTGCCGGGGTTCTGCTGGAGCAGCAGCAACTGGCCGCCGCAGGAGGAGACTGGTGGGAGGCCTTTCTCCAAAACCGCACTCCCGGAACAACCGGCGCCCGCCTCGCAGAGCTCTTGCCTCCGGGAGGCCTAGAGGCCTTTGCAGCACTGGTCCTCGAGGAAGCCGCATGAAGCCCTGGATCGTCTTGATGCTGCTGTTGGTTGGGCTGGCCGGCTGCTCCAGCAAAAGCGGCCCCCTTTTCGATTGGTGTGAAAAGCGGGACTACCCTCGGCTTTGCGAGAAGTACCTATGACCTCGCCCACTGCCCGCCCTCCTCTTTTGGACGTCAAGGGACTTGAAGTCGCCTTCTTCCTCCGGCAAGGCGTTGCCCGAGCCATCAATGGCCTCAACCTGACGCTGCACCGAGGGGAAGTGCTGGGCCTGGTGGGAGAGTCGGGGTGTGGCAAGAGTGTGACGTCTCTGGCAATCATGCAACTGATTGAGGAACCCGGTAAGATTCTGCAGGGGCAGGTGCTCCTAGAAGGGGAAGACCTGTTGCAGTTGAGCAAGCGGCAGATGCGGCAGGTGCGGGGCAACCGCATCGCAATGATCTTCCAAGACCCGATGACCGGCCTCAATCCGGTGCTCTCGATTGGTACCCAGATGATGGAGCCTCTGCGATTGCACCAGAAGCTCAGCTCCTCCGCTGCTGAAGAACAAGCCGTTCACTGGCTTCAGGAGGTCGGGCTCCCAAATCCGGGGGCACAGCTCCGACGGTTTCCCCATGAGCTGAGCGGGGGAATGCGTCAGCGGGTGATGATTGCCATGGCCCTTGCCTGCGAGCCAGATCTGCTCATTGCCGATGAACCCACCACCGCCCTTGATGTCACCATTCAGGCGCAGATTCTGGAGCTGATGCAGGACCTTCAGCAGAAGTACGGGACCGCGATCTTGATGATCACCCATGACCTTGGGGTGATTGCAGAAATGGCCGACCGGGTGGCCGTCATGTACGCGGGAGATGTCGTCGAGGAGGCTGAGGTGGAGGAGCTCTTTGATCACCCTCAGCATCCCTACACGCAGGGGTTGCTGCAGGCGATTCCGTCTGCCCAGCACCACTGGGAGGAGCAGCAGCGGCTGTACAACATTCCGGGAACCGTGCCGACGCTGCTGGAGTTGCCCTTTGGCTGTCGTTTTCAGGACCGCTGTCCACGGAGGCAGCCGACCTGTCAAGCCGCCTTACCTCCGCTGGAAGGCTCTGCTGAGCACAGCGTCCGGTGTCTGTTTCCCGGCGATCAAGCGCCCCAGAAGGCGTCTCCTTCCTGAAGGTAGTTGCGGGCCAGGACCATCTTGTGGACCTCAGAGGCGCCATCAACCAGCCGTGCCTGCCGGGCATAACGGTAGATCCACTCCAGCACGGTGTCCTTTGAGTAGCCCCGCGCGCCACACAGCTGAATGGCCGTGTCCACTGCGTGGTGCAGCGTATCTGCAACAGCGATCTTGGCCATGGCTACTTCCTTACGGGCAAAGTCTCCCTGGTCGAGCTTCCAGGCGGCGTTCCGCGTCAGCAACCGCCCCACCTGAATCTGCATCGCGGCTTCTCCCAGCATCCACTGCACGCCCTCGTGTTCCGCCAGCGTGTGCCCAAAGGCCTCTCGTTCCTGAATGTAGTCCCGGGCAATTTCCAGAGACCGTTTGGCGAGCCCAAGCCACCGCATGCAGTGGGTCAGACGGGCGGTTCCCAAGCGAATCTGTGTCGCCTTCAATCCGTCTCCGACCTCCATGAGGCGGTTTTCATCTGGAATCCGGAGGCCGTCAAACTGAAGCTCGCAGTGCCCGCCGTGCTCCTCTGGTCCCAGAATAGGAATGCGACGGACAATTTCCCAGCCCGGATCATCCCGGTCAAACAGGAATGCCGTCAGCCCCTTGCGTGGGTGATCAGAGGTCCGTGCAATGAGGATGAAGTGCTGAGCCACTCCTGCACCCGTGATGTACCACTTTCGCCCCTGAATGACCCACTCGTTTCCCTCACGCGTGGCGGTGGTCCGCATGGCTCCGGCAGGATCAGATCCGGCTCCAGGTGCAGGCTCGGTCATGGCAAAGGACGAGCGCACCGTTCCATCGATGATCGGCTGCAGCCACCGTTCCTTCTGCGCCTCCGTGCCCACACGCTCCAGCAGGATCATGTTTCCATCGTCAGGAGCCGCACAGTTAAAGACCACCGGCCCAAACAGGCTCCGGTTCATGGCTTCGTAGCACACGGCCATGGAGGAGATGGAAAGCCCCTGCCCACCACGAGACGACGGCATCTGCAGGGCCCACAGTCCTGACTCTCGGGCAAGGGTCCGGAGCCGCGTCAGGTGAGGTTCCGCCAGATTTTCACCCTCATCATAAGCCTCAGGCTGCACCTCTAGAGGAAGAAGATGAGTCTCGACAAACGCGTGCAGGCGTTGAACAAGGTCAGCCGTGGGGGGGTCTATTGAAAAATCAGGCATGGAATCTCCTTGGTCTGAAATGACTAAAATTGTACAAAAATTTTGTACAGTGAGTGCCGGAGGGACTCAAACCAAAAACACTTTAAAGGAAAAAGGGGTTTGCATTGACAATCGACCGGTAAACCGGTAAAAAGGATGCTTTGGCCAAATCCGAAATGTCTCCTTGGTCCCCGGCCCAGGCTTACCGGAATTTCCTCAACCGCTCACTCGACTCTAAAATCATGCGAAAATCGCTTATCCTGATTTACCTTCTCATGGCCATCAGCCTTGTCGTCACCGGCTGTGCCAAGAAGTCAGCTGAAGTTGCTCCCCCTGAAGAGGAGCAGACGGAAGAAGTCGCTGCAGAAGCCAAAACAGAGGCTGAAAACATTGTTGCGCAGGTAGAGGAAGCGGTCAAAGCACCGGAACCTGCTCCGCAGCCAGCTCCTCCGGCACCCAAGCCGGCACCGCAGCCTGAGCCCAAGCCAGCCCCGCAGCCTGAGCCTCCTACCCGCTCAGTGGAACAGACCCAAACGGCAGTCAAGGAAACCGTACAGAACCTGATTGAGACGGCGCCCACCGCAGAAGCTCAGGAAGAAGCCGAGCAGCTGATGGCTCGTGTGGACGACGCCCCGGCTGAGGTCCTCCCTCCTCGTGAGCCAGCGGTCATTCTGGCTGCACCCGTGGAAGAGCCTTCCATGAATATGGCCGATCTGGAAGTCGTGTACTTCGACTACGACAAGAGTGAGCTGCGCCCCGAATTTGAAGCCACCATCCGCCGCAACTTCGCATGGATGCAGGAAAATCCAGGAGTCCGCATTCAGCTGGAGGGACACTGTGACGAGCGCGGTACCAACGAGTACAACCTCGCCCTTGGAGAGCGCCGAGCGCGAGCCGTTTACGACTACTTGGTTCGCTTGGGAGCCAGCCCGCAGCAACTGACCATGATCAGCTTTGGGGAGGAGCGTCCCGTCGCTTCCGGCAGCAACGAATCCGCTTGGTCCCAGAACCGACGGGTTGAGTTCACCCGCCTCTAATCTGACGTCACGGCACCTCCCAACACGCAATGTCTGAGTTAATCGAAGACCATGGTCTTGTGGGGATGGTGCTCGGAGGCAGCATCATGGGGCAGATCATTCTGCTCCTGTTGCTGCTCCTCTCCTGCCTTTCTTGGGCAATCATCATCCGCAAATCCCGTCAGCTTCGTCGCATTCAGCAAGGCAATCTCTTCTTCTGGGAAGCCTTTGAGCACGACACCCGGATGAAGGAAATCATCCACCAGGTCAAGGAGCTTCCGGAGTCTCCCTTTCTTTCCATCTTTGAGAGTACCTATCAGGAAGCCGTCGAGTCGTCTCGTCGGGCACGTGAAAAGGGAATTGGCCCCACCATGCTGCCGCACATCACGGTGCGCCTGCAGCGTCTGACCGACCGAGGCATCCTCGAACAGGTTTCAATGCTGGAGCAGCAGCTCAACCTGCTGGCCACCATTTCCAGCGCCTCTCCGTTCATTGGGCTCTTTGGAACCGTCTTGGGCATCATCGATTCCTTCCAAAGCATCGGGGTCACCGGAGTAACCAGCTTGGCCGCAGTCGCTCCCGGAATCTCAGAAGCCCTGATTGCCACGGCCGCCGGCCTGCTGGCCGCCATTCCCGCCCTGATGGGATACAACCACTACCGCAACCGAGTCCGGCTCATGAGCAACGCCATGCGGGACTTCGGCTCGGAGCTTTCCAACCGCTTGGAATGGATCCTTCATGAGCAGCTCGCCGTTTCAAGAGAACGAGTCTCTTAGTGAAATCAACGTCACCCCGTTCGTCGACGTGCTTCTCGTGCTGTTGGTGATCTTCATGGTGACGGCCCCCATCATCAACCACGCCATTCAGGTGGACCTGCCTCAGGATCAGTTCAGCCAGGACAAGGTGAAGCCGATGGAGGAGCCCCTACGGGTGGTCGTGGACAAGGAAGGGGTGCTGTATCTGGGGGACACCGAGATTGGACCCAGCGGCGACGAGGAAAGTCAGCGCGTTTTTCAGGAACGGGTCCGGAGCTGGACCGCACAGGAAAAGGAACCGTGGCAGGTCGATCTGGAGGCAGATGAGAACGCACGCTATGGCGCGCTGGTTCCCGTGATTGCGAGGCTGAAGGAGCTGGGCGTGAGCCTCAACCTCGTCATTCAGCCTCAGGCAAAGCGCTAGGCAGCTTAGCTGGCTTCTCGCTCAGTCGCCGGCTTTTCTTCGGTGGAGCCATCAATCTGCTCCTTGGCCCGCGCCTTCTTAAAGTTGGTGATCATGGAACCCAAGCCGTCTCCAATCATGGGAAGACGCTTTGCCCCGAAAAGCAGGACAACAATTCCGAGGATGACAAGTAATTCCGGCAGTCCAAGACCAAACATAATTCTCCAAAAATGACAGGGTCAACGGTGAAGTCGAAAGCAGCAATTAAATCCAGTTTCCGTCCGAGTTGCAAGGGGGAAACGAATTGGTCCCCAGAAAGAGGAGTCCACGCGTGAACGACCTGGTTCCCCAAAAAAACGAACCCGATGCGGAAAATCTTGTGGAACGCCTCCGCTTTGTGATGGATGTTCCGCAAACCCTGGAAGTGGAAATCGGCCGGGCCGAGGTTCCGCTCCGGGAAGTGATGTCCTGGAAATCCGGAAGCCTGGTGGACTTGGACAAGGTTGCAGGAGAGCCCGTGGAGGTCCTCGCTGGTGACCGACTCATTGCCCGCGGAGAGGTGGTGGTGGTCAACGATCACTTCGGGGTGCGGATCACGGAGATCACCCACCCCGATGAACGCAAGCGCTAGTCCTGTAGCGCAACCCGGAACGCCGCCGCCGTCTTCTCTAGGTCTGCTTCGCTGTGGGTTGTGGAGAGGAAGAGTGACTCAAATGCCGAGGGAGCGAGGTAAATGCCTTGTTCCAGCATCTTCCGGAAGAACGTCGAGAACCGCTTCGTGTCGGTTTGAAGGGCGTCTTGGTAGTTCCGGACCGGTTTTTCGGAAAAGAAGAACCCAAACATTCCTCCCATGGCACACGTCTGCACCGGGACCCCCGCCTGCTGACACGCGTCCTGCAGCTCACTGAGGAGCCAGTTGGTCTTGCGGGCTAGGTCCGGATAGGGGTTGAGTTCCTTGAGCTGCCGCAGCATCGCACTTCCCGCTGCCACGGCTAGGGGGTTGCCAGACAGGGTTCCAGCCTGGTAAACCGGACCCGACGGTGCCACCACCGACATGATGTCCTGCCGTCCTCCATACGCGCCCACCGGAAGCCCTCCGCCAATGACCTTCCCAAATGTTGTCAGGTCCGGCATGATGCCCAGCAGCGCCTGAGCGCCTCCGAAATCCACACGGAATCCGCTCATGACCTCATCAAAGATCAGCACAATGCCTTCGCGGTCACAGAGCTCTCGCAGGCCCTGGAGGAAGCGGTGCTCCGGTTGCAGCATCCCCATGTTTCCGGGAACCGGCTCCAGGATGATGGCAGCGACCTCTCCCGGATGCGAATCCACTGCATCAGCCACCGACTCCAGGTTGTTGAACTCTGCCAGCAGCGTGTGTTCCGTGTACTCCTTGGGCACCCCAGGCGAGTCCGGAAGCCCCAGGGTCATTGCTCCTGAGCCGGCTTTGACGAGCAGCGAATCGACGCTCCCGTGGTAGCAGCCTTCAAACTTGAGGACCTTGTCACGACCGGTGTAGCCCCGGGCCACCCGCAAGGCGCCCATGGTGGCTTCGGTTCCCGAATTGACCAGCCGCACCATCTCAACGCTGGGAACCGCGTCACAGATCTGCTCGGCAATTGTGATCTCTCCCGGAGTCGGCGCACCAAAGGAGGTCCCGAACTGCAGGGCCTCTTGGACGGCTTGGGTGACCTCCGGGTTGCAGTGCCCCAGCAGCATGGGGCCCCAGGAGCCGATGTAGTCGATGAACTCGTTTCCGTCAACGTCATACAGCTTGGAGCCAGAAGCGCGCTGGATGAACAACGGCTTTCCTCCAACGGCCCGGAAGGCGCGGACCGGACTGTTGACGCCTCCGGGAATGCGTTGCTGAGCGCGGAGGAAAAGTTCGGAAGAGTGCTGAATCTGCATGCGAGGTCTCTCGTGGTGGCAGGGTTGTTGAACAATTTGAGTCATTAAGGCGGCCTCAGTCTTGGGAACACGCCCAGACTTGTCAAGTTAACTCACCCTCGGTGGAATGGCAAAACCATGCGATTGATTCTGATCCTCCTCAGTGCCGGACTCCTTGGAGCCTGCAGCAGCAACACGGACCACTTGTTCCGCAGCACCTTCGACCCAAGCTACGAGGTGGCGGACAAAGGGGGGCTGGATGCCACCGTCCGGGGACGCGCCTGTGCCCTTGATCCGGCAGACGCCCGACGCGCGGCAGAAAACACCGCTGCCTTCCACCTCCGGAGTGTCGTGGGCAACGAGCGGTACCTGCCCCGTTTCAAGGAAATTGGACGCAGTTCTTCTGGAGGACAAACCTGTGTGGAGGTTCTTGCCACCCCGCAGGTTCCGTAAACGTCGGAGCCTTGCTCTTTCCCAATCGGGTCGTTATTCTTCTACTTTGACTAACATTTCTCAAACGATCCGTCCTTACTTCATCATTCCTTGCGACTTCAAGATCTACGGAGACTCGGATGACCTCTGATCCTAACTCCTCACTGCCACCTCAATTGTTCCTGCCCATGCTACCCATGCGGGACATTGTTGTGTTCCCGCACATGACGGCTCCGTTTTTCATCGGGCGGCCGTTGTCCATTGCGGCGCTGGAAAAGGCCCTCAACGGCGATCGCCAGATCTTTGTGGTTGCCCAAGAGGACCCGCTGGTGGAGGATCCGCAACCCGAAAACCTGTTCAAGGTGGGCACCATCGGCAAGGTGCTGCAGATCATGCGGCTCCACAATGGCACCATCAAGGCCCTCTTTGAAGCTCAGATGCGGGGACGGCTGATTGATGTGCGCCTAGACGGTCCTCACTACGCGTCCACCGTTGAGCCCATTCAGGAAATTCCGGTGCAGACGCCGGCCATCATTGCCCTCAGCAAGAACGTCCGGAGCGAGTTCAAACGGTACCTGAAGGAAGTCAAGCGGCACACCGAAGGCGTCGAAAAGCTGGGCATTGACGCTGAGCCTCCGCATCGTCTGGCCGACCGCATTGCGCCCCTGCTGAACATGAGCCTGGACAAAAAACAGGCGCTGCTGGAAAACGCGGACCCGGCAGACCGGCTGCAGATCGTCTTTGAGCGCATGCTGGAGGAAAGCGAATTCAAGAAAGTGGAGCGCAAGCTCAAGGAACGGGTGCAGGGACAGATTGGCCGCACCCAGAAGGAGTACTACCTCAACGAGCAGATCAAGGCCATCCAGAAGGAGCTTGGTCAAGGAGACGACGGCAAGGCCGAAATTGAGGAGTACACTCAGAAGATTGAAGAGACGCCTCTGAGCAAAGAGGCCAAGGAAACGGCTGAGAAGGAGCTGAAGAAGCTCCGGATGATGCCCCCCATGTCTGCAGAAGCGAACGTCGTCCGCAACTACTTGGACTGGCTTGTTTCCATGCCGTGGGAGGACCGGACCGAAGACTGCTTTGAGCTCAACCACGCTGAGCAGGTCCTCAACGACCGGCACTATGGTCTTGAGAAGATCAAGGAGCGCATCATTGAGTACCTTGCTGTCGCGAAGCAGATGGGCAAGATGAAGGGGCCGATCATCTGCCTCGTTGGTCCTCCAGGCGTCGGAAAGACGTCACTGGCCCGCTCTGTTGCCGAAGCCCTCGGGCGTAAGTTTGCCCGCATCAGCCTGGGAGGCGTCCGGGATGAGGCCGAGGTTCGTGGGCACCGCCGGACGTACGTCGGCGCGCTTCCGGGCAAGATCGTCCAGTCCCTCCGCAAGAGCAAGAGCCGCAACCCGCTGCTGCTGCTTGATGAGATTGACAAGATGACCCGTGGCGTCATGGGCGACCCCGCAGCAGCACTGCTGGAAGTACTGGACCCGGAACAGAACCACACCTTCATGGACCACTACCTTGAGGTGGAGTTCGATCTCTCTGACGTCCTGTTCTTCTGCACCGCCAACGTCGGCCAGAACATCCCCCGGGCCCTGCAGGACCGCATGGAGATCATCCAGCTTTCGGGTTACACCGAGCTGGAAAAGGAGCACATTGCTCAGCAGCACCTTCTGCCGAAGCAGATTGAAGAAAACGGCCTGACGGGCAAGCAGATCCAGTTCCAGTCTGCCGCCCTGACGGAGATCATTCAGCGCTACACCCGAGAAGCCGGTGTCCGGAACCTTGAGCGGGAGATTGCCAAGGCCTGCCGGAAGGTCGCCACCCAGCTGGTCCGCTCCAAGGAAAAGAAAAAGTACGTGGTCACGCCCAAACGGGTCAACGACCTCCTCGGTGTGCCCAAGTACAAGCACCACCGGGCAGAAGAGAAAAACGAAGTCGGCACCACTGCCGGACTCGCTTGGACCCAAGCCGGTGGCGAGATGCTGATCACCGAAGTCAGCCTCATGAAAGGGGTCGGCAAGCTTCAGCTGACAGGGAAACTCGGAGACGTCATGAAGGAATCGGCTCAGGCCGCCATGACGTACGTCCGGACCAACGCTAACCGCCTTGGCATCTACTCGTCAGTGTTCAAGGAGTGTGACGTCCACGTGCATGTTCCGGAAGGGGCGGTCCCCAAGGACGGTCCTTCTGCCGGAGTGACCATCAGTACCTCGCTGGTGAGCGCCTTCACCGGCATTCCAGTGTGCCGAGAAGTGGCCATGACGGGAGAGATCACCCTGCGTGGGAAGGTCCTGCCAATCGGAGGCCTCAAGGAGAAGCTCCTCGCCGCCAAGCGGGGCATGATCCAGAAGGTGCTGATTCCAGAAAAGAACCGCAAGGACCTCCAGGAGATTCCAAGTGAGATCAAGGATGCTCTGGAGATCATCCCGGTCAAGACCCTGGATGAAGTCCTCCACCACGCCCTGGAGCATTTCCCCAGCCCCGTGGTGGATCCCAAGGAGGAGTCGGCTGATGAGCCGGATGCCTCCCTCATTCCTCAACAGAACTTTGATGTCCCCTCTGGGACCTCGATTCCCTCATAAGAATTCAGATTCATGAAGGCTCACCTCTTTCAAGACACGGAAATCAGCGAAGTTGAGCAGACGCTGATCGAACAAGCCGACCAGAGCATTGCACGCTTCCTGGAAACCGACGAGACCGTTCTGCGCTTTGAGCCGATGAACTCGTACCGCCGCCGGCTGATTCACAAGCTGGGCACCGACCATGGACTGGAAAGCCACTCCGTGGGAGAGGGTCCGGGACGGGCCGTCTGCCTGCTCCGAGCCGGAGAAGCCCTCCCCGACGACTGGGAAGAGCTCCCCATCCAGCAGGTCCAACCGGCTGAAGACCCGGACCGTGAACGCCCCCCACGTGAAGCACGTCCTCCGCGTGAGCCGCGTCCGGACATTCCCCGCCCTGCGGTCATTGACCGGGGTAGCCAAACGTTCTACGCCCTCCCGGGTGCCGAAATCATTCTGCGGGCCGACGGCAGCTTCGGGGTCCGGCGTCAGGATGACCTTCCTGATGAAATCGTCCACGAACGGGTCGTGCCCAACGGCATGTTCCGGGTTCGCCAAAGCCGCATCATCTGTGCCTCGGATCCAGAATGGCGCGCGCTCTGACGTCAGACTCCGCCTCGGTGTTTGCCCTCTCCTACCTTGGTGACTCCCTCTATGAGCTGTGGTGCCGGGAACGGGTGCTGGAACACTTCCAGACGCCCACGGAGGTCTCACGCCGCGTGATCGGCCTGGTCCGTTGCCAAACGCAGGCTCGGCTGATCCAAGCCCTGCTGCCTCAGCTTTCAGAAGCCGAGCAGGCGGTCTTTCGTCGGGGACGGAACGCCCGTCCCACGTCGGTTCCCAAGCATGCCACCGTCAAGGAGTACCGAGCCGCCACCGGGTTTGAGTGCCTCGTTGGGCACTGGCACCTAGAGCAGCACGGCACTCGCCTGACTGAACTGTTGGCCCGTCCTGAAGCCCAGGCCGTGCTGACGCCTTTTCTCCTGCCGACCTCTCTTTCCAAAGCGTCATGACGTTGCTTGCGGCCCTTGTGCTGAGTGTGGTGACGGTTGCGATCATCGCCTACCCCCTCTTCTTCTCCGGACTGCAGCGGTACCTGCTGCGTCAGGAAAAAACCGAGTTCAACGAGGCTGAATCCCTCCTGGCCGCGCTCAGTGAGCTGGAGGACGACTATCAGATCGGACGACTCGGCAAGAAGGATTACCAGCAGCAGAAGATCCTGCTGCAGCGCCGCTACCTGGAGCTGCGCGACGCCGAAGACGCCGCGTCCTCCTGACCTTTCACTGAAAAAGGAATCTCATGTGGGCCGGACTTTCCTGGGAAGCGTTGGCCTTGTGCTGGCTCGTGGTCCTGGGCGCAGGTGTCGTCAGGGGCTACACCGGTTTTGGCTTCTCCGCGCTCGTGGTGGCCACGCATTCGCTGGTGCTGCCTCCGGCTGAGGTGGTGCCGTCTGCCTTCCTCATGGAGATTGTCGCCAGCCTGCACCTCCTTCCGCTGGTGTGGCGAGAGGTGGAGTGGCGCCGCGTGCTGGAACTGGGGGTGGGAGCTGCGCTGGCCATGCCGTTGGGCATCCTGGCCCTGGCCCGGCTTGATGAAGCCTCGGTCCGTCCGCTCGTCTATGGCGTCATCCTCATCTGTGCCCTGCTGTTGCTCAAGGGCATCCGCCTGGAGAAGGGGGGCGGCCGAGCCTTCACGGTGGGCACCGGCATGGTGTCGGGCTTCACCAACGGGGTTGCCGCCGTCGGAGGGCTACCGGTGGTGCTGCTCTTTCTGGCAACGCCAGCGGGCGTGGCCACGTCACGGGCGACGCTGGTGGCGTACCTCTTTGCCGGCGAGCTGTATGCCGTCTCTTGGCTGGGAACGCAGCAGCTGCTTTCCTGGGACATCGCCCTCCGGGTGCTGGTCTTCTTGCCTGCGCTGGTGATTGGGGTGTGGCTCGGCAACCGCCGGTTCGTTTCCACGCCTCCGGAGTCCTTCCGAAGGCTGACCCTCTTCCTCCTCCTGAGCCTCTGTGTGCTGGGGCTGGCCAAGAGCTTTTTCCTCTAACGCACCGCCCCATCCGGCTTCCAACGTCTCATCCGGAAGCCACGCCCCCTGATTCTGAAGTTTTTTCGCAGGAATCGGTTTCTGCGTTAAAGTTTTCCCCCCGACTGCCGATGTTGGACCCAAGAGCGCTCTACGGTAGCGTTGCCGAGAGTGTTTTTCACTTGTACCACCAAGGAGTCCATCATGGCGATGACAATTCGACAAAACCCCACCTCTTTGACGACATTGCGGCATGCGAGCAGCAATTTCGATCGTGTGAAGGGTGGCATCGAGCAATTGAGCTCGGGAACAAAAATCAACCGCGGAGCGGACGGCCCTGCGTCGCTCATTGCATCGGAGCGACTGCGCGGACACATTGTGGGCTTGCAGCAAGCCTACAATAACGCCTCCACTTCGGTTTCACTGGTTCAAACCGCAGAAGGAGCCCTGAATGAAGTCAGCGGCATCCTCGTCCGGTTGAAGCAGCTGACGGTGCACGCGGCCAACGAGGCCGTCAACGATCCGGACATGCTCCAGGCTGATCAAATGGAAATTGAGCACCTGCTGAGCACCATGGACCGGATTGCCCGCAACACGGAATTCAACGGCAAGCGACTGCTTGACGGAAGCATGGGCGCCAACGGAGTGACCGTGGGCGATCACCTGCGCTTCGTGTCGGCAGAATCCTCCACCCCGAACTCCCCGGAGTCCGGATGGAACATCGACATCACCCAGGTCGGCACCCAGGCCCAGGTTCGTGGAACCACGGTCATCAACACCGACAACATCCGGGACGGGCTCTTCATTGTGATCAGTGAGGGCGGCAAGAACGCCACCTTGGACACACGGGAAGGCCAGATTGCCAAGGACATTGCCCAGATCCTGAAGAACCACGATGCGGCCCCTGACCGTTTCAAGGCAGAGGAAGCCAGCTCTCAGATCCGTGGCATCATCACCTATGCCCTGCAGCAGGAAATGGATGCTGCCGGCACCGACACCTACGTGTTTGAGACCCCCAGCGGTGAGCTGATGGTCCGGCACAACCAGTTCGGTGACGAGCCTTCCTTCTCCGTGACCAGCTCCATTGCCGGTGTGCTCTCCAAGGAGTCCAACGTCGCTGAACTGGCCACCCCAGGAAAGAACGTTGAGGGAACCATCAACGGAGAGGTGGCACTGGGACGGGGACAGCTGCTGACGGCGCTGGAAGGCACCGCAGCCAGTGGCGCTACTGTCGCCTACACCCGGGAAATCGGCCTCAAGGAGGTTCCGGTCTTTGACGAAAAAGGCGCCAATGTCGGCGTGGAATTCGTGGAAGAGAGCAACGAGGAAGTCGTGGGTGGCCCGGTCGAAGGGTACCTGCACATCTCGCAGCAGTCCAAGGAGTTCCCGGTTCACCCGAACAACGAGTTCACTCCGTCGTTCTCCTTCATCGATGTCCGCTCCCGCCGTTTGGGACAAGGCATCCCAAACAAGAGCGGCTTTGAGAGCCTCGCGGACGTGGACGTCACCTCCACCCAAGGCGCTCTGGATGCCGGACGGATTGTGGAGAACGTCATTGACGAGGTATCGCAGTTCCGAGCGCAGTTGGGCGGTTTCCAGAAAAACGCACTGGAGGCCAACCTTGAGAGCCTCAAGATTGCGGAAGAGAACCTGACCAACGCCGAGTCGATGATTCGGGATGCTGATGTGGCAGAGACGATGTCGAAGCTCACCAGTGACCAGATCATGCTCCAGGCCAGCACGGCCATGGTCGCTCAGGCCAACCAGGTTCCTCGATCGGTTCTGGGACTCGTCGAAGGCGCCGCTCGCTAATTCGGGCTCCGTTGAGTCATCGCCAGTTCCCCCTGCTTCTCCTTGAGGGGTGGGGGGACGACGATCTGGCTCGTCCGACGGAATCCGCTTGAGCATTGAGGGCAGGAAGCCCAAGATACGGTGTTGTTTTCAACACGTGACCTTGCTTCCGGAAGACCTCATGAACTCGATCAGTCCCATCACCACCCACATTCTGGATACGGCTCTAGGCCGCCCTGCGGCTGGTGTGTCGGTGTCCCTCAGTCGCCTCAAGAGCGACCAGAAGCACTGGGAGGTCTTGGCAGAAGGGATCACCAATGCCGACGGCCGTGTGACCGATCTGTTGCCCGCAGAGACGGTGTTGCCCCAAGGGGTGTACCGCATGCGCTTTGCAGTCGCTTCCTACTTTGAGCAACAGGGTCAGTCGTCCTTCTACCCAGAAGTCGACATCCGCTTCCACTTCGAGCATCCCGATCAGCACTACCACATTCCCCTCCTGCTCAGTCCCTTTGGCTTCACGACTTACCGAGGAAGCTAAACGCGCATGACGCCTTCTGTTCTGGAACTTCAGGGGATCACCAAAGCGTTTCCCGGAGTCCTCGCCAACGACCACATCGACCTCGACCTGCGTGCCGGAGAGATCCACACGATCCTCGGCGAGAATGGTGCCGGCAAGTCCACGCTGATGAGCATCATCGCCGGACTGTATGCTCCTGACGAGGGAGAGATCCGCATTCATGGTCAGCCTGTTGTCTTCCGGAATCCCCGACAGGCCATTGAGCAGGGCATCGGCATGGTGTTTCAGCACTTCATGCTTGTCCGGAACCACACGGTGGCTGAAAACATCATCCTCGGTCAACCGGGGGCGCAGGCGCTGGACTTCCGCAAGGTCAACCAGGAGATCCGGGACATCAGCGAGCGCTACGACCTCCAGGTCGACCCCACCCGTCGGGTCCGGGACCTTTCGGTGGGTGAGCAGCAGCGCGTGGAGATCATCAAGGTGCTGTTCCGAGGCGCCAAGGTTCTGATCCTAGATGAGCCCACAGCGGTGCTGACGCCACAGGAGTCCGAAGCCCTCTACCGCATCATGCAGCGCATGAGCGAAGGAGGACAGTCGCTGCTCTTCATCTCGCATAAGATGAAGGAGGTGATGGCGCTCTCGCACCGCATCACGGTCATTCACCACGGACGCTTGATGACGACTCTTCCGCGTGAGGAGACCACTCCGGAAGCACTTGCGTCGTGGATGATGGGGAATGCCCCCAAGGCCCAGCTGGACGCGGACGAAGCCGTGGTTCTGCAAGAAGCTCAGGCCGAACAGGTGGCGCAGCAGCAAGAAGAGGCTCAGCTGGGACGAACCCTGATCACCCTCGACTCCGTCCATGCGGTCAACGACTTGGGGCATCCGGCCCTCAAGGGCGTGTCGCTGGAACTCCGGGCAGGGGAAGTGCTCGGCATGGCAGGCGTTTCTGGAAACGGGCAGCGGGAATTGGCCGAGGTCCTGTGCGGGCTCCGGCCACTGACGTCGGGGCAGTTTCAGTTTGAAGGCACCCCGCTCACGGCTCCCGAAGTGACCGACCTGATCCAGCGAGGAGTGGGCTACATTCCAGAAGACCGCAAGAAGTTTGGGGTTGCGCCGGGAATGTCGATCGCTGAAAACTTCCTGCTGCGTGATTTCCAAAATGCGCAATTTTTCCAAAACACGCTGCTCCAGAACCAGGCCATGCAGCAGTATGGCAGCGAAAAGATGCGCGAGTTTGACGTCCGGGCGCCTTCTGAAAAAACCCGTGTGGGCCTGCTCTCTGGGGGAAACATGCAGAAGGTCATCTTGGCGCGGGAGACCTCTCGGAAGCTCAAGGTGCTGCTGGCCTGTCAGCCCACCCGAGGCCTCGACATTCACGCCACTCGCTTCATCCGAGAGTCCATTGGACGCGGGCGGGAAGCGGGCTTGGCGGTGCTGTGGATCTCCGAAGACCTTGACGAGTTGATGCTGATGTCGGACCGCATCGCCGTCCTCTTTGATGGCCGCATTGTCGGCACCTTGACGCGTTCCGAGGCCAGCGTCGACCAAATTGGCCGCATGATGACCGGGATGACCTGAATCGTCCCGGACCCTCTCTTTCTTTCCTCTTTGGCACACCCTCTGCTAGAGCATCAAGCATCGCGCCGGCTTCCGTGTGGCGTTTTTTGCAGAAATGCAACGGAGGGCTAAACCAATTCAAACAGTTGACGGCCATAATCAGGCATCGTCAATCGATCTTTACATTGTTGAACAAGGTACACCAAGCATGTTGAACTTCAGTCGCCGCTCACTCCTTCAGTTGGCGGGACGCTCCCTGACCTCAGAGAAACCGTCTCGAACCGACGGAGCATCCACGCATCCCGAAAAATTCCGTAAAGCGACCGTTGGTGCCGTCGCCTCCTCGCTTTCCTTCTCGCAGCAACCCTCCTGCTGACCCTCCCTCTTTTTCCGTTCCAGCCAGCTTTACGTCTATTTACGAATGGCTGGAATGTTTGAGTTTTTGAATACTCTCCGAATGAGGCTGCCCCACACTCATTTCGGAGAAAACTCATGGCCAAGCATCATATCCTAGACGGAAACGAAGCCGTTGCCGACGTCGCCTATCGCTTGAGTGAGGTGGTCTGCATCTACCCGATCACGCCCTCTTCACCGATGGGAGAGTGGGCTGACACCTGGAGCGCGGCCAAGCGCGACAACATCTGGGGAGGACGTCCGGACGTTGTGGAAATGCAGAGTGAAGGCGGTGCCGCCGGAGCCCTGCATGGAGCCCTGCAGACGGGTGCCCTGGCCACCACCTTCACGGCGTCTCAGGGGCTGCTGCTCATGCTCCCGAATCTGTACAAGATTGCCGGTGAGCTGACCCCTGCCGTCATCCATGTTGCTGCACGTTCGGTGGCCACACACGCCCTCTCGATTTTTGGCGACCACTCCGATGTCATGGCCATGCGTCCAGCCGGTTGGACCATGCTGGCCTCCGGAAGCGTCCAGGAGGCCGCCGACCACGCGGCCATTGCCCACGCGGCCACGCTGCTGTCGCGTGTGCCCATCCTGCACTTCTTCGATGGCTTCCGGACCTCCCATGAGCTGAGTTCCTCTGAGCCCATTCCTGACGAAGTGCTCGAGCAGCTGGTCTCCGAACCTGCGGTGCAGGCCCACCGGGCACGAGCCCTTTCTCCGGAGCACCCGGTTCTCCGGGGCACGGCTCAGAACCCCGACGTCTTCTTCCAGTCCCGAGAGGCCGCTAACCGCTTCTACAACGCGGTTCCGGAACAGGTCCAGCAGGCCATGGACCGCTTTGCAGAACTGACGGGGCGCGCCTACCAGGTCTTTGAGTACGTTGGACACCCAGAAGCGGAACGGGTGCTGGTGTTGATGGGATCGGGGGCGGAAACCGCACGGGAAACCGTCCGGTACCTCCAGGCACAGGGAGACCGTGTCGGGGTGGTGACTGTGCGTCTATACCGCCCCTTCGACGTCCAACGCTTTGCTGCGCTTCTGCCAGACACCGTCCAGAAGATCGCGGTGCTCGACCGGACCAAGGAACCCGGCGCCCTAGGCGAACCGCTGTTTCTGGATGTTGCGGCAGCCCTCCCCGAAGCCGTACGCAACGGATGGCTGAAGCAGGCCCCGCAGGTGGTCGGTGGACGTTACGGACTGTCGTCTAAGGAGTTCACCCCGGCAATGGTCAAGGCGACCCTTGATCACCTCCAGGAGCCACAGCCACGCCACCCGTTCACCGTTGGCATCGAAGACGATGTGACCGGACTCAGCCTCAGTCTGGATGAAAGCTTCCGCATTGAGTCCTCAGACACCTTCCGGGCCATCTTCTACGGCTTGGGTTCTGACGGAACCGTGGGCGCCAACAAGAACAGCATCAAGATCATCGGAGACCTCGACGGGCACTTTGCGCAGGCCTACTTTGTCTATGACTCCAAAAAGTCCGGAGCCATGACCATCTCGCACCTGCGCTTTGGTCCAGAGCCCATCCGGGCGCCCTACCTGATCGAGCAGGCGAACTTCATCGGCTGCCACCAGCCCGTCTTCCTGGAACGTCACAACGTCCTCGCGACCGCTCTTCCGGGATCCACCTTTCTCCTGAACACCCCGGATGCTCCTGAAGACGCGTGGCACCACCTTCCCCGGCCGCTGCAGGAACAGCTGCTGAACAAGCAGATGCGCTTCCACGTCATTGATGCCGAGCGCATTGCCCGAGAGGTGGGCATGGGTCGACGCATCAACACCGTGATGCAGGCCGCGTTCTTCAAGGTCAGCGGAGTGCTTCCTGAGGCAGAGGCCAAGGAGGCGATCCGGAACGCCGTCATGAAGACGTACGCGTCCAAGGGCTCTGCGGTGGTGGAGCAGAACCTCAAGGCGCTGGAAGCCGCCATGCAAGCGGTGCATGAGGTGCCCTTGCCCACGACTGCCAGCAGCCGCCTGCAGTTCAAGCCTCCCGTGCCAGACGAAGCTCCAGACTTTGTGAAAAACGTGCTGGGCTGCATCATTGCTGACGGCGGGAACCAGCTTCCCGTCAGCGCCCTTCCGGAAGACGGAACCTTCCCCACGGCAACAGCACAGTGGGAAAAACGGAACCTGGCTGCAGAGATTCCCGTCTGGGATCCCAAGACCTGCATTCAGTGCAACAAGTGCCTGATGGTGTGCCCACATGCGGTCATTCGCGCCAAGGTGGTTGAGCCTGAAGCCCTTGAGGCGGCTCCGGAAGGATTCCTCGCCGTGCCCGCCCGGGACCGCAACTGGGACGGTGGGCAGTACGTGCTGGCCGTTGCTCCGGAAGACTGCACCGGGTGCGGCCTGTGTGTGGACGTCTGCCCCGCCAAGAACAAATCTCAGACCCGCTTCAAGGCCATCAACATGGAACCGCAGGCGCCGTTGCGAGACGCCGCCGCTGCCCACTGGAAGTTCTTCACCGAGCTTCCGGAAACCGACCGGCTCAAGATTGACTCCGGAAAGATTCCGCAGCAGCAGTTCCAGCAGCCCCTGTTTGAATTCTCCGGGGCCTGCTCCGGATGCGGAGAGACGCCTTACGTCAAGCTAGCCTCGCAGCTGTTTGGAGACCGGATGGTCGTGGCCAATGCCACCGGATGCTCCTCCATCTATGGGGGGAACCTTCCCACCACTCCCTGGGCCACCACCACTGAAGGACGAGGGCCAGCCTGGTCCAACTCCCTGTTTGAAGACAACGCTGAGTTCGGACTCGGCTTCCGGGTGACGCTTGACCAGCAGCAGCAGACCGCCCTCACGTTGGTGAAGCAGCTGGCGCCGCAGTTGGGAGACACGCTCGTGCAGGCGTTGCTGGAGGCCGACCAGAGCACCGAGGCCGGTCTCTATGAACAACGAGAGCGGGTGACGCAGCTCCGGCAGGTGCTCCAGAAACTCGACCTCCCGCAAGCCCGCCGACTGGAAGCCCTCGCTGAAACACTGGTCCGCCGCAGCGTCTGGATCATGGGTGGAGACGGCTGGGCCTACGACATCGGCTTCGGGGGCCTGGACCACGTTCTGGCCAGTGGCCGAGACGTCAACGTGCTGGTGCTGGATACAGAAGTGTATTCCAACACCGGAGGACAGAAGTCCAAATCAACCCCAATGGGCGCGGTCGCCAAGTTTGCCATGGGCGGAAAGGTTCAGGCCAAGAAAGACCTCGGCATGATGGCCATGAGTTACGGAAGCGTTTACGTCGCCAGTGTCGCCATGGGCGCCAAGGATACCCACACCCTCCGGGCCTTCCTCGAAGCCGAGTCGTATCCGGGACCGTCGCTGATCATTGCCTACAGTCACTGCATTGCCCACGGCATTGACATGACCACCGGCATGCAGCACCAGAAAGCCCTGGTGCAGTCTGGAAGCTGGCCGCTGTACCGTTTCGACCCTCGTCGCATTGCCATGCACCAACCGCCGCTGCAGCTCGATTCCAAGCCCTCTGGCGTTCACCTTTCTCAGTTCCAGGACCTAGAAAACCGCTACCGCATGCTCCGGCAGGCGGATCCGGAGACGGCGAAGCACCTGCAGCACGCCGCAGAGGTCGGACTGAATGAGCGGCAACGCTTCTATGAGCACCTAGCGGGCTGGATTCCCGAGCCAATTCCTCAAAAACCTGAACAGGAGTGAGCATCATGGACTTGAGAACCCACTACCTGGGGATGGAGCTGAGTTCCCCTCTCGTTCCATCGGCGTCTCCGCTGACGGAGAAGCTCGACAACCTCTTGCGCCTAGAAGACGCTGGCGCCGGAGCCGTGGTTCTGCCCTCCTTGTTTGAGGAACAGCTGGCCCAGGAAGGACACTTCCTCGACCTTCACCTGAGTCACACCGCCGAAAGTCACGCCGAGGCAACAAGCTACTTTCCCAACCACCCGGAGCTGCAGGTGGGGCCTGAGGAGTACCTGGAGCTGATCATGCGGGCCAAGCAGCGCTTGGGCATTCCGGTCATTGCCAGCCTCAACGGCGAGACCAACGGAGGCTGGACCCGGCTGGCCCAGGAAATTGAACAGGCAGGCGCCGACGCCTTGGAGCTCAACGTCTACTCCATTCCCACCGACTTCGACCGGAGTGCGGAGATGATTGAGCAGGCCCTGCAGAACATCGTCTGGACCGTCCGGGATCAGACACGGATTCCGCTGGCGGTCAAGCTGAGTCCGTTTTACACGAACTTTGGCCATGTCGCCCAACGCCTTGAAGGCGCCGGGGCTGACGCATTGGTGCTCTTCAACCGCTTCTACCAGCCGGATGTCGACCTAGAGGAACTGACCCTCACCCCGAAGGTCGTCCTTTCCTCAGTTGAGGAGCACCGGCTTCCGTTGACGTGGATTGGGTTGCTGTATGGGAAGGTCAAAGTGGATTTTGCGGCGACCAGTGGCATTCATGGTCACGAGGATGTGCTCAAGCTGCTCATGGTGGGAGCCAAGGTGACCATGATGGCCTCGACCCTCTTCTGGAACGGAATCTCGCACCTGGAGCACGTGAAGCACGAGCTGGTGGAATGGATGAAACGTCACGAGTACGAGTCCGTTCAGCAGATGCAGGGGAGCCTCAGTCACCTTCACGGAGACAACCCGGCGGCGTTTGAGCGTTCGCAGTACATCAAGATGGTGACCACGCGGCTTCCCATCCTGCATTAAGGCGTCAGCCGCGCCCGATGAACGGCATGGTGGTGGCCATCAGGGTCATGAACTGGACATTCGCCTCCAGAGGCAGGTTGGCCATCAACACCACGCTGTCTGCCACATGCTGCACGTCCATCACCGGCTCCGGCTGACGGGTTCCGTTGGCTTGGGGCACCCCCTCCTTCATGCGCTGCGTCATCGGCGTTTCCGCATTCCCAATATCCAGCTGACTGCACGCAATCCGGTAGGGACGTCCATCCAGAGAGAGGCTCCGAGTGAGTCCGGTGATGGCGTGCTTGGTGGCGGTGTAAGGGGCCGAATTTGGACGGGGCACGTGCGCGGAGATGGAGCCGTTGTTGATGATCCGTCCTCCCTGAGGTTCCTGAGCCCGCATCATCCGGAACGCCGCCTGAGCACAAAGGAACGCGCCGTTGAGGTTGATGTCCACCACACGCTTCCAGTCTTCAAACGTCAGTTCGTCAAACCCCACCGGGGGCGCCCCCACACCAGCATTGTTGAAGAGGACGTCCAGGCGCCCGTAAGTGGTCTGGATCTGCTGAAACAGATCCGCCACCGCTTCTGGATCCGCAACGTTGGTGGGAACGCTGTGCAGCGTGCCTCCGGAGGGGTGCCTTGCGGCAACGGTTTCCTGCAGCGCCTCTTCCCGTCGACCGGTCAGAAACACGTGGTAGCCTTCTTTCTGCAACGCCAGAGCGGCGGCGCGTCCAATTCCAGATCCGGCACCTGTTACCAGGGCCACTCGATGTTCAGGGGTCATTTCCAGAGTTCACAAGAGGGTTGATCAATCAGTCCGGAGGCAGAATAAGGACTCTGGCGGGGAGGGCCAAGTTCAAAGTGACCGGCACATCGCGAGGCCCGATCCGTCCAGATGCTTCACGGAAGCCTAACACGCGGCGCCGCTGCCAAGAGAGGTTGGGAAGAAACCGGTAGCAATTAAATGCAACTCCTGCGGTTTTCTTAATAAAAGGCTAACAGAGACGGCTTAAGGTGAGACGTGTTTGGTAATCCTCTGTCGGCCGCTGCCTGTGTCTCAGTACATCGAAATCAACCTCTCCGAACTCCTAGAGCTCTCTGAAGAGCTCGGAGCCACCAAGAAGTTGCAGGTGCTGCTCTTCTGCATGAAGTCCCTTCAGGACAACGGCGAGGTGCAGCTGCATGTCTCCCAAACCGCTGAAAGGCTGGGGTGCGCCCGGGAGCACGTGTCTCGGGTCCTCAGTGACCTTGAAGCCAAGGGCATTCTGGAACGCATCAATGGGCAAGGCGCCCCCGGGCGCAAGGGACGTCGCTTCCGCATGCGCAATGGGCTCGTCCGGGAATCGTTGATGATGTACTGAGCTTTTTTTACCTCCCCTCCTCTTCCCCCTTTTTCCCCTACTTCAGCAAGCCCTGTTCGCACGTGCACCAAAAATAGGGCTTGAAATGTGACTCAATTGAAATCAAATTCATCACCTTTCTGGTCCTTTTAAGGACAAACCCCCCATAACTTTGAAAGGGAGAAAACGTGATGAAGCAATGGACGAAGAGCTTGAGCGCCTTGGCCGGAGCCCTGTTGCTGGGAGCCTCGGCACAGGCAGCGGACCGTCTCACCCTCTACTGCAGTCCGCAGATTGAGTGGTGTGAGCTGATGGTCAACACCTTTGAGCAGCAAACCGGCATTCGGGTTTCCATGACCCGGATGAGTTCTGGAGAAACGCTGGCGAAGATCAAGGCCGAACGCTCCAATCCTAAAGGAGACGTCTGGTGGGGGGGAACGGGTGACCCGCACCTGCAGGCCGCTGAAGAAGGCCTGACGGAAGTCTACAACTCTCCCATGATGTCCCAACTCAACGGCTGGGCCGTGACGCCGCACAAAGCCACTGGGGGTCGAACGGTCGGCATCTACATGGGGGGCCTCGGATTTGGCTACAACAAGGAGCTGCTGAATCAGAAAAACCTTCCGGCGCCCAAGTGCTGGAAGGACCTGCTCAATCCGGCCTTCAAGGGGGAAGTGCAGATCGCCAACCCCAACACCTCCGGGACCTCGTACACGACGCTGGCCACCATGGTTCAGCTCTTTGGAGAGCAAGAGGGCTTCAACTTCATGAAGCAGCTCCACAGCAACGTGAGTCAGTACACCAAGTCGGGGTCAGCGCCCATCAAGGCGGCCGCCAAGGGTGAGACCACCGTGGGCATCGTCTTCATGCATGACGCTGTCACGCAGGCTGTGAAGGGCATGCCGATCACAACGGTCGCACCATGTGAAGGCACCGGTTACGAGATCGGTTCCATGAGCATCATCAAGGGAGCCCGGAACCTAGAGAGCGCCAAGAAGTTCTACGACTTCGCTCTCTCTGCAGACGTCCAGAGCATGGCGGCTTCGGTGGGAGCCTATCAGGTGCCCTCGAACAAGAATGCCACGGTGCCCAGCGAAGCACCGGACCTGGATTCGGTGAAGGTCATTGACTACGACCACGCCAAGTACGGTTCCAAGGATGAACGCTCCCGCTTGCTGTCCAAGTGGGACAATGAGGTCTCGACACTGCCCCGGTGACCTCTTCCCGTGCCAGCGCCTCCCTACGGACTCGTGGAGCAGGAGGCGCCTCTCTTTTTCGCAACACCCTCCTCTTTTGGTTAGGCCTGGGCTGGTTTGGGGCACTGGTGCTGCCCTGGTACCAGGCCTACGACGGCTTCTGGAGCTTCATCTGGGTCAACGATGGTTGGCCCTGGGATGAGGAATACGCTCCAGGCATCCTCCAGGTCTTCTGGTTTGAGCGAGGGTGGCTGGCGCCGCTGCTGGTGCTGATGCTCCTGCCGTTTGGCGTCCTCTCGCGTCCACGAACCGATCCGCTGGTCTCCAAGCTATTGCTCTTTTGTGGCGGGTCCGGCCTGTTTTGGCTCTTCCTCCAAGGCTTCACCATTGGCCTCCGGGGATGGAACGGGGACTGGCTGCAGGCATGGCTCAGCAGCACCGGACCGTCTCAGGAAGGAATGGGCTACGGCGCCTTACTTGTGGCCGGATGCTTCCTGTTTCTGTTCACACAGGGCTGGTCGCTGAGGGGAGGCATTCAGGGGGATGGCTTTGTCACCGGCACCATCGGTCTCAACCTGCTGCTCGTTGCGCTGTTCATTTTCTATCCGGTTGCACGCATCCTCTTCAATGCCCTCTTGGATGAAAACGACCAGCTCTCCCTCCTCGTTTTCTTCAGCAAACTAACGTCTCCACGCATCTGGCAGTTGAGCTGCCTTTACTCGGACCTGCGGTGTGGCGTCGCCTGGAACTCGCTGTGGCTCGCCGTGCTGGTGGGCGCCACCACAACGGTGCTGGGGCTCGCGTTTGCGCTGCTGGTGACCCGGACCGGAGTACAGGGCAAGAAGGCCATTCGAGCAGTGACCCTGCTCCCGATCATCACCCCGCCGTTTGTGATCGGCCTGGCCATCATTCTTCTCTTCGGACGCGCCGGCGCCTTCAACAGCTTCCTGTTCTGGGCCTTTGACATTCCTCCCAGCCGCTGGGTTTATGGACTCCCTGGGGTGTGGTTTGCGCAAACCATGGCCTTTACCCCCATCGCTTTCATGGTCCTCATTGGCGTGGTCGAAGGCGTGAGCCCCTCCATGGAGGAAGCTGCCCAGACGCTCCGGGCCAGCAAGTGGGAAACCTTCCGGACGGTCTCTCTACCGCTCATGCGCCCAGGCATTGCGAATGCTTTTTTGCTGGGCTTCATTGAGAGCCTTGCCGACTTTGGCAATCCCTTGGTGCTAGGAGGCAGCTACGAGGTCCTTTCCACCCAGATCTTCTTTGCCATCGCAGGCGCCCAGAGCGACCAGGGCATGGCTGCCGTCTTGGCGTTGGTGCTCCTAGGGTTCACTCTGACCACCTTCTGGATTCAGCGTCGCTGGTTGGGACAAAAATCGTACGTCAGTGTGACGGGAAAGGGAGACGCTGGTGTACCCGTGCAGCTGCCGCAGCGCGTGCTGTGGGGAATTGGTGCCATCGCCGTCCCGTTTGTCATCCTCAGCGTCACCCTTTACGGGATGATCCTCTTCGGCGGCTTCGTCGAAACGTGGGGCTACAAGCACAACTTCACCCTGAAGCACTACACGGACGCTTTTGCGCTTGGGTGGTCAGACGAGTACGGCGTGATGTGGCTGGGCGCCGCGTGGAACTCCTTCTGGACCACGTTGCAGATTTCCGGAATCTCGGCGCCTCTGACTGCAGGACTGGGACTCCTGACCGCTTGGTTGCTCACCCGACAGCGCTTCGCCGGGAAGGACGTCTTTGAGTTTGTCACCATGCTGAGCTTTGCCATTCCCGGCACCATCATCGGCATCGGCTACATCCTCGCCTTCAACGTCCCTCCTGTGGAAATCACCGGGACCGGCGTCATTCTGGTGGTGTGCTTCATCTTCCGGAACATGCCCACCGGCATCCGGGCCGGAGTCGCTTCCATGGCTCAGCTTGACCCAAGCCTAGATGAAGCCTCCCTGACCCTGGGGGCTCCTTCTGGAACCACACTGCGGAAGATCCTGCTGCCCCTGCTGCGTCCGGCCCTCATTGCCGCCCTTGTCTTCAGCTTTGTCCGCGCCATGACCGCCATTAGCGCCGTCATCTTCTTGGTGAGCGCCGACTACGACATGGCAACGTCTTACATCCTAGGGCGGGTGGAGAATGCAGATTACGGCCTCGCCATTGCCTACTCGTCCGTCCTGATCGTTGTGATGCTGCTGGTGATTGCACTGATCCAGGTCGCCGTGGGCAAGCGTCAGCTGGGACGCCGACACTCAGAAACCGTCAACTTAGGAGGAGCAGGATGACCTCATCGGGCACTGCCGTTGAGTTTCAAAACGTGACCAAGGCCTTCGGTACCGTTCAGGCGGTCCGGAATGTGAGCTTTCAGATCCAAAGTGGTGAGCTGGTCACCCTGCTGGGCCCTTCCGGGTGCGGGAAGACCACCACGCTGCGGATGATTGCCGGCCTGGAAATGGCCACGTCCGGAAGCATCTTCATCGGTGGCCGAGACGTCACGCGCCTGCCGGCGACCGACCGGGATGTCAGCATGGTCTTCCAGTCCTATGCGCTCTTTCCACACATGTCGGTCATTCAAAACGTGGGCTACGGCCTCACCATGTCGAAGCTGCCCAAGCATGAAGTCGAGGAACGGGCGCAGGCTGGGCTGAAGCTGGTGGGCCTTTCCGGATACGAAAAACGCCTGCCCAGCGAACTCTCCGGAGGACAGCAGCAGCGTGTGGCCGTCGCCCGAGCGCTTGTGCTGGAGCCGGAGGTGTTGCTGTTTGACGAGCCCCTTTCCAACCTTGATGCCAAGCTCCGACGGCATGTGCGTGAAGAGATCCGGGACCTGCAGCAGGAGCTGAACCTAACCGTGGTGTACGTGACACACGACCAGGAAGAGGCCCTTGCCGTGTCTGACCGGATCATTGTGATGAAGGAAGCCGTCATTGCCCAAAAGGGAACCCCACATGAGCTCTATGAGACCCCTAAGAGCCGGTTTGTCGCCGATTTTATTGGCGATGCCAACCTGGTCACCGGGACCCTGCAGGCGATCTCTCCAGACACAGGAACCGTCATGCTGGAGGACCTCACGCTGGAGCTGCCGCATCAGGGACTTGCTCCGGGTTCAGTAACGGTCGCAATCCGTCCAGAAGCAATCTTACTCAAACCACAGACGGAAGCCGGCATTCACGGCGTGATCCGGAAGGCCACCTACCTTGGGGGACACATGGACTACACCGTTGAGACGTCGCTGGGGGAGCTGTTTGTCATGGACGCTGTCATGGACGCGGTGCATGAGGCAGGCGACGAGGTGCACCTTCAGCTGAAGCGTCGGGGAGTGAGCCTGGTGAACGACTGAGGGACCATGGCACTTGAATCCCTCATTCTCCTGAGCAGCGGCCTCTTCCTTGGCTGGTCCCTTGGGGCCAATGATGCCGCGAACGTCTTTGGCACCGCGGTAGGCAGCCGCATGATCCGCTTTGGCACCGCCGCGGTCATCTGCAGCGTCTTTGTGGTGCTGGGGGCGGTTTTCAGCGGAGAAGGCGTGGTCCGGAACCTCGGCACCTTGGGGTCGGTGAATGCCCTGGGAGGAGCCTTCATGGTGGCGCTGGCGTCAGCCGTCACGGTCTTCTCCATGATCCGGACTGGCATTCAGGTTTCCACCACGCAGGCGCTGATTGGCGCCATTGTTGGATGGAACCAGTTTGCAGGTCAACCCACAGACTCCACCATGCTGCTGAAGGTGGTGGCCACTTGGGGCGCCAGTCCGCTGCTGGCGGGATGCTTTGCAGCAGGACTGATGCTGGTCGCTCGGGCTTGGGTCCGGCACTACCCGATTGGCCTGATCCGACTCGACGCCTACACCCGGGTCGCCCTCCTGCTTTCCGGAGCCATTGGCGCCTACAGCTTGGGCGCAAACAACATCGCCAACGTCGTTGGGGTGTTTCTGCCGACTCAGCCCTTTTCGGAAGTCACATGGGGTGACACAACGCTCTCGGCGCTCGACCTGCTGTTGCTGGTGGGGGGAGGAGCCATTGCGACCGGTGTCCTGACCTACTCCCGGCAGACGATGCAGCTCATTGGCCGTGGCGTGGCCAGTCTCTCGCCACTGGCGGCGTGGGTGTGCGTCAGTGCGCATTCGCTCGTCCTCCTCCTCTTTGCCTCCACCAGCCTCAAGCAGTGGCTCATTGCCCACGACCTCCCTTCTTTGCCACTGGTGCCGGTTTCTAGCTCTCAGGCCATTCTAGGGGCGATTCTGGGGGTGGGGCTGCTCCGTGGAGGACGCGAGGTGCACTGGGGGACGGTGGGACGGGTCGTGATGGGCTGGTTCCTCACCCCCCTGGCGGCGGGTCTGCTGTGCTTCCTGGGGCTCTACTTCCTCCAGAACGTGTTTTCCATTCCGGTGGTCGCTTCCTGAACCTCAGGCGAGCCGCTTGGTCGCCACCAGCAGCGCTTCATCCGCAACATCCTCTGCCAGATCCGAAATTCCTCCCAGCCGCTGCAGGAAGGATTTGTACTGAAACTGCCGGGCGAGTTCCAGAGACCCATCCTCAAACACGCGTTGCAGGAGGTCCTGCTCCACCCGGTCCACCTCGCTTTCCTGCCGCGCCACCTCTTCGGCATGACGACGAACGGAACGGAGGTCGGAGAAGAGCGCATCAATGGTGGCGCTGAGGGCCTGGATGCTGGCGTGGGTTTTTTGCAGGAGGCTCAGGAGCGGAGCCTGAAAGTCCAGGGGCAGGGGCGGACGCTCCAAGAGGAGCTCTTTTAAGGAGTGGCGGCACTGTCCGGGAATGCGGTCCAGCTTGGTCAGCAATCGGAGGACATCATCCCGGGAATCCGGCATCAGGGCTTCACGCAGCAGCAGCTGCTGGATCTTGCGCTGCAGCTCATCCAGCTCCGCTTCCAGGCGGTCCACTTCCTGAGCGCGCCGCTGGCAGGACTCGAGCTGCCCCGCCAGGTAATCCGCCATCGCCTCCCGGTAGTGCAGCGCTAGGTCTTCCAGGCTCCGGAGGAGGCGCTGCAGCAGGTCTTCCACGTGTCGCTGCTTCCGGAAGAGAGAAAACGCCTGCATGGTCAGATGATCGCGTGACGGGCCTTGGCGGAGAGCCACTCGCTCAGCACCACCGTGAAGAGAATGGCGATCAGGATCAAGGTGACCTGAGGCCAGGCAAGGACGTTCAGAGAGGCCTGAAGCTGAAGGCCAATGCCTCCGGCGCCCACCAAGCCAAGCACCGTTGACTCCCGGATGTTGATGTCCCACCGGAACACGGAGACACCGACAAAGGTCGGGAGGATCTGCGGGACAATGCCAAAGGCGATCACCTGCGAGCGGCTTGCCCCCGTTGAGGTAATTGCTTCCACCTGCGACTCGTCGATTTCCTCAATCGCCTCATACAGCAGCTTTGCCACAAAGCCAATGGAACGCAGGGCAATGGCGATGATCCCTGCCAGCACTCCGGGCCCCAAGATCGACACCAGCAGCAGCGACCAGATCAAGGAGTTGATCGACCGGGACGAGACAATGATCAGCAGTGCAACCGGCCGGAGCAGCGTGGGACTAGGAGAGGTGTTGCGGGCGGCCAGAAACGCCACAGGCACGGCCAACACCAACGACAGCAGGGTTCCCAGCGTTGCAATGTTCAGGGTGTCCCAGAGCGGCTCCCAAAGCTGATCCAGGTAGCTCCAGCGAGGAGGCAGCATCCGGGAACCAATGTCAGCGGCAATGTTCGGCGCATCCAAAACAAAGAACCACTCGGTTTTTTCCGAAACCAGCTGCCAGCACCAGAGGAACAGCAGGGTTCCAAAGAACCACAGGGCCCAGCTGGTGAGTTGCTCGTTGCGGTTACGGTGCTTCCACTTCTTGGTTGTTCCAGACAGTTCAACAGGCATTACTGCACTCGCTTGCGAATGGCACTGGAAGTATATTCCGCAAACATCACAATGCCGATGATCAAAATGAGAATGGCGGCGGCCGTGTCAAATTCGTAGCGGTCAAAGGCGGTGTTGAGGGTCGCGCCAATGCCTCCGGCACCGACCAGCCCAACCACCGCTGATTCCCGGAAGTTGATGTCCAAGCGGTACAGCGAAAGACCGATGAAGCGTGGCATGATCTGGGGCTGGATGCCATAGTTCAGCCACTGCCACCAGCGCGCCCCCGTGGAGCGGATGGCCTCCGCCTGACTTGCCTCAATGTTCTCAATCGCCTCTGCCAGCAGCTTTGCCAGGAAGCCAATGGTTGCAAAGGAAATCGTCAGCACCCCAGCGAAAGGACCAAACCCGAAGATCGCGACAAACAGAATGGCGATGATCACCTCCTGAAAGGTCCGGGACAGCGTGATGATCGCTCGGCAGAACAGGTAGATGGGGAGCGGAGCTAGGTTCCGGGAGGCGCCCAAGGCGATCGGCACAGAGATGACAATCCCAATGCCGGTTGACACCACCGTCATCACAAGGCTTTCCAGCAGCCCCTCAGAGATGTCTTGCCAGCGTCCGGAGAAGTTGGGCTGCGCAAAGGCCGTCACAAACTTGGCTCCGCGGTCCAGGCCCTCATAAACCCGGGTCCAGTTGACTTCCACGGAACCAACGGCCAAGACAAGGTAGACAACGGTTCCGAGGATCAAGCCCCAGCGAAGGGTGGCATTCTCAATCAGTGGTTTGCGGGTCCAGGAGCGCGAAGGGGTCACAGCTGATCCTCCAGGTCGTTAGGGTCCGTGGAAGAAGCCGCCTCTGCGTTCTTCTTGCGGACCGCCGTCCAGTCTTCCTCCCCATAAATCTGAGTGAGGACATCGGGAACCAGTCCATCCGGGGTTCCATCGTAAACCACCGCGCCCGCCTGGAGCCCCACAATGCGCTCTGAAAACATCTGGGCCAGCGCAACATCATGGATGTTGATGATGGCCGCCAGCTGACGTTCCGTGCACAGCTCGGTGATCAGACGCATGATCTGCCGCGAGGTTTTGGGGTCGAGGCTTGCTGTCGGCTCATCCACCAGCAGCAGCTCCGGATTCTGAATCAGGGCCCGGGCAATGCCCACCCGCTGCCGCTGCCCGCCCGAGAGTTCATCGGCGCGTTTGTCGGCCATGTGGTCCAGTCCCACGCGTTCCAGCAGTGAAAAGGCGGTGTCCACATCGCTCTGCGGGAAGCGCCGGAAGTAGCTGCTCCAGAAGCCAATGTACCCCAGGCGTCCGGAGAGGACATTTTCCATCACACTCAGGCGCTCCACCAGCGCGTACTCCTGGAAGATCATCCCAATGCGGCGACGCGCCTTCCGGAGGCCGTTTCCACGTAGCTTCGTCAGATCCACCCCTTGAAGCAGGACGGCTCCGGAGGTGGGCTCCACCAGCCGGTTGATGCAACGGATCAGTGTCGACTTCCCGGCGCCCGAAGGGCCGATGAGCGCCAGCACCTGACCCGCTGGCACCGTCAGGTCCACCCCCTTGAGGGCCTGGTCTCCGGTTCGGTACCGTTTGACCAGTTGTTTCAGTTCAAGCATGAAGAATTGAGGAGGTCGTCCGCCCGAAGACGGACGCTTTTAGGGTTTACTTGCAGGCGTAAGAGACACCGTTGGCTTTGTCAATGGTCCGAATGACCGCCCAGTGCTCTTGGTAGGTGATCGGAATGAACTGACCCTCGTTCGACTTGGAGAACTCTTCTTTCAGCGTGGTCGGAGTGCCGTCTGGGCGGTCCCACTCAAAGCTGAAGAAGGCCTCACGTACCTTGGCGGCCAAGTCGGGGTCCAGGTTGTAAACGTGACCAAATCCTGTCGTCGGGAACGTCTGGGACTTGTAGATCGTGATCACGTCGTCTTCCTCGATCACCTCACGCAGGATCATCCGGGACTTGACGGAGTTTGCAATGGAAGCAGCGTCGTAGTCCTTGTTGGCCACCCCCAGGATCGAGTTGTCATGCTTTCCGGAGAAGGCAGTGCTAAAATCACGGTCCGGGAGCAGGTCAAATTCCGCCTTGAGGATCGCGGACGGTGCCTTGAAGCCCGAGTTGGAAGTCGGAGAGGTGAACGCCAGCTGACGTCCCTTCAGGTCCGAGACCTTCTCAATGCCGCTTCCGGGATAGGTGATGATCTCCATTTCATAGCCAAAGTGCCCATCCAGGCTGGCCATGATCGTGAAGGGCACAAAGCCCGCGCAGTTGACCGCCAGCGGATTCGACCCGGTGTTGAAGCCTGCGATGTGCAGGCGTCCGGAACGCATCGCCTCGATCTGAGCCGCATTTGACTGCACCGGGAAGAAGATCACCTTCTTGCCCGTCACCGACTCCATGTGTGTCAGGAAGTCCGACCAAGCGGTCTTGTAAACCGCCGGATCCTCCACAGGCGTGTAGGCGAAGATCAGGGTGTTGGGATTGACCCAGTCTCCCGAATCACTGGGAGCATCGGCCACCAAGTCGCCATTCTGGTCACAGAAGCGGCTGTCCAGATCCCCTCGCGGACAGTCTTGGGCCATGCCCGTTCCGGCGAAAAGCAACGAAGCTGAGGCCAGCAGGAAGGTGCGCAGCCAGGTATTGAGCTTGGTCATGTTTCTCCTCAAGTTGATAAAATTGAGCCTCCGTTCTGGAGGCAAGAAGGGTAATAAAATGTGATTTTAAAAATCTCGTTTCAAGACATATCTTTCAAAAAAGGAAAACGCTCCCCGCTTTTTCACGCAGCCAACGCCTCTGTTCAGCGCTCCGTTGGGCAGAACGACTCATCTGCCCCGTGAACCGCCCTCGGGTTTTTAAGCTGGCCCGGGGCAACCGATTTTTGACCACCCCAACCGCATGGACCGCCATGAATGATCCCGCCCCCTCCCCGCTGAAGCCTTCCCTGTTTGCTCCAGACGAGGTGCCGACCTCTGGACTCCAAGCCGCTGTGATCGGCGCCTCCGGAGCCATTGGGCAGGCCTGGATTCAGCAGCTGATCCAGGATGAGCAGATCTCCACCATCTGGGCCGGCTCCCGTAGCGGCGCTGCTCCCGTTCACCCAAAGGTCCGGGCCCTTAAGCTCGACCTCACCGACGAGGCAAGCATCGCCGAGGCAGCAACGCAGATCGAAGGCCCTCTCCACTGCGTGATCATCACAACGGGAATCCTGCATCAGGATCCAAACGTGCAGCCTGAGCGGAGCCTTAAGGAGGTGGATCCGCACGCACTGGAGCAGGTGTTCCGGATCAACACCATTGGCCCCTTGCTCATTCTGAAGCACCTAGTGCCGCTCATGCCCCGTCAGGGACGCAGCTTGATCGCGGCACTGTCGGCACGCATCGGCAGCATCTCCGACAACCGTTTGGGCGGCTGGTACGCTTATCGGGCTTCCAAAGCGGCCCTGAACATGCTGATCCGGACCGCTTCCATTGAGCTCCGGAGACGTTCCAAGCAAGCCGTTGTGGTCGGCCTCCACCCTGGAACTGTGGACAGTTCGCTCTCTCAACCGTTCCAGGCGATGATTCCCCCAAACACCCTCTTCACTCCCACGTTTTCCGCAGCCCAGCAGTACCAGGTCCTTGCCGGCCTCACTCCGGACGACAGCGGTCACTGCTTTGCCTGGGATGGCCAGCGGATTGAGCCCTGAACCCTGCTGATTTTTTCCGAACCAGAAGCCTGAGGGTCCACTTGGGCGTCTGGCCAACTCGGAATTGTTTCATTCCAAATAAAAGCAACTATTGTTACAAAAGTCTGGTTGAGTTTGTGTAAACTCATTGCTAAATTGATTTAGTAACAGGGGCACAAAGGAGTTTTGAGCCCCCCTTCCCGAAGGATTCGGGTCATTCAAACTGAGATCGAGCCATGACAAAAGTCTGGAATTGGTTGTCCCCCAACCGCACGACCGAGCAAGCGATGAAGAACTACTTCCGCAACGAGTACCGCAACTCTTATGATGCTCAAGCGGCCTACCTCGCCTGGAAGCAGGGTCAAGAAGCGCTGCAGGGTCAACATTGACCGCTCCCACCTCCGGAAGGCTCGCCTCTGTGCTCCCTTCCGGAGCCTCCCTCCTGATGCTTCCTCCTGAAGCTCCTGCGTTTTTTCATTGACACCCCCCCGAAAATCCTGAAATCTTGGAGGCGCTTCCCGTATTTCCCGGCGGCGTGACCGCCCGTTTGTCCTCTGAGATTTGGAGTTTTCGACCATGATGCGCTCAGCACCGTTCAAATGGCCCCACTGGATCCTAGGGATTCTGCTGCTCCTGGGACTTCCCTCCCTCTCCTGGGCTCAATCCGGCAGTTCGGATGAGTTCATTCAAGGAGGCGTGGGTTCCGCCTTTGAGAACCCGTACTGGTTCAAGGACAGCTTCCTGATTGTCGATGAAGATGTGGCCGAAGCTGTGGAGTCCGACAAGCAGCTGATGCTCTACTTCTGGCAGGAAGGCTGCCCCTACTGCATGGCCATGGCTCAGAAGAATCTGTCCGCGCCAGACATTCGGGACTTTGTGCAGGAGCACTTTGACGTGGTTTCCTTCAACCTCCGGGGAGACCGTGAAGTGACGCTTCCGGACGGAAGCACCATGAGCGAGAAGGACTTTGCAATCCACCTCAAGGTTCAGTACACCCCAACCATCCTCATCTTAGACACGCCGGATCTGCAGAACCCGAAGGTACGGGTGAACGGGTATCGCCCGCCCAAGCCCTTTTTGCGTCTGCTGGCTCAGGCGGCAGGAGTCTCGGAGGACGCGCTGGCAGAGTACCGTCGCCCGGAAGGAGAACTCTACCCTCAGCCGTTTTTTGAAGACACCACCGAATTGAATCAGCTGGTTGGGGAGCAGCCCCTTGCCGTCTTCCTAGAGACCCCGAGTTGTGAGGACTGCCTGCGCATGCAGCAGGGGGCGTTCAGTCAAAAAGGGACTCATGAGTTTCTGAAAAACTACCACACCGTCCGCTACAATGCCCTCTCCGATCAGGCCATCACGCTTCCTGACGGACAAAAAACAACTGTCCGAAAATGGGTTGACACCTTAGACCTCAACTACTTCCCCACCATCCTCCTCTACGCGCAGGGGGAACGGAAAGAGACCTTCCGCATGGACAGCTACCTCCGCGGATTTCACGTCCAAACGGCCCTAGAGTACGTCCTCAACAAGGCCTACACCACCCAACCGGAATTCCAGCGTTACATTGATGAACGCTCGGCCCGGCTCCGGGAAGCCTCCGGACAATAATTCGGCTTCAATGAGGGGGGCACCAGCCCCCTCACCGGCCTGCAGCCCTCCAGCGTCTCCCCACTTCATCCCCCTCAAATCCGTTCAAGTTTTCTGACGATCTGCCGATACTCAAAGGGCATGGACGCATCAAAACGAACTGGATTCCAGTCGGAACTCTGTGGAGTTCCTTCTTTTTTTGAAAACAAGGAGATGCTTATGAAATCAAAAAGCCTCAAGGCCTTGGTCGCTTTGGGGGCTGCCACCTTCTTTGCCAGCAACGCTTGGGCGGTGGATAGCTCACGCCTGCGCTTCCTGCTTGGCTCTGGTAGCGTTAGTGAATACAACCAGACTGATAGTAACGGTGCAACCACTGACTGGATGGAAGTTTCCAACTACGACGTCACTTCAAGTGGAGGAGAGCTTTCCTTTGTCTTTAGTAACGGTCTTGGTATTGGTGTCAGTTCGGGAACCGCTACCGCGAGCAATGGTGCCGCTTTGGCAACGGAGTATGCCATTTCAGGAGGAGGTTTTGAGTTGTCTTACACCTTCGGGGAAGACATCAATTTGACTCTGGGGACCAAGGTGTTTGGTGATGCGACCCTGACTACTTACCAGGTTAATGGTGTCGACCAAACTAGCTTGTACGAGTCCACCTCCAAGCGGAACCAGTCTTACTTTGTCAACCTAGGTTTTGCCGTTGGTGAAAACTGGGAGCTGCTAGTGGGACAGCGGAATTTCGATGTTGAGGTCGATGTAAAACAAGCCGTCTCTGGAGCTCTCGTTGCCACCTACGATGCGAAGTTCACCGTGACTTCCATCGGAGCCGGCTACCGGTTCAAGTAAGCGCTCCCTCAAGCAACTGAAGGGTTCCCCCGTAGGCACAGACGGGCGGAGCTCTTCAGTTTGTCCCTCCTTCGTTGATCTCTTCCGCTTCCAGCACTTCTGTTTCCTCCCGCGCTGCAGCCACCCATTCCTGCAGAGCCGGATGCCCCAACACTGTTTCCATGTACTTCCGCCCCGTCGCTTCTACCGAAACGCCATAGGACTGAAAGCGAGACACTACGGGAGCATACATCGCATCGGCCATGCTGAAGGCTCCGAACAGCCAGGGTCCTGACGCCCCAAAGGTGTCCCGGCAGTCTTGCCAGATCTGCTGAATCCGAACGCTGTCTCGGTGCGCCGCCTCCGTGGGGGTAAATTGGGGGAATTCACGCCGACAGTTCATCGGCAGCTCGTTCCGGAGGGCCGCGAAACCGCTGTGCATTTCGGCGCAGACCGATCGGCACCGGGCCCGGGCCTCCGGAGCTTCTGGCAGACCCGGCAGGTTCAGTTGTTCGTTGCTGTACTCCAAGATGGCCAGCGATTCCCAGATCGTCCGCCCTTCATGCAGTAGCACCGGCACCTTCCCAGCGGCGCTGTACTGACGGATGCGAGACGCCGTTTCAGGCTCATCAAGCGGAATCCGGACCTCGGTGAACGGCACCTCAAAGTGCCGCAGAAACAGCCAGGGCCGCAGGGACCAGGAAGAGTAGTTTTTGTTTCCAATGACCAAAATGGTAGACACAGGGGGCTCCTTATCGAGAACAGGGCAGAAGCGAGGACGGCTCCTTGAGAAGTCAGGAGGCTTCTGAGGGAAGGGGGCGGTCCCGGAAAAATGAGTGTAGGAAAGTCCGGTGGAATGGGGAAGCAAAATGGGGGCTTCTTTTGGGAAAAATATCCGGATTCGCATGGGGGTTCGGCTTGACATGACGTGGGTGAGTCACTAGTGTGTCGATCGCCAAGTTTGTGGCATGGGGTCCAAACTTGGGAAGGTCACGGAGGTGTACATGAATCCACAGCTTCAGCGCATCCAGCAGACCCATAAGCCGTTGAAGTTGATCGAGAATCGGACCGTCTTCGGAGGAGAAGACACTGAGTTTTCGGTCTATGATACCTACCAGCGCGCGGAACGCGTCGCCTTGAGTGCCTCCAATCCGCTGTACTGCGGCATGGTCACGGGGCGCAAGGTGATTCACTTCAAAAGCTATCCCCTTTTTGATTTTCTGCCAGGGGAGTCCCTGGTGGTGCCCCCGGATGAGGAGATCCACATCGACTTTCCGGAGGCGGAGATGGACCAGCCCACCAAGTGCCTGACGGTGGAGATCGACACCCAGAAGGTGCAGGAGGTGGTGGGCCGGATGAATGAGCGCATGCCCCGAGCCGAAGACTCAGGGGAGTGGCGCTACGACCCCGGCAACCAGTACCACTTTCGCAACTCCGTCCAGATCGAGGGCATTGTTGCCAACCTGGTCACCGTCTTCACCGAAAACCACCCGTTGCGCGACAAGCTCATTGACGTCAAGGTCATGGAGTTGGTGATCCGGATGCTGCAGTTCGATTCCTTTTCCCGGTGGCTTTGGAACAGTGGACAGCATGCGGCCTGCCACAGCCTCTCGGAGGCGGCAGAGTTCATTAAGCAGAACCTGCACCGGTCCATCTCCATTGAGGAACTGGCCCGGCACGCGGGCATGAGCAAGACCAACCTGTTTCGGTGCTTCAAGAACGAGTTTGGCTTCACCCCGGTTCAGTACATCAACCAGCTTCGCATCGACCGCGCCTGTCAGCTGCTGCAGCATCCGGATCACTCGGTGACCGAGGTCTGCTTCATGATGGGATTCACCTCTGTGAGCTACTTCATCAACCTCTTCAAGAGCATCAAAGGGGTCACGCCGAAACAGTTCCAGGCGCGCCAGCGTCAGGCCCTTCGGCTCCGGAACCCCTCACCACTGACAGCAAGCGCCCTTGCCTAGAGTCATGTGGACGGTGCTCCAGGGCGGTACAATACCTCTATTTTTTTGGAGAATGCAGCAAGCATTCTATCGGGGGGGACGTTAATCTGTTCCCCTGTCAAAGTCCCTCCCTTCAGGGACGGATGTTACCTGCAAGCCCGAAGGTTCGGGTTTCCAGGGAGTGGTGAGGCGCACCGGAGCGACCGGTGCTTGGGGCGTCTCCCAGGGAAACCATAAGGGCACCTTGCCCACTTTTGACTGACTCACAACCTTTTCACGGGGGCACAACCGATGAAAAAACGAAACCTGAGCTACTTCGGCCTGGCCGCAGCAGCACTTCTCGCGTTTCCAGCGGGGCCAGCACTGGCCACAACGGACGCCGAAATCCTCAACGACCAGAACAGCGTTGAGGACGTCCTGGGCACCGGACTGGGACCCCAAGGCCAGCGCTACAGCCCGCTGACCGACATCAACAAGGACAACGTCCAAAACCTGCTCCCCGCCTGGGCCTTTTCCTTTGGGGGAGAGAAGCAGCGCGGACAGGAGACGCAGCCGCTCATTGAGGACGGTGTGATGTACGTCACCGCGTCCTACTCTCGTCTGTTTGCGGTGGACGCACGGACGGGTGAGGAGCTGTGGCAGTATGAGGCCCGCCTCCCGGACGGCATCATGCCCTGCTGTGACGTGGTCAACCGTGGCGCTGCCCTGAGTGGCGACAAGGTGATCTTCGGCACCCTAGACGCCAAACTCGTGGCGCTGAACAAGAAGAACGGGAAGGTCGTCTGGAGCAAGAAGCTCGGAGACTACAAGGCTGGCTACTCCTACACGGCAGCGCCGTTGGTGGTGAACAGCATGGTCATCACCGGTGTGTCTGGTGGTGAATTCGGCATCGTCGGGAAGGTTGAAGCCCGCGACGTCAACACCGGAGAACTGGTCTGGTCCCGTCCCACCGTTGAGGGACACATGGGCACCCTGAACGGCAAGGACAATGGCATTACCGGCGGCAGCGCGGGTAAGACCTGGCCGGGAGAAATGTGGAAGTTCGGCGGCGCGGCCACCTGGCTGGGCGGCACCTACGATCCAGACACGGGCCTCGCCTTCTTCGGAACCGGAAACCCGGCTCCGTGGAACGCGTACCTGCGGAAGGGCGACAACCTCTACAGCACCTCCACCCTCGCCATTGACGTCAACACCGGCGTCATCAAGTGGCACTTCCAGGGCACCCCGAACGACCACTGGGACTACGATGGCGTCAATGAGTTCGTCTCCTTTGACTACATTGACCCCAAGACCGGTCGCACCATCAAGGCCGGCGCCAAGGCTGACCGAAACGGACACTTCTACGTCCTCAACCGTGAGAACGGCAAGTGCATCCGGGCCCTCCCGTTTGTGGAAGTGAACTGGACCGAAGGTCTGGACGAAAACTGCCGTCCGCTCCCGAATCAGCTGCGCCCCGGAAATCCGGCTGGCCAGGACAAGGGAGAGCCGATTGTGGTCTACCCGTCCTTCCTCGGTGGCAAGAACTGGATGCCGATGGCCTACAGCCAGCGCACCGGTAACTTCTACGTGCCCTCCAACTCCTGGGCGATGGACCTCTGGAATGAGCCCGTCACCTACAAAAAAGGCGCTGCCTACCTCGGCGCCGGCTTCACCATCAAGCCGCTGCACGACGATTACATCGGCGCGCTGAAGGCGATTGATCCCCGCACGGGTGACATCAAGTGGGAGAAGCGCAACACGGCTCCGCTGTGGGGCGGTGTCCTCACCACGGGTGGCGGACTGGTGTTCTACGGAACCCCGGAAGGCCAGTTCATGGCTGTGGACGATGAGACCGGCGAGACCCTCTGGAAGTTCCAGACCGGTTCCGGCATCGTGGGCTCCCCCGTTACCTGGCGCATGGATGGTGAGCAGTACGTCACCGTCGTGTCCGGATGGGGTGGTGCTGTTCCGCTGTGGGGCGGCGAAGTGGCCAAGACCGTCAACTACCTCAACCAGGGTGGCATGGTCTGGACCTTCAAGCTTCCGAAGCTGAGCACCTACAACAACCGCCAAGACACGTTGCAACTCGGCAGCAACTGAGCACCTCGGGAGGAGTTTCGGCTCCTCCCCCACATTCCCTGGTTTTCTTCCTAGATACCGGAACCTTCGTCTGCCTGGAGATGCGGAAGCTCACATGACCGGTCCAGCCTCCGCCCTCTCCACGCGGCACAGACTCCAAACCCCCTATTTTTGGAAGCACCATGAAACTCATTGCAAGCACCCTTCTTCTCTTCGTCAGCCTCATCGGCTGGTCCGGCCTTGCCTTCTCCCACGGAGACGTCACTCCGCAGCTTGTCGACACCACGGGTCTTGACCCCCTGGGAGAAGAGTGGCTGGATGAAAACCCCTACCGCGGAAACGCCCGAGCCATTGAGATCGGCGCCTCAGCCTACAACCAGAACTGCGCTCGCTGCCATGGCCTTGAGGCCATCTCCGGAGGCATTGCCCCCGACCTGCGCATGCTTCCTGTGGGCATGGAAGGCGACGAGTGGTTCCTGATGCGCATCCGCAACGGTGTCGTCCGCAACGGGATGACCTACATGCCCGCGTTTGAAGAAGTCTTCAGCCAAGAAGCCATGTGGGCCATCCGTAGCTGGCTGGATACGGTTCATGTGGAATAAGCTGCTCTGCATCATCGGGCTGCTGCTGGTCTCGCTGAGTCCGGCCAGCGCCCGTTTGCTCGATGATGTTGTTGAGTCGGGGTACATTTCGATTGCGGTGTACACCGACTTTCCTCCGTTTTCGTATCAGGAGAACGGCGAGCCCAAAGGGTCTGATGTGGAAATTGGGCGAGAGATCGCCCGACGACTCGGACTGGAGCCTCGCTGGCACTGGCATGAGGCAGGGGAAAACGTTGATGCCGACCTGCGGGTGGCTGTGGGCAAGGGCAACGCCATTCGCAACTGGGACGTCGCGGACTTCATGCTGCGCGTCCCCTTTGATCTCGAATTTGCCATTCGCAATGAGCTGGTCGCCATCATGGCTCCCTACCAGTCGGAGACCTTCTTGCTGGCACATGATGTCCGCAAGATTGAGACGTTCCCGAACTACGCCATCTTCATGTACGAGAAGGTGGGCGTCGAGTTGGACAGCATCCCGGACTTCATCCTCTCGGGCATGTTTGGAGGACGCCTCAACCGCGGCATTGTCCGCTACCCCAACCTGACTGACGCCACCAACGCGCTCCGTGCAGGTGAGGTGTCTGCCGTCATGGGGCTCTCGGGACCTGTGGAAAGCATGGTCTCGGGCGCCGAGAACATTAACGTGTTTCAGCCTCCTCTCGCCGGGCTCCTCACGCCGCAACGGGTGATCCGTTGCCCAGACATTAAAAAAGACTGGACCTCCAAAGTTGAAATTGAAGCCGAGTGTACCTACGAAATGGCAGAACCCCGGACCGAATGGGACATCGGGATGGCCGTGCGTCAGGACTCTCGAGACCTGGGGTACGCGCTGGAAGACCTGGTGATGCAGATGGTGGATGACGGCACCATGGAGAAGATCTATGCCCAGTATGGCATGACGTACCGGCTTCCCGAGTACCTGCAACCCTGATTGAGGAAGAGAATGCTGTTCAAGCGACTGTTCACCCTTGCCGCCTCCAGCCTCCTGCTGGGAGCGGTGGCTTCTGCTACCACCGTCCGTGTCGCCAGTACCAAGACCGGCACGGTGAACTGGGAACTGAACGCCATTGTGGAAAACGGCCTGGACCGTCAGGCAGGCATTGAGCTGGAAATTCTGGAGCTGGCCGACATTGGGGCCACCCGGATGGCCGTCCAGCAAGGCGCCGCAGACGTGGCCGTGGCCGACTGGATGTGGGTCTCCCGCATGCGGGACCAGGGCCACTCCTTTAGCTTTGTCCCCTACTCCTCGTCGGTCGGAGGCCTGATGGTCCAGCCCGACTCCGGAATCACGTCCATCAAGGACCTTGAGGGCAAAAAACTCGGGGTCGTGGGAGGCGCGCTCTCCAAGGGGTGGCTGATGCTGCAGGCCCTTGGTCAGCAGGAAGGCCTTGATCTCGACTCCATTGAAAAGGTGTTTGGCGCGCCCCCTCTGCTCAGCAAAGAGCTGCAGGCCGGACGCGTGGATGCCGTGATCACCTACTGGCACTTTGCTGCCAAGCTGGAAGCCGCTGGCATGAAGCGGCTGATGAACCTGACGGACGTGGCGCCGCAGCTCGGCATCTCAGAGCAGGTGCCCATGCTCGGGTACATCTTCATGGAAGACTGGGCCAAGGCGAATCCGGAAGCCATTGCCGGCATGGTTCAGGCGTCCACCAGCGCCAAGGAACTGCTCGCCCGCAGTCCGGACGCGTGGACACCGCTGCGCCCGAAGATGGGGACCAAAAATGACGCCGAGTTTGAGCAGCTCAAGCGTGGGTACCTGGAAGGCACCCCGCAGCCGGTGACGGCCGCTGGTGTCCGAGACGCCAAGAAGCTCTTCCGGATCCTCGGAAAGCTCGGTGGCAAGAAGCTCATTGGCGACAGCACACAACTGGCTGAAGGAACCTTCTGGGGAGTGGCTGACGTCGAGTCATGAGGCAACAGAACTGGGGGGCGTGGGGATCCTTACTGCTGATCATCGGGGCGTGGCATCTGGCGGCCTCTGGTCAGTGGGTTCCGTTTTTGCCCACCCCGGGAAAGACCCTGGAAGTCCTCTGGGCAGAGGCGCAGAGTGGTGAGCTGTGGTGGCACCTCGGTGTCACCCTGAAACGGGTCCTGATCTGCTTTGTGGTTGCCATGATCACCGGAAGCCTCATTGGCATTGCCATGGGGCGCTCCGAGCGGGTCAACTCCACCCTCGACCTCTGGCTGGTGATTCTGCTCAACGTCCCGGCCCTGGTGACGATCATCCTCTGCTACCTGAGCATGGGACTGGTGGAGGCTGCAGCCTTGCTGGCTGTGATCCTGAACAAGGTTCCCAATGTCACCGTGATCCTGCGGGAAGGCGCCCGGAGCTTCAACCCGCAGTTCAATGCGCTGGCCATCAGCTACCGGCTCTCCTGGACGGATCGTTTCTGGCACATCCTGTTGCCTCAGCTGGCCCCTTACCTGGCGGCCGCCTCCCGTTCCGGACTGGCCCTCATCTGGAAAATCGTCCTGGTGGTGGAGCTGCTGGGACGGAGCAACGGCGTTGGGTTTCAGCTGCATTCCTACTTCCAGCTCTTTGACGTGGCCGGAATTCTGGCCTACAGTGCTGCCTTCATCGTGGTGGTGCAGCTCATTGAGTGGCAGGTTCTGCAGCCTCTGGAACGCTGGTCCAATCGCTGGAAGGCGGTGGCGGCATGAGCCAAGGTTCCGTTCACCTCCACATTCGGCAAAAGGCGTTTCCGGGACGTGCCGGGGAGCCGCCTCGGGTGGTGCTGGAGAATGTCGAGATCGCAGTTGAGCCCGGAGAGTTCATTGCGCTTTCGGGGGCCTCCGGATGCGGCAAGACCACTCTTCTGAACATCGTCTCTGGCATTGATCCGCACTTTGAGGGCCGCTTCGACTTAGCGGAGCAGCGACTGGCTTACGTCTTTCAGGAACCAACCCTGCTGCCGTGGCGGACCATTGAGCAGAACCTCAGGCTTGTTCTGCCTCCGGAGGAACGCTCCAGCGACCGTCCGCTCCGTTACCTCAAGCGGATGGGCCTGCTGGACTACCGTCAGGCGTACCCTGGGGACCTGTCACTGGGCATGGCCCGTCGCGTGTCCCTGGCCCGGGCCTTCTCCATTCAGCCGGACCTGCTGCTGCTGGACGAGCCCTTTGTTTCACTTGATGAAGAAAACGCACAGCTGTTGCGGCGCCTGCTCCTGGAGCTTTGGCAGGAGCGTCGTTGCGCGGTCCTCTTTGTCACCCACGACCTCAATGAGGCGCTGGAGCTGGCGGACCGTGTCATCTTTTTGAGCCCCGAGGTCAAGGGCATTGCCCAAGAGGTCCGCCTCACCCAACCCCGGGAGCACCGCACCGCAGAGTTTCTGGCTGAGTTGCGCCGCGAACTGAGCCTCTCTGCACCTGACAAGGAGGAAGCATGATCAAAACGCTCTTCACCACCACCCTAGCCCTGGTGGGAGGACTGACCGCTTGGGCGGCTGTTCCAGAAGATCCTTACCAGTCGCCCATGTGGGAGTACGTTCATGAGCACCACCTTGATGGCGGACCTGTGGCCTTTGACGCTCAGGTGGAGGTGCTGCTTCCGGAAATGGCTGAAGACAGCATGCAGGTTCCCGTCAGTGCCTACTGGAAGGGAGAGGGACAGGTGGAAGAGGTACGGATCATGGCAGACCTCAACCCGATCATCCGGGTGCTTTCGTATGAGCCCCTGAACGCAGACCCGTCGATCTCAGTCCGCCTCAAGGTGCAGCAAGGAACCGTCGTTCGGGCGGCCATGCGCACCACGGATGGCGTCTGGCATGTGGCTGGCGCCTACATCGACGCTGCTGGCGGAGGCTGCACCACCCCAAGCGTCAGTCAGCAGGTTGCCTCTTGGGAAGACCACTACGGGGAGCTTTGGGGGCAGGTGTGGCCGGAGAACTCGACCACCGATCGCCTGCGCATGCGCCTGATGCACCCCATGGATACCGGACTCAGCGACGGCATTCCCGTCTTCATCATTGAAACCGTGGAAGTCCGGGACGCCGCAAGCGACGAGCTGCTGGGGCGACTCAAGCTGCATGAGCCTGTGGCCGAGAACCCCACTCTGACGCTGGACCCCCACCACACGGATGCCGGGTACCGAGTGACCTTCCGTGACAACAACGGCCTCAAGGTTGAAGGCGTGATTGAATCCCAGACACGCCTGAACCTGATGGCCTCTCAGTTTCCGATGCAATGACGCCGCTGCTTCGCCTCCTTGCGGGGCTTCTGGTGCTCCTGCCCACCACCAGCTGGGGCAAGGACTTTTATGACCTCCGCCCCACTCAGATCGCGCCGGATACCTACGTCCTGTTCGGAAAGACGGAAGGCTTTGCCCGCGAAAATCACGGCAACATCGTCAACACCTCCTTTGTGACCACGTCGGCGGGCGTGCTGGTGATTGACTCCGGCCCCTCCAAGCTCTACGGCGAGGCCCTCCGGAAGGCGATTGCCACCGTGACCGATCAGCCCATCTGGCAGGTCTGGATCACCCACCACCATCCGGACCATGCGTTTGGCAACCAGGCCTTTGACGCAGACCAGATCCACGCCCTTCCCAAGACCATTGAGGGCCTCAAGACGCAAGGGCCAGGCTTTCTGGACAACCTCTACCGCCTGGTGGGCGCCCCCATGCAGGGGACAGACGTGGTGCTGCCGAAGCATGCTCTTGCCCCAGGAGTGGTTGAAGTGGGCGGGCACCGCATGCGCCTGATTGCCCTGCACGGACACACCAGCGCTGACCTTGCCATCTTCGATGAAACCACCGGAGTCCTCTTTGCTGGAGACATCGTCTTCCACAACCGGGCCCTCGCCACGCCGCATGCCCAGATTGGCCCCTGGCTGGAGTCCCTGAAGGAGCTTGAGCAGTTGCCTTTCAAACTGCTGGTTCCAGGTCATGGAGCCACCTCGACCGATACCGGCCCCATTCTCCAAACCCAACGGCACCTGGAGTGGCTGCATGAGGTCTTTGCCCGGGCCAGCCTGAAGGGACGGAACATGAACGAGGTCATGCAGACGCCAACGCCCAAGGAGTTTGAAAGCATCGCCCTCTTCCGGGAGGAACTCGCACGGTCGGTGGTGCACCTCTATCCCAAGTATGAAGCCCAAACCTTTTCTCTGATCCAAAAATCACAATGAAGGCACGTCTCTTTCTGACGGTTCTCCTGACGTCCCTAGCCTCCGTTGGCTGGGGTCAGCAAGCGAAGTTGGAAGTCTCTGTGACCTACCTTGAGCAGCAGGTGGAGCGCCCGCCTGTTCTTTCCAACCTAGATGAGGAGCCCGAAGACCTCGGCCTTCAGGGGGCGCGTCTTGGCATTCAGGACAACCTAGCCTCCGGGCGTTTCCTAGGGCAGCGTTACGAGTTGCAGGAAAAAGTGGTCCCGGTCGGAGGAGACTGGGAAGCCGCCGTCCAGGAGGTCCTGGCTTCTGGTACCCACTACCTCGTGCTGAACGCCCCTGCTGCAGAAACCCTGCAGGCCACCAAGTGGGCTCAGGACCAGGAGGTCCTGCTCTTCAACGCGGGGGCTCCAGAAAACACCCTCCGCGAGGAGCAGTGCCAGGCCAACCTGCTGCACACGCTCCCCAGCCGAGCCATGCTGACGGATGCACTGGGACAGTACCTGCTGTTCATGAAGTGGAAACGCTGGTTCCTCATCTCCGGGAACAAGCCGGGTGATCAGCTCTACGTGGCCTCGCTCAAGCGCACCGCCAAGCGTTACGGCATCAAGATTGTTGCTGAAAAGCAATGGACCTTTGACTCGGACATGCGGCGCTTGGCACAGCAGGAATTCCCACTCTTTACCCAGATTCCAGAGGAGTACGACGTTCTCATGGTGGCTGATGAGATTGGAGACTTCGGCGAGTACCTTCCCTACCACACGCGCGATCCGCGTCCAGTGGCCGGCACCCAAGGGTTGGTGGCCACCACCTGGGACCGCGTGGTGGAGCAGTGGGGGGCGGTGCAGCTGCAGGAACGGTTTGAACGCCTGTCCGGACGGAACATGCGGGCCAAGGACTATGCCGCTTGGGTGGCCATGCGAGCCATTGGAGAGGCGGTCACCCGCACCAAAGCCGTTGACCCGCCGACCCTCCGGTCCTACCTCCTCAGCGACCAGTTGAAGATCGCCGGCTTCAAGGGCCTGAGCCTAAACTTCCGGTCCTGGAATGGGCAGCTGCGGCAGACCATCCCCCTGGTCCATCCCCGCGCCCTCGTTTCCACCTCGCCTCAACAGGGGTTCCTGCATCCCAAAACGGAGCTAGACACCCTGGGCTTTGATCAACCTGAATCCAACTGCCAAGCCTTTCAATGAGACACACACGGTCCCTTTTTACGGGTCTTCTGGGCGCCTGTTTGCTCCCAGGAGGGGCATTCGCAACTCAACTCTACCTGACCGAAGATCTCGTTTGGACAACCGACCTTCCTGAGGCCTACATTGCCGAGTATGACGGCGACACACAGGCCGGACTTCCCAACGGACAAGGCGTGGGCTACTTTTACGGAAGCCTAGAGATCTGCGCTGCTGTGGAAGCCGATGAAGTGGAAGAAGTCGATCCGGAGATTGCTGAAGGGCTCTGCCTGGAAGCCAGTGCCGACATGGCCATGTACGAAGGAGAGTGGCGTTCCGGAAAACCGTGGGAAGGCATTGTCGCTCAAGCAGGCATTGCTGAAGCGGTGATTGAAGCAGGAATTTTGAACGAAGAGGCGTCCAAGTTTGAGGAGGAAGACGATGATTAAGCCATTTGTGAAGCCGGCCCTGGTGCTGCTGGGACTCGGATGGGCCAGCCTGGCCTCCGCCCAAACCGCTTGGGTTTCAAATGAGAAAGACAACACCCTCTCGGTGATTGACCTAGAAACCCTGGAGCTGGTGGAAACCATCCCGGTGGGACTCCGTCCTCGGGGGATCATCTTCAGTAAGGACTTCAAGCACCTGTTCATCTGTGCCAGTGATGACAACACCGTTCAGGTGTTGGATGTTGCCACCCGCAAGATCACCCACAACCTCCCGTCTGGAGAAGACCCCGAGCAGTTTGCGCTGCACCCGAACAACCGGGACCTCTACATCTCCAACGAAAACGATAACATTGCCACCGTGGTCGACACCGAAACCCGAGAGGTGCTGGCCCAGATTGACGTGGGCGTGGAACCGGAAGGCATGGCGGTCAGTCCCGATGGTAAGTGGGCCATCAACACGTCTGAAACCACCAACATGCTGCATTGGATCAACACGGAAACCCGGGAATTGGTCCACAACACGCTGGTGGGACAGCGTCCCCGGCACGTGGAGTTCATGCACACCCGGAACCTCGTGTGGGCGTCTGCTGAGATTGGCGGCACCGTGCATGTGATTGATGTGGGCACCCAGGAGCAGGTCCACGAGTTTAGCTTCAAGATCCGGGGGATTCACCCCAACCGCATTCAGCCGGTGGGCATCCGCTTCAACCAAGAAGAGACCCTTGCGTTTGTCGCTCTGGGGCCTGCAAACCATGTCGCCGTGGTCAACACCGAGACCTATGAGGTGGAGAAGTACCTGCTGGTGGGACGCCGGGTCTGGCACATGGACCTGACCCCTGATGGCAAGACGCTGCTCACCACCAACGGCGTCAGTGGCGATGTCTCGGTGATTGATGTGGAGGACCTGAAGGTGCTCAAGTCGATCAAGGTCGGACGCTTCCCATGGGGCGTCCGGGTGCTTCCCAAGAGCTGACGCTTTACTGGGGAAGCAGCTGCAGGAAGGTCCCGGCGTCCGGATGCTGGGCTTCCTTAGCCAGGGTCAGCCAGCGCCGGGCTTCAGCCACCGTGTCCGTGTCCGGAGGAACGTCGGTGCCATAGTTGGTGGCCAGCATGACGCCTAGGTTGAACTGAGCGTCTCGATCTCCTTGCTCTGCGGCCATCCGGAAGTACTGAGCCGCAGTACGGTTGTTCTTCTCCACTCCTAGGCCTTCTTCATAGGCAAGGCCGAGGTTGAGCTGAGCAACCGGGTCGCCGAGGTTGGCCGCCTTGGTGAGCCAGAAGGTGGACTGCTCGAGGTCCTTGGGGGTTCCGAGCCCCTTTTCATACTGATTGGCCAGGTTGATCATGGCAGTGGTGTTGCCCTGATCCGAGAGCTTTTGCCACATGGCCAGGGACTCTTCATAGCGTCCCATCTTGAAGACCGCATAGGCCTTCAGGGCGGCGACACCCGTATTTTCCGCTCCTCCTTCCGCCTGGAGAGCGGCAGGGGTGCTGAAAAGCACAAACACGAACAAGGCAGAAATGAGTTTCATAGGGCGGTTGATCTTAGGAGTGATGGGCGGGGTGTTGCTGCTGAGCAGCACCAGTTGGTCGCAGGATACCGGAGCTTCCGACGATTGGGAAGACGAATACTTTACCATCGACGGCTACCGGATCATGCACTACAGCTTCCCCACTCCGGAAGCGGCAGAGGGAGGAACCACCGTCCATGTTGCCGAGTTGGAGGCCATGCGACACGATGGGAAGCCGCTGGTGCTGGTGGATGTGCAGCCCACGCTGTTCCGCAGCGGACGCTTCATCTGGGAGGCCCCGCACCGGGTCATTGCCGGCAGCTACTGGCTTCCGAACGTCGGACACGGAGACCTGCTCCCCGAGTGGTCGAACTACCTCGCGGATTTCATGCGGACGCAAACAGCAGTTGATCCGGAGGTCCGGATTGTGTTCTACTGCACAGCAAATTGCTGGATGTCCTGGAACACCGTCAAACGGGCGGCGGAAATGGGCTACGCGCACATCGCTTGGTTCAAGGATGGCATTGAGGCTTGGGAAGCCGCCGGCCTTCCCATGGAAGACGCCACACCGGTTCCCCGGAGCTGAACCCAGGCTTCAGGCCCGTCACGGTTGTGTGGGGGCAGCCGGGCTGTAGAAGTAGACAATGCTCTTGCGGCGATCCAGGAAGCTCCGGACGGTGGCTTCGGCAAACTGACTCCCGCGGCTGGACGCATAGACCACGCAACCGACGCTGCCTGAGGCGTCAATGGCCTGGCTCCGGATCGCAGAAAACGCCTCTCGGGCTTCCTCCTGCCGGGTGAGGACCTGACGCCGAAAGTTCACGCCTCCCTTGAGGGTCGTGACGCACAAGAAGCCCTCGAAGGTGACATCGACCGACTGCACCCCCCACCCCTGGAGCCGCTCCAGGGTCGCGTCGGCATGCTGCTGAGCGGCAGGGGTGTTGCCCGACGCCAGCGACGTTGGTTCGTTTCCAGCTGCTCCCGTACTGACGGTCAGGAAGAGAAACAGCCACTTGAAGGAACAGAATTTCACAGGCCCTCCAGAGCAGGTCAAGGTGCGGATTTACCTTAGCCGGGGGCTTTTCGGGTGTCAACACTCGGAATCATTGACTTTCGGTAGCACCGCGTGCTATCACATTCGCGCTTTCTGCTCTCACGAGGCGCCTTAACCCTCTCTCCCAAATTAGAAGGAGGACCCACCATGCAAGTCACGATGACCGTCAATGGCGCGACTGTCTCTCAAGACGTCGAGCCGCGAACCCTACTCGTGCAGTTTTTGCGCGAAAACCTCAGTCTGACTGGCACCCACGTTGGTTGTGATACCAGCAGCTGTGGCGCCTGCACCATTGTCGTCAATGGAGAATCCGTCAAGTCCTGCACCCTGCTGGCGGTGCAGTGCGATGGCGCTGAAATCACCACCATCGAGGGATTGGCGTCCAACGGAACGCTGCATCCGCTCCAAGAGGGCTTCCGCGAGAAGCATGGCCTGCAGTGTGGCTACTGCACCCCGGGAATGATCATGAGTTCCTGGCAGTTGCTCCAGCGCAACCCCAAGCCTTCCGAACAAGAAATCCGGCACGCGCTCGAAGGAAACTTCTGCCGCTGCACGGGATACGACAACATCGTCAAGGCCGTTCAGTGGGCCGCTGACCAGTCTGCATAAAGGAGGAATTCATGGGCAAATACATTGGACAAGCGATCAAGCGGGTCGAGGACCAGCGGTTCATCACCGGTAAGGGAACCTACACCGATGACATTGTGCTGCACCGCATGACGCATGCGTACATTCTGCGCAGCCAGCTGGCACACGCACGCATCAAGAGCATCGACACCTCTGCCGCCAAAGCGGCTCCAGGAGTGGTGGCCATCTTCACCGGCGAAGACGTCAAAGACGTCAACGGCGTCCCCTGCGGCTGGCAGGTGAACTTCAAGGGGGGCGAGACCATGCGCGAGCCGAAGCACCCCTTGCTCGTGCACGACAAGGTCCGACACGTTGGCGACAGTGTGGCCGTGGTCATTGCTGAAACCAAATCGCAGGCTCGAGATGCCGCGGACCTGATTGAAGTGGACTACGAGGAACTCCCCGTGGTGGTGGAGTCGGTGGACGCTCTCAAGCCGGATGCCGCCAAGGTGCACGATGAGCTTCCGGACAACCTGGTCTTCGACTGGGAACTCGGAGACGCCGGCGCTGCCGACGAGGGACTGGCCAAGGCCAGCCACGTCACCACCATGAAGATCCGCAACCAGCGGCTGGTGCCCAACCCCATCGAGCCCCGCAGCTACATTGGGGACTACGATGCCTCCCGTGACAACTACACCCTCTACACGTCCTCGCAGAATCCGCACGTGATTCGCCTGCTGATGTGTGCCTTTGTGCTCGGCATTCCGGAGCACAAGGTCCGCGTGGTTGCCAAGGACGTCGGCGGTGGATTCGGTAGCAAGATCTACCACTACACCGAAGAAGCCTTGGTCACCTGGGCCTCCAAGCAGATCGGACGTCCGATCAAGTGGACCTCCGAGCGCAGCGAAGCCTTTGTCACCGACGCGCACGGACGGGATCACCACACCACGGCCCAGATGGGCTTTGATGCTGACGGCAAGCTGACCGCTCTCAAGGTGCACACCGACGCCAACCTCGGCGCGTACCTTTCGACCTTCTCCACCGCGGTTCCGACCTACCTGTACGGAACGCTGCTGCAGGGTCAGTACACCACCCCGGCGGTGTACGTCAGCGTCAACGCCGTGTTCACCAACACCACCGCGGTCGACGCCTACCGTGGCGCCGGACGTCCGGAAGCGACCTACCTGCTGGAGCGCCTCATGGACACCGCTGCTGCCGAAATGGGCATGGACCCGGCAGAGCTGCGCATGAAGAACTTCATTCCGCCGTTCGACGGAGTGAGCGAACCCGGCTACCAGACTCAGGTGGCGCTGCAGTACGACAGCGGCAACTACGAGGCAGCCATGCGCAAGGCACTGGACCTCATTGGGTACGATCAACTCCGCAAGGAGCAGGAAGAAGCTCGCAAGCAAGGCCGCTACATCGGCATCGGCTTCTCCTCCTACATTGAGGCCTGCGGCATCGCGCCGTCTGCCGTTGTGGGCTCCCTCGGCGCACGGGCCGGACTGTTTGAGAGCGCCAACGTGCGTGTCCAGCCGACTGGAATGGTCTCGGTCTACACCGGAAGCCACTCCCACGGTCAGGGCCACGACACCACCTTTGCTCAGGTGGTGGCTGATCACCTTGGCATTGCCATGGAAAACGTGGAAATCATCCACGGAGACACCGAGCAGGTGCCGTTTGGAATGGGAACCTACGGGTCCCGGAGCCTCGCGGTCGGTGGAAGCGCCATTGTGGGGGCTCTGGAGAAGGTCAAGGAAAAGGGCGCCAAGGTGGCGGCTCACCTCCTGGAAGCCTCGGAGCAGGACCTCGAGTTTGCTGACGGCAGCTGGACCGTGAAGGGCACCGACAAGTCGATCAGCTTCGGCGAAGTCGCCCTCGCGTCGTACGTCCCCCACAACTTCCCTGAAGGCCTGGAGCCAGGGATTGAGTTCAACAGCTTCTACGACCCGGCCAACTTCACCTACCCCTTCGGCACCTACATTGCCGTGGTGGAAGTGGACACCGAAACGGGCAAAACCACCGTCAAGCGCTTCGTCGCTGTGGATGACGTCGGCAACATCGTCAACCCGATGATTGTGGAAGGTCAGATCCACGGTGGACTGGCGCAGGGCATTGGACAGGCGCTGCTGGAAGGCGCGGTGTATGACGAAAGCGGTCAGCTCACCACCGGAACCTTCTTGGACTACGCCATGCCCCGGGCAGATGACCTGATCTCCTTTGAAGTGGATGGCAACGTCACCCCTTGCCCGCACAATCCGTTGGGCGCCAAGGGAGCTGGAGAGGCGGGCTGCATTGGCTCCACCCCGGCCATCGTCAACGCTGTGGTGGACGCCCTGCGACCGCTGGGCGTGAAGGACCTGGCCATGCCGCTGACCCCGCAAAAGGTCTGGGCCGCTCTCAACGACGCCGCCTAATCCGCAACCTGAACCCCGATCGGCCTCTTTCTGCTTGAATGACCGGCAGGAAGAGGCGACGGAAACCTAAGACAAAGGAGAATTTCTTATGGTTCCTACCTCATTTGACTATCATCGGGCGTCCAGCGTGGATGAAGCCATTGCGCTCATGCAGCAGTATGGCGAGGACGCCAAAATCCTAGCCGGCGGCCACAGCCTGGTTCCGGCCATGAAACTGCGTCTGGCAACCCCGGAGCGGCTGATTGACCTTGGGGGCATCGAAGGCCTGAAGTACATCAACGACAAGGGCGACCACATTGCCGTGGGCGCCATGGCCACCCACTGGATGCTCGAGTCCTCCAGCGTGGTGCAGCAGAAGGCCCCGGCCCTCAGCCAAGCTGCCGGCGCCATTGGTGACGTCCAGGTCCGCAACCGTGGCACCATTGGTGGCGCCCTTGCCCACTCAGACCCGGCTGCCGACTACCCCGGTGCCGTGCTGGCCCTGAACGCCAGCATGGTCATCAAGGGCTCCGGAGGCGAGCGTGTGGTGCCTGCCAGCGAGTACTTCGTGGACCTGTGGGAGACCGCTGTCCAGCCCGGAGAACTGCTGGTCGAGATCCGCATTCCGACCGATGCTGCCAACGCCAACTCCTGCTACGTCAAGTACGCTCAGCCGGCCTCCCGGTACCCGTACGTCGGCGTCGCTGTGGCCATGGACAAGTCCGGAGGCACCTGCTCCGACCTTCGGGTCGGCTTCAGTGGCGTGGGTCACTCGGCCTTCCGTGATGCGGGAGTCGAGGGCGCCCTCAAGGGCCAAGCGGTCAATGAAGCCACTGCCAAAGCAGCGGCAGATCAAGCCACTCAGGGCAAAGACGTCCTCAGTGACTGGTCCGTCAGCGAAGACTACCGACGTGCCATGGCACGAGTCTTCACCAAGCGAGCTCTGCTTCAAGTAGGCGCGTAACCCCCCTGAGGCGTCGGATCTTCCGGCGCCTCTTTCCTCCTCCTGCTTCTCCCGTTCCCCTCTCTTTTTTTCCGCACCGTTTCGGGCTCTCCAGCGTTTTTTTGGGCCTTCTGCCGTATTTTCCTTGCAGGGCCCCAAGATTTCGTTTATTGGTAGGCCTCATTCACCATCGTCACGAACTGCAGTGCCCCCTGACCCTGTTTGAAAAAACCATGACTGTTCTATTGGAAACCGCTCGTGAACGCCTGCGTCCTGCTCTTGAGGCAGGACACCTGCTGTGCCTGACAGGAGCCGGAGTGTCTGCTGAATCCGGCATTCCGACCTTCCGTGGGCAAAACGGCTTCTGGACGGTTGGCAGTGAGAACTATGCTCCCGAAGAGATCGCGACGCATTCCTTTTTCCTCCACAATCCCCTAGTCGCCTGGGACTGGTACCGCCACCGCTTTCAAAGGTGTCGAGACGCCGCTCCCAACGCGGGACACCAGGCGTTTGTGGACGCTGAGCAACGCCTCCGGGAGCGGTTTCACTTGGTCACTCAAAACATCGACCACCTGCACCGACGGGCAGGGAACACCGCAGAACAGACCATTGAGATCCATGGTTCCATCCGCTGGATGCGCTGTGTTCAGGCGACTCCGGACTTTGACGACACCGGCGACGGGTGTCCGGATGAGCTGGTGGAGGTTCCCTGGGACTTCCTCATGCAAAGCCCTGGGCTTGAGGGATTCCAGGACCCGTTGATGACGTGTGCCCACTGCGGGAACCTCATGCGTCCTCACGTTCTTTGGTTTGACGAGTACTACCAGAGCAGCAACCACTATCGACTGGAAGAGGCCTTGGACTGGCTGGGAGACGCCGATGCGCTCCTCATCGCTGGCTGCAGCGGCACCCTCTTTCTGGCCAATCACTTTGTTGACCTGGTGGCCCAGCGGACCCCTCTGATCATCATTGACCCGGAAGCCCACGAGTTTGTGGAGAAGGTGGTCAAGGCCGGGGGACTGTTTCTGCAGGGCACCAGTGCTGAATGGCTTCCTCCGTTGCTCAGCTGAAGGAGGAGGAAAGGAGCTTTCCATGAAACCGGCCGTTTCTTCCGCAACAGACACCCCCTCTCACGACCAGGCCTACCGAGCTCTGCTGCGGATGATGCCCGACTTGGTGTTCCGCATGAGCGCCCAGGGAGACTTCCTTGAGGTCCTGACCCCAGATCACCCGGACCTGCTTGGAGCCGCTGGCGACATCGTCGGCAGCAACAAGTCCCAGTGGCTCAGCCGCGAGCACTGCGAGGCCTGGGACCAAGCGGCATCGGAGGCCCTGAAGACGGGCGAAATCTTCACCTACACCTACACCCTTGACGTGAGCGGCCAGCAACGCTGGTTTGAAGCCCGGATGCAGGCGGTCGGTGCCCATGAGTTGCTCACCACCGTCCGAAACCTGACAGCCCTCCGGGAAGCACATGAACAGAAGCTCCGGCGGAGCAAGATGGAAGCGTTGGGAGAGATTGCCCAGCAGATTGCCCACCACATCAACACCCCCACGGCCACCATCATGCTTGCGCTCAAGGAACTGGAGCGCCTCAAGGCCACCCTCTCAGAAGACAACCAGCTCAGCCTGGAGAAGATCGAAGACGCGGCCCATCACATCAAAACCGTCATCGAAAAGGTCCTCCTGGTCTCCAGAGACACCAGTACCCAGTGGAACGAATCCGTCCCGCTCCGGGAGATCGTGGAGCACAGCCTAGAACGCCTCCGCGATCCCTTTCCTGAAGTAGACGTCCTCTGGGAGGCTCCGGAGCAGGAACTGACGGTGGAGGGCAACCGGAAGATGATTCAGCAGGTCCTTTATCATGTGCTGAAGAACTCCTGCGAGGCGGCCCTGGAACTGGAAGATCCGGCCATCCGGATTGAGCTACAGGCGCTGGAGAAGGGCGTTCTTCTGAACTTTGAAGACAGCGGCATGGGGCTCTCGGCTCAGGTGCCTGATCATATCTTTGAGCCCTTCTTCTCCACCAAACCGGCCCGTGAAGGCGCCGGGCTCGGACTGACGGTGTGCCGGATGATCGTGGAGGAACACCAGGGCACCATTGAGGCCGACGACGACTCTCCCTACCTAGGAGGCACCACCATCAGCATCTACCTTCCCTACCGACGGATGCGGACCGACTTCGGCGTCACCACCTGGAAGATTCCGGGGCTGGATGAGGCATTGACAAACACGGAATAATCCGGAAAGCTGGAAAAAGCTTCGTTAGGGGTGGTGGTGCCACGGCACTGCCTGAGAGAACACCCTTGGAACCTGATCCGGATAATGCCGGCGCAGGAAAACGATGTTCCGCTTTGAGCCACACCGGCTTCTCTTCTGTTTCTCCGGAACCTTCCATCTTCTCTCCCATCGAAGCGTGATCCGAGCACCGAGGTTTTCGGTCTCTTCCTGATGAATTCTGGTAAGCAAAGGAACACGCTGATGTCCAAACACTTCTTCACGCGCTGGTGTGCTGGCGCCCTGCTGTCTCTTGCTGCGGCCTCTGCCTCAGCGCAGGACCTGGTGGTCTACACCTACGACTCCTTCAACACCGAGTGGGGGCCTGGCCCTGTGGTGTTCAAGGCCTTTGAGGAACAGTGCCAGTGCTCGGTTCAGGTGATCGCCCCCGGCGACTCCGGATCGGTGCTAAGCCGAGCCATTCTTGAAAAGAACAACCCCAAGGCCGACCTCCTCCTCGGGGTCAACGACAGCGAACTGGCCAAGTCCTTCCGCTACGACCTGTGGGAGCCCTACCGTTCGCCAAACCTCAACCGGGTTCCAGAAGCCCTGCAGCTGGATCCGGAGCACCGCGTCACGCCCTTTGACTACGGCTACATCGCCTTTGTGTACGATTCCGAGAAGCTTCCGGATCCACCGAAGAGCCTAGAAGACCTGACGGATCCACGCTTCCGGGGGAAGGTGGTGATCGAGAGTCCCAAGACTTCCTCACCCGGACTGTCGATGCTGCACTGGACCCTGGCCGTCTACGGAGAAGAAGGGTACCTCGACTACTGGGACCGTCTCCGTCCGAACCTCCTCACCATCACGGACGGCTGGTCGGCCGCGTATGGCATGTTCACCAAAGGGGAGGCGCCTTTGGTTCTGAGTTACGTCACCAGTCCCGCGTATCATGTTGAGTTTGAAGAAACGGAACGCTACAAGGCCGTGGAGTTTCCGGAAGGCATGTACCGGCAGGTGGAACTGGCCGGCATCCTCAAGGGAGCCCCTCACCTGAAGCGCGCCCAGGAGTTCATCGACTTCATGCTGACCGCATCGTTTCAAGACGCGCTGCCTCTGACCAACTGGATGTTCCCGGTGGCTCCGGAGCAGGCCCTTCCGGCGTCCTATCGGGTGGCTCCGGTTCCTGCCAAGACCCTGTCCTTGGATTCCGAACGCATTGAAGCGAACAACGAGCGTTGGCTCAAGGCGTGGTCCCGGACCATGGCCAAGTAGCGTTTGAGCAGGCGACTTCCCGGGCTGCCCCTGCTGCTGAAGGGGGCAGCCGCTGTCATGCTCCTTGGGGGCTTCTACCTCCCGATCCTCCTGTTTCTGGGCGGACGAGACCCGCTGCATCCGGAGCAGCCGATGCTCAACGGGGGCTTTCTGCTGGAGTTTCTGGCAGACCCCTGGAACCTCGGGGTGATCCGCTTTTCGCTGGAACAGGCCTTCTGGAGCGCCCTGCTGTCGGTGCTCTTTGGCCTTCCGGGCGCGTGGCTGCTGACGCGTTACGACTTCCCAGGACGTGAGGCGTTCAAGCGCTTCGCCTTTCTGCCCTTCCTCCTGCCTTCGATCCTGGTGGTGCTCGGAATGATCCTCTTCTTTGGGAACCAGGGGTGGGTCAACCGGGGACTGATGACGCTGCTGGGGCAAGAGGAGCCTCCGATTCAGTTCCTCTATTCCCTCTCCGGGATTCTGCTGGGACACGTCTTCTACAACTTCCCCCTGGCCATGCGCCTGATTGGGGACCAGTGGGAGCGTGTTTCCGGACAGTATGGGCAGGCGGCTCGGATGCTGGGACAGCGACCCTGGCAGAACTTCTTCCGCATCACGTTGCCGCTTGTTTTTCCTTCAGTGGCTGGGGCGTTTGCCCTCATCTTCCTCCTCTGCCTCAACAGCTTTGCCATCATTTTGGTGCTCGGGGGAGGAGTCCGGCACACCACGGTGGAGGTGCTGATCTACCAGCTTGCCCGGATTGACCTCGACTTCTCCGGAGCGGCTGTGCTTTCGCTGCTGCAGTCCGGACTGGCCTTGCTGACTCTGACGCTGTTGCTGCAGCGGCAGCAGCGTCCTGTTCGGCAGCAGGCGGTTCTGAAGCGTTGGCTTCCGGACGACCTGAAGCAGGGACGCTGGCCGGCGTGGGTGTTGCTCGGCTGGGCTGGGCTGGCGTTGGTGCTGGCAGCAGGTCCCCTCCTCTCCATTGTCCTGGATTCACTCTGGCAAGCCGAAGGGTTCTCCGGAGCCGCGTATCAGACGCTGTTTGCATGGCACGAGAACAACCGCTTCCTGGCAGCACTGGGAAACTCCCTACGGATCGGCCTCACGGGCTCCCTGCTGGCGTCATTACTGGGAGCCGGGCTGCTGCTTTGGTTGGAAGACCTTCCACCCCGCTGGCGGGCCTGGCTGGAAGGCGGGGTGCTGCTGCCCATGGCCTTTTCCACAGTCGTGTTTGGCGTGGCCTGGTTTCACCTGAACCAGTCGTGGCTGCTTGGAGAGGGGTCGCTGTTTTGGATCGCGGCCTCCATGCACGCCCTTTTGGGGTGTCCGTACTGGCTGCGGCTGATGCTTCCGGTGTGGCGGGCCATTCCCCCCCAGTGGCGCAGCGAATCGCAGGTGCTCGGAATTCGTCCATGGACGTTTTGGCGAATCGTCCTCTGGCCTTGGCTCCGTCCGACGCTGCTGCTTGCGTTTGGGTTCGGATTTGCGCTTTCACTGGGCGAGCTGAACTCGATCCTGATGATTGCCGATGAGACAGTCCGGACTCTGCCGCTGGAGATCTATGCCGCCATCTCCGGGTATCGGTTTCAGCAAGCGTCAGCAGTGGGGGTGGTGCTGTTGGCGATGTCGGTGGGAGTCTTCTGGAGTGCCGAACGGCTGGCGATGCTACGAGGCGGAGACCGGACGTAGGAACCAGCGGTGAAACTGGACCTCTGGCATGGCGTTCACTAGGCGAACCAGCACCCAAACCGCGACCAGACTGAAGAGCAGGCGCCCAATGACGATTCCGACCCAGTCAGCGCCAATGAGGAGCATCAGCATGGTGTCCTCGAAGATGCTGTGAAACAGGCCCATCAGCGCCAACGAGAAGAACACGTCCCGCGGTGGAATGCGCCCGGTCTGGGCTTCACGGAGGATGAGGCCGCTTCCGTAGGAGATGCCGAGGGTGATGCCAATGACCGTCAGGTTAGTGGCTTCACGACCCACCCCCAGTTGCGAGAGCAGAGGCGTGAGCAGGCGCTGCAGCAGGTGCGTGATGCGCAGTGCGTCGAGGATCCGCATCAGGATGACCAGCCCGACCAAGATGACCATCACCCACCCAAGGTTCTGGATCTCTCCCCACGCCCACGTCAGCCAGCTTGAGCTGGGCGGTTCCGGGGTCCAGAGGAGCTGAGCGGTTTCCTGCAGCCAACCGCCCCACTGCAAAGTGTGGTGGAGGAGGATGCCATACAGCAGTGCCCCTCCCAGACGGATCACGCCCATTCCCCACATCCGGGGGCCAGCCTTGGCCACAATCTTCAGCTCAATCGGAAGCGAGTGGGCAATCAGCATCATTGAGCTGAGCACCGTCACCTGTGCAACGTTGAGCGGATCGGTGCTGACCAGGTTTGCAAAGACCACAATGCCCGTGTAAGGCCCCGAGAGGATCGTTGCCGCCCACACCAGCCCCATGCTTCCAGGAAGCCCCACCAGGTCCATCAGCGGAAACAGCAACTGCCCCAACACCTCCACCATGCCAATCTCCTGCAGCACCTTCACCAGCAGGATGACCGGGATCATGATGCGGAAGAGGGGCAGGATGATCTGCACCGACTCCCGTAAGATGCCCATGCTCCAGGCAGCCGCGTTTTCAAGAGGACGCATCATCAGTAGGAGACGTCAAAGGGTTCAAGGGACTCGGGGACCGTGAAATCCGGGGGGCCTGCAGGCTCCTGCGTCCGTTCCGAGGACGTCAGCGCGAGGACAATGCGGTTCAGGCCAATCTCGTCCTCAATCCGGAGCCGACGGGGCAGCCCTTTGGGACCGTCGCTGTAGGCCAAGAAGTCCACCTGGTACTCCGGGAAGTCTTCCACAAACTTGGTGACCTGCTTCAAGCGCCCCTGCTCCCACATCACTTCGAACCGCAGGGTTCCATTTGTCAGCACCTGTGGCCCTGCTTCCTGCGGCGCGGGTGGTGGGGTTCCGGGGACTTCCGGCAGCTCGCCTCGGAGGAGGTGCTGCAGCTCCTGCAGGGTCAGGTCCAGCCCAATCCAGTCCCGCCGAGTGGCTTCGGTGTTGGGCCCCTCCCAGTAATACCCCTCCTGGTAGTTCAGGACCTGCAGACGAGCGTCGGTGCTGCGTAGCTCATAGAGGAGGCTGCCAATCATGGGAGCAAAGATGCGCAGACGCAGGGATCCGGTCTGGCGATCTGTGGCATCAGCCAGGGTCAGGTCCAACTCCCCGCTGTGCTTTTCCTCAAGGTGCTGCAGGAGGATGCGTCCGGAGGCACGGTGACCCGGAGTCGTCGCTGAAGAAGGAGAGGGAGGAGGGAGCGTGGACTGACACCCGATGAGGGCTAGGGTCAGTCCGACAAGCAGGAGGGGGAATCGTTTCAGTGCGAATCCTTCATGAGGACTTTTTCCGCCACCAGGAACAGGCTGATGTAGATGGCCGCAATGACCGCGAAGTTCACAAGGATGTTGATTTCGTGCATAACCGGGATTGCAAATGGGTGATGACGTTTCCCTGGAGACACCTTACTTCCCGCCTCACAGGTCTCAAAGCTAGCAAGAAATTTACGGATTTCAGCCCCTTGAGTCAAGCCGTTTTCCAGACCACCGGATCCCTGCCGAGGCGCCTGGTGGTGATTCCCATGCTTGCACCAGAAAACCAATCGGTTTTATACTTTCAAAGCCTTTGTTGAACCCTCACCTGAGTTGAGCTCATGAACACCCCCGCCCCTCCTCCGTCGCCGTGGCAGCGCTGGCGCCTCTTCATCATTGGGGGCGTGATCCTCCTCTTGGTCGGAGGGTGGATTTCCTTCAAACGGGTCCAGTTTCAGCGGGCTGAAGACGAGATCAGCAAGATTGAATTGCTGGATGTGCAGGTGGGGCTTGGGGAAGGCCGCGATGGCATCACCACCGGCATCTTCGGAACGCTTTTGCACAACGGCGAATACGCCGTCCGGGTGGCCAAACTGGAAGTGAGCTTCCTGGGAGACAACGGGGAGGTGCTCGGCGTCAAAGACTTCTACCCCGTCAACCGTTACTCGCTTGAGTCCAAGCAGCGCCTGCAGCCCGGTGACGCCCGGGAGTTTGGCTTCAACCTCGACCCCTTTGCGCCAAAGGACTGGAACGGGCAGGTGGAGGTCAAGCTGACGGCCCTGGAACTTGAATAGGAAGGAAATCATGAATCAGCCCCTGTGGACCCCCTCGGAGGAGTGGATCTCCCGAACCTGGATGGGCCGTCTGATGCAGCACCTGCACGACGCGCAGCAGATTGAACACGCCGATTACGCCTCGCTGCACCGCTGGTCGGTGGAGCACCCTGCGGCGTTCTGGGAGCTGGTGTGGAAGGAGGCCGGCGTGATTGCTTCCGAAGGCTACACCGAGGTGATGGGGGAGCCAAAGTTTCCGGGAACCGAGTGGTTCTCCGGAGCCCGTCTCAACTTTGCTGAGAACCTGCTGGCCCGTGGCGCTGAAGATCAAGACGCCCTGCGGTTTATCGGAGAAGACGGAACCCGCCGGACCCTGACCTACGCCGAGCTGCGGAACGCCGTCAGCGCCTGTGCGCACGGGCTCCGGTCTCGAGGCGTCGGTGTCGGTGACCGGGTTGCCGCAGTGGTCACCAACAGTCCGGAAGCCATCATCGGCCTCCTGGCGTCCTCCAGCGTGGGCGCCATCTGGTCGTCCTGCTCCCCCGATTTTGGCATCAGTGGCATTCACGACCGGCTCGGGCAAATTGAGCCGAAGGTCCTCATCACCGTCAACGCCTACCACTACAACGGTAAGGAACACGACTGCCTCGGGAAGGTCCGGAAGGTCGCGGAGCGCATTCCCTCAATCGAGCACCGGTTTGTCATTCCCTTCACCGCGTCTCCCATTGAGCTTGAGGCCAACGAGGAGCCGTGGGACGACCTTCGGCTTCCGGAGACGAAGGACCCATACTTTGAGCCCCTTCCCTTTGCGCATCCGCTTGCCATCCTCTACTCCTCCGGAACCACCGGGTTGCCGAAGTCGATTGTGCATGGTTCCGGAGGCGTGCTGCTGAAGCACCTCAGCGAGCACCGCTACCACATCGACCTTCACCCCGGAGACCGCTTCTTCTACTACACCACCTGTGGCTGGATGATGTGGAACTGGCTGGTGAGCGGGCTTGCGTCGGGCGCGACGTTGATCCTCTACGACGGGGCCCCGACCTTCCCGGAGGTCTCCCGCCTCTGGCAGCTGGTGGAAGACGAACAGATCACCCACTTTGGCACCAGCCCCAAGTTCTTGGGGGCTGTCCAAAAAGCCGGTTACCGTCCCCGGGAACACCACAACCTCCGTTCCCTCCGGGCGATCCTGTCAACGGGTTCCCCGCTTTCAGAGGAGCTGTTTGACTGGGTTTATGACGCCGTCTCTGACGAGATGCCGCTGATGTCGATCTCGGGAGGAACCGACCTGGTCGGGTGCCTGATGCTGGGAAACCCGACCCTGCCCGTGTACCGCGGGGAGATTCAGTCGCGCCCCTTAGGACTGGGCACCGAGGCCTTTTCGACAGCGGGGCAACCGGTGATTGGAGAGAAGGGCGAATTGGTCTGCACCACCCCCTTCCCATCGATGCCGGTCTTCTTCTGGAATGACCCGGATGGCAAACGCTACCACAAGTCCTACTTTGAACGCTTCCCCAACGTGTGGGCACACGGTGACTTTGTGGAAATCACCGAACGCGGGAGCGTCATTGTCTACGGACGCAGCGACACGGTTCTCAACCCGGGAGGCGTCCGGATTGGGACCGCAGAGATTTACCGTCCTGTTGAGGCAATGGAAGAGGTGGTGGACAGCCTGGTCGTGGGGCAACCGTGGGAAGACGACGTCCGAGTGGTGCTCTTTGTCGTCCTACGGGAGGAGGTGGCGCTGGATGAGGCGTTGGAGAAGAAGATCCGAGCCATCATCCGGACCCACGCGACGCCTCGGCACGTTCCGGCCCGGATCTTGGCCATTGCAGACGTCCCGCGCACCATCTCAGGAAAGAAGGTCGAAAAGGCTGTGCTTCAGGTGCTCCAGGGGGAGACGGTGGAAAACACCGCCGCCCTGGCCAATCCGGAAAGCCTCCAAGCGTTTGCCGACCTCCGGTCCAACTTGCAGCACTGAAAGGGGCTTGCGACGTTTACGCAGCCTTGCGGGAAGCCTGGTTCTGGACCTGGACATTGGCATCCCGGAGTGCCGTCCGCAGTCCTTCTTCAATGACCGGGTGGTAAAACGGCATCTCGAGCATCTGTTCTAGGGTCATCTGCTGCTGATGCGCCCACGCCAACAGGTGGCCCAGGTGCTCGGCCTGCGGCCCAAAGATTTCGGCTCCCAAGAACTGCCCGGTGGTGGCGTCTGCATACACATGCAGCAGCCCACGGTTCCGGAGCATCACCCGGCTTCGTCCCTGATTCTCAAAGGACACCTTGCCCACCACTGGGTGCTGCCCCTGCAGTTCCTGCCACGACGCGCCCACAATGGCAATCTGGGGGTCACAGAAGACCACACTGAGTTGAGAACGCCGCAGTCCCGGTTGAACGTCTGGGAAGCGTCCGGCGTTGGTGCCGGCGATCTTGCCTTCATCCGCCGCTTCATGCAGCAGCGGCAGGGAATGGTTCACGTCTCCGGCAATGAAGATGTGGCTGTCTCCGCACTGCATCGTCTGCGCGTTGAACACCGGCACCCCCCTCGCATCAAGTTCCAACCCTGAATTTTCCAAGGCGAGTCCCTTGACGTTGGGCTTGCGTCCCGTTGCGGCAAGAACGTACTCAAACTCCTCCTCCTGCTCGGTACCGGTCTGAGAGTCGGAAAACCGAACCCTCACACCAGCATCCGTCCGCTCCAACCCCAGCACCTTCGCGTCTGGATCCAGGGGAAACTCCGACTGAAACAACCGGGTGGCGTAGCCCTTGATCTCCGGATCGCTAAGGGGTCCCAAGAAGCCTCCCACGCCCAGCATCCGCACCTTGACTCCAAGACGGTGGAGCGCCTGACCGATCTCCAAGCCAATCACTCCGGGACCAAACACGGCCACGGACTTCGGAAGCTGTTCCCAGTTGAAGACGTCGTCATTGACAATGAGACGGTCGCCAGCCCCTTCAAACAGCGGAAGCACGTTGGGGGAGGAACCGGTGGCAATGATGATGCGTTTGGCCTTGATGCGGGTGTGGTCATCCACCTGCAGGGTGTGCGGATCAAGGAACCGAGCGTATCCGCGGAGGTGGTGCTCGGCAGGAATGTTTTCCACACTCTCCACAACGAACCCGACGAAGCGATCTCGCTCGCGACGCACCCGGTCCATGACCTCCACTCCGTTCACCTCCGGTGCGGGGGCATGCACGCCAAATCCGTGGGCTCGCTCAATCTCGTGAACGGCTTCTGAGGCCGCAATCAGGAGCTTGCTGGGCATGCAGCCCACCCGAGCGCAGGTGGTGCCATAGGGGCCACCTTCAATCAAAACCACGCGGTCGGTGTGTGCCCGGACGGCCCGATACGCCGGCAGACCTGCGCTTCCGGCACCAATGATCGCGACATCAACTTCTTTCTGCAAAGGAAGTGTACTCATAAAACAACTCCTGATGTGAAAATGGGGTGAGGCAAAATCGGCTGAAATTTGCCCTCAATTCTATGGAATCAAACTAAATCTCCCGGTCTGGATTGTCCAATTGATTTTTTTGCCCATTTTGATAGGTTTTAACGATGTCGAATTCAATTTCAATTTGGAACTTCAATGAACCTGCGTGATCTGGAGTACTTGGTTGCCCTAGATGAGTTTCGGAACTTCCGGAAGGCGTCTGAAAAGTGTTTTGTCACTCAACCCACGCTCAGCGGGCAGCTCCGGAAACTGGAGGAGTACTTGGGGGTGCAGCTGGTGGAGCGGACACGCCGGAGCGTGAACCTGACTCCGGTGGGACAGGAAGTCGTGCGTCGCGCGCGCCTGATTCTGGCTGAAGCCGAACAGATTGAGGAGATTGCCCAGACCTTCAACGACCCCCTACGGGGAAAGATTCGGCTGGGGCTGATTCCAACGGTGGCGCCCTACCTGCTGCCGGCCATCATGTCTGCCATCCGGGAGGCGTTGCCCAACCTGGAGCTGTTTCTGTTTGAGGAGCAGACCCACCGGCTGCTAGAGCGCCTCAAGTCGGTGGAGCTGGACGCTGTCATCCTGGCGCTGCCGGTGGACCTGACGGGGTTGGAGGTGCTGGAACTTTATGATGAGGCATTCTGGTTGGCCATTCCGGAGGCACATCCTCTTGCCAAGCGAGGGCACGCGCAGATTCAGGACCTGCATCAGGAGACGATCCTCCTGCTTGAAGACGGACACTGCCTCCGGGATCAGGCCCTTGAGGTCTGTGCCCTTGCAGGCGCTTCAGAGAGTCAGGGATTCCAGGGGACCAGTCTGGAGACCCTCCGGCACATGGTGTCTGCCGGCATGGGCGTGACCCTGATGCCGGAACTGGCGGTGCACAAGCGTTCCACCAGTTCCTTGCCCATTCAGTACCTGCCGTTTGAGGCGCCTCCACCCACCCGCAAGATCGGGCTGCTCTTCCGGAAGTCGTCTCGCCGGACCCCCTGTTATCAGCAGATGGCTCAGGCCATTCAGCAGACCCTTGGCAACCCCACTAGTTCAGTAGGGTCGGTACGGCAAGGGTAAAGCAAGGGATCTCCGCGTCAAAGGTCTCTCCAGAAGCAGTTTGCATCTGGTAGGTTCCCTGCATGGTTCCCATCGGAGATTTCAGGTGCGAGCCACTGGTGTACTCATGTTCCTCTCCGGGCGCAAGGACCGGCTGTTCACCCACCACTCCTTCACCTTGCACTTCTGTCACCTCGCCGGTGCTGTCGGTGATGACCCAGTGCCGGCTGATGAGCTGCACGGTTTCGGCGCCCTTGTTGCGCAACCGGATGCGGTAGGCAAAGGTATATCGGTCTTCCTCCGGAACCGAATGCTCCTCTAGGTAAAATGACTCAACCGAGACCTCAAAGCCTCGAGTGGTTGCTGTTTCCATAAGAACCTAAGACCTTAAAACCGACTCCGTGGAGCCGAATGAACAAGTGGATTTTCAAGAAGGCGGGCCAGGGACTCAGGCAGTGCGATGCCACTTGCCCTTCTTGGAAGGGTAGCCTAACCTCATGGCTTTTTCAAAGCAGGATGCACCATGCCGGATGATGCGGACCTCAAGCTGACTCTCTATCCGAACGCGACCCGCCCGCCTGCCCCTGAAGCAGAAGGCTCGACTCCGCGACGGATCCGGCAACAAGCCGCCGCCCAGTACTTTCAGACGGTGCAGCAGCGGCTGGGACGCATTCCCCTGCTCCGAGACGTGGTGCCCTGGGTGCAAGCGACCCTGGTGGACCTGCTGCTCGCCGGCAAAGGGCTTCCGAAGAATCCTGCCTGGGCGGTCTCCCTCCCGGGTCCCAACGGGGCGCGCTTGCCCTGCGAGGTGTTTGAAGAATCCGAGCCACAGGCCTGCACCCCGGAAGAGTACAAGCACCGCACCGTGCTGAAGCTCAAGCGGACCCTCCGGATCCTCAAGCAGCTGCGCAAGGCCTACCCGGATGCCGATGGGCTGGAGCAGCTAGAGGCGTTGCTGCAGGAAGTCGATCTGGAAAGCGAGGCCCATGACCTCGATGGCGACCTTCGGGAGGTCCTCACGTCATCCGCCTTCAGCGAGTACCTGGGCCTCAAGACTCGCTTTCTTGAGGAGTGGAAGCAGGGGCAGCTGGAACAGCATGCCCAGACCAAAGAGGCTCTGCTCACCGAAGCCACGCTGCAGGAAACCGTGCATGCCCTGCAGCAGCAGGAGCCTCGACTGGCTGAGCATCCGGACATTTTGCTCTATGAGCACCAGGAGTTCTTCCGGATGTGCAACACCACCACGCATCCGCAGCTCAACACCACGTCCCTTGAGTTCTGGGAAACCGAGGAGCGGCGCGACCAGTTCACGCAGTTTCTGGAAACGCTCCGGGACCGTCTGGGGGTGCTGCAGCCCTTCCACATCCTCCGCTTTGAGCACTCCTTCACCTACCTCCTGGTGGGGACCTCTGACGAGGAGTTCCTGACCTCGCTACAGGAAAGCGAGGAGGCCACGCACCACGCCAAGGTCATCCTCCGCCTCTCCGGACAGCAGTATCAGGAGCTCAAGGCCGATCCCGACACCCCGGGATACGCAGAGTGCCTCAAGCACGCGCTGCATCCGTTTGTGGTTCACCTCAACGAGCAGCTAGAATTAGAACTACCCGACGCCTTCGTGGCCTTTTTTGAAACCGGAACGAGTTGATGTGTGAAGTTTGTTGATTCCGTAAAGATTCAGGTCCGCTCCGGAAGCGGCGGCTCCGGCTGCACCGCCTTCCGTCGCGAAAAATTTGTGGCCATGGGGGGGCCAAATGGCGGAAACGGCGGCAAGGGCGGTGACGTGTACTTTGTGGGCGACCACAATCAGGCCACCCTGCTCGACCTCGCCTTTCAGCAGCACCAGCATGCCGGAAACGGACAAGCCGGTGGCGGCAGCGACAAGCAGGGCCGCAACGGCGAAGACCTCTTCATCCCGGTCCCGCTGGGAACCGTTGTCAGAGATGAGGAAAATCAAGATGAGGTGCTGCTGGAGGTCCTCGAACCGCGTCCGTACCGGTTTCTCGAAGGAGGCCGGGGTGGCCGCGGCAACGCCAGCTTCAAGACCTCCCGGAACCGTGCGCCAGACTTTCATCAGCCTGGAGAGGCCGGAGTCGAGATGTGGGTCCGGTTGGAGCTTAAGCTCATGGCCGATGTGGGCCTGGTGGGCTTTCCGAATGCAGGAAAATCGACTCTGATCAGCTCCGTCTCCAAGGCCACTCCCAAGATTGCCGACTACCCCTTCACCACCCTTGTTCCGCAGCTTGGTGTCGTCAAACACGATGAGTTCGACCCCTTTGTGATTGCGGACATTCCCGGCATCATTGAAGGCGCCCATGAAGGCCGGGGTCTGGGAGACCGCTTCCTCCGGCACATTGAGCGAACCGCCATCCTGCTGCTGCTGCTTGACGTCTCCGGATTTTCAGAGCACCCCCCTCTGGAAGAGTACGAAATGCTGATCAATGAGTTGGGGCTCTATGAATCATCCCTCCTGAACAAGCCCCGGGCCGTTGCCTTGACCAAGCTGGACAGCATCAGCGACGAGGCTGACGTGGCAGACGTAGAGGCCTCGCTCCAGGAGGCCGGTGAGTCGGTGTTCCGGATTTCGGCAGTGGCCGGTCAGGGACTGAACGACCTGCTCCGGTACCTGGCCAAGGTGGTCCATGACACCCGGCAGGAGCGCTGGGAACAGGAATCGGAGAATCCCCCGAACTACTCCATCTGGGAGGACTGAGCATGAGCTGGAATCAGGAAACCGCCATTGCCTGGTGCCGGAAGCATTCGCAGCAGCAGGTCCGCCTGCAAGCCACAGACGCCCGTCAGCTTCCGGTCCTGCAGGGGCAGCTGGAGGAAGTGCTGGAGCTCGACCTCTGCGGCTCCATTCTCACAGAAGCGGAAATCACTCTGGCCGCCCCCCTTGCGTCCGGACACGAACAGGCCTACCTGACGTTTCACACCTCCTTCCTGGGCATTCAGCTGCTCCAGTTTTCTGGCACTCCGGAGGCCCAGTCGTTTGAGCTTCCCTACACCGACCTGGACCTCGCTGCGCTTTGACACCCGTCTTTTCCTGAGGCCACCTGAAACGTACCCCGCACGGCCGTTCGGCTTGAGCCCCAAGGGTTACGCCTCGGGCTCCTGATGGGAAAGAAGCTGCTCCGTCAGGTCCAAGAACCCTTCAACGTCCTCGCAGCGAGCGTGAACCAATTCGGGATCTGGCTGAAAACCAACATCATAATCGGCCAGAGAGCGGTCATCTTGAAGGCGGCTGAGTCGTTTTCCCCAGATCACGTCCACTCGTCCGGAGGCCACGAAGTGCTCATGAAACTTCTGAAACGTGCCCCGGTGTGTTTTCGGCATCAAACGGTCCATGAGCAACAGGGCTCTGGCTGCATGAAAGGCGGCATAGTAAGCGCGCGACAGGGCATCACGGTCGTACCTTCCGGTAAGCAGGCGTGCTGCACCAACGCTTCTTGAGCCCGTTCTAGCTCCTGCTGGATGTCGAGCCTCCGGGCTTCTTTCATAAGGGGACACCGTCTTCCGCCAGGCTTCTGGCAAAGGGAAGCTGGTGCTGCTGCAGGGTCTGCAGACGGCTGTGGGGCACCACATGAATGGAGAGCCGGAAGTGCAGGCGTTGGTTGATTTCGTAGCAGGCATCATGCATGGCATCATGACGGCGCCAGTCACTGGAGGTGCTGACGATCAGCACATCAATGTCAGACTCTTCATGCTGCTCCTGACGGGCAAAGGAGCCAAAGACCAGCATTTGCTCAATCTCTCCGGGAAACTGAATCATCAGCTGACGCTTGAGTTCCTGCAGCAGCACAGAGGGGGACTCGACCTCTAAAGACTGGAGTGCCTCTCCGGTAGAAGCGAGATCAGTTCGCATGGCTTTCCTGTGGTTATTTCAAGGTGCAACGGATCTGACACGAGGAACACGCTCAACGTCGTCTTGGCAACGGGCCATCTCCGCCTGCCCCTTAAGCACTTCCGCTTCCATCCGTGCTGCTGGAGGCAGCTCCCGGACGGCAACAGCGGTGATTTTCTGCCGATCATAGTTTTCCCGTGTGAGCAATCAAGAGAAAACCCGCCTGCCACTCAAGGCGCGCGCTTCCCGGCCAGAGGGACCTCCTGAGTTCGGAACCAAGGAGGCTCTGGCCCAGGAAATGGCTGTGCTTTGACAATCGGCAGGGTTCTCACTATAGTTCTAGCCACCCAAGTTGATTTCCCCCTTTGGACGCAAACGCACGGAAGCTGATGCCGACCCAGAAAGTCACGTACGACGAAAGTAAGATCCTCACCCTTTCCTCCCTCAACCACATCCGCCTCCGGCCCGGCATGTACATCGGACGGCTCGGCAGCGGCACGCACCCCAGCGATGGTATCTACATCCTGCTCAAGGAGGTCATTGACAACTCCATTGACGAGTTCATCATGGGGCACGGCAAGCGCATTGTCATTGACATCCGCGAGGGCGAGGTGCAGGTGCGAGACTACGGACGCGGCATTCCACAGGGAAAGCTGGTGGACTGCGTCTCGGTGATCAACACCGGGGCCAAGTACAACGACGAGGTCTTCCAGTTCAGTGTGGGCCTCAATGGCGTCGGCACCAAGGCCGTCAACGCCCTCTCCGCCTCCTTTGAAATCACCTCCTACCGAGAGGGCCAGGGCAAGACCGCCCGCTTCCAAGAGGGCGAACTCGTGGAAGAGAGCCCACTCTTCAAGACCTCTGAAAAAAACGGAACCTTCGTCCGCTTCACCCCAGACCTCCAGCTCTTCCCCAAGTACGCCTATGACCTCGGCACCGTCCGGAAGCAGCTCTGGAACTACGCCTACCTCAACCGAGGCCTGACCCTTTCGCTCAACGGGGAGAAGTTCAAGTCCGACAACGGTCTGCTGGACCTGCTCCGTGAAGAGGTGCAGGAGAGCAACCTCTATGAGGTCATTCACTGCGAGGGCGAGCGGTTTGAGTTTGCCCTCACTCACACCGACCGTTACGGCGAGGAAAACTTCAGCTACGTCAACGGGCACTACACCAGTGACGGGGGGACGCACCTGAGCGCGTTCCGGGAAGGCATCCTCAAGGCGGTAAACCAGTACTTCAAGAGCAACTTTGACGGACCCGATGTCCGAGACGGCATGGTCACCGCGGTGGCTGTGAAGGTCCGGGAGCCCATGTTTGAGTCTCAGACCAAGAACAAGCTGGGCAACACCGACCTGCGTTCCACCCTGATGCCTGCCGTCCGAGACGCGTTTGTCGACTTTCTCTACAAGCACCCGGACCGGGCGGAGGAGCTCAAGCGCAAGGTGCAGTCGAATGAACGCATCCGCAAGGAGCTGAGCAACGTCAAGAAGGCTGCCCGTGAAAACGCCCGGAAGACCGCCCTGACGATTCCCAACCTCAAGGACTGCAAGATCCACATGGGGCACAAGTCCGGACGGGGCGACGAGAGCACCCTTTTCATCACCGAGGGGCAGTCTGCCGGCGGGAGCATGATCAGCAGCCGTGACGTGGAAACTCAAGCGATCTTTTGCCTCAAGGGCAAGCCGCTCAACACCTGGGGACAGGGCATGGAGGCGGTCTACAAGAATCAGGAGCTGTACAACATCACCAAGGCCCTTGGCATTGAGGAGTCGCTGGAGGGCCTCCGGTACAACAAGATCATCCTGGCCACCGATGCTGATGTCGACGGTCTGCACATCCGGAACCTGCTGCTGACGTTCTTCCTCACCTACTTTGATGCACTGGTGCAGCGGGGACACGTGTACATCCTCGAAACCCCTCTCTTCCGGGTCCGGAACCAGAAGGAAACACGGTACTGCTACAACGAATCAGAAAAGGAGCAGGCGCAGAAGGCCCTCAAGCGGGGGAAGTTCTTGGAGGTGACACGCTTCAAGGGGCTGGGAGAGATCTCCCCTAAGGAGTTTGGGCAATTCATTGGTCACGACATGCGCGCCGTTCCGGTGGGACTGGAGCACACCCATGAGGTCCGGAACCTGCTGAACTTCTACATGGGCAGCAACACTGCCGAGCGCAAGCAATACATCATGGAACACCTCGTCTGAGCCCACGCGGGCCCCAAGCCTCACCCCTTCACCGAGCCCTCTGAGAGTCCAGACACCAAGTAACGCTGAGCAATCAGAAACACCACGGTGATCGGCAGTCCGGACAGAATCGCCGCCGCCGCAAAATCCCCCCACAGATACTTGAACTCATTCAGGTACAGACGCGACCCCACGGCCAGGGTCAGGTTTTCCTCCGAACGGATCAGAATTGACGCCAGCGGGTAGTCGTTGATGACGCTGATGAAGACCAGCACAAACACAACGGCCAAAATCGGCACCGCCAGCGGCAGGAAGATGTACCAGAAGGTCTGCCACGGCGTGGCGCCATCAATGGCTGCGGCTTTGTCCAGCGACGAGTCAATGCGGTCAAAGTAGCCCTTGATGGTCCAGATGTGCATCATCACTCCGGAGAGGTAAACCAGCACCAACGAAAGGTGACTGTCTAGGCCAATCCAGTCCGACAGGTCGCCCATCGCATCAAAAATCGAGTAGAGCGCCACTAGGGCTAGGGTGGTGGGGAACATCTGCACAATGAAGAGCGCGTCCAGCAGCCCCGCTCGTCCCCGAAACGGGATGCGGCTGAAGGCATAGGCCGAGACCGTGGCAATCACAAGCACCCCCGAAGCCGCAATCAGGCCGATCTTGACGGAGTTGAACATCCACAGCAGCACCGGATAGGGGGGCTGCACCACGGTTCCGTCCGCCCGCGTGTAGTCCCAGCCCAAGGCCAGGGCCCAGTGCTCTAGGGTGGGCTGTTCTGGAATGAGGGAGCCAATGGTGAAGTTTCCCTCCCGGAAGGAGATCGAGACCACCATCAGGAACGGAAAGAGGATCAGCGCTAGGAAGGTCAGCAGAAACCCGTGGGCCAGCACCTTCTTGATCAGCAGGGTGCGCGGACGTTCCACCATCAGGGCGCTCCTGCAGACGTCGCCCGGCGCATGGCAACAAAGTTGGCGTAGGCAATCAGGGACACGATGATAAAGATCAGCAGGGTGATGGCGCCAGCAAGGCCAAATTGCGTGCCACTGTCCATGAAGGCGATCCGGTAGGTAAACGACCCGAGGATGTCGGTCTCTCCTGCCGGAATGACGGTTCCAGGAATGTCAGGCAGCCCTCGGGTGAGCAGGAGGATCAGCACAATGTTGTTGAAGTTGAAGGCAAAGGACGCCAGCAGCAGCGGCAGAAACGGAGGCAGAATCTGCGGGAGAGTGATGGAAAAGAACACCCGGAAGGTCCCAGCGCCTTCCAACGCTGCCGCCTTGTAGTGATCCTGCGGAATCGACTGCAGGAACCCCATTGCCAGCAGCATCATGTACGGATACCCCAGCCAGGTGTTGACCATCAGGATCATCGACCGGGCCAGGGTTTCATTGGTAAACCAGGCCGGCCGCAACTGAAACAGCGCCTCCAGGATTAGGTTGATCTCTCCGAAATTCTGATTGAAGAGCCCCCGGAACACCAAAATCGAGATGAAGGCCGGGACCGCATACGGCAAAATGAGGAGCACACGGTACGCCGTCTTGAACCGCAGGTGCGGCCACTGAAGGATCAACGCCAGCCCCAGCCCCAGCCCAAAGGTCAGCAGCACTGAAGCTGTGGCAAAAACAAGGGTCCAGGTAAAGATCTGCACCAGAGGCGCCCGGATGCCTTCCGACTGAAAGATGCGCAGGAAGTTTTCCAGTCCAATGAAGGTCCGCCATCCGGGAGTGACCTTCTCTCCGTCAGCCGTGCGGTAAAATCCGGTGCTGGGATCAGGCGTCAGGCGGGCTCCGGAGAGGCTCAGGAGGGTGCCATCTTCCTGAAGCTGATACTCGGGTTGCACCGATGCAAAGGTTCGCAGCCCGGACGCCCGTAGCTCCGTCTGGTCCGGAAGCACCACGGACGCCTCGGCCAACGCCTTCCTCAGCTTCACCACCTCCCTGAAGCTCAGCAGCGCTTCCGGAGCCTCGGTCACACGCTGAGCCAAGACCTGTTCCGGAGCCCCTTGCAGCGCCAGGGGTTCCGAAAGCAACCCCCCGCTTTCTTCAGGCAGAAACACCCGATACTGACCTTCCTCTGCAACCAGTCCAAAGGGACGCTCTGTCTCAGGAGCCACCGCCTTGGCGCTGAGCAGCACTTCGGTGACACGCTCAAAGCTGAGGAGGTTGAAGGAACCGTAGTTCGTGAAGCCGAGGTAGATGGTGTAAAAGATGGGAAAGAGGACAAACAGCAGCATCGTGCTGATGCCCGGGAAGATGAAGCGGGCGAAGTAGAACCGCCGGAAGCCAAAAAGGAAGAGGAAACCTAGGGCAACCAAGAGCACACAGGCTCCGAAGAGCGCCTGTCCCACTAGGTAGACGCTCCAGGAAATGGCGAGCAGCCCCACAAAAACAAGGCCAACCAGTCCCCGCATCAGCCACGGGAGCAGGCCCGTCTGACGAGGAGCAGCAGGAGAGGCAAGGGACATGGCGACTTCTGAGGCAAAAGAAGGGCCTAGAGGCCCTTCAGCAGTGACGGTTACTCACCCACGATGCGGGACGCAGCATCGTTCAGGGCCGCTTCCACCGTGCTGGCGCCTGAGGTGATGTTGCCCAGAGCCGGAGCCATGGCCGACCAGAACTTTCCCATCTCCGGATTCGACGGCATCGGCACTCCGCTGGCGGCGTTCCGGACCGTTGCTTGAATCTTCGGGTCCGTCTGCTGAGCGCCAGCGGAGCGGTCGGTCAACACACCCAGTGCTCCGTTGGCATTCCAGGTGGCAAGGCCGTCATCGGTGAGGAGGTAGTTTTCCACAAACTCCACAGCCAGGTCCTTGTTCGGAGAAGCGGCATTGAGCGCAAGGGCCTGGACCCCCAGAAACGGCGGAGAGGGTTTTCCCGCTACAGACGGAATGGGAGCAACAGCGATGCGGATCCCGGCTTTCTCATAATTTCCCCACGACCACGGACCATTGATGACCATAGCCACCTCGCCTTTGGCCATCGCGCCGTCCATCACGCCATAATCCACTCCTTGCGGCATCACGCCCTCGTCAAAGAGCTGCTTCAGGACACGAGCGCCGGTGAGGGCTCCGGCATTGTTGACGCCGGTGGTGGTGCCGTCGTAGGAGTCGTTGACCTTGCGGAAGGCAAAGCCGCCGTTTGCCATGAGGAGCGGCATGGTGAAGTAGGTGTTGTTGTAGTCCCACATGATGGGCTGGACCCCTTCCGGGAGGGAGAGGTTCTTGAGTTCTTCAAAGCTCTGGGGAGGCGTTTGGATCAGATCGGTGTTGTACACCAGCCCCACGGCTTCCACCGCCACCGGATACCCCCAGATCTTTCCGCCAAAGCGAACGGCGTCCCACGCCGTGTCCAGTTGTTCAGCCTGCAGCTTGGCGCTCGGGGTCACCGGCGCAATCAACCCACCGGCCGCCCACTCGCCAAAGCGGTCATGGGCCCAAAGGACTAGGTCCGGACCATCTCCGGTTGCGGCTGCCTGCTGAAACTTTTCCACAATCGGGTCCACGTCTTCCACCACAACCGGAATTCCCAGTTCCTCGGAAAAGCGGTCGCCAATCGACTGCAACGCCTCAGGGTCCCGTCCTCCGACCCAGACGGTGAGGGTTCCTTCTTCCAGTGCCTGCACAGGAAGGGCGGACGTCGCCAGCAGAGCGGTTGCCAGGAAGGCATTGAACAGAGCTTTCATTGTGTCTCTCCTGATAGTGAGAAAATCCGAACAAACGCCAGCGGGCGCGTTCGCTCATGAGGCATCAGCGAGGGGGATGCACCTCAATCGCCGTGATGCCCCAAACGGGTAACATGAAGGCAAAGCCATTGGGGCCGAGGGTCAGCGTCTCTTCGTGAGCTAGGGCATTTTGCGACGGTCCTTCCAGCGCACACTCTCCCGCCAGCGACACCGTTTGCGTCTGTGGTGAGAGGTTGAAGAGCGCCACCAACGAATGATTATCCAAGGTCCGTGTAAAGGCAAGGAGGGGCTCCGCCAAATCAAAAAAACGAATCTCGCCGTGACGCAGTTCCGGATGCTGTTTGCGGAAGTTGAGCAGGGTCCGGTAGAACGCTAGGGTTGAATTCCGATCGGCCTCCTGAGCCTCCACGCTGAGGTCGGTGTGAGGTGGTTTGACCGGCAACCACGGCGTTCCAGAGGTGAACCCACTGGGCGCTGCGCCTTGCTTCCAGGGGATGGGGGTTCGGCAGCCGTCCCGTCCCTTGTAGTCTGGCCAAAAGCGGATTCCCGGAGGATCGGTGAGTTCCTCAAAGGTCAGCTCGGTTTCCGGGAGGCCGAGTTCTTCCCCCTGGTAGAGGCAGACGGATCCCTTGAGGGAAAGCAGCAGGGCCGCTGTCTGACGTGCCAGCTGCGAACGCTGGCTGCTGTGCGACGCCCAGCGGGTGACATGCCGGATGACGTCATGGTTGGAGAAGCTCCAGCAGGGCCAGCCATCGTGGGCGATGGAAAAGAACTGCTCCACACACTGACGGAAGTGCTGAGCCGAGAAGTGGTCCTGCAGCATCTCAAAGGAATACGCCATGTGAAGCCGGTGGTCGCCATCGGTGTACTCAGCCATCACAGGGATGCTGCGCTCGTGACTTTCCCCCACCTCTCCCACCGTGGTCCGGTCTGGGAACTCGTCCATCAGCGCCCGGATGCGTTCGAGGAAGGCCAGGTTCTCCGGACGTGTTTTGCTGTAGAGGTGCTCTTGCATGTCATACGGATTGACGCTGGGTCGGCTCTCGGAACGCTGGGCGGGAGGGTTGTTCCGCAACTCCCGGTCGTGGAAGTAGAAGTTGACGGTGTCAAAGCGGAAGCCGTCCACTCCACGTTCCAACCAGAACCGCATGGTCTGCAGCAGCGCGTCCTGCACCTGCGGATGATGGAAATTCAGATCGGGTTGTTCCTTGAGGAAGTTGTGGAAGTAGTACTGCCGCCGCGTCACACTCCACTCCCAGGCAGACCCGCCGAAAACCGAGGGCCAGTTGTTGGGCGCGCTGCCATCCGGCTGCGGATCAGCCCAGACGTACCAGTCGGCTTTCGGACCGTCACAGGAGGCCTTGCTTTCCTCAAACCAGGGATGCTGATCGGAGGTGTGCGAGAGGACCTGGTCGATCATCACCTTCAACCCCAGCGCATGCGCTCGCTCCAGCAACGCATCAAAGTCGGCAAGGGTGCCAAAGAGCGGATCAATGTCCGTGTAGTTGGAAACGTCATACCCCATGTCTGCCATGGGCGAGGGAAAGATGGGCGACAGCCAAATGGCATCCACTCCAAGGGACGCAACGTGCTCCAGCTGGCTGAGGATGCCGGGAAGGTCTCCCACGCCATCCCCATTCGCATCCATGAAGGAACGGGGGTAAATTTGGTAAATGACGCTTCCGCGCCACCAAGGACGATTCATAAGGTTCACTCCAGTGTGCAATCAAAACGCTGCCACCATAGCAATATTCGGGTGAAAATCAAAACGTTTTGAGTGTTTTCGATTGCCTTTGGTTCAAGGGATTGCTATCACTTCAGCGAACAGACCCGAACGTCTAAAATTTAAACATTTGCAGTGGAACCACATCATGGCAACCCTGAAAGACATTGCCAAGCAGCTGGGAGTCTCTCCGGCAACGGTCAGTCGAGCGCTGAACGGGTTCCCCGAGGTACGGGCGGAAACGCGTGCGCGGGTGCAGCAGATGGCCCATGAGATGGGGTATCAGCCCAACCAGTTGGCCCGGAAGCTTGTCACGGGAAAGTCAGGGATTGTCGGCATGGTCGTCAAGGCTCGACAGCAGGGGCAGGTGGACCCCAGCTTCTTTGAGGTCATCACCGGCATCAGCCAGCAGTTGGTGGAGTTTGACATCGACTTGGTGTTTCATGTGACGTCCCTTTCGGAGCCCCTCAGTGCCTACAAACGCCTGGTCCGCAAGCACACCCTAGACGCCTTCATCCTCAACGCACCGGAACAGGACGACCCCCGGATTCCCTTTTTGGAGCAACAGAAGGTCCCGTTTGTCGTTCATGGCCGCACCACCGTCGATGCGACGTACCCCTACTTTGACATCGATAACTACAGCGCCGGCCGTGCCCCAACGGACCTGCTGCTCGACCTAGGGCATCAGCACATTGCCCTGATCAACGGGCCCAAGGAGGCGACTTTTGCGCAGGAGCGGCTCCGGGGCTTTTTGGATGCCCACCATGAGCGGGGGCGTTCGCCGATGCCGTCGCTGATCCACCACTTTCCCTTTGTCACATACGATTCTTATGACGTCATTCAGCAGCTACTGAGCCAGACCCCTCGTCCCACAGCCATCCTGTGCACCTCCACCATCTTTGCCCACAGCGTGATCAAGATTGCGCGGCTGCTGTCGCTTAAGGTGCCCCGGGACCTCTCGGTGGTGGCCCACGACGATGACCTTCCCTTGCAGGCGGCGCTGATTGATCCACCCCTGACCGTCACGCGGGCGCCCCTCCAGAACGCCTGCAAACCACTTGCAGAGATCGTTCACCTGATGCTGACCAACCCACAATCGTCAGGCCTGCAGCGCATCGACCCGGTGGAGCTGATTGTGCGGCAGTCGATTGCTGCTGCTCCAAACTGAGGTCCCATGAGCGTCCCTCCGGCCCTATCCATTCAGCAGCTGGGAAAGTCTTACGGCTCGGTAGAGGTCCTCAAGGACATCTCCGTTTCCATTGAGCCCGGGGCATTCTTGGTGCTGGTTGGACCATCCGGATGCGGGAAGTCGACGCTGCTGAACTGCATCGCCGGGCTGGAAGAAGTCAGCTCCGGAAGCATCTCAATCGCCGGCCGTGACGTCACCCAAGAGCCTCCACGCGACCGGAACATCGCCATGGTGTTTCAGTCGTATGCGCTTTACCCGACCATGAGTGTCGCGGAAAACATTGGCTTCGGCATGAAGATCCGCAAGGAAGCTCCCCAAGAGATCCAGCGCCGGACTCAGGAGGTCGCCCAGCTGCTGCAGATTGAGCCCCTGCTGGAGCGCTACCCCCGTCAGCTCTCAGGAGGCCAACGACAGCGGGTCGCCATGGGACGGGCCTTGGTGCGGGACCCTGAGCTGTTTCTGTTTGATGAGCCCCTCTCAAACCTCGATGCCAAGCTCCGGGTGGAGATGCGGGCTGAGATCAAGCGGCTGCATCAGCGGACGAAAACGTCCATTGTCTATGTCACCCACGACCAGGTGGAGGCAATGACGCTGGCCACTAAGATTGTTGTCCTGCATAACGGAATCATTCAGCAGGTTGGGACTCCGGCAGAACTCTATGCCCACCCGGCGAACACCTTTGTCGCCGATTTCATGGGCTCTCCGCCGATGAACCTCATTCCCGCCCACCTTTCGGATGCAGGGGTCCTGCACTTCCGTGACGGGATTCAGCAGCCCCTGACGCCCTTGCCTCCGGCGTTGCAGGCCTACCGGAACCAGAACGTCATTGTGGGCATTCGTCCGGAGCACTTCCAGCTGGCAACGCCCGGGCAGGCTTCCCTGAGCCTAGAGGTGACCCTGGTGGAAAACACTGGCGCAGACGCCTACCTTTCCCTTGATTGGGGAACAGCGACCGCCATTGCTCGTCTGCCGGGGCAGGTCACGGCTTCTGTGGGAGAGTCGTTGGCCGTCCATGTTCCTGCTGAAGCGCTCTCCTTCTTTGACCCTGCCACCACCGCCCGGATTGACGCCGCGTAGGGCTTCCTGAAGAAGCTCGCCTTCCCTGCAGTTGCGGCGACGGCGCCTTGCTTTTGTCCCAAACTGACCTGATTGCCTTGCAACCCGGACAGCGGCTGGGGGAAAATCCATCCCCAGACTCCACTCCGGCAGCCTCGGCTGAGCCGGCACCTGGCAGCACCCCCTTTTCCGATGATCCTGATGAAGTACAAAACGGTCCCTGCCCTGCCTGACCTGTCTCTGTCTGCCGTGGGCTTTGGCTGCTGGGGCATCAGCGGCAGCGACGTGTGGAACCAGACCGACGACGCCCACTCCCGCCAGACCATTCACCAAGCCCTTGATCAGGGCATCAACTTCTTTGACGTGGCCCCCATCTATGGCAAGGGACACGCCGAGGTGATTTTGGGAGACGCCCTCAAGGGCAAACGGAATGAGGTGATCATCGCCAGCAAGTGTGGACTCCTCTGGGATGACCAGGGCCAGGTCACCAACAACCTAACCCGGGCCAGCATCCTCAAGGAGATCGACGACAGCCTACGGCGCCTGCAGACCGACTACCTGGACCTCTACCAGCTGCACTGGCCTGATCCGGAGACTCCGCTGGAAGAAACCATGAGCACGCTGGAAGCCCTCCGGACGCAGGGCAAGATCCGCTACATTGGCGTGTCTAACTTCTCAGTCGCCCGGACGCAGGAGGCCATGCGTTATGCACCCGTCGCTTCGTACCAGGGGCTCTACAACCTGCTGGAGCACAACCCGGAGCACTACCACAGCATCCCGCTGGAGTACCGGACCCGAGACGAGGTGCTGCCGTTCTGTCAGGAACACGGCCTCGCCTTCCTCCCCTACAGCCCCCTCTTTCAGGGCCTACTCACCGGCACCTTCCAGGCCTCTGGAAACTTTGACGAACACGACGCCCGCGCAGCCAACCCCAAGCTCAACGGAGAAACGTTTTTGCTTTACTATGAGCAGGTTGAGGCACTCAAGGCGTTTGCCCACCGTCTCGGGCAGCCCCTCAATCAAGTTGCCATCAACTGGCTGATTGCCCAAGACGCCGTGACCTCGGTCATCAGCGGTGGCCAGCTTCCGGAGCATGTGGACCAAAATGTGGGAAGCGTCCACTGGGAGCTGACACCGGAGCAGCAGCAAGAGCTGGAGGCCCTGCTGACGCCTCTGAAGGAAGCCGGGTACCTGTAGGTGTCACTCCGCCAAAATCGGCAACTCTAGGTGAAAGGCGGCTCCGCCACTCGGAAGGTTCTCCGCCCAGATCCGTCCCTGGTGGTCCCGGAGGATCCGGCGGCTGATGGAAAGGCCAAGGCCTGTGCTGTTGTGAACGGTTTTTGTGGAAAAGAGGGGGTCGAAGATTTGGTCAATCACCTCTTCCGGAATCCCTGATCCGCGGTCAAGAACACTGAGGTGCAGGGTTTGCTGCGGACCTGACTTGAGCTCAATCCGGACCTCCTCGGGGCCGCGCAGTCTCTGATGCCGCTTCTCCAACACGGCATCCCGGGCATTGATGAGCAGGTTCTGCAGCACCAGCGTCAGCTCCGTTTCCTGTGCCCGGACCCAAGGTTCCTCGTCCTCGCAGGTGTCCCACTCGCTGACAAACACCGGCGTCAGCTCCTGCTTCTGCAGCAAGCTTTTGAGGATTTCCAGCGTTTTCAGAACAATCCGGGAGAGGCGGTGTCGCGACGCCTCGCTCTCCTTGCCAACCATGCCGAGGGAGCGGTCCATGATGTTTCCGGCGTGAGCCAGGGCTTCATTCGAGGTGGTGATGTGCTCCTCAAGCTGATGCCAGTTGCGGCGTTGAACCTTGCGATCCAGCAGGTTCAGTTCAATGTTGAGGATCGCCAGCGGCTGTCGGAGGTCGTGGTTGATGCTGGCCGCGAGCTGTCCCACGGAATACAGCCGTTCATTCCGTCGGATGATCTCCCACATCTCCACATGCTCCGTGATGTCCTGGCTGATTCCTAAAATGACCTTCTTTCCCCCGACCTGATAGATCCGCTGAAAGGAGCGGACAAAGCGCCGGGTGCCGCTGGGAAGGTTCAGCTCCAGCTCCACTTCTGCCTGCCCAGACTGCGCCGAGTCAATCCGGCCCTGCTCAAAGTTGACCAGACTCCCGGGCGTCAGGCGTGCGGCAATCAGGTCAGAGTCAAACCACCCCTCTTCCGGAATCTCAAACAGCTCGTGTAGGTAGGGATCCATCCACGAACGATTCAGCTCCGGATCCCGCTTGAAGTACCCGATCTTAGCCGCCTGGTTGACGATCTTGTGGACCTCCAGCTCCTCGGCCAGTTCCTCGCGTTGTTGCTCCTGTGCCGTCACATCCTGCGCCACCCCAATGAGCTTCTTTCCTCCCTGCACCGGTTGGAGGCCCACAAAGCCTCGAATCCACCGCTCCGATTGATCCGGGAGCAGGAGGCGGTAGAGGTGCGTCTGGCGCTCCCCCTGCTTGGCGTGCTGATCCGCCTGCTGAGCAAGCTCATCCTGCGCCTGTCGTTGCTCCGGATGCAACCGGCTCCGGAAGGTGCTGAAGGCGGTGGGTTCCCCTTCCTGAAGCTGCAGCAGTCGCTTGTAAGACTCGCTCCACCAGTTTTCCTCACTCTCGGTGCTTCCGGACCAAAATCCCAGCCGTGCAATGTCGGAAGCGACCTCCATCAGAGCCAGCTTTTCCTCCAGCTCCTCGCGGAGCTGCACATCCGCAGTGATGTCCACGCAGGTTCCCAAGACCAAGGAGTCGTTTCCAATCTGCACAGCCCGGGTGTAATCGCGGTAAACCCTGCGGGTGCCGCTGGGAAGGTGGGCTTCGTAGTCGATGCTGGCGTGTTCCCAATCGGGCAGGCCCCGGATGTGCTGCTGCACGCGTTTCCGGTCCTTCGGGTGCACACGGCTGAGGAAGAGCCTCTCGTTCACCGGAGTGCCGGATTCCAGCTCAAACAGCTCATAGTGCAGGGCGTCCCACCAAATCTCATGTGTGTCCGGATTCCAGTGCCAGAAGCTCGTGCGGCTGGTTTCACTCGAAAGGGCCAGCAGCTCCCTTTCCCGTTGCCACTGGTGGTACACCGCCTCCTCCTGTGTGACATCCTGGAAGGTCACCAGCAGGCTGGCTTCATGGTCAAAGTCAACCGGCTGCACACTGCCCTGCAGCACACGTAGGTTCTGGTTGCGGGTCCGGAACCGCAGGCGGTGGTTGTGAACAACGCCGTTCTCCTGGAGCGACGCCATCAGCAAGCGGCGTTCGTGAGGCGTCTCGTAATCATCCAGAGTCGAGGTGCCAATAAGAGCGTCCGGAGTCGTTTCAAAGAGCGCTGCGGCCGCTTCATTCGCATACTGAATGGTTCCCGAGGCCACATTCGTGATCATCACAGGAACCGCGGACCTCTGCCACAACGCCTTCAGCAGGCGGAGGCTGACCTGAAGCGGCTCACCGTCAGAAGAGGCCGGCTCCTCTTCCGGTGAAGAGAGGATTGACAAACGGTCCGCGCACGAAGTCATGAGGAAATTGAGCTTGAGGGAACTTGAGGAAAATCTCGCAGTGGTCTGGCGGAAGGACACTTCCGTAACATACCGCTTTTCGAAGGCCAGTCCAATCCACTATTTCGGCGCAACGGTTCCGGGCTCCCGAGCGTGGCTTTGTTTACACCAGCACCGACTCCTGACGGATGCGCCGACGCACCACCTGTGACAGTTGATCGACCCCTAGGTTCAGCACCGCCATCACCGCCAGTAGCGCCACCGCCACGTCCAGCTGCTCCTCGGCAAACCCGGAATCAATGTAGAAGCCGAGGGTCGCAATTCCCAGCATGCCCAGCAGCGCAGACTCACGCATCATGATCTCCCAGCGGTAAAAGAGCAGCGCCAGAAACGGTCCATACAGCCGAGGCAGCACCTCGTATCCGTAGCGGTCCAGCCGTCGCCGCGGGGCATCCGGACGCAGCGTCAGCTGATCTGCACGCTGGCTGACCAGGAAGGCCAGAATTGCGCCGTTGTGCAAGGCAATGGCCGCAATGGCCGGCAGCATCGACGGTCCCCACAGGAGGACAAATCCGTATGCCAGGAGGTACTCTGGCGTGGTTCTCAGGACAATCAAGACGCCATGCGTCAGCCGCCGAAACACCGGGCTGGCAAAGCGTCGGGAGGCTCCCGGGAACAGCACCAGCGTCAGAAGCCCCGTTGCCACCAGAACGATCTGGGTGAGGATCAGGGTGTTGAGGACGCCATTCCAGACGTCGCCTTGTGCCAGCTTCCAGGCCCAGTCCAGCACCTCAGAGGCGTTCCACTGCACCGTCTGGGTTCCGGCATAGAAGCCTTCTCGACGCACCGGCCAGGGCAGAATTTCCCAAGTGAGGAAGCGGTTGAGGTTTTCCCAAGAAAAATGGGTGGCCTTGGGCAGAAGCCCCCACGCCAGCAGCACCCAAACGGGAACCCAATGGGCCCGAAGCCACCAACGCAGGGTTCCAATCAGCAGGTAAAACGCGATCAGCAGCGCACCTGCCTCTGAATAAAGCCCCTCCCGCAACGCGGTCTCTAGGTGGAAGCCCAGCGTGGGCAGTCCAATGAATCCCAAAATGGCACTGGAACGGAGGGCGCACTCGAAACGGTAGGCGGTGTAGGTACGGAGTTCGGCTCCGGCCACAGGGAGAATGGCGTAAAAGAAGCCGCTGAGCCGAGACGTGCCCGCGGGCAATGCCTCTCGCGGACGGGCATCGGACTCCTGAATGAGCTCCGCATAGACCTTGGCGAAGATGCCGGCATACGGAATCGCAATCGCCAGCAGCCCGCACACCGCGTTCAGGCCCAGCAAGGGCAAAAAGAGCAGGGCCCAGAACAGCTCATGGATCGAACGAACCAGCGCACAGAAGGCCCGGATCGGCGCCCAGTGAAAACCTGTAGCCAGCACCGCCCCCAAGACGGCGCCCAGAGACGTTCCGCAGAGAGCAAAGACCACCGTCTGCAGCAACGCCTCCCGGAAACGCCAGAGGGCGGACCAGTCGGGCGTCACGAACCCGGAGGCCATGCGTCCCAACTCGTCCCAGGGAGAGAGGGTGAGGACTTCCAGATCGGCGCCCAGCAACGCTATCAGCGCCACGGCCACAAAGCCGAGGCTCGTCTTCAGCACGGCGCCTCCGGACGAGCATACAGCTCAGCCAAGCGCTCCGGAGGAACCTGCTCCGGCGGCGCGTCAAAAAGCAAACGTCCGTCCCGCAGTCCCAGCAGCCGCGTCGCATGACGCTGCGCCAGCTCAACGGAGTGCAGCGACATCACCAGCGTGTTGCTGGAAGCACGGAGCAGCTGCAGCAACGCATCCGCCTGGTGGGGATCCACCGACGAAACCGGCTCATCAGCCAGCACCACCGGGCTGTTGCGGTACAGGACGCGTCCCAGTGCCACCCGTTGCTGCTGCCCCCCTGAAAGTTCCCGGACCCGCTGCGTTCCCAGTCCAGCCAGCCCCACGCGGTCGAGGATGCCCTCCACCACCTCACGGATGCGGGACGTCGGCCACACCAGGGTCCGAAGGTTCGCCCACAGCGAGTGTTGATCCAAACGTCCCATGTAGACGTTGTGCAGCACAGAGAGCTGAGGCACCAACGCATAGTGCTGGTGCATCAGGGCCACCTGGTCGGGGAGGCGCGCCTGAAGGGCCCGGAGGAGGGTGGACTTCCCGGCACCGCTGGGACCAATCAGCGCCACCCGTTCTCCAGAAGCAATCTGCAGCGACAGCTCAGACAGCACCGGAAGCCCCCCATAGCCAAGGGACTCCCGGTTGAGGGCAAACACCACGCTCATCGCCGAATGATGCCGATGTCCTGAGCGGTCTGGAGGATGGGGGCAAACATCTCATTGGTCGCAGGAAGGAAGCTCCGACGCGGGAAGGCCTGCAGGATCGCCGGGTCCTTCAGGTCCACCAGCGCTTGCTGCACCTTCTTCAGAAACCCGGGCCCCCAGGTTTCATCAACGTCTCCGCGGATGCTCCAGTTGTAGTCCGGATAACTCGGGGTCCGCCAGATCACGCGTACCTTCTGCGGGTCCACTTTTCCCTCCGCCTGTTCGGTTTCCCAAACCTTGTAGTTGAGGGCGCCCACCTCGTAACTGCCCGCCTGAACCAGCTGGAGGGTCCGGGAGTGGTCTCCTGAGAACCCGACTCTTCGGAAGGTCTGCTCCGGCGCCTGCCCAAAGCGTTCTCGAAGGAAGAACTCCGGCATCAGCCGTCCGGAGGTGGACCCCTTGGAGCCGAAGGTAAAGGTCCGGCCCTTCAGCGCTTCCGGAAGCGAGTCCTCTGCGCTGAGTCCGGTGCCCGTGTGGGCGATGAAGTAGGTGACAAACTCCAGGTCTTCCTCTCCCAGAGCAATGGCCTGAGAACCCGGGACGGCTAGGCGCGCCTGGACACCAGAAAGTCCTCCGAACCACGCCAGTTGCACCTCGTTGTTCTTGAACGCGGACACCGACGCCTCATAGGACTTCACCGGCACGTAGCGCACCTCAACCCCAAGCTGCTGCTGCAGGTAAGTCGCCACCTGGCCAAAACGCTCTTGCAGGCGAGCCGTGTCTTGGTCAGGAATAGCGGTGAAGGTAAAGGGAGCCGCCACAGTCAGGGTGGCCCAACAGGTCCCGAGCATCAGGGGACCCAACAGCTTTTTCAGAAAACGAAACATCATCCTCTCTTTGAGAAACACGTCTATGAAACGCAGAACGTCCAGACGCACCAAGGCCCGGACTTCCTGCAGGAAGAACAGAGACGACAGGAATCCAGGAGGAGAGGAGGGCTTCGGAAAGCTCCGGAGGGTCAGCCTTGCGTTCGGCAGACGCGTGGCGCATGAAGAGCGGCAAGCGGACCGAACCCAGAGGGGCGTCTTCCCAGCAGCAGGGTGAAGGCCACCGTCGCCACCGGGTTCTGAGCCAGGCTCAGAACGTGGACTCCTGTGTCTTCACCATCAGATCCTCCCCTGCCAAAGGAGAGGTTCTGCCAGTGCGGTGGAACCGCTTTTGGTTGATCCAGCCCGACCGGACTGGGTTTGGCAACTCATCCCCACGCTGACGGACACTCCGAACGGGTGGGAATCAGAAACCACTTGCCCAAGGCCATTTGCTCTTGTGGAAAGGGAATCAGAAACAGGATTCGTGACGAATCCCAAGGGCGCTTTCCTTCACAAGGTCCCTTAAGTGGCTCTGAGAAGCGCTCCTCCGTGTTCCGGAGCAGCAGGACCGCCAGCAAGGGCTCTGTGGGAAAGCAGGGTTTTGACTCTAGCACCAGGTCCCTGGTGTTGCAATTCTGAAACGTGCTCCGGGGGCAGAAGGCCTGTCTTTTCTGGAGAAGGCCTCTAAAAAGGCAGCAAGGACGTGGTCCCTGAAGTGGCTGCGTCCCTGCCCCCTCCAGCAGGTTGGGGAGGGAGGTGCTTTTCTCTAGCTCGGGAGCGTGGATCTCAAGAATGCACCAAGTCTAGGACAGCTCTCAATCCAGCATTGAGAGCAAAAGCGGGTTACTCTTCAACGAAAAAGCGAACTTCTTTTTTGATTCCAGACTTATTCTTAACCCACTCTGCATAAAAGACCCAGTAATCGCGATGCAGCACCCAGTCCTTCCTTAACCCTTCATCAAGAGCTTTTAGTGGAATTTCACAGTCATCCTCTTGACAGGATTTAATTTTTTCCACTAGCTCATTTTCTCTCAATTTAAGAACATCATAATTATAATCTTTAATTGAGTAAATAAGAAAGTTGTGAGTCATGAATGACAATAAAATCAGACTTAAAACAATACGCGCTATTTTTAAATGATTCTTAGTCAAATTAAAAATAAACCAAACCATGATTGCGTTCACAAACAATCCAGCTCCAAAAAGAGCTCGGCTCGCGCTATAGGCTAAAAAGATGTATATACTGGACGCAAAAAAACAAAACAGAAAAACAATTAACGCCTCATTCAAGTTTAATTTCCCCACCTTGAAAGAATAGTAAAACAAATATAAGATAGTGGAGAAATAAACTAGAGTCTGACCCCAATATACCTTATAAAACTCCATAAAAAAGAAATACTTAAGAATATTAACAACCTGGCCAACCATATGATACAGATCAAATGAAATGCCATGCTGATAATTTTCTACGTAAGCAGAAATTGTGAATCGCACCAGGAAAAATACGGCGATTGACAATAGCCAGTAAATTAAATTTTTTATGATTAACGGAGTATTTCTCTTCATTCCTGACACGGTTGGCTGATTAAAAAACACCGGAAAAAGGACGAAGCTCAAAGAAGGCAAAAGATACATCTCTGATGTAAGAAAAGAGAGCACAAAAAAGGAATAACGGATAGAATTTTTTCTCGAATGAAGACCACAAGCCATAAAAAATGCACCAAACACATAGGTCATTGTGGTTGGCCAGTACAAGACTTCAAAATAATTCGGGTAGAAACAATAACAAATGCTAAGTAAAATTAAAAATAATTTATTCTCTTCTAAGACTTTTGATTCTGTCTCACGAATCAAGTAATCTATAAAGTAGCAAAAAGAAGATGCATACAGGAAAAATATTGGGTAGATTAACAACCAAGCATGATCAAAGCTAAAGAGCCAATAAGTGAGAAAAACCCAAACGGGAACCCGAGACCAATACTTACCAAAATCCTCATACCTTAAGCCCGACTCACTGGTCAAATGTGATAAGTAATAATAATCATCTGTGGAGAAGGTAAAATTAAAAAAACTGGTTACCATCCAAAAAATCGCCAGCGAAATAAAGGCTGACTTCATAAAATCAGGAATTCCTGACCAATTCTTTAATAGTTTCCCAAAATTCATTTCCATCTAAAATCAGTAATTTTAATGTTTTTTATAATCACTCACTGACAACCATTTTTCTATAAGGCAGTATAAAATGATAAACCAATACCGGCTCCCCATTTCTTTAATCTTTAGTTTAGAGACCCCTGCTTTACGATTTGTCCACCGATTAGGTAATACACGATAGCTATATCCTCGAACAATGACTTTTAAAGGCAGCTCTACTGTTAAATTAAAATGATGGCTCAAGTAAGGCTTTAACCCTTCAAGGGTCTCTTTTTTATAAATTTTAAAAGCATTGGTAACGTCTGTATAACGAATCGCAAATAGCAGTGCAATCGCCCAGTTTGTGAATCGATTCAGCACGTATTTAGCCAAAGGGTAGTCAATCACTTCACCACCTTTCATAAAACGATGACCAAATACAGCGTCTAATTTATGATCTATAGCAGTTTGATAAAACTTGATCAGATCATCCGGATCATCTGAAGCATCAGCCATCACGACGGCAACGTAATCTCCACTAGCATTTTCTAAACCGCGACAAACGGCAAACCCGAACCCGTTTGGAGGTGAGTTAACAACAGGCTTGACACTAGTAAGAGACTGAGCGATTTTTTCTAAAATTTCTTGCGTTTTATCCGTTGAATTATCATTCACAATAATGAATTCATGTTCAATTTCTTCTTGTATCAACCTAGCTGAAAAGCCGTTGATCGTTGATTCAATAACAGAGTCTTCATTGTGAGCAGGAATAACGATACTTAACTTCATTTCTACTTCTTAAAAAGAACTAAAAACTGCTTACCGAAAAAAGGCCAAATGAAATTCATTTTTAGGTAATTTTTCACAAAAAACCGACTAACAGGGAGCCGACTTCTGAAAGAATAAGGAAGAAACTTGCTAATGCACTCGTCGATAGTAAATCCAGCGGAATAACCCAATTCACAAAGAGACACATCCGTCAGAATCACACGATGATCTGAGCAATCAAAATAATCTTGCATGCAAAACTTAAAATTCGGCCCCATCACCGCAAGAATCCCATCCTTTTTAAGCCAGCTGTAAGCTTTCTCAAAAAACCCAAACACTTCCTCAG
>CBFIGY010000006.1:0-109020 GCA_965662235.1 uncultured bacterium
ACCTGATTCGCAAGATCGTGATTGCGACTGGGGAAGTGACGACTCTTGCTGGAACTGCTGGCATACCAGGATATGCCGACGGTACCGGGACCTTTGCACAGTTTAATAAGCCTAGTGGCATCACGAGTGATGGGACAAACCTCTATGTTGCAGACACGGACAACCACCTGATTCGTAAGATCGTGATTGCGACTGGGGCCGTGACGACTCTTGCTGGAGATGGCACACAAGGATCTGCCGACGGTACCGGGACCTTTGCAAAGTTTAAGAAGCCTACTGGCATCGTGAGTGATGGGGCAAGTCTCTATGTTGTAGATTCATACAATAAACTGATTCGTAAGATTGAGTAACGGCTTCTCTTGAGTCAATCCCTCTTGGGCTGAAACGGTTCAGCCCAAGGGTTTTTCATCACTTCATTTTGAAATTCAGCTACCACTCAACGGAGCCCCATGTCCCTGACGGAAATTCGTCTAAGAGAGCTGCCCATCTATGAGAATCCGGTTGAGATTGTCAACGTGATGAGGCGTCTGTTCCAGCAGCCCAAGACTCAGTTCAATTCGGCCAAGCGCCGGACCGTGATGAGTTCTGCACTCAAAGGCGTGGGGCAATCGCTCTCGCACAAGCCGCTTCCTGAAGCCTCGGGTCCGGACGCTGCCGGTCTGCGCCTTGCGGAGGTGCTGGGGAGCGATGCGCAGGAACTGGCGCGACACCTGATCAGTGATCCTTGGGCACTGGATGCCCGGACCGAGATGCTGATGATGTTCTCCGGAAGCGCCATCAAGGAGAACGTTGCCGCGTTGATGGATGCGACCCTGCTGGCTCACGTCAACAACCTCGACCCCACCCAGGCCCGGCAGCCGTCTCTTTACCTCGCAGCCCTCCTGCAGAACCGTTTGCTCTCAGCCCTCTATGAAGCTCTGAAGGACGATGAGATGCGCTTGGCGGTGGAAGCTGACCGTGATGAGCGGGCCAAAACCCAGCTTCAGCAGCTCCGGAATGGACGTGCCTTCTTGGCAGAGTTGGTCCACATCCTCAAGGTCACCAGCGGCAATGGTCCGGTTGCACTGAAGCATAAGGAGATTGCTTTTGGAGGAACGCCGAGTACGGACCTGCAGCAGCAGATCGACAGCCTCCTGCAACTTTTTGCCATCCTTCCATTGCTCCGCGAACAGCAGCAGCAGCTCATCGACGCCGTCAAGAGTGCGGATAAAAAATCCCTGCTGGCCAACTTCCATGAAGCCGAGTACCGCCGCATTGACATTGAAATCATCCAGCTGCAGAACCGGTTTCTCAAGAAACCAGAACTGACTGAGCAGACCTCGAAGTTGATCCAGGAGGCCCTGCAGTTCTCCCAACAGAATGCGGACAACGTTGGTGTGGCTCCCAAGCCCGGTTTCGAAACGGGGTGTCTGCTGCAATTGGCGTCGCTGTGTACCAAAGCGCTGATCCAGGTCAAACGCAGCGGAGAGGCGATTCCGGACAGCCTGAGCACCCTCTCCAAGAAATCCATTGAGGCGCTGCGGGGGCGTTCCGACGATCCGCGTGTCGCCCGTACCATCAACCAGTTGGTAAAGGCATCCGGAGGCTGAGTGATGAGCCCCGTTCTTCTGGAAGGGGCTTTCTCAGCCATGCATCACTGTCCAAATTTCAGGAGTGGTGCATCACCAGCTAAGGTTCACTGTTTGTGCATCTGTGTGCCCTGCTGCCAACCCGGGAAATCCGTCCCCAACTGTTGCACACTCTGCTGCACACCGGTGAATTGCAGTTTTAGACTGCTGAAATCTGTGTGGAATTAGCGAAGCAAAGAACTGAAAATTCTTTGCATGCTCCCCGAATTCTAAAAACCCCCAACAATTTCAATTGAGTCAATTCAAGCAGCAGAGTGCTGTTTTCGGTCGTTCTGCGTGCTGTGTGACAGTAAAATGCAATGAGTTACAGACACTTAGCTTGTTGCTAGCATGTCCCAGCACAGTTCGACAGTAAAAATCAAAGTCGGTGCAAATGGCTGCTGTGAAGAGGGGCTTGCACGAAAAAGTGACCGCTTGCGGATTTTTCCCGGCAAGTACTTATGGAGTGAGAGTGGTGATTTTGCGCAGGTAGGGATGCTGTCGCTGAAAGACAGCTGCTGCTGAACTGGAGACGGTCGCCTAAGCAGACACGACGACAAGGTGCTCCGGAGTCAAGGACGCCTCCCCCTGCCAGCAGTAAGCCGCGAGGTGACCGTTCCGGGCGACACTTAGGTCTAGGCAACAGAGGTTCGGACGAACCAAGGGAGTACGGAGCCAGTAGTGCCCAAAGAACACGGGCGGGGCTCCCGTGTACCGGTAGGCGTCTGCCGCCTGCAAGATGCTTTGCTGACGTTCAGGGTCCGTTAAGGTGAGTTGACCTGCATCAAAGAGCACGTCGGCCGGAGTTTGAGGAGCGTCCGCCCACCAGCGGATTCGACACTCGTGGCGGCGGTGTCCATCCCCGTCGGTGAAGAAGTCGGCTTTCAAGTCATACTCAGGCCCCTTGAGCAGAACCTCTAGGTCGGGGCTGGTGGCAAGCGCAGACCACCCTTCTGGCGAAACCCGACCCTGGGCATCCACCCAACCGGTTGCGTGAAGCCTCTTCTGAGCCGGTTCATGCCAGCACGCATGCACGGCACGCACGCCCCCCAGGTCGAGCCAAAGAGGCAGCGTCTTGAACCAGGCAATTACCGACGCCCACCCAGCAGGATCCCCCTCATGCTCCCGGAGAAAGGCCTGATGCTGTTTCCAGTTCTTACGAGAGTGAGGACGCAGGTAGTCCTTTCCGTCCGGAGTGGCGTAGCCAATGGCATTGAACTCATGGTTCCCCATGAGCGCCTGAGCGCTTCCCGCTTCAACCATGCTCCGGACCACCTCCAGCGTCCGACGCTGCTCCGGGCCTCGGTCAATGTAATCGCCCAGAAAAATCACCTGACGTTCTGGATCCGGTGAACGATACGTCCCCTGCGTCCACTGGTAACCCAGCCGCGCCAGCAAACGTTCCAGGGACTCTGCGTGTCCGTGCAGGTCTCCAATCAGGTCGTACTTCATCGTTGGTTGGACGTCATGGTTGAAGAGGGTCAGACGCGCTGGGCGCCAGCAGCGAGGGTGGCCAGCTTCGCCCATGCAATCTCCGGGTCCACGGCGCCGAAGCCGGCAAAGGTGCCAAAGCCACAATCAGAGCCCGCGAGGACCCGCTCTGGGCCCACAATGTCAACAAACCGCTCCAGCCTCTGCCGAACCAGTTCCGGATGCTCAACAAAGTTGGTGGTGGTATCGACAACGCCGGGCACCAGCACCTTGTCTTCAGGAATGTCAGCAGCCCGATCCCGGAACACGGTCCATTCGTGCCCATGTCGTGGATTGGCAGTCTCAAACAGCAGGTACTGCGCCGGAACCGTCATGAGAGTATCGAAGACCTTGGCCATGTCAATGTCACAGATGTGGGGGCCCTCATAGTTCCCCCAGCAGATGTGCAGGCGGATGCGTTCCTGCGGGAGTCCTTCAAGTGCCGACCGTAATGCCTCCACGTGCAACGCCGCAATCTGCAGGAAGGCCTCATCCGATTGATCCGCAAAGAGCATGTGCCGCGACAGCGCCAGGTCCGGACAGTCCAGTTGCAGGTACAGCCCTGCATCGAGAATGGTCCGGTACTCGTCCGCCATTGCTGTTGCGAGTGCCTGAAGGTAGGCCTCGCGGCTCGGGTAGTAATCGTTGGGCAGGAACAGCGAAATGACCCCCGGAGAGGCGGCATTCATGAAGCCTTCCTCTGCGCCATGCTGCGCCATCGCCGCCTTGAGGTTCGCAATGTCCTTCTGCAGCTCGCCCTGTCCCCGAGACCGGACCTCTCCCACACACATCGGGCGCGCATAGGTGGGGGTGCCTCCGGACTGAGCAATGCGTTCCAGGAAGCTGGGGAAGCGCAGCAGGTCCGCCGGAGCCTTCCGGGGACTGTCGCCCTCAAAACCCGTGTAGCGGTCCTTGACGTAAGTGGCATAACTGATCTTCGAGGTCTCTCCATCGGAGACCACCTCAATCCCGGCCTCCACCTGACGTCGCACAACCTCTGCAACTGCCTCCGTCATGCAGGCGTCAAACGCGTCTGGGGAAAACGCCTCTCCGCGCTCACGGAGGAACAGGAAATCGACCACTTTTTGACTGCGTGGCAGGCTGCCGACGTGCGTGGTGGGAACAGGCATCAGGCTCCTTGAGATGAAGGTGAAAGGGATTGGGTCGGTCCAGCCGGATCACCGGTCTGGAAGATGCGGAACAGACTGGCTTCACCACTGACAGACGGCGCCAGCGTGTGTGAAAGTCCCGGAGGCAGCAGGCAGGTGTCGCCCGGGTTCAGGATCGCGGTGCCTTCGTCGCAACTCAGGCGCCAGTGCCCCCGCATCGGCATCAGCACCTCGTGCTGGTCCCGGCTTCGTGGCGCCTCCGGTTCCGATCCGCGGGTCAGGAATTCCACTTCAAACCCAGGACGGTCCCGCAGCCAGCCTTCCGGACCAATCACCGTGACCGGTTTCTTGCGGGCGAGGGCCATCAGGTCCCAGTAGCGGGCAACGAAGTGTGGCACCACTTCTTCAGGTCCGGGCTCGGGAAAGGCCTTCAGTTCGTCTTCTGACAGCAGGGGCATTGGTCGGAGGCCTTCCGGAAGCGCCTGTCCCTTCTTCTGGTCATACAGCACTCCGTTCTCCCCCAGAATCAGGCCGTAATCCTGCGCGGCTTCAATCACCTGAGGGGCCCAGATGACCCCGCCTCCGGCATCATTTCCTCCAAGGATCGACATGATCATCCCGTAGTCGGAGCCGATGTTTTCGAACCCCCGGAAGATGCCTGTGGGAATGTTGAACAGGTCCCCTTCTTCCAGCACCACCTCTCCGGCCTGTCCCCAACGTCCCCAGAAGAAGCGCCACCGCCCTTTCAGGACAAAGAAGACCTCGGCGGTCCGGTGGCTGTGCAGGGAGTTGAGGCACTTGGGAGGCTGTCCGGCCGCGCCAATGTTGAAGCCCGGAGTCTCCCGCAGGTGAACGTGCTGGTCTGGACTCTCTGACACGCCACCGCCAATGATGGTGAAGTTTTCCTTCTGGTCGCTTCCGGGGGTGTACGCGTCAATGAAGGCGCTCTTGCAGGGACGGAGCTCGCCGAAGCGAACAATGCGGGCCTCAAGTTCCAAAGGGGTCATGCCAAAGCCTTGTCAGGAGAAAGCGGGAAGGGTTACACGCGTCCGGAACCGAGGAGGATCTGTTTCCAAACAGCGGTTTCGTCAAAAAGCACAAACTCGCGCCGGATGCCTCGAGGGCCAAACTCGACTTGACTGATGCCGAGCACATACACCTCCACTCCGGTGGGGGCGCCAAACGTGCCCCAGCCCGAATGAGTCCCATGGAGCGACCAACGCACGGCCGCTCGTGGAGGCAGCAGCGGGTCCTCTCGTCCGATCACATGGTCCACTTGAAACGTTGCATTGGGGAAGGCAGAGCGCAGGCTCATCCAGAAGTGGTCTGCAGCGGCGTGTCCGTGAGCGGTGATGCCTCCGGGATGCTCAAGCTGGCAGGCCCGGTCGTAGGTCTGGGGAAGAGCGGCAAAATCCGCTTGCATCAGGCGGGTCAGCAGGTCCACGTAGCGGGCGCCCCACTCGTTGGTGTTGCCTCGTCCGGTGTAGGGTCCGGGCGAGTCGGTTTCAGGGCAGAGGGGGCGGTGGGCGTGTTCCGGGCCGCCTTCCTGCTGAATCTGCTCCCGGGCGTAGTCTTCTGGCGTGGTTCCAAGCTGGCGGACAATTGCCCCTTGGTCCCGGATGAGCCACTCGTCATCAATCTGATTGGCCTTGGCGTGGCAGTCGGCAATGATCCGGTAACGGAACTTCCGCCCGGACGCAGGGCCATAGACACCGGAACCGCTGTGGGTCGCCGTTGAGAGAATCCGGTGCGAGGAGAGCATTCCGTCTTCCGGAGTTCCGGACCAGATGACGTCTTCTCCAAGCAGCTGACGGTCCGGAAATTCGGCGAGGGTGGCCATGGTCGCAGCAATGACCCCTTGGTTCCCGATCACCACTCCGGCGGGAGAGCGCACCACAATTTCTGGCGCATAGTACCGGTGCAGCGTCGAAAGGCCCCGGTCTTCCCAGATCTCCCGGGTGATGCCAAGGATGTAGTCGGGGAAATCCTGAAACTGATCGTCAAACCCGTGCATGTGATTCCTTTGGAAGGCGCGCAGAGCATCGCACCACCAGCGGACCTTCCAAGCGGACCTTCTGGGGTGCCGAGGTGGTGCCGTCAATGCGGCTCAGCAGCGTTTCCACGGTCGTGGACACCATTTGCTCCAGTGGCTGCCGGACCGTGGTCAGTTGATACGGCGCCCAGGCTGCCAAGGGAACGTCGTCGTAGCCAATAACAGAAACCTCTTCCGGAATCCGGAGCCTGCGTTCGTAGCGCAGGTAATCCATCACGGCAAAGGCCATGTGGTCGTTTCCGACAAACAGTGCATCCGGAGGCTCCGCACAGGCAAACAGGTCGGCTGCGGCCCGCACTGCGGCTTCCTGTTGATAGAGGCCATCAACAATGGCGAAGGGTTCCTGACCGGCACGTTGGAGGCCTTGGCGGAAGCCCTCGGCCCGGTCCCGTCCGGTAGAAGCGCCTTGCCAGCCGGCAATGTGAGCGATGCGGCGGTGTCCACCAGCGATCAGGAACTCGGCCACCCGCTGGCCGCCCAGCAGGTTGTCAGACGTGACCTCGTTCAAGCGCCGGTCTTCCTGTCCTCGGTTGAAGAGCACAACCGGAATGCCTGCGGTGTCGCACCGAGTGGTCAGGGGGTTGCTCATGGAAACTGAGGCGGCAATGATGCCGTCTACCTGGTAGTCGAGCAACTGCTGAATCACCGCGTCCACATCCGATTCCTGGTTGGACGCCATGAAGATGAGGACGTGGTAGTCACGCTGCTGCAGGGCACGACTGAGTTGCTCCAGCGCCTCCGGGTAAAACTGATTCTCGAGGTAAGCAACCACCAGCCCCACCATTCGGGTCCGCCCTGTGATGAGGGACCGGGCCAGCATGTTCGGCCGGTACCCCAGCTTCTGCGCTGCCGCCCGCACCTTCTGGGTCATCTCCGCTGAGACACTGGCACCGGGAGTGAAGACGCGGCTGACCGCAGACTGGCTGACTCCCGCCAGGCGGGCTACGTCAGAGGAGGTGATTCGATCGTAAGCCATGAGTTCCGTTAATCGGCTGTCCAGCCACCGTCCACCAGCAGGGAGGTCCCGGTGATCAACGCTGAAGCGTCTGACGCGAGGAACACCACAGGGCCCATAACGTCCTCCACTTCGCCCACGCGGCCCAGCTTGATCATCTGCTCAATCCACGCCCGCCGCTCCGGAATGGCCAGGGTTTGCTCGGCGAGCGGTGTCCGGATGAAGGTGGGGCACAGCGTGTTGACACGAATGCCGTGCTGGCCCCACTCAATGGCCATGGCCTTGGTCATGCCCTCTAGCCCGTGCTTGGACGCGCAGTAGACCGCACGATCCACCCCGCCAACGTGCCCCATCTGGCTGGAAATGTTGATGAGGCTACCGGGACGTCCGACCTCCTTCAGTCCTCGGGCCACCTCTCGCGTGAGGAAGTAGGCGGCCTTGAGGTTGAGGTCCATCACCGCGTCATAGTCCGCGACCTCTGTTTCCAGCGCCGGCGTGTGCCGAGCCAGTCCAGCTGAATTGACCAGGAGGTCAAACGGCGGCTGCTCAGCCAGCCACGTCCGGACGGCTTCCAGGTCGGTGACATCTAGGGCCTGGGGCTCAGCCGAAAATCCGGTTTCCTGCAGCGCCTGTGTCAAAGCCTGCAGGGGTTCCAGACGCCGAGCAACCGCAGTGACGGCGGCTCCGGCCTGAGCCAAAGCGACGGCACTCGCGAGGCCAATTCCAGACGAGGCCCCCGTCACCAGGGCACGTTTGCCGTCGAGGCGAAACGAGGGCGTTTGCGGCAACGGAGTCATTCGGCAGGTGCTCCGTAGGGGACGTCTTTCTTGCCGTAACGGCGCACCCGGACGTTGCACTGCTCAGCGTGACCCACAAAGCCTTCCATCATGCACAAGCGCGAGCCATACTCGCCGACCAGCGTGGCGGCTTCATCGGTGAGCACCTTCTGGTAGCTGTGCGTCTTCAGGAACTTTCCAACCCAGAGGCCGCCCGTGTAGCGTCCGGCTTTTTTCGTGGGCAGGGTGTGGTTGGTGCCAATCACCTTGTCGCCGTTCGAGACGTTGGTCCGGGGACCAAGGAAGAGGGCGCCGTAGGAGTGCATGTGCTCCAGGTACCAGTCATCTCGGTCCGTCATGACCTGCACGTGCTCAGAGGCAATATCGTTGGCCACCTCAAGCATTTCTTCATGGGTGCTGCAGACGATGACTTCGCCGTAGTCCCGCCAGCTGGCGGCTGCCGTCTCTGCCGTGGGAAGAATCGTCAGCAGGCGCTCCACCTCCTGCAGGGTTTCCTGAGCGAGCTTCTGGCTGTTGGTCACCAGCACCGCCGGTGAGTTGTAACCGTGTTCCGCCTGCCCCAGTAGGTCCGTGGCGCACATCTCTGCGTCCACCGTCTCATCCGCAATGACCATGGTCTCAGTGGGACCGGCAAACAGGTCGATGCCCACGCGTCCGAACAGCTGTCGTTTGGCTTCTGCGACGTAGGCGTTTCCGGGCCCCACCAGCATGTCGACCGGCTGAATCGATTCCGTTCCCAAGGCCATGGCGCCGACCGCCTGCACTCCACCGAGGACGTAGATCTCGTGTGCACCTCCCAGGTGCATGGCAGCGACAATGGCCGGGTGAGGTTCGCCATTGACTGGAGGTGCAGCTGCAATGATCCGGGGCACTCCAGCGACCGAAGCCGTCAGGACTGACATGTGGGCAGAGGCAATCATCGGGAACTTTCCTCCCGGAACGTAGCACCCGACGGACTGCACTGGGATGTTCCGGTGCCCCAGAATGACTCCCGGAAGCGTTTCCACCTCAATGTCCTGCATCGACGCCTTCTGGGCCTCGGCAAAGCGGCGAATCTGCTCCTGCGCAAAACGGATGTCGGCGAGGTCGCGCTCGCTGACCTTGGCCAGTGCGGCTTGAATGTCGGCGTCGGTCAACCGGAAGCTCTCCGGAGAGTAGCTGTCAAACTTTTCGGAAAGGTCTCGGACCGCTGCGTCGCCCCGTTCCTCGATGTCCTGAAGGATCGAGGCCACGACGGTTTGAACCTGGGCATCGTCTTCGGCTCGTTCAGCGGCACTCTTGCCATGCTTAAGGTACTCAATGGCCATTGGAATCGACTCCTGATCAGAAAGGGTTGCAGGGAGCGCAGGCGCAACGCCTGCCACAACAAAACGCGTCAGTGAAGGTCAGAAGAGCGGGCCAGGGCCTGCCGCAGCACCTCTACAGAGAAGTCCGAACGCTTGCAGGCGTCCAGAATGACCTGCTCGCGACGGGTGAGGAGGTCGATGCACTCCGGAAGCCTGTCGGCGACCTCATGTGGAATCACCACGGCGCCATGACGATCGGCATGCAGCAGGTCATTGTGCTGAACCTGCATTCCAAAGATGTTGACCTCGACTCCGGAATCTTCAACGTGCACCCACCCGTGGCTGGGGCCCACCTGTCCTCCGAGCAGCTGGAAGCCTTCCGCGAGCACATCCAGGTCCCGGATGCTGCCGTTGGTGACCGCACCGAGGGCGCCGAGGGCCTTGTGCACGTTGGTGTGGACTTCCCCCCAGTGTGCGCCAAATCCGGGGGTGGCGTCCAGATCCTGCACCACAATGATGGTTGGCAACGGAGGCTGAGCGCAGTACTCGTAGTACTTAAGGGCATTGGCCCGTTTGCGTTGCGGGTCCACCGCATGCGTGGCTCGGATGGTGGCGGTCCGGGCGTAGCCCACCATCGGTGGCAGTTCCGGGCGGGCACAGACCAGTTGCTGGGTCGTAAAGCCGGTCGTCCGCCGTTCCGGGGCGGCCAGCTCCAGCGCATTGCAGATGGTCGGGGTGTCAAACTGCCGCAGGTGCGCCAGCAGGGTTTCAGGGTGCAGGGATTCAGCGCTCATGAGGGCTCCTTCAGGTCAAGATCAAACACGTTACCCTTTCACGGCGCCAGCGGTCAGTCCGCTGACAATCTGACGCTGAAAGAGCATTACCAGAATAAAGATCGGCACTGTTGCCGAGACCACCGCCGAGACCGCAAACATGACGTTTCCCTCCACCTGGGTCGTTCCCAGGAAGCTTGCAATCTTGGGAATCATCGTCTGATTTTCCTGACTGAGCAGCATGGACGTGACCGCAAAGTCGTTGTAGGCCAGCAAGAAGCTGAACAACCCCGTGGTGATGACTCCCGGCCACATCACCGGAATGATGATGTGCCAGAAGGCCTGCAGCCGGTTGCAGCCATCCATGAGCGCACTTTCGTCCAACTCCTTGGGAATGCTCAGAAAGAAGGAGTGCAGCATCCACAGCGTAAACGGTTGGTTGATGGCCACCAGCACCACAATGGAGGTGGACAGGTGTCCCCAGAGGTTCAGCTTGAAGAAGGGAAGCATGTACCCTGACACCAGCGTGATGTGCGGCATCGCTCGGAACACGAGGGCGATGATCAGGATCCAGAAGGTATAACGAGACGACGAACGCGCCAAGGCATAACCGCCCAGCGTCCCCATGGTCAACGAAAGCACCACCACTGAACCCGTCACCACCGCCGTGTTGAGCACGGCCCGCCAGAATTCCTGCTCGACCCAAGCCCCGTGGTAGCCGTTGAGGGTGAAGCGTCCCCCGGTTTCTGCCAACGTCAGGACTCCGTAAAGGGCGTTCCGCCAGTCGGCCTTGGAGAAGAAGTCTCCCTGCACCTTGAAGGACCCCCAGAGCGTCCAGAGGAACGGGAACGCTGCCAGGATCAACCAGAGCGCGACTCCTGTAAACGCCAGCGTCCGGGCCGTGGGGCTGAGACGTGTTGCCTGAGTGTCCACGGAGCCTCCTTACTTCTCGTGAAACTGCTTCCAGGTCCGGATCAGGACTGGCATCAGCAGAATGATAACGCCCAGGATCGTCAGCACTGAAGATGCTGCGGCTGAGCCAAAAAGCTGCACCTCCTGTCGGAGGTCGTTGAAGATCATCCAGCTCAACGAAGTGGCGCTCGCTTGAGCAGAGAACCCGACCACCGGTTCAAAGACCCGGAAGTTGTCCATCAGCTGCATCAGGGCCACAAAGATCACCAGCGGCATGAGGTAGGGCAGAACAACGTAGCGGGTGCGTTCCCAGCGGGTGGCGCCGTCGATCATTGCGGACTCCAGCGTGTCCTGCGGCACTGTTTGCAGACCGGCATAGAAGACGACAAACGCGAACGGTGCCGAGTGCCAAACACCATAGACAATCAGCATGCCCCACGTCAGCGTCGGAGAAGCCTTGAGCGACAGATTCGGATCTTCCCAAAGCGCCTGAATGGCTGAGCCCAGAATGCCACGGGCGTCAATCATCCAAAAGAGGATCAGCGACCCGATCAGCGGCGTGATGATCATCGGCAGCAGCGAGAAGAAGATCACGGGCCCCTTCAGCAACTGAGGCAAGGCGTTGACGCCCAGCGCAATGGCAAATCCCAGCAGGATCACCAGCGGAGTCACCGTCAGGAGGTAGGTGAGGGTAAAGGCGAGGGCTTTGTAGAAGGGAAGGTTGTAGAGCGCCGCCAGGAACTCCTGGAAAGAGGCGCTCTCGGCCCAAGCCTGACCCACTTCCTCAGTCGCCAGGTGCCGGCGATTGAGGTACGTTCCCCACCCGTTGAAGCGTCCCAGCGGTTCAGTTGCTTCCAAGGCAGCAGTCGCTTCTGCATCAACCTGCAGCTCCGTCTTGCAGCTGAAGGGGGTGCAGTTCTCCACCTCCTTGAAGACGCGCTCGTGCTCGACGTAAAACGACTGCACCAGCACCGAAACAATGGGAAGCGCGATGAACAGCATCATCGCCAGCGCGGAGGGAAAGATGAACCAGAAAAAGGTCTTGTGCGGCATGAGGCAACCCCGAAGGACTCCGGAAGCTTAGCCTCCGGAGTCGAGGCCCTAGTGGCAGAGCCTCGCTTCAGTGGAAGGGGTTACTTCAGGAAGCCAGCTTCACGCGCGGCCACGGTGTAGGCGGCCTCAACGTCAGCCAGGGCCTTCTCAGCGCTCTCGGAGCCCTGGAAGTACTCCACCAGCTCGTTGCCCAGCGCGGTGTGCATGAGTCCCATGTAGGGCACCATCGGGTAGGGCTGAGCGCCGCCGCTGGCGGAGTCCAGGATGCCTTGTGAGGTGGCGCCCGGCTGGTAGCCTTCAATCAGCCAGGTGGCTTTGTCGGCATTGGCGTTGGCCATCTTGGCGGAGACGCCGTTCATCATGGCCACAAAGGAAGCTTCTGCATCGGCATCAGAAATGTTCTTGGCGATGGTGAAGCCGTCCCACCACAGCGTTGTTGCTGGAATGGAACCTCCGCCCACTGTCGGCGCAGCGGCAAAGCGGGTGGCGGCAACCACGTCCGGAGTCGAGCCTTCGTTGTCCAGCACTGCGCCAATCCGGGAAGCCCAGAGGTTGGTCAGGGCCACGTTTCCAGCTTCCCACTCTGCCTGCACCGAGTTGGAGTCATAGGTCAGGAAGTCCGGATTCATGTAGGCGGTCAGGGCCTTCATCATCTCCAGGGTCGCAACGCCTTTGGCATTGTTGACCGCTGGGGCAGCAGAGCCCTTGGCAAAGAACTCTCCCCCGTGACCGAGGTACATGTTCACAAACTCCTCGCCAAGGTTCCAGCCGGCCTTGAAGGTTCCGGCAACCGGATACTGCATCAGGCCTTTGTCCCGGATGGCCTTGGCCGCAGCCACCACGTCTTCGTAGCTCTGAGGCACGCCAACGCCGGCAGCCTTGAGAAGGTCTTCCCGGTAGAACAGGTGCTGCGCATTGGCCATGAAGGCCACCGCCATCACCTGGCCGTCAATCGTAATGAGCTGACTCTTCTTCAGGCTCTGACCATGAGCAGCCACCAGCGAATCCAGCGGGCGCACCAGATCATCGTTCAGCAGCGGGACGAGTGTGCCGTTGGCCACCAGCACACTGGTGTACTTGGCCGGGTTGGTGGTGAGCGCCGGAACCTGCAGGTCCTTGTGCTCAGCGGTGTGATTCTTGGTGAAGGTCACCCCGTTTCCGGCACAGGCCTCTGCCTCAGAGACCACCGCATGCAGCGCCGGGAAGTCATTTGCTAGGACCTGTACCGACCCGCCGGATAGGCCGCATCCGGCCGAAGCCACTGACGCGGACGCCAGCAAACCGGTGACCGCAATGGCTCCCTTCATCATCATCTTCATCATCGCTTTTTCTCCTGGTGAGGACGCCCTTACGACGTCTGATGGATCATTGGCATGCGGAGCCACCCCCCGCCCCTCTGCTCTTGCATACGTTTGCGAAGCCCTCCCTTCTTTCTCGAAAAATCCGGTTTTGCCTTGCATTGCAAACGTATTCAAAACACAACTTTACGGAGCCACTGACTCATGGCAAGATTTTTTTGCGATTCATGCATTTTGCGGTCATCTTTCGCCACACCCTCTGGGCCTTCGCGGGCCCCTTGACTTCACTTTCAGGAGCCCACATGAAGGGATCACGTCCCCGGCAAGCCCCTCTGACGCAGCACAACGACCTGAGCCAAACGGAACAGACCCGCTCTGTGGTGGAGGCCATGGTGGATGGCCTCAACGACCATGACATTGACGGCATGGGCCGCTTCTTTCACGAATCCTTTCGCTGGATGGGAAACGCCGGATGCGGCACCAAACACGGGCTCCAGGCGTTTCAGGATCACTGGCAGCGTCCCTTTCAGGCCGCGTTTTCCGACAAGGTCTGCCTAGATGAAGCCCGCCTTGCAGAAGGCGAATGGATGGCGGCGTTCGGGCGACAGGAAGCCACCCACAGCGGCGAATTCATGGGCATTGCGCCCACCGGGAAGCGTGTGGAGATCCGCTACATGGACTTCTGGAAGGTGCAGGACGGCAAAATTGTCGACAATTGGGTGATGGTCGACTTCCCCCACGTGATGCAGCAACTCGGCGTTGATCCCTTTCAGGGGCATGGCTGGGAAGCCTTTGACCGCGGCGAGCGACGTCCTCCACGTCCGCAGCCAGAGGAGGGCGCATGAGTGCAAGCCCCGTCCAGCTGAAGGCGCGTCTCCAGCCCCTCCGGAAGGCGCTGTACGACTTTGAGGCGCAGGCGGTGCAGCAGGCCCTCCGAACGTTGCTTCATCCAGAAGCCCAGGTTCGGTTGGGGCACCCGTATCCGCCGATGCAGGGGCCAGACGCGTTTTGGACGCACGCCTTTGCCCCACTGGCTCAGGCCTGGCCCGACCTCGAACGGCGGGACACAATTGTCCTTGCCGGAACCACCGAGGAAGGGGCCGATTGGGTGGGCTGTTGCGGCTTCTACACCGGGACCTTTCAGGCTCCGTGGTGGGACCTTCCTCCCACGGGACATCAGGTGGCCATGCGCTTTCACGAGTTCTACCGGCTGGTGGACGGGCAGGTTCAGGAGGTGCAGGCGCTTTGGGACCTTCCGGAAGTGATGCTGCAGGCGCAGGCCTGGCCCCTTGCGCCTAGCTTGGGACGCGAGTGGCAGGTTCCGGGACCGGCGACTCAGGACGGTCTCCAGATCACCTCCTCGCCTGAGGTAAGCGCGGCCTCCCGGCAGGTGGTCCTCGACATGCTCACCGCAATGGTCCGTCACCCTGCAGAGGGCGGTCCGGAGGTAATGGAGTTGGAGCGGTTCTGGCACCCTCGGATGAGCTGGTACGGCCCTGCTGGCATTGGCACCGGACGGGGCGTGTCCGGGTTCCGTCAATGGCACCAGATTCCCTTCCTCAAGGCGATGCCGGACCGGGGGCAAAATCCGGAAGGGCTCGAGTCTCACTTCTTTGCTGAAGGGGCGTATGTCGCCGTGACCGGATGGCCCAACATGCGCCAAACCCTGACCGGTGATGGCTGGCTGGGGCTGGCACCGGCCGGACAACCCCTCACCCTCCGGAGCCTCGATTTCTGGCGGCTGGAAGCAGGAAGGATTCGGGAAAACTGGGTGCTGGTGGACCTGATGGACGTGTACCACCAACTGGGCGTGGACGTGCTGGCTCGCATGCGTGAACTCACGGCTCACCGCTCGCGTTCTTCCTTCTTCTGACGAACTCTCTTGGCTCCTATGACCTCTTATCAACCCCTCAAGTCACTTGTTCTCGACTACTACCAGGCGCTGCACACGGCCACTGCGGAGACCGTTGAGGCCGTCCTAGCCCGGTACCACCACGAATCGGTCCAGTGGTACGGCGTTTATCCGTTTCAGGAGCAGCAGGGCTGCACGGCCCTTGCCGAGGTCTTCTGGAAGCCCTTCCTGCACGCCTGGACGCAGGTGCAGCGTCGCCCAGATGTTTTCATGGCCGGCACCAGCGAAATTGATGGCACCGACTGGGTCATCAGCATGGGACACTTCATGGGCCTGCTCGATCGCCCCTGGTTGGGGTTGCCGGCCACTCGGAAGCTGGCGTGCCTGCGCTACGCGGAGTTCCACCAAGTTCAAGACGGTCGGATCACGCGGGGAGCGTTCTTCTGTGACCTCATCGGCCTCATGCACCAGTTGGGGCTGTCGCCGCTTCCGCCCCAGACCGGCGCGTCTTTTGTCTACCCTGGCCCCCGGACCCATGATGGGCTGCTGCTGGAACCTCAGGATCCGGACGCCTCAGTGCAAACGCTGGCACTCGTCAACCGGATGATTGCCGACCTCAGCGCCCTCAACCAAAGCGGAAACGACTTTCCGCCTCCCGAGTACCTGGCTCAGACGTGGCACTCGGACATGGTGTGGTATGGGCCGGCCGGAATTGGCGCCACCTACACCATTGAGCGGTACCAGGAACAGCACCAGTATCCCTTCCGGAGCGGGCTCAAGGGAAAGACGTTCAATGGGCACCTGTGCCGGCTGGCGGAAGGAAACTACGCGGGCTTCTTTGGGTGGCCTAACCTGACGAACCAGCCCTGTGGAGGTTTTCTAGGATTGCCGGCCAGCACCACCGCAGCTGACATGCGGGTGGTGGATATTTACCGTCGAGAGGGGGACAAACTTGCGGAAAACTGGGTCTTCATCGACCTTCCTTGGTGGCTCAAGCAGCAAGGAGTCGATGTGCTGGAACGGACCACACGCTTGCTGTTCCCAAGCGGGAGCTTCTGAGGCCCTTCAGCCCAGGCGTCCCAACCGAAGGAGCTTGCGTCGGTACGATTCCACCGCCTCGGGTCCCACGTCCATGCCGAAGTTTTGAGCTTCTTGGCAAATGGACGTCGCAGAGGCCTTGGGGTTTTCGCGGAGGAGTTCCAGTAAAAAGGCGAGGGTTGCGGAAGGAAGGTCTCGATGGGGTGGCTCCGACAGCTCGGCCACCGCTTCCTGTGTCAGAGAGTACGCTTGTGCAACGGTATCCGGAGGCTCCCCTGTTTCCAAGAGTTCGCGGACCTCAAGAACCTCAGACGCTTTGAGCTGAGAAACATCACGGCGCGGGACCACCCCCTCTTGCTGGCACCACCGCTTCAAGGTCGATGGCCGGACCCCAAAGGCTTCGGCGAGCCCTGCGAGAGACTGTCCCTCAGCCACCTGCTTCACCACCATCGCCCGTTCCGCTTCATTGAGTCGTGCCGACCCCTTCCGGGGCTTGGGCGCCTCAAGGGGCTCTGCCGGGTAGGGGGCGCTCAGTGCCAACACCTGCTGCACCTCCCGGAGGGGCACCCGAAACCGCTTGGCGATCTGTTCCGGGGGTTCCCCTGAGTCTAGGGCAATGGCAATCTCAATCCGCCGCAGTTCCTCCATGCATGGCTCCGGAAGGGGGCGACTCAGGAGGGCGACGTCGCGTTGGTGCGCCAGGGCTCATACCACCCAAAAGTGGGCGTGGGTACCGCTTCCGGAAACGGTCCACTTTCGTGGCGGAGCAGCGCTTCCACAGCGTTTGCGGCAGCCTGCAGGTTCTCGCGTCCCCCTTCCCGGAAGTAGTCAAACATCTGCCGCACTACCGGCTCTGCATAATCTGAGTACTCCATCAGCTCCGGATCCCACTGGTCGGTTCCCGGAAGCACCAGCGCCCGCACTTTGGCTCCGTGTGACTTGATGTGCTGCAGCTCCTCCAGCAGGTGCGGAAAGTAGCCCTTGCCGCCATGCAGGCGAAAGAGCGCCACCTGTGCCTGCATGAGGACGTGGTCTGCGTAGTGTTCGGCAGCCTCCGGATGCTGCAGCGGTGCCGCATTCATCAGCCGCAAACGGCCTCCCAGCTGCGGGCCCCACATCCGGGCCAGAGCGGCCAATTCGGTGTCGGCTGAGCTGACGACCACGACTTCTGCAGGAGTCTGACGAACGGCCTCCAGCCGACGTTCTGCGTCTAGGTTTCCGGGTTCAGTAGCAATGCGATGCATGAGTTAGGCTCCATCGTGAACAGGTTCCCCCGTCGGGGCGTCTTCAGAAAGGGTGACCAGCTGGGCCTCTGCAGACACCAGAGCCCCGACAGGAAAGTGGACTGCGGCCACAAAGCAGTCTTCTGGAGCCGTGAGGGTGTGCTCCATTTTCATGGCTTCCATGGTGACCAGAGGCTGCCCGCGCTGGACGGCGTCTCCCGGGCTCACCCAAACCTGGGTCACGCTCCCGGGCATGGGGGCTGTCAGGCGGAGGCCTTCTTCTTCGCCCGCCGCGGCTCCTTCCAGTTCCGGAAGCACCTTCAGCCGGAACCGGCTTCCCTGGCCGGCTCCTTCCTGGGGCAGCACCCAAACGTCCTCGGCGTCTAGAAACACCTGCCCCTTCCAGACCTGGTTGTTCCAACGGAGCTCCCACCGAACCCCGGGCGTCACCTGAACCGTAAAGGCGTCTGCGTCGCGCAGAAACGTCGCTGCTTCGCCGGACGCTGCGAGGTGCGCCTGCACCTGCAATTCACCGAGGTCTCCTTGCAAACGGAGTCGATGGGGCTCGGCTCCGCCGAGGCGCCAGTTGTCAAACCGCTCCCACGGAGACTGCGGATGCTGCGGACGCTGCGAGTGCCAAACCGCGAGGGCTGCCGCCCACTGCACCGGCTCCGGAACCTCTGGAGGCGTCAGCAGCTCAGCAAGGTGCTGGTCGATAAACAGCGTGTCGGCATGTCCGTGCTGAACCGCGTCCTGACGCAGCAGGGTTTGCAGGAAGCCGAGGTTGGTGTGGAGTCCGGAGGCAAAGGTTTCCGCTAGAACTTCCTGCAGCCGCGTCAGTGCCTCGGCTCGCGTGCGTCCGGAGACAATGAGCTTCGCAAGCATCGGGTCGTAGTACGGGGAAATCACATCGCCCTCGACCACTCCAGAATCGACACGGACGCCTGGCTGAGGCTCCGGAAGCTGAAGGCGCTGCAGCGTTCCGGTGCTGGGGAGAAACCCGGACTCTGGATGCTCAGCATAAATCCGGACCTCCAGGGCATGCCCGCAGCGCTGCAGTTGTTCCTGTGTCACCGGAAGCGGCTCTCCGGAGGCGATCCGCAGCTGCCACTCCACAAGGTCGTGTCCCGTGATTGCCTCGGTGACCGGATGTTCCACCTGCAGCCGCGTGTTCATTTCCATGAAGAAGAACTGCTCCTGGTCGTCCATGATGAACTCAACGGTCCCGGCATTGACGTAGCCCACCGCGCGCGCCGCCTGCACTGCGGCTGCCGTCAGGGCTTGGCGCGTGGCGTCCTCCAGCAGAGGCGACGGGGCTTCTTCCACCACCTTCTGATGCCGCCGCTGCAGGGAGCATTCTCGCTCAAAGCAGTGAAGGACCTGCCCCTGGGTGTCGCCAAACACCTGAACCTCTAGGTGCCGTGGACCGGAGACAAAGCGCTCCAGCAGCACCCGGTCATCCCCAAATGCGCCCTTAGCCTCCTGACGCGCCGACCGCAGTGCGTCCGCAAATGCACTGGGCTCCGAGACCACCCGCATGCCCTTACCCCCGCCCCCAGCAACCGCCTTGATGAGAACCGGGTAGCCGATGCGCTCCGCCTCTTCCTGCAGGAAGGGAAGGGCCTGCTCGGGGCCATGGTATCCTGGGACCACGGGAACTCCGGCAGCCGCCATCAGACGCTTTGCTTCGTCCTTGGTGCCCATGCGTTCCATGGCTTCCGGAGGCGGGCCCACAAAAATCACTCCAGCGGCGGCACAGGCACGAGCAAAGGCCGCTTGCTCTGATAGAAATCCATATCCGGGATGCACCGCGTCCGCCTGATAACGCTGCGCAACGTCGAGAATCCGCTCGCCTTGGAGGTAGGACTGTGCCGGAGGGGCTTCGCCAATGCCGCAGGCTTCATCGGCCAGCCGGACGTGTTGCGCGTTGCGGTCGGCCTCTGAATACACGGCAACGGTTCGGACGCCCAGCCGCTGGCAGGTCCGGATGATCCGGCAGGCGATCTCGCCTCGATTGGCAATGAGCAGTTTCGTGATCATGTTTTCAGAGGGAAGCGGCGAGAAAACGAAGGGAAGCCGGATGGTCAGCATAACGCCCCCATCCGGCCGTGCTCAAGGGCCTTCGTGCGAAGGCCCGGAAGGGAGCTTAGCGGTCGACGCCAGCCATGTGGATGGCCTTGACCTCCATGTACTCCTCAATCCCGTACAGGGAGCCTTCACGTCCGATTCCGGACTCCTTGATGCCACCGAACGGGGACACCTCGGTGGAAATCACGCCGGTGTTGATTCCGACCATGCCATACTCCAGTCCTTCCGCGACCCGCCACACGCGTCCGATGTCCCGGGTGAAGAAGTAGGACGCGAGGCCGAACTCGGTGTCATTGGCCATCTGCAGGGCTTCCTCTTCGGTCTTGAAGCGGAAGGCAGGCGCCAGGGGCCCAAAGGTTTCTTCTTTGGCGACCTTCATGTCTGGGGTCACATCGGCAAGAACCGTGGGCTCAAAGAAGCAGCCTCCTTTTTCGTGACGCTTGCCCCCAGAGAGCACCCGGGCGCCTTTGCTGACGGCGTCTTGGATGTGGTTCTCCACCTTCTCCACAGCGGCCATGTTGATGAGCGGGCCCTGGTCGGTCTCTTCCGTCAGGCCGTTGCCCACACGGAGGTGCTTCGAGGCCTCGGCAAAGGCTTCCATGAAGCGGTCGTAGATGCCATCTTGCACCAGCAGGCGGTTGGCACAGACGCAGGTCTGTCCGGCATTCCGGAACTTGCACTGAATCGCCCCTTGCACTGCGGCATCAAGGTCGGCATCATCAAACACGATCAACGGTGCATTGCCACCGAGCTCCAGCGAGAGTTTCTTCATGGTGTCGGCACACTGCTTCATGAGGATCTTGCCGACTCCGGTGGAACCGGTGAAGCTGAGCTTGCGGACAATGCCGTTGGAGGTCAGCTCGCCACCGATGGCGATGGCATCTCCTGGAACCACGCTGAGCACGCCTTTCGGGACCCCGGCGCGTTCGGCCAGTTCACAAAGCGCCAGTGCCGACATTGGTGTGTCGGGAGCGGGCTTGATGATCATCGGGCAGCCTGCCGCAAGAGCTGGACCCGCCTTGCGGGTGATCATGGCTGCCGGGAAGTTCCAGGGGGTGATGCAGGCAGAAACCCCAACCGGCTCCTTGACCACCAGCACCCGGCGGTCCTGGTTGTAGGTGGGGATGGTTTCTCCGTAGGTCCGTTTGGCTTCTTCCGAGAACCACTCCAGGAAGGACGCGGCGTAGGTGATCTCGCCCCGGGCTTCCGCGAGAGGCTTTCCTTGTTCGGCGGTCATCAGGCGGGCCAGATCTTCTTGGCTTTCCATCATCAGGTCGTACCAGCGGCGGATGATCTTGCCCCGCTCCTTGGCGGTCTTCTTGCGCCACTCCGGCCAAGCGGCGTTGGCGGCTTCAATTGCGCGTTTGGTTTCGGCAGCACCACAACGCGGGACCGTTGCCAGGACCTCACCGGTGGCAGGATTGGTCACGGGGTCGGTTTCTCCGCTGTCAGCGTTGACCCACTGGCCGTCGATGTAAGCCTGTTCTCGAAAAAGTCCGGAATCTTTCATTCCGATCGTCTGCCATGTGTTTGCCATGTTTCTCCGTTTGGGACGTACGTGAGATATTGAAAAACCCTCATATAACGCCTTATCCTAGTGGGGAGCAAGTCAATTGATCCCCCCAACCTGCTTTCCGGGGGTTTCCTGGTTTCTTCCTTTTTTTCCTTGGAAAAATTCTAAATTTATGTATGTACTTCGGCTGGACCCCACGTTAACCAATCAAATCGTCAATGGGCTCTCCAAAGAAATCCGTGACTGGGTCGTCAACGCCATCGGGAGTGTGGTGGTGGCAGATGGCATTGTGGAACCCAATGAGCTGATTGCCCTGCAAGAGGCCATTCGGCTGCTGGACTCTAAAGAAGAGGCTCAAAACCTGATGACGCTTGTCAAGCAGAAGAAGCTCTATGAGATTGAACCCATTAAGGTTCCCATTGAAACCGGCGCCAGCCTCTTCTTTTACATTGCCTCCATTGCGGTGGTCGATGGAAACCTGAAGAAGGTGGAGGCTGAGGTGCTGATTAAGGTTGCCAAGCAGCTGGGGTTGCCGAAGGAATTCAGCAAAACCGTGATGCGGTGGGCGCACCGGCAAATGGAGCAAAACCGGAAGTGGTCGGAAGAGCAAAACCGCCTCAACCTGGAGCGTCAGCAGATCATTGACTCGGCAAACCTCATGACCTGACGGTTCCGTTTAGGTGCCAACGGATCAGTCTTTGCACGTCAGGACCTTTTCCAAACGGAGTCGTCTCCACTTTGAGCTTTGCCCGGCATGCGCATTCTTTCTCAGGAAACCTTACAGCACCTCCTGTCTTCTGAGCAGGAACGAGTACGGCTCTGGGCCACCTACCAGCTGTTGAATGAGTGGCGTGATGAGCCGGACCAGTTCATTGGCCCCATGCTCGACTCCCCCCTCCCGGAGGTCCGGGAAGTTGCCATCCACCTGATCAACCGCAGCGGCAACGACCGCTACGCCTTCAAGCTGCTGGGCCTCTTCCAGCGCAGCACCGGACGTCTGCGGTGTGCCTGTGCAGAAGCGCTGGTGCAGCTCCGCTACGAGGCAGCGCACCCTCCGCTGCTCCAGTGGCTCCAACGCCTCCTCCTTGCTGATGAACTGAACCTTCCGGAACTGCAGTGTGCCGCGCGTTGCTGGCTCCAGACCGGACTTCCTGAGGCCTGGGATGAACTGGAGGAATTCCTTCAGACGCACCAGAGCAACCACCTCAAGGCGCTGACGCTGTTTGAGGTCCTGTGCCTCGAAGCCTCCACTCCTCCGCGCCTTCGACGCCTGCTGGAACAGTATCAGTACTTCCGCAAGGAGTTCACGGATCCACAGTTTTCTCAGTACCTGCTGAGCCTGTTCGACTTCCGTGGCCTGCTGGAGTTCATCAAGATGCAGTTTGACGCCGGCGCTGGAATCGGAACCATCTACGAGGTCGTGATGGGTTCCATTGAGCCGCTGTCTCCTCGCCTGCCCCACCCGCTGGTCCGGGACCTAGACGCTTTGGGAGAGCAACCGAATCCGGAGAAACTGCTGAGTCTGTTGCAGAATGCCGCCCAGCACTGGGGCGCTGCGCCGGGAGAGCTGGTGCAGGAAACGCTGAAGGGATTTGCCGACTTCATTCAGCCGGAATGGGATCAGACGATCATCCGCATTCAGGAGGCCGAGCTGCTCCTGCTGACGGCGTTGCCGCTGGAAGCCCTCCGGGGTCGCATTCTGGAAGCCGTTCACCCTCCGGAAGCCCACTGGGAGACGCTGCAGGCGCTGAGCGCCTCATCCCTGATTTCAGTGGGACAGTATGCAGAGCTCATCCAGCAGGCGCTTGCGTCCGGAGCGCCTCCCGCTTCTCTTCCGCGACCCGCGCACCCGCGCTTTTCGGCCAAGGAACTGCTGCTGCTCTGGGCCTGGGGGCTTCCGGCGCCGCAGGAGTGCAACTACCCGCTTCTGCTACCTCATCCTTGGGAACTCGACCTTCCGGCTCTCAATGAAAGCCTGGTCGCTGTCTTCTGCGAGGCGCTGGGTGACCTGATTGATGCGGAGCGGCACGAAGAGGTGGACTATGCCCTCCAACTGTTTCAGCAGGCTCCTTCTGAGCAGGTGCTGACGACGCTGCTGAAGTGCTTCACGCCCTTGCTGAACCAGCACTACACGCTTTTCTTTGACCTCATTGAGCGGCTTCCGGATGCCCGCTTCATTCCCAAGTTGCTGGAGCACTACCGTGAAGGAGAGCAGGGACTGGCGCAGCTGACCTTCCTGCTCTGCACCGCTCACCAGCACCCGTGTCCTGACGGCATTGACGCTTCCTGCCTGACGGAAGCGGAGGAGCAGCCGCTTTCGGTCCGCATCACCTGCATCGCCTGCCGAGCGTCCTACCACTATGACCTGAAGGTGCTTTACTACGATCCGGAGGCTTTGGAGCAACGGCGTCCCTTCCAGGATGAGGATCTCTGGACTCCGGACCCGCTGCACTGTAAGAACTGCGCGACCACGCTGGTGCTGCGAACCGATTCAGGCTTCCGGACCCAGCTCTACACCCAGCTGCTGACCGCCCGGTTGCTCAAGCTTTCGGAGCAGGAAGAGCAGCGCTTGGCCAACATCCGGCCCCTTCGCTTTCCGGTGTGGGAACAGCGTCGGCACAACCCCGAGTCCTTCCTGGCCTATGCTCGGCGGGTGCTGGAGCACCACTTTGGCACCGCTGAGGAGCGGGGGATGTTGCTGTATGAGTTGGGACGTTTGTATCTGGAGTTGCGGCAGTGGGACACCGCTCAGGACTTCTTAAGGCAATCGCTGCAGTTTCCGGGACACCCTCCAGCAACGCTCTTTCACCTCGGGGCCATTGCCTTTCAGCAGAAGAACCTCTATGAAGCGCGTCTGCATTTTTCGCAGCTGGTGGAAACCACCTCGGAAGAGGACTTCCGTTTTGAAGAGGAGAACCTGCATCAGCTGGCCCAGCACTACCTAGAGATCCTAGACCGCCCGGACATCAAGCGCTCTGGATTCCGCCTGATCTCCTAGCCTGGGCCTCTAGGCAGGCCTGCAGCTCCTGGTGCAGGAGCCTCGCCAATCCGGGACCTCGGTAAACCAAGCTGGTGTAAACCTGCACCAGCGTGGCGCCGGCTTCGAGCTTGTCGAAGACATCTTGGCCCGTAAACACTCCCCCGACTCCCAAAATAGGCATCTCCGGAGGCAGCACCTGACGCAGGTGCCGGATGAACTCCGTGGAACGCGTCTGCAACGGACGTCCGCTGAGCCCTCCGGTTTCTCCCTGGTGGCGGGACTGCAAGCCTGTCCGATCCAGCGTCGTGTTGGTGGCTACCACGCCATCCAGCGGAAATTGCTGGAGGACGTGCAGGCTCTGCTCTAGGGCCGCCTCTTCCCAGTCCGGGGCCAGTTTCACGAGCAACGGCGTTGCGCGTCCGTGCCGGGAGGCCAGCTGTTCCCGGCGGGTGAAGCAGCGGTCTAGCAGGGTCTGCAGCGCCTGGTCGCTTTGTAGGCTCCGGAGGTTTTCAGTGTTGGGCGAGCTGATGTTGATGACGAGGTAATCGGCTAGGCCGTGAAAGGCTTCCAGCCCCTGGACGTAATCTTCCGGTGCTTCAGGCAGCGGGGTGTCCTTGTTCTTCCCCAAGTTCACTCCCAGCAGTCCCTGAGGCGCTTGCCGTTCCAACCGCTGCCTCATGGCGGCGGCACCGGCGTTGTTGAAGCCAAAACGATTGATCAGCGCCTCATCTTCTGGAAGCCGAAACAGACGGGGCCGGGGATTTCCGGGCTGCGGACGTGGGGTGACGGTTCCAACCTCTACTGCGGAAAAGCCCAGGGAGAAGAGGGCATTGTAGATGCGGGCGTCTTTGTCGAACCCGGCGGCAATGCCAAGGGGGCTGGGGAGGACGTGTCCCCAAAGCCGTGTCATCAGGCGAGGGTCCGGGGTTGGCGTGCCCCACTTCAGAGCACTCAGGCTTCCGGGCACCCGGGTAACGCGTTCCACAAGGGAAAAGGTTCGCTCGTGAGCATCTTCTGCCTCCAGTTGAAAGAGGGACGGACGCAGCGCGGCGTAGAGGGAGGAGAGCAGCATGGAGGTCGGGGGTTGGGTTTACAGGAAGACCTTGAGCAAACGCTGAGCGGCGCGGGCGGGAAGGAGGGCATCTTCATGGATCAGGCGTTCCACCTCCGGGATCTCTTGACGAACCGCCGGGTGGGTTTGGAAACGGTTCAGCAGCGCTTCCTCGACCAAACTCCAGAACCAGCGACGTTGTTGGTCTCGGCGGTTCTGCTCCCAGGCGCCAGAAGCCTTCCGAGACGCCTCAAACTCTCGGATGCTCTCCCAGAGCTCGGCTAGTCCTTGGTGCTTGAGGGCACTGATGGTCAGCACCGGTGTTGTCCACTCGGCGTGTCCGGATGCCATGAGGCGCAGCGCTTGCCGGTAGGTCTGCTGTGCGTGCCGTGCCAGCGCCATCTGGTCTCCATCCGCTTTGTTCACCACCAGCAGGTCGGCCAACTCGAGGATGCCCTTTTTGATGCCCTGCAGCTCGTCTCCCGCGTTCGGAAGCATGAGGACGAGGAAGCAGTCGGTCATCGACGCCACTAGGGTTTCCGACTGTCCCACGCCCACCGTTTCCACAAAGATCACATCGTAACCGGCAGCCTCGCAGAGCAGCATCGTCTCCCGAGTCCGACGGCCCACGCCACCGAGGATGCCCGCGGAAGGGGAGGGACGGATGAAAGCGTCTGGGTGCTGAGACAGCTCATTCATGCGGGTTTTGTCCCCCAGAATGCTGCCTCCCGTTACCGGACTGGAGGGGTCGACGGCAAGCACTGCCACCCGGTGCCCCTGCTCAATGAGGGAGAGGCCAAAGGCTTCAATGAAGGTGCTCTTGCCGACTCCCGGAACTCCGGTGATGCCGATGCGGAGGGCCTGGTTGGCTTCAGGCAGAAGGGCTTCGAGAAGGTCCTGAGCCTGCTGCTGGTGATCCGCCCGGGAGCTTTCCAGCAGGGTGATAGCCTTAGCGAGCGCTCGGCGTTCTCCAGAACGGATGCGGTGCAGGGTTTCTTGCAAGGGGTCCGGGGCCGTCACAAGCCTCCTAGGCGGAGGCTCGGGTGGCAGTTCCTCACAGGCATGAGAGGCGTCATCAGCAGATACTCAGGCGGCTTGCGGAGCCGAAGTCAGGGCTGCCAGCACCTCACGGGCCGCGTTGGGAATGGGGGTGCCGGGACCAAAGATGCAGGAGACGCCTAGGTGATAGAGAAAGTCGTAGTCCTGTGGGGGAATCACGCCTCCGACGACGACCTTGATGTCTTCAGCACCTTGCTGACGCAGAGCCTGGGTGAGTTCCGCGACCAGGGTTTTGTGTCCGGCCGCCTGACTGGAAACGCCGATGACGTGGACATCGTTTTCCACGGCCTGCTTGACGACCTCTTCCGGAGTCTGAAACAGGGAGCCGATGTCAATGTCAAAACCAAGGTCGGCAAATGCAGTCGAAATGACCTTGGCCCCGCGGTCGTGCCCATCTTGGCCCATCTTGGCCACCAGCATGCGCGGGCGCCGTCCTTCCGCCACGGCAAACTGCTCCACCAGCTGCTTCACCTCTGCGAGTTCGTCCTGGTCGGGGTAGCTTCCGGCATAGACGCCGTAGCTCGCCCGGATGGGAGCGTTGTAACGGCCCCAGACGGACTCCATTGCTTCCGAAATCTCTCCGACGGTGGCCCGGGCGCGGATGGCGTCGATGCTCAGCGCCAGCAGGTTGCCTTCCCCTGATTCGGCGGCAGTGCGGATGGCACGGAGCGTGGACTCGACCTGGGCACTTTCTCGCGAAGCCTTGATCTGCTCCAAGCGACGAATTTGCGACTCCCGGACAGCGGAGTTGTCAATTTCGCGAACCTCTACTCCGGTGTCGCCATCCACGCGGTACTTGTTGACGCCGACAATGACCTCCTTGCCCTGGTCAATGAGGGCCTGCCGCCGTGCTGCAGACTCTTCAATGCGTTGCTTGGGCATGCCCGATTCTACGGCCTTGGTCATGCCTCCGAGCGACTCCACCTCTTCGAGCAGCGTCCGGGCTTCCTGAGCCAGCGAGTGCGTGAGCGATTCCATGAAGTAGGAGCCGCCGAAGGGGTCGACAATGCTGGGGATGCCGGACTCTTCCTGCAGAATCAGCTGGGTGTTCCGGGCAATGCGGGCGGAGGTCTCGGTGGGCAGCCCTAGGGCTTCGTCGAAGGAGTTGGTGTGCAGCGACTGTGTCCCGCCCAGAACAGCGGCCATCGCTTCGATGGTCGTCCGGATGATGTTGTTGTACGGGTCCTGTTCGGTGAGGCTCCACCCAGACGTCTGGCAGTGGGTCCGGAGCATCAGGGACTGAGCCTTTTGGGGCGTAAAGGGCGCAATCAGTTCGGCCCAGAGCAAGCGGGCTGCCCGGAGCTTGGCGATCTCCATGAAGAAGTTCATGCCGATGCCAAAGAAGAACGACAGGCGTGGGGCAAAGGCGTCAATGGCCATGCCTCGAGCGAGTGCTGAGCGGACGTATTCCAGTCCGTCTCCGAGGGTGAAGGCGAGCTCCTGCACCGCTGTTGCGCCGGCTTCTTGGATGTGGTAGCCGCTGATGCTGATCGAGTTGTACCGCGGCATGAAGTTCGCGGTGTGCTCAATGATGTCTCCCACCACCCGCATGGAGGGCTCGGGCGGATAGATGTAGGTGTTCCGGACCATGAACTCTTTCAGAATGTCATTCTGAATGGTCCCGCTGAGTTGGTCCTGCGGCACCCCTTGCTCTTCAGCGGCCACAATGTAGGCTGCAAGCACCGGAAGCACGGCTCCATTCATGGTCATGGAGACGGACATTTCATTGAGGGGAATGCCGTCGAAGAGGATCTTCATGTCTTCCACGGAGTCGATTGCCACCCCAGCCTTGCCGACGTCTCCCACCACGCGCGGGTGGTCGGAGTCATACCCCCGGTGAGTCGCTAGGTCGAATGCGACGCTCAGGCCTTTTTGTCCGGCAGCCAGGTTGCGGCGGTAGAAGGCGTTGGATTCTTCGGCAGTGGAGAAACCGGCGTACTGGCGGATGGTCCAAGGACGGTTGGCGTACATGGTCGCCCGGGGGCCCCGGATGAAGGGAAAGAACCCAGGAAGGGTGTCCACCTGCTCCAAGGCTTCTAGGTCTGCAGCAGTATAAAGGGGTTTGAGCTCAATGCCTTCGGGAGTTGCCCAGTGAATCGATTCAAGGGGCTGGCCTCGAAGTTCCTGAGTGGCCTGAGTGGCCCAGTCCTGCAGGGTGGGGCGGGGCTTGGATTCCATGCAACTCTCCGAAAGGGTGGCCTTGCATCAAGGCAAATACGGCAGGTTGCGAGGGAGTATGCCAAAAGCGTGGCAGAGGTTCAAGTGGAGGTTACTTGCACCCTAAATCCGTCAGTGCGCTATCCAGATTGGAGGTGGTGTCTGTGATCGTCGAGGTGGAGTCTCCACTCAGCGTCAGTTGAGCGGTTGTATCAACCAATTTCCCTAAGTAGTTTTCCAGCGAAACCAGAGGTGCACAGAGGGCGTCAGTTACAGCTTGAGGAGTAGTTCCATTGTCCACGGCTTGGGCATCTTTAGGGTTGGCTTCAAGGTAGTCCTTCAAAACGTTGCAGTTGTAGTAATTCTGCTCTGATTCCCACAGATGGCCGTCAACAGCAGCCAAAACGCTTTGCACCTCCGCATCACTTGTATTGACCGTGGTCCCACAGGTGGCAGTCGCTACGGGATTCAGTGGGGTACCATTTACTGAGGTATCTATAATGAGGGAAGGGGTTACATTGTCGCTCACGCTTCCGTTATCAAAGATCAGAACCTGTGCCAGCTGTGAAGCAAATGCCAAGGCGAACGCGTCCAGCAGCAGTTCATCCTTTGACAGGTCTGTTAGAGACGGGTGAAGCAGGGCGGAGGCGTTATCGAGGTAGTTTTTGGACTCCTGGATCTTGGTCCTTCGGGTGCTCTCATCGGGGATGCTTTCAGGGTCCAGCGCGAGGAGGTTGAGAATTGTCCGTGGAGTCGCGGTATCGGTCCCGAGGGCTGTCCCCGCGCTGGGAGCTGTGTAGGCCGTAGCAGACTTCTCTGCAGAATCGAGGATGTTGATGAGGTCGTAACCGGCCAAGCCCATGTAGGCCGCGGCTTTGTCCTTGCGTTCAGAGCAGATGCCCAAAGCGGTGCTGTAGTCCCGTTCATCAAGGGCGTTGTTGCAGGCACTCGCGTCCGATTCGGTCACGAGGTCGCCGCACCCGTGCAGGAGCAGCAGGAGTATTCCGGACACGAGGAGGAAGGAGCGTTTCATGTCAGAATCCAAACTGAATTTGTAGGGCTCGTCGCAGCTGCGGGCTTCCCGGACGACTCCCGATTTCGGCTTTGTAAACCGCGTAATCGATGTTGAGGAAACGGGTGAAGATGAGCGGCGCCAATCCGAAGCCAAAACTAAAGTAGCCCTGGTTGTAACCTGCTCTGAGGGAAACCACATTGGTGGAGGTATCGATGGGGAACAGCCCTAGCTCCAAGCCCATGTGCAGGCGTTTCCAGGTACAGTCTGTGCCGCGGTTCGAACGACAGTACGGGTCGTCCTCACTCGCAATGGTAATGTCCCGGAAGTCGATGGCTCCGAGCAAGCGGACCGGTCCCCAGTCTGGTTGAATGGAGAGGCCAAGGTCATACTCGGTGGCCACATCCGCCGGGTTGGTTTCATTGTCCGCACGGTCGAACGTCAGGCGGCCGAGGTTGTGTGCAACTGCACCCCAGGTCATCTGCAGGCTGGAGAATGAAGCCAGGCGACGCTGAAAACCAATGTCGTAGGAAGAGGCGGAAGAAAGGGTTGATGAAAGCCCAACGGTGTCTTCGAGTGTGTCAGTATCAAGGGCGTCTCCGAGCGAAACGGTTGCTCGCGGGATGTCATTTCGCCGAATCTGGTTGTAGCTGGCTCCGACCAGCCACTGACCTTTGTTGATTGTTGTTCCGAAGCCGAAGATGCCAATTGCATCCAATCGGGAGCCAAAGGCAAGTTCCAGCGAGACAGGATTCCGGGCCGCCAACTCAAAGCGAAGCTCTGTCGTCAGCGCTGCCCCTAAGGTGAAGGCGCTGCCGAAGGGAATCACCAGGTTCATGCCAATGGGAGACGTCCGGAAGAAGATATCCTTGCCTAGAACCAGCTGAAAGGTGTCGGCAGTGCTGCTATCGCTGCCGAGCTTGCTGATGTCGGAGGCAATGTCGATGGTATCCTGAGAAACCTCATACAGTGTGGGAAGCCCCACCAGCACCGTGTCCACTGCGGCGAGTCCGGCCGGGTTGTAGAACAGCGCGTTTTCATCGTAACTGAGAGCGACTCCCACATTCCCCATGCCCAGGTTCCGGACCCCCTGCATGGGGCGCTTGAGTTCATTGGCCTGAAGTCCCAGAGGAATCAGGGCCAGCAGGAGGATGAGGAGTGAGGTGTAAAGACGAGCAAACAATGTACTGTAACCGGAGAAGGGTTCGAGACCGCATTTTGCTTCAAACGCAATGCAGGCATCGTGCAAGCGGGCGGGAATCCCGTCAACTCCAAGGGCGGGAAGAAGGAGGCGGACGGGCTTAAATCGAGGGCTGTTCCGTGGCGACCGGACTCAGCTTTCCCTCATGAAACACCAAGGTTTCCAGCTGTCCGGTTCCAGAAAGACGCAGGACTGAGCGCGTGCCCAGCCAGTCGGGAACAACGCGTAAAAACCCGGGGTAGCCCTCGACACGGATGGTGTCGTCTCGGTGAAAGTGCCCGAGGAAGTAAGCATCATACTGGGCCAAAGCCTTGGCGGCAAAGTGCTTCACCTCTGCCTCCGGAAAGGCAATTTTGAACTCCTGGTTGCTGTGGTTCAGGGTTTCTTCCACGCGGTCGGCAATCTTGACGGCCAGGGCCTTGGGCAGGGACCGGAAGAACCAACGGAAGGGAGCGCTGCGGCACAGTCGACGCCAGCGCAGGTACTGCTTGTCCTGCGAATTGACCGTGTCACCGTGCAAAAAGCCGAGCTTCCAGTTGCCCCACTCAATGGCCAGTTCATCAGGTGCAATGTGGTGAAAGGGCAGTTCCTGCCGCTCCGGACGGTGATCGCGAGGGACCAGCACCTCACGGTTTCCAACCACAAAGACGTTCGTCGCCCCGCACTCCTTGAGGCGCCAGAACCCAATCATCACCTCTCGGTTGAGCTTCGACCAGAAACGGGGCAAGGCGAGCCAGACCTTGAAGAGGTCTCCGAGGCACACCACCACCTCGGCATCTGGGAGGGCATCCAGCATGGCAACAAACTCTTCCGGGGGCGCATTGTAGCGATCTAGGTGCGAGTCTGAGACGATGTAAAGGCTTCCGGAAGGTTCCGGAACAGAGAGGCTAAGCGTGCTGAGATTCACGGTTTTTTCTGGTTCTTCGGGGTCAAATCGTGTAGGGTTCCAGAGTTTGCTTCGACTCATCCGCAAAGACAAACCATATTTTTCGAACAGAGATCATGCAGATTGCTTTTATTGGGGGAGGCAACATGGGCGGGGCCATGCTCAGGTCCATGTCACAGGCCTTTCCGCAGCATCAGTTTCTGCTGGTCGAACCGGATGACACGAAGCGTCTGCAGCTGCAGCAGCAAACGGGTTGTGACGCGTATGACACCTTTGGGGAGCCTCTGCGCGCCGCTGACCTAGTTTGGCTGGCGGTCAAGCCCCAGCTGGCGCCCTCGCTGTTTCCAACCCTTGCCCTCAATCTCCGTCCGGAGCAGGTCCTCATTTCCATCATGGCGGGCCTCTCTCTGGAAACCCTGCATCAGGGGCTTGCCCACGACCGAACCATTCGGGTCATGCCCAACACCCCTTCTCTCATCGGAGAGGGGATGAGCGCGTTCTATGCCAACGACGCCGTTTCTGCTTCCGAACGTGAAGTGGTGAAGCAGCTCCTGAGCGTGTGTGGCAAGAGCCTTGAGGTGCCTTCAGAGGACGCGATTGACGCTGCAACTGCGATTTCCGGAAGTGGCCCCGCCTACGTGTTCTACCTCGCGGAGCACATGAGCACCGCCGCCCAGCAGCTCGGATTTACCAGTGACGAAGCCCGGACGCTGGTGCAGCAGACCCTGCGGGGCGCGGCCCTGCTTTGGGAGTCACAGACGGTGGACGCGGTGACCCTGCGGCGTCAGGTGACGTCTCCCGGAGGCACCACGGAAGCTGCAGTTCATTCCTTTGAAGCCTCTCACGTGGGGGCTCACCTCCAAGCCGGCCTGCTGCAGGCCTACCGTCGTGCCCAAGAACTGGGCCGCCCCTCTCAATCCTCCAACTCAACCAAAACAGAATGACTTGTGTCGTGGTCGTCGGCTCGCAGTGGGGCGACGAAGGTAAAGGGAAAATTGTGGACCTGCTCACGGAGCAGGCGGACGCCGTGGTCCGGTACCAAGGTGGCAACAACGCCGGCCACACGGTGATGTTTGAGGACCAGACCTTTGTGCTGCACCTCATTCCGTCCGGCATCCTCCGTCACACCCTCTCCATTTTGGGAAATGGCGTGGTCATCGACCTCCCCGGGCTCATCAAGGAAATCGAAGGGTTGCGGCAGATTGACCTCGACGTGGAAGCCCACCTTCGCATCAGCGACCGCGCTCACCTGGTGATGCCCTGGCACCGGACCTTCGACCAGCTTCGTGAAGCCCGCAAGGGCGACGCCAAGATCGGCACCACCGGACGAGGCATCGGCCCCACCTATGAAGACAAGGTCGGACGCTCCGGCATTCGCGTGGGGGACCTCCGGAACCCGGACTACTTCCGGGCGCGTCTGGAAGAAGTCATTCCGGAAAAGAACCACCTGCTGCAGCACTACTTCCAGTCGGACCTGCCTCCGTTTGAGGTGGAGCAGACCTTCACGGAGTACTCGACCCTCTTTGCTCAGATTGAGCCGATGGTCGTCAATGCCCCCTTGCTCGTCAACGACCTTGCGGATGCCGGCAAGAATCTCCTGTTTGAAGGCGCTCAGGGCACCTTTTTAGATGTCGATCACGGGACCTATCCCTTTGTCACGTCTTCCAACACCGTTGCCGGAGGCGTTTGCTCCGGAAGCGGCATTGGCCCCACCAAGGTCAACGAGGTGGTGGGCATCGTCAAAGCCTACACCACACGTGTGGGCAGCGGACCATTTCCCACAGAGCTGTTGGACGAAACCGGCGAGTTCCTACGCAAGGAAGGACATGAGTTTGGCGCCACCACCGGGCGACCCCGTCGCTGTGGCTGGTTTGACGCTGTCCTCGTCCGGCAGGCCGTTCGGCTGAACGGCATCACCAGCCTGGCCATGATGAAGCTGGATGTGCTCGACAAGTTTGAAACGCTGAAAATTGCTGTGGGCTACCGGTTGGCAGATGGAACCGTTGTCAACGAATTTCCCTCCTCGCCTCTGGAATTGGTGGAGCCGGTCTACGAGGAACTCCCCGGGTGGAACTGCCCTACCGTCGGGGCCACGGACCTCAGCCAGCTTCCGGACGCCATGAAGGCGTACCTGGACCGTATCTCTGAACTGGTCGGCGCGCCAGCGTCCATCGTCTCCACCGGACCTCGCCGGGAAGAGACCCTGATCCTGGCGCCTGAGCACATCTGGACCTGATTATGTTTCGCCTGCTCCTCATCCTGATCTTGGTTGCCGCCGCCTACTGGGCGGGTAGCCAAGGGGTCACCTACGTCGATGTCCTGGAATGGATGGAAGGCCAGGGCCTCATTGAGTCCGCACAAGGCCTTCTAGGCGACTCGGTGCAGTGGACGGAGCAGCAGGCCTTGGAGAAACTCCCGAACCAACTGGAAGCCCTTCCCAACAAGGCCGGAGAGCTGGTGCAGGAACTCAAAGACACCGTTCAGACCCAATAATTCGGGCACGCCCCTGCTGGCTTCATGGACACCAACGCCTCTCCCAACCTGCACTACTACCAGCAACCCCTCTCGGAGATGCTGCGTGGTGAGGTCCCGACGTGCTCCATCACCACTCCGGTGGCCGACGCCGCTCGCCTGATGCAGCGTCAGCAGAGCAGCGCCATTTTGGTGGAAGGAGGCGAGGCCGGGTTCCAGGGCATCTTCACTGACAAGGACCTCCGGAACCGCATTGTCGCCGCCGGACTGCCCCTCGACACGCCTGTGGGCGATGTCATGTCGGCTCCGCTGTTTGCCATTTCAGAGACCAAGACCGTCTTCGACGCCCTCCTGGTGATGAACCTGCACAACGTCATGCACCTAGGCATCAGCGATGCGCAGGGCAAGGTGTGCGGGCTGGTTCGGCACCACGCGCTCATTGCGCAAGGCTACTCGCAGTTTTACCTCCTCCGTTCCCTAGAAGCGGCCCGGAGTGTGGAAGAGATGGCCGCGCTGCAGCAGCAGATCCCGGAGGTGGTCAGCACCCTCATTGAGACCGGGATGCCGGTCCTCAGCATCACCCGCCTCATCAGCCTGTTTGCCGACACCGTTTTGGAAACCCTCCTTCGGCAGGCGCTTCAGGAGTTTGGCCCGCCTCCGGTGCCGTTTGTGTTCCTCACCATGGGGAGCGAGGGGCGTCAGGAGCAGACGCTCAAGACCGATCAGGACAACGCCATTGTCTTTGCCGATGTTCCGGACGACCAGTTGGCTTCCGTCCAGGGCTGGTTTCTGCGTTTCGGCGAGGCCATTTGCTCACGTCTGGATCAGGTGGGATACCGGCTGTGTGAGGGAAACGTGATGGCGCAGAACCCGCTTTGGTGCCAGCCGCTTGCCGTCTGGAAAGGCTACTTCCAGAAGTGGGTGGAAACTCCGGAACCACTCGCCATCATGCGCAGCACCATCTTCTTCGATTTCCGGGCTGCCCACGGCTCTGTCGAGCTGGCCACGGCGCTGCGCCAGCACCTCTGGAGCCTCCTGAACGACCGGAACCGACTCTTCCTCTACCACTTGGCCCAGAATGCCCAGCAGATGCAGCCTCCGCTCAACTGGTGGGGCGGGCTTGCTTTGGAAAAAGGCGGGGAGCGGGACCACACCTTTGACCTGAAAAAGGCGATGACGCCCATTGTGGACGGCGCCCGCTTCTTCTCGCTTCAGCAGCACCTGGACCTGACCAATACCAGCGACCGTCTGGACCGGCTCCGGGAAACCCAAGCGCTGCGTCCTGACGACCATAAGCTGCTGCAAGAGGGCTACGAGTTCCTCATGCGGCTTCGGCTTCGGCACCAGGTCAACCGTCTCCGAGAAGGGAAGGCTCCAGAAAACCACCTCGACCCTCGTGAGTGCAACCCGGTTGAGCAAAAACTCATTACTGATATTCTGGGAGCCTCCAAGAAGGCGCTGAACCTCATGCGCCGTCAGTTTCCGGATCTCCACTGAAGCCGACCCGCCTGCGGCTTCATCAATCGGTTCCGCCACCGATCCTTGCATTGCTTCCTCTTTTTCCCGTGTCTGCAGCATGATGCGTTCTGGTTCTTCCTTTGAATTGCTTCCCCTTCTCGAAGAAGAAGCCCCGTTGGTCAGCGATACCGACCTGGCCGTCACCCTCCGTCAACTGGGAGTGGATTCCCTCACGCCCCTCAGCTGGGCCAATCAGGAAGCCCCCGAGCAGGTCCGGCAAGCCCACCGCATTCACAAGCGGGCAGGCGCTCAGGTGTTCCGGACCAACACCGCTGGGGCCTCCTTGGAAGCACTGAAGGCGTTTGGTCTGGAAGACCGTTGTGAGGCCTTGAACAACTCCGGTCGGGCACTTCTCAAGGAGGTACTGGGCGAGCAGGGCATTCACGCTGGGGTCCTGCAGGCCCTGCCCACAGCGGTTCCGGCGTTGCTGCGCGAAGCCGCTTACGGGAACCAGGCCATCTACCTTTCGGACACCTATGCGGATCTGATCTGGCTGAGTGGCTTTGAGCATCTGGAAGACGCCCGGCTGGCGCTGCGGGTGGTCCGGCGGGTCTCCCAAACCCAGATCGTCCTGGGCCTCAAGGTGCCGCACCCGCATCCGGATCCGAATTGGCTCACTGACGCACTTCCGGACCTGCTACACGCGGGCGCCAATTTCCTGATGCTGCAGGGGCAAGCCTCCGACCCGAACTTCCCGCAGCTGGTGTCTCAGCTGGTGGAGGTGGTGGGCATTGTTGGGGTGGAAGTCGATGAGCTTCCGGAGGCGTCTGAGCCTTCTGCGGCCTTTCAGCAGACCCTCATGGCCCTGCTTTCAGTGGGCGTGGCCTGGATCGCTTTGGGCGCCCACACCACTCCGGAGCACACCCGCCTGGTCCGCACCCTGCGAGATGCCTAAAAAAGCAGCATGTTTTGCGGAATGCGACTTTCGCTTCTTGGCAAAATTCAGTACTGTAAGCGCTTTTCGTGTCTTTTCCCTAAATTCAGGCAGTTTTCATGATCCGCACTAAAATCATCTGTACCATCGGTCCCGCCACCGAATCTCACGAGATGCTCCAGAACATGTCGGGCGCCGGCATGAACATCGCTCGGCTGAACATGTCTCATGGCGATCATGACTGGCACGGAAAGGTCATTCAACGCATCAAGAGCCTCAACAAGAAGATCCAGACCCCCATCGCCGTCCTGCTCGACACACAGGGTCCGGAAATCCGGACAGGGAACCTAGCGGAGGACTTGGACCTGCGGGAAGGAACCGTCATCACCATCAACGTCCGGGGCGAAAGCGACGTGGAGCAAACCTCGATCCACGTGGACTACGACGACCTGATCCGGACGGTCAATCCGGGAGACAAGATCACCGTTGACAACGGCCTCATCAACCTAGAGGTGCTGGAAAAGCAGGACCGCGAGATGAAGTGCCGGGTGCTGGATGGAGGAGTGCTCAAGAGCAAGCGCCACGTCAACCTGCCTGGAGTGCGGGTTAACCTGCCAGCGATCACGGCCAAGGACCGGCGTGACATCCTCTTTGGCCTAGAGCACGATGTGGACTTCATCGCCCTCTCGTTTGTCCGGGAGGCCAACGACGTCCGGCAGCTGAAGGAGCTGATGGGGGACAAGGTCGGGAAGGTCAAGATCATTGCCAAGATTGAGGATCAGGAAGGGGTCTCCAACTTGGATGAGATCATTGAAGAAGTGGACGGCATCATGGTCGCCCGCGGAGACCTGGGAGTTGAGATTCCCAACCACACGGTGCCGACGGTGCAGCGGGAGATTGTCCGCAAGTGTGCCGAAGCCGGGAAGCGTGTGATTGTGGCGACACACCTGCTGGAGTCGATGATCGACAACCCCATTCCCACCCGGGCAGAAGTGACTGACGTCGCAAATGCGGTTTATGAAGAGGTGGACGCAGTCATGCTTTCTGGTGAAACCACCGTGGGCAAGTACCCGCTGCGCTGCATTGATCAGCTGGTCAACATTGCTCAGACGGTGGAGCTCAAGCCCGGCCTCCGTTTTGTGGAACAGCTGCGGTCCACCACAGACAAGCAGCAGCTCTCCACTTCTGCAGTCCAGCTTGCCGAGTCCTTGGGCGTCCGGGGCATTGTGGTCATCACCCGTCGTGGTGTGATGGCCGACTACGTGAGCAACTGTCGGCCCACCAAGAGCTTCATCTATGCCTTCTCCAACGTCAGCCAGGCCCGTCGGACCCTGATGCTCAACCGCTCAGTCCGGTCATTCCGGATCAACTTCAGTGATGACCCGGAAAAGACGCTGCAGACGGCTTTCACCGTTCTCAAGGAGCGCCAGGGCTTCCAGTCTGGTGAAAAGGTGGTGGTGATTTCAGACGTTCTTGCCGGCTCCGGACGCATTGACGCGCTGCAGATCCGGCACCTGCCCTGACGAGGAGGCTCCGGGGGCACTTGACGGTCCTCAGCGTCAATGAGATCATAACGGGTTCCGGGGCCCTTCGTGTTCCGGAGCCGTTGCGGTTTTCTGCAGCCTCAAATTCCTGATCCACCGGAACGTCGCTTCCGTGCTGGTAGACCGCTTGAACCCGTTCCTCAGGTACTCCCTTGGAAGTTGACCCAACCCGCTCCACTCCTGCTGAATCCCGCTCGACGTCTCCTCAGGCGCCTCTGTTTCTCCAAGAGCTTACTCGACTGGAACTGCGTCAGTGGATGGAAGCCCACGGGTTTCCGGCCTACCGTGCGGACCAAGTGTTCACCTGGCTGTACCAGAAACGGGTCTCAACGTTTGCGGGCATGAGCAACCTGGGGAAGGCGGTGCAGCAGGCGCTTGCGGCCGAGTTTCAGATTGGCACCCTGGAAACCGGGGACGCGCACCGCTCTCAGGATGGCTCAATCAAGTACCGCTTTGTCCTCCAAGACGGCCGGAGCATTGAGACGGTGCTCATGCCCCACACGGACCACTTCACCGTCTGCATTTCCTCACAGGTGGGCTGTGCCATGGGTTGCGACTTCTGCATGACCGGCACCATGGGCCTGATCCGGCACCTCAGCGTTGCTGAGATTGTGATGCAGATTCAGGCTGCCTGGGAAGGACTTCCGGAGGGGGAGACCATCCGTAACATCGTCTTCATGGGCATGGGGGAACCCTTTCACAACTACGACAACGTGATGCGAGCCCTTGAGGTCTTTACGGACGAGCACGGCTTCAACCTGTCGCAGCGACGCATCACGGTCTCGACCTCCGGACTGCTTCCGGCCATTCGTAAGTTCGGCAAGGAGCGGATCAAGGCCAACCTGGCGGTTTCGCTCAATGGAGTGACGGACGCCGTCCGTTCGCAGCTGATGCCGGTCAACCGGGCGTACAACTTGGAAAAGCTGGTTGCCGCCTGCAAGGAGTACCCGCTGGAGTCCCGGAAGCGCATCACCTTCGAGTACATCCTCATGAAGGGCGTCACGGACTCGCTCGACGATGCGAAGGCGCTCATCAAGCTGCTGCACGGCCTGAAGTTTAAGGTCAACCTGATCCCCTTCAACGAGTCCCCCTCCAGCAAGTACAAGAAACCCGACTGGGAGCAGGTCCGGGCCTTCCAGCAGTACCTGCTGGATCGGGGAGTGGTGGCCACGGTGCGCATTTCCAAGGGGCAGGACATTCAGGGAGCCTGCGGGCAACTGGTCGTCCAGAAAACCACTCCTGCCCCGCTGGTACCGGCTTGATTTGGGCTGGACTGTTCCGGGGGTCCCGCAGTATTCTTCAGTTTTTTCTCTGCAGATGACCTCAACAGACATGCCCGATACCCTGCTTCCGTTTGAAGATTACCTCCGCCTTCCCCTCAAGGATCGCCTCCCCAACTACTCCAAAGAGGGCCAGCTCTTTCATGTGATGGTGGCCCAGCAGTTCACTGAAGCGCTGCTGGATGACCTCTTCCGGGACGCGGACCTGGTCAAGGGCCTGATGCGCAAGCCCAACGGCATTGACTACCTCAAGTCCCAGCTCCGGCACCGGCGGACGATGCTCTACTTCACGCAGCCGTCCACCCGAACCTTCCTCTCCTTCCTCACGGCCAGCCAGTTGGTGGGCATGGACACCGGGGAGGTTCGAGACGCTGCCCTTTCCTCCGAGTACAAGGGCGAGAGTCAGGAAGACGGGGTTCGGGTCTTCAGCAGCTACTTTGACGCCATTGTCATGCGCGACCCGAAGCCGGGATTCTGTGAGTACATGGCCTACCTGTTGGAACGAACCGGACGCAGCGTGCCCATCCTCAACGGCGGAAGCGGGAAGGACCAGCACCCGACTCAGGCGCTGCTGGACCTCTACACGATGCACCGCTCCTTCAAGGACCGAGGGGGCGTCCGGGGCAAACGGTACGCCTTTGTGGGAGACCTCCTCCGGGGACGTGCCGTCCGGTCTGCGGTGTACCTGCTCAGCCAGTTTTCTGACATTGAGCTCTTCTTTGTGGCGCCCGACGCCTTCCAGATTGCTCCGGACCTCGAGGCACACCTCAGCGACCTCAACATTCCGATCCACAAGTCCGACAAGATTGCCGACTTCCTTCCGGAAGTGGACTGCGTTTACATGACGCGTGTTCAGGACGAGTATGACCTTTCTGGTGAATCGAGCCTCATTGACTCTTCCAGCTACAGCCTGAACCTGAAGAACGTCCAGACAATGCGTCCGGATGCGATCATCCTCCACCCACTCCCCCGTCGAGATGAGATTCATCCGGAGGTGGATTCCGACCCACGGGCCATGTACTGGCGTCAGCTGCGCAACGGCGTTTACATCCGGGCAGCGTTGATGCTGCATGTGTTTGGGCGCTCTCACAAGCTGGCCGAGTACTAGGGCATGAAACCCACCATCTCCACGCCGACCGCGCTGCTGCTGGTCTATGGACGACCGCCCCTAGTGTTTGCGGGACTCCTCTTTGCCATGGCAGTGATGCTCAATCCCAGTCCGGGAACGTACACCATCGGGGTGATGTGCCTGTTTGTGTCGATGTGCTTTGACCTCGTGGATGGCTGGTTTTCAGCCCGCTTCCGCCCTCAGGCCAAGTTGGCTCATCTGGCAGACCGCATCATGGACAAGGCCGTTTATGCCATTGTCTTTCCTCTGGTGGCGGTGGGGATGATGTGGCGGTACCAGCACCTGCCTCCGGGTTCAAATGAGCGCTTGGAGCTGCTACACGTCCTCATGGTCCTGCTGCTCAGCATCACGGTGCTGATGCGGGACAACTTTGCGCACTTCCTCCGGAACTTTTCCCTGCGGCAAGGGGCGGAGGAAGAGATGACCGAAATCAACCGGCTCCGGACCATGGTGGCAGCTCCGGTGGGGGCCATCTTGTACGCCTATGCCTTTTATCTGCCAAGCTACCCGCACGACTCCACCTACCGCTGGCTCTCAGCGCTGGGGCAGATGCCGACCAATCAGCTCATCTACTTGGAAGTCCTCTTCCTGATCATCAACTTTGGCTCCATTGCCGGGTACATGCGTAAGTACGGATCCTCGTGTCTGGATGAGCTGTGCCTAGGAGATCTGGTGCTGCGGCGTCGGATCCTTTCGATTTTCCCAAATGCCCTGACGATGATGAACGCCCTGATGGGACTGATGGCAGTGTTCTTTGCCAGCCAGGCCCGCATGCATGCGGCGTTTCTCCTCATCATCGGGGCTGCGTTCTTTGACAAACTCGACGGCGCCCTTGCCCGGAAGCTGGGGCTGACGACCCCTCTGCCTTCGGCGCCCCCCAAGAAGCACCACATCACCCTAGGAGGCATCCTAGACGACATCTCTGACGGAGTGAGCTTCTGCATCGCACCGGCGCTGATGTTCTACCTGCTCATGGAGCAGATTCCTCATCCGGTGGTTCAGGCGATGCCATACGGCTGGGTCGCCTTCAGCTACGCGGTGCTGGGAATTGCACGGCTGGTGTACTTCACCCTCGACCGCAACAGCATCCCGGGATTCTTCAAGGGCTTCCCGTCACCGGCGGCGGCCCTGTTGGTGACCGCTCCGTTCATCATGCTGGAACAGTCGCTGGACGCCCATGCCGACACCCTGGTCCTCTGGGCGCAGTTCTGTCTGTGGAACCTCGGCCTGACAGGAGTGCTCATGAACCTCTACCCAATCCGCTACCTGCACATTGGGCGCTTGATGAGCCGCAACAAGTGGGTTGGACGTGTGACCCTGGTGGTGGTGCTGGCCTTTGTGTTTACCCCATACTTCGGTTATGCCGGTTACTTCTACCTGTTTCTCTACGCCCTGTCTCCGGCGTTGACGTGGAAGATCAGTCCAGAGATTGCCGCTCAGGAGGGGCCACTCCCGTCGTCGGCGAAGGCAAAGTCATGAACGACTGGACGGACGAGGAACGCCTGGTCACCCCTGAGGAACAGCCTGAGGAGCAGTATGACCTCTCGCTCCGACCGGAGCGCCTCCGGGACTACATTGGGCAGAGCGAGATCAAGGACAACCTCCAGGTCTTCATTGAAGCCGCCAAGAAGCGCAAGCAGCCCCTGGATCATGTCCTGCTCAGTGGCCCTCCGGGACTGGGGAAGACGACACTGGCGAACATCTTTGCTCGGGAAATGGGGGTGCAGCTGCGTAGCACCTCGGGACCGGTGATTGAGCGTCAAGGCGACCTTGCGGCCATTCTGACCAATCTGGACCCGGGGACCATTCTCTTCATTGATGAGATCCACCGCATGAACCGGGTGGTGGAAGAGGTGCTCTATAGCGCCATGGAAGACTTCACCCTCGACATCATCATTGGGCAAGGCCCTGCGGCCCGTACCGTAAAACTCGACCTGCCCCGCTTCACCCTTGTGGGGGCAACTACCCGAGCCGGGTTGCTCTCCGCGCCCCTCCGGGACCGCTTTGGCATTCAGTGCCGCCTCAACTACTACACACCGGAAGAGCTTCAGATCATCATCATCCGTTCCGCGGCGATTTTGGAAATGGAGATTGTTGAGGAAGCCGCCATGGAACTGGCCAAGCGTTCCCGCGGCACCCCCCGGATTGCCAACCGCATGCTCCGACGCTGCCGGGACTTTGCCGACCTTGAAACCTCGGGCGTCATCACCCACGCCTTGGTGCAACGCAGCCTCAAGCGTCTGGGGGTGGACCTAGAAGGGCTCGACCAGATGGACCGGCACATCCTGACCACCATTGTGGAAAAATTCAGCGGAGGGCCTGTTGGCCTCAGCACCCTTGCGGCTGCCGTCTCTGAAGAAAAAGACACCCTCGAAGACGTTTATGAGCCCTACCTGATGCTTCAGGGCTTCCTGCAGCGGACCCCCCGGGGACGGATGGTCACCGTCCGGGCCTATGAGCATCTGGGCCTCACGGCTCAGCCAGGGACGCCGCAAATGCCGCTCTTCTGAACCACGACTGCCCGAACCCTCCCCCTACTTTTCTCCACGGAAGGCTTGCCGCGTGACCCATTCATGGTATTTGTGACGGCACGTCCCCGTTCCGAAGTCCGGACTCTGCTTCCACAGCAGCTCCCGATTCAGCCCTTTACCTGAGTGATTCCATGAACAGCCCGCTCCTGATTTCTGCAGAAAATTACCCCTTTTTGGCGGAGTTCCGTCTTCTTGAAAATGCGGAAGACCGAGGCCGTCACGAAGACCGCTTGCGCGAACAGCTGCAGCAGGCGCAGATTCAAGATGCCACCGGCTCAGCCCTTGAGCATCTGGAGCTGCGTGAACGAGCGTTTGCCCAGACCGTTTCCACCTACTACCAGACGGAGTACCACGCGGCGGTGCAGGACAACCTGACGGTCCCGAACGCCTTCCGCATCCTGGCCCGGAACACCCACCTGCTGGACGCCATCCTCGGCATCGCCTTTGAGTACAGCCTGGAAGACCTTCCGGCGATCCGGGAGAACCTGGTGGAGCAGCTCCGCAAGGAACAGGACTACAAACGCCGCATCCTTCCGGAGAAGCAGGAGAAGTGCGAAATCCTCCAGCAGGAGCTGAACTCGCACCGGAACTCTCAGGCACACGATGCGCGGCAGATGCTCAAGTACTACCAGCGCATCCACGATGACCATCTGCGGGAGGTGAAGCAGCTGCAAGCACGCCTGCAGGAGCTGCAGGAATCGTTGCCGCAACTGGAGCAGTGCAGCCTCAGCCAGGACTTCCTCCTTGGGCACATGGTCGTCTTTGCCCGCGGCGGGTACGGGCGCGCCGAGCTGAGCTTTGCCTCAGACCGCGACCTCGGCTACTGCGTGGACACTCAGTCGCTCAATGCCGGAGAGATTGAGACCTGCAAGCAGCTCATCATGCGCATGGAGTACCTGCTCCGGGAATCCGGAATCGACACGGCGCACCAGTACTTTGAGATTGACGAAGACCTCTCCCGGTTCAGTGAACCCAACAGCGTTCACACCATTCCGTCCATTCTGGAAAGCCGAGTGCTGCTGGGCAGCCCGTCTCTTGCGGAGGCGCTCAAGCGCAGGTTCTTTCACATCCTGCCCTATGAACCGTACGTCCTCAACAAGCTGGATGAGTACCAGGGGAGCCACCAGCCCACCCTCAATGAAATGGACATCAAGGAAGACTTCGGGGGGCTCCGGACGCTGCAGATTCCCCTTTGGATTGCTGCGGCCACCTATGGCGTGTTTCCGAGTCAGACGGCAGACCTGCTGGCGTTGCTGATCCAGAAACGCATTCTTTCCCCCCGGCAGGGCTACAAGCTGTGCCAGGCCCTAGAGTTCTTCTATGACCTCCGGAACTTCAGTGGGGCGGCGCAGGAGTACTACGACGAAGAAGCTCGGGCCAGCGGCTGCGTGGACCGGAACCTTGAGTTCAATGTGGTCAACGACAGCCTGGAACGCCTCTACCTCCTCAAGCGCCAGCGGTTCCAGAATGTCGATGAGTTTGACCGCTACCGCCTGCAGATGGTGGACAACATCCGCTCCCTCTCCCGGATGATGCTCCGCAAGCTCATGGACCGCACCGTTGTCCGGACCTTCTCCGACTTCCAACTGGTGGTGCACCTGCGCAAGCGTCGGATCGTTGAAATCCATGCCCTAGAGGGACTTCCGCAGGTGCCGTTGGCGCTCATCTTCAGCACCCCACTGGTGCTGCTGGAGCTGTTCATCTACATCGGTCAGTCCGGTTACGACCTCTCTGTTGAGCTCAAGGACGAGCTGGCAGAACTGATCCCCACGCTGACCCCCGAGCGCATTCAGGCCTACTCAGAGCAACTGCCGGACAAGTTCAATGAATTGATGCTGACGCCCCACACGGCCAACGCGTTGCGGGTGATGTTTGAGATCAGTGACCCCATCAGCAGCTCCAACCTGCCGGACACCCTCATTGGCCGGTACATTCCCGAATGCAACCAGATGCGGTTTCTGCTCCGGAACCTGTCTTACCACCAGCATCCCGTCTGCATTCACTCCCTCAATGCGGTGGAGCGCAGCCAGGAGGAGCTCAAGCTGCTCAAGCAGAACTATCCGGAGCTGTACCACTACCTCAAACCGCAGCACCTGCTTGCCCTCAAGTGGGGAATGCTGTTTCATGACGTTGGCAAGATTGACCCGACCACGCGGCACCAGATTTCCGGGACCCTCATGGCGGTTCATGCCTTGGAACGCATCGGCTACCGTGATCCAGAGCTCTTCCGTCTGGTTTCCCTGCTGATTGCCCACCACATGACGGTGGTGCAGCTCAGCAAAACCTCCGCCTACTTTGACCAGGCGTTGCAGAACTTCTTTGAGATCGCCGACCGGAACCTCGTCAACGTCATCCTCCTCTTCCTCGTCAACGTCTCTGACTACAGCGCCGTCAGTGACGCCAACGCCCGTGACACCCGGCACCTGCGGAACTTCTTTGAGGAAACCTATCGGGTCTTCTCCGAAATGAGGACCTCCGGAACCCTTGAGGAGTCGCTGGACTTCATCCACTCGTACCTCGACAACAAAAAGAGCGACCTCGAGTTTGACACCCGCATCGACCTGCTCATCAAACGCAGCCTCCGGAATGACCTCGAACAGGAACTCTTTGATCCGCTGGAGCAAACGCACCCCAAGGAACGTGACCGGCTCCGGAATTCGGAGGCCGAACTGCAGCGGCTCTGGCGGGCCCTGAAGGTGGGGTCTTTAGACTCCAAGGGCATCGACGAACACACGGAGCGGATGATCCGGATGATTCGTCAGACCCTGAGCAACAAGTCGATCATGGCGCTTACGGAGTCGTTCAACACGATGATCAACTGGTTCTTCACGGCCTTCCCGAACCGCTTCCTCCTGAGCGCCCCTCCGGATGTGCTGGCCCAGAACCTTTCGATCTTCCAGCACATCGACCGTCCCGTTCTCGCCAACGTCCTCACCAATGCACGGGGCCGGATCACCGGACTGCTGATCTACATCCGTCTGGAAGACTCTCCGCACAGCCGCGCCGCCTACGCGATCAACAAGTTCAATCTGAACGTGGATTCGGCAAAGATGAACCTCGTTCGTTTCCATGACGGCACCGAAGCCTACTGTTACTTCTTCGAGGTCTCCCGGCGCGCAAGCGGTGAGATGATCTTTCCGCGGGACATTGAGTCATCAATCCTCCGCGATTCTCCGCCTCCGCTCCGGCTGCCCACCCATGAGTTCATGTACAACAACCGGGTCCAGGTGGAGTACCTGGATGATGACGAGAAGGGGTACCTAGTGGAAGAGCAGAGCTCGCAGGAGGCAGAAGCCTCCGGACGCTTCATTCGGCGCCCGGCGAATTACCTCCGGGTCAAGGTGACAGTGGAAGATGCTCCCATGGTGTACTTCAAGATGGCCCACGCCTTTGAGACGGTGAATGTCCCGGTCCGGCAGTCGCTCATCACCACGACGGGACACCAGGTGATGAACACCTTCTACATTGACCCGCAGAACCTGGACCGGTTGCAGCACTCGGATTTTGAGGAGTTGCTCCGCCACAGCCTCCACACCAGTGGCTGAAGCCGGCGACGGCAAAGGAAGCGGAAGGAAGGGGCCGGTGAGGGGCGAAACCAGGCTCACCGGTTGAGGAAGGGGGTCGTGGTTTAGGCGCGAGTCGCCGTTACCAGAAAGAGGGGGTACGAGCTTCCGTCCTCGCGCTCGACGACGTGGGGCGTTTGAAAGTCGATGTCGGTGAAGCCACTGTGCCTGAGCAGCTCTTGCAGGTGGCTGCGGTCAAAACCGAAGTGAAAGACTCCGTCGTTGCCCTGCTGGTGAAAGCTTCCGTCTTCGCGGTCTAGGTCCGCTAGGGCGACCTGACCGCCAGGCTTCAGGTGGTCGGCAAAGCACTGAAAGAGCTGGGCGGTGTCTTCAACGTGATGCAGCGCCATGGCGCTCATGATCAGGTCAAAGGACCGGGAGAGCGGCTGCTCCAAAATGTCCTGACAGACCGGCTCCACCTTTCCCTGTAGCTCAGGCTTCTCCTTGAGCTTCTCCAGCATTGCTGCCGAGACATCAACAGCGACAATCTGAGAGACCTTTGGCGCGACGTGCGAACTGATGAGGCCGGTTCCGGCCCCAAAGTCCATCACCTCCATGTCGGCACGGAGCGGAACACGCTCCAACAACTGGGCGCTGACGGCCCCGGAAATTTTTTGGATGGGGGTTTGGGAATCCCAGTCCTGGGCTTTTTCAGAAAATAGATCGGGCATCCTAACTTTCTTGATCAAGGAACAAACGCGGGACTTTTTAGGGTAGCAGATGTTTCGGGTCGTCTCACGCCGGAAGCAACTTTCCGGGGTTGAGGAGGTTCAGGGGATCCAGGGCTTGCTTGATCTGGCGCATCAGTTCAATCGACTCACCGTGCTCAGCGTGCATGTAGCGGATCTTTCCGGAACCGATGCCATGTTCGCCGGTGCAGGTCCCCCCCATCCGCAGGGCTCGTTCGATCAACCGGTCGTTCAGCACCTGAAACTGCCGCAGGTCCTCAGCCTCGTTTTCCGGGTCCACTAGGAACAGCAGGTGGAAGTTTCCATCACCGACGTGTCCGACAATCGGCACCATCAGTCCGGCTTCATCAATGTCCTTGCGTGTTTCCAGAATGCAGTCGGCCAGCCGGGAGATGGGAACACAGACATCCGTTGGCCAACCCTTGGAGCCCGGCTTCAGGGCCAGGCTGGCGTAGAGGGCATTGTGTCGGGCCTCCCAGAGCTTCTGCCGGTCCTGTTCCTGGGTGGCCCAGCGGAAGTCTCCTCCTCCGTGCTCTGCGGCAATCTCGCCGACAATTTCCGCTTGTTCCGCAACCCAGCGTTCGGTGCCGTGGAACTCAAAGAAGAGGGTTGGCTGCTCAGGGTAGTCGAGCTGAGAAAACTGGTTCAGGGCGCGCATCTGTACTTCATCCAGCAACTCAATGCGCGCCACCGGAATGCCCATTTGAATGACAGGAATGACGGTATTGACCGCGCCGGCGAGGGTGTCAAAGGAGCACACGGCTGCCGAAATTGCCTCGGGAATGCCATGCAACCGAAGCTGGACTTCGGTGATGATGCCCAGGGTGCCCTCTGAGCCCACCATCAGGCGGGTCAAATCGTATCCGGACGAGGACTTGCGCGAGCGGGTTCCGGTTTTCAGGATCCGGCCTTCGGCGTTCACCACGGTGAGTCCGAGCACGTTCTCCCGCATGGTTCCGTACCGTACCGCGTTGGTGCCAGACGCCCGGGTTGCAGCCATGCCTCCGAGCGACGCATCGGCTCCCGGGTCAATGGGGAAAAACAGTCCGGTCTGCCGGAGGTGCTGGTTGAGCTGCTTGCGAGTGACTCCGGCCTGCACACGGCAGTCGAGGTCGTCGGTGTTGACCTCAAGGACCTGATTCATCTGCGAAAGGTCCAGGCTGATGCCTCCTTTGACCGCGGCCACGTGTCCTTCCAGCGAGGTGCCCGTGCCAAAGGGAATGATTGGGCACTGATGCCGGACACAGATCCGGACGATCTCAGCGACCTCTTCATTGGAATGCGCAAACGCAACGGCGTCTGGAGGCATGGGATGATGAAACGATTCATCCCGTCCGTGCTGCTCCCGGGTTGCCTCAGCTGTTGAGAGGCGGTCACCGAGCAGCGTTTGCAGGTTCTGTAGGCAGGCGTCTAGGTGAGGAAGCGTGGTGGTTTGGGGCAAGGCCATGGTTTTTCTCCGACAGGGTCAATGAAGTAGAGGACCGCTTGAGGGCGTGTTTGCTGCCGTCACCTTAGCAGGACGCTGCTGCAGGCGTAAGCATTTTCGTCGCCCTCCTGCAATCGGGTTTCTTCAGAGGCAGGCACAGGAGTTGCTGAGGTTTCTTTAAACCCGGGGAAACCCTTCTCAACTTGATGACAGACGCTGAAACGACGATGAACTTTCGAGGACACCTCAATGGGGGCATTGCTGCAGGAACGGTCACCGTGGCCGTGGCCATTTCGACCCAATACGTGACCCTGCAGCCCGATTCCTTTCAGCGCTTCCTGGGAGCGCCGCTGCACTGGGAGGGGGAAATTCAGACGCTGGTGGGGCTCTTCTTGACCACCGTCTTCATGGCTCTGTTTCCGGACCTAGACACCACTTCGGTGCCCCAGAAGTGGTTCTTCCGGATCATGTTTGTCTGCATGGCCGTGCTCTTCTTCAACCAGGAGATCGAGCTGTTTGCCATCTGCGCCTTTGCGTCTCTGCTCCCGGTGATGCACAAGCACCGTGGCTGGACCCACTGGAAGCTCACCCCGTGGCTGATGGCGATCTTCTTTGCGGTGATCTTTGAGTACTTCCGGATTCAGGAGGCATGGCTGACCGAATTTTCTTGGCAGAAGGTGTGGCTGTTTCTGAACCACTTCTGGATGTACGTGTTTGCGTGCGTGCTGGGGCACTACACCCACTTGCTGCTGGACTCCCGGAAGCTTCGTTGGCTCCCATTCATCCGCAACCGCTCCGGGCATCACTAGGACCGCAGCGCCGGGATCTCCTCCGGAAGCAGACTCGTCATGCAGCGTAGCGACTGAGGGTGAGAGCACGTGCCGCGGCCATCTCGGGAGCAGGGGCGGCACATGAGGGGCAAGGACGTTTCCAGCACCTGACTGTCTGGAAGAAAGGGCGCGTAGCCAAATTCACGGACCGTTGGGCCAAAGAGGACATGAGCAGGGGTGCCCATTGCTTCGGCCAGGTGCGCAATCGACGTGTCGTTGCACAGCACCCACTGCGCCTGTTCCAGTAGCGCGGCCGACTCCAGAAGGCTCAGCTGCCCTGCAAGGTTGACCACTCCAGTTCCAACTCGACGCTGCAGCAACTCCGGCTCAACCTCTCCGGGTCCTCCCACGAGGACCACCTGCCACCCCACCTCGGTCCAGTTCCGGATCACCTGCTCAAAGTACTCCACCGGCCAGCGTTTCAGCTCATACGAAGCTCCGGGGCCCACGGCAACAAACTGCTTAGGCGCCAAGTCGTGTTCCTTCAACACAGCGGCCACCTTGGCCCGATCGGCTGCTGACGGAAACAGTTCGGTGTGAGCGTCTAGCTCGTGCCCTTGATGCCGGACCAATGGCTGCAGCCACTGTTCCCGTTGAGAGCGGGCGCCCTTGAGCCAGTTCATCTGCAACCGAATCAGCAGGGTGCGGCGCAGGGTCCGTTTGTTGATCCGCCAGACTTCCGGAGACCGTCCTGAGGCCTGCAGCATCAGCGACACCCAGCGGCTCCTCAAGGAGGCATGCAGGTCGTAGATCAGGTCGAACCGTTCCTGCTGGAGCCACTCCAGCAGCGCTTGCCGGTCTGCAGGGTGCTCCTTGCGGGGGTGGTAGTGGATTTCGTCTAGGTGTGGGTTGTTGGCCAGAACCTCTCCAAAGCCGACGCTCGTCAGCAGCGTCAGCCGTGCATCTGGGAAGCACCGGCGCAATTCACGGTAGACTGGTGTGGTCAGAACGAGGTCGCCCAGCGAGCTGAAGCGGATGATCAGGATGTTCTGAAAGGCGGCCATCGACTTAAGCGGAGAGGAGGTGTGAGACGGCGTCTGCAAGGTCTTCTGCCCAGAAGAGCGGTTCTGTGGCAAAGGCCTGGTCGTGCCCGGCGTGTCCGGTCCGGACGCCAATGGACGGGCATCCAAAGCGCCGGGCGGCTTCAAAGTCAGAGGTCTTGTCTCCAATCAGAACCCATGCTTCCGGAGGCAGTTGAGCAGCAGCAGCGGCTTGTTCTAGCAGTCCGGGTTCTGGCTTGCGGCACCCGCAGGGCTGAGGCTCGCTTCGTCGGGCGCCATCTTCCCAGTCCGGATGGTGCGGACAGAAGTAGAAGCCATTCACCCGGCCTTGGACGATCGCGAGGTCCTGATCCATCTGGTCCGTGATGGCCTGCAGTCCCTCTAGGCTGAGCTTCCCTCGTGCAATTGCCGCTTGGTTGGTGACAACCGCGACCCACAGTCCTGCGGCCGTGAGCCGAGCGAGAGCCTCCGCGCTTCCTGGAATCCACTTGAAGGCTTCCGGAGTCAGAGGCGGGCCGGGTTCTTGGTTCAGTACCCCGTCACGGTCGAGGAGGACGCCTTGCAGGCGAGAGCGGTCAAGAGGCATGCTTTTCTTCCAAGCGGGTGGCACGTTCGGTCGCTGAGAGCTTTCCCAGCTCACGGACCTGTTCATAAAAACGATCCCAGTCGCCTCCGGACTCTGCAAAAATCGCCTCAAAGGCGGCGACTCGGTTGTGGTAACGGGCGACTCCCAGCAGGTGGGCGTGGTTGAGGTCCTGGGCAAACCAGTTGTCGTAAGAGAGGACCTGAAAGGTTTCCCGCTCTGCGGCGTACGCCTGCTTCAGCTCGGCGAGAATCCGTTGCTTCTCCTGCTGCTTGTCGGCATCAGACGTCGCCTGCTCATAGCGCTGCTGGAGTTCGGTGAGGGCGTTACGGATCAGTTCCCGGAAGCGAGCCCGCTCCTGCTGGGCCTGCTGGTAGCGTTCCCACACGTCGCTCCCATAGTCGGGGTGCGTCTCAAGGAACCGCCGGACCCCTTCCTGCTCCACAAACACGGCAAACGATTCATTGAAGGAGGTGTCGTCTTGCACGTAAAGCACCTGGTGCGCCATCTCGTGAATGAGAGTTGCTATGACAACTTCTGTTCGCTGCTCCAGGAAGGTACTGAGGATGGGGTCGGAGAAGAAGTCGGGGATCAGCGGACCATTCAGCCACCCCAGTGTGGAGTAGGCGGTGGCGTACCCGACAGCCACGTCCAGAGACTCGGTCTGGGCCAGCTCCTGCGCATAAGCCTGTGCTTCCGCTTCATCGAAGTAACCCCGGTACTCTTGGCACCCGATCAGCAGGTAGCACCAGCGGTACGCTTTCAGCTCCAGTGGCTGGGCAGCCGTGACCACCGCGGTTGCGTAGGGACGGTTCAGCTTGACGTAGCCGGTGTAGCCCGCCCGTTCTGGGAGCTTCAACTCGTCGATGGCAAAGGTCCGAACGGACTGAACCAGACGCAGGCGTTTCTTCAGTTCAGGATCGGTTTCCGGGTCTGCGAGGAGGACTTCAATGGACTGCTTTTCCTGAAGCAGGTTCAGGTGTCCGGATGCGGCTTGCCAGTAGTAACTGACCTGTGAGCAGCCTGCCAGGAGCCAGGTGAGGCTGAGCAGCAGCCATAGCTCTGGAGAACGCCACGCGACGAGACGGGAGGGCAGACGGTCTGGGAGCCGTAAGCGACCGGAGGACCAAGATGGAGAGTTCGCCAAAACGGCTGGACACTTCACCATGAACTTCTGACAATGGTGGTTTACCCGTTGTTGCTGGACTGTGGGATTCCGGGGGTGCTGGAAGCAGGGAGGCAATGGAGCGAGAAACGGGGTTCGAACCCGCGACCTCAACCTTGGCAAGGTTGCGCTCTACCAGCTGAGCTATTCTCGCTGAGGAAAATCCTATGTTACTCAATCCAGATTGAGAGTCAACCCCTTTTTTCGCATGTTCTTTGGTTGAGGCACGCACGCTATTTGCACATCCGTGCTCAGCCATAAGACGGCACCGGCTCTTGGGTGCCTGAACCTCCTACGCACGCGCATCGTCTATGAACTTCTTCTGTGTTTCCTCTCGCTGGACGTCTGGTCTGCTGGCTGGACTTCTGCTGCTGGCTCATTCAGCCTTCGCCAATGAGGGTCCTCGGATTCCACCGGACATGGTGGTCAAGGAATTCCCCATTCATGTCGACAAGCGTGCTGCCAGCCTCATCAAGCTGTACACCACCAAGAAGCGGGACCAGATTGCCAAGGGCATTCAGCGCTCCGGGCGCTACCTGCCGATGATCCGGCGCGAGCTGCGAGACGCCGGACTGCCTCTGGATCTGGCATACATGGTTGCTGCTGAAAGCAACTTCAACCTCAAGGCCCGCTCCCACATGAACGCCGTGGGCCTGTGGCAGTTCATTGCCCCAACGGGCCGACGGTACGGCCTGCGGATTGACGATTGGGTAGACGAACGCCGTGATCCGATCAAGGCCACCCGGGCAGCAATTTCCTACCTCTCTGACCTGTACGTCCGGTTTGAGGACTGGGAACTGGCCATGGCTGGGTACAACGCAGGAGAAAATCGGGTGGAGCGGGCGATCCGTTACAACAAGCAGCGGAACCGAAAGACCGACTACCGCTCCTTGCGACTGCCTCGAGAGACGCGTGGGTACGTTCCCTCGATCATGGCGCTGGCGATGATTCACCGCAACCCAAGTGCTCACGGATTCAGCTGGATCCGCTTGGATCCGCCTATGGATGAGGCACAGGTGGCCCTGCCCGTCAGCTACTCCTTGGAAGAAGTCGCTGAGCGCGTCGGCATGCCATTCGATGACTTCAAGCTCATCAACTCCAAGTACTTCCGGAGCACCCCACCGCTCACAGACGACAAGTACACCGTTTACCTGCCGAAGGTGCACCACGAAAAGCTGCTGGAGTCGCTCCGGCAGGCTCCGGAACCGTCTTTGGACTGGATTTCCGCCTACTCCAATCACTTGGGCAACTCCAGTTCTGTCACCCGCCTGTTGCAAAAGCACGGCGCCGTGCGTTACATCCGGGTCCGCTCAGGGGACAACCTTTGGGACCTGGCCCGCAAGCACAACACCACGGTCCGGCGCTTGGCAACATGGAATGGTCTCCGAACCAACTCCATGCTCCGGATCAACCAGCGGCTGAAGCTTTACATTCCCACCTGGGATGTGGTCCGCGAAGTCGCCAAGATGGATTCCGGGAAGTCTGCTCCTCCGAAGTCTCGGCTGGTGGCGTCTAAGTCTCCACTTGAAGTGAAGGTTCCTGCCGGTGTCACCTTAGAAGACTTGGGTCGCCGCTACAACATCAGCCCCTCCCAACTGCGTGACCTGAATCAGCTTCAGCCAGGAGAGCAGGTCCGTGCAGGGCAAAAACTGGTGGTCGGCCAGCACGTGGTCCGGACCCGCAAGATCCGAGTGCCTCGGGGAGCAACCCTTTCCGGACTGGCTCAGCGCTACCGGACCTCGGTTTCTCGGCTGATGGAGTGGAATGGCTTCTCCAGTGCCCGGGACCTGAAGGCTGGACAGAACCTCATTGTGGCTCAGTCCCTGGTTCCGGCGACCTATGCGCGCAAAGCTGACGGTTACCAGACCATCCGGGTTCCGCGCAACGCGACGCTCTCTGAGCTGGCGATGCGACACAAGGTCAGTGTTTCTCAGCTGCTTGCCTGGAACAACCTCGATCACCCCCGTCAGCTGAAAGCCGGGCAGAGCCTCATTGTTGGGGAGCGCCGGTTGGGACGTCCTGCAGCCACTCCGGGACACATCACCATTCGTGTCCAGCGAGGCGATACGCTCTGGCAGTTGGCCCGTAAGTACCGGACGTCCGTCCAGAACCTCGTTGCTCTGAACGACCTCAAGGCCGGACGCCCCATCCAGCCGAACCAGAAACTGATTGTCCCCTCCCGCGACGAATCCTAAGAGTTTCCCTCGTGCAAACCATCAGTGAAAAGAAGGCGCTTCTTCTGGAGGCGCTTCCTTATATCCAACGCTTCCACCAGAAGATCGTCGTCATCAAGTACGGTGGCGCCGCCATGATTGATCCTGAACTGAAGAAGAGCTTTGCTCAGGATGTGGTCCTCTTGCAGTCCCTGGGCATGCGTCCCGTTGTGGTTCACGGCGGTGGCCCAGAGGTTTCTCGGGCGATGCAGCAGATGGGACAGGAAGTGGAGTTTGTCGACGGCCTCCGGGTCACCAGTGCCGACAACCTTCGGGTGGCTGAGATGGTTCTCTCCGGAAACATCAATAAGGAGATCATTGCGAACCTCACGACTTTCGGAGGAAAGGCGGTTGGGCTCAGTGGAAAGGACGGTCACCTGATTGACGCCCGCAAAAAGATTACCCCGACCGGTCAGGATCTGGGGTACGTCGGAGATGTGGTTCAGACGAATCCGGAGCTGCTGGAGGTCCTTCTTGGGCGTGGCTTCCTTCCGGTTGTTTCTCCCATTGGCATGGGCAAGGACGGGACCACGTACAACATCAACGCCGACACCGTGGCATCTCGGATTGCCGTTGCCCTGAAGGCCTACCGCATCATCTTCATGACGGACGTCGATGGCATCCTCAAGGAGAATGAGCTGCAGTCAGAGCTGACTGTTGATCAAACGGAACAGATGATTGAAGAGGGAATCATTCGAGGGGGGATGGCTCCCAAGGTGGAAGCCCTGCTGTACTGTGTCCGGAACGGGGTCCAGTCCGCGCAGATCATCAACGGGACGGACCCTCATTCGGTGCTTGCGGAACTCTTTACCGATCAAGGAATCGGTACCAAGATCATCACTCATGCCTGATCAGGCTCTGGTTCCACCTGACGGGCCTTCCGGACCAGCCAGTAGACAAATCCCCCGATCAAGAAGATGGGGATGAACATCATGAGCGCGGTTGCCAAGTAGTACGCGTTCAGCGATCCCCCACTCCCCGAAAAACAGACCGCACAGGCCCAAGCAGAGTTAGGAGCCGCCAGCGTGATGGCCGCCAGCAGGAAGAAGAGGGCTTTGGTCATGCGAGGTACACCAGAACGTAAAGGACCGGCCAGATTCCCACCACGAAGTACCAGAACACTTCCATGGCCCGGAACCCTTCATCGGTCAGTGGTTTTGAGGCATTGGGCGCCAACCGGATCCACGTGTAGACCATTGCCATGACTGCGGTCAGGACGTGCAGGCCGTGCATCCCAATGATGAGGTAGAACATCCCCCCGTAGTTGCTGGAGGTGACGGTCAGACCGTACGCCAGCAGCTGAGCCCACTCGAATCCTTGAAAGAGCAGGAAAAACACGCCGGCTCCAATGCTCATGCCCATCAGGCGGTAAACCTGCTTCCGGTCGGACTTCAGGTGCCGTCCGGCCAGAAACATCAGCACCCCACTTCCCAGCAGAACCAGAGAGTTGAAGGCCGTGCTCCAGATGGGCAGACGAGGCTGTCCCCACGGAGGCCACTCCGGGATCCCAGAACGGATGATGATGTAGGCGCTGATCAGCGAGGCAAAGAGCATCAGCTCCGTCACAATGAAGGCGAGGACCGCAAAGACGGAGCTGGGAACTAGGGGAGCGGGTCGAGCAGGGGCCGTCCCTTCAGAGGACGGCTCCACCACGAGCCCAACGAGTAAGGGGAAAGTCATTGGCCGCTATGAGTCTGTGCATCGTGAGCAGCAGACACTTCAGCGTACGTGTGAGGTGTAACAATGATTCGCTGCTCAACCGTGCAGGTTTTATTGGCAACGCAGTCTTCCCAGTTCTGCCCGGTGGTCTTGATGACATCCGAGGCAACCCCAAAGAAAAACACTGCACCAATAACGATTAGGGACGCGAGCAGCAGGAACCAGACAATTTTCTTTTCAAAACGTAAATGCATGAAATCGGCGCAAACCATGTAGGCTTTGACCACCGCAATTCCGAATGCTGTGATGACAATGATCCAGTTCGCATCCAGCGCATGACCGATCTCCGGACCAATCAGGCTGACGATGAGCAGGCCGAGCAGAATCGCCCAAATTTTAACGTAATTAGGATGTGCGTGTGCAGACTCTGACATAGGGCTCCTCAGAAGTTGGCGATGTAGAGCATGGGGAAGAGGAAGATCCAGACGATGTCAACAAAGTGCCAGTACAGCCCAACGAGTTCGACGCGCTGCAGGTGGAACCCCTTGCGGACATCAAGAGAGACGAGTCCCATGATGATCATGCCTCCCAGGACGTGCACCGCGTGCAGGCCTGTCATGGTGAAGTAGAACGACCAGAAGATGTTGGTCGTGAAGCCGACCCCGTGGGAGATCTTGCTGTAGTACTCAAAGGCCTTCACGCACATGAAGATCAAGCCACCTGCAATGGTGATCCAGGTGAACTTGAAGGCCTTTTGGCCATCGCCATGCTCAGCTGCGTCGTGCGCCAACACAATGGTCAGGCTCGATGTCAACAGGACAAAGGTATTCAAGGCCCCTGCCCAGGTGACGGTCAGCGTGGCATCTTCCATCCCGGGAGCGCCATTGAACTTGTAAAGCAGGAAGACAGCAATCAAGCCGCCGAAGATAAACACCTCAGAGGCCAGCAACCACCATAGTGCCAAACGGGCAGATGGAATGCCGGTGGCACAACGGCCAGTGGCAATGGGTCCTTGCATTGACATGAAACGACTCTCTTAAGAAAAATTAAGCGGGACTGGGCAAGGTCCCCGGACGAGCCGGGGACGCATGGCTCAGTTGCGATCTGGCATGTGCTGGGGCCAGAAGTCCTCCCGGTTCCCCGGGACGCTGTACTCGTACGGTCCGCGGTACACCACCGGCAGCTCCTTGAAGTTGCCGTGCGGAGGAGGAGACGGTGCCGCCCACTCCAGCGTGTTCGCCTTCCAGGGATTGGCCTCGGCCTTTTCGCCATTGAACATGCTGGCGAAGAAGTTCCAGACAAACGGAATCTGGAAGAGCAGCAGCAGGACCAAGCTGGTGGTCGCGAAGATCCGGATGCCCTGCAGGTCTGCCGATGCGAGGTCGGGGAAGTGCTGGTAGTTGTAGATCCGGCGGTGCTGTCCTGCCATTCCGAGGAGGAAGAGCGGCATGAAGAGCCCGTTGAAGCAGATCACCGTTCCCCAGAAGTGGATCAGGCCCAGCGTCTTGTTCATGTGGCGTCCGAACATCTTCGGGTACCAGAAGTAGAGCGCCGCAAACATGGCGATGATCGCAATGGGGAAGAAGGTGTAGTGGAAGTGCGCAATCACGAAGTAGGTATCGTGGAAGAACAGGTCCGTTCCACTGGAACCCAACGGAATGCCTGTCACCCCTCCAACCAGGAAGGTCACCAAGAAGGCTAGAGCCCAGAGCATCGGTAGCTCAAAGCGGATGGATCCGCCGTAAAGCGTGGCGATGTAACAGAACAGCATCTCTGCAATGGGCACCGAAATGAGAACGGTGGTCACGGTAAAGATGTTTGCCATCCGGGGATCAATGCCGGCAATGAACTGGTGGTGCGCCCACACGATGAAGGAGAGGGCTCCTGTTGCAATGATCGTGTAGAGGATCGCCCGGTAGCCAAAGAGCTTCTTGCGGGCAAAAGTTGTGATGATCTCAGCAACCACTCCCATCGCAGGGAAGAGGACAACGTAGACCTCAGGGTGTCCGAAGAACCAGAAGAGGTGCTGCCAAAGGACAGGGTCTCCGCCGGCTGACGGCAGGAAGAAAGTGGTTCCAAGTCGCTGGTCCATGAACAGCATCACGGCGCCGGCCACCAAGGGTCCGACGGAACCCATGAACATGATCACGGCGATGTTGATCGTCCAGACGAGAATCGGAACGTCCGTCATCTTCATGCCCGGAGCCCGGGAGTTCATGGTTGTGGTCAGGAAGTTCACGCCACCGATGAGGAAGGCGACAATTTCCAGGGTTACGGCAAGCAACCAGAGAGAAGACCCCCAGTTTGTGAGACTGTACTCGGCAACCGAAGAAAGCGGTGGGTAAGACGTCCACGCGCCTCCGAAGCCGCCGCCTTCCACAAAGTAGGAGAGCAGCAGGACGAGGATGCTGACGAAGAACACCTGCACCGACAGGCGGTTCAGGCGTGGGAAAGCCATGTCGTCACAGCCGATCATCAACGGGATCAGGTAGTTCCCGAAGGCGGCAATCAACACGGGCATGGCCACCCAGAAGATCATGATGGTCCCGTGGTTGGTGATCATCATGTTGTATTCAGCAGGGCTGACCACTCCGAAGCCAGGGACGGCTTCTCCTGGGAAGGCCAGCTGCATCCGGAAGGCATACGCAAAGAAGCCTCCCAGCGCCGCCATCAGCAGCCCTAGGAACATGTACTGCAGGCCGATCACTTTGTGATCCACCGAGAAGATGTACTTGCTCAGGAAGCTCTGATCATGATGATGATCATCATGAGCGTGGGCCTCCTGATGCTGTACCGTTGCGGTTTGACTCATCAATCCTCCTTGTTGGATCTCAGATGAAGGGAAAGGGGTTAGTTACTGCTGACCAGATTTTCCTCACCCGCATTCACGGTGTTCTGGCTCACTTGGGGACGCTTGGCGGCAATCGGAATCGGATCGTTCTCAAGCCGCTTCAGGTAATCGCTCTCGTAGGTGCCATTCTTGATGGCTTCCATGGTTTGCTGGTAGCTTTCCGGCGTGTGAACGGTGATGGATCCCCCCATGATTCCGTGACCGTGGCCACACATTTCAGCACACTGCACGTCGTACGTGCCCACTTGGGTCGGCTCAAACCAACCGGTGATGGTTCGGCCTGGGATCATGTCCTGCTTCAACCGGAAGGCCGGCACAGAGAAGTTGTGCAGCACGTCCCGAGACTGAAGTTCAAAGTGGTACACCTTGTTCACTTCCACATGCAGGTCGTTCACGGTTGCAATGTCGTCTTCCGTGTCCAACTGGCCATCTGGACCGGAGTGAATGAAGGCCCAGGACCACTGCTGCCCAATCACCCGAATGGTGTCATCTTTCGGGGGCAGGGTCTGCTTCACGTTCACCCACACCATGATGGACCCGGCAATCAGCACCACGTCACACAGAATGATCGCGTAGTGCGGATAATGGATCCACTTGTTCTCCTTGTGCTTCTCTCCCGTCACGTACATGGCCTTCACGCCTTCACGGTGCCGGAAGCGGATCATGAAGTACGCCAGCGTTGCTAGGGTCAGGACAAACCAGAAGCCCACCACAACCACAATCAAGAAGAAAACGCTGTCAACGTCTCCACTGAAGGTGGACGCTTGAGGCATGAAGTAATCAAGCATGGAACTACCTTTTCGAGGTTAGGAACTCCGGTCGGAGGGTTAGAGGACAAAAATGATGACCGACATCATGAACAGAACGCAGCCGGCAACAGTGACAACAAAGACCTTGGAAACCAACTCATCGGCCTCCTGAGGCAGGGTATGATGAAAGGACTCTTTTTCGTGGGACATGGAGGCTCTCCGGGTTAGATCAGGAAATTGTCAACGACCAGGGCGATCGCAATCAGAGGTAGGTAAATGATGGAAATCAAAAACACCGATCGGGCCTTTGCCACAGTCGGCTGATGCCAGAACCAGAGGGAGCCTGCGAGGAAGACACTTCCCAGCACCACTGCGCTCACCAGGTAAAACGTCTCTGCTTGCCCTGCCAGATTGAAGGTCAGACTGGCGGCCAGCAGGATGACGGTGTTGATCACAATGTGACGCGCCGTCCGGACTCCCTGGTCGTCTCCCAGAGAGAGCATCCGGAACCCGCCCATTGCGTAGTCCTTGCGGAAGGCCCAAGCCAGCGCCAGGAAGTGCGGAAGTTGCCAGAAGTACATCAGCAGGAAGATGGGGAGCATCTGCCAGTTCATCTCCCCCTCTGCGGCCGCCCAGCCCATCAGGGGGGGGAGCGCTCCGGTCACGGCACCCATCCAGGTATTGAGGGCGGTCACCTGCTTGAGGGGCGTGTACAGCAACACATAGGAAGCAAGAGTCAGTCCGCCCAGGATCGCGGTGAGCGAGTTCACGGTCAGACTCAGGTAAAGCAATCCCACCAGCATCAGTCCCACCCCAAAGCGCAGTGCCTCTTCAGAGCTCAGGCGTCCGGCTGGAAGAGGACGGTTTCGGGTCCGGGGCATCCGTCCATCCGGAATGCGCTCGTACCACTGGTTCAGGGCATGGGCCGCTGCGCCAACCAACGCAGTCCCAATCAACATGTGCAGCAGGGCCAGAGGCGCACCACTCTGAGGCGCCAGGCTGAAGCCCAGGGCAGCGCTGAGCAGCACCATCGCCAGCAGGCGAGGCTTGGTCAACGACCAGTAGTCAGCGAGTTTGTTCGTTTGCGGTGCAACGCCTTCTAGCGAGTAAGCTTTGGTCGGGGTGGGCACGGAGACGGCTCGTTGGGTTTTAAATCCTCTTGGAAAAAAGAGGTGATAAACAGCGCAAAAGCTAGCATAAACAGCTCCCTTACTGCAAGGGAAAAACTCACCCGCCCCCGGCCCTGACCTCTCCTCTGCGCCCGGCCTCCGCTTGCCCGCTTTCGTGATTTACGCCTTTCCCTGAAACGTCCTTACGAATCTCATCTTGAAATATACCCTATGGGGGTATAGAGTGAAGGCCTGTTGACCATTACCGCAACAGGCCGTAAACCCATCATGTTACTAACTGAAACTCCTCTTCCCTCCGCTGAAGAGGCTGAAGCTGACCAGGCCTGTGAACTCCGGGTTGGGGGCCTCCGTTGTGTGGGCTGTGTCAGTGCCGTTGAGAAGGCGCTTCAGGCGCTTCCTGGCGTGGAAGACGTTCAGGTGAACCTTACCCTAGGACGAGCCAAGGTCCATTACGCTCCCGAGTCGGTCGGCCCCAACGGTCTGGTGGACGCCATCCGGAACGCGGGCTACGAAGCGGAACGCCTCACCGACGAGGCTCCGGAGGAAGACCCCGTCGACCTGGGTGAGCAGGAATACCACGCGCTCCGGAACAACACGCTCCTGGCCCTGAGCTTTGCGGTACCAGTGGTGCTGCTGGCAATGCTCCCGATGGTCGGGGTCTCGTTTCCGGAGATGCTGTCTCCACAAGCCAATCCACAAACGTGGGGGGGACTGCAGCTGCTGCTGACGCTTCCGGTGCTGTGGGCCGGACGCTCCTTCTTCACCCGTGGGTGGCAATCGCTGCGTCACCGGGCACCGACCATGGACGCTCTGGTCATGATCGGTTCAGGAGCTGCGGTTGCCCTCAGCACCTGGAACCTTTTGGTGGCTCCTGCAGAAGACCGCTTTTTTTATGAAACGGCTGCAGTGATCCTGGCGCTGATCCTGTTGGGCAAGATGCTGGAAACCCGAAGCCGCGCCCGTGCCTCTGAAGCAATCAGCGCACTGCTGCGCCTTCGTCCCAAGATGGCCACCCAGGTCCACAACGGGGAAGAATTCGCCATTGCCATCGACCAAGTGCACCCCGGAGATCTACTCAAGGTCCGGCCGGGCGAAATCATTCCGGCAGATGGGGTTGTGGTGGAAGGCGAGAGCCGTGTGGATGAGTCAATGCTCACCGGAGAGCCACTTCCAGTGCTGAAAGCTCCAGACAGTCCAGTCACCGGAGGCACCATCAACGAGCAGGGAGCCTTGACCTTTCGGGTCCTGCGTTCTGGAAGCCAAAGCACCCTGGCCCGGATCATCAAGATGGTGGAACAGGCGCAGCTCAGCAAGGCTCCCATTGCGCGATTGGCCGACCAGGTCGCTGCTATTTTTGTTCCGGTGGTCCTGGTGATTGCTGCGCTGACGGCGCTTGTCTGGTGGAGCGTGGGCGCCTCGCAGGCAGAAATTCTCATCCACACCATTGCGGTGCTGGTCATTGCCTGTCCCTGTGCCCTAGGTCTGGCCACGCCCATCGCCATCCTGGTTTCTTCTGGCGTGGGCGCTCGTCATGGGATCCTCTTCCGGAATGCGCCGGCGCTGGAAGCCCTACACGCAGTGGACACCATTCTCTGTGACAAAACCGGCACCCTGACCGAAGGACGCCTGCAGCTGGTGGAAGCCACCCCAACACCCGGATTGCGAGGCGTGGAGCTGCTCAGGTGGGCGGCGGCTGTTGAGCAAAATTCGGAACACCCGTTGGGACGAGCCATTGTCAATGCTGCAAAGGGCCGGGGCCTTCCTTTGCCCCCGGTCACTGGATTTGAGGCTATCCGGGGGCACGGGGTCACCGCTCAGTTGGAGGGGGTGACGATCCAGATCGGGCATGCGGACTTCCTCCGGACCCTTGGCATCACCCCTCCGCCTCAGAGCCAGAATAAAATCGTTCCAGGGGCCATTCCGCTGGAGCTGGCCCGAGACGGTCAGTGGCAGGGAACGCTGTGGCTGGCGGATAAGATCCGTCCGGAAACGGCAGACGCGCTCGCGTCCTTCCGGGACGCCGGCATTGAAGTCGTGATGCTGACCGGAGACCGCTCTCCTGCCGTCCAAGCCGTTGCGGCTGAGCTTGGTCTGGATCACTACCACGCCGGGGTTCTGCCGGAGGAGAAGCCTCAGATTGCCCAGAAGTACCAAAGCAAAGGACGCCACGTGGCGATGATTGGCGATGGTGTCAACGACGCACCGGCGCTGGCTCAAGCCGATGTCGGAATCGCAATGGGGGCCGGCACCGATGTCGCCTTGGAAACCGCAGATGTGGTCCTCACCCAAAACGACCTTCGGCACGTTTCTGGAGCGATCCGGCTGAGCCGCACGACCCTCCGGAACATTCGGCAGAACCTGTTTTGGGCATTTGCCTACAACGTGGTTGGCATTCCGGTGGCTGCCGGCCTGCTCATTCCTTTTGGGGGGCCGGGACTGCACCCGATGTTTGCGGCCACCGCCATGGCGTTGAGCTCGGTCTCTGTCGTCCTCAACGCCCTTCGTCTCCGGACCTTCCGGCTGTAGGCCTTTTCGTCTCCCTGCCTCCGGAGGCCGATCGGTGCTTCCGGAGCCCCCCCTTTTTTTCAAGTTTCCGCTTTCGGCTTGGTTCCCTCCGCCTCTGCCTCAGAGTCGGTTCCTGTTGTTCCCGGGTTGCGATTTTTTCCATGGAGTCCAATACTGGGAACTTCGTCAATTGGACAACCTCATTTTTAACCAAGCCGATGAGAGTGATTTTTTATGGAGTACGTTCCCGGAGAACAATGGTACGTCGCCCGAATTCGGTCCAATGCGGAAAAGCTCGTGCTGCTGGGGTTGCAGCGGAAGCAGTTTGAGGTCCTCAATCCCACCTATCAGGTCCTGAGCAAGCGCCGGGATCGCAAGAAGATCCTGCTCCGCCCCATTTTTGTGGGGTACCTGTTCCTGCATGTAGAGCTGAATCCGGAACGGCACCTAGAGATCCTGAAAACCCAGGGCCTCATTGACCTGTTGCAGACCAGTCATGGCCCAACTCCGGTGCCGCCGGAGCAGATCGAAAACGTCCGTCTGCTGGAGCATCATGTGGGAGAACTCTTCCACACGCCTGCTTTTGAGGTCGGCGAAGAGGTCGTCGTCATCGAAGGGCCGCTCACCGGGCTACGCGGGATTGTCGACGAAGCAGACCGCCGCTTCCTGAGCATTCAGGTGGATTCGATTCCCGGGGCCATCAAGATCCAGGTCGACCCAGCTCACGTTAAGCCGGTCAAACGGACCATCTATGAAACCGTTGCTGAGCGCTCATGACGCATCCGGTTCAGGAATTTTGTGCGCGGTTGGACCTGCGGGTTCCGCTGGTGCAGGCACCGATGGCCGGAGTTTCCACTCCGGAACTTGCCGCCGCCGTTTGTGAAGCCGGAGGCCTGGGATCTCTGGCGATAGGGGCGCTGTCTGCCTCTGCGGCCCGGCAGGCGATTGCTGACGTCCGGGAACGCACCCAGCGTCCCTTCAACGTCAACGTTTTTGCCCACCAACCGGAGCCCCGGCAACCGGAGCGGGAGCAGCAGTGGCTTGATTTCCTGAGACCGTACTTTGAGGCCTTTGGGGCTCCTGTTCCAGAGCAGCTGATGACCCCTTACTTGAGCCTGGAGGAAGACCAGGAGAAGCAGAAGGTGCTGCTGGAGACGCGTCCGTCGGTGGTGAGTTTTCACTTTGGGCTCCCGGATGCGGGCTTTCTGCAGGCACTGCAGCAGGGCGGATCCCAGACGCTGGCCTGCGTCACCACGGTCGCCGAAGCGCAGCAAGCCGAAGCCTTGGGCATTGACCTCTTGGTGGCACAAGGGGTGGAAGCTGGGGGGCACCGAGGCAACTTTCACCCGCAGCAGGATGAGCAACTGAGCACCCTCGCGCTGGTGCCTCAGGTGGTGGACGCGGTCCGGATCCCGGTGCTTGCGGCAGGAGGCATTGGGGACGGCAGAGGGTTTGCGGCAGCGTTGCTTCTGGGAGCGGCCGGAGTTCAGGTGGGAACGGCCTTCATCGGCTGCCCGGAGTCTTCTGCCAGTGCGGCACATCGAGAAGCGTTGCGTTCGGCAGCCGCTCAGCAGACGGCGTTGACCCGAGCGTTTTCCGGGCGTCCGGCCCGTGGAATCGTCAATCGCTTGGTCCGGGAAGCTGCAGTGGGGCCACCTCCTCCTGGGTACCCGGAAGCCTACTTTGCCGGAAAGGCCTTGGCCGCCGCCGCGACTCAGGCAGGTCACCATGAATTTTCCGCCTTCTGGGCCGGACAGGCGGCGCCGCTGAGCGCTTCCGGACAAACGGCTGCGGCAGTGGTGGCCCGCTTTCAGCACGAAGCTCAGGCTGTACTGCAAGGCGCCTCTTCCCTCCTGAGCTTTCCGGAGCCCTCGTGACGCTGGACCTGATCATCCGGAATGCGACCCTCCCAGATGGACGCACGGGCATCGACTTGGGCATTCAAGGCGAAACGCTGGTTGCGGTGGAGCCCCAGCTTTCGGCAACAGCGCCAGAAGAGTTTGATGCGTCCGGACGGCTGGTCAGCCCGCCATTTGTTGATGCCCACTTCCACATGGACGCCACACTGTCGCTGGGGCAGCCGCGGCTCAATCAGTCGGGCACCCTCCTCGAAGGAATTGCGCTTTGGGGGGAGCTGAAGCCGCACCTGACGGTGGAAGCCATCAAGCAGCGCGCACTGCAGTACTGCGAACTGGCCATTGCCCGTGGACTGCTGGCCATCCGGAGCCATGTGGACGTCTGTGACCCGCGCTTGCTGGCGGTGGACGCTCTTTTGGAGGTGAAGCAGGAGATGGCACCGTTTCTGGACCTGCAGCTCGTCGCCTTTCCGCAGGACGGCTACCTTCGGGACCCTCAGGCCGCGGCGCTTCTCAACGCGGCTCTTGACCGTGGCGTTGAGGTGGTGGGAGGCATTCCGCACTTTGAACGAACGGAGGAGGAAGGACGGGCGTCTGTGGAGCAGCTCTGTCGCTTGGCTGCGGAGCGTGGCCTTCGGGTGGACATGCACTGCGACGAAAGCGACGATCCCCTTTCTCGGCATGTGGAGACGCTGACCCGGGAGACGCTTCGGTATGGGCTTCAGGGACGCGTTACCGGATCGCACCTGACGTCGATGCACTCCATGGACAACTACTACGTCAGCAAGCTCCTGCCGTTGATGGCAGAGGCCGACCTACAGGTGGTGGCGAATCCGCTCATCAACATCACGCTGCAGGGCCGGCACGATGCCTACCCCAAGCGTCGAGGGATGACCCGGGTTCCGGAGCAAATGGCCCACGGACTCACTGTTTCCTTTGGACATGACTGCGTCATGGATCCCTGGTATGCGCTGGGATCCGCGGACCTGCTGGAGGTCGCCAGTATGGGACTGCACGTGGCACAGATGACCGGTGTGGACGCCATGCACGCGTGCTTTGAGGCGGTGACGGTCAACCCCGCCCGGACGCTGGGCCTCGAGGGCTACGGGCTTGAGCCCGGATGCCAGGCCAGTCTGGTGGTTCTGCAGGCACAGGATCCGCTGGAGGCTTTGCGGCTGAAGGCACATCGCCTGCTCGTGGTTCGTCGGGGACGAATCCTCGCCCGCTCGCAACCGCTGCAAACAGAAGTCTACCTCCCTGGCGCAACGCGGGTGATCGATTTTCAGCAGCGTCCTGTAACTTGAAACTCTTCCGGATTTCAGGATACTGAGCACCTTACCGCGCCGCCCCTCGACCGTTCTTCCGGACACTCACCTCTCTCAGGAGCCTTTCGATGCGATACGCCTGGATGATCCTTTTTGTGGTCTTTCTCTTCTTTGCTGCAGACTTTGCGACCAAAAATGCGGATCCGGTCACTGTAAAGTATCACCTCGAGTGGCTAGGCATCCGATGGAGCAGTGAGGGCCCGCTCTTTGTGCCCATCTTCCTGACGCTGGGGTGGGGAATTCTCTTCAGTGTCGCCTACTTCTTCTCGTACCACCTGCACCTCCGTCGACAGGCTCACCGGAACCTGCAGGAGGTCAAGCGCCTGAAACGGCTGGTCTTGGTGGAGCGGGAGAAAACCAAGGGGCTGGAGCAGCGTAACACGGAACTGCAGCAGATTGCCGAACGCGTTCAGCTGCAGCTGGAAGGCAACACCTCTTTGCCGGCGACGCCGTCTTAAGCAACCTAGGGGGAAAGCCCCGGGCCCGGAGTGCTGGCCGCCAGAAAAACGTGGGTTGGGAGCAATGAAACCACCGCGGAGCCTCTTGTGACTCCACGGCAGCGGCCGGAAGGCTTAGAGGTGCTTCTCAAGGAAAGCGGTGGTGCGGCCCCAAGCCTGCTTGGCCGATTCTTCCCGATACGCGCGGGTGTTGTCCTTATTGGCGAAGGCGTGTCCGGCGTTTTCGTAGATGAAGATTTCGTGGTCACCTCCCTGCGTCTTCAGCGTCGCCTGGAAGGCCCGGACGTCATCCACCTTGATGGAGCGGTCTTCGGCGCCAAAGTGCCCCATGATGCTCGCGCGCATCATAGCCAAGTCATCCGCAGGATTGAACTGCCCGTAGTACATCACGGACGCCCGGACGCCTAGGTCGTTCTTGGCCATCTGATAGGCCCATCCTCCCCCAAAGCACCAACCCACTGCAGCGAGGCGATTGGGATCCACTTCCGGGTGAGACTTGAGGAAGTCCACCGCACTCCGGAGGTTGGTGAAGGCGCCATCTAGGTTCCCCCGCACTGAGCCTGCCAGCCGTCGTGCATCCTGCGGGTCGGTCGCCGATTCGCCGTTGTACATGTCCACGGCCAGCGCCACGTATCCGAGGTCGGCAAACTCTTGGGCGAAGTCCCGGATGTTGTCGTTCAGGCCCCACCACTCATGGATCAGGATCAAAGCCGGTTTCTTGCCGGGTTGATCGGGAACCACGAGGGTGCCTTGGGAGTTCGGTTGTGTGGCGTCATAGGAGACGGTGGATACCTGGTTGTCTGCGAGCGCTAGGCCGGAACCAAGGAAGAGGGCCAAGCTGGCCAGAAGGGTTCGTTTGAGTGCAAACATGCGGGACTCCTCATAGAAGGGATTGAGTTGTAAAAGGGTACCTTTCCGTTATCGCAAATTCCTGAACGTCGTCAACTGCGGAATCGAAACGAAATGTGACAGAACCGGCAGGCCCCGTCCGGCTTCTTGCGCTTCCCGGGCATCTCGGGCATGATTGCTGGCAGGTTTACTGCCCCCCTTTCCCTAGGGACGCCGCTTGGTTCCGCCCGGCCTCCCAGGTCCCGACTTTCAACATAAATGAGGAACGAGCAGCCATGAAGATTGGAATCTTGCAGTGTGATGAAACCCGAGAGGAACTGCGCCCCCTACACGGCAACTATCCGGACATGTTCTTTCGGTTGCTCCGTCCCCTCCGAGAGGGCCTGCAGTTTGAGGTCTACCGTGTTCAGGATCAGGAGTACCCGCAGACCCCTGACGAGTGTGACGGTTACATCATCACCGGAAGCAAGCGCAGCGTCTATGAAGAGGAGCCCTGGATTCAGCAGCTGGAAGAACAGGTCCGGCACCTCTACGAGCAGAAGGCGCCCCTGCTGGGCATCTGCTTCGGACACCAGATGGTGGCTCAGGCGCTAGGCGGAAAGACTGAAAAGGCCTCGCAGGGATGGGGCGTGGGGGTTCAGACCTATCAGGTCAATGTGCGGGACTCGTGGATGACGCCGGAGCTGGAAACGTTCTCCATTGTCGCGAGCCACCAGGATCAGGTGACGCAACTGCCGCCGGATGCTGAACTCATGGGCGCCAACGCATTTTGTCCAAACGCTATGTTCCGGATGGGCAAGCAGGTGCTGGCGTTTCAAGGACATCCGGAGTTTGAGAAGGGGTACTCGCTGGACCTGATGAAGCTCCGGGAGGACCTGCTGGGGCCTCAAGTGTTTGCCGAAGGCGTGGCATCTTTGGAAAAGCCGGTGCAGTCCTGGGAGGTGGGAAACTGGATGCTGAATTTCCTTCAGGAGGCATCCGGGCGCTGAGCCGGCGCCGGTTCGGTTCGGGTCTTGATCCACAGGTCGGCGTACTTGACAAAAGTGGAGTGAGACGACAGGGCGGCCAGCAGAAACCCTTGGCGCCCATCTAGGAATCCCGCCTTGACCAGGTACATCTTCACAAAGCACCCGAAGGCGTGCAGCAGAGCGGTTCGCAGAGTGGTGCTGCGGTTTTGCTGCCGACGGGCCTCGCTCCAGTCATCGGCATAGCGGGCAGACTTTTCTAGGTAGTGCCGCAGGTCTCGGTAGGTGAAGTGGAGGAGGTCGCCCTGAAGCTTCCGGACCGGTAGGCCCTGTGGATTCTGGACCGACTCATGGACTCGGGCGTCATCGTAGCCCGCCTGTCCCTTCGGGTAGAGCCGCGCCACCCAGTCTGGATACCAGCCGGAGTGCCGGATGTAACGTCCAAAGCACCAGCTCAGCCGCGGCAGTTCAGCCACCACCGGAACATTTTCCTGAACGACCGCCTGAATGCTCGCCCGCAGTTCCGGAGTCACCCGTTCATCAGCGTCAATCATCAGGATCCACTCCGAGGACACCAGCTGCTCCGCCCGTTGCCGCTGGGTTCCGTATCCGTCCCAATCGGTCCGCACCTCCACTCGGGCTCCCCACTGCTGAGCTAGGGACACGGTCGCATCGTCACTCCCTGAATCCAGAACCAGCACCTCGTCCACCCAGTCCAGGGTCCGGAGGCATTCCGGCAGATTCGTGGCTTCATTTTTGGTCAAAATCACAACAGAGAGCGTGGGCATGAAAACGCTGGAAGGGGGGTGAGGTGAAGAAAAAATTGGGGACCTGTCGCCGAGGCTGAGGCCCGTTGTGGAAAAACCGAAATGTCTTGAGGCGAAGCGGTGGGGACGCTATATTTTCAAGGCTAAACAGATCCTTTTTGCTGCTTCATCATTCAACTGCGCATGACTGCTTCCAGGAACACGGACCCCATTGTCATCAAGAAGTACGCCAACCGCCGCCTGTACAATGTCACGCACAGCGGCTACTTGACCATTGATGACCTGGTGGAGTTGATTCTGGAGGGCAATGAGGTGCAGGTGTTCGACTCCAAGACGAAGGAGGACATCACGCAGAACGTCCTGACTCAGATCTTCTTGGAAAAAAACACCTTTCTGTTTTCCTCTGCATTCCTTCATCAGCTCATCCGGAACCACAACGGTGTGATGGGGGAGTTTTTTACCGAGTTTGTTCCCAAACTGCTCGACTCCTACTTGGAAACCCGGGACATCATGCGGCGTCAAATGAACGCACTGGTCTCTCCGCAGGGGTGGATGCAGGCGTCGACCATGCCGAACCTCATGAACCCCTTTGCCAGCTTCGCGGAGCACATGGACCGCCTCCGGAGCACCGCGGACCCTGAGCCATCTGCGTCCCACGAGGCTTCTTCAGAAGAAGAGGCGCCTCAGCAGGAGGTAGATGCCCTGCAGGCCCGGATCCGTGAACTGGAACGGGAAGTTGAGGAGTTGAAAGCCTAATGGAATTTGAACCTGTTATTGGACTGGAAATCCACGCACAGCTGGCCACCCAGTCGAAGATCTTCTGTAGCTGCCCGACGACCTTTGGTCAGGATCCGAACGCCAACACCTGCCCCGTCTGCCTTGGCCTGCCGGGAGCTCTGCCGGTGCTCAACCGTCAGGTGCTGGAGTTCGCCGTTAAGCTGGGACTGGCCACCAACTGTGAGATCCGCCTCGACTCGCAGTTTGCCCGGAAGAACTACTTTTACCCAGATCTGCCCAAAGCGTATCAAATCTCACAGTATGACCGTCCCATTTGTGAGAACGGCTGGATTGAGATTGAGGTCGAGGGAGCCCCCAAGCGCATTGGCATCACCCGCATCCATCTGGAAGAAGACGCGGGGAAACTGGTCCACGACTCCGCCGGAGACTCGAGTCACATTGACCTGAACCGGGCCGGGGTGCCGCTGTTGGAAATTGTCAGTGAACCGGACCTACGCTCTCCGGAAGAGGCTAAGGCATACATGGAGAAGATCCACTCCATTGTGACCTACCTAGGCGTCTGCGAAGGCGACCTAGAGAAGGGGCACTTCCGCTGTGACGCCAACGTGTCCATCCGCCCCCGGGGGCAGGAGGCCTTTGGGGTCCGAGCCGAGATCAAGAACCTCAACTCCTTCCGCTTCATCCAGCAGGCGGTGGCTTACGAAATCGAACGGCACCGGGAAGAGGTCCTCGACGGACGGACGCTGGTGCAGGAAACCCGACTCTGGGACTCCGAACGTCGCGTCACCTTTACCATGCGGACCAAGGAAGAGGCGGAAGATTACCGCTACTTCCCCGATCCGGACCTTCCTCTTGCTCAGGTGACGGCCGAGCAGGTGGAAGCCATCCGGGCGCAACTGCCGGAGCTGCCGGACGCCAAGCGCGATCGCTACCACCAGGAGTTTGGGCTGAGTCCTTATGACGCAGGGGTTCTTGTGGCGAGCCAAGAGGTGGCTCACTTCTTTGAGGCCTCGGTTCAAGCAGGAGCAGACCCCAAGCTGGCCTGCAACTGGATCATGGGAGAGTTCATCCGTGTCATGAACGAGTCCGGAGGCTCCATTCACGAGGTGGGGTTGCCTCCAGAGCACCTAGCGGAACTGACGCAGCTGCTCCAGAAGGGAGAGATCAGCAGCAAGATTGCCAAGACCGTGTTTGATGAGTCCCGGAAGACCGGGCAACGTCCCCAAGAGGTGGTGGAAGCAAAGGGGCTGCGGCAGGTTTCAGACACTGGCGCGCTGGCGGCACTGGTTGATGAGGTGCTGGCGGCAAATCCATCTCAGGTGGAACAGTACCGAGCAGGGAAGGTTCAGCTCCTCGGGTTCTTTGTCGGGCAGATGATGAAGCAAACCAAGGGGCAGGGCAACCCCCAAGTCATTAACCAACTACTCAAGGAGCGTCTCGATGGCTAGTCCAGCTTTAGAGCCTCAGTCTCCCCTCATTCCTGCTCTGGGCGCCGCTTCGCTTTTGGCGTTGGCCGGGAGCGTGTACTGGGTGTTTGGGGTGGCCCCCACAGAGATGGAACAGGGCTTTGTGCAGAAGATCATGTACCTGCATGTGCCCTCTGTGATTGTGTCATATGTCGCGTTCTTCATCGTGTTTGCCTTCAGCATCGGGTACCTGTGGAAGCGTGACCTGATGTTTGATCGGATCGCCAAGGCGTCGGCTGAGATTGGGCTGCTGTTCTGTGCAATGGTGCTCATCACCGGAGCCGTGTGGGGACGTCCCACCTGGGGCACGTACTGGGTGTGGGATGCACGCCTGACCACAACCCTGCTGCTCTTCCTCATCTTTGTGGGCTACTTCCTGCTCCGAGCCGCGACCCCGGAGCGTCACAAGGAGGCCCGCCTGGCTTCAGTGCTGGGCATCATCGGCTTCCTAGACATTCCCATCATCCACAAATCGGTGGAGTGGTGGCGCACCCTGCATCAACCGTCCACCCTGTTTAAGGTGCAGGAGGGGCAGGCCAAGCCGGCAATGCCGCCAGAACTGCTCTACCCCCTGCTCACCTGCATGGGCGCCATGCTCGTCTTCTACGTCTTCCTGCTCCTGCTCCGGACCAAAACGGAGGAGCTTCACGATGAGTTGCAGGAGCAACTGGCTCTCGCCAATGAAGGGTAAGCAACCATGCCCATGAACCTGGAATACGTCCTCTTCAGCTACGGCATCTGGGGCATCGCCTTTCTGGTCTATGTGCCCTGGGTGGCGCTGAAGCTGCGGCGCTACCGCCAAGGGCTGCAGCAGCTTAAGGAGGCTCAGCCCACTGCAACGTCCTCTTCCATGAAGGCTTCATGAAAACACGAACCAAGTTTGTGATTGGTGGGGCGGCCATCTTGGCTGTCCTGACTCTGCTCTCCGTTCAGGGGTTGCAGGAGATGACCGTCTTCTTCTACACCCCCCAAGAAGTGCTGGCTCAGCCAGCGGATTTTGAAGAAAAGACCATCCGGATCGGTGCGTTGGTCATGCCCGGCACCTCCGACTGGAATGCCAAAGACATCCAGCTGGCCTTCCGGATCACAGAAGACTCGCAGCACTCCATTCCTGTGGTGTACCAGGGCGTCAAGCCTGACATGTTCCGGGAAGGGCAGGGCGTGGTGGTGGAAGGGCGGATGCGCTCTGACGGGACCTTCCACGCCGATCAGCTGCTGGTCAAGCATAGTGAAGACTACAAGGTGGATCCTAACCACCAAAAGAGCAAAGACGAGTACTACAAGTCCCTGGCGCAATAAGCGAGCCCCTGGGAATGTGGACCCGCTTCCGATCCGTTCAGGTTCAGCTGCATGAGCTGATCGCTGAAGACCCCCGCATCCGGAACCGCCTCCTGGCGGTTCTGATGCTCCTTGCCCTCCTCTTCTTCCTCACGACTTTCAGCTTCCGGCAAGGCCTCCCGCTCCAGGATGAGAGCGAGTCTCGGCTGGTGCTGTTTCTGGCAATCAACGTCAACATTGTTCTGATTGCCATCGTCTTCTACCTCATCGCCAAGAACCTCCTCAAGCTGGCCTACGAGCGTCGGCAGCGGGCGTTGGGGGTGAACCTGAAGACCAAGCTGATCCTCTCCTTCATTGTGCTGTCTCTGCCAGCGCTGGGCTTTCACCTCTTTGCTAGCACCTTTGTGGTCTCTACGTTGGAGACCTGGATTGTTGATCAGCACCGCAGCGTGGTCCGGAGCGCCCAGCAGGTTTCAGAGGTCTACCACCAGAACCTGCGGACCACGCTGGAGCTGCAAGCCCGCCTCCTGGAGCAAAACCTCCGGGAGCACCGGGCATCCGGAGGGCAGTGGAACACCTGGCGTCCCGATGCGCAGCTGGGGGCCGGGGTGATTCTCTACGACCAAGACCGCGTCATCCTGCAGCGCTCGCTCCGGACCGAGGTGGCTCAGGACTCGTGGCGCCCGCTTTCCGGAGCCGAATGGTTGCAGGTGGAAGAACAGCAGACCTCGTGGCTCACGGAAGCCGGGGAGCAGCGTCTGATGTACCGGCACCTCCGGGCCGTTGAGACCCCGGAAGGGCGTGTGTGGCTGGAGGTCTTCCAGCCATCGGCTCGGCCGGCCTCTCAGGCGATCAACATGATCATCCAGCAGCAGCACACCAGTGAGTTCCTGACCGCCTCGGAAGACCTCATTCGACGCTACTACATTGTGGTCTTTTTGCTGATGATGTCCTTCATCATCTTTGTGGCCACCTGGCTCGCCTTCTACCTCGCCCGCGGGTTTGTGGAGCCGATTGAGGAGCTTGCTCAGGCCACCGAACGGGTCGCTAGCGGTGAATTGGGGTATCAGGTGCAACTGGAAATGTCACTGGACCGCGACTTTGCCCTGCTGATCAGCTCCTTCAATGCCATGAGCCTGGACCTGCAGGAAAGCCGCTTGGCTCTGGAACAGACCACAGAAAACCTGCAACAGAGCAACCGGGTTCTCGAGGAGCATACCCGGTTTGTGGAGCTGGTTCTGGAAAACATCAGCACCGGAGTGGTCTCCCTTGACCTTCAGGGACGCATCGAAGGCGCCAACCGCGCCGCCAAACAGCTGTTGCAGTTCCGAGGCGCGGATCCGCACAATCAGTACTTCCGGGAGGCGCTGGAGAAGGAATCGCTGGACGCACTGGAGGGCATGCTCGAGGAAATGCGGACCGGCGGGACCGTTGTTTCCCGGAACCTAACCATCACTAAAGAGGCTCCCATCCACGTCGTAGTTGCGTTGCTGCCGCTGGAGAATCGCAAACGTGAAGCCGTTGGCACCGTGCTGGTCTGCAACAACATCACCGAAATTCAGCGCCTGCAGCGTGCTCAGGCCTGGCGGGAGGTTGCTCGACGCATTGCCCATGAAATCAAAAATCCACTGACGCCGATTCAGCTCTCCGCCGAGCGGATCCTCCGCAAGTACGCTCCTCAGGTTGCGGACGACACAACCCTCCGTCAAGCGACTCAGACAATTGTCCGGGAGGTGGAGCGTCTCAAGCAAATGGTGGCCGAGTTCTCTCAGTTTGCCCGCATTCCAGAATCGAACCCCCAGCCGGGTGACTTCAACGAACTCCTCCGCGAGGTGGAATCCCTCTACGCGGAAAACCTCCCCGGACGGATGGCCCTCCGGGTTGAGCTCGACACGACTCTGCCGAATTTTCCATTTGATCATGAGCAGATGCGGCGAGCCCTCATCAATCTGGTCGATAATGCCATTGATGCCATTGAGAAAAAAGGACGCCTGTCGCGCCTGTTCCGTCAAGGAGAGATTGTCCTGCGGTCCCGGTTTGATGCGCCGTTACGGATTGCTCACATTGAAGTGGAAGACAATGGCGCCGGCATTGAGCCGGAGGTGGCCGATCGCCTCTTTGACCCCTATGCGACCACCAAGCCCGACGGCACCGGACTGGGTCTGACCATCTTGAACCAGACCGTCTCTGACCATAACGGTTTTGTCCGCTTCCGGAACCGTGAACCCAGCGGAGCCCTGTTCATCATTGAGCTGCCCACCACCTGATCAGGGGCGAGTCGTGGTGCTTGCGGGCGGTTTGGGGTTGCCAGAGGCCCCCACCTCGTATCCTTCTGCTTCCTCCACCCACCAGCGTTCCAAGTAGAAGTGATCCTGCGCCCGCATGGGAGCAAACTCAAAGACACGCTGGTGCCCCGGATTTACCCAAGCCTGCTCCTTGAGCGGGCTGGACGTCAGTCGGAGGGTCCGGTACTCCATGGTCTTGGGGTCCCACGACAGAAACCCGAGCACCACACGAGCCAGGGCCCACGTTTCGGCACCATTGGTCAGCCACACCTGCAGGGTCTCTCCACGCAGCTCGCCCAAGGAACCACCAATCTTTTGAGCCGCTTCCGGAGGCAGCTTCTGGTAGCGTTTACGGGTTTCCAAGGGCGAGCGTTTGGGGTCCGGGTACTTCCGCTCGCACGCCTCAATGATCGCGCTGGCTGCCAAGTCACTCTGCACCCCCTTGAGGTTCTGGAGCAAGCAATCGTCATAAGTCTGGGTTTGCTGTCCGAGCAAGGCCGGCAGCTGAAGCAGGGCTTCCTGGGCGGGAGCCACCGTGGGAAAAAGGAGAAGGAGAATCAACAGGCGCATGAGTGAATTGGGGATTGGGGTTGCGTTCTAAGGTGCATCCTCGATAATCTAACACAAGCTTTGCCAAACCTCAGTGCTCTCAACCATGACGGTCGCTCCTGAAACTCACTCTCTTTTCTGGCTTCAGTGTCCGGCATGCAAGTCGGAGCAGATCCTCCTGCAGGCTGGTTTGGGACAAACGGGGGAGCACTTTGTTCGGACCCACTGTACGGCCTGCCACGAACAGGGATTTTTCCAGATTGAAGAAGTCCCCATTGCCGAAAACCAGGTCCTGATTCCAGAGGTCCTGGAAGTGGTGCAGCGGGAGTGGGGCGAGTGGTATGCCCTCAAGCAGCGCTACCTGCGCCCGTCCGGCGTCCGGCGCCCGGTGTCTCCTTGGCAGACGCGAGGGCTGTTGCTGCTCCTAGCGACCCTGACCCTGTTTTTCCTCACCCAGCAGCTCTATCAGGTGTGGGGGGTGGGAGAAGACCTGGTCCAGCGGCAACACGTCATTGAGGACTACCGGGCCCAGCTGGCTTCCACTCAGTGCCTCTCTTCCAGCATGGAGGCCAAGCTCCGGACGGTTCCCATTCATTATGTTAAGGAGCGCCCGTTTCACCGCAATTTCATCCAGTATGGTGAGGCTGGCGTTTACTGGGGCGAGGAGGCCATCAAGGTCTTTCGCTCGAACTTCTGGTTCTGGGGCGCCCCCCGCAGCAGCGTCTTGATTGAGACGCTGGTCCATGAAGTCCGGCACCGGGTCAGTCCGGGGCTGGGACACAACGTCCTCTTCCAGGAACTGGTGGCCCGAGACACACACTGCGCTCTCAGTCGCTGGTAACCCTGTTCACTTTAGCCAATTGGGATGATGACACGCACACGAGTCCTGCTGGGACTGCTGCTCTTTGCGACCACCGCCTGCTCCACGAATCCCACCTTCTGGGCTCACCGAAAGAGCGAGTATGGCTACAAGAGTGCGGCGTTTGAGGAATGCGGAACCGAGTACCGCGTGAAGGAGTACCGGGAGGAGGAGGTGCTGATTGAGTGCCTGCCCCCGCGCTGATCAGGCGGCAGAGAGGGAGTGAAACAGTTCCAGCTGCTCTGTTCCATCCGGAGGAAGGAAGGCGAAGCGGGACTGCTCCGTGCTGGGACGCTGCAGGCGTTCGTAGCCCTGCTTGAGCCGGTTCCGGTGCAGCTCAAGGACCTTGCGCAAGGCGACCTCGCGCTCGGTAAACCACAGGCTCCGGGATCGTCCCCGGGCGCCCAAGGCCCCCCAGCGAAGTCGAACCAGCCAGCACAGCCGCCCCTGCTCCGGAATCGACTCCTGCCAGCTGATGCGATAGAACCGCGCGCTCCCGGGAGCCCGCAGTTCATAGTAAAGGTGCATGACGCCTTCCTAGCCGCGGATGTCCATGAACGTGAAGTACATCACAGGCAACACCCACAGTATGTGAACTCCGGCGAAAATCATCGCCATGATCTGTCCATCCATGTTAGCTCCTCAGAGAGAACAAACGTTATTTGAAAAATGAGGGCAGTATCTGCGGCTGCGGGCGGTTGTCTTCCGGGTAGATGGAATGGCTCGGCAGCTTGGGAGACTGAGGGGGTACATACTTCGCTTGAGGCGGCTTCGGCTTGTTGATGATCGACTGGTACACCGCTAAGTCCCGGACCTGACGGGAAAACTGGGAACCGTTGTCCTGAGGTCGCGGATTCGCCTGGTACACGGTCTCCTGTGCAGTCAGAAGCGCACCGTTGACCAAAGCCAGGGTTGCCACTCCACCAACAATCCACCTCCACTTCAATGCGTTCACCCGTTTCGGTACGTTAACGTTCTTGGAAAAAATCCGCCTTGCGGCTCGGGCGTGCATTGCCTAAAATTTCGAGCCATTTAAGAGCAATTATCGAAGAACTGCAAGCCCGATGCCTTTACCCACATCCTCACCCATTGCTGTCGTTGGAGCCGGACTCGCTGGCTCCGAAGCCACCTGGCAGATGGCCCAAGCCGGTCTCCAGGTGGACCTGTATGAAATGCGTCCTCACCGCATGACACCGGCCCACAAGACCTCCGGATGCGCGGAGCTCGTCTGCAGCAACTCCTTCAAGAGCCGTTCGGTGGAAAACGCCCACGGCCTCCTGAAGGCAGAACTGGCATTGCACGACTCCCTCATCCTTGAGGCGGGCGAGCGTTTTTCTGTCCCTGCAGGGCAGGCCCTTGCAATTGACCGGGAGCCCTTCTCCCAGTACGTCACCGAGCAACTGGAGGCGCACCCGAAGGTCACCCTCCGTCGCGAAGAAGTCCAGGATCTCTCTGTGTTGCTGGATGCTTACGCCTGTGTCTTGCTGGCCACGGGTCCTTTGACTTCGGACGCACTGGCACAGTCTCTTGCCTCGCTTCTTGGCACCGAGACCCTCTCCTTTTACGACGCCATTGCCCCCGTCGTTTTGGCCGATTCGGTGGACACGACCATCGCTTTCCGGGCCTCCCGCTATGGAAAAGGGGACGCAGACTACCTGAACTGCCCCATGGATCAGGAGCAGTACCACCGCTTCATCACCGCTGTTCAGGAAGCCGACAAGGTTCCCATGCATCAGTTTGAGGACACCCGTCCCTTTGAGGGGTGCCTCCCCATTGAGGTCATGGTGGAACGGGGAGTCGAGACGCTTCGCTTTGGCCCCATGAAGCCGGTGGGATTGGAACATCCTGAAACCGGCAAATCCTTCCACGCCGTGGTGCAGCTTCGGCAAGAAAATGCGGTGGGCTCCCTCTACAACCTAGTTGGGTTTCAGACCAAAATGACCTGGACTGCTCAGGAGAAAGTCTTCCGCCTGATTCCGGGACTGGAGCAGGCCGAATTTGTCCGCCTAGGCTCCATCCACCGGAACACCTTCATCTGCAGCCCAGAGCTGCTCACCCCGCGTCTGCATCTGAAAAAAGAGCCTCGTCTTTTTTTCGCCGGACAAATTACGGGCGTCGAAGGTTACATGGAATCGACGACCACTGGGGCGTTGGCGGCGCGGCAGATCATCGCCCGTCTGACGGAACAAGAGGAGTTGCCTCCGCCCCCCACGACCATGAGCGGTGCCCTCATCCGCTACATCACAGAAGCGGCGCCCGAAACCTTCCAGCCCATGAACGCCAACTTTGGCCTGCTTGATCCCCCGGAGCGCAAGGTCCCCAAACGCCTGCGTAAGGCCTTTTACGCGGAACGCGCCCTCAGTACGGCTCGTCAGCACTGGAACCTCTCTGAATCCCTCTCTACCTGAATCGTGAGCACTCCTTTCCTCAGAGGCGTTGGCCTCGGGCTAGTGCTTCTGCTCTTCCTCTGCAGCCTGGTCTCTGCCCAAGAGATTGGAACGCTGGAGTTGGTTCAGGGCAGCGTGCGGCTCAAACGAACCAGTCATTCGGAAATTCTAAAAGAGCCTGGAACCGTCAAAAACCTCTTCCGGAGTGACACCCTGCAGACGGGTCCTGAGACCGTGGTCCGGGTGGAACTCAACGATAAGGAAGATGAAGTGGAACTGCGTTCCAACTCCTACCTGGAACTGTCGGACATTGCCCCAGCGACCACGACCGTCAAGCTGCTGACGGGCAAAGCGGGCTTCAAGGTTTCTCGACTCGGACGCATTGAAGGGCAGCGCAACTTCCGGGTCCGCACCGTTCACGCGGTGGTTGGCGTTCGGGGAACCGAGTTTGTGATGGGCGTCTCTGGAACGCAAACCAGCGTCCTCACTTTGGATGGACTGGTGGGGCTGGCGAGCATCGAAGCTCCGGAAGTGGTTGTTGACGTGAGTCCTGGAACCGCGTCCACGGTTCAGGTGGGGTATGGCGCAACGCCTCCGGTCCCTGTTGCTCCCGAAGCTCAGGGGGAAATCCTCCGATCGGAATCACCGGAGGTCTTTCAGGCCACGGTTCCGTTTGGACCGCCGCCGCCGCTGGGAACGCCGCCGCCTTCCGAGCGTCCTCAAGAGGGCGCTGCTGAACCTCCACCGGGACCGCCCCCCCTGGACGATCGCCTCCTCGATGGTGTCAAGGACGCCGTTGATCGGATTCCTGCACCGAGCTCAGGCGGTGGGGTGCGTTTCAAACTGGAGGTCCAATGAACCTCGTGTCACGGATGCTCCTGCTGGGAAGCTTCTTGGTACTCGGCCTTACCGGATGCGGAGGGCCTGAGGATTCCGGAGACCTGAAGACCGTTGCGGTCACAGCACAACTGACGTCCCCCGCGCAACTGACTCCTGTAGGGGCAGTCCGGACCAACCAGAAGTCCCTGTTTGCTGATGACGTTCAGGCCGCTTTCGCGATAGCCATTACCGAGCAAACCGAGCTTTCCAGTATTGGTCCCAATTCGCCCGTCCAAGCGTCTGGACCTGTTGCCGCGGACAATACGGTAACCCTGTCGGTGCCCATCAACACCTCGCTGCGTTTGGTCGTCGGAGGCTTTGCGGAGCCTGTCCAGACCCTGGAAGAGGCCCTAAGTAATAGCCCTGTTGCGGTGTACACCTCCAGCATCTTCCAGGTGGGAGCCAGCACCAAGGAGCTCACCCTGCTCCTGACGCAGGTCCCTGCCTCCACGACAGAGGACATAAACGACAATACCTCGACACCCATTACGGACAATCTGACAGACAACGTTTCCCTGCAGGCAGCGTTTTACCTTGAGGGCTGTTCCGAGCTTGGCTTGGACCTGATTGCGTCGGACAACACGACTCCGGCGTCCGATTTTCAATTCCCCATCATTTTTTCTGAGTCCATGGACAACACGACGATTCGTCCCAGTTCAGATTGCACACAGGACGCGGTGCAGCTGCTGCAGAGCGACTCTTGCCTTTCCTTCAATCCCGAATTCATCTCCGTGCCGCTTCCTCAAGAAGTTAAGGCGCTGTTGCCTTTTATCCCTCCGGACAATCAGAGTGCCTTTATCTACACCATGAACACCCTGAGCCCCGGAAACTACACGGTCCACATCAACACCCAGGCGAAAAGCATCTTTGGCCGGACCCTGAGCGAGTCCCAAGCTTGGCCGGTTACCTTGGTTGCCGATAATGGCTCCGATGCGGGCTGTCGTTACTTTTCCTTCCAACCCTGACTCATGCGCACGGTTTTTCTTCCGCACTGGATTTGGCTGCTGTTGCTGTTGGGGGGGCTGGGGCACTGGCGAGTGGCTTGGGCTCAGGACACTCCCGTCGGCATGGGAAGCCTACTGATCATTGCTTTCTCTCCGGAAGAAACTCAGCAGGAGCAGCTGGATCTGACCATCCGGGTCAGTGGCTTTTCTCCAATCCAGCAGCTGCGCTTCAACGGACGAGCGCTTCAGTTTGAAGGGGCTGGCACGGTGGATGAGCTGGAGGTGACGATTCCAGTGACGCTGGAGCCGGGAGAGAATGACTTTCGTTTTGAAGCCGTCAGCGCCCAACAGACGCAGCAAAAGGAGTGGAGCATCTTCCGGGAGACCGCAGACGTGAAGCGTCTCGAAGGCCCCCGCCAAACCTGGAACTGGATCACTCTGCTGGAACGGTCTGTGGACAGCAACGCCGAAAGTGTCCCTGACTCAGAAGAGGCCACCGTTGGGGAGCAGTGGCGCCTCACTTTTGTCCCACGCTGGACGCACCGTTTTTCCCACCGTTCTCAGGTAAGTGCCCAAGGACTTTTTACCGAAAACCGCTTTGACAACCGGGACCTCGTTGGTCAAGAATCTCGACTGCTGCGTTTGGGAGGTGAGTGGCAGTATGGGCAGGCTGAGTCCGGACGCTGGAACACCACCTTCAGCTGGCAGGAAACTCGGGCAGACAGTCAGGTCTCTGAACGGACCCTCATTGGCAGCATCAGCTGGCAGACTCAGCCTACGTCCGGTTGGGGCGGTGGCTTGACCTGGGAACGTCAGGTGCTCGAAGGCGCCAGCGATTCCGGAAAGCAGGGGCGAGAAGATACCCTCACTTGGGACTATGCCTGGATCCGGGACGGCTTCCGGCTCACCGGGACGCTCTCTGGCGCCCTCAAGGACTACGCGGAAGCGACCAACGACCTGACCGAATACGGGACCTCGGTAAAAACCACCTGGACTCTTGGGGCCTGGACTCCGAAACTGAGCTATGCGGCCACCCAGAGTAACTACCACGAAGCCGAGGAAACTCCGGAACAGAGTTTGGAGCACACTCTGACCACCGCCGTGCAGTGGAAGGCCTGGCCGACGCTGCTGTTTGAGCTCAGTGCCAAGCTGCAGCAAAATGATTCCAATCTTTCCAATGTGGAGTACCAAAAATCCGTCATTGGCCTGACCACGACCTGGATTCTGTAATGCGCCTCAAGCTCAAATGCCACTACCCAGAAGTCACCGTTCCCACGCGCGGACACGCTTCTGACGCAGGCCTCGACCTGACAGCCTACCGAGTGGAACCCAAGACCGAGACCGTGTTCCTCTTCGATACCGGTATTTCGGTGCAACCGGAACCCGGCTTCTATACGGAAGTTGTGCCCCGCTCCAGTGTGATGAAGACCAACTTCATGCTGGCCAACAGCGTGGGCATCATTGACCCGGACTATCGCGGGCGCATCCTGGTGCCGCTCCGCTACCTGGGCGCTGGAGACGGTGCGGCAGAGGCTCAGGAGCTGCTGGGGCAACGCATTGCGCAGTTGCTGATCCGACGCTTGGAGCCCTGCACCCTAGAGGTCGTTGAGGAGCTGGACGATTCTGTCCGGGGCACCGGCGGTTTCGGGAGCACCGGCACCCACTGAATTTTCCTGTATTCCCCCTCTGTTTTTTCACATGACTCACCCCCTCAGCCACATTCACTTTTCCGGCATCTGCGGAACCGCCATGGCTTCTCTGGCCGTCCTGCTGCATCACCGCGGGCACCGCATCACCGGTTCCGACCAAAACGTGTACCCTCCCATGAGCGACCTGCTGGCGTCAGAAGGCATTCCGGTCGCCAGCGGATATGCTGCCGAGAACCTGCAGGACCGCCCGGACCTCGTGGTCATTGGCAACGCCCTCTCTCGGGGCAACCCGGAGGTCGAAGCAGCACTGGCCCAGAAGCTCCGTTACGTTTCCATGGCCGAGCTGCTCAAGGAACACTTCATCCGGGGCGCCACCTCCCTGGTGGTCACCGGCACCCACGGCAAGACCACGACAACGTCTCTACTCGCCTGGACCCTGCTGCACGCCGGTTGTGATCCCGGATTCCTCATTGGAGGCATTGCCCGGAACCTCAAAACCAGCTGCCGGGAAGGGCAAGGAGGCTTCTTTGTGACGGAAGGAGACGAGTACGACACCGCCTTCTTCGACAAGCGCTCCAAGTTCTTCCACTACCTCCCCGACCAGCTCATCCTCAACAACCTGGAGTTTGACCATGCCGACATCTTCGGGTCACTGGAAGAGATCCTGCGGTCGTTCCGGCTGCTCCTGCGGCTGGTTCCAGAGACCGGACTGATTGTAGCCAATGGCGACGACCCGAACGTTCAGGAGGTGGTCACACACGCGTTTTCGCCTGTGGTGACCTTTGGAACCGGAGAGGCCTGTGACGTCCGGGCGCAGGAGCTGACGCTTTCGAGTGAGGGAGAGGAAACAGGGACTCGGTTTGTCGTGACCCAAAACGGCACGTCTGCGGAGTTCTTTTTGCCGCTTCTGGGGGAACACAATGTCCGAAATGCACTGGGGGTGATTGTCCTAGCACGCCACAACGGCCTTTCCGATGCTCAGATTCAGGCCGCCTTCCAGGCGTTTGAGGGCATCAAGCGCCGTTTGGAGCTCCGGGGCGTTGCAGACGGCGTGACCGTTTATGATGACTTTGCGCACCACCCCACCGCCATCCGGGAAACCCTTGCCGCTGTGCGCTTGAAGCATCCGGACCAGCGATGCATCGCCATCTTTGAGCCCCGCTCCAACACTAGCGTTCTCAAGGTTCACCAGCCTGAGCTGGAGCACGCCTTTGGGGCTGCGGACGCGGTTATTTTGACGGTTCCTCACCGTCAGGAACGAATTCCGGCGGAGAAGCGGCTCGACATCGAAGCGGTGGTGCAGAGCCTTCAGCATCAGGGAAAAACGGCAGAAGCCTTTCCTGGAGTGCCGGAAATTGTGACGCACCTGACGGAACAGGCTCGTCCGGGAGACGTTTTGATTGTGATGAGCAACGGCGGTTTTGGCGGAATCCACACGTTGCTGCTAGACGCGCTCGCTCAGCGTTAAACGCTAGACGGCGGCTCGGAGGCGCTCCGCCCAGTCGGCCAAGCGCTGACGAAGGTCTTCCTGTGACGCCCGACTCCGGTGGTGCAGGGCTTCCAGACTGCGCTGCTCTTCCAGCAACGAACGTCCCAGCTGCGCGGCATTTTCCCGAAACTCCTGCCCCATCTGAGCCAATCCGGCGAGCAGGTAGCGGTGCAGCAGGTTCTCTTGGTAATTGAACAGGTCAAAGCTGAGGGCCTCTGCCGCATCCTCCTTGAGCTGCTGCTCCAGTCGTTCACGGAGCGCCTGCATCCGTGCTTCTGGAGACTTGAAGGCTTCGCGTCCCAAGTTGAGGAGGCTTTTGAAGCGTGCTGCGCGGCTGAACTCGAGGGTGGAGGAAAACGTCGGAGGCGGCTGATCCGGAAACGAGGGCACCTGTAGAGCACGCTCCCATTCCACTTCTGCAAACGGAACTTCTGCCGACAGCAGGGTGGCAAACGCTTGACGCATCTGCGTCAATCCTTCTTCAAAGGATCCGGCTAACTGACGCAGCCGTGCCAGCAGTCCCGGATTGATCTCTTCTGCCAGAAAGCGCAGCTGCCGTTGCCGCAGGTCCTGATACGCCTCCAGCCCCAACGCGCCCGGAAGCTCCAGCGCCACCTCTCGGAGCCGAATCTGCGAGCCCCAGGAAGCTGGCAGTTGGTACTGTTCCTGAAAGCGCTGCAGCTGCTGAAGTGGGCTCTGGCGTCCTTCGTGAAGAAAGGTCCGGACCTGCTCCTTGAGGGCGTCTCGCTGGGCGGAGAGCTTCTGTTCCAGCATGGCTTCCAGGGTGTGGAGGAGTTGTTCCAGACCGGACTCCGTCAGGCGGCCTAGGGGCATCTGGGCCTGACGTGCTTCCAGTGAATCCTGGGCCTGCTGCACCCACACAAGCACCCGCTGGGTCAGGGTCCGGAGGTGCTGCTGCTCGGTGCGCCGTAGCGCTGCCTGTCGGTGGGCCTGCCAGTTTTCCAGCGTTTGGGTCAGGTCGGTCCAGCCCTGCCGGTGCCGCTCAATCAGCTCCGGTGTCTGTTCCCAGAGCTGCAGCCTCAAGGCTTCCGTGGGACCCTGCGGCAATTCCTGCAGCAACTGATAGAGCGCAGAGACAGCGAGCACCGGCTGCGTTGTCTTCCACGCCCGGAGTTCCTGCTGCACAGACTGCCGCACCCGTTCGGCATCTTGCAGAGAGTCGTGTTCTCCCAGATCAAGGTTGAGGACAAAAACCGTGTGCTCAAGCAGCCCCAACTCGCGCAACACCCCGAGCAACCGAAGATCGGCCTCGCGTAGGCCTGTTCGGGAGCTGAGCACATAAAGCACTGCGGTGGTGCCCGCCAGGTATTCCTGTACCCGCAGCAGGTGGAGCGGGTTGGGAGAATCGCTGCCCTGACAGTCAGCCAACTCCAGCCCAAGGGGAAGCCCCGGAACCCGCAGCAGCACTCCGGCAAGGAATGCCGCGGTTTCGTCTCGGCTGACCCAGTCCTGGTGCTGCTGGGCCGCGTCACCTGACCAGAGGAGCGGCTTGGGGTCTTCCTGAAGCCAGGGCTGCATTTCTGGCCACCCCTTCTGCAGGCACTGAAGCAGCCGGCGGTCTTCTTCCAACGCAGGGACTTCCTGAGGAAGCCGGTCCAGCCAATCCGGAAGTGCCCCCAGAAGGGCCTCCAGCGAGTCCGGAGGATTCCAAGGAACTTCTAGGGCGCGGGCCAGTCGAGCCGAAGCTCGGGCCGCTTCCGCCGTCAGTTCCGGAAGAGGACGCAGCTGGATTTCCGCCTGAAACGCCTTTCCTGTCCGGACTCGCGTGACTGCAGAGGTGAGGATTCCGGCCCCGCGTTTCACCAGGTCTTGACCCACCAAGGCATTGACTAGGGTCGATTTCCCGGATTTGACGGTTCCAATCACGGCCACCCGCAGGTAGGCTTCCTGTTGGCGCTGGAGGGAGCGGTCAAGCTGCTGGCACCACTGCGGCACCGTTGCTTGAGCCTCAGGGAGGAGTTCAGCCAGTTCAGTCAGAAGAGGCTTCAGTCGTTCAGGCTCCGGGCACGGGGAGGACAAGGGGTTTCGCATCTCGGGTGGTCGCAGGATCATCGGGCTTCGCGGAGCCTTCAAACTAGCAAACTTCAACCGATTCGCAAGTAGACGGCTTACTCGTTGCAGGGAAATTCCCTGTTTGCTCTTCGATTAAGGGTATGATAAATTCAACTGCTTTGAAGACCTACCTTAAAACGCGCATTATCTCTGCATGAAAAGTTTCTCCATCGTTTTACTTAGAAAGTCCGGGCGTGGGGTGAACCAGTGGTTCATCAGCTCCAAGATCATCGCTGTCCTCGGGCTTTTGCTCTTAGCTGGTGGAGGACGCCTTGGCTTCCTTTTTTATCAGCAGGATCAGCTTCTTAAGAAGCAACAAACCATCATACTCGAACAAGAATCTGCCCAGGCGGAGCTGCAACGGAAGCTCGATCTGTACGACGGACGGGAGTCCCGCATTCAGTTTCTTGAGGATTATGTTGAGGAGCTGAAGCAAACCGCCTACAACAGCGAAACCGCCTACAAGAAGCACTTGGCCCTCACGAAAGCGGCGACGGATCAGCTTCAGGAACTCCACGACCTGATGTGTGAGCGCCTGCAGGCCAGTTGTCCTCCCAACCCCTATGATCCGGAAGATTCACGTCAGCACGTCCTCTGGCTCACACAGATTCAGCAGAACCTCGACATGCTGAGCACCCGGTTCCGGGATGCCCTAGCCAGCCGGGAAACTTATGAAGAGCAGGCCGGACGCATTGAGCAGCTCAAGGCGCAGCTGGCCAAGGCCGAGCAGGACCTGGCTGAGCACATGACCTACCTGCAGGCCCGGAGTGCCACCGTTGAGCGCCTTGCGGAGCGCATCACCAACACCACCGGCATCAACCTCACCGGCGAAGCGGCCGGCTTGCAGCGGGCTAAGGGAAGCGAAGGCAACCGCGGTGGTCCTACCTTGGAAGACCGCATGTCGTTGGAAAATCCGGATGACTTTGTGCAGCAGGGACGCCTCCGGGACTTCCTTTATGCCAACTCCTTCGAGTACGAAAATTTTGTCCGAGAATTTGAGGACCTGAGCCAGATGGTCGCTCAGAACGAAACCTACTGGCGGCAGACCCCAACTTCGATTCCAGTCCGGAGCCGGTTGCTTTCCGACCGTTACGGACTACGGGTGGACCCATTCACCAAGAAGCGCGCCTTTCACTCTGGCCTCGACTTCACGGCCCGCACAGGCACCAAGGTTTATGCTCCAGCGGACGGATTGGTGCGCATCGCCAAAAGCCACTTTGGTTACGGGTTGCTGGTGGAGCTTGACCATGGCCGGGGCTTCATGCCGGGAAAACGCCAAACGGTTCGTTACCGGACCCGATATGGCCACCTCTCTCGGATCCTTGTCAAGAAGGGGCAGCGCGTCAAACGTGGGGATCTATTGGGGCTCGTTGGCAGCACCGGACGCAGCACTGGTCCGCACCTGCACTACGAAGTGCTCATCAACAACCGGAACGCAGACCCGCTGCTGGCCATTTCTCGCTTCAACCCCGGCAGTCGCCTCTACGTCCGTTAAGACATGAACAACAAATCACTGGGTTTGCTGGCGGAAGACCTGTTTCTTGAAGGAAACATCGACTGCGGGGAGCAGATCGTCATCAACGGCGAAATTCACGGCACCATCACCGGCCGTGGCGAGATTCTGGTGGGACAGTCCGGGCGCATCCGCGGGGACTTGGATGGTGACACCGTGACCATCGCCGGCAAGATGGAGGGCAACATGTTCATTCATGAGCAGCTGGAAGTCGCGGCCACCGGAAACGTGATGGGGCACATTCAGGTCAAACCCGGACGCATGATCATCCGTGAAGGCGCCCTCGTTCAGGGAGATTGTCAGTTTCTGAAAGAGCAGGACCGCAGCGCATGAACCTCCACCGCAACCGCCTTCTGCAGGGACAGCAGAGCCACCGGAGCCGCCCCGCGAGCCCCACGACGGTGGTGCGCAAGGACGACCGGGTGCTGTACATCCGGGGCCTCTTTGCACCGCCCAAGGAGCAGGAGCCGGATACCTTCCGCAAGACTCAGGAATCAGAGGAATGGCGACAGTTGTTTTCCATTGGGCTGCTGCTGTCCTTCGGTTTGATCGTGGGGATCATCTCGGTGGTTGGAGACTACGGACTCTGGAGCCGCGGACAGATGACGGACCGCAAGGTCCAGCTGGAGGAGGAAATCTCAGAACTCCGGCACCAAAAAGCTCAGCTCCGGCAGGAAATTGTGGCGCTGCGTGAAAGCCCAGCCTACCTGGAACAGGTCGCTCGGCAGGAGCTCGGGCTGGTGGGAAAAAAAGACCACATCTACCTCGTTTTCCCCTGATCGCTTCTCACGAAGCTCCTCCAGCCCATTTGCCTGATGACGGAAGCCCTAATCGTCTGTAACGGCACCCCTCCCTCTTCTCAACTCCTGCACGCCCACTGGAACCGTGTCGCCCTCCGGGTGGCCGCCGATGGAGGCGCCAATGCCTTGTTTCAGCAGGGGCTGCTTCCGGATGTCGTGGTCGGCGACCTAGATTCTCTGCACCCGGCCCCCCGAGAGCGCCTTCAGCCCGAACAGCTCATCCACCTTCAGGATCAGGATACCAACGATGCTGACAAGGCAATCGCCTACTGCTGTCAGCAGGGCATGGAGCAGATCCACCTGCTGGGCGCCGAAGGTCAACGGGCCGATCAGTTTCTGGCGAACCTGGAGGTGATGCTCAAGTACTCGAAACGCGCTCGGGTGCTGCTCTGGACGGAACGGGAGCGCTGCGAGTTCCTCCACGAGTTCTGGGAAGAAACCCTCCCGGTTGGCACCACGGTTTCCCTGCTCCCGATCTTCGGAGGAGCAGCGGGCATCCACACGCAGGGGTTGGCGTATGCCCTAAGCAACGCGAGCCTGCTTCCCGGACGTCCTCCGACCGGCGTTTCCAATCAGACCACGGCCCCTGAAGTGTCCGTCCGGTTGACCTCCGGACAGCTGCTCCTTACGGTGGCACACCCGGCTGCAGGTGCTTCCAGCCTTGCGCATTGAGGACGGGCTCAGGACAATGCCTCACAATGCTTTTTCGACCCTTTCTGAAGACGCTTGCTGACGAGACGGCCCTATGGATGGACAACGCAAGATCCTCATCGCGGCTGCCGCTGTTGCAGGGCTCGTTTTAGTGTGGCTGGGGCTGCAGAACTCCGGCCGCTCGCACCTGCTGGGCACGAACAATCCCGACGCCAAGAGTGAACCGTTCCGGAGCTGTGACCCGGCGATTGAGGAGGCTGTTGGAGAAAGCCTGAAGTTCAGTGTCCTGACCACTGCTGTGATTGAAACTCCCGAGGGCCTGAACGTCTACCGCGGGTTCACATCGTCCTCAGGCACGGGGGAAGCCCTGTGCAAGGTCCGGAATGGCACCGTGGAAATTGAGCTGAACCCAGGACCTCCTCCGCCTGCCGAAGAGGCTCCTCCTCAAAAGGGGGACCTTCCTCCGGCACCACCGGCAGAGCCTCCTCCGGCCAACTAACAAGGCTGCCGGCCTTGCCTGACCTTCTTTTACAAGGAACCTCCATGTCGCTGCGAACCCACTCCCTAGTTGACCGGATTCAAGAACAGGCTCAAAGCAAAGGGGACCAAACCGCCTTTGTCTGCGGAACCGATGCTCTGACGTTTGCCGACTACGCGGATCAAGTGCTCCGGGCAGCCGCAGGGCTCCGAGCACAGGGATTGGCGCCCGGAGATCGCGTTGCAGTGCTGCTGGACAACGGATTGGAGACGGCGGTCGCGTACGGCGCGTGTATGGCCGCAGGGCTGATTGCGGTGGGCCTCAACACCCGTACGGCCGCAGAGGAGATGGCTCAGGTGCTGGAGATCACCACTCCCCGCCTGCTTCTTTCTCAGGAGCGCTTTTTGGAGACCACGCAGGTGCTGCAAAAAACGGTTCCGCAGCAGGTGCGGGTTGACGGCTCCGGAGCCTCTTGGAAGGAACTGCTTGCCCATGCGCCGCTTGCGGATCCAGCTACGGATCCGACGCAAGGGTGCGTCATCATCCCCACTGCAGCGGTGGGAGGCGTCCCCAAAGGGGCGTTGCTGAGTCAGCAGAACCTCCAAGCCGCCTGCCAGGTTCACCTGCTTCACTTTGGTGCCGACGCCCTGTCCGGTCACTTGGGAGTGATGCCGCTGTTTCATGTGATGGGGTTGACGTCGCTGTGGGCGTCGTTTCTCTGTGGTGGCAAGACCGTTTTGCTGCCTCAGTTTGACCCGCAGGTCTCGGTTCAGGCCATTGACCAGCACCAGCTGACCTACTTCGGCTCCTTTCCACCCATCCTGGGGCGCATTTTGGAGGCTGCCCAAGAGTCGGGCTCTGTGCTTCCGAGCCTGAAGCTCGTCTATGGACTGGAAGGCCCGGACGGCATCCAGCGTTTGCATCAGGAAACTCAGGCGACGTTCTGGACCGGGTTTGGCCAGGCTGAAACCAGTGCCTTTGTCACGGTTGCTCCAGCCACTGAGCGTCCGGGCTCATCTGGGCGGGCCAGCTGGATCAACTCGGTTGCTGTGGTCAACGAAGCCGATGAACGGCTTCCGGCTGGAGAGGCGGGAGAGATTGTTGTCCGTGGGGAAAACATCATGCTGGAGTACTGGGGACACCCTGAGGCGACCGCTCACGTTTTCCGGAATGACTGGCACCACACGGGAGACATCGGTCGTTTGGATGCCGACGGCTACCTGCACTATGTCAAGCGCAAGGCTGAGAAGGAGCTCATCAAGACCGGAGGTGAAAATGTGTATCCGGGAGAGGTGGAAGCCGTTCTGCTGCGTCATCCAGATGTGGCTGCCGCGTGTGTGATTGGGGTGCCGGATGCGACTTGGGGAGAGTCGGTGAAGGCGCTTTGTGTCCGGAAGCCGGGGGCGACGGTGGAGGCTGAAGCGCTCCGAGCATTTGTCGGGAGCCAGATTGCAGGCTTCAAGCGTCCACGCCTGATCGAGTTTGTCCCGGAGTTACCGGGACAGGAGGCGGGCGAGATTGACCGTGAGGCGGTCAAGGCTCAGTATGGCGCTCAATCTGCTTGAGGAGGCGGGCCATTTCAATGCCTGTGACCACGGCGTTGCGGCCCTGGTTTCCGGCCTTGGTTCCAGCGCGTTCAATGGCCTGTTCAATGGTGTCGGTGGTGAGCACGCCGAAGATAACGGGAACCTCGGTTTCCAGACTTGCTGAAGCGATCCCGGAGGCCGCGCTGCCGCAGACGTAGTCGTAGTGCGAGGTGGCTCCCCGGATCACCGCTCCTAGGCAGATCACGGTGTCATAATTTCCGGAAGCCGCGAGTTTTTTGGCCGCAAGGGGCAGCTCAAAAGCACCCGGTACATGCGCCACGGTTACGTTGTCCCGGGAGCCACCATGACGGGTGAAGGCATCCAGGGCGCCTTCCAGCAGCCGTTCGCAGATGAACTCGTTGAAGCGAGCCACCACGATGGCCACGCGCAGGTCAGTGGCGACCAGGTCGCCTTCCAGGTGCTTCATGCAGAACCTTTCTCAGAAGTGTCGTCCGCGGTTTCATCCATGCCACGGAGCGTTTTGAAGTTGTAGAGCCCGGTGCTGTGCCCATCGCTCCAGTGGATGCGCAACGCATAATTTCCCACATACTCGCTCCCAAGGGGGTGAATGTCTGGGGGAATGCTGGAGCGCTCAAGTCGCTTCTGCCCGGTGATTTCGTCCACACACTCCGCGCACGGGCAGGCGTCCCGGAGGTCCAGAAAGGCGTAATGGCTCTCGTGCCCGTCGCGCCAGAGGACGTAAACGTCGTCAGCAAGGAGTATTTTTTCGGGTTTGGTGCGTTTTAACTTTAACATGGGGGCTTGGCTTAAAGTGTGCAGAGGTAAGCACGCGAGAAAATCTTGTGTTTGTCTGTCAATTTACAGTAACTGATTGGACTTCTCAAGCAGTGAACTCCGGAGGACTTCAGGCGTTCTGAGAGACTCAAGCCTGAGCACTGTACCGCCCTTCCGGCCTTTCTCCAGGGATCCTTCATCACAGAATCATTATGTCAGAAACGACAGGAAAATTTTCCTCCATTCCTCAGGCTCCGGTTCCAGAGGGGGCTAAGGAGCACTTCGAGTCCATGTCGAAGAAGACAGAGTCCTTTCACGTGGCGAAGGACCAGCTTCTGAGCGCCAGCACCAAGGAAGAGCTGAAGAGCAAGCTTCCCATCGCCATTGTCCTCAAGAAGAACCTCAAGCAGGACGTGGATCAGATCTACACGCGGTTCAAGGAGTTCAAGGAGAACAATCCGGATCCGGATGAGGTGCACGAGTTCAAGGAAGCCTGCAACAACATCATCCGTGATGCCCAAAAGGCGCATCAGGAAATCAAGAACAAGGTGTACGCGGTGTACGACAAAAAGACGTCGTGACCTCACCTTGGCCTCCAAACCATCCTCCGCACCCTCGTGCCGGCCGGTTCCTGACCTTTGAAGGAATTGACGGCTCCGGAAAATCGACCCAGCTTGAGCGGACCCAGCAGTGGTTGGAAGCTCAGGGACGCCCGGTGCTGGTCACCAAGGAGCCCGGAGGCACCTTCATTGGTCAGCAGATCCGAGAGGTGCTCCTGCACCCAGACCACCAGGCGCTCTGTGAGGTGAGCGAACTCCTGCTTTATTTGTCCGATCGGGTACAGCACCTGCAAGAAAAGATTCTGCCGGCGTTGCAGGCAGGGACCTGGGTGCTGTGTGACCGCTTCCACGACTCAACGGTCGCCTATCAGGGATACGGACGAGGGCTGGACCTTTCAGCACTTGACTCCGTGGTGGCGCACCACATTGCCCCTCATGTTCCCGACCGGACCTTCTGGTTGGACCTGTCTCCCCAGCAAAGCCTTCAGCGCCTGCAACAGCGAGGACGCACCCCGGATCGCCTTGATCAGGAATCCCTAGCCTTTTTTGAACGGGTGCGACGCGGTTACCAGGCCCTGGCGCAGTCGCAGCCTCATCGCCTAGTGCCCCTTGACGCAGAAGCGTCCATTGAGGACCTTCATCAGCAGATCATTTCGCAGCTGTCCGCGTTCTGAATTTCGTCTGTCATTCTTTCATTCCCAGCCAATAAAGCCTTCATGCGCAGCGTATCGTTCCAGAGACCCTTGGAGTATCAACTTGTCACTGAAACAGAAGAATGGACCCAGGGAGACTTCATCCGGGGGACGCTCCGAATTGCCAACAACGGTGGCGAATCGACTCCGCCACAGGTGGCGCACGTCATCCTAGCGCATGCCCTCAAGAAGGACCTCAAGGCTGGAGACGCCAACTGGCAGGTGTTTGAGCGGGTTGAAATGGAGGTGCCGGCCCTGAACGCGCAGGAGGCTCACATCGGGGAGTGGGAGCTGCACTTGCCGTCAGAAAGTCCGATTACGGACAAATCCGGAGCCCTGCACCTGGTTTTCGGAAACGACGAGGCCTTGGAAACCGGCGGACGCATTGACCTGCAGGTGACGCTGCATCCCATTTTGCAGAGCTTCCTGCAGACCTTCACGACGCAGTTCAAGTTTCTGGAAAAGTACCAGAAGAGCGTGGAGGGTTGGACTGAGGTGAAGCTGGTGCCTCCGGACTCTCGGGAGTATCCGCAGCTGGACGAGCTGCTCCTGCAGTTCCGCATCCTGCAAGAACGGCTGGAGATCCGTTACGGGTTCCGGGTCCGCTCCCTCAAGCGAGAGGGCGAGAGCATGAAGGTCCGGCGTAAGAAGAAGGAGGTGGAGCAGGCTCTGGATTCCACAGAATACCTGCTCCCCGGGGGCTTTCCGAACCGCAATCTTTTGCGGGAAAGCATTGACGCCGCCTTGGAAGAAGTCCGCAGCGGCTTCTGAAGGAGGTTATGCGAGGTCGGCTTTCAGTGCTGCTTTTTGCTCTGGAAGCAGGTCAAACTCCAGCCGCATTTCCGGGTGCTCACACCCAAGAGAAACCGGCGCCGAGCCTTGGGTGTCAAACTTGAGGTACTGCACCGAGGAAAGGCGCTCTTCTCCCACCTGCCGGGCATCAAACTGCGCGTAGGCCCGTTTCCCATTTTCCAGCGATAGGTAGAGCTTCTCCGGAAGCCCCAGCAGCTTGCGCAGCTGAACGTCGCGCTCCTCCGGGGTGGCGTACTCAATCAAGAGGACGCAGCCCAACTCGCCGGCCTCTCCGATCAGCTCATTGTACGTGTCCACTTCGTGCTGAATGGCGGATTCCTTGACCAGCCGTTCTGTCCGGACCATCTCCTGAATCTGGTACCGAACCGTGTCCGTGTTCTCAAACAGGAAGGTCAGGTGGTCTCCCACATGGACGCGACGGGCTTCCTTGGTCTTCAGCATGTTGACGCGGATGGCGTCGCGCTGCTCCTCATAGGTTTCGTAATCCAGAATCTCACTGCGTTGTACCTTTTGCATCCTACGACTCCTCTTTCGGGGGAACGACTTTTTGAGGGAATCCATCTTCTCGGTACGCCCGTGCCAGAATGGACATCGGGTGCAACGGACGGACTCCAGCGAACTGCTTGAACTGGATGGCCGCCAACGGACAGTCGGTGGCCCATACTTCGGCATTGCCTTCTTTCATGCCGTCAAAAGCTTTCTGACCAATGCGTCCGGAGTCTTCAAACGACTCGACCTTCATGGCGTAGGTGCCATCGTGTCCGCAGCACTCCATGGTGGTGCTGGCCTTCACGCCAGGAATCTGGCGGAGCAGATCGCGTCCCTTGAAGCCGACACTCTGGGCACGGAGGTGACACGGGGCATGGTAAGAAACCTTCTCTCCGGGGGTGCTCTTAAAGTCCTTGTTGAAGCGCTCTTCCTTCCGGATGTTCCAAAGGAAGTCGGTGGGGTTCTGAATGGCGTCCGCCAGCTTCTTTGCCCGCTCTCGATCAGCGCCCGCCAAGAGCTCCGGATACTCCCGGGACATCATCATGGAGCAGGTCGGATTGATCGCCAATACCTTGGCGCCCGACTCAACGTAGGGCATGAGGATGTCTAGGTTGTGCTTGGCCTGCTTCCGGACCTGCTCGAGGTTGCCTTGCTCCCAAGAGGGCATGCCGCAGCACTGAAGCCCCTTTGCGCAGGCGCAGCGGACTTGGTTCTTTTCCAGCACCTTGAGGGTATCAAATCCAATTTCCGGCTCATTGTTCTGCACGTAGCAGGTCTGGAAGAGCACGGCTTCTACCTGATCGGAAGCATTCTTGATCTTGCCCTGCACCTCGGCCTGCTTCTCAAACGTTTGGGCGGCGAAGTCGGGCAGGTCCTTGTCTCGGTGGATGCCGAGGACCTTCTCCATCAGCCACCGGTGCGCCTGAACGCGGTTCATGACATTGGCCATGCCGAAGCTGGCGCGGGCGGCTTTGGCGGAGGCATCCGGGTTGCCGAGCACCTTGTCCCGCAGGGTCGGTGTCTTGCGCGTTGCTTCTTGTGCCTTGTAGCGGTGCACCAGCTTCGGGAAGTCGAGCTGGAACTCGTGCTCCTCACGGGGGGTGTAGGGGCACTGCACTTCGCAGAGCTTGCACTGAAAGCAGGCGTCCATGATCCGGGACGTGTCCTGATCGTTGACCCGGCGGACGTCACCGTCGTAACGGTTGTCCAAGAGGTCAAAAAGAATCGGAAACGAGTCGCAGTACTTGAAGCACATGCGGCATCCGTGGCACAGCTCATAGGCCCGTGTCAGTTCCTTCTGCAACGCTCCTGAGTCCCAGTATTTCGGTTCTTCCGGGTCATAAGAGAGCCCGTCCGTCGGGGTGTAGGAGATTCGTTCGTCTGCGCTCATATCCAATTCAGAAACAGTGGTTGTGGTCTGTGGCGGCGGGTCCGTCCAGACCATGGGGAGCCCCAGAAGGCAGCGGGAGCGCCTCTGGGACCCATTCAGGAGACTCAGGAAATGCTGTCGAGCATTTGCTGGAAGCGTCCGGCGTGAGACTTTTCGGCCTTGGCCAGGGTCTCAAACCAGTCTGCGATCTCGGGGAAGCCCTCTTCGCGAGCGGTCTTCGCCATGCCCGGGTACATGTCGGTGTACTCGTGGGTCTCACCGGCGATGGACGCCTTCAGGTTGTCCTCGGTGTCACCGATCGGCAGACCGGTTGCGGGGTCACCCACCTTGCGGAGGTAGTCCAAGTGACCGTGAGCGTGGCCGGTTTCGCCTTCAGCGGTTTCACGGAAGTTTCCTGCCACTTCCGGGAAGCCCTCGACGTCAGCCACCTTGGCCATCCAGAGGTAACGGCGGTTGGCTTGAGATTCGCCGGCAAAGGCTTCCTTGAGGTTTTCGTGCGTCTTGGTCCCTGTCAGATCAGACATGGCTTCTCCTTGCAAATTGAGGTGATTGAGTAGGGTTATACGTAAACGTACAATTCCAAGCTAGCTCAATTCCGGGCATTCTCCAATTGTTTCTTTCTATCTGTCCGATAGGCAGGGGCTATGAGTGCGGCATGAAATTTCGCTTGTCAAACACCCCCTCCTCACCCAGACTTTTTGGTGGACCTTCCCCTTCGTCTCTTCCGCACAGGAAAAGGACGATTCTTTCATCAACGACTCGATACTTAAGGAGTTCCTATGGCTGAAATCACACTCCGGGGTGACGTGCAACACACCAGCGGCGACCTACCGGCTGCCGGAAGCACCCCCCAGTTCTCCCTTGTCGGTGGCGACCTGAGCCCCGTCACCAATGAATCCCTCAAGGGCAAAAACATCATCCTCAACATTTTTCCTAGCATCGACACCCCCACCTGCGCCCAGTCGGTCCGGACCTTCAATGAAAACGCGGCGGGCAAGGACAACACGGTTGTGGTCTGCGTCTCGGCTGACCTTCCATTTGCGCAAACCCGTTTCTGCGGCGCCGAAGGTTTGGAAAACGTCACCGTCGCTTCGACCTTCCGGAACCCTGAGTTTGGCTCCGACTTCGGAGTGCGCATTGAAGATGGTCCTCTGGCAGGACTGATGGCCCGTGCGATTGTCGTCCTGAACGGTTCCGGAGCCGTCACCCACACGGAACTGGTCTCTGAAATTGCGGACGAGCCCAACTACGAGGCTGCTCTGAACGCCCTTCAATGACAACTCCACTGGTCCGACCGGTTCAGGAAGCCGACCTTCCGGAGTGGAAGGGGCTTTATCAGCAGTATGCGGACTTCTACCAGGTCCCCATGCCGCCGGAAGTCCTGGAAACCGTCTGGCGTTGGCTCCATGACCCTCAGCATGAAACGGAGGGCCTGGTGGCCGAGCACAACGGTCGCTTGGTGGGGCTCGCGCACTTCCGGCGCATGCCCAGTCCCCTCCGAGGCGGTGACATCGGATTTCTCGATGACCTCTTTGTGGCTCCGGAAGCACGTGGGCTTCGCCTTGGAGAAGCCCTGATGGAGCGGCTCCGGAACCTTGCTCAGGAGCGAGGTTGGGCCAAAGTTCGCTGGATCACAGCAGATGACAACTACCGGGCCCGGGGTCTCTATGACCGCGTGGGTCAGAAGACGGGGTGGAATACCTACGAAATCACCCTGTGAACTCCGGTTCCGTTTAGGAGCTCAGGCGTCTGGGAGGGCCACGGCCCTTCCAGCTTGAGTTTGCTCCTGCTCCTGCCTCATAATTCTCTGTTTTTTATCCCTTGCCGCAGCCGGCCTGCGGGCAACATCCCTGAGCGCAAGCTCCTCGTTTCTCAGCACACACCTGATCATGGCACTTCGCACCCCCATTCGCTGGCTTCAGGATTTTGTATCCTGCCCCCTCACTCCGGAAGAACTTGCGGAGCGGTTGACCATCTCTGGAATGGAGGTCGAAGGAGTTGAGCGGATTGGAGAAAACTGGGGCGACCGCTGCCTCGTTGCCGAGGTACAGGAGGTGGTGAAGCACCCGGACGCGGATTCCCTTAGCCTTGTGACTGTCAAGTACGGCGATCAGGACACTCTGCAGCTGGTGACCGGTGCCCCTAACATTCGGGAACTGGAGTCTGGGCTTCCGGAGACTCCTGTCAAGGTGGCCCTGGCGCTGACCGGAGCCAAGCTGATCAATCCGTACAAGGAGGGGCATCCGCTGACTGAGCTGAAGCCGTCCAAGATTCGTGGCATCCGCTCCGAGGGCATGATCTGCTCTGAGCTGGAGCTGGGCATTGGAGAGTCGCATGAAGGCGTCCTTCTTCTTCCGGAAGAAGCCCCAACGGGCACGCTGCTCCGTGATTACCTCGGAGACGCGGTCCTCGACTTTGACATCAAGGGGGGATTTGCGCACCTGCTCTCCATTCTCGGCATTGCCCGGGAGACCGCTGCCATCCTTGATCGACCGCTGAAGCGAGACGTGCTCCCCGATGCCTCCACGTTGGAAGTGGTGGCGCAGCCAGAGGCCATCGGCTTGGAGATTCAGGACCCGGACCTGTGCCCACGCTACTCCGCGCTTCTGATCCGCGGGGTCACGGTGGGGCCGTCCCCGTTTTGGATGCAGCAGCGCCTGATCCGCTGCGGCATGCGGCCGATCAACAACATTGTCGACATCACCAACTACGTCATGCTGGAGCTCGGGCAGCCGCTGCACGCCTTCGATTATCAGAAGCTCCGTGAGCGCGCTGGTGGTGAGCGCCCTACGATCATTGTGCGCCGGGCCCGCTCTGGAGAAACGCTCACCACCTTGGATGATGTGGAGCGCGCGCTTGATGAAAACATGCTGATGATCACTGACACCGCAGGGTTGATTGCCATTGCGGGGGTCATGGGAGGCGCTGATACCGAAGTGACGGAGGCCAGCACGGACATTCTCCTTGAAGCCGCCAGCTTTGAGTTTCTCAACAACCGCCGTACTGTTCAGCAGCTCAAGCTCCGGACAGAAGCCGCCGAGCGCTTTGGCAAGCAACTCGATCCTGACGGCACCCTGCTCGCTGCACTGCGAGCCGCCGAGCTGATGGCGACTTACGGAGGAGGACAGCTTGATCCGGTGGCAGGAGACCTCTATCCGGGGCAGCCAGAACCGGTGACGCTGGAGCTTGATCCCAACTACGTCCACCGACTGCTGGGCATTGAACTTCCGGTCGCAGAGATGATCCGGATCCTGGAAGCCCTTGAGTTTCAGGTGACGCCGGGGGATTCCCTCACGGTGACGGTCCCGAATCACCGCCAGGACGTCCGCATTCCCGCCGACCTGGTGGAGGAAATTGTCCGCATCCACGGCTACACCCAGATGCCGGCCACCTTGATCCGCGATGAGCTTCCACCACAGCGCCCGAACCCGGGGGTGGAGCATGCGGAGCGCATCCGGAACCTGCTCACGGGGCTGGGACTGGATGAGATCATCACCTACTCCATGGTTGACCCGCACGACGAGGCGCGTCTGGCTCAACAGGAAGCTCCGGACCTGAGCCAGTTTGTCCCTCTGAAAAATCCACTCTCTCAGGAACGCACCCACCTGCGTCGGACGCTGTTTCCGGGCGCTTTGCAGACTGCGCGGTCGAACCTACGCTTTCTGGACCGCATCACGCTGTTTGAGGTGGGGAGCGTCTTTCACCCTCAGGCGGGACAAACGCTTCCTGAAGAGCCCCGGCGCCTGAGCATCCTCCTGACCGGCATCCGTCAAGACGCCGGGTGGCAGGGGGCGGAAGCCGGGAAGCTGGATTTCTTTGACCTCAAGGGATTGCTGGAGGAATTCTTTCAGGCGCTGCACGTGTCAGTGGAGTGGGCGCAGGCTCAGGAAGCACCGTTTCACCCCGGACGCTGTGCGGCGTTGCGGGTTGCGGGCACCTTAGTGGGACATGCCGGTGAGTTGCATCCGGAACTGCGGCACGCGTTTGAATTACCCGAACAGCCCATTGCCCTAGCACACTTCGATGTGACGGCGCTGATGAGTTCGTCAATTTCCGGGTACCAGATGCAGGACATTTCGGCGTTCACCCCCGTGTTTGAGGACCTGGCGGTGGTGGTGGATGCTGAGGTTCCTGCGGCTTCGGTGGAGACACTGCTCTATGAAGCCGGCGGAGCCTTGGTGCGTGACGCCCGCTTGTTTGATGTGTACCAGGGGGAACAGGTTCCTGCAGGTAAAAAGAGCCTCGCCTATGCGCTCACCTATCAAGCGACCGACCGGACCCTGAGTGACAAGGACGTGGAGAAGACCCGTAAGCGCATCATCAAGCGCTTGGAGCAGAACCTGGGCGCTTCCCTGAGAGCCTGATGGGCAAACACCTCGCCCATTTCTTTGCGGCGTTCCAGTACTCGATGGCCGGCTTTCGAGACACCTGGGCGTCTGAGATGGCATTCCGGCAGGAGGTCATCTTGGCCTGCCTCCTGGTTCCAGGCGCCATGATCCTTCCGGTTCCTCTGCTGGCCAAGCTGTACCTCATTGGGGCCATGCTGCTGGTTCTGATTACAGAACTGCTCAACTCTGGACTGGAGGCCATTGTGGACCTGGCGTCTCCGGAGAAGCATCCACTGGCCAAGAAAGCCAAGGACTGCGGCAGCGCGGCGGTTTTCATTGCCTTGGTGCACTTGGGCGCGGCTTGGGGACTCACCCTCTTCAACCTGACACGCTAACGCTCGCCATGCAGATCACGCTTCTTCCCTTCGCGGTTCTCAAAGAACACTTCCCAGCAGAAGGCTTCCCCCTAGAGCTTCCGGACGGCACCACGGCCAAAGAGGCGCTGGACTTGCTGTCGGCGCAGCATGAAACCCTAGCTCCGCTGCTTCAGGTCACCCGCTTGGCACATGACGACGAGTACGTCGCCAAACGGGCTGCTCTGGTGGACGGTGCTGAGTACTGCCTCATTCCTCCGGTCAGCGGTGGTTGATTTTGGTTGATTTTCTTTAATCTTTTCTTGCGCATTCGGGAAATCACTCTATGTTCATACTGTGAACATAGCTGCTTGCCTGACCGAACCGCCCTGTGACCCCTGAAGAACACCGTACCCTGAACCTGCTAGAAGCCGTGGAGGAAAGTTCTTCGGTGAACCAGCGGGAGCTTGCCAACCAGTTGGGCATCTCTCTGGGGCTCACCAACGCCTACCTCCAGAAGGTGCTGAAGAAGGGATTCCTCCGGGCCACACAGGTTGAGCCACGTCGCTGGCTGTACTTCCTCACCCCTCAAGGCGCGCTTGAGAAAAGTCGCCTGAGCCTCAACTACCTGCACCGAACCCTAGATTCCTTTCGGGACCTCCGGAACCGCACCGAAAAGCTCCTGCTGACGCTAGAAGCACAGGAGGTTCAGGGCCTCCACCTCTGTGGAGATGGGGATCTGTTGGACGTGGTGCAGCTCTGCCTTTCGGGAACACAGCTCAACCTGCTTTCCATTCTCCCAGAGCAAGAAGTGCTTTCCGGAAGCTACCCCCTTCCCAAGCTTCGATCTGCAGACCGCATCCTTGTTGCCTCGCTGGTGCAAGGAGACCTGCTCGCGACCGAGTTCCGCGCCAAGGGCTTGATTGAGGGCCGGCACTGGATTCAGTTCTACTGAGCCGTTTCCCTCAGCCTTCCGGAGTGTTTTCCTGTTGCTGAAGCCGTTCCTGCAGTCGACTCACCAGTTCCTCATCGGTCAGTAGCTTCAGGCACCCACCGTGCGGACAGGCGTCTCCTCGACACTGTCGCGGCTCCTGAATGTCCGGAAGCATCACCCACTCCCGTTGTTGATACGGCCCCCAGCGGTTAGGCGTGAAGGGGATGGCCGGACAGTAAAAGCTCATCAGGGGACGCTTGAGCGCATCGGCCAAGTGAATGGGGCCGGTGCTACTGGCAAGCAGCAGCTGAGACGACCCCACCACCTGCAGCATCTCCTCCAGTGAAAACCGCCCCGTCCGGTTGAGCACTCGCTCTTCTGAAAAACCGGCCCGGAGGTCCTCTGCCACAGGCGAATCATCATGACTGCCCGTGATCAGCACGGCCCAGTCCGTTTCCTGAAGCAACGTCTGAATGAGCAGCCGGTACTGATGCTTGGACAGGTTAGGGGCCGAGCCGCCACTCCCAGGATGCAGCACCGCGTACCGCACCGGAAGGTTCTCGCGGGCCCGTAGCGCTCCAGGCACCCGAAGGTTTTCTGCAAATGCAAACTGAGCCGGTTCTGGCTCCGGAAGAAGGGGCTTCAGGAGTTCCAGGTTGTAATCGGCTTCATGCCGCGCACACTGGCTGCGGTGCTGACGGAACGTGTCGGTGAAAAGAAACCGGTACCAGCGATCCGCAGAGCCAATCCGTTGTGGAATCCCTGCCCATTTCAAGGGCAACGCCAGCTCCGGACGAGGATGAAAGAGCACAGCCGCTGTGATCTGCTGAGCCTTGAGTTCGGAGGCGAGCTGCTTCATCCCCTTCCACCCGCGGTGCCGCTCCGGATCATAGGTCAGGATCTGGTCAATGCCTTGGTAGTGCCGCAGGAGTGGATGCGTGTAGGTCCGGGCCAAGAAGCTAAGGGTCGCCTCAGGAAACCGGGCGCGCAGCGCGGTGACTGCAGGCAGGGTGAGAACCGTGTCCCCAATGCGATCCGTCCGGACCAGAAGGATGTGAAGGCCCTTCATTGCATCCCCTCCCGGAAGGTGGGATAGCGCAACGAAAGGCCAAGCTCCTGGAGCAGGCGTGTGTTGTCAATGCGACGGTGGGGGGCGTTCATTTCGGTGGCGGGAACCGTCCGTGCCGGCAACAGGTCCGGAGACAGCTCTGGGTGATGTTCCACCAGCCAGCGTCCGGCTTCCCAAGAAACGCAGGGCTCTTCATCCACGGCATTGACCGGCGAGACTCCTTCCGGATGCTCCACCAGCCAGCGGACCACTTGGGCCAGGTCGTACACGTGAATGCGGTGGGTTGGAGACTGCGCCTCCGGGAGCCCACGTCCGTCCTTCAGGCGCTCGACGAGGCTTCGGCCGGGTCCGTAGATGCCGCCGGGTCGCACCACCTGCAGGTCAAAGTAGCGGGCGAGGGTTTGTTCCGTCATCAAGCGCAAACGCCCCGAAAGCGAATCAGGCTCAAAGGAGGACGTTTCTGACCAGGTGCCATCGCGACGTGGGTAGACTCCGGTGGTGGAAACGTACACCATCCGTTTCAGCTGTGGGCGGTGCTGCTGCATCCAGGCTCCCCACTCATGGAGGCGGTTCTGTTCCGGTTCCAGCTCCCGGAACACCGGAGGCGCGGTGACAATCAAGACGGCCGGTGCTTCCGGAAGCACGTGGTTGGATTCAAGGCGGCTCCAGTCCCACGCCAGTCGAGGGAGCGGGCTCTGCGGATCCGTGCTGCGAGAGGCGGCCCAAGAGCCGTTGGGCCAGGTAAAGTCGTGAAGGAGGGTGCGGCCCAGAAAGCCAACGCCCAAAAGGCCAATGGGGGTCATGGTGCCTTTGCAGAAGGGGGTGGGGTCAGGTTGAGCTGCACCTGCATGTGGATCACGGAGCGTTGCTGGATGAGGCGGTAGTCCTGATACGTGAGCGCCACACGGTGCACCCGGGGGTGTGCCTCAAGCTGACGGAGGATGCGCGGGATGTGACTGTCTCGGAGCGTGAGCAATTCCAGCTGAAGCGTCGGAGCTTCGTAATGAACGGCTTCCAGCCATGCCAGGGAAAGCGGCGCCAGCAGCGAGTCCAGCAGATCCGGAGGAAACCAGGCCTGCCGCACCGCAATTTTGGCTTCAATCTGAGCCAGCTGTTCCTGCTGCGCCACGTGGGCCTGTGCGGCTTTGAGGGCTTCTTGGTGTTGCTGGTGTGCCACCAACTGCTGCTCCGTTTGCCTAAGGTCCTGCTGCAGGGCCTTCAGGTGGGTTTCTGGCACCCACCGGAACCCTGCCCACGCGCCCAGCAGCAACACTCCCACGACTAAAAGCGCCCACTCCCAGCGGAAGGCCACGCCCGATGGTTCAGACGTGAGCCACTGGAACGACGTTTCCCACGCGGGGAGCTGCTCCAGCAGTTCCGGGAGTTCCACACAGGCGGGCTCCTGCGGTCTTTCCGGACGACGTGGGCGCAGCTGGAGCCGGGAAAGTTCATCGCATCCCTGAACGTCCTGAGCCCAGGCGGTCAGCTGCTCTTCCGCCAGTTTGGGCATGGGCACCAGTTTCTTCCACTGCGGAGGATTCTGTTCCAGGTAGTGCCAGTCTTCAAGTCCATGCAGGGCCCACGATTCAGCCGAGCTTTCCGGAAGGGTGTTCAGCAGCAATCCCAACAGCGGTTGCAGCTCCACCTTGAGGTGAAACTCGGCCTGCAGTGCCGCTTGCAGTGCCAGCGCTTGCGAAGTGGCTCCCACGCAGAGGTAGGCAACCGATGCGGCTCCGTCCTGCGGATAGGTTGCAACGCCGATCAACGGAAAGGGATTCAGTTCGGCGCCTCCGGGTTCTGAGGGCTGGAGCTGCTGCTGAGCAAAGGGGCGGAGCTCCTGGGGTGACAGGGCGATGCCCACGTGCAACTGCGTGAGCACCCAAGGACTCTCGAGTAACAGGATCACGTGCTCAAAGGAAAGCGCTCGGAGCTCCTCTACCAAGGCTTCCGGAGTCCAGCCCTGACGACGGGGCTTGTAGCAGCGCTGCTCATCGCCTAGCCGCCACCACAGGGTGTGGGCGCCTAAAACCACAAAGAGCGTCTGGAGCGTCGGGCGGGAGCGCTTCAGCGACAAGGCGTCAGGCAGCAAAAGGGGTGGGGGTGTACACACCCAACTCCGGAGACGGAGTCAGGCCAAGCCAACGGAGCTGCTGCACTCGGCTGAGGTACGCGGCTCCCTGCATGAGGTGCCAAGCCACTTCCACAGCCCGTCGGTTTTCGGGAGCCTCCAGGTAGGATCCCCGGACCCAATCGTTGAAAGCGCCCATGGCCGGTCCACACCAGATCTGGTAATCCGTCTCTCGTCCAGCCTCTCCTTGGTTCGACCAGCGGGACGACAGGCCCAGGTACCAGCGGAACACCAATGCCATCTTGCGCTTTGGATTCCCCTGCGCCCGGGCAATGACCTCCGGGTCACGCTCATTGAAGAAGGCTTCCGTCTCCTTCCAGATGTCCTCAAGGGACTTGCGGAAGACCTGCTTTTCCAAGCGTTCACGTTCCGGCGCGGGAAGGCTTTCCAGCGATTCAAAGTTCCGGTACAGCTCATAAAGCTTCTGAGCCCGCATGGGAAACATGGTCCCGCGCTTGAGCACCTGCAGTTCGACCCCCATCTCAAACATGTCTGCGGCGGGCGCCATGGCCACATCGGCCATTTCAGCCTGCGCCAGCAGTCGCTTGGTGTGGTCTGAGGCTCCTGCTTCCAGACAGGCCTGATTGACGGAGCCCGTCACCACGTACGCGGCACCCATGGCAAAGCAGGCCAGTACTGATGCCGGGGTGCCCACGCCGCCTCCTGCTCCAACGCGAACCGGGACCGCGTAGCGGTGGCTGGCCTGAATCTGATCCCGCAGGGCAATGATTCCGGGCAGCAGCGACACCAGTGGCCGGTTGTCGGTGTGCCCTCCGGAGTCCGCCTCCACGGTGATGTCATCGGCCATGGGCACCTGGCTCGCCCACTGAGCCTGCTGTTCGGTGATGTGTCCCTGGGCCAGCAGCTCTTGGAGCAGACGCTCCGGAGCCGGCTCCATGAACTTTCGGGCGACCTCTGTCCGGGAAATTTTCGCAATCACTCGGTTCTGTGGAACCACCTGTCCCTCCGGAGAAACCGTCAGGCCGGCGACTCGGTACCGGACAATGTGGGACGTCAGGTCCAGGTAGGCGGACGCCTCCACGGTCCGGACCCCGTAACGGAGAAACAGCTCGCACCCGTTGCGCTCCAGGGCATCTTCGCTGGGACTGTGAATGAGGTTGAACGCGTAGGGGCCATGGGGAAGGGCTTGCTGAATGCGCTGAATGGCGGCTTCAATGCGGCTGGGAACCAGCCCGGCGGCTCCGAAGGAACCAAGCATGCCCGCCTGTCCCATGGCAATGACCAGCTCCTCTGAGGCGATGCCGTTGGCCATGGCTCCGGTCATGTACGCAAAGTGGAGCCCGTGTGCGGCGCGGAACTGCGGGTCGCCCAATCGGTAGGCGGGAAGCGCCGGGAGGCTTCCAATCCATTCGGCCGGCTCCTGCCCCTGCTGCAAAGCGCCTTCGTCACAAACGCCCAAGTGCCCCTGCACCCGGACCACCTGAAGGGGACGTTCCGCCTGGCTGAGGAGGTTCCGGATGGACGCCACATCAAAGGCCACGTGCGAGGCATGGAGGGCAATGGAGGCAAACGCCTGCCCCGGTTCAGGGGGCATCAACAGAGCAGTCATGAGTGTTTCAACAGAAGCGGGTTGTCAGGAGCCGGAGGATCAATTGAGCGCGTCGTCGTCTTCGTCATCCCGTTGAAATCGGAAGGACGGCTCATCGCTGGTTGACTTGCCAAAGCGCTGCTTCAGGCGTTCAATCTCCTGCTCTAGGGTGGTGATGATCTGACGGACGTGTTCATCTGTGTACGAGTAGGTCACTCGGTTGGACAGGTTCCCGACTAGGCGAATCTTGTCCAAAGCCGCGTTCATGCGCTTTTCAGCAAGTCGCTCAAATTTTTCCAGTTTGTCGGTGCTCATAGAGGCTCCGTGAGGGTTAGGAGTGGAGGAGGGCCAAGGTGGCCTGATGCAAAGCGTCTGAGGCCGCAGCGACCACGGTTCCGTCCCATCCGGAAGCCAGAACAGGCTGTCCGTTCCAGTCGGTCACCCGTCCGCCGGCAGCCGTGATGACGGCCGCGGGACCAGCGATGTCATAAGGCTTCAGGTCTGCTTCCAGAACAAGGTCAATGTGTCCGGAAGCCAGCAGGCCGTAGCTGTAGCAGTCGCCGCCGAAGCGTTGCATCTTCACCTGCTGCTGTACCGGTGCCAAGCGGGCCTGCTGTTCAGGGGAAAACATGGCGGGGTCGGTGCTGTAGGCGTAGGCCTCTGTGAGCCGGGTCTTCTGAGAAACCTGAGCGTCCTGCGTCTGGAGCTGCGGGTACGCAATGCGGTGCTGGGCGTGTCCAGGAAGGGCGGTCCACCAGCGTTCTCCCAGAGCCGGCAGAGCCATCATGCCTAACACCGGAACCTCCTTGTGAGCCAGCGCAATCAGGGTGCCAAAGAGCGGGAGCCCCGAAATGAAGGCCCGGGTGCCATCAATGGGATCCAGGATCCACTGCCACTCCCGGTCTCGACCGGCGTGTCCGTGTTCCTCACCCAAAATTCCGTGCTCAGGGAAACGGGTTTCCAGCAGCTGTCGCATGGCGCTCTCCGCCTCGCGATCCGCCCGTGTGACGGGGCTTTCATCGGCCTTGTCTTCGACGGCAAGCGGCTGACGGAAGTACTTGAGGGCCACCGCCTCTGCCTGGTCTGCAAGCTCGTGCAGAACCGGAACCAGCGAGGAAAGGGCGTCGGGGGACATCAGGGCGACTCCGGTTCAAGGGGTTGACGTTCCAGCTCCTCCATCAGGGATTTGAGGAAGAGAAACAGCGTTTGCAAGATGGAGTAAATCGGCACAGCAAGCAGAGCGCCGGCAATGCCTGCCAGGTGTTCACCGGTCATGAGCGCAAACACGATGATTGCCGGGTGAATGTGTGCCGCGGTGCCCATGATCTTCGGGTTGAGGAAGTTTGCCTCAATGAAGTGAATGAGCAAGATCCACGCAAGCGCCAACAATCCGGTGCTGAAGGAAACCGTTAGTCCCATCACAATGATCGGGACGCTTGACAAAATGGTGCCGAAAATGGGAATGAGCGAAAACAGGGTGGCCACTAGCGCCAGCGTCACCGCAAACGGAACCCCAAACAGGAGCAGGCCAATCAGCGTCAGGGCCCCATTGACAAGGCAGATGATGATCTGTCCCCGGACGACCCCGTTGAGTCCTTCATCCAGCTTCTCCATCAGGTGCCCCACCCGGACGTTGTAGCGATGGGGGATGAAGCTTTGCCAGAACTCGGCAATGCGTGCCGTGTCCACGAGAATGAAGCCGGCGACCATGAAGGTCAGGAAGAGGGTAAAGACGGACCCTGCGACTCCGGTAACCAGCTGGCGGCCAAAGGTCACGAGCCGGAGCAAGTCGGAGGAAAGGCGTTCCGTGGCTCCGGTCAGCAAGCTGTTGACCCGGTCGTTGAAACTGAGTCCGGTAGCGGGAGACGTGTCTCCGGGAAGCCGAGGTTTAGGAATGATTTCAATGCGCTGCGAGTCCAGGGTCCGGACCTCATAGACGTACCCTTCCAGGAGCTGCGCGAGGGGGTGGTCGCTTGCTGGCGACGCTTGGGTTGGGGGAAGGGTTGGGGGTTCCAGCTCCGGAGGCTCCACCGGTTCCGGAGGACTCGGCAGCACCGCCTGCCAGGACTCCAGCTGCTGCTCCACCACCGGTTGCCACTCTTCCACCAGCACCGAGACCCGCCCAGGTACCTCCTGAACCATCCGTGCCAGCTCAGAGCTGACTCGTGGGACCAGGTAGGTGCTGAAGCCAATGAGCACCAGCAGCAACGCCAGGTAGAGCAGGATCACAGCGGCTCCTCGTGGCAAGCGCTTGTTTCCATAAATCTGCCACTGATGCATCCGTTCAATGGCCGGAGCCAGCACATACGCCAGGAAGATCGCCAGGATGAACGGAAAGAGGATCTGGTTCAGAAAGAGCAACACCCCCAACCCTGTCAGGATGAGCACCAGCATCACCCCCAGACGTCCCCGCCGAGAAAACAGTTCGAGCATGTACTTCTTTCGTGAAGGTTGTTCTGTGAGTGGTGGCTCTCACCGAAACCCAGAAGGAGCAGGCTGCCCCACAGGCGTTTCGTTGATTCCGGGAGGTTCTCTCAGAGGAGCTCAATGGAAACCGCCCCTATCCTGCCAGTAATTGTGGCTTTTTTCCAGTAAACTCCTGAGCGCCGATCCGTGGGGCACTCCCTCCGGGAACCGGCGTGCTGGAGAGGGGGGAGGGAGATGATGTGGGAACTCATCACACGGGAGAGCACGCACCGGGTCAACACGTTGTGAGCCAGAAGCCGGGTTGCCCATCAGGAGCCGTCAAGCCTAAGCCGACTCCCGGAGAATGAGCCGACCTTCAAAGAGGGTGGACTCCCGTTGGGGCGTCCGTTCACCGGAGTGGATGATCTGGAAGAGGGTCTCGACGCTGTGTTCTGCAATGGAAACGTAGCTCTGGGCAACGGTGGTGAGTGCCGGAGCAGTGTACTGAGACCAGAGGTGGTCGTCGTGCCCAGCCACCCGCAGTGAACAGCCGTACCCTCGTCCCACCCGGATCCCCTTCTCATAAGCGGCAGCAAGCAGGCCAATGGCAATCCGGTCGTTGCTGCACAGGATCGTTTCCGAGGG
>CBFIGY010000007.1:0-105537 GCA_965662235.1 uncultured bacterium
TCGTTGGAAAATGTCTCCTCTGAAGCAGGTGGCGACAACGGAAGCTTCACCGTTGTGCTCACCAGCCGACCTCTGGATAACGTCACGCTCTTCCTCAGCGACAATGACACCTCTGGCTTGGGGCTGGGGCTGACCTTTATTCCGGACAACCTGACCTTTGACAACAGCAGCGATAACTGGAGTCAGGCGCAAACGGTGACCTTCCAGGCAACCGACGATGCGTATGACGAAGGACAAAAGGGAGCCGACAACCAGACCTTTACAGCCTTTGTCTCTCAAGTGACCAGTGTGGATGCATTCTACAATGCAGACAACGCGACCAATCAGGGGGATAACCTGACGGGCCTGTTCGCCACCGACAATGATACCGTTGGCGTGTTCGTCGTGCTGGACAACACGTCCAAGGAATCGGGTGACAACGGCACCCTGACGGTTCGGCTGCGGAGCCGTCCGTTTGACAACCTGACGGTCTTCTTTACGGCGGACAACGCTTCTGGATTGGGGATCACCCTGAGTCCATCCTCCTTGAGCTTCGATAACACGAGTGGTAACTGGTCGACCACGCAGGTCATTCAGGTGGTTTCCATCGATGACCAGGTCGATGAGGGCTCTCAGGGACCTGGTGACAACCAGACCTTTGACGTTAGCTTGAGCTCAATCACAGTCACCGATGGTACGGCCGACGCGTTGTATGACAACACGACGATCGCCTTCCTCAGCCTGAACAGCTGGAAGGCTGCGTTCGACAACACCTTCCAGGTTGCCTCACTGGACAACGACACGGCGGGTCTCAATGTTGCGGCGTCAGGCCAAGATGTTCGAGAGGATCATACGGATAATGCGACCTTGACCGTTTCGCTCAACAGTGAGCCTCAGGACAATGTCACGGTCTCCTTCAACTCAGACAACGTTACCTACGGCGGTAGCGCGATCCCAGAGACCCTGATCTTTGGTCCGGGGAATTGGAGCGCGTCTCGCACGGTCACCATTGTAGCAACCGATGATTCTGTAGATGACGGGGATGATGTGGCTGACAAGACAACCTTTGTCATCCACATTGACAATACGACGTCTGGAGATAACAAGTACGCGCTTGGTCAAGTGGCTCTCACGGGGACTGAGCAGAATAACTTGACTTTTAATGCTTTTGACAACGACACAGTCGGCATCACGCTGACGCTGCTCAACAGTGATAACTCCACTTCTGAGTCGGGCGACAACGCGACCTTCAGTGTGGTGCTCAACAGTGAGCCGACGGACAACGTCACCCTCACACTGGGAGACAACGATACTTCCGGTCGCTTGCTGGGGCTGAAACTGGTTCCGGACAACCTGACCTTTGCCTCAGACAACTGGAGCGAGGCACAGACGGTCACGGTAGCGGCTCAGCCGGATCAGGTGGACGAGGGGACTCATGGACCCGATAACCAGACCTTCCTTGTCTCGGTGAAGAGCCTCACCAGCACGGATCCGAAGTATGGGTCTCTGGATAATCTGAGTCAGAATGGTGGGCAAGCGGACAACCTCAGCTTCCTAGCGGAAGACAACGATAACGCGTCCATCCGCTGGGAGCTCGTCAACAATGCCCTGAAGGAGTCCGGTGACAACGGGACAATCCGGATCTCTCTCTCCAGTGCGCCAACTGACAATAACAACGCCACCGGGGTGGACAATGTCACGGTTACGCTGGGCAGCAGTGACAACACGACCGGCTTCAACCTGGTCTGGAACGGGACAAAGGCTCAGACCCAGACCCTGACGTTTACCTCGGACAATGCCTCCACTTGGGGATGGCAGACCGTTACGCTGGAAGCTGTTGATGATGCTTACGATGAAGGTGTGCTGGGTCTGGATAACCAATCCTTCCTTGCACAAATCCTCAGCACCTCCTCCGCGGATGCGATGTATGACAATGCATCGAAGGTCATCTCAGGTGATAATGGGACCGGGTACTCCACCGGCGTCGATAACTTCACCATCCAGGTGCTGGATAACGACACGGCCGGCATTGTGCTGACCGTCACGGACAACAACTCGAAGGAGTCCGGTGACAATGGGACCCTCACGGTCCAGCTGCAGAGCCGCCCATGGGACAATGTGACGACCACCTGGACGGCGGATAATCACACTGTTACCTTGGCCGACGGCACGCTGGTTCCAACGGGCCTCTACCTCAGCCCCACGGCGCTGACCTTTGGCACCGATAACTGGAGCACTGCTCAAACGCTGACGGTGGTCTCTTATCAAGACCATATCAGTGAAGGCACGCAGGGTCTGGACAACCAGACCTTCACTGTCTCGCTGGTCGCCTCGGACAACAGCAGCAGCCAAGATGGGCTCTATGACAACAACAGCCTCCAGCTGAGCCTAGGAGGCCTCCTAGTGGACAACGTCAGCATGGCCTCTCTGGACAACGACTCGGCGGGCGTCCTCTGGGACTTCACGGACAACTTCACCGCAGAGGACAACGCGACAGACAACGGTACCGTCGTGGTTTCTCTGAGCTCTCGACCGTATGACAACATCACGGTCGCGCTCCAGGTGCAGAACATCCTTGCCGCAGACGGCTCTGATCCCGTTGCCACCGAGGTGTCGTTTGACAACACGACGGTGACCTTCACCCAGTCCGTGCAGTTTACTTCGTCCAACTGGGACCAGAAGCAAACCGTCACCTTCTGGGCCATCGACGACCAAGTGGATGAGAATGCCCTAGGACCGGACAACCACACGGTTACCCTGTTCGTGGACAATGTCACCGTGGACAATGCGACCACGGATCCTCACTTCGTGTACGCCTATGCGTCCCCATCCTTTACAGTCGACAATCTGACGGCTGTGGTCGGGGACAATGACACCGCAGGTGTCCTGCTGAGCTGGAAAGATGGAGATAACCAAACCAGTGAGGGGGGAGACACGGCAACAGTGGTGGCGCGCTTGACCTCAAGACCGTTCTTAGGAGACGGCTCAAAAATCAAGCTGCTGATTAGCTTGGCTGACACGCGTAGCGCCTACTTCAAGGAGCCTGAAAACGCTGTCTTGTTGAGCAATATTTTGTCAGCTCCCTTTTCGTTAGGACATCAATTAAGTGACGGCCAACTCGGGTTTTATCAGTCTGTTGACGTCCCTGTGTCTAGCTGGGAAACTCCCACGGGATCCCAGACGATCGTCGGACTGGATAACCTCATCCAAGATGGGGACCGGACGGGCACAGTGTTCGCTCAGATCAGTACGGCGTACAGCGATCTGAACTTCAATGCAGTGGAGCCCATTTATGACAACCTTAGCTCAGAGCAGACGAAGTTGGGGCAGCTGACCTTCACCAATGTGGACAATGAGACAAACCTGTCTCTGGGAGTATCCAAATCGAGCGTAAGCGTGTCGGAGAATGGCACCACGGACAACTTTACGGTGGTCCTCAGCCAGCGCCCGAGCGACAACGTGACGGTGACGCTCAGCGATAACTTCACCTACTCGGATGACATTCAACTGAGTGGAAACTCCTTAACCTTTACGACTACGGGACAAGATAACTATACCGTTGTCTTTAGAACAGGATCAGTCTCGGTCATTCAGTCGATCACAGCCAATCCTCTGGGAACCTGGAGCCTCCCGCAAACGGTGACGGTTTCCGCCGTCAACGACAACCGTTCGGAAGGCGACCAGAACGGAACCTTGACCCTCACAGGAGCCTTCGACAACCAGACCCAAGCGGCTGACAACCAGACCGTCCAGGCGACCGTTGTTGATGACGATGTTGCGGGGATCGCCTACAGCTGGCTCAATAGTGATAACTTCACCTCTGAGAATGGTACGACGGCGCAGCTGCTTCTGAAACTGACCAGCTTGCCCTTCAACCGAGATAATGGGACTGGTGTCGATGTGACCGTGCACCTCAACGTTCGAGGGAAGGACAACCACTCGGTATCCTTCAGTACGGACAACCTGACCTTCACCAGTGGCAACTGGAACAGCGAGCAGACCGTGACGGTGAGTGCGGTCAATGATGCCTACGACGAAGGGCAGAATGGTCCAGATAATCAGAGTTATCAGATCTACATTGACAACGTGACCAGCGGTGACTCGGTCTATGCGGCGATGACGGCCTTCACAGGGCCCGACATGGCCACGGTTGTGGTGGAAGACAACGACCTCGCAGGCATTGGGGTGGAGTTGATCTCCGCGGATAACTCGAGCTTTGCCCTCAATGTTTACCTGCTGTCTCAGCCAATGGGAACGGATAATGTGACGGTCAACTTGACTGGCTTTGGCACCCAAACCCGTTTCACCGACAATGTCAGTGCCCTGGGTAACGCTGTCAACACCCTTCCCGTGACTCTGAGCTGGGCGGACAACGCAACGGTCTACTTGACCAACACCAGCCAGAGCCTTGATAACGAGTCGGATGACGACGATCAAATCACAGATGGCTGGACCCTCTTCAGCTTCTACGGAACAGCTACGACGGACAACACCAGCTCGTCTTACCATGGCAAGCAGATTGCCAAGACGCTGATCCGAACGGTTGGGTCGGGTGAGGTCTACACCGACTTTGACAATGGCACGGCTCTTCCGAAGTAAGCTGATGATGCGTTGGATTGGACTCTTCTTGCTCGCGGTGGGCCTTGGGTTCGGGGCATGGTGGTACCTGACGCCACCGACGTTTGAACTCCAGGTCACAGCTCTGGACACCACCACGGGTGAAGCCGCAGGGGAGTCCGGCTTAGACGTAGGGGTGTTTGAGGTGCAGCTCTCCGCTAACCCACGGGGCCCTGTGACTCTGCAGCTGACCAGCTCCAACCCAGATCAGGGGGTTCCGGAGCGTCCGACCCTCACCTTCACCGAGGAGAACTGGAACCGCCCTCAGGCCTTCACCGTCTTGGGCGTGGATGAGTTCCTGGACGATGGGGATGTCCCTTATCAGGTACATCTCCTCTGGGAGGATCCGGACACGGACCGCAGGGCGGAAGCCACGGTGGACCTGCTGGGGCTGGATGATGATGAGAAGCAGATCCTCATCGGCTTCCTTCCGGCCTCCGCACCCAATGAGGCCCGCCTGCAGGTGAGCTTGGCAACGGAGCCTGAGACCCCGGTGGAACTTTGGGTAAAGGGAGGCGAGTCGAGTTGGAAGCACAGTGGCATGCGGGGTCAGGAAACGGATTTCCGAGCAGTGGCCTCTCCAGAGGTGCTGCGGTTTGACGTCCACAACTGGCAGGTTCCACAGGAGGTGACCATTCGGTCGCGCACCGGATCCCTGGCGGCTCTCACCGAGGAAGAGGCTCGCCGTAACTTTGACTGGGTCATCCGAGGAACATCCCTGAGGCTGGAGTGGCTCAAGGTCGTGGTCCTGCAGCCGTATGACTCAGGCGACTACCGCAATTACAGCCACTCAGTCCTCCTCAACCCTCAGCGTTGCTTGCGCTGCAACCGCCCTCCAGCGTCCTGACGCCTCTCAGGACAGGCCATTCTGGCGGATGATCTGTTGCATCAACCGGAAGGAATCCTTGGGCGTTCGTGCCTGAGTCGCGTAGTCCACATGCACCACCCCAAAGCGTTTGGAGTAGCCAAACGCCCACTCAAAGTTGTCCAGCAGCGACCAAACAAAGTACCCTTCCACCCGAGCACCGTCGGTGATGGCCCGGTGGGTCGCCGCCAGGTACCCCTTGAGGTAATCCACTCGCAGGGGATCGGGAACCTCCCCTGAAGCGACCGGCACATCCGGAGAGGCACACCCATTCTCCGTGATGAACACCCGCGGGTTGCCGTAACGCTCCTTAAGCTCCAACAGCTGCTGATGCAGAGCCTCTGGGGCAATCTCCCACCCCATGTCCGTCACCGGACGTCCTGCAGGAACGGCTGCACCGCTGAAACCAATGGGCTCGTCGGCGTCCGCCTGAGCCCGCATGGGGCAGTAGTGGTTCAGCCCAAAGAAGTCGAGGGGCTGGTGAATGAGGTCCAGGTCTCCTGCCTCAATCCAGGGCTGAAGCGCTTGGGCCAGTGCCTCCGGATACGTGCCGAGCAAGCAGGGGTCGGTGAAGGCACGGTTCCAGAACAGGTCAAACTGATCCGTAGCCTCCGGAGCCTGCTCACGGTCCCAGAAGGGGGCCATGGCAACCACGAGTCCTAGCTGAAACTGGGGGTTGAGCCGCCTCAGGGCCTGTGTGGCCAGCCCGTGCCCGAGGTTGAGGTGATGCGTCACCGCCTGCACCGCCTGCAGGTCCCGGAGGCCAGGGGCGTGAACCCCCCATCCGTGTCCCAAGAGGCTGATGACGTTCGGTTCATTGTGCGTGATCCAGTGCGTCACCAGCTCTCCCAGGTGCTTGCCCATTCCCTCAGCATACTCGGCAAACCGTGTGGCGGTGGCGCGCGCCCGCCAGCCTCCCTGGTCCTCCACCCACTGGGGCAGGTCCCAGTGGTTCAGGCAGATCCAGGGCTCGATGCCCTGTGCCTGGAGGGCCTCCACGAGGCGGCGGTAAAAAGCAAGGCCTTCAGGGTTGAAGGTCCCGGAGGCATCCGGTTGAATGCGAGACCAGGCTACGGAGAAGCGGTACACCGACACGCCCAGCTCCTTCATCAGGGCAACGTCTTCCTCGAAACGGTGGTAGTGGTCACAGGCCTCTGCACCACTGCTGCCATCAGAAATCACTCCTGCTTGCTGACAAAAGGTGTCCCAGATGCTCGCGGTCCGTCCGCCCTCGGCCACGGCCCCCTCAATTTGATAACTCGAGGTCGATGTGCCCCAGCAAAATCCTTCAGGAAAGCTCGTCATTATTCCTCCAAAAAACGTGTTCAGTTGCAGGCTCTCCTCCCAAATTCAGGGAACTTGCCGCAAATCTCAAATTTTTATTGACACCGTTCAGAGGGACCTCTAACGTTATGGGCCAGACCCTCTCCACCCCTCATCCAAAACGTTTTGGATTTGTGCCGGAGAGGTCCCGGGAAGCAGAGCGCGTTCCGGGTCTATCATTCACCAACGGGAGATCGAGATGAAGAAATTGATGAAGTCGATGATGGCCGCAGTGGCCACAGTGGCTCTGGCCTCCGTTGCCTATGCAGGCGGACATGGCGGGTACAAGGGACCGGACCTGACGGGTCAGACGGTGACCATTGCCGGTCCGTGGCTGACGGCAGACGAGGCGAGTTTTGAGAAGGTGGTTGCCGCGTTTGAGAAGGCAACGGGTGCGAAGGTGGAGTACAGTGGCTCCGACAGCTTTGAGCAGCAGATCGTGATTGACATCAAGGCGGGCAGTCCGCCGAACCTGGCCGCCTTCCCGCAGCCGGGACTGGCTGCCAACATGGCCGCCATCGACGGTCTGGTTCCGTTGGGAAATGAGGCGGCACAGTGGGTCCGTGACAACTACGCGGCCGGACAGTCCTGGGTGGACCTGGGCACTTACTCCAACAAGGCGGGGCAGGACCAGTTCTACGGCTTCTTCTACAACGTGAACGTCAAGTCCCTGGTGTGGTACGTGCCGGAGAACTTCGAAGCCGCGGGCTATGAAGTCCCGAAGACCATGGAAGACCTGATTGCACTGAGTGATCAGATCGTCAAGGACGGAGGCACCCCGTGGTGCATCGGCCTGGGTTCTGGAGACGCAACGGGCTGGCCGGCCACCGACTGGGTGGAAGACATCATGCTCCGCACCCAAACCCCGGACGTTTATGACGGTTGGGTGACCAACAGCGTCAAGTTCAACGACCCGCGGGTGGTCAATGCCATTGAGACCTTCGGCAAGTTTGCCAAGAACGACAGCTACGTCGAAGGGGGCTCCCGAGCCGTGGGGGCAACGGACTTCCGCGACAGCCCCAAGGGTCTGTTCTCGGTGCCGCCCAAGTGCTACATGCACCGCCAGGCGAGCTTCATTCCGGCCTTCTTCCCAGAAGGGGTGCAGGTGGGAACCGATGCAGACTTCTTCTACTTCCCACCGTTTGCCGCCAAAGCTGCTGAGCTGGGCAACCCGGTTCTGGGAGGCGGAACGCTGCTGGCCATCACCAAGGACAGCCCCGCAACCCGCGAGTTCATGCGCTACCTGCAGCACCCGATGTCTCATGAGATCTGGATGGCCGAAGGGGCCTTCCTGACGCCGCACAAGGGTGTGGACGTGGCCAAGTACCCGAACCCGACTCAGCGCAAGACGGGTGAGATTCTGCTCAATGCCACCACCTTCCGCTTTGATGGGTCGGACCTGATGCCGGGAGCAATTGGCGCCGGAGCCTTCTGGAGCCAGATGGTGTTCTACGTCAGTGGCGCTTCTGCTCAGAAGGTGGCGGACAACATCCAAACGACCTGGGATTCCATCAAGTAAGCTCCCCAGACGTTTTCCCTTCTCTGTTCAAACCGGGCTTCGGCCCGGTTCCTTCCCATTTGACCTTCAGGAGAGAAACCATGGCCGATCAGGTTCTGAGTGCGCTTACGGCCGTCATCATGGGCGTGGGGGCGTGCTTGTTTTACTTTTGGGGCAGCAACTTTCTGCTCGACCGCCTCCTTGCAGACCGGACCCTTGCCAACGGGCACGTCCTCAGCCGCGATGCACAGCGGGACGCGATCCGGCCCTGGCTCTTCATCCTCCCAGCGGCGTCCATCCTCTTCATCTACTTGATCTACCCGGTCTATGAGACCGTCCGCCTGAGCTTCTACGATTCCATTGGAGAGAACTTCATCGGCTGGAGCAACTACTCCTGGGCCCTGGCCAACCCGCAGCTGCTTCAGGCGATTGGCAACAACGCCCTGTGGCTGGTGGTGGTTCCGTCTCTCAGTGTGGCCTTTGGGCTGCTGGTGGCGGTTCTGGCGGACCGTGTCTGGTGGGGCACCGTGGCCAAGTCCCTGATCTTCATGCCCATGGCCATCAGCTTCGTGGGAGCCAGCGTGATCTGGAAGTTTGTCTACGACTTCCGGGGACCCGGGTCTGACCAGATTGGGATCTTGAATGCTGTGGTGGTCGCCCTTGGGGGAGAGCCGCAGGCGTGGATCACCTTGCCCTTCTGGAACAACCTCTTTCTGATGGTGATCCTGGTCTGGATCCAGACGGGGTTTGCCATGGTCATCTTCAGCGCAGCCCTGCGTGGAGTTCCGGAGGAGACGCTGGAAGCGGCTCGCATCGACGGCGCCAACGAGGTCCAGATCTTCTTCAAGATCATGATCCCTCAGATCATGAGCACCATTGTGGTCGTGTGGACCACCATCACCATCATCGTCCTCAAGATCTTCGACATCGTCCTGGCCATGACCAACGGCCAGTGGGGCACGGAGGTGCTGGCGAACATGATGTACAACTGGATGTTCCGCGGAGGTGGAGACTCCGGAAGAAGCAGCACCATTGCCATTTTCATCATGATTGCGGTCATTCCCATCATGGTCTGGAACATCAAGAAATTCCGCGAAGAGGAGAAGGCCCGATGAAGACGAAACTTCCGTTCCTCAACGTGACCCCCGGACGCCTGCTGACGCACCTGGGACTCCTCACCCTGGTCCTCATGTGGATCCTTCCCACCGTGGGCCTGCTGGTCAGCTCCTTCCGGGACAAGGACCAGCTGGCTGCCACCGGATGGTGGACCGCCCTGGCGACGTCGCAACAGAATGGCCAGGGCCGGACCGGGACCGGGGAAGACGTGGTCCAAGAAGGCGGGCTCTACGTCATCTCCGGAAGCCTATTCAGCAAACCGGGACAGACCCTGCTCAGCTTCAACACCAACTTCCGGGACCTGGGCGCCTACCAAGCGGGCGAAACCCTGGAGCTGAAGGACGGCAGCCGTCTGACGGTGGAAGCCGACGGCGCCTACCGCTGGGAGTCGGAGCAGCCAATTGAGGTCACCCGCGGAAAACGGGTCTTCTTTGTGGCAGAGACCCCCCCGACGTTTACCCTCTCGAACTACATTGAGGTCCTGAGTTCCGAAGGCATTGGACAGTCGTTCATCAACACCTTCGCTGTGACCATTCCCGCCACCATCATCCCCATCGCCATTGCTGCGTTTGCCGCCTATGCCTTTGCGTGGATGTCGTTCCCGGCCCGGCAGTTGCTGTTTGTCGTGGTCGTCGGGCTGCTGGTGGTGCCTTTGCAGATGTCGCTGATTCCGTTGCTGCGGATGTACAACTCGATTGGGGAGTTCTTTGACACAGCGGCAAAGTCGTATCCGGGCATCTGGCTGGCCCATACCGGGTTTGGCCTCCCCATGGCGATCTACTTGCTCCGGAACTACATGGGGACGCTGCCCAAGGACATCATTGAATCCGCCCGCATGGATGGCGCCACGCACTTTCAGATCTTTACCAAACTCGTGATCCCGCTTTCGGTTCCGGCGCTGGCGTCGTTCACCATCTTCCAGTTCCTCTGGGTCTGGAACGATCTGCTGGTGGCCCTGGTCTTCCTCGGCAAGAGTGATGACCAGATTGTCCTGACCTCCAAGATGCGGGAGCTTTTGGGCTCCCGGGGGGACAACTGGGAGATCTTGACCAGCAGCGCCTTTATCTCCATCCTGGTTCCGCTCATCGTCTTCTTTGCCCTGCAGCGTTACTTCGTCCGTGGACTGGTAGCGGGATCGGTGAAGGGGGGATAGCCTTTGAGCCTGAGACGGCCGGGCTCAGCATCCCGCTTTGAATTTGTGACTGCCTACTCCTGAGATGACCATGAATGCTCCAGCACCTGTTGAGGCCCTTCAGCGCCTTGCCTCCGGGGACCTCTATGACCCGAGGTCCTTTTTGGGATTCCACGAGGTTGCGTCTCGCTCCGGAGGGAAGCAGTGGCTGGTCCGGGTGTGGGAGCCTGATGCCACTGCCGCGTCGCTGCGGTGGGGCACCGGCAAGGCCCTGCCCATGGAAGCGGTGGCACCTGGGGTCTTCGAGTGGGTGGGGGCACCTCGGAAGGCGCTCAAGCCGTACCGTGTGACCCTGACGTATGCGGACGGCGCCACACATGAACGCTTTGACCCGTATTACTTCCCAACCCGCTTCTCCAGCCTCGACCAGCACCTCTTCGGCGAGGGGCAGCACTACCGCCTCTTCGACCGCATGGGCGCCCATGTTCATGAGGAGGAAGGCGTCCAGGGAACCTGGTTTGTTGTCTGGGCGCCCAACGCCCAACGCATCAGTGTCGTGGGAGACTTCAATCAGTGGGACGGTCGCCGGCACCCGATGCAGGCGATGGGGAGCAGCGGCGTTTGGGAACTGTTCCTTCCGGAGGTCTCTGCAGGGGCGCTTTACAAGTTTGAGCTGAAGACCCAAGACGGGGCGCTGCTGCTGAAGTCCGACCCCTTTGCGTTTGAGTCGGAGCTCCGGCCCTCAACGGCTTCACGGGTCATGGACCCCACCCCTTACGCCTGGAAGGATCAGGCGTGGATGGAGACGCGCCGCGTGCAGAATCCGCTGGAGCAGCCCGTCAACATTTACGAGGTGCACCTCGGATCGTGGCGCCGCGTGCCCGAGGACGGCAACCGCTTCCTCACCTACCGGGAAGCCGCGGCTCAGCTCATTCCCTACGTCCAGGAAATGGGGTACACGCACATTGAGCTGCTCCCGGTCTCAGAGCACCCCTTCGATGGCTCCTGGGGCTATCAGGTGACGGGTTACTTTGCGCCAACGTCCCGCTTCGGCACCCCTGAGGACCTGAAGTTCTTCATTGACGCCTGTCATGCAGCAGGCATCGGTGTCCTCCTCGACTGGGTTCCGGGGCACTTCCCCAAAGACTCCCACGGCCTCGCCCGTTTTGACGGCACCGGTCTCTATGAGCATGAAGACCCTCGGCAGGGGGAGCACAAGGAATGGGGCACGCTGGTCTTCAACTACGACCGAAACGAGGTCCGGAACTTCCTCATCGCCAGCGCCCTTTACTGGCTGGAGGCGTACCACATCGACGGCATCCGGGTGGATGCAGTGGCTTCCATGCTCTACCTCGATTATGCCCGGGAGGCCGGCGAATGGGTGCCCAACGCATATGGCGGGCGTGAGAACCTGGGCGCCATTCAGTTCTTTCGGCAGCTGCATGAGGCCCTCTTCCGGGAGTTTCCGGGCATCCTCTCGATTGCTGAAGAGTCCACGGCGTGGCCCGGCGTCAGTCAACCCACTTACGTCGGCGGGCTGGGCTTCAACCTGAAGTGGAACATGGGGTGGATGAACGACACCCTCAAGTACATGGCCAAGGATCCGGTTTATCGACGCTATGAGCACCACTGGATTACCTTCTCGCTGGTCTATGCCTTCAGTGAGAACTACGTCCTTGCCATCTCGCATGATGAAGTGGTCCATGGCAAAGGGTCCCTTTTGGACAAAATGCCAGGGGATTTTTGGCAGAAACGGGCCAACCTGCGCCTCTACCTGGGGTTCATGATCTGCCACCCCGGGAAAAAATTGCTCTTCATGGGGCAGGAGTTTGGGCAGGGCCGGGAGTGGAGTGAGGCCCGGAGCCTCGACTGGCACCTCCTGCAGGTTCCGGAATTTCAGCAGCTGCACGCCTGCACCCGGGCCCTCAACCACCTCTACCGCGAACAGCCGGCGCTCTACCGGAACGACTTTGACGGCTCCGGATTCCGCTGGATCGACCTCCACGACTCGGAAAACAGCGTCCTCAGCTTCATCCGCTTTCCGGAGCCGGGCAGCACCGCTCCTCCGCTGGTGTGCCTCTTCAACTTCACCCCGGTTCCCCGCGAACAGTACGTGGTGGGACTTCCTGTGCCCGGAGCGTATGAGGTGCTGTTTGACAGTGACGCCGTGGAGTTCGGAGGAGCTGGATTGCGGACACAGTCCACCTTTCTTGCGGAGGCAGAGGCGTGGCAAGATCAACCTGCCCGGACCGCAATCACCCTTCCTCCGCTGGGTTGTCTGATTCTTGCTTCAAAGGGGTAAACCCGCTCATCAACGTTTAGCCAGAACCGCCTTATGCCCCACTCCCGCCCCCAAATGAAGAAAATCTGGGAGCTGATGGAAACCTATCAGCCCATGGATGTTGACGGCCTCCTCCGGTCGATTGCTGATCACCTGGAGTTTTCCCAGAACAAGAACCGTCACAACCTGACGTCGTTTGACCTCTACGACAGCCTTGCCCTGGCCATCCGGGACCGGCTGACGGAGTTCCTCAACGACACCGAGCAGCACTACTACCAGTCCAACCCCAAGCAGGTTTACTACCTCTCCCTGGAGTACCTGATTGGCCGCAGCATGCGCAACAACCTCGTCAACCTCGGCATTTACGAGGTCTGCCGCGAGGCCATGGCCCAGATCGGTTACGACCTAGAGGAGCTGGAGGAGCTGGAGCATGATGCCGGCCTCGGAAACGGAGGCCTGGGTCGTCTGGCCGCCTGCTTCCTAGACTCCATGGCGACGCTGCAGCTGCCGGCACAGGGTTACGGAATCCGCTACGAGTATGGCATCTTTGAGCAGCGCTTTGAGCATGGCCAGCAGGTGGAAGCTCCGGACGCGTGGCTGGAGCAGGGCTACCCGTGGGAGATCCCGCGTTGGGAGACCCTGATGCCGGTTCACTTTTACGGCAACGTGGAGCACTACGTGGATCCGCAGGGACGCTCGCACAAGCGCTGGGTCAACACCCAGGATGCTCTGGCCATGGCCTATGATGTTCCCGTCGCAGGGTACGAAAACCGGACCGTCAACACGCTGCGCCTCTGGCGGGCTCGGGCTCCCCGGGACTTCGACTTCCAGGCCTTCAACCGCGGAGACTACATGGCTGCTGTCTCCGAACGTCAGCAGATTGAGACCATCTCAAAGGTCCTCTACCCCAACGACCAGGGTTTTTCAGGGAAGGAACTGCGGCTCAAGCAGCAGTACTTCTTTGTGGCTGCTTCTCTCAAGGACATCCTGCAACGCTTCCTGGAGCAGGGACACGGCTGGGAGCTGCTTCCGGAGAAGGTTGCGATCCAACTCAACGACACCCACCCCTCCATTGCGGTCGCGGAGCTGATGCGCATCCTCGTGGATGAGGAACGCTTGGAGTGGGATGAAGCCTGGGGCATCACCCAGAAGGTGTTTGCCTACACCAACCACACGGTTCTGCCGGAGGCGTTGGAGAAGTGGACGGTGGAGCTGATGGGACGTCTGCTACCCCGGCACCTGGAGATCATTTACGAAATCAACGACCACTTCCTCAGCGCGGTCGCCTCTCAGTTTCCAGGAGACCTAGAACTCCTCCAGCGGGTTTCGCTGATTGAGGAAAGCAATCCTAAGCAGATCCGGATGCCGCACCTGGCCATCGTGGGCAGCCATGCGGTGAACGGAGTCGCGGCCCTGCACACGGAGCTGCTCAAGACGACGGTGTTCCAGGACTTTCACCAGCTCTTCCCCGAGCGTTTCCAGAACAAGACCAACGGCATCACTCCTCGGCTCTGGCTCAAGTGCGCCAACCCGGAGCTGGCCGACCTCATCAGCGACCGCATTGGCCCAGAGTGGCTCACCGACCTGGACCGCCTGCAGGGCCTGAAGGTCCACGCCTCCGAAACGGCCTTTCAGGATGCCTGGCGCGCTGTGCACCAGCAGAAGAAGGAACAGTTTGCTGCCTGGATGCAGCACAAGCACGACCTGGTCATCAACCCTCACACCCTCTTTGATGTCCAGATCAAGCGCATCCATGAGTACAAGCGCCAGCTGCTCAACCTGCTCCACATCATCTACCAGTGGCAGTGGCTCAAGGACCACCCCAACGCGGAAGTGGTTCCCCGGACGGTCATCTTTGCCGGCAAGGCGGCCCCCGGGTACCACATGGCGAAGCAGGTCATCCGCTTGGCCAATGCGATCAGTCGCATGCTGGAGAAGGACAAGCGCATCCGGGAACTGCTGCGGGTCGTCTTTGTTCCGAACTACGGGGTTTCAACGGCGGAGAAGCTGATCCCGGCGACGGACCTTTCTCAGCACATCTCCACTGCAGGAATGGAGGCTTCCGGAACCAGCAACATGAAGTTTGTCCTCAATGGAGCGCCCATCCTTGGCACCCTAGATGGCGCCAACGTTGAGATTCTGGAAGAGGTTGGTCCGGAAAACTGCTTCATCTTTGGATTGACTGCCGACGAGGTCACTCAGGTCCGGGCTCAGGGGCATGATCCGCACCGGATCTACCATGAGCAGCCTGAGATCCGTCAGGTGCTGGACGCCATTGGAAACGGCACCTGCCTGCCGGAGGATCCGGATGCCTTCCGTGACGTCTTTGACTCCTTGGTCCACAGCGATTACTACCTGCTGCTGGCGGACTTTGAGAGCTACCGCAGCTGCCAGAAGCAGGTGGAGACGGTGTGGCAGGATCCGGCCCGATGGACGGAGATCTCCATCCACAACACGGCTGGCGCCGGAAAGTTTTCCAGCGACCGGACCATTCAGCAGTACGCTGAGGAAATCTGGGGCGTCGAGGCGTCTCCGGTGCGTCCCGGCAAGGGCAAGAAGCGCTGACCTGACCCCGCTGTTTTTGTGACCCTCAAACCCAATTGGAACCTGTCATGAGCAATCCGAACTGGTGGAAATCCGCCGTGTTCTATCAGATCTATCCCCGGAGCTTCCGGGATGCCAACAACGATGGCATTGGTGACCTCAAAGGCATCACGGAGCGGCTCGACTACCTCAATGATGGCCACGGCGGAGGGCTGGGGGTGGACGCGATCTGGATCTCGCCCTTCTTCAAGTCGCCAATGGCCGACTTCGGTTATGACGTCAGCGACTACTGCGACATTGACCCCATCTTTGGGACGCTGGAGGACTTTGACGCCCTGATTGCTGCCGCACACCAACGGGGCGTGAAGGTGGTGCTGGACCTGGTCCTCAACCATTCCTCTGACCAGCACCCGTGGTTTCAGGAGTCGCGTCAGAGCCGGGACAATGCCAAGGCGGACTGGTACGTCTGGGCCGACCCGAAGCCCGATGGCTCTCCCCCGAACAACTGGCTGAGCCTGTTTGGAGGACCTGCTTGGACGTTTGATGAGGCGCGTGGACAGTACTACATGCACACCTTCTTGAAGGAGCAGCCCGATCTGAACTGGTATCAGCCGGAAGTCCGTGCCGCACTCGCCGAGGTGGTGCGTTTCTGGATGAAGCGGGGGGCTGATGGGTTCCGCCTCGACACCGCCAACTTCTATGCCCACGATGTTCAGCTCCGGGACAACCCTCCTCGGCAGTCGGATGCGCCGCTGCTGGAGTCGGACAAGGCGGAGAATCCTTACTTCCGGGACTACCTCACCACCTACTCTAAGGACCGTCCTGAAAACTTCGGGTTTGTGAAGTTCCTCCGGGACCTGTTTGATGAGGGGGAGGCCATGACGTCCATTGGAGAGACCGGCGGTTTTCCTGATCTAGAGACGGCGGTGCGGGTGGCTGCTGAGTACGCCCACGGTTCCGACCGGCTCCACATGGCATACAGCTTTGCGCTGCTGAACGACCGGCTCGACCGGGACTACCTTGCTGAGGTGGTGCAGCTGACAGAAGGGCACATTGCGGATGGCTGGCCCTGCTGGTCGCTGGGAAACCACGATTGCCCTCGCCTCTTCTCACGCCTGAACGGGGCCGACAAACCGGGGTATCAGGCGATGCTTCTCTCGCTCATGCTCTGCCTGCGCGGCACCCCCATTCTCTACTATGGGGATGAACTGGACCTACCGGAGTACCCGATCACCCGCGAGGAACTGCAGGACCCTTACGGCATCAATATGTGGCCAGACGTCATTGGGCGCGATGGCTGCCGAACTCCTTTTCCCTGGTCCCGTACCGCGCCCCAGCAGGGCTTCAACGATGGGGCGAAGCCCTGGCTTCCGGCCAAGGCCCCTCAGACGTTGGAGGACGCAGAGCGTGATCCGCACAGCACCCTGCAGGTGCTCCGGGAGATGATCCGGATCCGTAAGCAGGCCCCGGCGCTGCAGACCGGGAGTTTCCACGTGCTGGAGGGCATGGAGCCCTATGTGTTTGTCCGGGAGCATCCGGAAGAAACCTATGTGGTGGCAGCCAATCTGACGGGCGTTCCGCAACACGCTCCGCTCCCCTTCACGCAGCTGGAGGACCGCACCCCTCAGGCCCTCCCTCAGCGAGGCTCCTTTGATCAGGGCACCCTCACGCTTCCGGCGTACGGGCTCTTCATTGGCAGAAAGGCCTGACCGTTGGTGCCCCGTCCCACTCAAGAAACCCGGCGTGTTCGCTGGGCGGTTTCGGCGATCTTCCTTTCCAATGGCCTCAGCTTCGCGTCCCTAGTTCCCCACTTTCCCTGGCTCAAGGAGAAGCTGGAGCTGACGGAAGCGACCATGGGCATTGCCCTGCTCTTTCCGGCCATTGGTGCGGTGACCATGATGCTGGTGACGGGGCGCCTCATCCAGCGTCTGGGCAGCAAACCCCTGACGATTGCCGGAGCCCTGCTGCTGCAGGTCGCGGTTCCGTTGATCCTGCTCATGCCGAACCTCTGGACGCTGGCGCCACTGCTGATTGCGGTGGGAGCCATGATTGGCATGATGGATGTTTCCATGAATGCTCAGGCAGCCGCAGTGGAACACCGTTACGACCGCCCGATCATGTCCTCCTTTCATGCGACCTGGAGCCTAGGAACGCTGATTGGAGGCGCTTCCGCCAGCCTCTTCCTCCGCTATGGCCTGACGCCCCTAGAGCACGTTTCCCTCATCGTCTCCGGACTGATCCTCCTCATCCTCGCCGTCTCACGGTTGTTGCTGACCAAGGAAGAAGACATCCCCGGAGAAGAGGCGCCGCTCTTTGCCTTCCCTAAAGGCATGGTGCTCGCCATGGGAGTGCTGGCGATGCTGGGAATGGTGGCAGAAGGCGCCGCAACCGACTGGTCGGCCATCTACGCCCGGACGGTGCTGGAGGTCTCGGCTAGTGATGCTGCAGCGACCTTTACGGCGTTCACCCTGACGATGACGGTGGGGCGCTTCACCGGAGACTGGCTGGTGCATCGGCTGGGACGTCCGCTGATGGTCCGGATTGCCGCTGGAGTGGGTGCCGTGGGGCTGGGCATTGGTCTCGGCATTGGCACCCTGGAATCCGCGTGGTTCGGGTTCGCCTGCCTGGGATTCGGACTCGCAAACGTGGTCCCCATCCTCTTCAGCGCTGCCAGTCAGATTCCCGGAGTGTCTGCTGGAACCGGCATTGCCGGAGTGGCAACTCTTGGTTACGGAGGCTTTCTCTTTGGACCACCCCTGATCGGTTTCACCGCTCAGCTGATAGGCCTCCGTGGCGCGCTGTTCATCATTGTCGGCTTCTGCCTCATCCTCGCACTGGCAGCTCCGCGACTGCTCGGTTCCTCCTCCCGCCCTGTTGCCCTCAGCGGATCATGACCCCTCCTGCCCATCCGGACCGTGCTGCGCTCAGTCTGCAGCGCCTGTTGCCTCGTTGGGAACAGCGGTTTCTGCAGCAGCCTCAGGCAACCGAGGCTCGCTGGACGGAACTCCGGAGTCGCGTGGAAGCGCAGTTCCCGCGCCTGTTCTCCCTCTTTCACGCCCTTTATGGCGACCGGTACGACTTCTTCTACCACCTAGAGGAAACCGTTTTTGAAGCCCTCCAGGCCGGTCTGGAACGGTCCGAGGAACTGCAGGCACTGGATGCGGCTCGGCTGGAACACCCGCGCTGGGCGCAGGAGGCCCGCATGCTGGGCGCTTCCGGATACGTTGACCTTCAGGCCGGCACCCTAGAGGGCCTGCGTCACCAGCTTCCGTATTACCAGGAACTGGGACTGACCTACCTGCACCTGATGCCCCTCTTTGCCCGTCCGGAGGGCGAAAACGATGGCGGGTACGCCGTCAGCAGCTACCGAGACATTCATCCGCCGCTAGGGACGATGACCGATCTGCAGCAGCTCGCCCAGGAATTCCGTGGCGCCGGCATCAGCCTCGTGGTGGACTTCATCTTCAATCACACGGCACAGGACCACGTGTGGGCCCAGCAGGCCAAGGCCGGTGATCCGGAGTTTCAGGACTACTACTGGATGCTGGACTCGGCAGACGCGGTGCAGGCCTGGCAACAGCACCTGCGCCTCATCTTCCCAGACCGAGGCGGCAGCTTCAGCTGGTGCGAGGAAGCACAGAAGTGGGTGTGGACGACCTTCTTTGAGTTTCAGTGGGACCTGAACTACAGCAACCCGGCCGTCTTCCGGGGCATGCTGGGCGAGATGCTCTTTCTGGCCAATCAGGGCGTGGAGGTCCTCCGCATGGACGCCGTGGCGTTCATCTGGAAGCGGCAGGGGACCGACTGTGAGAACCAACCGGAAGCGCACTGGATCCTCCAGGCCTACAACGCTCTTTGTGCCATTGCGTCTCCGGCGCTGCTGTTGAAATCGGAAGCCATTGTGCATCCGGATGAAGTCGCCCGCTACATCCGGCCAGACGAATGCCGCCTGAGCTACAATCCGCTGCTGATGGCACTGCTCTGGGAAGCCCTGGCCACCCGCGACACCCGGCTGCTGAGCGCATCCATGCGAGCCCGCTTTCCGATTGATCCGGAGTGCGTGTGGGTCAACTACCTGCGCTGCCATGATGACATCGGCTGGACCTTCGATGACGCCATTGCGGCTCAGTTGGGCATTGACGGCGCCGGGCACCGTCGCTTCCTCAACGACTTCTACACGGGGCGCTTCCCCGGAAGCTTTGCCCGTGGGTTGCCGTTTCAGGAGAACCCGCTCACCGGCGACGCCCGCATTTCCGGCACCCTTGCTTCCCTGGCTGGAGTGGAAGCGGCGCTGGCGGCTGAAGACGCAACAGCTCTGGACCTGGCGCTGCAGCGCATTCTGATGCTCTATGGCATCATCCTCAGCATTGGCGGCCTCCCGCTCCTTTACCTAGGAGACGAGACCGGCATGCTGAACGACCCGTCCTACCTGCAGGATCCCGATCACGCTGGAGACAGCCGCTGGGCGCACCGTCCACAGCGGAACTGGGCCGCCGAGGCCGCGCTGCTGGAAGACCCGGAGTCGTATGCCTCCCGGATCCGTCAGGGACTGGCGCAGCTGCTGGAACGCCGTCAGCTGCTGCCTGGACTGAGTACCGGAACCACGACTTTTCCCTCGGTGGACAACGACCACCTCTTTGTCTATCAACGTCACAGTTCCGAAGGACGCTTCTTGGCGCTCTGCAACTTCACCGAACGTCCGCAGCCCGTGACCGCCAATGCCCTCCGCCTCCTTGGGTACACCCAAGAAGGGACGGATCTTTGGGCCGGAGAGCGCCTTCCCATTCGTTCTGGACTCCTGCTCCGTCCCTACCAAACCCACTGGCTGACCTGATGTTCGCATTTTGCAGTTGCGTCCGCGGCTTTTTTTGAATAAATTAACCAAACGTTCGGTTTTTCAATTTAACAGAGGAGGACCCGCATGGAATCGCAGAAGCCCATTTCCCCCGAAGCCCCGGCCGCCTCGTTGGCGACCCCGGATCCCCGAGAGCAGGAGTTTGAGGCCCGGATTGCCCGGGGGGAGAAGATTGAGCCCAAGGACTGGATGCCGGAGCGGTACCGTCGGCAGTTGGTGCGGATGATGGCTCAGCATGCTCATTCGGAGGTGGTGGGCATGCTTCCGGAGGGCAATTGGATCACCCGAGCCCCTTCGCTCCGTCGCAAGATGGGGCTGCTGGCCAAGGTTCAGGATGAAGGCGGTCACGGCCTCTACCTTTACTGTGCTGCTGAGACGCTTGGCGTGGATCGGGCGGACCTCGTGGAGGACCTGCTTGAGGGCAAGGCGAAGTACTCCAGCATCTTCAACTACCCGACTCTGTCGTGGGCTGACATTGGGGTGATTGGCTGGATTGTGGACGGCGCTGCGATCGTCAACCAGACCATGCTGGCCAAGGGCTCCTACGGCCCCTACGCCCGGGCCATGGTTCGGGTGTGCAAGGAAGAGAGCTTCCACAAGAAGCAGGGATACGAAATGGTCACGGCTCTGGCTCAGGGCACCCCCGAGCAGAAGCAGATGGTGCAAGACGCCCTCAACCGGTGGTGGTGGCCGGCGCTGATGATGTTTGGTCCGCACGACCAAAACTCCAGCAACTCGGATGAGCTGATGCGCTGGAAGGTGAAGCTGCAGAGCAACGATACCCTCCGCCAACGCTTTGTCAATCAGACGGTTAACCAGGCCCGGGCCATTGGCCTGACCCTTCCTGATCCGGACCTGCGCTTCAATGAAGCAACAGGCAACTGGGAATTCGGGGCCATCGACTGGAATGAATTCAAACGGGTCTTGAACGGACAGGGACCCTGCAACCGGGACCGGCTTCGCGCGCGACGCAAGGCCCATGACGAAGGACGCTGGGTCCGCGAGGCGGCGCTGGCGTATGCCGAAAAACATCAGGTCAATTGAAGGAGGAACCCATGGAAGCCCATGCTGATCGCTGGCCCGTCTGGGAAGTGTTTGTTCAGGAAAAGAGCGGGGCGCCGCATGAGCACGCCGGAAGCGTTCATGCTCCGGATGCGACTCTTGCGCTCCAGAATGCCCGGGATACCTATGCCCGACGTTCCGGGTGCAGCCTCTGGGTGGTTCCGTCTGATGCCATCACGGCGAGCACACCGGAAGACAGCCCCATGCTGTTTGACTCCATTGCCGACAAGGTCTACCGGCATCCGCAGTTTTACAAAATCCCCCGCAGTGTGAGGCTCTGATGGACCTTTCTGAGTTGCCGCGGCAGGCGTTCTTTCAGTACCTGCTCCGCCACGCCGACGACCGCCTGATCCTTGGGCATCGCCTCTCTGAGTGGTGTGGACACGCCCCGATTCTGGAAGAGGATCTGGCGCTCGCCAACATCGCGTTGGACCTGATTGGGCAGGCCACCAACCTCTACCACCTTGCTGGTGAGGTGGAAGGGGCCGGACGTTCTGAAGACGACCTGGCGTTTCTGCGGAACCCGGACGCGTTTCGGAACCTGCAGCTGGTGGAACAACCGAACGGAGACTTTGCCCAGACGCTGATGCGTCAGTTCCTCTTTGATGCCTACGATCACCTGTTCCTGGAGCGCCTGCAGCAGTCGACTCATCCGGAGCTGGCAGGCATTGCCGGAAAAGCCTTCAAGGAAGCTCAGTACCACCTCCGGCACAGTCAGCAATGGGTGCTCCGCCTTGGTGACGGCACGGAGGAAAGCCACGGACGGGCGCAGCAGGCACTGGATGAGCTGTGGCGCTTCTCTCATGAACTTTGTGTGGCTGATGAGCTTGATCAAGAGCTGGCTGCACTGGGGCTGGTTCCGGACCTGACGCCTCTGGCCGCGCCTTGGAAGCAGCAGGTCACCGAGGTGCTGGCGGCCGCAACGCTGGCTCTTCCAGACGACCCCTACCAGGTTTCAGGCAGTCGTCAGGGGTGGCACACAGAGCACCTCGGGTACCTGCTGGCCGAGATGCAGGTTCTGCCCCGCAGCTATCCCGGCGCCCAGTGGTAGCCTCTGCCGTTTCTGCAGACGCGGCTCGTCCCGATCGCTCGGAGCAGGAAGCGTGGATCTGGGAGCTGCTGGAGGCGGTTCCGGATCCGGAAATTCCTGTGGTCAGCATTGTGGACCTTGGCATTGTCCGTCACGTTCACTGTGCCGCCCAGGAGGTCACGGTGACGTTGACGCCCACGTACTCTGGATGCCCGGCCACCCGCGCCATCGAACAGTCGGTCCGGGAACAGCTGCAGACCCATGGCGTGCAGGCTTCCTTGAAGACCGTCTTTTCTCCCCCCTGGACCACCGACTGGATTCGCCCTGACGCCCGTGAGCGTTTGCAGGCGTATGGCATCAGCCCTCCGGAACGACGTTCTGGTCCTCCCCCCTGCCCCTTCTGTGAGTCGACTGAAACGCAGCTTCAGAGCGAGTTCGGCTCCACCCCCTGCAAAGCGTTGCATCGCTGCAAGAGCTGCCTCCAGCCCTTCGAACAGTTCAAGTGCGTTTAAGATGGCCCGAACCCGAGCCAAGGATTATGATGAAAAACGGGCGCTGATCCGGGAGAAGGCGGTGGAGCTGTTTGCTGAGCATGGCTTTGCGAACACCTCCATTGCCATGCTGGCGCAGGCGTGTGGGGCGTCCAAGGCTTGGCTGTATCATTACTACAGCAGCAAGGAGGCGTTGCTGTTTGAAATCTTTGAGCAGCACACCCAGACCCTGCTTCACATCTTCAAGGACGTGGAGCGTCAGCAGCTTCCTCCTGCCGAGGCCCTCCGGGAGTGCCTGCTGCAGCTGATGCGAGTCTATCAGCAGGCGCAAGCCACCCACCTGGTGCTCCTGTACGACCTCAACCGCCTGCCTCCGGAAGAGCGTGAGCAGATTGCCCGTCGGGAGCGCGAGGTGGTAGACGGCCTCGCAGCCTTGGTCGATCCGCTGGCCTCAGGTGTCTGGAAAACCCACCCGCAGTGGCGAAAACCCATTGCGATGACCCTCATGGGCATGATCAACTGGACCTTCACCTGGCTCCGTCACGACGGGCCGGTGTCCCATGAGCAGTATGCTGAATTAGCAGGGACGATTTTCCTGGAAGGCATTGCCGCGCTTCCGGGAGGGCCGGCCCCTTCGTTTTTGAAAAAAGGTGAGTCATGAGTTACGAAACCCTACTGTTTGACCAAAAAGACGGCTACGCGGTCATCACCCTCAACCGTCCGGACCGTCTGAATGCCTTCACCTCGGAGATGCACGAGGAGCTGCGGGACGCAGTGGCCCGCATTGAACAAGACGCCAGCATCCGGGCCATGATCCTTACAGGGGCCGGTCGGGGCTTTTGTGCCGGGCAGGACCTTAATGAGCGCAAGGGAGCCGAAGAGGCGCTGGACCTAGGCAAGACCCTAGACACGAACTACAACCCGATGGTCCGAAGGCTGCGTCAGTTGCCGATCCCCATCATCAGTGCCATCAACGGCATTGCGGCAGGAGCTGGAGCCAACCTAGCCCTGGCCGGGGACCTCCTAATGGCAGCTCAGTCGGCCCAGTTCATTCAGGCCTTCTGCCGGATTGGGCTGATTCCGGACTGTGGCGGAACCTTCTTCTTGCCTCGACTCATTGGGGAGGCCAAGGCCAAGGCTCTGGCGTTGACCGGTGAAGCGCTTTCGGCGGAGCAGGCCGAGCAGTGGGGGTTGATCTGGAAGGTCGTGCCCGATGACGCCTTGATGACCGAAGCCCATCAGCTGGCAGCCCATTTGGCGACGCAGCCGACGCGGGCGCTTGCATCCATCAAACAGGTGATGCAGGCGTCGTTGCAGAACACGCTGGACGCGCAGCTGGATCTGGAGCGAGATGTGCAACGTGAGTTGGGACACTCTGAGGACTTCCGGGAGGGCGTGATGGCCTTTCTGGAAAAACGCAAACCGACCTTCTCCGGACGCTGACCCTGTGAAACTTGAAGTCTTGAGCCGGTATCCGGCCACCCCGTCGTCTCATCCACCCCTGTTGCTGGTGCACGGTGCCTTCACCAATGCCACCTGCTGGGAGTTCTTTCTGGAGTTCTTTGCCGAACAGGGACTGGAGGTGCATGCCCTCAGCCTCCGTGGGCATGGCCAGAGCGAAGGCTGGCTCGACGGATCTGGGGTGCCGGATTATGTGGCCGACATCCACCGGGTGGCTCAAGCCCTGAAGCGTCCGCCGGTGCTCGTGGGGCACTCCATGGGAGGGTACCTAGCACAGGTCTATGCGCGTCAGCATGCTGTGGCGGGACTGGTGCTGATGGCGTCCCTTCCCCCGTGGGGGCTGGGGATGGTGCTGAGTCACATGTCGGTGATGTACCCGTGGGAGTGGGCCCGCTTCCTCAACTACAGTTGGCTTCCGAAGAAGGTGCACCCGCAGGATCCCGTCTGGCAGGTGATTCTGGGGCAGGCTCCGGATCCGCGCTTGGCCGCACGCTGGGAGCCTCAGCGCGAGTCCTTCCGCAGCGCCCTTGAGCTCAGTGTGCCGTTGCTGCTGCCGTGGGCTCAGCCGGAGGTGCCGGTGCTCGTGATGGGGGCCTCGGGAGACAAACTCATTTCGCCTTCCATTGCCCGAGCCACTGCGCTGGCGTATGACGCGGAGCTACAGTTGTTTGAAATGGAAGGACATGCCATGATGCTGGATCAGCAATGGGGACGCGTCGCCACCTCCTTGCAGCACTGGGTGACCGGTTCCGGGAACGCTGCTGCGGCTTAAGGATTGATCATTCGTGGCGTTCATGAAATAAGTAAGCCCCAAAGCGCTAACTTGCCCGAAGGATGATTCATGAAGTTAAGTCCATTCCTCTCCGCCCTGGTGATTGGAGTCCTGCTCTTCTCCGCACCTGCTCAAGCGGCCAGCCGCATCAACAGCACGGTGCTCAAAGGGATTGTCGACCGCTTCGTCTCCATTCACTACGCGCAGACGCCTCTGAATGATGAGATTTCGCAAAAGACCTTCCACAACTACCTCAACCGCCTTGATCCAGGACACTACTACTTCCTGGAAACCGATGTGGAGGAGTTCCGCAAGTATGAGCTGGAGCTAGACGACCAGCTCAAGCGTGGAGACGGAAGCTTTGCCGATGTGGTCTTCTCGCGCTTCAAAACCCGCCTCTCAGAACGCCTGGAAGCCCTCGAATCCTACGGTCCCGACGAGTTTGACTTCAGCAAAGATGCCGAATGGCAGATCGACCGCAAGGAGGCTCCTTACCCGAAGGACGCCGCTGAGGCGGAGCAGGTGTGGCGTACCAAGATCAAGTTCGACATGCTGACCCTCAAACTCGGAGGCAGCACTATTGAAGAAGGGCACGAGCGTCTCATCAAACGCATCCGGGGCCTCTGGAAGGATTACTCGCAGTACGACGACGACGACGTCCAGTCGATGCTGATCAATGCCCTCACTGCCGCCTACGATCCTCATTCCTCTTACCTGCCTCAGCAGGAACTGCAGACCTTTGACATTCAGATCAAGCTGTCTCTGGAAGGCATTGGGGCGGTTCTGCGCTGGGAAGACGGCTACACCGTCGTCAACTCCATTGTTCCAGGAGGTGCCGCAGCCCGGCATGGGAAGCTCAAGGTGGAAGACCGCATCATTGCGGTGGGACAGGGAGACGAGCCGTTTGAGAGCGTGATTGACATGCGCCTCAACGACGTCGTTCAGCTCATCCGAGGAGAGCGAGGCACGAAGGTGCGACTGCAGGTTCTCCGGAAAAGCGAAAAAGGCTTTGACACCCTAACCTTTGCCATCATCCGGGACCGGGTGGTGCTGAAGGATGGAGAGGCCAAGGCTGAGGTCTTCGACCCGCAGGCGAACGCGGACAAAGGGCCAGAAGCGTACCGGATTGGTGTCATTGAGCTGCCCTCCTTCTATGTTGATTTCAACGACCGGCGCAAGAATCCCCGGAACTACAAAAGCTCCTCCCGTGACGTGATGCAGCACTTGGAGGAATTCAAGCAGGCCGGAGTGGACGGCGTGATCCTTGACCTCCGGAACAATGGGGGCGGGGGCCTGGATGAGGCCATCAACATGTCGGGACTGTTCATTGGACGCAACCCGGTGGTGGTGGTCCGGCAATCCGGAGGTCACCAGGTGACGGTACACCGGAGCCGCCAAGAGGTGGTTTACGACGGGCCTCTGCTGGTCATGCAAAACCGCTACAGCGCCTCGGCATCTGAGATCTTAGCGGGCGCCATGCGCGACTACAAACGAGCCCTTTTGGTGGGAGACCGGACCTCGTTTGGCAAGGGAACCGTTCAGAACATTGTGCAGCTGCCTCAGGGATATGGCGCCCTGAAGGTCACCATTGCGCAGTTCTATCGCGTCTCCGGCTCCTCCACCCAGAACCGGGGAGTGGAATCGGACATCCTGCTTCCCTCCCTGAACAATGTCCGGGAGATTGGTGAGTCCACCTTGGAAAACGCGCTTCCGTGGCGGGCCATTTCGGCTGTGAGCTACCGCCCCCTCAACGACGTCAACGAGGGCCTGGTTTCAGAACTGAACCGTCGCTCAACGGAACGCCTGAGCGAAACCGAAGGCTTCCAGCAGATTGCCTCGGACATTCAGGAGTTTGAGACCAAGGTGAAGCCGATGCAGTTCACCAGCATTCTGCAGATGCAGGAAGACTTTGAGCGTCGGCGGGAAGAGAAAGAGGCGGACCTGGCTCAGGCAACTCCTGTGGACAACGCCAGTGAAACCACCACCGCTCCTGCCCCTGAGGAGCCGAAACCCTCCATTGCCCTGGATCCGTACCTCTCAGAAAGCATGCGCATTCTGGAGGACTACATCCGCCTTCAGCAGCACGCGAGAAACAACCAGTGAGTGACCCCATCTATCAAGACCCCTCCACCCTTGAAGTGCTCATTTCCGAGCAACAGCTCCGTCAACGGGTGACGGAGTTGGGAGCTGCCATCACTCAGCACTATCAAGGCGAGGAGCTGTGGGTGATTGGGGTGCTGAAGGGGGCGTTCATGTTTACGGCTGACCTTGTCCGAACCCTCCGGCTGCCCTGCCAGCTTCACTTTGTGGAGGCCTCCAGCTACGGCGACCAGAAGACCTCCTCTGGGAAAGTGGCCATGCGTCACCAGCTCAATGTGACCGGCAAGCATGTGCTGATTGTGGAGGACATCTATGACACTGGAAACACGCTCACCCGCATTCTGGAGGACCTGAGCGACCAGGCCCCAGCCTCGGTGGAGGTCTGTGCGCTGCTCAACAAGCAGATTCCGGAGAAGCAACCGGTCACCGTCCGCTTCCAGGGCTTCGAGATTCCGCCACGCTTTGTGGTCGGGTACGGACTGGACTACGCGGAGTATTACCGAGAAGTTCCCTTCATTGCCTGTCTCGATTGATGCGTTTTGCTCTGATTGGGGCACTCGTGGCCCTGTTTGCCCTCAGCCCCTTCCAGTCTGCTTGGGGGGCACAGGCCAAGCTCCGGATCCTCATCCCGGTCGGCGGTGAAGACACGGCTACTGGTTTTGACAACGGAACCGTTGGCACCTCCGGATTCGGCATTACCTTGGTGAACCCGGTTGGCGCAGACACTCGAGTGGGCGCTGGGTACACCTACTTCCGGGGCCGACTGGTGGACGCTCCCGAAAATCAGGAACAGTACGTGGCCGTGCTGACCGCCCACATGCTCAGCCTTGGTGGCGAGTACAGCGGCATCTCCCTCTCACAGGACTACAGCTTGGTGCTGGGGCTCTATGTGGACTTTCCTATCAGTGGGCTTGGCACCGTCGATTCCGCCACCCAGAACGGCCCCAGCTCTGATGCCACCGGAGTAAGCGGCTCCGGAGGATTTGGCAGCCTCGGCATCACCAACGGACGCTGGGAGGTCGTGGGGTACTACCAACAGACGGAGCTGACGTTTCACGGACTCACAGTCTCCCGGACCTCTGGCTCCGAGGAGGTGGTCCTCAACCTCCAGTCGTTTGGCATCGGACTGGGTTACCTGTTTTAAGACATGTTCCGCATCCTCACTGACGCAAACACCTACACCCCCCACCGTCCCCTCATTGAACCGCATGTGCCCAACGGCATGGAACTCGTGTGGCTGGACTTCACCAAACCTGAGTTCGGCGATGCGCTTCCTGAAGCAGACGCCATCTTTGGGCTGGGAAACCCCACTGAAGCCCAGTACGAGTCGGCAAAGAAGCTGAAGCTGATCCAGACGATCAGCGCGGGTGTGAATGAGATCGACCTCGACCGGGCCCGCCGCTTTGGAGTCCCCGTGGCAAACAACTCCGGGGCAAATTCCATTTCCGTGGCCGAGCATGTCCTGATGCTGATGCTGGGGGTTTACCGTCAGCTCATCTTCCACCACAACAGCGTCGTGACAGGTCCGTGGGAAGCCCGCAAGAAGCAGAACCGGGAGCTTCATGGTCGGACCCTTGGCATTGTTGGGCTGGGCTACATTGGGCGAGCGCTGGCAACCCGGGCGCAGGGATTGGGCATGCGTGTGCTTTACTTCGACGTCGTCCGGCGTGATGAGGTCGGCGCCGAGTTTCGGATGCTTCCGGACCTGATTGCCGAGTCGGATTTTGTCAGCTACCACGTTCCGCTGACGGAGTACACGACTCATCTGATCAACGAGCAGACGCTTTCGTGGATGAAGCCGGACGCAGTGCTCATCAATGCGTCCCGAGGAGGGGTGCAGGATGAACAGGCCGTCTACCAGGCGCTCGCGAAGGGAAGCATTTATGGTGCAGGACTCGACGTTTTTGAGGTGGAGCCCCTTCCGGAAGACTCCCCCATCCGGACCCTGAACAACGTGGTGCTGACGCCTCACAGTGCGCCGACGATTGAGTACTATGAGCGGGCGGTCCAGAACGCGTTCCGGAACCTCCAGGCGGTCGCCGACACGGGGAAGCCGCAGGTGCAGATTCAAAATTATGAGGCTGATACAGAGGCCTTCCTGCAGGCCCATCCGGAAGTTGACTGGATGCCCGGACGCTAGGCGCATGCTCCTTGCATGAGTCGCCGGGAGTTAACGCATCCGCAGGAGCTTTGATGTCCCCTTACGAAATCCTGGGTGTACGCCCAGACGTTTCCTTTTCTGAAGTCAAACAGGCGTTTCGGCGTGCCGTTCTGCGCTACCATCCGGACACAGCACCTGGTGGCGGGAACCCGATCCGCTTCCGCCAGGTGACTGAAGCCTACGAAGAGCTCCAGCGCACCCACCCCCGGTACCTCGAAGCCTCCCCTCCACCGCCCCCGCCTCCTGAGCCGGAACCTCCTCAGTCGGTGTGGACGCCCAGCCAAGAAGAGCCCCGTTACTCGCCCCTTGCCGATGCTGAGACGGTTCGACTGACGCTGGAAGAGCTGATCAACTGCATCGAGTTTTCGGAAAACCGCTACGTCCGGCAGGTCGCCATGGAGTCGATTGCGATGAAGCGGGAACGGGAAGGATTGGACTACCTGATTGCGCGTCTGCAGAAGGTTCCGGCGTCAGAGCAGTGCCACATCATCCGGGCGCTTGGACAGCAGGGGCTGGATCAGGTGTGCTCGGTGCTGATGCCCTTTGTCAGTCAAGAGCCCATTGAAATCTCTGCCGCAGCGATTCAGGCGCTGGAACGGATTGCCCTCGCCAATCGGCAACGGGTCATCGACCGGCTCCGGCAGGAAACCACAACCTCCCGGGAACGTCTGCTGACGCCGTGGCGCAAGCTCCGGGAACTCGTCACCGGTCCTCCTCCGAACTCTGGAAACCTGGGAGAGATCCTGGTCCGTACCAAGAAGCTCAACCGCGATCAACTGGAAGTGGCGCTCTTGCTTCAGAAGCGCTTCCCCCTCCTGCTCGGCCAGATCATCCGGCACCTCGAGTACCTCACCATTGCTGAAATCCAGCAGGCGATCAACCTGCAGCGCAGCGTCCAGTACTACTGAATTCCCAAATCCTGAGCCGAAAGCACCCCCGGACGCAGCAGGCGTGGGGGCGTTTGCGTCGCATCCAGCAACGTAGACGGCAGGCCTCCGGGCGTCAGACCGCCATCCACCACCAACTCCAAGGCGTCACCTAGCTGCGCCTGAACGGCCTCAGCGCTGACACAGCTGGGCTGCTCACTGAGGTTGGCGCTGGTGCCAATCAGCGGGCACCCTCCGAGCCGAAGGAGCTGCTGCACAACCGGATGCGGGGAATGCCGGATGGCGAGCGTGCCGCCAGGCCCCTTGAGGAATTCAGGAACTTCTGGACGAGCTGGTAGCACCAGCGTCAGAGGTCCCGGCCAGAAACGATTCATCAGGGCCTGCGCCGCCGGAGGCACCTCCACCAACGACTTCCACTGCTCCGGAAGGGCCAGCAGCAGCAAGGCTTTTTCCACCGGACGTTTTTTCAAGGCAAACACCTGCTTCACGGCACGCTGTGAGAGAGCGTTTCCGCCCAGCCCATAGAAGGTTTCTGTGGGAAACGCGAGCACACCACCGGAGTGAATCTGCCGCAGTAGCTGGCGTTCCTCACTCTCGGAAAAGGGTGGGGAGAGGGTGACGGTCATCGGCCGTCGATCCAACTGGAGAGAGGCTCCACCGCATCCGGAGTCAGGCGGATGAGGCGTAGAAAGGTGAGGGCTCGGTGCTGGCTAGGAGAGAGGCGAATGGGAGGCAGCAGCGACTGAGCCGGCTGGTCGAGGGTCTCCGCGGTCTCCAGAACAGACTGCGCACTGAGAGCCCGTCCGTTCTTCTGGAGAACAGCGACCATCAGCTCGGCACTGGCTTGCCCCTGAATGGTCCAGCGCGTGACGGCCTGTCCGGGTTGGTAGACCTGGAGCAGTTGCCGGTGCAACTGCAGACCCGGGTGGTCGGTTTCAACCGGAAGCGGGAGCGCGCTGAGGATCCGCAGCTGCGGCAGAATCCGTGGGTAGCGCTGTGCGGTTTGCATCTCGGCCAGGGCGCTGCCGACATAGAGGTCACTCCGGAGCCCAACCCGCTGGGCCGCCTCCAGAAAGGCGTGGGTGAGGCCATATTCCGCCAGCAGGATCACGCCGCCAGGACGCTGGTCCCGGATCGCCTCCACTTCGCTGAGCACGGTGCTTCCGGGGGCTGCGGCCTGCACAAAGCGGAGTGGAAGGGTGGTCTCCAACAGACTCCGGAGCCAGCCAGCTGCTTCTCGGTAGTCCGGATCGTCTTGATACCAAACGGTGAGGGTGGTTCGGGTCTGCTGCTGGAGGTACTGTCCCACGACCCGGGCTTCCACCTGAGGGGACGGCAGGAACGCAAAGACGTCCGGCTGCACCGGCTTGGTCCACTGCTCACGGTGCGAAGGCACCCAGAAGCTCGGGCGCTTCAGTTGCTGCAGAAAGGGCCGCACGGCAAGGTGCGTTTGGTCGGCAGAAGGGGCGAAGAAGAGCAGGGGGGCTGCTTCGGTAATGAGCGTCTCGGTCGCCCGGACGGCGCCTTGAGGGAGAAACCGGTCGTCTTCCACCCGCAGCTCAAGCCGTCGCCCCAACACCCCTCCTTGGTCGTTGATGTACTGAAAGAAGGCCTGGGCGCCTTTTGCGGTTTCTGAAAACTCAGAAGCTGCTCCGGAGAGCGGAAGGTGGCTTCCCAGCAGAATGCTCCGCTCCGCCACACCGGTTTCTGCAGAGAGGGATCCGGAACTGAAGAGGAGCGAAAACAGACTGAGCAGCAGAGGAAACAAAAATCGCATGAAGGGTTCAGGCAAGCTCAAGCGGCGGGAGGACGGCAAAGAAGACGGCAAAGAAGTGGGCGGCACTTCCTCCAAGCACAAACAGGTGCCAGATGGCATGATTGTAGGGAAGGCGTTTCCAGGCGTAGAAGCCGGCTCCAACAGTGTAGCTCAGGCCTCCGGCAACCAGCAGAATCATGCCGATTTGGTCAATGGTCTCAAGCATCTGTGGAAGGGCGATCACACACAACCACCCCATGCCAAGGTAGGCAAAGGTTGATGCTCGTGGCAGTTTGTGGATGAAGAAGATCTTGAAGATGATCCCGAGCACCGCCAATCCCCAGATGACCCCAAAGAGGCTCCAGCCCCACGCTCCCCGCATGTTGACCAGCAGGAAGGGCGTGTAGGTGCCGGCAATGAGGAGGAAAATCGCCGAGTGATCCAGGATCTTGAAGATGTGCTTGGCCCGTGGATGGACCAGCCCGTGGTAAAGGGTGGAGGCGAGGTACAGCAGGATCATGCTGGTTCCGTAAACGCTGACACTGACAATGTGCCACGCGTCTCCGGCAAAACTGGCAAAGGTCACCAGCACCGTGAGGCCGGCAACACTAAGAACGGCGCCGAGTCCGTGGGTGATGCTGTTGGCCAGCTCTTCTTTGAGATCATAAAGCGTGGTGTGTTCTTCCATCAATCCCCCGTTGATTGAGTTCCCGTCAAGACCCTAAGGTGTTCCTGCACACTTGAAGCCAAGGCTTCGAGGTGGTAGCCCCCTTCCAGTAGACTCACCAAGCGCCCTTCCGCAAAGCGATCCGCGATCTGGAGCAGCTCCTGCGTGGCTTCTCGGTAGGCCGTTTCGGTCAGTTCCAGAGACGCCAACGGATCCTCCCGGTGTGCATCAAATCCTGCAGAAACCAAGACGAAATCAGGACGGTAGGCCTCAAGCGTCGGGAGCACCGTGGTCCGGAACTGAGCGAGGTACTCGGCATCCTGAGTGCCTGGAAGGAAGGGGACGTTGAGGGTGTAGCCGGTGCCGAGCCCGCGACCCCGTTCCGAGTCAAAACCGGTTCCTGGGTAGCAGGTCCGCGGATGCTGGTGGGTGCTGATGAAGAAAACGTCGCTGCGTTCCTCAAAGAGGTGCTGGGTGCCGTTTCCGTGGTGAACGTCGAAATCGACAATGGCGACACGCTGGAAGCCCATCTCCCGGACGAGGAACTCGGCCGCCAAGGCGATGTTGTTGAAGAAACAGAACCCCATGGCCTCACTCTGCTCCGCGTGGTGCCCGGGAGGGCGGACGGCACAGAAGGCGTTGTCAAGGCGGCGGCTGGCGACCTCTTCCACGGCTTCTAGGGCAGCTCCAACCGCATGAAGTGCGGCCTCATAGGTCTGTCCGGAGACAATGCAGTCGGGCGAGCCCAGGGTATTGACACCGGTTTGCGCTGCTTCTTCAACCTGGGAGATGTGCTGGCGGGTGTGCATCAGGTTGACTTCATGGACGCCTGCCTTGCGTCCGGAGCGAGGCTCGAGGTGTTCAAACAGTCCGGATTCATGCAGACGTGCTTCAATGGAGCGGAGGCGTCCTGCGTTTTCCGGGTGCTCGCCGGTGTCGTGTTCCAGGTAGATGGGATTGGTAAAAAAGCCGGTGCTCATGTGGTCTCAGATCCGGTTGAGGTTCCAGTGCAATCGAAACTCTAGCATACCCCACGCACAGGCTCACGAAGAAAACGGCTGGAGCGTTCGATCAAAGCCGTTACAGTAAAGGGTTCCTGATCCCGACCCGGGGCCCCGATGATTTTCACAAGGAGAGCAGATGAGTGTGTACGTGCTGGGAGGTGAGCAAACCGACTTCAGTCGCAACTGGAAGAAGGAGGGCAAGGAGTTGGTGGACCTGTTCACCGAGTCCATTCAGCAGGCCCTGGAACAGACGCAGTTGGATCCGGCTGAGGTGGAGGTGGCTCATGTGGGAAACTTTGCAGGGGAACTCTACTGCAAGCAGGGGCACTTGGGCGCGTTTGTCCTGGAAGCAGATGCGCGTCTGATCGGCATTCCCACAGCACGGCACGAGGCGGCCTGTGCTTCCGGAAGCATCGCCCTGCAGGCCGCTGCGGCTGAAATCGAGGCCGGACGTTACGACCTCGCCTGTGTGGTGGGAGTGGAGCAGATGAAGACGGTTTCGCCCCGAGACGGTGGGGAGTTTCTGGGCACCGCCGCTTGGTACAGCCGTGAAGCGGAAGGCGTGGAGTTTCCGTTTCCGAAGCTGTTTGGACGGCTGGGAGACGAATACCGGGAACGTTACGGTTTGGAGTACGCCCACCTTGCCGAAATCTCCCGGATCAACTATGCCAACGCCCAAAAGAATCCCTTGGCCCAAACCCGGAGTTGGTATGCAGAGAAGACCCTCGACACGAGTGAGTCCGACAGCAATCCGGTGATCGGTGGACCGGTTCGTCTCAGTGACTGCTCACAGATCACCGATGGCGCCGCCGTCGTGTTCCTGGCTTCAGAGCGTTACGCCCGGACGTATGCCCAAACCCGAGGCCAGTCGCTGGAGCAAATTCCGGTCATCAAGGGCTGGGGACAGCGCACGGGGCCGATGCTGTTTGACGCCAAGGTTCAGGAAAGTGCTGGGCAGCCCTATGTGTTGCCCCACGTTCGTCGAACCATTGAAGACGCCTTCCGGCGTGCAGAGCTTCCGGATGTGTTTGCTGTGGATGGGGTGGAAACGCATGACTGCTTCACGACCTCGGAGTACATGGCCATTGACCACTTTGGCATCACCGCGCCCGGAGAAAGCTGGAAGGCGATTGAAGAGGGCGTGATCGCGCTGGGAGGGCGGCTTCCCATGAACCCAAGCGGTGGCTTGATCGGAGGCGGACACCCCGTTGGGGCAACAGGCGTCCGGATGTTCCTAGACTGCTGGAAGCAGGTGACCGGCCGAGCAGGGGCCTACCAGGTGGAAGGAGCCCGGAACTTTGCCATGCTGAACCTGGGCGGCAGTGGCACCACCAGCGTTTGCTACGTGTTGGGCGTTTGATGAAATGAGCAATTGAGGAGAGACGTTATGCCGGAAACCCCGACGATTACTGCAGAGGTGGTTCAGCGTTACAACCGCCCTGGACCCCGTTACACGAGTTACCCCACGGTTCCCATCTGGCAAGAGGGTACCTTCACAGAGCCGTTTCAGGAAAGCCTGGCCAAGGAAGGCGGAAAGGACCGGGCGGTTGCGCTTTATGTCCACCTGCCGTTCTGCAAGAAGCTCTGCACCTTCTGTGGTTGCAACCGGACCATCACCAATGATCAGCAGCTGGTGGAACGCTACCTGAACGCCCTGGAGCAGGAAGTGGCCCAGGTTGCCGCCGGTTTGGGAACCCGCAAGGTTGCCGCTCAGGTGCACTGGGGAGGAGGCACTCCGACGTACCTGAACGTCGCGCAGCTCCGACGGGTCGCCGGGATCCTCCGGGAGCACTTTGACCCAGCAGAGGGAGAGGAGTGGGCCATTGAGGTGCACCCCCGAGTGACCACTCGGGAGCAGCTCGAGGTGCTCCACGAGCTCGGCTTTCGGCGCATGAGCTTTGGGGTTCAGGACATTGACGAGGACGTTCAGCAGGCGATCAACCGCTACCAGACGCTGGAGCAGACTCGGACGGCTTATGAAAGTGCCCGCGAGTTGGGATACTCCAGCATCAACCTGGATCTGGTTTACGGACTGCCGCTCCAGAACCGTCGACGCTTCCGGAAGACGCTGGAGGAGGTCTCTCGTCTGCGTCCGGACCGTCTGGCCATTTACAGCTTCGCGCACCTGCCGTGGATGTTTAAAGCCCACGAACGGGCTCTGAAGCGAGAGGACCTGCCCAGTCCGGATGAGAAGATTGGCCTTTACCTAGACACGATCCGGCACCTGACGGAAGACGGGTATGAGATGATTGGCATGGACCACTATGCGCTTCCGGAAGACGACCTTGCGGAGGCCCGTCGAAATCGAACGCTGCACCGGAACTTCATGGGGTACACCACCCTCCATGGCATGGCGCAGATTGGCCTAGGAGTGTCGGCCATTTCCGACTTTGGCGACAGCTTCTGGCAGAACCCGAAGGAACTCAATGACTACATGGAGACGATTGAAAACGGTCGTCTGGAGCCCCGCCGAGGCCTGCAACTGGATGCGGATGATCAGATGCGTCGAGAGGTCATTGAGGAGCTGATGTGTCAGGGGGTTCTCGACTATGCGGCTTTGGAAGCCCGGCACGGCTCTCCCTTCTCTGACCTGCTGGCTGAAGTGGAGCCTGCCATGGCGAGCCTAGAAGCTGAGGAGTTGCTGACCCGGGATGCCGGGCAGCTGCAGCTCACGCCTCTTGGACGCCTGTTTGTCCGGAACGTCGCGATGGCGTTTGACCGGTACCTGAAGGAGCAACCGAGCTCAGAGGGACCACGTTACTCACAAACGGTGTAACACGACGGAGGACTCATGCTGAAAGACTTTGACCCAAAGGAACGCAAGGTCATGCTGGTGGTCTTTGTGGCCCTGGCGCTCAGCTTGGTGTACTTCAGCGGCGACGGCTGGCAAGGGCCGCGGTTGCCGCAGGCTCCGGAGCAGATGCTGGAACTGGACCGCATGGATCAGCGGAACCCGCTTCCGACGGTACCGGCTTCAGAGTCTCGGACCTATGAGACGTTTCTGTAGGGAGGAAAGAAGGAGACAGGCGTCCCGGAAGGGTGCTCCGGGCGCCCGTTGCGTCGCTTAAGCGACTTCGAGGAGGTACTCTTCGGAAGCTTCCTGATCCGGGAGCAGGATCTCGTGATCCGTGCTGAACTGGTAGTCCCGGAAGACGTGCTCGGCTGAGAGCAGCTGGTACGATCCGTTGGACAGCTGATGCGTCGTGTCCTTGAGACGGTAGGTGTAGTGCCCACACGTCCAGATCTTGAACTTGCGCATGTGGGTACACAGGCAGGTTTTGTCCTCAACCGAAATCTTCCCCCCGTCGCTTTTGGCCAGCTCGCGGTGGTAGGCTTCGACGTAAGCGCACTTGCCGCCTTTGTCCAGAATGTAGCCAAAGGCCTCGCAGTTGGGCTTGATGCCGGAACCAATTCCCGGTGAGTTTTTCAGCATCCGCATGGGGTAGCCGGTTGGCGAAATCGTGTTGACGATCACGTCCTCTTCCCGGGCCTTCAGGTATTCCTGCTTGGCGCTGTCGGGCAATCCGCACTCGTGGGTCACCGTGAAGCGGGTGGCCACCTGAACCGCGTCGGCGCCCATTTCCAAGTACTCAACCGCATCGGTTCCGGTGAAGATGCCTCCGGCCGGAATCACCGGAATGTTGAGGTCGTTTGCTTTGACGAAGGCGAGCACTTCCTCAGTGATGGTCTTGAGGTCGTAATCGGCCCAGTCGGTGCCAAAGCCGAGGTGTCCACCGGCCAAGGGGCCTTCCACGACAATGAAGTCGGGCAGCCGATTGACCCGAGCGCCTCGCTTCAGGAAGGGCTTGAGGGCCCGAACGGAGGAGACGATAATGCCCAGCATCGTGTCATGGAAGCGAGGATGGTCGGCAATGAGCTCAAAGGAGCTCAGGTGCAGTCCCGCGCTGAGGGTGATGCCGTCAATGCCCGCGTCCATGGCGGCCTGAAGCCGAACCCTGAGGGTGTCGCGGGTGTTGTTCATGGTGAGCTTCTCCATGCAGTTCACGAAGATTGCGCCACTGCCTTTGTGGGCGTTCATCGTGTTTTCCACGTGGAGCCGTTGTGCCTCCGCCAGCTGTTCTAGGTCAAACTGAACATCTGCCTTGTCGGCACTGTCCGCGTTGTCCTTGAAGGTCTTGTACTTCTGCTGGACAAATTTCGTGTTGTAGCGCCGGTCGGAAACCGTGGGAACCATGGCATCCGAAATGTGCCCGATGCCCCCAAGTCGAGCGGCCTCCAGAGCAAGCGCAGCTGAGGAAATGTCGACCCCCATGCCTCCGGTGATGATGGGCACGTACTCTTTTCCTCTTAAGTTCAGACGAAAATCATCAACTTTTTTGGTCATTCTCCCCTTTTCATCAAGTCGTTCCGCCGGACGTCCGACGCTGCCGCCAAAAAACATTGCAACGTCTTCCTGCGGAATTATGCTGAACAGCGTATCATAGCCGGGCGTTCTTCCGGTTAAAGTCAAAATTCCGAAGTAGCACTTTTTGAGCCTTTCAGTACCATGACACAGACCGCCCGTCTCTTGGATGCCTTAAAGTTCTACCTGAAGGTTCAGGGCATCACCTACCGGAGCCTCGCGCAGCGTTTGAAACTCAGTGAATCGAGCATCAAGCGACTCTTTTCCGAAGAAAGTTTGTCCCTGAAGCGGTTGGAACGCATCCTCAAGGTGCTGGATCTCGACTTTTACGAGTTGGCAAAAATGACCCACCGGCACGAGCGGACCCTGAGCTCCGAACTGACGGAGGAGCAGCATCAGGCGCTGGTGAAGCAGCCCCGGCTTCTGCTGGTCGCGTACCTGGTGGTCACCGGTTGGAGCCATGAGGAGATCACCCAGCAGTACAACCTGACGCTTGCAGAAGTGAACGCGCTTCTGCTGGAACTGGACCGGCTGGAGGTGGTGGAGCTGTATCCGGGAGACCGGTTGCGGCTACGGGTGTCGCGTCAGGCACTCATTGCGCCCGGAAGCCCGCTCTGGCAGCTGTGCACCGAGGAGGTCCTGCCACGTCCATCTCGTCCCACCCTTTGCCTGCCCCTTGCTCTTTCGGAAGACTCTCAGCGGTTGCTCAAGAAGGACCTAGACAAGTTGCACCGGCGGGCTTATGAGCTGGCCGAGGCTGACCAAGCGCTGGCGGCTTCAGAGCGCCAGCACACTCTGCTTTATGGACACTTTGAGGCGTGGGAACCTCCCTTCTTGCGGAGGTTCCGGAAGGAAGGCTCGGCCTAGTTGGCCATGATGGAGTAACCGCAGTCGGCAAAGAGTAGCTGTCCGGTGATGGCCGAGGCAGCGTCGCTGAGCAGAAACGCGGTGCTCTGGGCCACTTCCTGCTGAGTAACGGTCCGGAGCATCGCCGAGTGCTCACCGGCGACCCGGAGCATCTCAGAGAAGTTCTTGATGCCGGAAGCCGCAAGCGTCCGGATGGCTCCGGGAGAGATGGTGTTGACGCGGATGTTCTCTGGACCGAGCTGCCGGGCCAGGTAGCGTGTCGAGGCTTCCAGTGATGCCTTCGCCGTCCCCATGACGTTGTAGTTCGGAACCGCGAGGGTGGAGCCAATGAAACTGACGCTGACAACGCTTCCGGACCCACGCTTGCGCATGAGCGGCAGCATGCCATCTGTCAGCGGTAGCAGGGAGTAGGCGCTGATCTCCTGAGCCTTCCGGAAGCCTTCTCGGTTGGTTTCCGAGAAGGGCTTGCTGAGGTCCTCATGGTCGGCATAGGCGACACTGTGCACCAGGAAGTCGGCTCCGTCGCTCCAGTGGCTGTGCAGCTGCTCCATCAGTTGAGCGATTGATTCGTCGCTGGAGACGTCACACTCGTGGATCAGGGACGCGTTCACTTTATCCCCCAGCTTCCGGACGTTGGACTCGAAGCGTCCCTTGGGGTCACGGAGGTAGGTCAGGGCCAACTCAGCGCCCAGCTCGTGGAGTTGCTCGGTGATGGCCCAGGCGATGCTGCGCTGGTTGCCCACGCCAACGATGAGCCCACGTTTTCCGGAAAAATCAATCATTGCTTGCCTTCGTCTTACTGTAATTGAAGTGCCCCAGGGCTTCTCCAAGCCGGATGGGCTGCCCCACCTGAACGTCTCCCCACGCCACCTGGTCCTTCTGGAAGAGCAGGATTACGGTGGAGCCCAGTTCAAATTGTCCAAGTTCGTCCCCACGTTCAAGCGGGAGCGGGGTGTCCAGGTTCGCATGACGGACCACAGCGCCACGCTGATTTGAAATCGCGCTATCATAGCGCACTCTGATGCGTCCGACAACCGTTGCTCCGACTTTGACCAAGGCGCATTCCCCGGCGCTAGTATCGAGGTACGAGGTCAGGCGTTCGTTGACGGCAAAGAGCCCATCCACATGCTCAACCCCGAGGGGACTGACGGTCCAGAGGTCTCCAGGGATGTAGGAGAAGTGCCGGACGGTGCCGTCAACCATCGTGTGGATGCGGTGGTAGTTGTGGGGAGCCAGGTAGATGGTCATGAACTCGCCGCCCTCATACTGCTGGGCCCGTTCGGGATCATCAAGCAGGGCAGCGAGGGAGTAGTCAATGCCCTTGGCCTGGATCAGGCGTCCCTGAGTGATGGTGCCAAACTGACCGAGGGTGCCGTCTACCGGAGAGATGAGGGTGTTGGCGCCGGCTGCCAGGGGACGGAGGCCGGGCTTGAGCGGGCGAGTGAAGAACTCGTTGAAGGAGTGATAGGCGCTGGGAGGATAGGCTGCTTCCGACCAATCGACCCCGAACGCCCAGGCAAAGCTACGGATCAGCGGCTGCAGGAGGATTCCGGGAAGAGGCAGGTCGGCCACAAACCCGCAAAGACGTGTGAACTCCTTGCGGGGGAGTAGCGTCATCAAGTGAAACGCGAAGGGTTTTTGCGAGCTCATCAACCTTCCGGCTGCAGCGCAGGAGAGGAAGACGCCTGCTTGAGCATCTCGTCAATACGCGAGCCGTCGATGATCTCTTCTTCCAGCAGCGTCTGAGCCACTTGGTGCAGCACCTCAATGTTGTCCTGCAGCAGCTGTTTGGCGAGGTCGTAGTGGTGTTGCACCAGCTGCCGGATCTCCCGGTCAATCTCAGTCGCCGTCTCGTCGCTGTATTCCCGGTCCATGCGCATGTCCCGGCCGAAGATGTCGTGAGACTCGTCGCTGCCGAGAACAATGGGACCGAAGATGTCACTCATGCCCCAGCGCATGATCATGTTGCGGGCCATGTCGGTGGCCTGCTGAATGTCGTTGCTGGCACCTGTGGTGATCTCATTGAAGATGATCTCTTCTGCGGCGCGTCCGCCCATTGCGGTGGCAATGCGGTGGCTGAGGTACTGTCGGTCGTAACTCCGGTTGTCGTTTTCCGGAAGGTATGAGGTCACCCCCATGGCGCGTCCACGCGGCACAATGGTCACCTTGTGGACAGGGTCCGTATTGGGCAGCAGTGCGGAGACCATGGCGTGTCCGGCTTCGTGGTACGCCGTGGTCCTCTTCTCCTTCTCATTCATCACCATGGAGCGGCGCTCCGGGCCCATGAGGACCTTGTCGCGGGCCCACTCGAAGTCGGTCAGTGCCAGAGACGTCTTGTTGTGCCGGGCGGCTCCGAGGGCGGCTTCGTTCACCAAATTTTTCAGGTCGGCACCGGAGAATCCCGGAGTGCCCTTGGCGACCACGGAGAGGTCAACCCCTTCCGCCATCTGTACCTTGGAAGCATGGATCTTGAGGATCTCCTCCCGTCCCCGCACATCTGGCAGCGGGACGTGGACCTGGCGGTCGAAGCGTCCGGGACGCATGAGCGCAGGGTCGAGGACGTCCGGACGGTTGGTCGCCGCAATCACAATGATGCCTTCGGTCGCATCAAAGCCGTCCATTTCCACCAGCAGCTGGTTGAGGGTCTGCTCGCGTTCGTCGTTGCCGCTGCCCAGTCCGGCGCCTCGGCTTCGGCCTACCGCGTCGATTTCGTCAATGAAGACAATGCAGGGCGCGTTGCGGCGGGCTTCTTCAAACAGGTCCCGAACCCGGCTGGCCCCGACGCCGACAAACATTTCCACAAAGTCAGAACCGCTCATGCTGAAGAAGGGCACTCCTGCTTCCCCAGCCACGGCTTTGGCCAGCAGCGTCTTTCCGGTTCCCGGAGACCCGGACATCAGCATTCCCTTTGGAATGCGGCCTCCCAGTTTGCGGAACTTGGCAGGGTCTCGAAGGAACTCAATGGTCTCATAGAGTTCTTCCTTGGCCTCTTGCACCCCGGCAACGTTTTCAAAGGTGATCTGCAGCTGGTCGGGCTCGATCTTGTTGGCCTTGTTGCGTCCCAAGGAAAACATCTTCCCGGCGCCTCCGGATCCCTGCATGCGTCGCATCAGGAGGATCCAGATGCCGAAGATCAGCAGGAACGGTCCCCAGTGAATGAAGAGGCTGAGGTACCACGGCAGCCCGGGTTCCGGCATGTAGTTGAACTGCACTCCGTTCTGCCGCAGCATGTCCACCACTCCCGGATGCTCCGGAGGAACATAGGTGCGGTAGGGATTGCCATCGGCCAGGACGCCTTCAATGCGGGAATCTCCGATCATCTGCGCGTTGATGACTTCACCGGAGAGGACCGAGTTGCGGAAGTCGCTGTAAATGATTTCGTTCATGCGTTGGCCCGAGGAGGAGCCATTGAACATGTTCACAAGGAACAAGGAGAGGACCAAGACGCTGAGGATGATCAGCAGGTTCTCACTTTTGAATCCCTTCATTTGGTTCAGTCCGAAAGTTTTGCAGGAATCCACCGTCGTCAGGTGGTCTTTTTCATTTGGCTTCTTACCTTAACACAGCCCTTATCAGGGATTAAGCTAAAAAATGCTGCGAAGTTGTTACGAATGCTGCTAGGCCGAGGCATTTTTCTCGGCATCGCTCAGGGAAAAACCGTTCCCTTAGGGAAACCGGACCGCGCGGAAACCCCGAGACCAGAAAAAGCACGGCCTGTGGACGCCTTGGCGACGGTTAGGATTGCCCCTGACAGAAGGGAATCGTATTCTGAAGTGTTGCGCCGCCTCAGCTGCCCAAACCCTGCTTTCCTGAAACAACGCCAACCTGAGAGTCAAGCACGTGAAGATTTCCAGCCCCTGCATCCGCCAGTGCTCCCTCGATGAAACCCGGCACTGCCGAGGGTGCGGACGCTCCTTGGAAGAGATTGCCCGCTGGTCGGAAATGACTCCTGCGGAGCGGCATCAGGTGATGCAGCGGCTGGCCAAGCGAGGTCCGGATCAGGCTCAAGGGGTGGCATGAGCCGGATGGTGGCGTTTGGACAGGAAGCCCGGGAGATGCTGCGCATCGGGTTTCCCGTGATCGTCTCGCAGGTCCTGATGATGTCCATGCAGTTTGTGGACACGGTCATGTCCGGAAATGTCAGCCCCAACGACCTGGCGGCGATTGCGACCGCCAGCGCACTTTACCACCCCGTTTTCTGCTTGGTGATTGGAGTCCTGCTCGCCATTACGCCGATTGTGGCGCAGCTCGATGGCGCCCGGAAGTGGAAGCGCATTGGCCCCAGCGTCCGGCAGGGCATTGGAGTGAGCCTAGTGCTGGCGGTGCTGAGCCTCTTCCTGCTTCCAAACCTGGAGCCCCTGCTCCTGTACATGGATTATGCGCCCGAGGTGATTCGCATCACCGACGGCTACTTGGAGGCGCTCTGCTGGGGGCTTCCTGCCGCCTACCTCTTTTTGGCGCTCAAGCACTTCCTAGAGGGGCTCGGCATCACGCGTCCGAACATGATCATTCATGTGCTGGGACTGGGGGCCAACGTTTTAGGAAACTACACCCTCATCTTCGGACACTTTGGCTTTCCCCGCTTGGGGGCTGTGGGGGCAGGGTGGACCACGGCGCTGGTGCACTGGGTCATGCTGGTGGCCCTAGTGGTTTACATCCTCCGGGCAAAGCGTCTCGAGTCCCTGAAGGTGCTGACGCACTGGGAAAGGCCACGTTGGGGGTACTGGCGAGAGATTCTGAAGATCGGCGTTCCCAGCGGACTCAGCCTGGCCGCGGAAGTGGGCATGTTTGCCATGATTGCGCTGCTGATGGGAACGTATGGGGTGACTGCGCTGGCGGCTCACCAGGTTGCGGTCAATGTGGCGGCGATTACGTTCATGATTCCGCTTGGCCTGTCAGCGGCGATCACCAGTCGAGTGGGGCAGGCGGCGGGGCGTCGCAACTGGGAGGCGGTCCGGTTCCGTGGACGGGTAGGAATCCTGCTCAGCGTGGCGATCATGGTGGTCACGGCGAGCGGCTTTTTGCTCTTTCCGGAGGCGATCACGTCGCTGTACACGCAGGACACCGAGGTCCGGATGCTGGCGGTGCAGATGCTGGCGATGGCTGCGCTGTTTCAGTTTTCAGACGGCCTGCAGATTTCAGCGACCGGTGCCCTCCGGGGCCTCAAGGACACTCGGGTGCCGATGATCAGCAACCTGCTTGCCTACTGGGGCGTTGGGCTCACGCTGGCGTATGGCCTGGGGTTCATCTGGAAGGCAGGGGCGATCAGCATGTGGTGGGGAATGGTGGCCGGACTCTCAACGGCGGCGTTGCTGCACAACCTCCGCTTTTATCAACTTTCCCGTCGCTTGGGAACGCGACCTCACCCACCTCTGGCTCCTCTCGCCTCTGAGGCCGCTCCTTCGTAAAACGCGGCTACTGAGCCGTGGAAGAGGTCGCTCCGGGTAATGGAACCCGGAGGGTCTGATGCTCAAAAACGTCTCCGTTGGCGAGGTTCCGGAGGCGGAAGTCCATCCGCACATAAAAGAAACCAGCGCGAACTTCTAGAGTGACGGGAACCTGAAAGGTCCGGGAAGCCCCTTCCGGAAGCCACTGAACGTCAAACGCGGTGGGAGCCTGGAGCTGACTGCGCCACGTGTCCAACTGCACCTCAAACAGCAGGGGCTCGGTCCCCGGATTTTGAAGCGTGTAGGCTAGGCGGCCTTCCAGTTGGAACGTCTTCCCCTGCTTGCTCAGTTGGGGCTCCTGAAACTCCAAACCGGCAAGAGTCAACTGTGCCGCCTGAGGCTCATGATGCGTCAGGTAGAGACGCTGCACCGTCGCCTTCCACAGCGCCGCTCGGGTTCCGAGGTCCTCTGCCCGGACGTTGTTCAGCACCAATTCCAGGTCCTGGTCGCTGCCGATGCTGCCCAGCAGCTGCACGACCCGCCACAGGTGGTCGGGAGTCGGAGGCGCATAGACGGCTTCTCGGAGAACAGGAAGGCCCCACTCCGGGTGCTCCAGAAACGCCGAGGTCGCCTGCAGACGCTTGGCCAGGAGGGGCGAGTTCAGCTCCTGCAGGTACTGAGTCCGGAGCCGCTCTCGAAAGATTTCCTCAAAGTGCGCTGAGGCGTTTCCGGACACAAGCAGCAACGCCAGGCTCATCCACCACCACCGAACCATCATGCTGCCAGCTGAGAGGTCTGCTGCGCCTGCCACTGCTGGTAGCCAAAGGCAATGGCTGCGAGCATCTGTTCCTTGTAGCGCTCCCGGCCGAACCGGGACGTGTTCTGCTCAAAGGCCTCTTGACGGAACTCGTGGTGCCGGGCTTCCATTTCCTCAATGCCCGCACAGAGGGCGTCCACGCTCTGGACGTCAAAGAAGATTCCGGTCTGTTCCGTAACGGTCTCCAGCGCTCCGCCGGCAGCATAGGCCAAAACGGGGGTGCCACAGGCCTGTGCTTCCAGCGGAGTGATGCCAAAGTCGTCTTCGCCCGGAAAGACAAAGGCCCGGGCCTGCTGATAGAGTGCCAGCAGTTCTGAAGACTCAAGCTCGCCCAAAAACTCAATGGTGGGTCCGGCGATGCCACGGCAGTACTCCTCATCCTGCCCCTTGCCCACAATCTTCAACGGCAGCTCCATCCGGTTGAACGCCTCAATGGCCAGATCCACGCGCTTGTTGGGAGCAAACGCGCCGATCATCAGGTAAAAGTCCTGCTTCTCTGATCCGGGCTGAAAGTGATCCACATCAACTGGAGGATGAATGACCTGGGCCTCACGTCCGTAATACTCGCGGATCTTGCGCCGAACGTTGCGGCTGTTGCAGAGGTACGTGTGCACCCGGTCAGCCGTGTTGCGGTCCCAGCGCTTGAGGTAGGGGCGCACCAGTTCAGCGGCCATGCGGACAGAAGGAGACGTGCGTGGAGTCCGGAAGTAGGTGTCAAAGGCATCCCAGACGTAGCGCATGGGCGCATGGACGTAGGAGATGTGATACGTGTGGGGGCCCGGACGAGCGCTCTTGGCAACACAGTGGCTGGTGCTGATGATGAGGTCGTATTGGTCAAACTTGAACGCCTCGATGGCCTTCGGGAGGATGGGGAGGAAGTGCCGGTAGTGGCTGATGCCGTATGGCATGTACTGGACGAAGGAGGTCCGGATGTCCATCTGCTCAATGGTGGGCGAAAGCCGGCCCCGCTGGTGGATGAGGGTGTACAGGGGCGCTTCCGGGAACAGCTCGCAGAGCACCTCCAGGCACTTTTCTCCGCCCCGCATGCCGTTGAGCCAGTCGTGCACCAGAGCGATGCGACGTCCCTTCAATACGCTGGGTTGCGTCATGTGGTGAATTGCGGTTGCTGCTGAAGCCACGCAGGGAGGGCTTCAAGGTTAGGGAGTTGTGCAAAGCGCTCGTGTTGCGGCGGCTCCGCGTGTTCATGGGCCCAGGTGAGCTCATACGGAACGTGCACCGCGTGACCGCCAATTTCCAGCACCGGCAGGATGTCGGAGCGGAGGGAGTTTCCCACCATCAGGAAGCGTTCTGGCGCGACCTGGTGCTTGGTCAGCAGGCGCTGATACGTCGCGGGGTCCTTTTCCCGGACGATCTCAACGTCCTGAAAGCGTTCAGCGAGTCCGGAGCGTGCGATCTTGATTTCTTGGTCAAACAGGTCGCCTTTGGTGATCAGCATGAGCCGATACTGTGGCGCCACGGCCTCCAGCACCTCCGCCACTCCGGGCAGGAGTTCCAGGGGAGAGTTCTGCATCTCCTTGCCGAAGTCGAGGATCTGCTTGATCTCACTCCCGCTGATCTCTCCTTGAGTCAGCTCCACCGCGGTTTCAACCATAGAAAGGACAAATCCCTTGATGCCGTAGCCGAAGTACTGGAGGTTCTTCTTTTCCGTGGCATAGAGGGTCTGGTCCACCACCTCGGGATGGTAGGCATTGAGGATGCTCTGGAACCGCTCCTGCGTCCAGGAAAACAGACGCTCATTGTGCCACAGGGTGTCATCGGCATCAAAGGCCAGAACATCAATCATGCATCCCCCTCAGAGGAGGGGCTTGAGGTACTCGGCCACGGTTTCGCTGATGATCTGGTGCCCTTCGGGGTTGGGATGAATGCCATCGGAGATGTTTTTGTCGGGAACCCCTCCCACGTCCTTCAGCAGAAAGGGGATGAGGGCGACCTGGTGGGTGTCAGCGACCTCCGGGAAGGCTTCCCGGAAGTCGACCGTGTACTCGGGTCCGTAATTCAGTGGCATCTGCATGCCGGCCAGAAGCACCTTCATGCCCTGCTCCTGAGCAAAGCGGATGGTGGCTCCCAGGTTTTCCTTCATCTTGTCCACACTCAGGCCTCGGAGGCCATCGTTTGCGCCGAGGGCAAGGATGAGGACATCGGCCTGAGCGCGGGCGTACCAGCGGAGGCGTCCGAGGGCGCTGGCACTGGTGGAACCGCTGATGCCTGCGTTGACGATTTCCACATCGTAGCCTTGCTCCAGCAGGGCCTGTTCTAGCAGGAAGGGCCAAGCTTCTTCTTTTTCCACGCCGTATCCTTCGGTGAGGGAGTCTCCGAGGGCCAGCACCTTCACAGACGCCTGCGCTGGGCCTGCCCAGGAGAGCAGAAGAAGCAATCCGGCTCCCAGAAGGAGGGAGCCGAAGGGGTTAGATTTTTGCGCTGAGTTCCTTGATTTCATGGTTGAGGATCCGGTCGTTGTCAGAGTAATCCACCGGCAACTCAATGACATGCACCCCATGGGTGTTGTGGCAGTGCTCCAGAAGCGGCAAGAACTCCTCGGTGCTGCCAACGCGATGTCCAATGGCGCCGTAAGCTTCTGCATACTTGACAAAATCCGGGTTGCCGAACTGAAGCCCAAAGTCCTCAAAGTTCATGTTGGCCTGCTTCCAGCGGATCATCCCATAGGAGTCATCGCGCAGAATGAGCACAACCACATGCATGTTGAGGCGGACGGCGGTTTCGAGCTCCTGGGAGTTCATCATGAACCCGCCGTCTCCACAGATTGCCATGACCTTGCGGTCCGGATGGACCATCTTCGCACCCATTGCCGAGGGCAGTCCGGCGCCCATGGTCGCCAGGGCATTGTCCAGTAACACCGTATTTTGCTGGTAAGCAGCATAATTACGGGCAAACCAGATTTTGTAAACCCCATTGTCCAGACAGATGATGCCATCATCGGGCATGGCCTTACGGACATCGGCCACCATCCGTTGCGGTTTCATGGGGAAACCCGGATCGTCGGACCCTTCCTGGACATGCGCATCCATGGCCGCCTTGACGGTCTTGAAGTAGCTGAAGTCCCAGTGCTGCTGCGGAACAAGGTGTTCCTTGATCTGCCAGATTGAGTTGGCAATGTCGCCAATGACTTCATGCTGCGGGTAGTAAACAGGGTCGACTTCAGCGCCGTAGAAGTTGATGTGAATGACGGTGGGGGTGTTGTTCTCCATGAAGAACGGAGGCTTCTCCACGTCATCGTGGCCGACGTTGAGGATCAGGTCCGCCTGCGCCACTGCCCGGTGCACGAAGTCACCTGCAGAGAGAGCCGCGTTGCCCAAGAAGAGCGGGTCTCGCTCATCCAGAACACCTTTGCCCATCTGGGTTGAAATAAACGGCATGCCGGTCGCGTCCACCAGTTCCCGGAGCATCTTCGAGGTCATCTTGCGGTTGGCACCAGCGCCAATGCAGAGCAGCGGGTGCTTGGCCTGCTCAATCATCTTGACGGCTTGAGCGATCGCCTTTTCTTCAGCAATCGGACGTCGAGCCCGGGTGGGTTCAATCACATGCGTCACCGCGTCTTCTGCCGCAACGTCTTCCGGAAGCTCAAGGTGGGCAGCGCCCGGACGCTCTTCCTGCATCACACGGAAGGCCTCTCGAACCCGAGCCGGGATGTTGTTGCCGCTGACGATCTGGTGCGTGAATTTGGTGAGCGGCTTCATCATTTCCACCACGTCTAGGATCTGAAACTTACCCTGCTTGCTGTGCTTGACGGGTTTTTGTCCGGTGATCAGCAGCAGCGGAAAACCGGCCAGCTGAGCATAGGCTGAAGCCGTGACCAGGTTGGTGGCGCCCGGGCCCAGGGTGGACATCGCCACACCCGGTTTGCCGGTCAAGCGTCCGTAGGTGGCTGCCATAAAGCCTGCCCCTTGCTCATGTCGAGTCAGAACCAGCTGAATCTTAGAGCCCTTGAGGGAGTTCAGCAGGTCGAGGTTTTCTTCTCCGGGGATGCCAAAGATGTGCTCAACACCTTCGGCTTCAAGAGCTTGAACGAGCAGGTCGGATGCTTTCATAACGGTCTCATGGTGCGGTGATGGTCAGATCGGTTGAGGACGGGTTGCGTGGTTCTCTCAACAAACACAGGCGATAACTATCCTGTCCCGTGTGGTTTTTGCAAGCTAAGACCTCAGCAGGACTGCAGATAGGCTTCGACTTGGGCTCGCACGGGCATTGGGTTGACTGCGCCATAGCCCTGAGTGGAGAGTGCGGCGGCAGCGTTGGCATAAACGGCGGCTTCAAAAGGAGAACGTCCGGCGACCCATTCCGCCAGGAAGGCGCCATCAAAGGTGTCTCCCGCGCCGGTTGCATCGACTGCAGCCACCGTAAAGCCGGGAATCCGCTGGCGCTCGGTAGCAGTGGCGACCCACACCCCCTCGGCCCCCAGAGTCAACGCCACCACGGAGGCGCCGAGATTCAGGTAGAAGTCGAGAATGGCTTCGGGCTGCTCCAGACCGGTCAGCTGGATGGCATCCTCTAGTCCGGGCAACACCAGGTCACACTGTCGGACGGCCTCGTGGATCAGCGCCCGTGCGCGATTCAGCGACCACAGCTTCAGACGGAGGTTGGTGTCAAAGGACACCTTCACCCCAAGGCTCCGGGCCTCGGCCATTAGGGCAAACACGGTGTCACAGGCGCTGCTGGAGATGGCCTGACTGATTCCGGAGGTGTGGAGCATCTGGGCTCCGGTGAGGGCTTCTGGAGGAAAACTGGCAGGCGTCATGCGGCTGGCAGCGGAACCAGCACGGAGGTAACTGAATTGATGTCCGGACGCGTGGTGGGTCACAAAGTACACCCCGGTGGGCGCATCCGGATCCTGAATGACCTGCCGAGTGTCCAACCCCTCCTGCTGCCACAACGCCTGCAACTGTTCCCCAAAGGCATCGGCGCCAATTCGGGTGAGGAGACCAACGCGAGCGCCTTGGCGCGCTGCCGCGATGGCACAGTTCGAGGTGTCGCCACCAAAGCCGGGCAGGTAGCGACCGTCGGACTGCTGGTTTAATTCCACCAGCGGCTCACCTAGGCAGAAGATCTCCGGGGTCGATGAAGCCGGAGTCATTGATACTGTTGCCATTCCAGTTTGTTCCGTTCCACCCACTTGTAGTGGTCCTTGTAGGTCAGCAGGTAAGCGGCCTCTTCATCGAGTACCACTGTCACCCGTTGGTGCATCTGCAGCACCGAAGCCGGGCACATTCCGGTCACCGGCCCCTCAATCATGCGACGGATGGCGTCGGCCTTCTTGGCTCCTGTGGCCAGCAACAGGCACTGCCGCGCCTCCATGATGGTGGCAATCCCCATGGTGAGCACATGCCGAGGCACCCGCTCCGGGTTTTCAAAGTAAATGGCGTTGTCCCGGATGGTCTGCTCGCTGAGGATCTTCAGCCAGGTCCGGGACGCCAAGGAGCCCGTGGGTTCATTGAAGCCGATGTGCCCGTTCGAACCAATCCCCAGCACCTGAAGGTCAATGCCGCCGGCTGCAGAAATCTTGCGCTCGTACCCGCGACAGGCGTCCCGGAGGTCCTCGGACATGCCATCGGGAAGATGCACGTTGCTGGCGTCAATGTCAATGTGATCAAACAGGTTGGAGTGCATGTAGTAGTAGTAAGACCGCTCATCCTCCCGGGGCAACCCCACATACTCGTCAAGGTTGAAGGTCTGGCAGTGCTTGAAGCTCAGCCCCTCCTCCTGATGCAGGCGCACCAACTCCTGGTACAGCCGCAACGGCGTTCCTCCCGTTGCCAACCCCAGCACCGGGCGCTCTTTTGTCCGAAGTTGACGCGTCACCACTTGAGCTGCAACGGCTGCGCAGGCCTCCGGCGTGTCCCGAATCAGAATTTCCATGCCCTTCCTCGTGTTATTGTTATCGATAACATTGAGGGGCTCAGAATAATGGGAGTGGGCCTGGGAGTCAAGTAGCGGACGTGTGAAAAAATGGGGAAGGGAAGGGTCAGGGAGAGAGGAGCCGGGAGAGGTGGCCCTGCACGCCTTCGAGAAGCTGCTGGGCCTGGGAGGCCTCGACGTTCAGTCGGGCCATCACGAGCGCGGTTTTGACGTGTCCGTTTGCGGCATCTAGGAGGCGTTCCGCCGTTTCGGAATCTACCTGCCCAACGCGCTCAACGATTCCTCGGGCCCGTCGCGCCAGCTTGGCGTTGGTGATCTGGACATCAACCATGAGGTTTTCAAACGTCTTCCCCAGCTGCACCATCACTCCGGTGCTGATCATGTTCAGGACCATTTTTTGGGCCGTGCCGGCTTTGAGTCGGGTGGAGCCGGTCAGCACCTCCGGACCGACAGGAAGGGCAATGGCCACCTGCGCTTGCTCCAGCAGGGGCGCCGGCTCATTGCAGGAAATGCCAACGGTGAGGGCCCCATGCGCACGAGCGTGCTCTAGACCGCCGAGGACATAGGGGGTGGAGCCACTGGCTGCGATGCCGACCAGCACATCAGGTGCCTGAAACTGCCGGTCCTGCAGGTCCCGGACGGCCTGATCGCGGTCGTCTTCAGCGCCTTCCACAGCGTGCAGAAGCGCCGAGGGCCCTCCTGCAATCAGCGCCTGCACCAGCTCAGGTGGGGTGCCAAAGGTCGGGACACATTCTGCTGCATCCAGAACCCCCAGCCGTCCGCTGGTTCCGGCTCCCAGGTAAAACAGCCGCCCGCCCGCTTGCAGCTGCGCACTGATCTGTGCCACGGCTTCCGCGACCTGCGGCAGAGCCTGCTGAACGGTGGCGGCAACAGAGGCGTCTTCTGCGTTCATCGCGGTGACCAGCTCCAGCGGCGAGAGGCGGTCGAGGTTCCGGGTCCGGGCGTTGACTTGTTCGGTAAGCATCAGGGCTTTGGGGAAGTGGCATGGGGGAGGCAGCACTCGCCGCCGGTAACCGGCTTTGTGACTCCGGTGGTTTCCGGAAGAGAAAGGGGCCAGCCCTGCTGACTGCGGACGGCGAGGTAGGCGAAGGCCTGCGCTTCCAGAAAGTCTCCGGACCAGCCGACAGCCTCAACCGGTTCAACGGGAACCTGCAGTCGCTGCTGCAGCTGGTGCATCAAGGCGGTGTTGTGCCGTCCGCCTCCGGTGACCAGCCACCGCTGAGGAGCTTGCGGAAACCAACGGCCTGCTGCGGCAACCGACTCCACCACAAATTGCGCTAGGGTGGCCAGCGCGTCTGGAAGGGGAAGAGCGGCAGCAGCAGAGACGTCAAACTGGTTGCGGTCCAAGGACTTGGGGGCCGGCTTCTGAAAGTAGGGATGCCTCATCCACTGCTCCACGAGTTTTTTGTCCGAAGTCCCTTGCTGAGCAAGAGCGCCGCCGGCGTCATACGCTTGCCCGGTGCGTTCCCGGAGCAGATCGTCCATCGGTGCGTTCGCCGGGCCGGTATCAAATGCGCAGAGGGTGTTTCCGGGACCCAGCCAGGTGACGTTTCCCACGCCCCCAAGGTTGAGGATGGCAAGCGGGCGCTCAAGCGAATGCGCCAGTGCTTGGTGGAAGAGAGGCGCAAGCGGGGCCCCCTGGCCTCCGTGGGCCAGGTCGTTGTGTCGAAAACGATAGACCACCGGGCATCCGAGGGCATGAGCCAGTCGGGGACCATCGCCAAGCTGGTCGGTTTCACCACGCTCCGGATGGTGAGAGAGGGTTTGTCCGTGAAAGCCCACTCCGTCAAGTGCCTCGGGAGCCAGCTGGTGCTCTGCAAGGAAGGACTGAATGGCGGCGGCATTGAAGTCCGTGAAGGCCACCTCAAGCGCCGCGCGGTCTCCCTGCCCGTGCATGAGCCCGAGCAGCGCCGTTTTTAGCTCCGGCGGCAGGGGCACTGCCTGAGTGGGACCGAACTCGAGATGATGTTGCCCATCGGTCCGGAGCAGAGCCAGGTCTAGCCCGTCGGTGGAGGTGCCGGTCATCAGGCCAAGGGTGGTCAACAGAGGGAGCGGAGTGGTCACAGCAGTACCCGTGGAAAAGGCGGTGGAGCTTCTCGGAAGCAGCGTCCCCAATTGATGCCATGTTGCGGGGGGAAAGAAAAGCGTTTTGCCGGAAAGCGGGGCCTGCGCCGGATACTTGCGAAACCAGGACGCTCGAATTAGGGTGTTTGGTACCGAGCATGAACCCCTACTTTTGCAGGAACCGCCATGACGATGATCAAAATTCCCAAACGCTGGGAACTGCCTGAATCTGCAGTCACTTCAGAAGAACTGTTTTGGAACCGCCGTCAGCTCCTGAAGGCTTCCGGTGTCTCTCTGCTGGCGCTCGCAAGTGGGGCCTCCGGGGCTCAGGCGGCCACCGCCGGCTTTCCGACCTCCCGGAACCCCAAGTACGCTGACGAGTTGGGCGGGCTGACCTCTGAGGAGCTGGTGACGGGTTACAACAACTTCTACGAATTCACCACTGACAAGGAAGACGTGGCCGACCTGGCCAGGAACTGGAAAACGGAGCCCTGGACGCTCAAGGTGGATGGACTGGTTCGAGAGCCGTTTGAGGTGGAGGCCAACGACCTGGTCCGGGAGTTTGGAATTGAGCAGCGCATCTACCGGTTCCGCTGCGTGGAAGCGTGGTCGATGGTGGTGCCCTGGGACGGTTTCCCGCTTGCTAAGCTGGTGGCCAAGGCTGACCCGCTTCCGGAAGCCAAGTACGTCCGCTTTGTCTCCTTCATGGACCCTGAACAGGCTCCGGGATTTGGGAGCAGCTACTATCCCTGGCCGTATCAGGAGGGGCTCCGTCTGGATGAGGCGCGCCACGATCTGTCCCTGATGGTCACGGGGGTGTATGGCAAGCCGTTGCCCAATCAAAATGGCGCTCCGCTGCGCCTGATGGTCCCGTGGAAGTACGGGTTCAAGAGCATCAAGTCGATTGTCCGCATGGAGTTTGTCAAGGAGATGCCGAAGACGCTCTGGAATACGATGGCGCCCCGGGAGTATGGGTTTTATGCCAACGTCAACCCGGAGGTGTCGCACCCACGTTGGTCACAGGCGCAGGAGCGTCCGGCAGGAACGTGGTTCAAGAAGATCCCGACCCTGATGTTCAACGGCTATGAGCCCGAAGTGGCGGGACTGTATCAGGGCATGGACCTGCGTCAGTGGTACTGAAGGCGCTGTTCCCGCTGCTGGTGGGCGCGTTGCTGCTGCCAGTGGTCTGGTGGGGCGGGGTGCTGGTCTGGGGAGCGCCCAAGGCGAACCCGGTGGAGTACCTGCTCCTCAACACCGGCGAGGTGGCCACCTACCTGCTGTGTGGAACGCTCCTGATTAGCCCGCTGCGGGTGTTCTTTCCGCAGGTGCTGCTGCTGAAACGCCTGTCCGGACACAAGCGAACGCTGGGGCTGGGGTGCTTTGCCTACGCCTTCCTCCACGGAGGAGTGTACCTGCTGGACCGCTTTGACTGGGGCCTGGTGTGGGACGACCTAGGGCGGCTCTTCATTGCGGTGGGCCTGGGTGGCTTGCTGGTGCTGCTGGCATTGGCCCTCACCAGCAGCAACCGGGCGGTCAAGGCCCTAGGAGGGCGGCGCTGGAAGCGACTGCACCAAGCCGCTTACCTAGCGGCAGTGCTGGTGTTCTGGCACATGCTGCTCAAGGAAAAACACTCTCCACTGGAGCCGCTGCTGCTGTTTGTCCCCCTTGCGCTTCTGGAGGGGTTCCGGGTTTACCGGTTCTGGCAGCGTCGGCAACAGAAGCCCCCCGTTGTGCCTGCAGCCCCCGCTAAGAAACCCTCGTGACTCACGGGGCGGATTCTGCCATAATTGTCGGCTCAAAAACCGGAACCGACGAAACGCATGTTCACCCACCTCCACCTTCACACCCAATACTCTCTGCTGGAAGGCGCTATTCGCGTCAAGAAGCTGGTCAAGGCGCTCCAGGAACGAGACTTCCAGGCCTGTGCGATCACCGACCATGGGAACATGTATGGGGCGGTCGAGTTCCACCATGCCCTCCGGGGAGCCGGACTGAAGCCCATCATCGGTTTGGGCGCGTCGGTTGTCGAAGGACGACTGGCCGATCATCAGGACTCGCCAAAAGTCACCAGCCACACCCTCAACCTGCTCTGTGAAAACCGCGAAGGCTACCAGAGCCTGACCTACCTTGCGAGCCTCGGCTTCACCCAGGGTAAGCTCAAGGGGCACCCGCACCTCGACCATGAACTGCTGGAGCAGCACGCCAAGGGGCTCATCGCCTTCAGTGGCAGCATGGAAAGTGAGATTGGGCAACGCTTGCTCAACGGACGGATTGACGACGCGCGTCGGCTGGCCGAGTGGTACCAGGGGCTTTACGAGGGACGCTTCTACTTAGAGGTGCAGAACACCGGGCGCCCGGAACAGGCGGAGCTGAACGCCCAGCTGGTGGCCCTGAGTCAGGAGCTGAACCTTCCGCTGCTGGGGACCAACGACTGCTTCTACCTGACCCCGGATGAAGCCGAGGCCCAGTACATTCTCTGGCTGATGGGAGAGCAGCGTCGGGTGACGGATTCTGATGTGCCGGCGCAGTTGCCTCCGGAACGCTTTCTGCGGACGGAAGAGGAGATGCGAGCCGCCTTGGCTGGGCTCCCGGAGGAGGCGTTGACCAACACGCAGCTCATCGCTGAGCGGTGTGAAGTAGACCTGACGAACAAACAGTACTTCCTGCCCAACTTTTCCATTCCTCCTGGGTACACGCTCGACTCCTGGTTGGAGAAGGAAGCCCGGGACGGCTTGGAAAAACGCTTGGAGCTGCTGTATGAACTCTATGCCCCGGAAGAGGACTTTGAGGTCTTCCGGAAGCCGTATGAGGAGCGCCTCCAGTTTGAGCTGGGCATCATCATCTCCATGAAGTTCCCGGGGTACTTCCTCATCGTTGCAGACTTCATCAACTGGGCAAAGGACCATGGGGTGTCGGTGGGGCCAGGACGGGGTTCCGGAGCCGGCTCGCTGGTGGCCTACTCGCTGCGGATCACAGACGTTGACCCTCTGCGCTATGGCCTGCTCTTTGAGCGCTTCCTCAATCCGGACCGCATCTCCATGCCTGACTTCGACATCGACTTTGATGTGGAGGGCCGAGACAGCGTCATTGACTACGTCCGGGACCACTACGGGGAGCAGAACGTGTGTCAGATTGCGACCTTCGGGTCCCTCAAGGCCAAGGCGGTGGTCCGGGGCGTGGCACGGGTGCTGGACTTTCCCTATTCGGAGGCCGACAAGATCGCCAAGCTGGTTCCCAATGAGCTGAACATCGCGCTGGAGGACGCGCTGAAGAAGGAGCCGGAGCTGGCCCGCATGGCCCGTGAAGGGTCGGACAACGAACAGCGCCTCATTGACCTGAGCCTGAAGCTGGAGAACCTCAACACTCACCTTGGGACACATGCTGCCGGGGTGATCATCATGGATCAGGACATCCGGGAAGTGATGCCGGTGTGCACCGGGCGCGAGGGGGAGCTGCAGTCGCAGTACACGATGAAGTGGGCAGAAGACCAGGGCGCGGTTAAGTTCGACTTCCTCGGCCTCCTCAACCTCTCGAACATCGACCAGTCCCTGACCCTGATCAATGAGGGCCGTCCGGATGCGCAGCAGCTGGATCTCGACCGGATCTCCATGGACGACCCGTTGGCGTTTGAGCTGCTCTGCAACGCCGACACCACCGGCGTCTTCCAGGTCGAGTCTTCTGGCATGAAGAAGCTGCTGGCGGACATGCGGCCCAGCTGCTTTGAGGACATTGTGGCCATCCTGGCCCTGTACCGTCCGGGCCCCCTGGGTTCCGGGATGGTGGATGACTTTGTGCAGTGCAAGCACGGACGCAAGAAGGTGGTGTACCCGCACCCGCTCATGGAGCCGATCCTCAAGGAAACCTACGGGGTGATGGTCTACCAAGAGCAGATCATGCAGGGGGTGCAGGTGCTGGCGGGCTTCAGCTTGGGGCAGGCCGACCTGCTCCGGCGGGCGATCGGCAAGAAAATCGCCGAGGTGATGGTCGAGCAGCGGACCAAGTTTGTAGACGGCTGCGTGGCCAATCCAGAATTTGTCCAGCAGTGCCCCGCCCAGACGACTCCAGAGGAAAAGGCGAATGAGATCTTCGACCTCATTGACTACTTCTCCGGATACGGGTTCAACAAGTCCCACACCGTTGCCTACGGGCTGATTTCTTATCAAACGGCCTACCTCAAGGCCCACTACCCTGTCGAGTTCATGGCCGCTTTGCTCAATGGCGCCATGGGCAGTCCAGACAAGGTGGTGAACTTCATTGGCGAGTGCAAGGAAATGGGCGTTCCGGTGCTGCCGCCGGACGTCAATTACAGCGGAAAGGCCTTCACGGTCTCGCCCCTGGGGTACCGTGTGACCCGCCGGACGCTGGTGCACTTTGACCGAGACTGGTCAGGGCTGGAAGACGCGACCCGCGAGTCGCTGAAGCGGGCGCTGCAGGTGCTGCGAGAGAAGGAGTTTGAGCGCGAATCCTCCTTCCTGCAGGAACTGGAACGTCAGTCGGGAGCCGAACTGCCCGACGGCCTGACCGCGTGGCTGGGACGAGAGGCCCGGATTCTAGCTGTTCGGTTTGGCCTCAACGCAGTGAAAAACGTGGGTAGCCACGCTGTGGACGCCATTCTGGAGGTCCGGGAGCAGGGCACGCTTACGGACTTCATGGAGTTCCTCAAGGCGGTGGACCTCGGGCGACTCAACAAGCGCATGCTGGAAACCCTGGTCAAGTGTGGGGCCTTCGACTCTCTGCACGCCAATCGGGCGCAGCTGTTTGTGTGCCTAGATGATGCCATGCACCTTGCGCAGGAGTTTCAGCGAGACCAGGACGCCAACCAGGTATCGCTCTTTGAGCTGATGGATGAATCGGATGCGCGTGCCACTGAGACCCGTCTGGAGTTTCCGGAGATGCGTGACTGGTCCACCGAAGAACGGCTTCAGCAGGAAAAGGAAGCCCTCGGCTTTTACGTGTCCGGGCACCCCCTCGACCGGTACCTTGCCGAAGCCAAGCAGCTGGCGACGACAACCGCAGAGCTGCTCGATGGCACCTTTACCGATGAGTATGCTTCGCTTGTGGGCGTGGTGGTGGACAAAACCGTACGACTCAACAAGGACTCAGAAAAATTCGCCATCGTCCGCATCGAGGACCTGCGAGGCACCCTCGAGTTTCCGATCTACGCCCGGACTTACAACGAATGCGCCGAGGTGCTGGAGGAGGACGGACCGCTGCTCATTCAGGGACGGGTGGTGCAGCGCGACGAAGAAGTGACCCTCATTCCGGACAAAATTCAGCGCCTCCGGGACGTCCGTCAGCAAGAAGCGGAGCGGCTCACCCTGGAGCTGTACCCGGACTCGCTGAGTGACGATCAGTTGCGCCTGCTCCGGAACATCCTCAAGAAGTACCCGGGTGACCGTCCTCTGGACTTCCTGGTGCATGCGGAAGAAGGCGTCACCGTGACCGTGCAGGTGGAAGACACCGTCCAGTTTGCTCCGGCCCTGACGTTGGAGCTGGAGGAGCTGCTTCCTTCACGGCAGCTGCTGTTCCGCTATCCTTCCCGCCCACGCAGTGCACCGTCCTCCGGACGCCGTTATGCGCATGCCGCCTAAACGCCCCCCGAATCCGGCAAGCCCGGCCTCTGCTGCAGATCAAGACGCGGCAACGGCGCACCTTCGCCAAGCGGTCGTGGACGATGCGCCTGTGCTGCATCGCCTGCTGAAGGCCCTGGCGGCGTTTCATGGTCCGGAAACCGCGTTTTGGTCCACCCCGGAAGCCATTGCACGCGACGGCTTCGGCCCAGAGGCCCGCTACGAGTCGTGGCTAGCCGAGGTCCAGGGAGAACCGGTGGGGGTGGCGACTTTCTTCCTGACGTACTCCACGTTCAAGGCACAGGCGTGCCTGCACCTCGACAACCTGTTTGTGGAACCTGCCTTCCGGGGACGCGGAGTGGCGCGTCAGCTGCTGGAACGGGTCCGGACCCGGGCACAGGAGCTCAGGTGCGTTCGCGTGGACCTGCACGTTTATGCCACCAATCCGGCGCGCCAGGTGTATGAACGCTTTGGCTTCGAGCACACCTCGGATGCGGTTTACACCCTTAACCTTCACCCGCGCTCATGACGTTCCTCATTCAGGCTCCGGAAAGCTTTCAGCCGGAGCGTTACCGTCAACTGCTCGCAGACGCGGCGCCCGACATTCCCGTCCGGTTGAGTGATGAGCCTGGCGACCCGGGGGCCGTGGTGTTTGCCGCCGGCTGGAATCCTCCGGATGGCTACTGGCACCAGTTTCCGAACCTGCAGGGGATCACGTCTCTGGGCGCAGGCGTAGACAGCCTCCTCCGCGATGCCGATATTCCGCCAGGGTTGCCGATTGCGCGGCTGGTGGACGATGAGATGGCGCGTCGCATGACCGAATACATGCTGCTGGCGGTGCTCTCGCACAAGCGCCGGTGGCTTGATTACGCCGAGCATCCGGACGGCGCCGGCTGGGGCATCAGCATCGCTCACCCCGGACATCAGGTGGGCATCTTGGGGTTGGGGCACCTGGGGACCGCGGTGGCGCAGGGCTTTCAGTCGCTGGGATACGGGGTTGCCGGCTGGGTCCGGAGTCCTCGAGAAAGCCCGCTGCCGAATCTTCCTCTGTACGTCGGGGACCGTGGCTTGCCGGCTCTTCTGCAAGGCGCCGACTACGTCATCAGCCTCCTGCCGCTCACGCCCGAGACGCGGAACCGCTTTGACCGGGCCGTGCTCAGCGAGATGAAGCCCGGGGCTTACTTCATCAATGCCGGACGGGGACAGACGGTGGTGGAAGCTGACCTGCTGGCGCTTGTGCAGTCGGGTCATCTTTCTGGAGCCTGCCTGGACGTGTTTCAGGAGGAGCCGCTTCCAGCAGACCACCCCTTCCGGAAGGAACCTCGCATCCGCATCACGCCCCACATTTCCAGCATCACGCCTCCGGAGTCGGTGCTCCCGCAGATCATTGACAACTACCGCCGGGCGGCGTCCGGACAGCCGCTGCTCAACCTGATTGACCGGACCCGTGGTTACTGAAATCCGAAGGGGCCTCCTGGTGCTGCTTGGCAGCCTGCTGCTGCACACGGGGTGCGGACTCAAAACGTCCCCGCAGCCGTTGGCGCCAAGTGAGCAGCAGCCGTATGTGCAGAGTCCGTTTGTCCGGCAAAAAGGAGAAACCCTCCGGGTGAGTTGGCTCTCCCTCAGGCGTCCGGACACAATTCGACTGCAGGTTTGGCTGACAGAACCGCTTTGCACCCGTTGTGAACCAAGGCTTCACGAGGAACTTCTCTTGCAGGAGGAGTTAAAGTTGGGACAAAATGAAGCCTCGGTTTCGCTCCCGCCACCTGTCGCTCCCACGGTGGAGGTTCGGTTGGAGGTGCAGAATACTGAGGACGGTCCTGATGAACCCATTGTGACCACCTGGGAGGGCCGCCCGTTCTTCCCCAATCCGCAGCCCCTGAAGGTGCAGACCATTGGGGTGGAGGAAGAGCGTGTTCTGCCGCAGGGAGAGGTTTCGTTGATCCTGACGGTTGCAGAAGAGGCCGGGGTGTCTCTGGAGGTTCCTCAGGAAGGGGCGTTGCTGCGCCGGACGGATCTGATTCGGCTGAGCTGGGAGCGTCCCCCGGAGTTTCAGGGCACGGTTCTGGATGAGCAAGGGGTGCTGTGGCAGACAGCAGCGTCTTACCGCGTGAACGTCTACCGGGTGGAACCGTCGGGTGAGCTGGCTCCGAAACCGCTGAATCCGGCGCCTCTGGAGTCGCGCTACTGGGTGTATCGCCGGCCTCGTCCTTCGGCAACGGTGGCCCCTGCGAGTGGCCTGACCGAAATCCGTCCCGGGTTTCCGCAGCGTCGGGGTGCGTTTTATATTGATATAAAAGTGATTCCTCAAGATACTTACAAATTTGCACACGTGCTGGTGGACCAGCGGGGAAATGAAAGCCCGGCGTCTCCAGTGGTGTCTCAGGCCCTCCCGGCCACCTATCCAAGCTGGTGGTTGCGGGCCTTGAACCTGTTTCCCTCAAGCCTCTAGCCTTGTCACGCCTTAGCGTTCTCTTGCTGGCGGTCCTGCTCCTAGCAGGATGCTCCACTTCTTCCGGACTGCCGGAACTTCCTCCCACGGCCCCTGAACAGGATCGTTTCATCCGCGAACAGCAAGCGGCGTTGGAAGCCGATCCGAATGACGCCACCGCTCACTTCAACCTGGCCCGGATCTACTACCAGCAGCAGCTGTATCCAGAGGCTGAGCAGGCGGTGCGGCAGGCGTCTCGCTTGGATCCGTTGAATCCGGACTATGCGGAACTACGGGGAAGCCTGGCGTTGGCCCGGCGTCAGTATCCGGAGGCGATCAAGGAATTCTCGAACGCCCAGCGTCTGGATCCGGAACGCATCTCCGTTTACCTCAAGCTGGCAACAGCGTATGAGCAGGTCCGGGACTACAGCCTTGGGATCGCGTCGCTGGAAGAGGCGTTGCAGCGGGAGCCTCAGTATGTGGAGGCGTTGTTTCTGCTGGCGCGGTTGCAGCTCAAGCAGAGTGACTACGAAGGCGCCAAGCGGGCCGTCAATTCCCTGCTGCTGCTTGAGCCTGGAAACTATGAGGCCAAGCTCCTGCGCATCCGGATTTACATGGCACAGGGCAGTTACTACTATGCTCAGACCCTGGCGCTGGAGCTCCGCAACAGTCACCCGGAGAGTCGTGAGGTGCCCCGGCTGCTGCTGCACCTGGAGTTCTTGCGGCAACGCTGGCCTGAGGCGCTCAACCTGCTAGATGAAATTGAACAGCGGCGCCCGCTGGAGCTGGAAGAACGGGTGCTGCAGGCGCTGGTGCTTTTGCAACTGGGACAGGTGGATTCGGTGGAACCGCTGCTGACCGAGATGCTGCAGGCGGCTCCAGCAAATGTGGATGTGCTCATGGCCCACGCGGTTCTGAAGCTGCGGCGAGGACAGCTCCGAGACGCCTTGGAGTGGCTCCGGAGGGTGCTGGAGGTGGACTCCTCCATGACGCGAGCGCACTTCCTTAAGGCGGCGTTGCTGTTTCGGTTGGGAGACTTCCTTCAGGGAGATCTGGCCCTCAAGCAAGCTCTGAGACTGGAGCCCAACAACCTTTCTGCACAGGTCCTGCAGCTGCAGCGGCAGCTGATGCAAGGACAGATCACCGCCGTAGGCACCAAGCTGACTGCGCTCCGGGAGCAGAATCCGCTGCAGGTGGAGTTGCTGCACCTCCAGGCCCTCTGGCACGAGGCGCAGGGGCAGTTTGCCGAGGCCCAGGCGTTTCTGCAACAAGCCCTGCAGGGCGACGATTCGGAACTGCTGCGCTTTGAGCTGGCCCGGGTGTACTACCTTCAGGGCAAGCCGGCGCTGGCGTTGCCGCTCACTGAAACCCTCCGGAGCGAACGGGGTGACAGCTGGGAGGTCCTGTACCTCCATTCGCTGGTGCTCACCCGGTTGGACCGAAGCCAGGAGGCCGAACAGTTCATCCGCCCCTTCCTGAACCGTCCGGAGTCATTGGGATACGCCCACCGACTGCTGGGAGACCTGTTCCGGTATCAGGGACAGGAAGACGCGGCGCAGAAGGTGCTGCGTGAGGGGTTGGACCGGTTTCCGCTGAACCTGTACCTTGTGGAAGGGCTCAGTGACTCCTATGCGAGCACCGGAAAGTGGGAGGAGCTCCGGAGCCTCTTGGAAATTTCCTTTGCCCGCCAGCGTCCGCAGGGACCGCTGCGCCTCCTCCTCCTCGACCGTCTGACCCGAGCCTACTGGGCGCTGGATGAAGTAGCACTCGCCCAAGAGGCCCTGAGGCGCTATCATGCTGAATCAGACCCATTGACGGCGACTCCGAGCTTCTTGCTGGAGGATCCGGCTCTTTTTCCGGTGATGCTGCCCGCTTTTGATCGAGAGTGGGACACCACCCTAGCTTCGATGCGTTAAAGAAGGGTGATTGCTTGATCCCGCGCATCGTCAACCCTTCGACTACCTCCTGACAACCGTTCCATGAGCACCACCAGCAAACGCAAGGGCAAGCAGCTCAACTCTGCGTTCCGTATTGCCGAAGCCATGTCCCACGACCTCGCCATGAAGGGGCCGACCCACGACGTCTTGGACGATGCAGGGGTGCAGGGCTTGATTGAGCCCACGGAAGTGCGAAAGCGCATCAAGGAACTGCGCCACCTGGATGTGGATTCCTACATTCAACGAGTGGTGATGCCTTCGGAGAACCAGAAGCGTCCGAGCACCCCGGAAGTGATCAAGCAGCTGGGAGGAACCCTGATCGCGGAGGAGTCAGAGGGACCGTATTACGCAGCTGAGCTGGAGTTTGAGCTCTCTGGGCAGCTGCGGCGGGTGGGCTTCATTGCGCAGAACCACAAGGCACAAAACGGCGTCTGGCAGCCCATGCACCACCGGAAGGCTGCAGAGAAGGTCCGCTTCTATGCGTCGCACGGCATGCCGCTGGTGACGTTCATTGACACCCCGGGAGCGGCGGCTGATGCTGATGCGAACCTGCAGAATCAGGCCCACAGCATCTCCTTCTTCATCTCCGAAATGGCCAACGTGCAGGTTCCGGTGGTCGGGGTAGTGTATGGCTGTGGTTACAGCGGAGGCGCCATTCCCCTGGCGACAGCGAACGTGCTGCTGTCCACCCGTGAGGGGGTGTTCAACACCATTCACCCCAAGGGGCTGGCGAACATTGCCCGCAAGTACAACCTGTCGTGGCAGGAGTCGGCCAAGTACATTGGCGTGTCGTCCTATGAGCTGATGGAGCAGGGGTACTTTGACGGCATTGTCGACTATGCCTTTGATACGCCGCACAAGATTGCCAACCTCAAGAGCGCCATCCTCAGCGCCATTGAGGTCACTGAAGACAACGCCCGGAGCTTCCTGCGGGTCAACGACTTCTTCTTTGATCACTACCGGGAGAGCATCAACCACTACCTCAACCCGTCTGAGCTGCTCATTGAAGCCAACCGCCGGACGGACCGCTCTCCAACCGGAACGCTGAACGTCTTTGGGGACGTCTACCGCTTCCTCCGAACCCTGAAGATGCGCCGACGCATCAGCAGTCGTTCGGTGCACCAGTACTCCCGTCTCAGCAACCGCCAGGCCCCAACCGGGCGACTGCAGGAGCGTCTGAACGAGGAGCGTCAGGAGAAGTTCAACCGCTGGCTGGAAGCGCCTCTGGAGATCCGGTATCACGAGGCGCTCAACAAGCGGTTTCAGAACTACCAGAGCGCCCGGGAGGACCGGGACAAGGAACGTGGACGCTTTGCGACGTTCTTCATGGGAGACCCGCGGGAGAACTTTCAGAAGGCGCTGGAGGAGCTGACGAGCGAGATCCTGCTTTACCTCTACAACTTCTGGAAGGACAGCAGCATCGACAATCTGGTGGCGCTCCGGGACCATCTGGAAAGCAGCGCCTGGCGAGATGTGTCGGCTGACAACATCAACCTCCTGCAGCTGATGCTGGAGCCTGAGGTTTGCCAGCATCTGCTCAACAGCCTGCCCAACATCATCCTCTTTGACCTCCTTTACGACCAGATCATTGAGGGGCTGCCCAGCATTGCTCATGAGCTCAAGGGCGCGAACCTGATTTCTCAAGAATCCGTGGAACGTCTTTTTGAGAAGGCGTTTGAAGGGGCCATGAAGGAGTTTGAGCGCCGGAACCTTCAGGTTGACAATGCGAAGGCCCGAGAAGGCTTCTTCCAGTGGCTGGCCCGCTTCATTGCGCAGAAGAACGTGGATGACGTCATGGCGACCATCAGCGCTTGGAAGCGCATCGTCTTCCCGCGCATGAGTCCGCCGCTCTTTGGCGTGGTCCGCTACTACTTTTCTGGGCTGCTGCCATCGCTTTACGCCGCGCAGCGTGGCACCGGAAAGTTCAACGGCAAGATCACTCCCCGGAACATTGGCATCAAGGACTTCTGGAACCGCCTGGATCAGGCCTACAAGGACCTGTTGATCCAGAACCTGCTCCGCGAGTACAAGCGTCAGACGATCACGGCTCAGGAGGTGGTGGACCGCTTCTTCACCAACTTTGAGGAGCTTTATGACGACCTGATTACGGCGAATCCGGTGCAGTTCCCTGGGTTCCGGGATGCCATTGAGAAGGCGCTGGAGCGGAACATCACCCCCTGTGGTCTGGTCACAGGGCTGGCACAGTTCCAGTCCAAGCTTCCCGATGGCTCAGAGCAGAAATTCCGGGTGGGCCTGGCGGTGAGCAACTCCGACTTTCAGGCGGGGGCCTTTGACATGGCGAGCTGCGAGAAGATGTGCCGTCTGTTGGACGACTGTGCCCGGCTGAAGCTACCGCTGATTCTGTTTGTGTCCTCAGCAGGAATGCAGACCAAGGAAGGCGCCGGGTCGCTTTTCTCCATGGCAATTGTCAATGACCGGATCACCCGCTTCGTCAAAGATTTTGACCTGCCGGTGATCTGCTTTGGCTTCCGGGACTGCACCGGAGGCGCACAGGCCAGCTTTGTGACTCACCTGCTGGCCCGGACCTACTACCTCTCCGGCGCACAGATCCCCTTTGCTGGACAGCTGGTGGTTGAAAGTCACCTCCCGGCTCAGGCGACCCTGTCCAACTACCTTTCCAAGAACAACGCGACCATGGACGGCTTGGTCACGAATCCGTTTGACGTGGACATTGATGAGAAGCTGCAGGCGATTGATCCGGAGCTGCCGACCCCGCAGTACACCGTTGAGGAAATCCTCTCTCGTGTGCTGTCAGGTGAGTACCAGCTGCGCATCAACGGCGAGGAGCTTCCGGAGGAAGGCCTGTCTCGAGAAAGCCTCAACGAAGGTCCGATTCAGCGGGTGCTGATTCATGCACGTGGGTGCACCTCGGTCCGACTGATCAAGGCCGCGCAAGACAGCAACCGCGAGGTGATTCTGGTCGCTTCGGATCCGGACATGGAGAGCTACGCCGCTCAGCTGCTCCGGGAGAACGACCGGCTGGTCTGCATTGGTGGAAACACGCCTCAGGAAAGTTACCTCAACGCCATGAGCGTCATCCGGGTGGCTGAACAGGAAGAGGCCGATGCGATTCACCCGGGGATTGGCTTCCTCTCCGAGTCTCCGTGGTACGCCCGGATTTGCCGGGAGCACGGGTTCAATTTCATTGGTCCACGGGCATCGAACATGGACCTGATGGGGAACAAGTCCAATGCGATCTCGACCGCGAAGAGCCTCAACATCCCTGTGGTTCCAGGAAGCGAAGGGGCGTTGACGGATCCGGTGATGGCCCTTGCTGTGGCCGAGGAAATTGGCTTTCCGGTGCTGATCAAGGCAACCCACGGTGGCGGCGGAAAGGGCATCAGCGTGGTGGAAGAATCCAAGCAGTTTGTCTCCACCTTCACCCGTATGTCGCAGGAAGCCCTGAGCGCATTTGGAAGCGGGGACCTCTACCTGGAAAAGTTCATTGGGTCCATGCGGCACCTGGAGGTGCAGGTCATGCGTGACCAGCACGGACACGCCCACCTGTTGGGCGTCCGGGACTGTTCGGTGCAGCGGAATTATCAGAAGCTGGTGGAGGAGTCCGCTTTTGAGCTGCCGAAGAAGATCAAGGATCAGCTGCTCCTGCACTCCCGTCGTCTGATCGACGAGATGGACTACATTGGCGCCGGGACCGTTGAGTTCATTTATGACCTCGACAACCAGACCATCTACTTCATGGAGATGAACACGCGCCTGCAGGTGGAGCATCCGGTAACCGAAATGACAAGCGGGGTGGACCTGGTGCAGCAGCAGTTTGCCGTTGCCGAGGGGGCCAACCTGAAGGACCTCAAGTTCAAGGACAGTGGCCACGCCATTGAGCTGCGGATCAATGCGGAGCGCATTGAGTTGAACGATCGCGGGGCCCTGCGCTTTGTTCCATCTCCCGGAGTGCTTTCGGAGCTGGTGCTTCCAGAAGAAGACCACATCCGGGTGCTGACGGCCGTGCAGGCTGGTTCGACCGTCACACCGTATTATGATAGCCTGGTGGTCCAGATCATCGGCTGGGGGCCCACGCGTCAGGAGGCGATTGAGCGGCTCATCGGGTACCTCAACCGCGTCAAGATTCATGGTGTGCCCACCAACCTGACCCTGAGTCGGATGATTCTGGAGGATCCGGTGTTCCAGAAGGGGACGTTTGACACCAAGTTCCTCAACGGCTTTTTGGACCGCATCGACCGAGAGGCCCTCATCCGGGAGACCAAGCAGGCATCAGGTGATGCCGGCATTTCTCTGGATCTGGAAGCCCTCAAACTGGAAGGGGGCGAGCTGAAGGTGCTGTCTCCGCAGATGGGAGGCTTCTACCGGGCGAGCTCGCCTGATGTGCCTCCGCTGGTGGAGGAAGGGCAGGTCATTGATGTGACTCAGCCTCTGTGCCTGATGGAGTCGATGAAGGTCTTCACGGAACTGAGCCTGGCGTCGTATCAGCATCCGGATGGCTCCCCGGTCTACCCGAACCAGCGCTACCGCGTCAACCGGGTGCTCGCAAGTGACCGGGAGACGGTCAACCAAGGCGACCTCCTGCTCGTCCTGCAGCCCCTTGGAATCAGTGATTAGAACCTGGAGCCTCGGCTCCGTAACCGTGTGATGGAAAACGATTGGAAGCAACACCCTCTTCAGACCCCGTGACTCCTGCGCCAGTGGCAGCAGACGACCCCATCCTGAACGCCCTTCAGGAGGCAAAGGCGCGGCAGATTGTCCGCTTTGACGTCCGAGATCGGTCCTCCCTGAGCGACTATGTCATTCTCTGTGAAGGGCGATCACAGGCGCACTGCCGTGGAATTGCTGAGCGCGTTGAGGTGGACCTGAAGCGCACCGGCCTCTACCCTCTGGGCAAAGAAGGCGAGAAGGATGGCAACTGGATCCTGATTGACTACGCTGAGACCGTGGTGCACATCTTTCATCCGGAAATCCGCAAGTACTACCACCTTGAGGGCCTGCACGAAGGCTGCCCCACGGAATCCTGGAACGACGAGGACTGATGGCCCCGGCAACGGTGCTGGCAGAGGCTCCGGATCAAGCCATGTGGAAAGAAGCCCTAGAGCAACTGGGGCTGACGTCTCGGTTGCGCTGGGAGGCGCCGTTGCAGCGGCTCAACACGTGGCGCATTGGTGGGCCTGCCACGTGTCTGGTGGATGTGGCCACTACAGATGACCTGAGCCGGCTCCTGCCCTTCATTGCCGAACACCGCATTCCCTGGACCCTGCTGGGCAAGGGCTCCAACCTGCTGATCCCGGAAGACGGCTGGCCTGGAATCGTGGTGCACCTGGCCGGTGACTTCAAGAGTTTGACGCTTGAGCCTGAGACGCGCACGGTGTTTGCAGGAGCAGCACTAGCTGATGTGACCTTTGCCCAGCGGTGTCAGGAGCCGGGTTGGGGAGGCATGGAGTTTCTGGTGGGCATTCCGGGAACCATCGGGGGCGCTGTGGCAATGAACGCAGGGGCTCATGGTGGCGAAGTGGCCGACTTCCTTCAGGAAGCCCACTGGTTTGACCTGTCCGGACGCATTCATCGCACCTCCAGCGCCTCAGCCGGCTTCCGCTACCGCCACTCGCACCTGAACGGACGAGAGGGGATTGTGGTCACCGGAGCCTCGTTTCAGCTGCAGGAGTCAGACGCAGAAAGCGTTCGGCGACAACTGGAACACTGCCTGCAGTTCCGGGAGGAGCGCCAGCCGCGTCAGCCCAGCTGCGGCTCCGTCTTCAAGAACCCTCCGGGTGATTATGCCGCCCGCCTCATTGAAGCCAGTGGCCTCAAGGGCGTCTGCGAGGGGGAAGCTCAGGTCAGCGAAAAGCACGCAAACTTTATCATCAATCGGGGAGCCGCCCACGCGACCGCCGTCGAAGCCCTGATCGCGCAGGTGCAGGAGCAGGTGCAGGCGCAGCAGGGAGTGTGGCTGGAAACCGAGGTCCAGTGGCTGCAGCCCTTGCCGTTTGAGACGACGCCTCCAGCGGCCTGAAGATTCCTGGGCTCCGCCCGTCCTCGGGGACCCTGATCCTTTGCCTGGCCCCTAACATTCATGCAAGACCTCAAGCACCACAGCCACCGACGGCAGGCCAAGCTGCCCAAGCGCAAGCGGTCGCAGCCCCGGCTCAAGCGCATGGGACGCCAGCTGATGGCCAGTCCACCCAAGCTGCTGCAGCCCGGAACCATGAAGGACGCGTTCCGGTGGCCCCTGCTGTGGAACCTCTTTGCCACCGACAATCCTTACGAGCTCCAGAGCGAGCTGCGACTCCTGCTCCTGCGGGGAGCCAATGTGCTGCTGATTGGGGTGTGCTTCTGGATTGGCCTGAGCCTGCTGCCGGCGGCACAGGGGTTCTTTGAACAGTCTCCTCAGACGCTCTACATCTCCGGAAACCAACTGCTGACCAAGGAACAGGTCCTCACCCGTACTGGGTTGACTCCGGACTCTGCGCTGAGTGACCTGGACCCCATCCTCCTAGGGCAGCGGCTGCAGCAGCTTCCTGAGGTCAAAACCGTGGAGGTCCGGAGAGAGTTTCCCAACCGCCTGCACCTGCACCTGCAGGAGCATGAACCCGTGGCCATCCTCCGGACCGAGTCTCGGAGCTTCCTAGTGGATCGACAGCACCGCTTGCTGCAGGTGCGTCCGGCCAATACCTTGGGCTGGCCCATTCTCATCGGCATCCCTGATACCGGGTGGCAGGCCGGAACCCGCTTGAATTCGTTGATGCTGGAAAATGGGCTGCGCTTTCTGGAAGCCCTGGAAGCGTTCCCGGAACTCAAGGAGCGGGTGGTGGCGACAGACCTTTCGGACCCGACCAATGTGCAACTGTGGATTCGGAAGGACAACGGACAGATGACAACGGCTCGGTTTGGCACCGACGCTTTTCCAGAGCGGCTCAAGCGTTTTGCCGACGTGTACCACCAGGTGCTGGAGCAGCACCCAACGGCACAGTGGCTGGACCTCCGCTTTTCAGATCGGATTCTGGCAGGAAACTGAGTTCAGGGCGCGTGGAAGTCTCCGGACTTGCCTCCTGTTTTGGAGCGAAGCCGGACGGATTCAATCACCATTCCCTTGGTGATGGACTTGCACATGTCATAAAGCGTCAGGGCCGCCGCACTGGCCGCCGTTAACGCTTCCATCTCCACACCCGTCGGTCCCGTGGTCCGGGCTTCTGCGGTGATCACCGCAACCTCCCCCTCCAAGACAATGGTCACCTCCACCCCAGACAGGGCAATCGGGTGGCACATCGGAATCCAGTCAGCAGTCCGCTTGGCGCCTTGAATGCCTGCGATGATGGCGGTTTGGAAGACGGGGCCCTTCTTGGTGCTTCCGGTGTCGCGAAGCTGCTCGGCAAGGACTGAGCCCAGCTGGACACGAGCTTCGGCAACGGCTGTCCGGGCGGTATCGGCTTTCTCAGAAATGTCCACCATGCGGGGCGTGTCTTGGTCGCCGAGGTGGGTGAAGGTCGGGGTGGTCATCGAATGGGTCGGTTGAGGTAGGAGTCTAGGGGCAGCCACTCTTGGTCGATCAGGACCTCGGCAGGCCGGTAGTCGGCCTTGTAGCGCATTTTTTCCGAGTCTTCCACCCAGTACCCCATGTAAAGCCACGATAGGCCGAGCTGCTGGCAGTAGTTGAGTTCGGCGAGCACGGAAAACACCCCCAGACGCCGATTGGCATGGTCTGGATTGAAGGCAAAGTAGACGGAGCTGAGCGCGTTCTCTGCTCGGTCCACCCAGCCCAGTCCAAGCAACTCCCCATGAAGGCGGTAGCACATGATCTCCGTCTCCATGGGACTCCGGATGAGGAACTCGTAGTAGTCCTCTGGTTCCACCTGAGAGTGGTGCCAGGATTCCTGATAACGCTGGTAGAGTTGGAAGTGTTCCTGTTCAAAGCGCAATGGCTGTACCTGCACCTGAAGGTCCAGGTTCTTCCGCAGGGTCCGGCGTTGGCTCTTGGAGGGGGTAAACTGGTTCGCGTTGATGCGGAGGGGAATGCAGCGCTGGCATCCGGGACACGCTGGGTGGTAGATGGAGCACCCGCTCCGGCGGAACCCCTGGTCCATCAGGTTCTGGTAGGCGCGCGCAGAGATGCTTTCGGTGTGGAACGAGAGGTTCCGCCAGATGCCCGTGTCACGATACGGACAGGGGCCGTTGTTGGTTTGGTAAAGCTGAATGCGACTGCGGCCCATGGTGCTGTGTCTTAATTCGTACGCATCAGTCAGGGAGCCCGGTTGCGATGATGGTGACCGAAACCTGGTCGTCCGGAGTGCTGATGAAGGACGCGCCCCAGATCAGGTCCACGTCTTCGTCTGCCATTTCCTCGACCATGCTCATGGCTTCGTTGATTTCGTAAGCGCTGGTGTCCTGCGGACCGACCACGTGCACCAGGATGCCCTTGGCGCCCCGGATGTCCTCGTCCTCCATGAGGGAGCTGTTGAGGGCGTTCAGGACGGCACGGCGGGTGCGGTCCTGTCCGGTGGCCACGCCTTTGCCAATGATGGCCTTGCCCATGCCCTGCATGATGGTCTGGACGTCCGCAAAGTCAACGTTGATGTCACCGACGCCGTTGAGGAGGTCCGTGATGCCCTGAATGGCATTGATGAGGACGAGGTCCACCATGTGGAAGGCTTCCAGCAGGCTGGTGGTCTGGGTGCTCGCATTGTAGAGCTTGTCGTTGGGAATGACCAGCAGGGTATCGGTGTGCTTGCGCAACTCGGTGACGCCTTCCAGAGCCACCCGCATCCGCCGCCGTCCTTCAAAGGAGAAGGGCAGGGTCACCACGCCAACGGTGAGCACCTCCATTTCGCGGGCAACTTGGGCAATCACTGGCGCCGCACCGGTTCCGGTTCCGCCTCCCATGCCTGCCGCAATGAAGGCCATGTTGGCGCCCTCTAGGGCCTGACGGATCTGAGGCAGGTTTTCCTCAGCAGCCTGTCCCCCCACGTCCGGGAGGGCTCCGGCGCCCAGGCCTCGGGTCCGCTCCTGACCCAGCTCAATCTTCAGGTCCGCCTTGTTGCGATTCAGGGCCTTGAGGTCGGTGTTGCAGATGATCAGATCGACCTGCCGGACCCCTTCCTCCACCATCTTGGTGATGACGTTGCCCCCCGCTCCGCCGGCTCCAAAAACCTTGATGCGGGCGGAGAAGGCGTCTTGGACAGACACAAACGCGGGATTTCGGGAGGAGTCGTTTTCCATCATCAAGGGCTGGGTTAATGGCGTGTCGACCTGCTGAAACAACGTGATCCGGGGATGGAAAATCGCTGTGGGACGCAGGAGGTTTTGCAGGTCCAATGGCGGTGCCGGTTTTTTTGGAGACACCCCTCGATTTAATGCCATGGGCCTGCCAAAGAGTCAAACTGCATTCTACCGACTTCGCTTGACTCGCCAGGCGGATTTCCCTAGAATTTAAGCTTTTGAATCCGTATCCCAATTCCTCGCTGGCCCTTGACGACCTCCGGGCTCAGCAGGCTTCCCAGACGGGCCGCCCTTCCTCTCAAAATCAGACCGCGCCCACGCGAATCCATCCCGATGATCAAGACCTTTTCTCAGCTTTTTGGTAACGAGAACCAAAGAACCCTCAAGCGCTACCGCAAGATGGTGGAGCGCATCAACGCGCTGGAACCGGACATCCGCTCGCTGGCCGATGAGGATTTTCCCAAGAAAACGCAGGAATTCCGGCAGCGTTACGAGGAGGGCACGTCGTTGGATGACTTGCTCCCGGAAGCCTTTGCGGTGGTCCGAGAGGCTGCGCAGCGGGTGATTGGCGAGCGGCACTACGACGTCCAGCTCATCGGGGGCATTGCCCTGCACGAGGGCAACATTGCCGAAATGGCGACTGGTGAGGGGAAAACGCTGTCGTCCACGTCTCCGGTGTACCTCAACGCGGTCTCAGGGAAGGGCGTCCACATCATCACCCCCAACGACTACCTCGCCAAGCGGGACAGTCAGTGGATGGGGCAGATCTACCGCTTCCTCGGACTTTCCGTCGGACTGATCCAGCACGGGATGTACGACGAACTCCGCCGAGAGGCCTACCGGGCAGACATCACCTACGGCACCAACAACGAATTCGGCTTCGACTACCTCCGGGACAACATGAAGTTTTCGCTGGACGACTACGTGCAGCGAGAGTTCAACTTTGCTGTGGTCGACGAGGTTGACTCAATCCTCATCGACGAAGCCCGGACGCCGCTGATCATCAGCGGTCCAAGCGAAGGCAGCATCGACCTTTACTATGAAATGAACGGCATGGTCCATGGACTGAGCCGCGAGATCCGCAAGGAAGAGGTCGGCAAGCTGCCTCCGGAGCAGATGCACCACATTGCTGAAAACTGGCAGGAGCTGGAAGACCACGACGTCGTCCGGACCGGGGATTACTCCCTTGATGAGAAAGCCCGGAGCATCTCCCTCACGGAGCAGGGCTCCGAGATGGTGGAAGGCCGCCTTGGGGAACGCCTGAAAGACGGCACCAGCCTGTTCGATTATGAAAACATTGAGCTGCTTCACCACATCAACCAGGCCCTGAAGGCTCACTACCTCTTCAAGCGTGACGTTCACTACGTGGTGCAAGAGGGGAAGGTGGTGATCGTGGATGAGTTCACCGGACGGCTGATGCCCGGAAGGCGCTTCAGCGATGGTCTCCACCAAGCCCTTGAAGCCAAGGAAGGTGTAGCCATTGAGAAGGAAAACCAGACCCTGGCGACCATCACCTTCCAGAACTACTTCCGTCTTTACAGCAAGCTTTCCGGGATGACGGGAACGGCGGAGACCGAGAAGGACGAGTTCAAGAAGATCTACAACCTCGGCGTGGTGGTCATCCCAACGAACAAGCCGGTCGTCCGGAAGGACCATGCCGACGTCATCTACAAAACCGTTGCTGCCAAGTACCGGGCGGTGGCGGCCAAGGTGGTGGAGCTGCATGGAGCAGGGCAGCCAGTACTCGTCGGAACCGTCTCCATTGAGGTGTCAGAGGCCATTTCGAAGATGCTCAAGCAGGCCAGCGTTCCGCATGAGGTCCTCAACGCCAAGCACCATGAACGGGAGGCTGAAATCATTTCGGCTGCAGGTCAGTACAAAGCCGTCACGATTGCCACCAACATGGCGGGTCGCGGAACCGACATCAAGCCCTCTCCGGAGGCAATGGACGCCGGAGGTCTTTTTGTGCTGGGCACCGGACGGCACGACAGTCGCCGCATTGACAATCAGCTCCGCGGTCGTTCCGGACGTCAAGGGGATCCGGGGGCGTCGCAGTTCATGCTGTCGTTGGAAGACGACCTCCTCCGCGTCTTTGGTGGGGAGCGGATCTCCAAGCTCATGGACAAGCTCAACATTGAGGAGGATGAGCCCATTGAGCACGTCTTCATCACCAAGGCCATCAGCAACGCTCAGAAGAAGGTGGAGGGCTACCACTTCGACATGCGGAAGCATGTTCTGGAGTACGATGACGTCATGGAGAAGCAACGCTCCATCATCTACAACCGCCGTCGCGAGATCCTCGGAGGAGAGCTGGAGGGCCTGATGCTTGAGATGTGCGACGAGGTGGTGGACCAGCTCTTTGACCAGTTCTGTGAAGAGCGGCACATCGACCAGTGGGACGTCCAGGGCTTCAACCGGGCGTTTACGGAAGTCTTTGGCGCCCTCAAGGATGAGCAGTGGTATGAGCAGGAGCTGAAGCCGGAAGACCTCCGGGCCAGCCTCTACACGCAGGTGGAGGCGCTGTTCCGGGAAAAGGTGGACTACTTCCGTCAGGTGGTGGAACTCAACTTTGCCCCTGTGGAAGGAGACGAGCAGGCCCGTAAGGAGTCGTTTGAGCGCATGGTGCTCGACCTGCAGCGGCAGGTGCTGCTCCGGGCCAATGATCAGCTCTGGAAGGATCACCTGCTCTCCATGGACCACCTCCGGGAAGGCATCGGTCTGGTTGGGTACGCCCAGAAGAAGCCGCTGGACGAGTACAAGCGCCGCGCGTTTGAGATGTTCTCTGACCTCATGAGCCGCATCAGTCACGAGGCCATCAGCACCTTCTTCAAGCTCCGGATCGCCCACCCCGTCAGTGAACCCGCCCCTCCGCCTCCGCCCCAGGAAATGGAGTACCAGCACGCCTCCGTGGAGCCGGAGCCGCCCAAGCCCAAACCCAAGCCGGTTGTCCCGCCTGCCCGGAAATACGTGAACGTGGGACGCAACGACCCCTGCCCCTGTGGCAGCGGGAAGAAGTTCAAGAAGTGCCACGGCCTCCATAACTGATTGCGATTGGTGAAGAAACCCATGGAAAATCTGGTTCAAGATCTCACCACCCGTTCCAAGCGGGTGCTGGAAATGGTACGGTACAACCGTCCGGCACAGTTGGGCGCCCTAGGTGTGTACCTGCTGCTCTGGTTCCTTTTCTCCACTGGACTGACCACGTTGTGGGTGGCCGTGGGAGCCGGGCTGGGGTGGCTTGTGGGACAGAGCCACAAGCCCGAGCAGGACTGATCCGGGCCTCTGGTGTTTCGCCTGCGTCTGCTTTGGGTCGGCAAGACCCAAGAAGCCTACCTAGAGCAGGGGATGCAGGGGTACCTGAAGCGTCTCAAGGCTTATGCTCCGGTGGAATGTGAGGCCGTGAAGCCTTCGTCGTCCACCCATCCGGACCAGCGTCAGCAGGAAGAAACCGAACGCCTTCTGAAGAAGCTGGATGCCGGACAACCCTGTGTGGTGCTCGATGAGCGAGGGGAGCGTCAGACCTCCCAGGCCTTGGCTCAGTGGCTGGAGCAGCAACTGCCACAGGGCTGGAGCCGCCTGACCTTTGTGATCGGAGGCTCACACGGCTTTGTCCGCGACGCCTTCCCGCCCCACGTCCGCTGGCTCCGCCTCTCGGACCTGACCCTCAACCATCAGATGATCCGCCTGGTGCTGCTGGAGCAGCTCTACCGGGCCTTCACCATCATCCGCGGCGAACCTTACCATCACTGACCCATGAGACGCATTACTTGGCTGGCGATTGCCCTGTTCCTCCTGACTCTGTTTGGCTACTTCGCGTGGCTCAACAACCAAAACGTCACCATCAGCCTCTTTGGCACCTTTACGGTGCAGTTCTCCCTGTGGAGCACGATGCTTGGGTGTCTGGTGCTGGGCGCTGCGCTGACGGAGCTGCGGCTGCTCTTCAAGCATCCGGACCGCATCATGATGCGTCTCAAGCAGCGTTGGCAGGACCGGAAGCACGCCCGGGCCGAGGTCCGGCGACAGGACTTTGAAGCCGCGTGCTTGCTCCGGGACCCAGAGGGCGCTCAGCAGGCCTTTCGGAAGATCCCTGGCGCTTCCGACGATCCGAAGCTCCAGGTGCAGCTGCTGACGGTGCTCGAAGACCGGTTGGACGGACAGGCGCTGATGAAGAGCTTTGAAGAGCTGCGGTCCCGCTTCCCGGAGGCCTTGGGGGTGCTGCTGGCTCACCAGAAGCTGGCCATTGAGCGCGAGGAGTGGCTGCTTGTGGAGCAACTGGCCCGGGAAATTGAACGACTTGCCCCCGGACACCCCGGAGCCCTGGAAGGTCAAGTGGCCCTTGCTGCCAGCCGAGAAGACTGGAGCCGCTGCTTGGAGCTGGAGCAGCTGCTGCTCAAACGGCTCAGTGGCAGCCATGCCGCGTCTCGGTGGGCGCAGCAGCACCGGCAGCATCAGGATCAGGCGGAAGCGCCCGCGGCGCTCCGTGAGGTGAGTTGAGCGAACATGAAGACGAGGCGTTGGTCCTCCGGGTGCTGGACTTCCGGGACCGGGACTGCATTCTCCATCTGCTGACCCGAGAGCGGGGACATAAGTCAGGAGTCCTCTTTGGGGCCAAAAGCCCGCGTTCTCGCAACCGTGCTGTGGCAGAGCCCTTTGTGCGGGCCCGGGTGCATTACTCGGAGCGGCATGCGCATGAGATGGTCAAGTTCCGGAGCCTGGAACTGATCTCCAGCCAAGGGACGCTGCGGCAGAACTATGCTCGGTTGCTGCATGCCAGTTACCTGGCAGAACTCCTCCTGTTGCTGGAAATCCCGGAGCCCGATGCGCCGGTGCTGTTTCAGTGGCTGGAGCAGCACTGGCACGCCTTGGGGGCAGGGAAGGCACCTGCCGAGGTGAAGCTTCAGGCGGAGGGACGCTTGCTTCAGCAGCTGGGGGTGCTTCCGGACTGGCAGCACTGCTTGGAGTGTGACCGCTCGGTTCCCACGGTCGATGCTCCCGAGCCCATTGAGGTTCCGGACCTCCTGCATCAGGTGGACGCGGCTGAAGGGGGCGTCCGGTGCCCGCGTTGTGTTCGACGGCATCCGGCGGTGGCGGTGCTCTCTCCCGGGACCCTGCGCTGGCTCCAGAAGAAACCGTTTACCGACGCCTTGCCACCCGTGACCGCGTTGCAACTCCGGGAACTGCACCGGGCGCTGTTTCTGCTGCTCCGTGCTCAGCTTTCCCGAGAACCCAAGTCTCACGCGCTCTTGCCCCTGCCATGACCTTCCCCCTGCCCTTTGATGGCAAACCGCACCGCTGGACCATGGGCCTCCGGACCCTGGATCCGTCGACTTGGTTTTTGCTGGATGAGCACTATGAAACGGAACTGGCAGAGCGCCGGCGCTTGCTGACGGAGCAACGAGAAGCCGTTTTTCAGGTTCTTCCGGAAGCCGAAGCCGCTGGAAAGGAGGTGCTGGAACAGGTGCTTGCGTTTCTCACTGAACACCATCCCGCGTCATTCAGCTGGGACGGAACCTGCTTTCAGAACCACCGGACCGGAGAAGAGTGGGACCTGCAGCACCCCACGCAGGCGCCTCTGGAGCTGGCCGGACGGCTGGTGCAAGAGGACCTGTGTGTGATGCAGCCTCATGCTGATTCAGGCGAGTACCACCTGACGGCAGCCTGCCTCTGCTTCCCAACGCGTTGGCGTTTGGCAGAAAAGCTGGGGCAACCGATGTCTGTGATTCATGGACCGGTGCCCGGGTATGCCGAACAGCTCAATGCGCCGGTGAATCGATTTTTGGAACGCCTGACTCCGGAACGCTCCCTGTGGCGCTACAACTGGAGCCTGAACGAGGATCCAACGCTGTTTCAGCCCGGGACGTCAGAAACGTCAGGGACCGATCCGGCCCTCACGGCAGAAAATGCTGGGGAGCAGGTGTGGGTTCGTGTGGAGCGGCAGACCCTCCGGAGGCTCCCACGTACCCAAGCGGTGCTGTTCACCATCCGGATTCTGCAGCAGCCGGTGAGTCAGCTGAATTCGGAAGACGCCGGGCGCTTGGCGCAGACCCTCCGGCAGTGGCCAGAGGAGCTCCGTGCCTATAAGTCGTTTGACGTCTATGGCGATGCGATGCTGGCGTACTTGGACCAACAGTCCGGGCATCCGGCTTGACGATTCGGGAGAGCTGGGAAATTCTGAGGAAAGCAATCGGGGGGCTGGAGGTGACGAGCGGACTTGAACCGCTGTACGAGGTTTTGCAGACCTCTGCCTAACCACTCGGCCACGTCACCTTAGCCTTCAAATCCTATTGGCCTTCGGCTGGAGGGTCAAGTGTAAAGACGAGACGGACGGATGATTCGTAAGGAACTGCTGGAAGAAGCTTTGGACTGGGCGGCCCTTCATGGGGTGCTGCGGATGCGTCCGGATGGCGTGTTGACTCATGCGCCCTTCACCCTCACTCCAGCCTCCATCAGTGACGACTGGCTGACCGAACTGAAGGCGCTGACCGATCCGTTTCAGCAGCTCATGGTCGGCGTTGCTGCGGATGTTGGGTTCCTCCGGGAGCACCTGGAGCCCTCTGCTCAGACCGACCCCTTCCTCAAGCTCCTCCTCTCTTGGCTGCCGGAACGTCCGGTGCAACCGAAGCACCTGCTGCTGCAGCGGAACGACTTCTTCCTGGTGCCCGGAACCTTAGGACGCCTGCAGGCCCGGCAGGTGGAACTGAACACGATTTCTGCAAGCTTCCCATTCCTCGCAGGGCGGGTTCATGAGCTGCATCAGCTGCTGCTTCGGCAGAATCCGTCGGCGTTGGTGCGACTGGTCCGGAACCATCCGCTGGAAGAAATGGCGGCGGCACTGGCGGAAGGCGTCCGGCACTACGACCATCCGGAAGGGGTGGTGCTGATGGTGGTGCAGCCGAACGAAGGCAACCGGTTTGATCAACGGGGGCTGGAGGAACAGCTGCTTCAACGGCACGGAGTGGTGACACTGCGACGGACCCTGGAGCAGGTGGCGGAAGAAGGAGAAATCCGAGAAGGGCACCTTTGGTTGGGCGCCCAGGTGGCCGCGGTGACGTACTATCGTGCCGCGTATGCCCCTCAGGACCTAGCGTCTGAGGCCGCCCGGAAGGGGCGCGAGCGACTGGAAGCGTCGGCGACGATTCAGTGTCCCAGCCTGGCCATGCAACTGGCAGGAATGAAGAAGGTGCAGCAGGTGTTGGGACGTCCGGAGGTGCTGTCTCGGTTCCTGACGGAGGGAGTGGAAGCGGTGCAGTCGACGTTTGCGGGACTGTATGCCCTTGATGAGGAAATTCAGTGGGAGGGGCGCTGGAGGAACGTTCGAGAAGTAGCCGCACAGCATCCGGACACGTTTGTCCTCAAGCCTCAGCGGGAAGGAGGCGGAAACAACTTCTTTGGCGCCGCGCTACCGGGTAAGCTCAAGGAGCTGACGCCCGAAGACACCCGTTCCTACATCCTCATGGAGCGGCTTCACCCGCAGCCGCACACCGCGACCCTTGTGGTGGAGCGTCAGGCAGAGACGCGTTCGTGTGTGAGCGAGTATGGTTTTTACGGAACCTGTTTGGCAGAAGGAACCACCCTTCACCGGAGCGAATTCGCCGGAACCCTTGTGCGGACCAAAGGGGCGACGGTGGATGAAGGAGGCGTGAGTGCCGGATACGCCTGCCTGAATTCCTTGATGCTGGAAGGCGAGTCGCACCAGAACCTCTGAGGGCACGGAGCAAGGTTTTGTCCGAGGGACAGAAAGAAAGGGGCTTTGAGGAAAGAAGGGTGCGTTGTGAGGAAGGCCAGCTGCTGAAGCGTCTGAAACGTGGTCCCGGAGGACCACGCAGGCAGAATCCGCTCAGTCGAGTTCAATGGTGGAGAGCAGGTCCAGTTCGTCCAGAACCTTCCCGGTGCCAACCGCTACAGCGGTGAGGGGGTCTTCAGCGTGGAAGACCGGCAGTCCCACCTGATGCCGCAGGAGCACATCCAGTCCCGAGAGCAGAGAACCCCCGCCAGCTAGGACAATTCCTCGATCAACAATATCAGCCGCCAACTCCGGAGGAGTGGACTCAAGGGCGTTCCGGACGGTGCCGACGATCTGGTCACAGACGTCTGAGAGCGCGTCCAGCACTTCCTTTTCACTGAGGATCAGCGTTTTGGGAATACCGGTGACCAAGTCCCGGCCCCGGACCTCATGCGTGCGCGGCTCGCCCTGAATGAAGGCGGAGCCGATGTTGATCTTGATCTCCTCTGCAGTGCGTTCCCCAATGAGGAGGTTGTACTTCTGTTTGACAAACTGGATGATGGTTTCATCCATCTTGTCTCCTCCCACCCGGGCGGAGTCGCTGTAGACGATGCCGGCCAGCGAGATCACCGCCACCTCGGTTGTGCCTCCTCCAATGTCCACAATCATGCTGCCGCTGGCTTCTGTTACCGGGAGTCCGGCGCCAACTGCAGCGGCCATGGGCTCTTCAATCAGAAACACCTCCCGGGCGCCTGCCGACTCAGCGGCTTCCTTGACGGCACGGCGCTCCACCTGAGTGATGCCAGAGGGAACCGCAATGATGATTCGAGGCTTGAAGCGGAAAAAGGAGAACTTGCGCTGACACTGTCGGATGAAGTAGCGGAGCATCTCTTGGGTGATGTCGAAGTCACTGATCACCCCATCCTTCATGGGACGGATGGCCGTGATGCTTCCGGGGGTTCGTCCGAGCATCTGCTTCGCTTCTTCACCCACGGCCAGGACCTTGTAGTTGCCGCGACTGTCCTGTTGCACTGCCACTACCGAGGGCTCTCGGATGACAATGCCCCGTCCTTTCATGTACACCAGCGTGTTCGCTGTACCCAAGTCAATGGCCATGTCTTGGGCAAAGAAATTTGCAAAACGATTCAATGAGCCTCTTTCCTGCTAAGCCGTAGGGGTTGTCTGACGCCACAATCATCAGTAAACTGCCTGAATTCGGCAAGTCTTTTCCCGAAAACGTTGCAAGATCCGTTCACCGGAGGGCTTTTGATGTCGCAACGACCGGAGGCTCGTTCTCACAAGCCCAACGGAGCACCGAGAACAGACCCTTTGAATTTTTGTCCAAAAGAGTGCCCATGACCCCCCGACACGTCCTGCTGGCAGTGCTGCTTGGCACCCTGTTGGCGTCCTTCACCTCGGTGCTGCTGAACCTCTTCCTGCACCCCTGATTCTCCCCCTGTTTTCCTGCGCCTCTCTCCTGATCCACACTCCCTCGTTCTGACGACCTCGCTTCGGGACGAATCCTCCACCTGAAGGGATGCGGTCGAGTTTGGTCGAACAACGGACCTGCGGTCGATTCTGGTGTATTTTGCTCAAAAACCACTCTCGCTTGGGCGATCTGTTTTTTCCGAAATTCCCTTTTTTCTGTCCTGTTTCAGGGAAAATTTACCTTTAATTCGGGTTTTTATGATTTTTTAGTTAATTTTATCAGTAGCTTGTTTTTATTTTTCTGATCGGAGGAATGTCCGGTGTTTGTGCTTGCCTGGGGGGAGACGCTGCACTAGCCTATTGAGGACATGCACACCGCCACTTAAGGTCAAGCCTGAGCTCCATTATGAAAATTCTTGTTGTAGAAGATGACTTACAGTTGAACATCACCATGCAGCGCCTCTTGGTTGAGTGGGGACACAGCGCAGTGGGGGTGGAGAACCTAGAGGAGGCGCGATCCCTCCTGCAGAAACGCCGGGTGGACTGTCTGGTGCTCGACCTGTCCCTTCCGGATGGCCACGGGCTGGAGGTGATTCATGAGCTGCAGGAGCAGAACAACTCCACCCCCTTCATTCTGGTGACCGGGACCGGGGACATGAGTCAGTCTGCTGAGGCGGTGGAGCTGGGGGTGATTGGCATTGTGGTGAAGCCCTTCATTTACGACACCCTGTTTGAGAACATCTGCAAGGCTCAGGTCAAGACGCAGCGGGAACCGCTGACTCCCATTGTGGAAGACGATTACTGGCACACCTACGTGGTGGCCTTGATGCAGGTGACGGTGCGGTGCTGGAGCGAGGAAACTGGAACCGGGATTGCGGCACTGGGCGAACGCAGTGGCGTTTGGACCGTGACCGTAAACAAGGACACGGCTCGGGCCCGGACCCTGGAGCGCTACCTGAAGATTGATCACCTGCCCAAGAAGCCGAAACTGGGTCCCATCTTTCAGACGGCGGAATACGTGCTAGAGCAGTTTCCGGAGTCGGAGTATGCCGAGGAGATTCGCATTCAGGTCGAACTCCTCCGTCACAAAACGGAGGGCATGCCAATGCGCTTCCACCGTCGCAAGCACCGGCAACCTGTGGACAAGGACTAGAGCTGGCAAGAAGGTGGAGCCAGAGGAGGGCGCGCGCCTGGCGGACTGCTTTGCGGAGGCCTTCAGGGGCTCGGACGGGGCAATTGCGCCTGAAGCTTGACAGTCCTCTCAAGAGTTCCTAATCTGACCGGATAAGTCGGAGCGTAGCGCAGTCTGGTAGCGCACACGTCTGGGGGGCGTGCGGTCGCAGGTTCAAATCCTGTCGCTCCGACCACCTACCTTCTCCCCTTCCCTCTCCTTTTCGGTACCTTTTCCCTGAAAGACCTTCCGCACCATGCACGCCAATGGGCTGAGCGGCCGAGGAAGGGATTGAAATCGACAGGGGAGTTTTTTATGATGTCCCGTTCAGCTGGTTTGGCTGAAAGTTGTTTCCGGAGGGCCGTACAGCAGGCTTTACGGAAGCGACGGTCACCTCAGGGTTGAAGAGCATCCCCGCTTCTTCAATTCCTCGTTGCCAGAGACGGCGCCTCATCCGCCCCCTTAAACCGACCACGCACCCATGCAGATCACCAACAACCTCAATGTGGTGAGCACGACTCGCCTCACGCCCCCTTGCGAGCTGAAGGAACGGCTCCCGATGTCTGAAACCGCCAACCAGACGGTGCTGTCTGGCCGAACCGCGGTCAAAAAGATCATTGACCGGGAGGACTCCCGGCTTCTGGTCGTTGTGGGCCCCTGTTCCATTCACGATCCTCAGATTGCCATGGACTACGCCCAGCGCCTGAAGGACCTGGCGACTGAGGTGTCGGAGACGATGCTGCTGGTGATGCGGGTGTACTTTGAGAAGCCCCGGACCACAGTGGGCTGGAAGGGCTTGATCAATGATCCGGACCTAGATGGCTCACACAACATGGAAAAGGGCATTCGGTTGGCGCGGCAGATCCTTTTGGATGTGAACGAGTTGGGGGTGCCGGCTGCGACAGAAACCCTAGACCCCATCACTCCTCAGTACCTTGCTGAGCTGATCTCCTGGAGCGCCATTGGCGCCCGAACCACAGAGTCTCAGACGCACCGGGAGATGGCGAGTGGCCTTTCCATGCCGGTCGGATTCAAGAATGGCACCGATGGGGGGCTGGAGGTGGCCATCAATGCCCTGCAGACGTCCATGCATCCGCACCATTTCCTGGGCATCGACGACGAGGGGCAAACTGCAATCATCCAGACGCGTGGCAATGCGCATGGACACGTGGTGCTGCGGGGAGGAAAAAACGGACCCAACTTCAATGCGGTGGCCGTTCATGAAGCTGAAGAGTCCCTAGGGAAGGCCAAACTGCCGCAGCGGATCATGATCGACTGCAACCATGCGAATTCGGGGAAGGATCCGTATCGGCAGGAAATTGTCATCCGGGACCTGGTCCGTCAGATCCTGGACGGGAACCAGTCCATCATTGGAGTGATGATTGAGAGCAACCTAGAGGGGGGAAATCAGCCCATTGGGCCAGACATGAAGTACGGCGTCTCCGTCACGGACGCCTGTGTGGACTGGGACAGCACCCGAGCGATGCTGCTCCATGCGCATCAGCAACTGTTGGGCCGTCCCTGAGTCCTGCCTACTCCTTGTGCGCCCGAGAGTTGTCTCGGGCCTCAGAGGAAAGCTCCCATGCTCCTCCCAAGGCCGCCAGCGCATACATCAGGATTTCCAAAAAACCATCTTCAATACGGGTCCACATTTGCGCTCCTTGCGTGTCAGGTTATTCAGTTGACCTGAAGAGCAATCTGCAGAAATGGTGCCCGTATTCTCCTGAACCCGCTCCCGACCATGAGGTTGCGTTCAGAGGATCTGGATGCGGGAAGGACCTCAGGCCTGTGAGACCTCGGCCCGTAGGCGGGACTTGCGGTCGGTCGCCGACTGTCGCTGCACGACCTCGTCTTCAATGAAGTCGACCACCTGTTCCTGCAGGCGCACCCGGTTGAGACGATTGATGCGGGTGATGCCCCCGGGACTACAGACGTTCACCTCCAGCAACTTGCCATTGACCACATCCAGTCCTGCGAAGTAGAGGCCGTCGGCAACCAGCTTGGGCCCCAGCTTCCGGCAGAGCCGCAGCTCCTCGCGCGTGAGCACATGCTTAACGGCGTGTCCGCCCGCATGGATGTTGGACCGGAAGTCGCCTTCCGCAGGAACACGGCGCATGGCGCCAATCGCTTCTCCGTTGAGCATGAGGATGCGGACGTCTCCGGCCTCGGCTCCTTCAATGTATTCCTGAAGGATGACGTAGTTGCTCCCGGTGCTTCCGGAACTGCCATCGACATAAAAGTGGAGGAGGGAGTTGATGTTCTGCCGCGCATGCTTCTCCACAACGATCACTCCGCGTCCCGCCAGCCCATTCAGAGGCTTGAGGATCATGCGCTCCTGCTCGCTCTCCTCAATGATGCGCTTGAGGTAGTCCTTGTTTTTGGAAACATGGGTGGTGGGAATGAACTCTCGGCAGGACTCGTAAAAAGCAGCGGTGTAGAGCTTGTTGCTGGCACGGCGGAGCCCGTCGATGGTGTTGAGGATGAAGGTGTCGTGCTTGACCGAATCCATGAAATTGAGCATGATTGGATCCAGCGGGGGATTGACGCGCATGAAGATCGCATCAAATCCGGAGAGGGGCAGCATCTGCTCCTTGAACTCAATCTTGCGGTGGAAGCGTTCGGTGTCTCGGGTGGGCTTCGCCTGAGGCTGGATGATCTTGCAGAAGGCGTGTGTGGCGCTGTGACGGATGGTCAGGTTGTTGGGATGGGTGATGGCCACCCGGTGGTTGCGGAGCGTACACTCGTGGATGATGCGGAGGGTGGTGTCGGTCGCAGGGACGACCTTCTCCCAGGAGTACATTAAGAAGCAGATGTTCATGAAAAGGCCCGGCTTGGGGAAGAAAAAGTGACGTCTGCGCTCCAGAAGACGAGTGCCGCAGGAGGGTTGAGACCTGATCAAAATGCAACCGATTCCCCTGAAGTTGCAAGCGCGGAAAAGCTCGGGGGAGACGAGGACGATTTTCCCTAGGGCCGGCCCCGTTTGGGGACCTCGTCTCCGGTTTTTCATTGCAGTTCCCCCACGGAGTTGGTAAGGCTAGAACCCTTTAAAATCAAAGCCGCTCATGCCCATGCCCCCTGGAATGACCCTCATGCTCAAAGTCCTCCTCCTCTTCTGTGTTGCCAGCGGCATCGCGTGGTGGGTGGCGCCGCTTTCCTCGTTTGAGGCCGTGGTGCTGACGCTGCTGCTGAGTGGTGCCTGGTGGTGGCTGCTCCGGGACTCGCTGAAGATCGAGATTCGTCCCCTGCGTGAGGGAAACATCATCTACTTCGACGAGTTCAAGCGTCGACGCAACACTCCTCCGGAGCCTCCTCCAGAGCAGCCTCGGCTGGTGCAGGTGTTTGATTCCTCCTTGCTGCACGAAGCCGACCTCGCAGCGGCGTTCTTGGAGCACAACGGCATTCCCACTCACGTCCTCAACCGGCACAACGCCAGCATCCTCATTCATCCGCTGGGCGAGATGACGGTCCGGGTGATGGTTCATGAGGCCGATGCTGAACTGGCGACCCGTCTGCTGGACCGCCGCCGTAACTCTCCTGAAGGTTCCTTTACCGCCTGATGCATGGCTGACCTGACCCACCACTTCTGCCTGTTCTACCGAGACAACCGCCTAGATGGCGGCTGGATTGAGGGCACCCAGAAAAACAAGTACATCATCCACCCCCTCCACGGCAAAACGCAGTTTCTTCCAGAAAACCGGCTGCTCTACCACTGGCGTCCTCAACCGACACCGGCAACCCTAGAAGCCGCGCGGCCTCAGCTGGAACCGATTCTCGAAAACGCCCACGCCCGCAAGACGGAGCACGATCTGGAAACCATGCACCAGCTGGCTGAGGCAGGGACAGAGCTCGCCTTCGACGAGGTCACAGAGCTGTTTCTGGAAGATCCGGAAGATCCATCCGCCTGCCTGAGCCTGCAACTAGCACTGCTGGAAGACGAACGTTGGTTCAAGCGGGCCCGGGACGGTCGTTTCATTCCCCGGACGGAAGAGGAGCTGGCCCAGCTTGACGTCCGCTTGGAGCGGGAACGGTTGCAGCAGGAAAAGGAAGCTCGGATTCGCGACTGGATCGCCTCGCTGCAGCAGGGCACCTGGGACCCTGAGGCGTGGACGGAAGGACAGCTGCAGTGGCTGCAGCAGCTGGAAGACCTGCTGGCCGCTGGGCGAGACTCCCTTCACTGGAAGGAGCTGGCGCCGTTGATGGGGCTGGGAGGCACCCTTGGTTTTGGAGAGGAACAGCAGCTCAAACGCTGGCTCCAGCAGGCGGGGAAGCCGATGTCGTGGTCGCGCCTCTACCTGCTCCGGGCCAACGTCCGGGAACGCTTCCCAAGTGCGGTGCTGACCGAGGCAGACGCGCTGGTGACTCAGCCGCTTCCAGAGGTGGACCCGCTCTGGCAGGATCTGCCGACCTACACCATTGATGCCGCCAAGACGCAGGACTACGATGACGCCCTTACCCTGCTGGAGTGGGGCAGCAACACCCTTCGCCTTGCCGTGCACATCACCGACCTTTCACAGGCGCTTGCCCCCGACAGCGCCCTCTTCCGGGAGGCGGAGCTGCGGGCTTCTTCGGTCTACACGCTTGAAGAGGTGGTCCCCATGCTGCCGGAAGCGCTCTCCAACGGACGTTTCTCGCTGAAGGCGGGGGAGCCACGTCCGGTCCTGAGTTACTTCTTCCGGATTTCCCGAGATGGTTCCTGGCAGCTGGAAAAGGTGGAGCCTCAGGTCATCCGGGTGCAGGAGAACCTGAGTTATGAGGAAGTGGATGCCTTCATTGAGTCCGAGGAATCCTTCTGGGCTCAGCTGAGCCAGTTCTGTGACGCGCTGCTGCAGAAGCGCATTGAAGACGGAGCCTTGGACTTGCCACGGCGGGAATTTGAGTTTGACCTCAGTGATCCGCAGCAGATTCGCATCCGGGCGCTGGAACGCAACAGTCCTTCAAACCGCCTCATCCAGGAACTCGCGGTGCTGGTCAACCGGGAAACCGGGCGCCTCTTTGAGGAGTCAGAGCTGCCAGGCATCTACCGGACGCAGGCTCCGTATGAGTTGGTGCAGGAGGTGAAAGAGGGAGAAACCCTGACCCTGGAGCACATCAGCATCGAGGGCGCTCGTCTCTCCACGCTGCCGGGACCGCACGCCGGCCTGGCCTGTCATCCGTACATGCAGGCCTCCTCACCGATCCGCCGCTTCACGGACCTCATCTCACAGGTGCAGCTTCGGCCACACCTAGAGGGGCAGGAGGCGCCCTTTGGAACAGAGGACATGATGCGCTGGGCAGAGGCCTGCGAGCTGCTGCAGAAGCAGTACGCCCGTGCGGAGCGAGAGGTGACGTATCACTGGAAGACCTGCTACCTGGCTCAGCACACCGGATCCGTTTTTACCGCCCGGGTTCGGCGCCCTCTTCCCAATCAGCGTTTGGAACTGGAATTGCTGGAGCTGGACTACGTCTTTGTCACCAGCGGACTCCCAGCACATGAGAAGGGGGAACAGATGTTGCTGCGCGTGGAGCAGGTGGATGTGGATCAGCATCGCATTGCTGTCCAACCCTGTGTGGAACCTGCCGATCCCCACCAGCTGATGAGCTGATTTTGCGGTTGTTTCTCCCCTTCAGGTTGGATAAGGTAAAAGGCTGACTGCATTCCTGGCTGATTTGTCCAACGAACGCACTGTAGGTACCAATGGCAACGTGGATCGTTCTCACAATAGCCGTGGTGGTCGCGATGGTCGTCTATCGCATGCGCCGCCCGGAAGAAGAAAAGCTTGAGCAGCCCTCAAACTTTGTGATGTTTTTCCATCCCTCCAAGGGGGAAGGGGACCTGTTTTTGGGGGGACTCCTGGCGCTTTATTTCTTTTCCCGCTTTGCCTTGGACATGTTCCAGACAATCCGTAGCATCTTCTGACGCCTCATGCGTGCTGTGCTTCTGGTCCTGGTGACCCTGTTCCGTGACCCTCCTGTTCAGCTTGGTCCGCTGCTCGGCGGTGCACTTGGCTGGTGGGGGGCTGAGTACGTCTTCAGTGATCCTCCGACGGCTGCAGTCGCCTTTGCGGTGCTGGGCTGGGGCGTCGGGGCCTACATTGGGTACCACCGGTCCAATGCACTCCCACGGCGCAAGCGTCCCAAGCTGAAGGTCTACCAAGGAGGCAAGTAACGCCATGAACGTTGAGTTTGAGGTCGGCACGTCTCCCACCGGGGTCCTCCTTTCCATCAAGACCAACGAAGGGCGCCTGCACCAGATTGCCGCCCTAGAAGTCACCAATGAGGAAGCGGTCCGCATTGCGGAACTGATCCTCAAACGGGTTGAAGAAAACCAAGCGCCGGTTCCTCCTGCTGAAATCAACTGAAGGCACCCAATGAACGCTTCCCGCAAAGCGGTTTGGGGGTGGGCGATGTACGACTGGGCGAATTCAGCGTTCGCCACAACGGTCATTGCCGGCTTCTTCCCCGTCTTCTTCAAGCTGTACTGGAGCGCTGACGCAGACGTCAACACCAGCACCGCACAACTGGCCTTTGGCAACTCCCTCGCCAGCCTCCTGGTGGCCCTGATGGCGCCGATCCTAGGCGCCGTGGCCGACCGCAGCTCCACCAAAAAACGCTTCCTCGCTCTCTTTGCTTACCTCGGGGTGCTGGCCACCGCCGCCCTCTTCCTGGTGGAGGCAGGGAACTGGCCGATGGCGGTGCTCGTGTACGCTCTGGGCATCATCGGCTTCTCCGGATCCAATATCTTCTACGACTCCCTGCTCCCGGAAGTGGCCGGTGATCGGGTGGACGCGGTTTCCAGCCTCGGCTTTGCCATGGGGTACCTCGGAGGCGGATTGCTGTTTCTGCTCAATGTGGTCATGACCCTCCAGCCGGCATGGTTCGGGCTTGCTGACAGCGGAGAGGCGGTCCGTTGGTCCTTCCTCTCGGTGGCTGTGTGGTGGGGCGGCTTCACCCTCCTGACGCTGTTCTGGGTTCCGGAAGCGCCTCAAACGTCTGCTCGCTCCACCAGCTTGCTGGACGGCCTTCGTGAGGTCCGGCACACGTTGAAGCAGATCCGGGAGATGAAGGACCTCTGGCTCTTCCTCCTCGCCTACTGGTTCTACATTGATGGCGTGGACACGATCATCCGGATGGCCGTTGACTACGGCATCTCCATCGGCTTTGAGTCTTCCGACCTCATCACCGCTTTGCTGGTGGTGCAGTTTGTGGGCTTTCCGGCCGCGTTGATTTTCGGACGCCTAGGAGAACGCTGGGGAGTGCGACGTTCCCTCTACCTGGGCATCGCGGTGTACATGGCCGTCACCCTCTGGGGCATGCAGATGGAGGAAAAGTGGGAGTTTTACCTGCTGGCCGCAGTGATTGGTCTGGTGCAAGGAGGCATTCAGGCGCTCAGCCGCTCCTACTACGCCCGCCTCATTCCAGCAGGGCAGGCCGCGGAGTTTTACGGTTTCTACAACATGCTGGGTAAGTTTGCCGCCATCTTTGGACCGCTCCTCATGGGACTCACAGGCCTGCTGGCCCGGACGTGGTTGCAGCAGCAGAACCCCAGTCTGGACCCCACGCTGCTGGGACAAGAAGCCGCCCGCTGGAGCATCGGCTCCATCCTCATCCTCTTCGTTCTCGGCGGCTGGCTGCTGTCTCGTGTGGATGAAGCCCGGGGCCGCGCCGCTGCAGGAGGCGCATGAGCCTGCTGGAAGATCGTGAGTTCCTGGCTCAGCTCCGGACCCTTGAACTCGCCCTGACGCCCTCACGTCCCTCTCCCCGCCTGGGACTGCACCCCTTGAACTTCCGAGGCCGGAGCCTGGAGTTTGCCGAATACCGGGAATACCGCGAAGGTGAGGACCTCCGGGACCTCGACTGGAAGGTGTGGGGCCGGAGCGACCGCTTCTACGTCAAGCTCCGCGATTCCCACGCCCCGGCCACCGCCATGCTGTTTCTGGATGACTCGCCCTCAATGGTCACTGCGTCTCCGCAGGCCGTGGTGCCAAAGCATCAGGCGGCAGCACTGGTGGCGTTTGGACTGGCCACTGTGCTGCAGCGAAACGGAGACTCCAGCTCCCTGCACCTGCTCTCCCAGCCCTACCCGGAACCGCCTCGCTCCTCCCGCCGAGCCTTTCTGCATCAGGTGCAGCGCCTGCGCGCCGTGGCTCAGGGACAGGGCCTTGCCGAGCCACGAGCCATTCCACAGATGCGTTCCAAATCGATTGACCACGCCTTTGTGATTTCCGACTTCCTGGAGCCTCCGGAGGCTTGGCAGGAACGTCTGGAAGTCGTCCAGCGTCTCGCGTGGCAAACGACCTGTTTGCAGGTTCTGGATCCTTGGGAAGCCCATCCCCCTGAAGCGGAAACGGAGCTGGAAGACGCAGAGGCGCCCGAAAAGCGCCGACGCATCACCCCTGAGGAGTGGCGGCAGTACCGCGAACGCCTGAAGCAGCATCAGCAGCGTCTGGAGGGAATCTGTCGGAAGAAGGGGATGCGCTTGCAGACGCTGGAGACCACCGGAAACCTGGCGACTCAGATCCGCAAGCTGCTGGAGCAGGCCCTCTGGACCAGCTCCCGAGGGTAGCTCAGCTGGGGAGAGAGGTCTTGGGGGTGGGCTCGGTTGCCGGCGTTGCGTCGGGAGCTTTCGTGCTGGCTTCGGCAGCCGCCGTCTCGGCAGCCTCTTCCCGTGCGGCCACCTGCTTCTGAACGGCCTCGGCGATGGCTTTGGCGGCAGGACTCTTTTCTTCGGCCTGTTCCGCAGGCTTGCCCTCCATCCGGTCTGCCAGCTTCTCCAAGTCCTCTCCTGAAGAAGGAGTCCGTCCCAAGGGATTGAAGGTCGAAGAGACGTTCCCGATGGTGTTCTGAACCTCGTCCTTGACCTCCTTGAGTTCCTTGACGTCCAGCTCCTTCTCAATCTGCGTCATCTCGTCCTGGACGGTGGTCCGGATGTCGTTGGTCGCACGTTTCAACTGAACCAGCCCGCGTCCCACGGAACGGATCACGTCCGGAAGCTGTTGCGGTCCAATGAAGATGAGGGCGATCACAACAATGATCACCATTTCGGGGAGGCCGATGCCAAACATGAAGGTTCCTTATCGATGCTGCAGAAAGAGGTCCAAAGAGGCCCAATGCCAAAACGACATTTATATCGTGGAGTGAGAGCAAACGCAAATGCCTGATGCCTGTATTGCCGTCCTGGACTTCGGAAGCCAGTACGCCCACCTCATTGCCAAGCGCATCCGTCAGGGAGGTGCTTATGCCGAAATCTTCTCTCCTGCGGCGTCGGTAGACGAGCTGGCGCATGCGCAGGGTCTGATTCTGTCCGGAGGTCCGGCGTCGGTGTTTGCCGCAGATGCGCCCGCCTTTAACCCAGAGTTGCTGGGACTGGAGATCCCCATTCTGGGCCTGTGTTACGGACACCAGCTCCTGGCCCAGACCTTTGGAGGCACCATTGAGAACACCGGGCAGGGGGAGTTCGGCAAAGCTCGTCTGCAGGCCACAGGGGCGTCACCGCTTTGGGAAGGGGTCTCGCTTCCCACGCAGGTGTGGATGAGCCACCAAGACAGCGTCACCCAGCTTCCAGAGGGCTTTGTCTGTGTGGGAGAAACCCATCCGGGCGCCCATACGGCACTCCGGCACACGCAGCGTCCGGTTTTCACCTTCCAGTTTCATCCGGAGGTCAAGGACTCCCACGGCGGTGACCAGATGCTGCAGAACTTCGCCCGCCTCTGTGGACTCGAAGGCACCTGGTCGATGGAGCAGTTTGTTGAAGACACCTGCGCCCGCATTCAGGAAGAAGTCGGCTCGCGACGGGTCCTCATGTTCCTCAGTGGCGGCGTGGACTCTTCGGTGGCGTTTGCACTCCTCAACACCGCTTTGGGCACCGACCGCGTCAAGGGGCTGTTCATCGACAACGGCTTCATGCGCCAGAATGAAGGCGTGCAGATCATGGAACGCTACCAGGCCCTCGGTTACTCCAACGTGGAAGCCCGGGACTACAGCGCCGCTTTTCTGGAGGCAGTCGCCGGAATCACTGACCCGCAGGAAAAGCGGCACCGCATTGGGGCCACCTTCATCCAGATGCGCGACCGCTTCCTCCAGGAACTCGACCTGCAGGCGGAAGACTGGGTCCTCGGGCAGGGAACCCTCTACCCGGATATCATTGAGTCCGGAGGCACCCAGCACGCCAATGTCATCAAGTCGCACCACAATCGGGTTCAGGAGGTGCTGGACCTGATGGCGTCCGGACACGTGGTGGAACCGCTGAAGGAACTGTACAAGGATGAGGTTCGGCAGGTGGGAACGCTGTTGGGGCTCCCGGAGGCACTGGTCTGGCGGCACCCGTTTCCGGGACCGGGGCTGTCCATCAACGTCCTCTGTTCCGAGGGGGCGGATTCGTGTCCACCACAGACGGCGGAGCGCCTTCGGCAGCAGCTGGAGCCGCCGGTGGAAGTGGACGTCCTTCCTGTCCGGTCGGTTGGTGTGCAGGGCGACCTCCGGACCTACGCACCCCCGGCGGTGCTCTGGCAGACCCCTCGGGACTGGGACTGGCTGGAGGCGACCTCCATCACTCTGACCAACCGCGTCCGGGAGATCAACCGGGTGGTCCTAGGACTGGGGCGTAACCACGGGACCTCGTTTGCCGGAAGCACCTTTGTGGAGCGTTCGGCCTACTGCACCAAAGACCGCCTAGACACCCTCCGGGAGGCGGACGCGCTGGCGACCCACGCCCTAGAAGCCAACGGGTTGATGCGAGACATCTTTCAGCTGCTGGTGATCCTGCTGCCGCTCTCTGCAGACGGCACCGGAGACAGCGTGGTGCTCCGCCCAGTGGTTTCAGAGGATGTGATGACGGCTCAGTTTGCCCGCCTCGACTGGACGCTTCTGGATCCGCTCACCGAGCAGCTGCTGGCGGTTCCCGGAATCGACGCCGTCTTTTACGACATCACCCACAAGCCCCCGGCCACCTTTGGGTGGGAGTAGCCGACCCTAGGAAGCCGGCCTCAGTTCTGTTGACAGAACAGCTGGATCGCGTTTTGAACCACGCGGTCCGGAACCAACGCCTCTGCTTGGGCCTCTTGCGTCAGGAACTGGGCCCCTTGGCCAGCGCTTTCCCAGAAGTGCTTCCGGGTGGCACAGTTGAGGCTGAGGTTGCCAATGAAGGCCGCGGTCTTGCCTTCGCCAGTGATGGTCAGTCGAGCCTGTCCGGAGGTAGGCAGGGCGTCTGAAGCCATCAGGGGAAACGCCAACCAGTCGTTCCAGTAGCGCTCCACTGCTTCTCGGTGGAGGAAAACGCCTCCACCCACAGGGGTTCCAACTTCCGGCGCGCCAGCGTCAACGGCTCCGGCACGGGCCAAACCCAGCCCCAGCATCAGGAGGGCCGGGATTGGGTTCCTGAACGTCCTCATGTCACGCCTCTACGTCTCCTCACACGTCTTCCACAGGCAGCACGACGCGCAGCAGCTCCGGAGTGAGCCGACTCTTCTGCACCTGCACCTGCAGCTTTTCCCAAGCGGCCTGCAGAACAAATTGACTGAGTCCCTCTCCCTGAGGAACCTGTGTCAGCCGAAGCGCCATCCAGCAAGAAACAGCAATCCAGCCCGCCCGCAGGTAGGCGTCTGCGCTGGCTTCCCCCTGCTGGGGCTGCTTCCGGACGTCCAGCAGCTGTTCGCTGAGGGTGGCAAAGGCGTCCCAGACGCGTTCCGCCTGAGCAACTGACTCCGGAAGCGTGGCTCGCAAGGCGTCAGCCTCCTGACGGGCCTGCTTGAGGAACACCTGCAGTCCACGGGCTTCGTCTCGCCAGAGCCGGCGCATGAGGAAGTCCTGAGCCTGCATGCCGGTGGTTCCTTCGTAAATGGCCGCAATGCGGATGTCCCGGACCGCCTGCTCCAGGGGCCAGTCCTGAGTGTATCCGGCGCCTCCGAGCACCTGCAGGGCGCCGCTGGCGGCTTCAAAACCGATTTCGGCGCCAAAGGTTTTCACCAGCGGGAGCATCCAGGACGCAAGGTCTGCGGATTCGCTGCGCTGGGTGTCGTCGCGGTCCTGTTGTGCCAAGTCCATGTGCGAAGCCATTTCCAGCACCGCGGCCCGCAGCACCTCGGTCTGGCTCTTCACCTCCAGAAGCTGACGCTGCACATCCGGATGCTGCAGAAGAGGCAGCGGCTCCTCCGTGGGGGCACCTCCCTGACGTCGCTCCCGGGCATACTGCAGGGCAGTTTCCACTGCTCCAGAAGCCACCCCCAGCCCCTGACACCCCACCAGCAGGCGCATGATCTCAATCATCCGAAACAGCTGCGGCAGTCCACGCTCAGGCTGACCCAGCAGTTCGGCCTCAGCGTCTTCAAAGAGAAGGGAGCAGGTGGGGGACCCGTGAATGCCCATTTTCTTCTCAATTCCGGCAACCGTGACGCCATTTGGGGCGCCGGAAGCAGTTTGGTTTGGCACCAGAAACAGGCTCAGGCCCCGTGTGCCAGGCTGGTCTCCGGTACGGGCCAGCAGGCAGTGCCCAATGCGGGCGGACAGGTCGTGATCTCCAAATGAAATCCAGATTTTTTGTCCGGAAACCTTCCAGCCGGTTTCCGTGGGAACCGCACGGGTGCGGATGCGTCCGACGTCGGAACCCGCCTCGGGCTCGGAAATGCAGATGGTCGCCGCCCACTCTCCAGAGACCAGCCGGGGCACCCACTCCTCAACCAGCTCCGGACGGGCCACCGAGGTGAGGAGGTGCAGGGCGGCATGAACCGCTCCGGGAGCCATCATGAAGGCCATGCAGGCGCGCTCAAAGAGCGGCTCACAGGCGGCATAGAGGCTCAGGGGCAGGCCCTGTCCTCCCAAGGCTTCCGGAGCCGTCATTCCCAGCCAGCCAGACGCGGTGAACTGCTGATACGCCTCCGGATAGCCCGCAGGCGTCCGCACCCGTCCTTCCTGCAGCGAGCAGCCTTGCTGATCGGCAGGGGCGTTTAGGGGAGCAAGGACCTGCTCTGCCACCTTGGCGGCTTCTTCGACAATGGTCCGGACGGTTTCAGCATCCAGATCGGGCTGAAGCTGCTGCACACGCTTCCAGCCGGGGGTGACCTCCAGGAGGTGGAGGGTCTGACGTACCTGAGCCGCATAACTCATGAGAGCCCCAGCAGACGCATGGCGTTTTCCTTCAGCACCAGCGGGCGGACCTCGTCCCGGATCTCAATCTTTTCAAAATCACTCAGCCAGCGTTCGGGACTGATCATGGGCCAGTCTGACCCGAACAGCATCTTGCGCTTGAGCAGGGTGTTGGTGTAACGCACCAGGATGGGCGGGAAGTACTTGGGAGACCATCCGGAGAGGTCGATGTACACGTTGGGCTTGTGGGTCGCAACGGCAAGGGCTTCTTCCTGCCAGGGAAACGACGGGTGCGCCATCACAATGGGCATGTCCGGAAAGTCAACCGCCACATCGTCGAGGTACATGGGATTGGAGTACTTGAGCCGCATGCTGTTGCCACCAGGCATTCCGGAGCCAACCCCGGTTTGTCCGGTGTGGAAGAGGGCAATCTTTCCCGACTCAGCAATTGCTTCATAGAGGGGGTAGGCGAGCCGGTCGTTGGGGTAGAAGCCCTGCATGGTCGGGTGAAACTTGAAGCCCTGGATGCCGAAATCCTCAACCAGCCTCCGGGCCTCCCGGGCGCCCAGCTTGCCCTTGTGAGGGTCAATGGAGGCAAAGGGAATGAGGACGTCGCTGTTTTCGGCAGCCAGTTCAGCCACTTCTTCGTTGCGGTAGCGGCGGTAACCGGTTTCCCGTTCGGCATCCACCGGAAAGATGACGGCGGCAATGTTCTGGGCCCGGTAGTGCTGGGCGGTCTCCGGAATCGTGGGAGGGTGCTCCCACGGGGCGCCGAAGTACTTGGCCATGGTGGACTGCAATTCGTCGTAGCCGTCATCTTCGTGACAGCCGCAGGGCTCCTCGGCATGGGTGTGGAAGTCAATCGCCTTGATGGTCTGCAGGTCAATCATGAGTCGGGTTGGGAAGAGGGTTCAGGGACGTTCAGGGACGGATGAGGGCTGCGGTGGTGTCTTGGTAAAGCTGCTCAATGAGGGCCTGCCGCCGCTTCAGGATCTTGCGGATGTTCAGGCTGCCTTTGCTGGTGATCTCCCCGTCTCCCAGCGACGGAGGCTCTGCGGCCACCAGGGCGCGCTTGATGCGAGTGGAGGAGCCGGTCGCCTGTTCCAGCAGCGGACTCAGGGACTCCCGGATGGCTTCACAGTAGGCGGAATCGCTCACCACCTCGCCGGGGCCGCCATACTTCAGGCCAAACGGAGCCAGGGCCTCCGGATGCGGGAAGATCAGCACTCCGACTTCCTTCTGATCGTGCCCGGTGATCACCACGTCCTGCACGAGTCCGGCGAGCGCAGAGAGCACTTCCAGACGCAGCTTGCCGGTGTGAACCCAGGTGCCGGTGAGGAGCTTGAAGTCCTCAGAGATCCGTCCATCAAACATCAACCCGGCAGTGAGGTCCTCAGGGTCCACGAACCGGACCGCGTCCCCAGTGATCAGGAAGCCTTCCTCATCAAAGGAGGCCGCGGTTTTTTCAGGATCCTTGAAGTAGCCCGGCATGACGTTCGGCCCCCGGACGCGGAGCTCGTAGCGGCCGTCATCGCCATTCAGCAACTTCGCCTCAACCTCAGGCAGAGGCACTCCCACCACGCCCGACCGCCGAATGGGCTCATGGACCAGCAGGGTGGCCGGTGCGGTTTCTGTCATGCCCCAGCTGGAAATCATCATCGGCAGCTCGCCCCGGATTTCCAGAGCATAGTCCTCCAGTGCCTTCCAGGTGCCCTGCGGCAGCGATGCGCCCGCGTAGAAGATGAGTTCCAGGTCAGAGAAGAATTTTTCCTTGAGGCGCTGGTTCTCCCGGAAGGCTTCCACCAGCAGTCCAAAACCGACGGGGACATTGAAGGCAAGGGTGCCGGCGTGCTCCTCTTGGTTGCGCAGGGTGGCGCCAAACAGGGCTTTGGTGGGCTTGCCTTCATCGAGGTAGAGGCTGCCGCCGTTGGCGAGCATCATGTTGAAGTTGTGGCTGCCGCCGAAGACGTGATTCCAGGGAAGCCAGTCGAGGATCTTCGGAGGTCGGCGTCCGAGCAGCGGCAGGCCCGCCCGCAGCTGAGCCTGGTTGGCACACATCATCTTCTGAGTGGTCAGTACGCCCTTAGGGTGCGAGGTGGAACCGGAAGTGAAGAGAATCTTGGCTAGGGTGTCAGGCCCCACCTGCTGGTGAGCCTCGGCCACAGCAGCAGGGGCATGTCCGTTCAGCAGCTCCGCAAACGGGGTCAGGTTCTGGTGAACGCCGTTGACGTTGACCGCGACCTTTTCGGCATTTTCAAAGACCTCCAGCCCCAGAGCGGCCTCAACGGGTCCTGCATGCGCCGCAAAGACGAGTCCGGGCTTCACGAGGTCGGCAATGTAGCTCACGTTTCCGTGGGCTTCTGGAATCAGCGCATACTGCTCTGCCAGAGGAACCACCGGAACGCCCACGTACTGGGCGGCAAGAGACAGCAGACCATGGTCGACGCTGTTTCCCGAAATCACCATCACGGGGCGGTCCGGCCCCAGTCCGCGCTCCAGCAACGAGGCGGCAAGGGCCTGAACCTGCTCGAGCACTTCCGCATAACCCAATTCGCGCCATCCGGCCCCGGAGCGTTCGGCGAGAAACACACGGTCCGGCGCCTCGGCTGCCCAGCGGTGCAGCCAGGCACCCGTGTTGGGGGCCACTTCTCCCAGCGTGTGCGGAGACGTCAGCCGGATGGTGCCATCCGGATCCTCCTGACGGAGGACCTGGTGCGGGATGTAGCCTTCCGACGGACTCAATGATGACGACATGGAACCTCCTGGGGTGGTACGTGAAGCGGGCATGAAAAAGGGGTCAGCGGAACACCGGGTTTCGCTTTTCTAGGAAGGCCTGCAGGCCCTCCAGAGCATCTGGGCTGGTCTGGGTCACGGCGGCACAGAGGCTTTCGGCAAAGAGCCCATCGGCCTTGGCCATGTCCTCAATGCGGCTCAGGGCCTGGATCATGATGTAGTTTGAGAGGCTGGCGTTGCGGGCAATCTTCTGGGCCAGCTCAACCGCCTTGTCCAGGGCCTCGCCTTCTTCGACGGTGTAGTGGGTCAGGCCCAGCTGCAGGCCTTCTGCCGCAGAGTACTTGCGTCCGGTCAGCATCATCTCCACCATCCGGTCGGCCCCAAGGATGCGGCCCACACGTACCGATGCGCCTCCGCCGACAAAGATGCCGCGCCGTCCTTCCGGAAGCTGGAAGATGGTGGAGGGCTCTGCGATCCGGACATGAGTCGCGGTGGCCAGCTCGAGTCCTCCGCCGATGACGGCGCCGTTCATGGCCGAAACCACAGGAAGGCCCCCGTACTGAATCTGGTCCATGATGCGGTGCCAGTTCCGGGAGTGCCGCATGGTGCCTTCGGCATCGCGAGCCACGTGTTCACTGAGGTCGAGTCCGGAACAGTAGTGCCCGCCTCGGCCTGAGAGGACCACAACCTTGGTCCCTTCTGGAGGGTGGGAAAAGAAGGCGTCCAGCGCCTCAAGCAGCTCATCGCTCATGGCGTTGCGCTTGTCTGGGCGGTTCATGGTCGCAAAGGTGAGGTCGCCTTCGGTTCGGACGTCCAGGATGGAGGTGCCAGGCATGTTGAGAACTCGCTGTGAGGTTATTTGGGAGGAAGCCTCAGGGCCCCGTCGAGCCGGATGACTTCACCATTGAGGCTGGAGTTCCGGACAATGTGTTCCACCAGCAGCGCAAACTCCTCAGGCTCTCCTAGGCGGGGAGGAAAGGGGATGTTGGCGGCAATGGCGCTCTGAATGTCTTCTGGAAGGGTCTCCATGAGGGGCGTCCGGAACAGTCCGGGCGCAATGGTCATGACGCGGATGCCGATCCGGGCCAGCTCTCGGGCGGCAGGAAGCGCTAGGGAGACAATGCCCCCCTTGGACGCGGCATAGGCCGACTGCCCCACCTGTCCATCCTGAAAAGCCACCGACGCGGTGTTGATGATCACCCCACGGTCTCCATCGGAGGAGGTGGCGTCGGCCTGGGAGAGGGCGAGCGCGGCGACGCTGAGGACCGTGTAGGTGCCGATCAGGTTGACGGTGATGGTCTTCCGGAAGGTCTCCGTCGAGAGCCCTCCCTCGCGGGGCAGGATCCGGGCGGCGCTTCCGATGCCTGCGCAGTTGACGATGATGCGCGGGGGCTGCTTCAGCTCGGCCTGCACCTGGTCAAATGCCGCTTGCACCGAAGCCTCATCGGCAACATCGGCAACCACAGCAAGCCCACCCAGTGTCTGGGCAACCTCCTGAGCCGTGTCGGGAGCACGGTCGAGTACCACGACCTGGGCGCCCTGACGGGCCAGGTGTTCGGCAGTGCTTCGGCCCAAACCGCTGGCGCCTCCGGTGACCAGGGCAACGGTTCCTTCAATCTTCATAAAAAACCTCCGTCAAAAAAGCAGCGGCAGTGGATTCAACGTTGTTCCACGCCCCCTCAGGGGCGACTCTGCAGAAACGTCTTCAGCCGAGCCAACGCAGCAGAAACAGGGTGATCCCGGGAAAGAGCACCAGAATGACCACACGGATGAGGTCGGAGAGCACAAAGGGGAACACGCCTCGGTAGGTGTCTCCCATGGGCGTGTCCTTGTCGAGCGTGTTGATGACAAAGAGGTTCATGCCCACCGGTGGCGTGATCAGTCCCACCTCGACCACAATGAGCACAAGGATTCCAAACCAGATGGCCAGCTCTTCCGGCGTCAGTCCAAAGTCGAGCTCGGAGATGATGGGGAAGAAGATGGGAATCGTCAGCAGAATCATCGAAAGGCTGTCCATCATGCAGCCAAAGATGAGGTAGAGGACCAGGATGATTGAGAGGACGAGCCAGGGGCTGTAGCCCTGGGAGACGACAAAGGTGGAGACCTCCTGAGGCACCTGAGAGAGGGCCAGGAAGCTGTTGTAGAACGCGGCGCCGAGGACGATGAAGAAGATCATCGCGGTGCTGTTGGCTGTGGCCAAGATGGAGTCGATCAGCGAGTCCATCCGGAGGCCTCCGTTGAGGTAGGCGATGATGCCGGTACCCGCGGCGCCAACGGCGGCGCCTTCTGTGGGAGTGAACCAACCGAGGTAGATGCCGCCAACGACGACAAAGAACACCACCAGCACGGGCCAGACGTCAATCAGGGCCTGAACGCGCTGGGAGTAGGGCACCCGTTCGCGCATCTGAGCCGAGTCCGGATGGAGCCGGACGTAGATGGAGATGGTGATCAAGTACCCCACGGCCGCCAGGATCCCGGGGACAAAGGCGGCGAGGAAGAGCTTGGCAATGTTCTGCTCAGTGAGGATGGCGTAGATCACCAAAATCACCGAGGGAGGAATGAGGATGCCGAGCGTGCCTCCTGCAGCCAGGGTGGCTGTGGCGAGGCCTCCGGAGTACCCGTAGCGGCGCAGCTCCGGAAGGGCAACCTGGCTCATGGTGGCAGCGGTGGCCAGCGATGAGCCACAGATGGCCCCAAAGCCGGCGCAGGCCCCAATGGCGGCCATGGCAACCCCACCCCGTCGGTGCCCGAGCCAGGTTTCAGCCGCCTTGAAGAGCGCCTTCGACATGCCCCCTAGGGTAGAAAACTGCCCCATCAGCAAGAAGAGCGGAATGATGGAAAGGGAGTAGCTGGAGAAGGTGGAGTAGGTTTCAGACTTCAGTTTGGAAAGGACCACGTTGGGGCCCCCGGTGAGGATCGCGAGCCCCCCCAGACCACAAATCATCATGGAGAGCCCGATGGGGACCCGGAGGAAGATCAGGAGTAAGAGGACAGGGAACGAGGCGATCCCGATTTCGAGACTGGTCAAGAGGGCCCTCCGCTTCCAGAAAACTGAGAATTCAGGGTCTTGAACTCTCGGACGCGGGCACCGATCGCGTAGAGCGAAACGGCAGAGGCGACCAGAGCGACCGCAAAGCTGGCAGCATAGGCCCACCAGACCGGAAACTGCAGCAAGAAGGTGGTTTCCCCGTAGCGCATCTTGTCGCTCATGCCGACGTAAAGCCTCCAGGTGAACAGGCAGGTGAAGCTGGAAAGCAGGACTTCGGAGAGGACCTCAACGCCTTGGTTGAAGGCTCGGGGAAAGGTGGTGGCCAGCAGGTCCACGGTGGCATGCCCCCGGCGGAGCTGACACCACGGCAAGAAGGAGAAGATTGCAAACGCAATCCCGGCCTCCACCAGCTCAAAGTCCCCATTCACAGGGCCCACCCCTGACGCAATCAGAAAGTCCGAGAGCGCAGTGTAGTTTTCCTTAATGGAGTCGGTGTGAGCAATGGTGTTCCCGGCGCGTCCAATCACGCTGATGCAGATCAGCAGAATCAGGAGGATCAGGACCATTCCTCCCAGAATGGCAACGCCACGGGCCAGGCCTTGAAAGACAATCCGGAGCATGCGGTTTCCTGTCGACGAAGGGGGTGAGGGGCGGTCACGATCACCGGCATGCCAGGAGGCCCGCAGTGCGGACCTCCGGAGGCATTACTCGGAGTACTGGTCGATCAACTCACGGGCTTCGGCCAGCAGCTGGGTGCCGTTCAGGCCCCGGGAGTCCATCTCCTGCACCCAGCCGTCAATGATGGGCTGAGAGGCCTGACGCCAGCGGTTCACTTCGGCATCAGAGAGGGTGATGATGTTGTTGTTGCGCTTCAGGGCAATCTGTCGAGACGGCTCATCGTACTCCTGCATGAGGCGTCCGGCCCATCCGGACATCTCCCGTCCGGAGTTCGCGTCAATGACCTTCTTGAGGTCGGCGGGGAGGGATTCGTACTTGTCCTTGTTCATCGCAAAGATGAACGTGGTGGTGTAGAGGCTGGATTGACCAAAGGTCGTGTGGTTGGAAACAAGCTCTGCGACCTTGAGGGCGCCGGTGACTTCCCACGGAATCACAGTGGCGTCAATGACCCCTTTGGAAAGCGCCTCTGGCACCGCAGGCACCGGCATGCCCACCGGCGTGGCTCCGAGTTCCTTGAAGAGCATGTTGGTGACCCGTGTCGGGGCCCGGAGCTTCACGCCATTGAGGTCGGCAAGCGTCATCACCGGCTTCTTGGAGTGAATCAGTCCGGGGCCGTGGACCCACACGCCAATGATGTGCATCTCCCGGAAGTCCTGGTCCTTCATGTACTTCTCATGCAGGTCCCAGTAGGCCTTGGAGGTCGCCTCGGCGTTCGTCATCATGAAGGGCAGCTCGAAGACCTCGGTGCGGGGGAACCGACCAGGCGTGTACCCGCAGACCGTCCAGATCAGGTCCACCACCCCGTCGGTGACCTGATCGGCCAGCTCCGGAGGCTTGCCACCCAGCTGCATCGACGGATAGTGGTCAATCTGAATCCGACCTCCAGACTCCTTCTCCACCTTGTCGGCCCACACATCCAGCACGTACTTCGGGACGTTGGCCTGGGCGGGAAGGAACTGGTGCATCTTGAGGGTGACTTCCTCAGCAGCCACAGAGCTGGCAGCGAGGGTCACCCCGAGGAAGGCAGACGCCAGCAAACGGCGGAAGGGGGCGGCAACATGCTTCATGATTTCTCCTTGGGGTGTTCTTTGACGCGGGTTCATCAAAGACGTTCAGGCCAACGGTCTGCACCAGACCAGAGCCTCCACAACACGCGAAGGCACGTTGGCAGTCGCCGAAACCCCCTCGAGGCTCGCAAGGCGCCCAGGGCTTTCGGCAGTGAGATCAAGGCCCGCTCAAACGATCAGCGGTGCGGGAACCTTCGGAAGACGGCTCCTCCGAAAGCTTGCTTGAAATTTTGGTAAGCGTACTGATGATTAGAGTACTTTTCAATTTATTTTTTGGAGGAGCCGGAGGCGCGAGGGCGGCCCAGGACGCGGGCTGTCGCCCAAGAAGGGTCCTGACGTTTTCTGCTCAGGCGTTGGGATCCGGAGGGCACGGTGTGGCCCTGTCCCTTCCAAAGGAGGCTACAGTAGATGAGTTTGACGCAGGGGACAATGGAAAATCGTCACGAGCCGCTCCTTGGGCGCTTCCCTTGGAAGATCGTGCCTTTTTTTGAGGGAGTCCGTAACGGCCGACTCCTGCTTCAGGCAGAGGGAAGGTGGGAGGCTGCGCGCCTGAGAAGACGGTACGGGCCAAAAGACAGGCCTGGAGTTCGGCCTTCTCTAGGATCACGCCGAGCTCACCAGCGCATTGGGAACGCAGCGGGGGATGGGTCCGGTGGCAGCGATCCGTTATGGAGCATCAAGGCGCTCTGTTTTTTTCTTTGTGGAACTTTGCGCCCTTCACCATTTTGCCAAAACTTCGATCCTTGGCCCGTTTTTCGGCTAAGCTCGCTTTTGCGAACTCAGTCTCGCGCATCAATTTGTGGTAACTGTCCAAGCGACGCCGATCCAGTTGCCCACCTTCAATGGCCGCGAGCACGGCACACCCCGGCTCACTCAGGTGGTGGCAATCAGAAAACTGGCACCGGTCAGACAAGTGTTCGATGTCTTCAAAAACATGCCCCAGTGCTTCCTCAACATCAGCCACCCGTAATTCTCGCATTCCCGGCACATCAATGATGAGCCCTCCTGATGGGAGGGAATAGAGCGCCCTATGGGTGGTGGTGTGTCGCCCTTTTTGGTCATCCTCCCTGATCGCTCCAGTGGCAGCCAAGGTGTCTTCAGCCAAAGCATTGAGGAGCGTGGACTTTCCCACCCCCGAAGAGCCTACAAGCGCGATGGTGGTGTTGCCTTCAAACCACCTTTTCACTCCATCCAGCGTGGAGGGGTCCAGAGCATTGACTGCCTCTACAGCAACCTGGGACTGAACGCTCCGTGCTCGCTCCGTGTAACGGCTCACGTCGTCGGCAAGATCGATCTTTGTCAGAAGAATCACCGGGATGACTCCGGCTTCCGCACATAAAGCAAGGTAACGCTCAAGACGAGACTCCTTAAATTCATCGTTGCAAGAAGTCACAATGAAGACCACATCGATGTTTGCTGCAATGAGCTGAAACTGAGTCGTGTGTCCAGAGCCGACACGCTTGAAAAGGCTCTTTCTTTCAAGCACCTGCACAATTCGGGACCGCGTTTCCTCCAAAATCACCCAATCACCAACGGTGGGACGGTCCAGAGGATCGGCCTGCTGCAGATTCATGGACAGCTCCACGCTTCTCCTCTGATCACTGCAAGCCACCCCGATGATTCCTCGCTGCACGGAAACCACTCGCCCAAGGCGACTTTCCAGAACACTGAAATCAGAAAGCTGTTGAGCAAAAAAAGGGACGAATCCGAGCTTGACTAAAACGTCACTCATGGGGGTTTCTGCCGTCACTAAAAAGCATTTTAAATGCTGATCATTTTTATGAATCTACTGCGAGCGAATTGAGTTGGAGGCTATCCGATCGTTACTCAACCCGGACTACCACGACGTAGGGCGGATTTTTTGCCAACTCGGCTGGAAGAGGGTCAAGTTGAGCGTTGCGGATGGCCAGCTCAACCGCTAGGAGGAGACTTTCCGAGGCATTTTGTTCTTTGATCTCATGCTTTAAGATCGTTCCGTTGGGGGAGATGCTCAGTTCGACTCGGACAAACGCTCCGCTTTGGATTTGAGAACTGGTCCGAGGCTTCAATTCCTTCTGCAAGTGCACGTTGTATTCCCGTTCTGCGTTCCGGAAATTCAAGCGCTGCTGAATGCCCTGGAGGACGTCCTCTCCGTTGCCTTCGGGAGCGACCGGGTCTGAGGAAACCTTTGGACCCGAAAGCAGCGGAGCTTCAGGAACCGGAGGCAGTGCCGGAGCCGAAGGCGTGTTTTCTTCAAACAGCGGGACCGATGCCGTTTCATTGGATGGCTTCGGGGCCGTTGGAGGGGTGAGGGGAGAACTTGTCCTAGAACAGTCTTCGTCATTGATGGTGCTGTCTGGCATCGTGGTGTTGCAGAATGTGGCCCCAGTCAGATTGGCCCCATTCAGATTGGCACTACTCAGGTCAGCGTTATACAGATTGGCACTCTTCAGGTCGGCATAGGTCAGATTGGCACCCTCTAGATTGGCATACTTCAGGTCAGCACCAATCAGGTCAGCACCAATCAGGTTGGCCCCTTTCAGGTTGGCCGCCTCCAGATTGGCC
>CBFIGY010000008.1:0-100978 GCA_965662235.1 uncultured bacterium
GGAACCGACGGTAGTAGCAGTTACCTGTATGATGTCTGGACTTCTGAAGATGGAATTAATTGGACCTCCGAGCCCATTTCCCCTCCCTCCATTTGGACGGCTCGGGCGGATCACACCGCGACGGTCTTTGAGGGACAGATGTGGGTGATGGGGGGGACCGGAACGAGTGGGAAACTGAATGACGTCTGGCACTCCTCTACAGATGGAACGAGTTGGACCTCCGTGTCCACTTCCTCCATTTGGCCGGCAAGGACTGGTCACCACGCCGCCGTTTTTGAGCAGGCTCTCTGGGTCGTCGAAGGTGACAACGGTAGCACGGGTCTCAATAATGGAATTGTCAACTTCTGGACCTCTCCTGAGGGAAACACCTGGACGACCGGCTCCTCGGATTTAACTTGGGACAAACCTGTCGCAAACGGGGTGCTTCTGCGCTACAACAACGCCTTGTACCTGGTTGGAGAAGACGGCTCGTCCTCAAGCGTGGTCCTTCGCTACGGCAAATGAGGAATCGGACGTAGATTGCTCGCCTTTTTTGGGGTGTGGCCTTCTGTTTGCATTTTATCCTGTAACAGTACGGTTCAACCCTAGCCACACGGTCAAACAATGGCAGGCATCCTAAACAGTAAAGTCACGACCCTTGCTCAGAAGTCTCTGGATTTCCGGAGCAAACGACACGATGTGTTGGCCTCAAATGTAGCCAACATGAGCACCCCTGGTTACCAGGCAGAAGACCTGGTCTTTGAGAGCACCCTTGCCGCTGCCCTCAATGCTGATCAGCCGGGTCCTTTGAAGACGACGAATTCTCGACACTTGGACGGGCGCTCGACCCCGCCTCTGGAACTGGCTCAAGCCCAGCGCATCCGGAGTGCTGCGCCGCATCCGAGCGAGAACGGCAACACCGTGGATCTCGACAAGGAGATGGCGAAGATCGCTGAGAATCAGATGATGTACAACGCCTCTCTGCGCATGCTGCAGCATGAGTTCCGCATGCTCAAAACCGCTATTTCCGAGGGTCGCTGATGAGCTTCTTTTCTGCCCTGAACACCAGCGTTTCCGGAATGACGGCGCAACGATTGCGCGTCAATACGATTTCGGAAAACATTGCCAACGCCCAAACCACACGGACTCCGGAAGGCGGACCTTACCGTCGGCGCGAGGTGATCCTTGCTGCCGTTTCCAACGACCGTACTTTTGAGGAAGAGCTGCGCTCGCAAGACCGCTCTCTGAGCACCGCAACGGAAGTCAAGGTGGTGGGCATGACGCAAGACCGACGTCCCCCGATCCTGCGCTATGAGCCCGGACATCCCGACGCCAACGAAGAAGGATACGTGGCCATGCCCAACGTCAATGTCATGGAAGAGATGGTGAACATGATGATGGCGTCTCGTGCCTACGAAGCCAACACGGCCGCATTCAATGCCTCAAAGAAGATGGCAGAATCGGCCCTGGATCTGGGAAGAGGGTAACCACTTCAACCTTCGGGCGGCACGCCAAGGAGGCACCGTCGCCTAACGCCATGGAGGCTTAAATGACTGAACCCAATTGCCTTTCAATGGAGTCGATGCCATTGAATGAAACTCTGGCGCGGATGTCGCATCTCTCAATTCAGGCGGGCCAGACCCTGAACAATCTGCCCACCAGTCCGGAGCAGATGCTGGAAAGTGCAGCGACCATGCGACAGTTCCATAGCCAGCTCATGGACGCACGCGCTCACCTGACTGCCCTCTACCAGAAGCAGCGGACTGAACGTCACACATCCTCGCACCCTTTTTTTGAAGAGACGTCCCCATGAACGTACCCAAGGTAACCACAAATCCCTTGCAGGCGCTCAACTCAGCCACTCAGCAGGGGCCCCAGCAGCCTCAGGATACCGGAGTGTACGGTTCGTTTGCCAACATGCTGGATGCTGTCAACCAGCAACAGCTTGAGGCAAGCAGCAAGAAAACCGAGCTGATGACGTCTCAGAATAAAGACATCCACGGGACCATGATTGCCTTGGAAAAAGCTGACATCTCCATGCGGCTGATGCTCCAGGTCCGCAACAAGCTGGTCACCGCCTATGAAGAGGTGATGCGCATGCAGGTGTGATCACTTGATCACTTCCTCCAAGTAACGCTGCTGGCGCAAGGTGCCTTCACCTTGCTGCCGGTTGCGCCTCATGATGTCCTCCCGAAAGCTTGGGTTTGCCTGAAAATCGTAGTCAAACTTGAGCGGCCGAATTCCCTTCTCCGACCAATACCCCCGTCCTTCCCGCGTCTCACGGCGTGTCTGTGAAGCCATGCTAGGCCGCGACATCTGTTGGGCCTGCTGCTGCATCTGCGAGAAGCTCTGCTGCAACTGACCCAACGTCTGCTGAGTCTGCTGAGCTCCCTGCATGGCCTCTCCCGGACTTCCTTCGCCAATGGACTGCTCGGTTGCTTCTGAAGACTGCCGGCCCTGCTGCATCAGGGATTCGGCTGACTGAGCGGACATCAAGGAGCGGCTGTCGAGGTTTTCCAGCATCTCTTGCATCTTCCGGATCATCTCACTGATCTGCTGCTGCATCTGCTCAGCCGTCATCTGTTCCTCAGAGGGCATCTGTGACTCCCCCTGGTGAGGCTGAAGCTGCTGCTGGACCTGTTGCTGCTGCTGCATGGCCTGCTGCAGTTGCCGCTGCAGCTCCTGAAGCTGCTTCTGGGCCTCGGCAAAGCGTTCATCGTAGTGCTGCTGAAGCTGCTGCTGAAGCTGCTGCTGCTGCTCGTTCAGGGCAGAGAGCATCTGGTTCAGCAGCTCCTGCGCCTCCTGAACCCGGTTTTCCTCGAGCAGCTGCCGGAGTGCTTCCATGAGAGTATCGACGGGCACCTCCGGAGGCGCTGCTTCATTGGGCTGCTGGGGCAGGAACGAAGCCAGGTCCTGCTGCTGCTGAAGCATCTCCTGCAGTTGCTGTTCGAACTCGGCCAGCATCTCCATGACCTGATCCTTCAGCTCATCATCCGGATTCTGCCGCAGCTCCTCCATCCACTGCTCCAGCGTCTGCAGGTCCTGAAACGCATCATCGCTTTCACTCAGGGTGTCCTGCTGCTCTTGCTGTTCCAGAAGCAGACGAAGCCGCTGCCGGAGGTCTCCCATGGTCCGATGCTCCTCCTGCATCAGCACCAGCTGCTCTGGAGTGGGAGCACTCTCAGCCCAGACGACAGCAGGGAGGTTCAGTCCCAACAGAAGCAACACCCCTGTTCCTGGGGCCAGGACGTGGCTGAGAATTCCCTTGTTGATGCTCAGGGTCTTGTGGTATTTTTGTACGTTTTTCATGGCAATCCGGCCTGGCTTTTTTAGATTCCAACACAATCAACAGCAATAGCATGAACTGGACGAGAACGCACTACTGTGGCGACTTAAGGGCGACCCAGGTGGGCGACGAAGTCTCTCTGATGGGGTGGTGTCAAACGCGTCGAGACCACGGAGGCGTGATCTTCGTTGACCTGCGTGACTACACAGGAGTGTCTCAAGTCGTCTTCAAAATGGAAATCAATGCGGCGGCCCATGAGGAAGCCGATCGCATCCGAAACGAGTTCGTGCTGGCAGTCAAAGGCAAGGTGGCTCACCGCATCGAGGGAAACGTCAACCCCAAGCTCCCCACCGGAGAGATTGAGGTGCTGGTGGAGACTCTGGAAATCCTCAACCCGTCTCAAACCCTGCCCTATCAGTTGGACGACCGGAATGAGGTCGACGAAAAGATTCGCCTCGCCTACCGCTTCCTGGACCTGCGTCACCCGGAACTGCAGCACAACCTGATGCTCCGCTCCAAGGCCATGCAGATCGTCCGGAGCTACCTGACGGAGAATCACCGCTTCTTTGAAGTCGAGACTCCCATTTTGACCAAGTCAACTCCGGAAGGCGCCCGTGATTACCTCGTCCCGTCTCGGGTCAGCCCCGGAATGTTCTACGCGCTCCCGCAGTCGCCCCAAATCTTCAAGCAGCTGCTGATGGTCAGCGGCTTCGACCGCTACCTGCAGATCGCCCGCTGCTTCCGCGATGAAGACCTCCGTGGAAACCGGCAGCCGGAGTTTACTCAGATCGACCTGGAACTGAGCTTCACGCAGCCGGAGGAAATTTTCGGCATCATCGAGGGCATGTTTGCCCGCCTCTTCCAAGAGACCATTCAGGTGGAGGTGCCCACGCCCTTCCCGCGCATGACCTATCAGGAGGCCATGGACCGCTTTGGTTCCGATGCGCCGGACCTGCGGTTTGGTTTGGAACTCAAGGACGTTTCAGACATTGCCTCCCAGAGTGACCTGAAGGTGTTTGGCGACGTCATTGCCAAAGGCGGTCTGGTGAAGGCGATCTGTGTGCCCGGTGGCGCTGAACTCTCTCGGAAGGATCTCGACGACCTGACCCAGTTTGCCCAGATTTACGGCGCCAAGGGCATGGCGTGGATCAAACGGAATCCGGACGGCTGGCAGTCTCCCATCGCCAAGTTCTTCTCTGAAGACCTGCAGCAGCAGCTCAATGAACGCGTGGACCTGAATGTGGGAGACCTTGTTCTCTTCTGCGCCGACACCCCCAAGGTGGTTCATGACACGTTGGGGAACCTCCGGAAGGAACTGGCACGTCGCCGAGGTTTGATCGACGACAGCGTCTACAAGTTCGTTTGGGTGACCGACTTCCCGCTCTTTGAGTACAGCGAAACCGACAAACGCTGGACCTCCACGCACCACCCGTTTACCATGCCCAACCTCGAGGACCTTGAGGCCCATGGCGCTGAAAATCCGGGAAAGATCCGCTCCATTGCCTATGACGTGGCCCTCAACGGAGTGGAAGTCGGCGGAGGCAGCATCCGGATCCACCGGCAGGACGTCCAGAACCAGGTCTTCCAGCTGCTGAAGCTGAGCGAAGAGGAAATTGAGAGCAAGTTCGGCTTTCTCATGAAGGCCCTCTCCTATGGTGCGCCTCCTCACGGAGGCATCGCCCTCGGTTTTGACCGGATCATGATGTTCCTCCTCCAGACCGACTCCATCCGAGACGTCATCGCCTTCCCGAAGACCCAGCGGGCGTCGTGTCTTATGACCGATGCTCCCTCTGCCGTGGATACGGCTCAGCTGGATGAACTTCACATCCGCGTGAAGGCTTCGGCGCAATCTGCCGGCTGATTCCGGAAATTTTTGTCCCTGAATGGAATTAAGCTTGTGCCTCGATTCCATTCAGGAGATGATGGTGAATTGCTTTCATCTCGACCCTGTCAACGTTGACCCTTCCCCAACTCACTGCCTTGGCTCAGTTCTGAGAGCTTCCTAGACGTCCTTCCTCAAACGGACGCATTCTGGTTTTTCCCTGCCTTCCCTGTACCCGCTTCGGCTGCAAACGCGGACATCGTGTCCCCAAACGGCATGGACAACCAATTCTTGATTCCATTCCTTTTTGGAGACTCATGACCTTGTTTTCTGACCTGCAACTGCTTCCAGCCCTTCAGCACGCCTTGGATGAGCACGGCTATGCCGAGCCTACTCCGATTCAGGCCCAGTCGATTCCGACGCTGCTGTCGGGGCAGGACCTGCTGGGCATTGCCCAGACGGGAACGGGCAAGACGGCGGCGTTTTCGCTGCCGCTGCTGCAGAACCTGATGGCGAGCAAGCAGAAGCGCCGACCGGGCACCCCCCGGGCGCTGGTGCTGGTGCCGACCCGCGAGCTGGCGGTGCAGGTGCACCAGGCTTTGCAAAAGTACGGGCGGAACCTGCCGCTCCGCAGCGCTGCCATCTTTGGAGGCGTTCGCATGCACAGCCAAACCCGTGCGCTGCAGCAGGGGGTTGACATCCTAGTGGCCACTCCCGGGCGCTTGGGCGATCACCTCCGTCAGCAGCACCTGACCCTTGCTGGTGTAGAAGTCTGGGTGCTAGACGAAGCCGATCGGATGCTCGACATGGGCTTTTTGCCTGAGATCCGTAACCTCGTCAAGCAGCTGCCGGAAGAGCGCCAGACCATGCTCTTCAGTGCCACCATGCCGGCTCCGATTGCCAAGCTGACCACGGACCTGCTGCGCAACCCCACCCGTGTCGAAGTTGCACCGGAATCCACACCCGTGGAGCGCATTGACCAGCGCCTCTACATGGTCTCAAAGGAGCAGAAGCGACACCTGCTTCACTCCCTGCTCAGCGAAAAAGCGGTCACCCGCAGCCTTGTGTTCACCCGCACCAAGATTGGTGCTCAGCGCTTGGCACAGATGCTTCAAAAGCAAGGCATCACGGCTGACGCCATTCACGGAAACCGGACCCAGAGCGCCCGTCAGAAGGCCCTCAAGGACTTCAGCCGTGGACGCCTTCAGGTGCTGGTTGCCACCGACGTGGCCTCCCGTGGCATTGATGTGGATGCGGTCTCGCACGTGTTCAACTTTGAACTCCCAGACGAGCCCGAAAGCTACGTGCACCGGATCGGTCGTACCGCTCGCGGTGGCGCCGAAGGCATTGCGGTGTCCCTCTGTGCGCCTGATGAGCGCAAGAAGCTCCGGGCCATTGAACAGACCCTGCGGCAGAAGCTGGCGGTTCAGGAGTGGGATCGGAGTGTGGTTCCAGAGAAAAGCCAGGCAGCCGTTGAGCGCGCCCCTCAGGACTCCGCACCTCGGGCAGAGCGTCCGGAGCGTTCCGGACGACCTCAGTCGGCTCGCCCTCGACGTCCACAGCGGGAAACCCCAAGGTTCCGGGATTCCTATGGACCGGCGGCACAGGAACGCCCTCGTGACTCATACGACCGCGACGGCTACCGCGGCAAGAAGCGCGTCCACTCGGGCTTTGAGCCCCTCCGGGAGCGTTTCTACGAAGAGGACGAGCGCAAGCAGCCCCGCAAGAAGCGCAAGCCTCACTTTGCCGAGGCCACGGAGCGCACCCCTCAGTCAGACGCCGAGGGAGCTCCCCGGCGCAAGAAGCGTCGGGTGTACGTGCCGCAGCACCACGAAGCCGCGTCGCGTCGCAAGGCCCGGCCTGCTGAATCGCAAGGCACGTCGCCTCAAACGCCGAAGGCGGCCTAACGCCCTTCCTCCGGGAGCGGTCAGCTCAGGATCTTCCTGAAGTCGATCACGTTCTTCCGGAGGGCAAAGACCACCGTCGTCAAGGCGATGGAGGGCGGATACTGATACCGCTGACTCATGTTGTTCAGAATCCGCTCCACAAACTCCTGCACCTTCGGATGCACCCGCTCATAGGTCCCTGGATCGTTGAGCCGGTAAAAGAACGCGTTCCGGAGGTGTTCGGGGTCAATTTCCTCATCGAGCTTCCGGTGCGAGAGCAGCTGCGCGTACTCGCGGGAGAAGCACTTCAGCAGCGTGTCCTGACGGGACGCGATGATCGACTTTCCCTCCTCCAAAACCAACTCCTCGCTCGCCTGGAAGTCCAAGAACTTCTGTGCAACCTCCTGCCGGAAGCGGTGAGGATCAGCCTGTGGCGCAAGCACCTGTTCAATTGACTCCATGTAGCTCTCGTCCGGCTCATCTATTTTTTGTCCGGACCGTGGGTCAATGAAGGAGAAGCGTGGCACCATCACGTGGGCAAAGGCCTTGTTGCCGGTTGCACGGGCCAAAAGGGCGTGCTGGAGGTAGCGTCGCAGGTCCTGCTCAATCTGCGCAGGATCCCGATCAACGGTGCAGACGGTGATCTCCTTCCGGAGGATGGTGTGGTAGAGAGCCTTCACCACCCGGACCAGCCCGTGGAAGTCTCCGTAGTCGCCCTCTCCTTCTCCAAACTTAAAAGCTTCCAGCGCCCGCTCCGGAATGGGACGGCGCTTGTGTAGGTACTGCGAGTCCATTTCCAGCCAGTGGTGCAGGTCGGAGCCTTCGCTCATGAGCTTCTTGAGTTGGCTGAGGAAGATCCCAACGTGCACCTTGCGGCCGTCTGAGTTGGCCACGGTGTTGCGCATCACATTCTGCAGCTGCCGGATGGAAATGCCGTTGCGCCCCTCATTCGGGTAGTGCTCCTCCAGCAGGAAGCGCATGAACTCATCATCGAGCAGCTTCAGCTGTTCCTCGTCAAAGAGCCCGCAGTTTCTTAAGGAAATCGCGTCCGGGTGCCGCTCAATGCACTGGGCAAAGCTCTCGGGATCGTTGAGGTCCAGTCCCACTCGCAGGGCCTCGTTGCGGAACGGGTGCCAGTGCGGGAGCTTCTGAATGGTGTGGATCGGGTCCTCATTGAGGGAGGAAAAGATCATCAGCTTCTGCTCAGGCGAGATGCTGAGGTAGAGGTCGATTTTTTCCGGACTCCACTGGGCCGGAAACTTTCGACGCATCGGGGGCAGCAGCCGGGTCATCACCGAAAAGTAGGCTGCAATCCGGAAGAGGTTGGGATCCACCTCGTACTTTTCCCGGATGTTGGCGAGGTCGCGGCGGAGGATGTCGGTTTCGGAGCTGGCGTCCAGCAGGTAGTTGACCGGCACCTTCTCAATCCGGTCGAGTAGCTTGGAAGAGGTGAGCTGCTGGTCGAGCATCTCCATCTCTTCAATGTTGGTAGTAAGGATGACGCTGGTGTCAAGCGCGGTCTGGGTCGATTCCAGAGAGATGCGTCCGCTTCCCAGCAGCATCAGCAGGGGCTTGTACTCCGTCTCCCGGATGCTGTCGCCGCTGGTTCCAAAGGCATCGTGAATGTGGAGGATGCCGCGGTTGGCCCAGATGGTGGCGCCTTCGTAGCTGTAAAACGCTTTGCCGGGGACATGCTCGCTGATGATGGCCACGTCTTCAGCAGAGAGCTCAAAGGGACGCGTCCGGACCCGAAGCTGGCTCATGTCGTCAATGTTGGAAATGCCTTTGGCCTGGGCTCCGGAAAATTCAATTTCTTCCACCCGTACGTATTCCTCCAGCAGGTCGTAGAGCGACTTCTCCCGGTTACGCGGATTGTTGAGCAGGCCCTCAAGAATGTCCAGGGTCCGTTTGTCCAGCGAGGCGCTTTGGAAGAACGTCGGGATCGCCACCCGGTCCTGCTCGGAGCGTTGCTGGTTGAGGTGATCGAAGAGTTCCTGACGGGGGCGGTTGAGCGTTCCGTCTTCGCGACGCAGCAACGCTGGGAAAAGGAGAATCGGGCTGTGTCGGAATTCCGAGCGGACCTCGACCGCCCGTCCGGACTGCCCCTCAAAGCGAAAGAAGAAGGAGTAGAGCCGGAGGTCGCTCTGTTTGGTGAATTCCTCCACGGAGCGGATCAGCAGGTCGACAATGTTCGTCTTGCCCGATGCCGGAGGCCCAAACAGGATCACGCCTCGGTTGGGGCCCACCTCCTTGTCTGCCGATTCAATGATGTCCAGCATCTGCTTGACCCCGAACTCCTGACCAAACACCGCATTGATGCCGTTGCTGAAGGGGTCCTGAAAGACGTTGTAGGACAAAACAGGTTCCCCACTGCGGATGAGGATCCGGAAGCCAAAGTGCTTGACCGCAGCCGTAATGAGGGAGGAGGAGGTCTGAAGGAAGTTCTGGGGGTGTTCGAGAAACTCCTGAATGAATGCTGAAAAGCTCAGGGTACGTTTCCGGTTGAAGCGAAGCAGGTCCCGATAGTTGAAACCCGGCAGGGTCAATTCCGGAAGCGTCTGTGCGCGTGCTTGCGGTTCCATCGCAACTCCTGGGAGAACGTTTAGACCTGGACCAGCAGGAAGGCTCGCCGAGCAGAATCAGGGACCGGTGGGTCCTGGCGCTGGCCCGTACTCAGCACACAGGGTGTGCGCTTGAGACAAAACTAGCAAGCAGAGGGCCCTCTTTGAAAAGGATATCAGCGATTTTGCTCACCTCCTGCTGAGGCCTCCAAGCGCACACGGACGCGCCAGGCCAAAAACGGCACCACTGCTAGGCAGGCAAACGCAATGACGCCCACCAGCGGCATGCCCTCCAACCGTCCGGATTCCATGTGGAGGATGGCAGCGCTCCAGAATCCGCCCAGCCCCATCGTCAGGTTCGAGACAATCATGCTCATGGCCATCAGGCGACCCCGGATCTCAATGCCGGTCAGGTCGGTCAGCACCGCCTGCAGTCCGGGCATGCGCACCGATCCTCCGAGCATGATGCCAAAGAACATTGCTCCCGACCAAGCGGCCGGAATGACTTCTTGGGTGGCCACCACCAGCACGGTTCCCATCAGCAGCGAGCCGCCACCAATGAGGCTCAGCCGCAGGCCGCGTTTCAGCAGCCATCCGGCGGCCTGGTTTCCAACAAGGCTCCCGATGCCACCCTGCATGTACGCGATGCCAATGGCCGTGGCCGACATGCCAAAGTTGGCGGTCAGCCAGGCGCTGAGGCTGGGGATGAAGCCAAAGAGGCCGATGAGCATAAAGAACTGCATGGTGAAGACGAGGCGGACTTCAGAACGGCGCAGCAGGCCCAGCATTTCTCCATACTGCGCCCAGATCTTTCCAAAGGCGCCCGTGGAGATGCCGGGGAGCGTCAGTAGAAATCCGGTGGCCGCCGCCGCGAGCACCGTGATGACCCCGAAGGCCCAGCGCCACGAAGTCACTTCCGCCAGCCAGGATCCCAGCGGAACCCCAACAATGGAGGCAATCGTGAAGCCAAGCATGATGTGGGTGATGGCCCGGGAGCGATCGTTTCCTCGGAACGCGTCTCCTGCATACGCAAGGCAGTTGGGCATGATTGGACCAGCAAACGCCCCTGAGAGGATCCGGAAGCCGAGAATGGTGGGGACGTCTTGTGCCAGCGCGCACCCTAAGGTGGCCAGGGTAAAGCCGGCTCCGAGGATCACCAGCATGCGCTTGCGTCCCAAGCGGTCGGAGTAGGGCGCAAAGATGAACGCGGAGATGGCCGCTGCCGCAGGATAGACCGACACCAGCAGGCCGCTGCGCTCCAAGGCAAGTCCGGTGTCTTGCGAGATGCCAGCGCTCAGAGGAACCATCACCAGGTGATCGATCCACGCTGCAAACGTCAGGGCAAAGAGCGGAAGCAGCGCCTGCAGGTAGGTCGGTGTGCTGACAGGTTGAGCAGAGGTTGGGGCATTCACCAGAGGTTTGGGGTCGCGGGGTTCGTGGGGAGCTGGCTACGCATGCACTACCGGCACCGGTGTCAGGGAACGGCGGCGCAGCCACCCGGCCACGCTGAAGCGGTGCCGCGTTGCAGGAAGCACCTCATGCTCCAAGACGTCGCTGCGGAAGACCATCAGGGTGCCCATCTGTGGCAAAATCTCGGTCTCTCCCTCCTCCGGATAGAGGCGAAGCTGCCCACCTTCTTGGTCCGACCAGTCTTGATTGAGGTAGAGGACGCAGGAAATGGTCCGTTCAATCGAGTCCTGAAAGCGGTCCATGTGACGTCGGTAACGGGTGCCGGGAGGGTAGGTCGCGTAGTGCGCTTCAAAGTGCTCCAGTCCCAGAAAAAGCTCCCGGTTCAGCGACACCCGCAGCGCGTCAATCTGCTGCCAGTAACGCTCCTGAGCCGGACTGAGGGCTTCCGGACTCCACCAATGCAGAAAGTCTCCGCGTGTCTGCGACCGCCGGATTTCTTGACGTCCCTGACCAATCCGGGCAGGCCGCAGTTTGCCCTCTTCCCAAAAAGTCAGGGCTTCCTGATGCAACGCTTCCAGAACGGGCGTCTCCAGAAACGGAGCCACCACGCCCCATCCGCGTTCTGCCAGGGCTTCCGCCAGCTCATAGTACGGTCCCATAACCTTACCGGGAAAAAAGAAAACACGCCAAAAGTGCCGTGAATTCCCCGTGAAGATGCAGGTTCCGTGGGAAGTCCGTGCGTTGTTGTCAGTGAAGAGAAACCGCCCTCAGCGAGGTGCCGGAATGTCCGGAAGTCCTAGGCAGGGCGGGAGCTTGATGGAGCCGTCTGCCTGCTGACCATTTTCCATCAACGCAATCAGGGTCCGAGAAACCGCAATTGCTGTCCCATTGAGCATGTGGACAAATTGATTTTTTCCGGTAGCGGCATCCTTGTAGCGGATGTTGAGGCGTCGGGACTGGTAGTCGGTGCAGTTGGAGGTCGAGGTGATTTCCCCCCACTTCCCTCGTCCAGGCATCCACGCTTCTAGGTCGTACTTGCGGTAAGCCGGCCCACCTAGGTCACCGGTGCAGATGTCCAGCACTCGATACGGGATTCCCAGATCCTGATAGATGCGTTCCTCAATCTCCCGCATCTTCTCGTGCAGGGCCTCGGAGGCCTGCGGGTGGGTGAAGGCAAACATCTCGATCTTGGAAAACTGATGCACGCGGTAAAGGCCACGTGACTCTCGGCCAGCGGCACCCGCTTCCGTCCGGAAGCAGTGTGAGAATCCGGCGTAGAGCAGCGGCAGGTTTTCTTCCTGCAGGATCTGATCAGCGAGCAGTCCTCCCAGCGTAATTTCCGCTGTTGCAATCAGGGACAGATCCGAGTTTTCCACCGAATAAATCTGCGTGGAGTCCCCACGCGGATTGAAACCGATTCCCTGCAAAATGGACTGCCGGGCCATGTCCGGGGTCATGAAGATCGTGAAGCCCTCTTCCCGGAGCAGGTTGAGCGCGTACTGAGCGAGGGCCAGCTCCAGAAACACGGCCTGGTTCTTCAGGTAGTAGAACTTCTGCCCGGCCACCTTGGCCCCGCCTTCAAAATCGACCAGATCCAAGGCCTCCATGAGATCCAGGTGGTCCTTGGGCTCAAAGTCAAACTGAGGCAGTGTGCCGACAATGCGGAGCTCGCGGTTATCCTCTTCCGTCTGCCCAATCGGGACGTCCGGGTGCGTGAGGTTGGGGACCTGCATGAGCAGTTCCTGACGTTCGGCTTCTGCCACCTTGTAGGCTTCTTCGCGCTCCTGTTCCTGCGTCCGGAGCGTTTTGGCTTCTTCAATCAGCGGCTGCCGCTCTTCCTGGGGCATTGGCCCCTTCATCTGCGCGCTGATCTCATTGCGTCGCTGCCGAATGCTCTCGACCTCCACCTGAAGCTGCCGCACCTGTTCATCCAGCGCAAGCAGCTGGCTGATCTCAAGAGAAACGTTGCGGGCTTCACAGTTTTTTTGAATCGTGTCCGGTTCATTCCGGATGAGTTTGAGGTCCAGCATGATGCAATCAGAAAGGCCGTTGGTGGTAGTAGGAAAGGTGCTGCTGCAGTGCAGCGGTGGTGGAGAGCATCCGGGCGTCACTGAGGCGGGGCCCAATGAGCTGAACCCCCACCGGCAGGCCGGCAGCGGTGGGCTTTCCCGGAAGCGAGATGGCCGGGGCCTTGGTCAGGTTGGCCAGCACGCTGCACAGGTCGACTAGGTACATGGCCAGCGGGTCCTCCATCTTCTCTCCAAAGCGGAAGGCCGGTGTCGGCGAAACAGGTCCGAGGATGAAGTCGAATTCCTCAAACAGCTGCTGCGCCTGAGAGGCAATGTGGTTCCGGACCTGAGTGGCGCGTCCGTAGTACTGGTCGTAGTATCCGGAGCTGAGCACAAAGGTTCCAAGCATGATGCGGCGCTTGACTTCCGGACCAAAGCCCTCTTCCCGGGTGCTGGTGTACACCGACCGCAGCGAGTCGCCATGCTGCTTGCGGGCGCCGTAGCGGATGCCGTCGAAGCGTCCTAGGTTGGAGCTGGCCTCTGCAAAAGCGATGGTGTAGTACACCGGAATGATCGTGTCCAGAAAGTCCAGGTGCCGGTGCTCCACGGTGGCTCCGTGCTTCAGCAGCGTGGCCTCGGTTTCCTTGACGGCAGCAATGACTTCTGGAGCAATCGCGTCTTCATTGAGGTACTGCGTGGGGAGGCAGAAGCGCAGCTGGCTCAGGTCCACGGGCTCCTGCGTAAACTCGGCCTGAACCGAGGTGCTGTCCCGGGGATCGTGTCCAGACACCACCGCATACACGAGCTGGCAGTCTTCTGCGCTAGGGGCCAGCACCCCGATTTGGTCCAGAGACGAACCATAGGCCACCAGTCCGTAGCGAGAGATGGTTCCGTAGGTGGGCTTGAATCCGGTCACACCACAGAAGGAAGCCGGCTGCCGAACGGAACCTCCGGTGTCTGAGCCGAGGGCGGCCCAGGCCAGGCCAGCAGCCACCGATGCGGCGGCACCTCCGCTGCTGCCTCCGGGCACTCGCTCAGCGTCCCAGGGGTTGCGGCTGATGCCGTAGGCAGAGCTTTCGGTGGAGCCTCCCATGGCAAACTCGTCCATGTTGGTGAGGCCCACAATGAGGGCGTCTTCTGCCTGAAGGCGTTCCACGGCCGTCGCGGAGTAGGGAGAATGGTAGCCTTCGAGCAGCTTGGAACCACAGGTGATGTCCAGTTCCGGATCCTGAATGCAGATGCAGTCCTTGATGGAGATCGGGGCGCCGGCGAGCCGACCCACGGTTTCTCCTCGGGCCACACGAGCGTCAATGTCCCGGGCTTGTTCCAGCAACCGCTCTCGGGAAACCAGCACCCGGTACGCCCGCAGCTCCGGGTTGGCTTGCTCAATGCGGTCGTAGACCTCATTCAGCACAGCTTCAGCGCTCCACTCGCCCGCCTGAATCTTCCGGACCTTCTCTGCTAGCGATTCCATCATGCGGACGCCACTCCCTGCTCGCGTTCCAGCTCAACCACTAGGTCAATGTACTGCTGCTGTGCCGCTTCCGGGGCCAGCCCCTGCAGTCCACTCCAAGCGTCAAACTTGGCGCGGCCTTCAAAGTCAGCAAATCCGGGACGGGTTCCCTGGACGTCCCCTTCCAGTCCCTGCTTATAGAGGGCGTAGAGCTTCAGAAGCTGATCCGTAGCGGGGCGTTTGGGGAGCGTCTTGACCCGCTCCGAGGCCTCCTTAAAGTCGTCAACCAGAGCCATGCGTTTATCCAAATGAAGGTTTTTTGCAAAACGGTTAGTTTATAAAATCCCCTTGAAGGTTCAATTCATTTTGCTGGACCATGCAGACGGGTGGGGATTTCCGCCAAAATTTCCTCCTGATGCTGCCCACGGTCAGGAATGGGACGAGGGGTCCATTCGGGGGCATTGGAGAACCGAGGGGCCCGGGCCGTTTGCTGAAAGCCATGGGCGGTCACCCAAGTGCCACGGGCCTGATTCTGGGGGTGCTGGGCGGCTTCCTCTGGAGACAGCACCGGCATGACACAGGCGTCGAGTCCGGCGAAGAGTTCTTCCCAATTCTTCCGGGGGCGAGTGGCAAACAACTCCGCCAGTCGATCACTGAGCCGCGGCCAGAGGGATTCCCGGAACTGGTGCTGAAACTCCTCGTCTTCCGCGAGCCCTAGGGTTTCCAGAAACAGTTGATAAAACTTGGGTTCTAGGCACTGGACACACATGAACCGGCCGTCCGCCGTTTGGTAGGTGCGGCTCCAGTGTGGGCCATCCAGCAGGCTCTTGCCCCGCTCTAGGGTGAACTGGCCGTTGACCTGCAGGGAGAGGAGCAGGTTGAGCATGTGGGAGGAACCGTCCAGAATGGCCGCGTCCACCACCGTCCCCTGCCCCGTCTGACGGGCCTGGAGGATTCCGGACAGGAGGCCGATCACGAGGTAGAGGGAGCCGCCACCGACATCTCCTGCCAAGGTTGGAGGGGAAACGGGAGGCACTCCCGGAGGCGATGCCAGCGAAAGCGCCCCAGAAAGAGCGACAAAGTTCATGTCGTGCCCTGCCCGTTGCGCAAACGGCCCTTCCTGACCCCAACCCGTGAGGCGTCCGTAAACCAACTTGGGATTCAGACGAAGGCACTCGTCCGGACCCAGTCCCAGACGTTCCATCACCCCAGGCCGGAAGCCTTCGATGAGGCCGTCTGCTGTGGTCAGCAACGCCCGGAGGTGAGCCCGATCGTCCTCTTGCTTCAGGTCTAGGGCCAGGGAGCGTTTGCCCCGGTGGAGCAGGTTGTGTTCCGGAATTCCCGGAGTCGGTGCATGCTCTCGTCGCTGCACCAAAATCACATCGGCTCCCAGATCCGCCAGCAGCATGCCGGCAAACGGTCCGGGACCAATTCCTTCAATTTCAACAATGCGAATGCCTGATAGCATCTTCTCTTCTCAGTTACTGGCAACAATTGGGGGGAATTTCTCAGTTTATCGCTCTCCCTTGGGGGAGGCAAACCAATACTCGCGGGCCTCCCGGGGAAGCGTTGGGGTGAGTTCATGAAGGCCTCGGTCACGTCACATCTACCCTTGAAGCGTGGGGACGCAGTCGCGCTGGTGGCGACCAGCTCCCACCTCGTCTCAGGGACGGAGCCTCGGATTGCTGCGGCAGTGGCCTTGCTGGAGTCGTGGGGGCTGCGGGTGGTGCTGGCAGAAAATCTCCAGGCCCGGCACCTCTACCTCGCAGGGCAAGACGTGGTCCGGGCGCAGGAGTTTCAGCGGCTGTACCTTGACCCTGAAATCCGAGCCGTGTTCACCCTGAGGGGCGGATACGGCGCTGCCCGGATGCTTCCGTACCTCGATCCTGATCGTCTCCGGAAGCAGCAGAAGCCGGTGATCGGTTTCAGTGATGTCACCAGCCTCCTGGTTGCCCTGCAGCAGTGGTGTCAGATGGAGGTCCTGTATGGTCCCTGCCTGGCAACCGAGCAGTTTCTGGAAGCTCCAGAAGCCCCTGTGCTGCAGCAGACGCTCCGAAACTGGCTGTTTCAGGAGGAGCGTCCCGTCGCTTATCCGGTGGAGGCGTTCCGGGAGGGGCAGGCCACCGGGCATCTAGTGGGAGGCTGCCTGTCTCTGTTGGTGACCACGTTGGGAACCCCGTTGGAGGTCAACACCGAGGGCGCCCTGCTGTTTCTGGAGGAAGTTGGTGAAGCGCCTTACTGCATCGACCGCATGCTCACGCACCTCAAGACTGCCGGAAAGCTGCAGTCCATTCGGGGGTTGGTGTTCGGGCGCTTTCAGGACTGTGGGACGCCGGAGGCGTTGCAGTCCATGCTGGAAGATGTGCTGGCCGAGGTCCCCGGTCCGATTGGCTGGAATCTTCCTTGCGGGCACGGGCCGCTCAATCTGCCTCTGCCACTTGGGGCCATGGCGGAGCTCGACACCGTTCGGCAGGAGCTCCGTTTTCGACCGGAGGCGCCGTCTGCTTAGCTGGAGAAGCGGCAGCTTTCTTGAAGAGCCGGGATCTGCTGAGGCAGCGCGAAGAAGGTGGAAGCGACCTGTTGGGGAGAACCTCCGGCAGGAAACAGCAGCGGGTGCTGCTCCTTGAGAGTCGCCTGGAGGAGTTGGCTGCCGGAAGGAGAGCACTGACTCAGCGAGGCGAGCGCCTGCAGATGGGGCCCAGCGCCTTGGGCGGCTTCTTCTTGAACCACGTCGAGGTTTTCTTCAAGAAAGTGCTCAATCTGAGCACGTCCGGGACGGTAGAAGTCGCTGGAGGGGTGCCCGTTTTCGCAGCCAGAGGTTTCGGAGGAGCGAGCCGCCGCCATGGTGGTTCCTGAGGGAAGGGACGTTGGAGCGGTGGTCAGGCCCCAGATGCTGTTGGCGTACGGGACCTTGGGGCAGCGGTGCCGGGCCTCAGCCGGGGAAGCGCTCCAAAGCCACACGCCCACCAAGGGGAGCCACAAGAAGCGCAGAGGCATGGCAAAGCAGAATCAGTGTTGAAGGATCTGGCTGAGGAACAGCTTGGTCCGGTCGTTTTGAGGGTCATTGAAGAACGCCTCTGGTTCATTCTGCTCGATGATCTCGCCGCCGTCCATGAAAATCACCCGGTTGGCCACCGTCCGGGCAAATCCCATCTCGTGTGTCACCACCAGCATCGTCATCCCGGTGCCTGCCAGCTCAATCATGACGTCCAGCACCTCCTTGATCATCTCCGGATCCAGTGCCGAGGTGGGTTCATCAAAGAGCATGATGCGAGGGCTCATGCACAGGGAGCGGGCAATGGCGACCCGTTGTTGCTGTCCTCCGGAAAGTTGACCGGGGTACTTGTTGGCCTGATCAGGGATCTTGACGCGCTCCAAGTACTTCATCGCCGTCGCCTCGGCTTCCGCTTTGGGCTGCTTCCGGACCCAGATGGGAGCAAGGGTGCAGTTTTCCAAAACCGTCAGGTGAGGGAAGAGGTTGAAGTGCTGGAACACCATGCCCACTTCTCGGCGGACCTGCTCAATGTGCTTGAGGTCGTTGGTCAGCTCAATGCCGTCTACCACAATCTTTCCCTCCTGATGCTCCTCAAGGCGGTTGATGCAGCGGATGAGCGTGGACTTTCCAGATCCAGACGGACCGCAGATGACGATCCGCTCCCCGGCGGTCACTTCCAGGTCCACATCCTTGAGGACGTGAAACTGGCCGTACCACTTGTTCATCTTCTGGATTTGAATGACAGGCTTGGCAGTCGGATCAACAGCAGGGGTCGCGGTCATGACGGTTCAGTGATGAATGGTGTCAATGAAAAAGAAAACAGCGTCCGGACGCAGCACATCAGCGCTTGTGTCCGGTGTGCAACTTGGCCTCAATGTAACGGCTGTAACGCGACATGCCGTAACAGAAGACGAAGAAGGTCAGGGCCACAAAAACATAACCTGTGGACGGAACGCTCCGGATGCTCCAGTTCGGATCGGCAATGGCCGCGTTCACCATGCCCAAAAGGTCCAGAAGCCCAATGATGAGCACCAGCGTGGTGTCCTTGAACAGGCCAATGAAGGTGTTGACGATTCCCGGAATCACCGCCTTGAGGGCCTGAGGCAAAATGATCAGCCGCATCGACTTCCAGTAGCTCAGCCCCAGTGCATCAGCCGCTTCATACTGCCCCTTGCCAAGGGACTGAAGCCCGCCCCGGATGACCTCGGCCATGTACGCTGACGAGAACAGGGCCACACCAATCAGGGCCCGGAGCAGTTGGTCGAAGTTCAGGCCTGTCGGAAAGAACAGCGGCAGCACGTAAGCCGCCATGAACAGCACCGTGATCAACGGAACGCCCCGCCAGAACTCAATGAAGACAATGCAGGTGGAGCGGATGATGGGCATGTTGGAACGACGGCCTAGGGCCAGCAAAATGCCCAACGGCAGCGAGGCGATGATGCCCAGCAGCGCGACCACAAGGGTCAGGATGAAACCGCCCCACTGGCTGGTTTCCACCACGGCCAAGCCAAACAGGCCTCCATAAAGAATGGCCCAGGCCAGCAACGGAAAGGGCAGCATCATAAAACCGCCCACCCAACGACGTGCCGGAGCATTTTCCCACGCGGACCAGATGATGCCTCCGAAGAGGATCAATAGCACGAGGTCCACTCGCCAGCGTTCTTCCTTCTCGTAAAAGCCATAGACAAACTGGTCAAATCGGGTGCCAACAAAGGTCCAGCAGGCGCCATCCGGATTGGCTCGGCAGGCTTCGTTGCCTCCGGTCCAGACGGCGTTGAAGACCAGCCAGCTCAGGGCGTCCCAGATCAACCAAAACCCCAACACGCCGAAGAAGATCGTCATCAGGGAGTTGAACAGGTTCGAGAAGAGGTTTTCCCGGATCCAGCCCACAACTCCCACCGTAGAAGGTGGAGCAGGGCGGCTGGGGGTGCTCTCCTGACGGACGTATGCGATTGACGACGGATTGCTCATGATTAACGCTCCACCAAGGCCACACGGGAGTTAAACCAGTTCATGAAGGCTGAGGTCAGCAGGCTGAGGCTGAGGTACACCGACATGGTGATCGCCAGCGTTTCCAGCGCCTGACCGTTTTGGTTCAGGGCTGTGCCGGCAAAGGTCGCCACTAGGTCCGGGTAGGCAATGGCTGCAGCCAATGAGGAGTTCTTGGTCAGGTTGAGGTACTGGCTGGTCAGCGGCGGAATGATGATGCGCATCGCCTGCGGAATAATCACGAGCCGCAGGGTCGGACTGCGGCGCAGCCCCAATGCGTGCGCGGCTTCTGTTTGGCCATGGCTGACCGCCTGAATGCCGGCCCGGACGATCTCTGCAATGAACGACGCCGTGTAGAGCACCAGCGACAGGGTGACGGCAATGAATTCCGGGATGATGGTGATTCCTCCGGACAGGTTGAAACGTCCCATCTCGGCTGGTGCATAGGAAATCGGAGAGCCGGAAAGGAGGAACACGAGCACCGGGAGTCCCACAATCAGTGCCAGCGCCGTCAGGCCCACCGGGAACTGTGCGCCAGTGGATTCCTGACGCTGCTTGGCCCAACGCTTGAGGACTAGGGTGACCAGAAGGCCGAATAAAAGAGCCCAAACCGTCCAGCCGAATCCGTCCAGGAAGGTGTAATCTGGAATCGTGATTCCACGGTTTGAGATGCCAAAGTAGACTTCAGAGTTGCGTTCAAACACCTCTCGTGGTCCCGGAAGGGGCTTGAGCACGGCGGTGTACCAGAAGAGGATCTGGAGCAACAGGGGAACGTTTCGGAACATCTCCACATAGATGGTTGCCAAACGCGACACCACCCAGTTCGGGGAGAGGCGCATGACCCCAATGAGGAATCCGACAAAGGTGGCCAAGAAGATGCCTGTTCCTGCAACAAGGAGGGTATTGAGGACCCCCACGAAGAACACGCGCCCATACGTGTCTCCAGGCTCATAGGGGATCAGCGACATGGTGATGCTGAACCCAGCCGTTTCTTCCAAAAAGCCAAATCCGGCCCGTATGTTCCGGGCTTCCATGTTGGCAATCGTGTTCTCAACCAGGCTCCAGCCCAAGTAAATCAGGAAGCCCGCCATCAGAAGCTGATAGAGGACGGCCCGGAACTGGGGGTCGTTGATCAGAGAAGGAGAGGAGTCTCGAGCAGGCATGAAGGCGTCGGTAGCTTGGTGAAATCAAGAAGGCGGGAACCCGACCCCCTGAGGGGCCGGGATTGATTTCTCGTGCCGATTGATTAGCGGATCGGCGGAGCGTAGATGAGCCCGCCCTTCGTCCAAAGAGCGTTCACGCTTCCATCACGAGTCAGCTGCAGCGGCGTGTTGGCGCCGACGTTGCGCTCGTACATTTCACCGTAGTTGCCCACCTGCTTGATCATGTTGTAGGCCCAGTCTGCAGACACGCCGACGGACTCATTCAGGTCGCCTTCGGTGCCGAGCAGGCGCTTCACCGACGGATTGTCGCTGCTGCGCATCTGGTCTGCGTTAGCGGACGTCACACCGAGCTCTTCTGCGTTGATCAGAGCATTCAGGGTCCAGCGTGCCAGGTCGGCCCACTGCGGGTCGTCTTGACGGACCACGGGTCCGAGCGGCTCCTTGGAGATGATCTCCGGAAGGACCATGTGCTCGTCTGGGCTGGTCAGCTTGGTGCGCTGAGCGGCCAGTCCGGAACGGTCGGTGGTGTAGACGTCGCAGCGTCCGGCGTCGTATGCACCCACCACTTCGTCAGCCTTTTCAAAGGCCACCAGCTCAAACTGCATGTTGTTGGAGCGGAAGAAGTCGGTCAGGTTCAGCTCGGTCGTCGTACCCGTGTTGGTGCAGGCCGAGGCGCCGTCGAGTTCCTTCGCGCTCTTCACACCGAGGCTCTTGCGGACCATGAAGCCCTGGCCGTCGTAGTAGTTCACGCCCACGAATTCCAGACCCAGCGTCGCGTCACGCTGCATGGTCCAAGTGGTGTTCCGTGCCAGCACGTCCACCTCTCCGGAGCGCAGGGCTTCAAAGCGAGCCTTGGCAGAGAGCGGGGTGAACTTCACCTTGGAGGCATCGGCGAACACGGCAGCAGCCATTGCGCGGCAGAAGTCGACATCGAGTCCAGACCAGTTGCCTTGGTCATCCGGATTGGAGAAGCCTGGCAGACCCTGGCTCACTCCGCACTGAATGAAGCCCTTCGCCTTCACAGCACCCAGGGTGCCAGAGGTGTGGCCGCCTGCTAGGGCGACACCACCCAGCAAGGCTACGGAAATGAAGGACATGAATAATTTTTTCATTACGTCTCTCCTCGTAGAGTTGATAGTAGGACAAATGCCCAATCTTAATTGAAAAAGGCTCTTCAATTGAGCCCTGCTTCCGGGCTGAAGTCAAGGTTTGAACGAAAAAAATAAAATCGCCCAAGCCTCTGGAAGCCTTACCATTCCTGAATTGTCAGTTTTGTAGAAATTATTGGAATGGAATGTCATTTTTTACGCAAATCACATTTAAAGTGCTGATTCATTGCTTGACGACGATGACGTTCCTTTTCGGGGAGATTGGCGGAAGACCAGGCGGTCGGAGTGATCCAGGGAAGGGGAAGGAGGGCTGAATTGAGGGCTTCTTCTTCTGCCGGCGTGAGGTCCCAAAACGGCTGGTCCCGCTCCAGACCATCGGCTTCGCGGAGGCGCTGGACCTTCCAGCCGAGGAAGCGCCAACCCGATGTTGGTTCCGGACGGAACAGCAGGCGCAGGAGAAAAAATCGGGAGGAACCCGCCAGCTGAGCCCCAAGCTGCAGCACCTGCTCTTCCGCCGCCACAGGCTCTTGCTCCTGAGGGGGCAGCACCAGCGTGACGTTTCCATGGGTTTTTACGTCCGGAAGCCGCACGGGCGGCGCTTCTGCAGCGACCTGAGGGAGGGGAAGCACTTCTTGGGTGCGGAGGTCCAGAGCCGTGTCGGCATCCGGAGGAAGGTCGTCGGCGAGCAGGCGCACGATCTCCAGCACGTCCTCAACGCGGCGGTTCAGCTGTCTGGAGAGGGGCTTCCAGGGGAGCTGAGCCCGTTCGGGTCCCAGGGCCTTGAGCCAGTCCATCACCTCCTGACGGGTTTGAGCCAAGACGAAACAGGAGCGCGGCTCTGGAAAAAAGTGATGGTGCACAACCTCAAACACCTGTCCGCTGCCGACCTGCCACACCGGACGCCAGCCAAGGCCGTGCTCCCGCAGCCACCGCCGGAGGGGACGATGGAGGGCCCAGCGGTCGTAAACGGGCTGGGCCCGGGCCACCAGTTCCGGACGGCGTGGCTTGAGTCCAGGCGTCAGGTCCTGCGGCCACGGAAGAAACAGGTCGGGCACCTGAAAGCCGGCCAGCGTTTGACGCAGGGCGTGAACCCACTGGTTGGGAGCCCACGCTGAAGCGGGCACTTCCACAAAGGCGATCGGGCGCGCTCCAAATTCCTCATCCTCGACTGGAACGACCAAGGCCTGAACCACCTCCGGGAGCTCCAGGAGGGCACGTTCCACCGTTTCTGGATGCACGTTCTCACCGCCGGAAATGAACATGGCATCGCGTCGCCCCCGGACTTCCAGCACTCCGTTTTCCAAGCGTCCCAGGTCTCCGGTCCGGAACCAGCCCTCTGCATCAAACGGCTTCCGTAAGCCGTCCTGCTGCTGATACCCCAGGAATCGAGTCTTGCCCCGGACGGCAATCTCACCGGTTCCATCAGAGGCAGGTTCCACAATCTGCAGCTCTCGTTCGGGCAGCAGTGTCGCGGCCACTCGCCACTGCCCATGACGCTGTTCCAGAGGCCCTGTCGCAATCTGAGAGGCCATTTCTGTGCTGCCGTAGCTGGCCTGCACCGGAAGCTCCAACTCGCCGCAGCGCCTCAGCAACGATGGCGCAATTCCAGCCCCGCCGATGAGGATCAGCTTCAGCGAACGCAGCACGTCCACTCCCTCCGGAGTGCCGAGGAGGCGCTGCAGCTGCGTGGGGACCAGTGAAACGTGGGTGATGCGCTGCTTCCGGAGGGCCTCAGCAAGCTCCTTGCCCCGAGGCAGCACCATTGTTGCTCCTGCCAGCAGCGTCCGGAACACGATCGACAGGCCTCCGACGTGAAAGAGGGGCAGGGACAGCAGCCAGCGGTCTCCGGCGCTCAGTGGCATAACGGCGTTGGCCCCGGAGGCGTTCCAGAGGAAGTTGCCCAGCGACAGCACCGCGGCTTTGGGAGTGCCGGAGCTTCCGGACGTAAAAACCACCGTTGCGGGCCGTTCGAGGTTCAGCTCAGGAAGCTGGGCATGCGTGGAAGCTGGGAGCAGAGCTTCCTCCTGAACCGCAAGGCTCCGGTTGGCACGGATCTGCTGCTGTAGCTCCTGTTGCCGGGACTTGGGGAAAGCGGGGTTGAGAGGGGCGACGAGGGAGCCATGCAGCCACGCGGCAAGCAGCATCCGGAGGGTGGGAACCGGTGTTCCGGTCACCAGTGTCACACGCTCGTCAGCAGACAGGTTCCATTCGCGACCGAGGGCGTCGGCTTGCTGCAGGAAGTCTTGAAACGACCAGGCGCCGTCCGGGCCCTCAAGCCAACAGACGGAGGAGGTGCTGGCCTGATGCCAGAGGTCGCTTGTTGGAGAGAGGGGAAAGGGCATGAGGGCCACAGAAGAGAGGGCTCAGTCGTTGCCCATGCCGACGGATTCCAGCACTTCGCCGGGTTGACTGGCCAGGTTTGGAGCCGGGGAGGAGACCTCGGGCTTGGGAAGCACGTTGTGGAGCAAGAGGGTTCGCTGCGCAATCTCCCGGAACGCTGGAGCTGCGGCCTTGCTGCCGTAGTGCTGGGACTTTTCAGGCTCCTCAATCACCACCAGAATCGTTGCCAGCGGCGACTGGGCGGGAACAAACCCGACGAACGACGCCCAGAAGCGGTCCTTCGAGTACTCCTTGAGCTTGGTGTCAAAAATTTGACTGGTCCCGGTTTTTCCTGCGACGTCGTACCCCGGAATGGAAGCGTTGGGCGCCGTTCCTCCGGGTTGTGTCACCAGGACCATCGCATCCGTGATCGACTTGGCCACGGCTGCAGAAACAACCTGATGCCGCTCTCCGGGTCCAAAGTGATACGTCTCTCGTTTGTAGGTCAGGTCCTTCACCGACTCCCCTTCTAGGTTCTGGACGTGTGCGACGATGTGTGGCTGCACCCATTCCCCTTGGTTGGCGATGGCGTTGACCGCCGTTGCAATCTGCAGGGCAGACGTGGTCACGCCCTGTCCGAAGGTAATGTTGGCGTGGTCCACCTCGGTCCAGCTTTCAGGCGCATTGAGGAGCCCTGGGGCCTCTCCCGGGAGCCCAGAGTTCGGTCGCTGTCCCAAACCAAAACTCCGGAGGTACTCATAGAGGCGTTGCTTCGGGAGGAGCATGCCGATCTTCGCGGCACAGATGTTTGAGGACTTCTGTAGCACCTCCGGAACCGTCAGGACGCCGTGGGGGGTGCTGTCATTGATGATGCGGTCTCCCACCCGGAACTTCCCGTTTTCGCAGAAAAACTGCTGTGTCGGTTGCACCACCCCTTCGTTCAGAGCCGCTGCCAGCGTGACGACCTTGAGGGTGGAACCCGGGTCGTAGCCCAGGGTGACGAGGGGGTTGAGGTGAAAGCGTCGGTCGTACTCGGAATAGCGGTTGGGGTCGAATCCGGGATACGTTGCCATGGCCCAGACCGCGCCTGTGCGGGGTTCGAGCACCACCGCCGAGCCGCGCTTGGCCCCGGTGGAGAGCACGCTCTTGCGGAGCGCCTGTTCGGCGATGTGCTGAATGCGACTGTCCAGGGTCAGCTGCAGGTCATACTCCTCGGGCTGCACCGGCTCGCGCATGGGCAGGGAGCGGCGTTGGGCGTCTGCCTCCACCACATACGTCACCTCTTCTCCGGCAAGGAGCTTCTGGTACTTTGCCTCCAGTCCCTCCAGTCCCTGAATGTCAATGCCGGTGTAGCCCAAGACCGCACCTGCCAGGTTGCCGTTCGGGTAAATCCGCCGGTACTCCTGCTGAAAGAAGATGCCGTCTAGGTTCAACGCCGCAACCTTCTGGGCGCGGTCCGGATTCATTTGCCGGTTGAGCCACACAAAGGACCGCGAGGAACTGAGCTTGCGCTGCAGGTCGGCTAGGGAACCGTCCACAAACGGCGCCAGCCGGCGGGCGGTTTCTCGTGGAGACTTGATGGAAGAGGGGTCGGCATAAAGAGAAGGCACCGGAACCGACACCGCCAGAAAACGCCCGTTGCGGTCGAGGATCTTCCCTCGACGGGGCTCCAGCTTCACGGTCCGCTGCTGCCGAATCCGGGCCTGTTCCACAAAGTAGTCTCCCCGCCAGACCTGGAGGTAGAACACGCGTCCCAAAATGGTGAGGAACCCGAAGCTCAGCAGAGACATCAGCACCAGGAGCCGCAGGTTGAAGCTATAGACTTTGATGCGAAGCTTATTCACCGGAAACGATTTCTTCTAAGTAAGCAAACTGGTCCAGTTTCGGTGGAGAAAGATTCAGGTGCTTGGAGGCAATCTCGTTGAGCCGTTGTGGGCGGGTGAGGAACTGCACCTCCACTTCCAGCAGGTCGAGGTCCTCCTTCAGCTGCGCCCGCTGCCGTTCGAGGCTTTGCACTTCATGGGCAATTTCGCGATAATTAGCCCACTGCCACAGGTACCCCACGCATCCGGCAGTGATGAGGATCGACATCAGCACCACAATCTGGACGGACTGAACCGCATTCCAGCAGAAGCGGGGAACGAGCTTCCACCGGAACTGATGCTTGAGGACCTTGGGGCGTTGCGAAAAAGCGTTCATGAGCTCAGATCAAAATGACAGCAGTGAAGCAACCAGGGGGTCAGGCACCGGATCCTGACGCTCAGTCTTCAACTCTTGCACAATCCATCCCAAACACAAGGGACGGTCTTGGGTTTTCGCCTCCGTTCCTGGTCGTCCTGGCGGGACCGACTGCCAGCGGAAAGACCGATCTGTCGCTGTGGCTTGCCGAGCAGCTCAACGGGGAAATCCTCTGCACCGACTCCATGCAGGTCTACCGCCGGTTGAACATCGGCACCGCCAAACCAACCCCTGCGGAACAGGCTCAGGTGCCTCACCACCTGCTGGACCGGGTGGATCCCGATGAAGCTTACTCCGCCGGACGTTACGAACGCGAGGCGCTGGAAGCGTTGCAGGACCTGAGCCGTCGCGGCAAAACCCCGATCCTAGTGGGTGGCACCGGACTCTACTACCGGGCGCTGATGTACGGCCTCAGTGACATGCCGACCATTCCCTCCCAAACGCGGGAGCAGGTGGCTGCCTGGCACACCGCTGAAGGAACCGAGGGCTGCTGGGAACGCTTGGCAGAGCTGGATCCTCCGAGTGCCAAGGCCCTACACCAGCGGGACACGGCTCGGGTGCTCCGGGCGCTCGAGGTGGTGCTGGCATCCGGACGATCCATCCGTTCGTTTCGACAGGCTCAGCCGTTTGAGCAACCTCGCTTTCCCTGCTGGGTCGGAGGGCTGCACTTTCCCCGTGAGGAGCTCTATGCGCGCATCAATGACCGCGTTGAGCAAATGCTCGCTTCCGGGTGGGTGGAAGAGGTTCAGCAACTGCTCCAGGACTACCCACCGGACCTCCCTGCGTTTCGGGCAATCGGCTATGCGGAAGTGACCGCCTACCTGCACCAGACGCTGGACTGGGCCTCCATGGTGACACGGATTCAGCAACGGACCCGTCAGTACGCCAAACGTCAGCTCACCTGGTTCCGGCGCGACCCCCACTTTCAGTGGCAGGCGCCTCAGGAGCGCGAGGTCCTGCTGGCTGGCATCCGGGCTGCTCAGGCGGCCGCTGGTTAGCGTTCCACTTCTGCCGCAGGAACCGGAGGCTCGACCTGCACCACCTCCCAGCGTCGCTCCGGAGTCGCTTGCAGCGTCAGTTGAGTGGTCACAAACACGCCCGAGTCTTCATTTTCCGGATCTCCAATTCTTACCCGAACATACGAGGGCCCACCGTCTTCCACCCGCAGGTCAAGCTGAAGCTCCGGGTCCAGCAACTCTGGATGCTCCTGGAGCTGAGCCGCCAGCTCCGGACGGGTCCGGAGCTCCTGCTCCACGGTTTGCAACGCGGCAGTTTTGCGGGTGCTGGAGGCGTTGAGGTGGAACCAGGACAGCGCAAAGAAGGCGAAGAGGATCATGTTCGCCAGCAGCAGGCGCCGGAGCAGGTGCAGTGGATTCGGAACCTCCACCACCACTGTTTCAGCCCAGCGGTCACCCAGCCGTTGGCCGTACCCACGTTTTTTGTAAATGTCCCACAGCAGCCACAGGCCCTCCAGAGGAAAAACGAGCAGGCTGAGGTTCCGGTAGAAGGCCGAGAGCACATTGGCTGGTTGGGTGGGATTCTTGGTCTCCCGGACTGCGAGTCCAAACAGAAACTTCCCCAGCCCTCGCCCCTTCCAAAGGTCCCGGATGAAGAGCAGCATCAGGAGCGGGCCGTAAAGCATCAGGGCTTCCTGTGCAGGCGCCCCCGGAGGGCGAAGGTCCCAGTGTTCCGGACGGAGGGCCTGCTCAACGGTTCGAAGCAGGAGGAGGAAGAAGAAGATGTCAACAATCAGGGCCAGCAGACGCTTTCCGGGGTCGGCGACCCGAAGGCGAGCAGGAGCAGAGGATGAGGAAGCAGGTTCAGACGGTGCGGGCATGTCAGAGGTGTTGAATCAGAAAGGAGGCCAAAGTGGCCGCGACGGGTTCCGGATCATCCAGGTGCAGGTGATGCTGTCCGGGCAACACAACGTATTCGATCTTTGAGACCAGCTGGGAGCGGTCCCGGATGAGGTCACGCCAGTACTCCAGATTCGTCTGAGCCGCTTCAATGGCCAGCACGGGACACTCAATGGCTGTGACAAACGACCGAACCTGCTCCTCGCTGAAGTAGTGCCGGGACTTGACACGCAGGGCCGAGTCGGCGCGCCAGGTGAAGCCTTCGTGGCAGCGCTGCACGCCTCGGTTCACCAGGGAGCGGACCGCCGGCTCTGAGATCCCCCCGACGCCAAGCCGAGCCTTGACGGCGTCTTCCACGGTGGCATAAACGGGCTTTTGCTTTTCCACTAATCGAGCTTCCTGACGGATGGAGGTTTTCAGGGTGGTGCAGGCATCTTCCTGTTTGGCGGAAACCGGACCCAAGCCATCAATGAGCAACGCGTGGGTGACCCGCTCCGGAGCCACTGCGGCAACTAGGGTGGCCAGCGCGGCGCCCATGGAGTGCCCGAGCACGAGAAACTGCTCCCAGCCCAACTGGTCGGCCACCTGAAGGATTTCCGGAACCATGTCCACGAAGTGATATGCGATTCCGGGGGGACGGTGTTCGGAGTAGCCGTGTCCGGGAAGGTCGAGGGAGACGACCCGCAGTGGTGGAAGCTCCGGACGCGTTAGCAGCACCGGAAGCAGGCGCTCGAAGGTGGCCGCGTTGTCCAACCACCCGTGAAAGGCGAGGACGGGGGTGCCGTCTTCTGGCCCCCACGCTTGTGCCGCAAGAGTCAGGTGAGGAAGAGTGAGGTTGATTTCTTCAGGCGTCATGCTCGGTTCGTTGCAAAAAGGCCTGAACGGTTTCCCGGAAGGCGTCAGGCTGTTCGGCGTGCAGCCAGTGTCCGGCTTCTTTGAGCAGCACCATGCGGTTCTGCGTGAAGCGTTCATGGATGGCGCCGTGGTACTCCGGCAGGATGTAGTGGGAGCGGGCGCCCCCGATGAACAGCGTCGGGCGTGAGTAGAGTCCGGAGAAGGGAAACTCGAGGATGTCTCCCAGCCCCGCGTGCAAGGCGCTCAGGTTGAGGCGCCACCGCCAGATGCCGTTTTCAGAGACGAGGTTCTTGAGCAAAAAGGCCCGGATGCTCCACTCGGGAACGGCTTCCGCGAGCAGGCGGTCTGCTTCGCTGCGGGTGATGCCGGAAGCGAGTGGGAGGGCCTGCATGGCTTCAATCAGCTTGCGGTGCTCCGACTGATGCCGGTAGGGCACCGGGGCAATGTCTGCCACCAGCAGGCGCCGGACGCGTTCGGGGTGCTGCAGTGCCAGGGCCATGGCGGTCTTGCCGCCCATGCTGTGTCCGAGCACCGTCGGCGCGTCTAGGGTGTGAGCGTCTAGGAACGTCCGGACGTCTTCCGCCAGTTCGCGATAGCTCATTCCCGGAGCATGCGGGGAGAGCCCATGGTTCCGCAGGTCGAGGAGCCAAACCTGGTACTGTTCGGCCATGCTCTTGGCAAAGGTCCGCCAGTTTTCCCCGGAACCGAACAGCCCGTGCAGAATCACTAAGGGAGGGCCGGCCCCAAGGGTTTGGTGATGAAGCGCCACCGCGGTCATCGTGAAGGCTCCGGAGTCCACTTTCCATCCAGAAAGTCGAGCAGTCCCGCGGTGCCGTCTTCCAACAGATCGAGCACCTGTTCAAATCCTGCAGCGCCGCCATAGTAAGGGTCGGGGACAAAACGATTTGAGTGGGTGCGGCAGAAATCGGTCATCATCCGGACCTTGTGTGCCTGCTGGCCGGTTGGGTCGAGTGAGAGGATGTCGTGGTAGTTCTGCTCGTCCATGGCAAGGATCCAGTCGAACGCCTCCAGGTCGGTGGGCTGCAGCTGCCGGGCACGGCTGGTGAGGGTGTAGCCGCGTTTGGAAGCGTGCTCCCGCATGCGAGGGTCGGCGCGCTCTCCGGCATGCCAGCCTCCGGTTCCGGCAGAGTCACACAGAAACTCATGCTGCCGGCCTTCTCGGTCCACCAGCGCCTGCATCAGGCCTTCTGCGGTGGGAGAACGGCAGATGTTTCCCAGGCAAACAAACAGTAATTTGGTCATGGGTGTCTTCCTCTCAAGCTCAATCCAGGCCGGGTTCTTCAAGGCAAGGTACTGAACTTAAACCGTACTTGTGAAACACGCAAAACAGTAATGCCGTGCTCCGGAAAACTCATTCAAAGGTATCGTGGGTGCCGTGGTAGATCTGCCAAAAGCGCGGGAGGTAGGTGACCAGAATGTAGAGCTCAATGACTCCGGAAATCGCATAAAGCGGGTAGAGGAGAAGGGCATAGGGAAGGTCCCAGCCCTGAAAGTCGGTGTAGAGTTGCAGAAACAGCAGGGTCAGCAGAATGAAGTTCAACGCCGTTCCCCACTTTGGAATGCGCTTGGGAGCAACCTTGAAGAAGATCCGCTTCCACCCCAGCAGAATGGGAATGGACGCCAGTTGCGCGACATCCCGGATGACCAACAGCAGAAAGTACACCGGCACCACTCGGTCCAGAAAGTAGAGGTAGCCAAACAGACTCAGCGCCACCAACTTGTCCGCAACAGGGTCCAAGATGGCTCCGGAAAACGTCACCTGCCCGGTGGCACGGGCCAGTCGACCATCGAGGAAGTCGGACAAAAAAATCCAGCTGGCCAGCAGAAAGGCTCCGGCAAAGGCGTGCTGTTCCAGGAGAAAGAGCAGCACCGGAATGAGGAGCATCCGGGACAGCGTGAGGACATTGGGAAGGTTGAGGGTGGGGAGCAGCGCGAAGTTCATGAATTCCCTTGGCAGAAATGATTCCGGAAACGGTCCCGCGAGCGGGAGGATTTCTGAACTCAGCAGCGAGTTAAATCCGTTAATTTACTAAGGAAACTCGCCCGCTTCCAACTTGTCTCTGGAGGAAGAGAACGGTTATAGTAGCGTTGTTTTTCTTATGCCCTACCCACGATGAGCTTTCCCCATGCGTAAGAACCTGGCGCTTCTCTTTCTTCTGCTTGCCGCCCTTCTGGGAGGCGGTGCTGCCTTGCAGGCTCAAACGGCCGAAGAGTTCGGTGCCATCCTCAACCTCTCAGGGCGTCAGCGGATGCTGTCGCAAAAAATGAGCAAGGAACTGTTGCAGGTGGCGTTGAACCTCAACAAGGCCTCCAGCCTCAAGGCCCTGGACGCCACTGCCCAGCAGTTTGACCAGATTCTGAACGGACTGAAAGTAGGAAATGCGGAGTTGGGCCTTCCGGCCTCAAGTGACTTTGTCATTCTGTTCCAGATCAACGTGGTGGAAACCACCTGGGGACGTTACCAGACGCTGATCCAGCGGGTGCAGACCACAGGCAAGGTAACCGATGCGGATGTCACTGAAATTTCCCAGACCAGCCTCAAGCTCCTGAAGGAGTCCAACCAGCTGGTCACACTGTTTGAATTGGCGTCCAAACGTTCGGGGCTCAAGGCCGATCCGGTCTTGGCCAGCATCATCAATGTGGCAGGACGTCAGCGGATGCTGTCGCAAAAAATGAGCAAGGAGCTGTTGCTCATCCACTACGGCGTCGATGTGGAGGCGAACAAGCTGAACCTCTTGGCCACCGGGACCCAGATTGACCGACCACTGAAGGGGCTCATTGAAGGAGACTCACTTCTGGGGCTACCGGCCACTCGGGAGCCCGTTATCCGGGAGCGCCTTTTGGCGGTTCAGGCTATTTGGGAGCGCCTCTTCCCTGTGGTGGACGCCGCTTCCCGTCAGTCCACAACAACCATTCCTGAAGAAAACCTGCAGGTTTTACTGCAAGAAAACCTTCCCTTGCTCAAAACCATGAACGAAGCAGTGGGGCTCTTTGCTCAGCTTGCTGCCAGTTCCTGACCGTCTGTTCGACCATGACGCTAAAAACCAAGTTACTGACTGCCGGGACCGGAGTCGCAGCGCTGATGCTGATGGGGCTGATGCTCTTCAGTTACCTGTTTTCAAACCTAGCAACCGGCTTTGAAAAAATCGTTCAGCAGTCTCAACTGACAGAAGATTCCGCGATGCAGACCATGCAGATTGCGGGGAAGAGCAGTGAAGGAACCGCCCAGTTTCAGGAAGAGATGCGGGTGCTGGTGGAAAAGTTCCAGCGTGCCGAGCAGTACATTCAGATTGTGGAACGTCAGAACCTGGCGCAGGCCGATGAGATCCAAAAGCTCTCCCGGCGCTTGGTCTCCTTGAGCGAGCGAGCCACCGGGAACCTGGGGAACGAGCTGGCCAATGTGGGGGTTCAGGTCCAGCAGATTGAGAACACCTCCCGCCGAGAGGCCCTGATCTTTTTGAAGGCGGCGACCAACAACATTCACGAAAGCGCTCGATTGGCCGAGCAGGGGCAGGTTCACCTGCAGACCATTGTGGAGGAGGTCAGCCAGGTGAAACAGCTCAGTGAGCAGTCCGACGTTTCCAGCCACGCCATCAATGTGGCGGCGTTGGAGTTTCAGGAAAGTCTGGAAACCTACCGCTGGCTGATGATCATTCTGGTGGGAGGCACTGCGCTGCTGCTCATTCTGGCCGTGTGGTGGTTTGCGGAAAACATTTCTCAGACCATCCGGGACGTCACCCGGCAGCTGCTTGAGCTGGCAGAGCAAACCAATTCTGAATCCGGAAGCGTGTCGTCCTTCAGTCAGTCGCTCGCCGAAGACTCGAGCCATCAGGCTGCCAGTCTTGAAGAAACGTCGTCGGCGATGGAAGAGGTGGATGGGCAGATCAAGGCCAACCGGGACAATGCCAAGCAGGCCCTGAAGGAAGTGAATGCGATGGTGACAGCGGTTCAGCACACTGCCGAGAACGCACGGGTGACGGCCGAAATGTCTCAGTCTGCTCGGAAGCTGATTGAGTCTGGAGCCAACGAGATGCAGGAGATGGCAACGTCGATGAACCACCTGCGGGAGAGCAGCGAAGAGATTGCCTCAATCATTGAAGTCATCAACGACATCACCCATCAGACCAAGATGCTCTCCACCAATGCCGCGATTGAAGCCGCCCGGGCGGGGGAGCATGGAAAGGGATTTGCGGTGGTGGCCGACGAGGTGTCTAAACTTGCGGAGAACTCCCGACAGGCGGCCCGCGAGATTGCTGACCTGATTCGGGCCAGCACGGAGCGGACTGAAGTGAGCAACCAAAAAGCCCTGGACGGCGAGCAGACCCTGCGGGAGATTCTGCAAGAGTTCCGCAAGCTAGATGACCTCGTCAATGACATCAGCCGCGCGTCTTCCGGACAGAAGGGACAGATTGAAGCCCTGCAGTCCTTGGTCTCCGGAATCGACTCGGCATCTGAGCAGCAGGCCAAGGGCGTGGATGAAGTGACCCGGGCCGTGGTCCTGATGAGCCGTCTGACCCAAAGCACAGCTGCCAGCGCGGAAGAGTCCTTTGGCTCCTCTCGGGGGCTGACCAACATTGCCGAGACCCTTCAGCAGCAGGTCAGTCGCTTGGCTCACATGGTTGGTTTGCATGGCCGGACCTCCCGCGATGCCCTTCTCCCAGTTCATTCCTCCCGCTCCAGCAAGTCCCAAACCGAACTCTGGCAGTAACCTGCCCGGAGCTTTTGGTGGAAGCGGCTCTCCCCAGCGAGAGCCTCCCACAGCACTTCTAGGCGGCTGTCTCAGGCCGCTTGGGGGAACCTCCTCTTCATAAGAGACCCGCCCGCTCAACGTGACAAAATATGTCACGAATGTATTGAATTATGGAGTTGAGTATGCAAAATTTTTTTACAAATGAGCGAAGGGGATGGCTCCGGCGCTCTTTCATCACAGAAACATAAGGCGTTTTTAACGCGAAGGGAGTGAGAAATGAAGAAAATGATTCTGGGGGCCCTTGCTGGAGCAATGGCTCTGAACCCACTGGTCGCAATGGCCAAAACCGAAGTGCAGTTCTGGCATGCCTTCACCGGCCGGCTGGGAGAATTAGTTGCGGCTCAGGTTGAAGAGTTCAACGCCAGCCAGAACGACTATACCGTGGTCGCGAGCCACAAGGGCAACTACTCGGAGACCCTCAATGCCGGGATCGCGGCCTTCCGTGCTGGTGAACAGCCGCACATCCTGATGGTCTTCGAAGTGGGAACGGCCACAATGATGGCTGCCAAGGGCGCGATCAAGCCGGTTTACGAAGTGATGGCCGAAAGTGGGGCTGCTTTTGACCCGGACGCCTACATTGGCGCGGTGAAGGGCTACTACACGACGACTGATGGTCAGATGCTGTCGCTGCCCTTCAACTCCTCCACACCGGTGCTGTGGGTGAACCGTGACGCCCTGAGAAGTGCGGGAATTGATCCGGATGTGGACCTGAGCACCTGGCAAAAAGTGGAAAGCGTGCTGGACCAGCTCAAGGCCTCCGGCAGTTCCTGTCCGCTGGTGACGGCGTGGCAGAGCTGGATTCACCTTGAGAACCTCTCGGCTTACCACAACGTTCCTTTTGCCACCCAAGAAAATGGCTTTGCCGGACTGGACACCGAGTTGGTGTTCAACAGTAAGGCACAGGTTGCTCACATCTCGAAGATGGGGGAGTGGGCCAAGGAGGGCAAATTCATCTACACCGGACGCCGCAACGAAGGCGGGGCCAACTTCCGGGCAGGTGAGTGTGCGCTCTTCACAGAAAGCTCGGCCGGTTATGCAGGGATCAGCTCTGAGGCCAAGTTCGACTTTGGAGTGCGTCCGCTTCCCTACTGGGAAGGTGTGGGCCAAGCTCCGCAGAACACCATCATCGGAGGAGCATCGCTGTGGGTGATGTCAGGTCACCAGAGCGATGAGTACAAAGGCGTCGGCGCCTTCCTGTCGTTCCTGTCTTCCACTCCGATTCAGGCGAGGTGGCACCAGGATACAGGCTACCTGCCGATCACCGTGGCTGCTGGCGAAGCCACCCGGGCTGCTGGTTTCTATGAAAAGAACCCGGGCACCGACGTGGCGGTGAAGCAAATGACCGCCAACGCTCCAACGTCCAACTCCAAAGGCCTACGGCTGGGGTCCTTCGACCAAATCCGGGGCATCATCGACGAAGAGTTGGAAGCCGTCTGGGCCGGTGACAAGTCGGCACAAGATGCCATGGACAGCGCGGTGTCACGTGGCAACCAGCTGCTGCGACGGTTCGAGCGGGCCAACCGCTGAACCCGTTAACCCACCAAGGCAGGCTCTGCAAGTCACAGGGTCTGCCACTTGTTCCGTTTAGAGAAAGCAGATGGAGAAACGGGTGACCTTTCGCGGCTGGATGCTGCCGCTCGCGCTGATTGCGCCACAGGTCTTCATCTCCGCAGTCTTCTTCTTCTACCCCGCTGGCCAAGCGGTTTGGCAGTCTCTGTTCATTCCCGATCCTTTCGGACTCTCAAAGCAGTTCGTTGGGATGGGGAACTTCGAGTACCTGTTCAGCGACAGCCACTACCGCGCCTCCTTTGTGACAACGGCTGTTTTCTCGCTCTTTGTCACACTGGCCTCGATGATCCCGGCGCTGTTTCTTGCTGTGCTTGCGGATCGGTTGCTCAAGGGGTCAGGCGTCTACCGGACCCTACTGATCTGGCCGTATGCCGTCGCTCCTGCAGTAGCCGGGGTGCTCTGGATGTTCATGTTCAACACGCGAGTCGGTGTGGTGTCGTGGTACCTCGGCCAGCTCGGTTACGACTGGAACCACGTGCTGAACGGAGGGGAGGCGATGGGGCTGGTCGTTGTCGCTTCTGCCTGGGGACGAATCAGCTACAACTTCCTCTTCTTCTTGGCGGCACTTCAGGCGGTCCCGCATTCGGTGATTGAAGCGGCGGCCATCGACGGCGCTCGATTCTGGCGACGTTTCTTCACGATTGTCCTGCCGTTGCTTTCGCCGACGACTTTTTTCCTGCTCGTGGTCAACGTCGTCTATGCCTTCTTCGAAACCTTTGGGGTGATCCACACCATCACTGCCGGGGGGCCGCAGCAGGCGACGACGATCCTAGTCTACAAGGTCTTTGCCGATGGGTTTGTGGGGCAGGACCTGGGGGCTTCCTCAGCACAATCGGTGATCCTGCTGCTGGTGGTCGGAATGCTGACGGTGTTTCAGTTCAAGTTTGTCGAGAAGCGGGTGCATTACTGATGGCAGACGTGCAGGGGATGGTGGAAAAGCGGGGCACCGGATTGTGGCTCACGCATGTGCTGATGATCCTAGGGGTGCTGGTGATCTTCTTTCCGATCTGGCTGGCCTTTGTTGCTTCCACGGTGACACAGCCTGAGATCGTAAGCCCTCCCATGCCGCTTTGGCCGGGTGACCGGTTCTGGGAAAACTACACGGCGGCGCTGTTTTCCGGCGTGAATGTCCCGGTTGCGACGATGCTCCTGAACTCGCTGATCATGGCGATTGGAATCGCTGTCGGCAAGATCATCATCTCGCTGCTCTCCGCATTTGCCATTGTCTACTTCCGGTTTCCGGGACGGAGTCTGTTTTTCTGGATGATCTTCATCACGCTGATGCTACCGGTCGAAGTCCGGATTGTGCCAACCTATGAAGTGGTAGCGGGCTTCGGGATGCTCAATAGCTACTCCGGACTGATCTTCCCCCTCATCGCTTCAGCAACCGCAACCTTCCTCTTTCGGCAATTTTTCCTGACCATCCCGGACGAACTGGCGGAGGCGGCACGGGTGGATGGCGCACGCCCCATGCGGTTTTTTGTCGACATCGTGGTGCCGATGAGCCGGACCAATGTCGCAGCGCTGTTTGTGATCCTGTTCATCTATGGCTGGAACCAGTACCTCTGGCCCCTCCTGATCACCACGAATCCTGAGATGAACACCATTGTGATGGGCATCAAGCAGATGTTTCCCTCGGGCGATGACGTGGCCGAGTGGCCGGTCATCATGGCGACCTCCATTCTGGCGATGATCCCGCCAGTGATTGTGGTGGTCTCGATGCAGAAGCTCTTCATCCGCGGTCTTGTAGACGGCGAGAAATGACCAGATGGCGACCGTAACGCTTAAGAACCTGCGCAAGAGTTTTGGCGCAACCGACGTGATCCACGGGATCGACATGGAGATCGCCGATGGGGAATTCATTGTGATCGTGGGGCCTTCGGGCTGTGGCAAGTCCACCCTGCTGCGGATGGTGGCCGGATTGGAAACCGTGACTGCGGGGGAGGTGCTGATTGGAGGAGAGCGGGCCAATGACAAGGAGCCGATGGACCGCGACATTGCCATGGTGTTCCAGAACTACGCCCTTTACCCGCACATGACGGTGGCGCAGAACATGGGCTACGGACTGAAGATCGCCGGCATGCCCAAGCCCGAAATTGCGGCCAAGGTTGAAGCGGCAGCGCAGCTGCTTCAGCTGGAAGGACTGCTCGACCGGCGCCCCAAGCAGCTTTCCGGAGGGCAGCGGCAGCGGGTTGCCATGGGCCGTGCCATTGTGCGCGAGCCGTCGGTCTTCCTCTTTGATGAGCCGCTTTCCAACCTTGATGCGAAGCTCCGGGTGCAGATGCGTCTGGAAATCAAGGAGCTGCAGTCCAAACTCGGCATCACCGCGCTCTACGTCACCCACGATCAGGTGGAGGCGATGACGATGGCCGACCGGATGATTGTGATGAACGAAGGTCGGGCGGAGCAGATCGGCACTCCGCTTGAGGTCTATGAGCAGCCCCAGTCCCTGTTTGCTGCGCAGTTCATCGGCAGCCCAGCGATGAATGTGCTAGATGCCCGAATTGCTGGCGGGCAGGTGGTGTTGGGGAACGTTCCCGTCGCGTCGACCTCGGTCCGTGAGGGTGCGGTGAAGTTGGGCATCCGACCGGAGCATTTGAAGCCTGACGACTCCGGTCCGCTGGCAATGGAGTTGCGGCTTTCCGAACCGCTCGGGGCCAACACGCTGCTGCATGGCCGACTCGTTGAAGGCGGCGTGGGGTTCACCGCCAGTCTCAATGGTGTGCACCAGGCCGATCGCAGTAACCGCACCATGCACTTCACAGTCGATTCCCGGGACTGCCACCTGTTTGATCCTGAAACCGGCCGCCGGCTCACGCCCACCGCATGAGGAACGCCTGCCTTCCGGGGGTTTTCATCTGAACGGTTCCTGATAAGGTAATGAGGACTGTTTTGTTTTTTGGAACTCCTCAAACTGATGCACAGGAACCCTCTATGCTCACGCTTTACACCGCCCCTACTCCCAACGGACACAAGGTCTCCATTGCCTTGGAAGAGTTGGGTCTTCCCTACGACATGGTCGCCTTCGACCTCATGTCCCTTGATCAGAAGAAGCCGGACTTCCTAGCCCTCAATCCGAACGGCCGCATTCCGACCCTAGTCGATCACGACGAGGAAGATTTTGTCATCATTGAGTCTGGAGCGATCCTGATCTACTTGGCAGAAAAAACGGGGAAGCTGCTGCCGACGAATCCGAAGAAGCGCTCTGAGGCGTTGCAGTGGCTGATGTTTCAGATGGGGGGCGTGGGACCGATGCAGGGGCAGGCGCACGTTTTCTACCGCTATGCGCCTGAGAAGATTCCGTATGCCATTGAACGCTACCAGAAGGAAACTCGGCGGCTTTACGAGGTGCTGAACACGCGGCTTGAGGGACGCGAATTCCTAGCAGATGAATATTCCATTGCGGATATTGCCACCTGGCCTTGGGTCCGGATCCACGAGTGGGCGGGTTTGGAGACAGCAGACCTGCCCCACCTCTCGAGGTGGATGGACACCATGGCGGCTCGTCCTGCGTGTCAGGCGGGCATCCTCAAGCCTCAGCGTGAAGACGAGCGCCCCCAGAAGAACGTGGCCGCGTTTGCTGAAAAAGTCCTCGTCTAGTTGGAATCCTCATGCAACCAGCGGGCGTGCTCAGGCGCCCGCTTGGTGCGCGACCACTCCTCCAGCATCTCCCACTTCACTTCGTCCAACCGCTCATTCATCTCCGGTGTGTCCGTATTGAACGCCAGCTCCAGCCGGAGCCCGTTGGGGTCAAAGAAGTAGATCGACTGAAACAGCTTGTGGTCCGTTGGGCCAACCACCTCAATGCCATCGGCCTCCAACCGCTCCTTCACCTGCAGGAGCGTTTCCAAGGAGTCGACTTCCATGGCGAAGTGCTGCACCCACTTGGGCGTGTTCGGGTCGGCTCCCAAAGGTGGCTTGGTCGGCAGCTCAAAGAAGGCGAGGATGTTGCCGTCCCCGGCCTTGAGGAAGATGTGCATGTACGGATCCGGCTCCTTGGTGGAGGGAACCTGGTTTTCCGCAATGGCGAGCACAAACTCCATGTCGAGGTACTTTTGGTACCACTCCACAGTCGCCTTGGCGTCATGGCATCGGTAGGCCACATGGTGAATCTTCTGAATCATCTTTCCTCCTCACAAGCGTTGAGCAGCAAGCTGGCGTCTACAGGTTCTTCCGAGCCACCTGCAGGGCTTCGCGCAGCACCTCCAGGTCACCGATGTGATTGGAGAGCAGCAGCACCAACCGGGCATTCAGCGCGCTGCTCTGTTCATCACTCAGGCCCTGGTGGGCCGCAATCAGGGCTTCGTAAAAGTTATCACCCGCAGGATAGGCCGAGGCCGAGGTGGCCTCGAAGTAGTGCGGTTCCGTAATCAGGGGCATGCCAATTCCTTAGAGACAGGTCGCCTTTTCCAAGGCTGCTTGAAGGGCTTCTAGGTCAAATGAGCGCCAGCGTGCCGCCACATGCTGGTCCGGACGAATCAGGTACGTGGTCCCAGGAAGTCCTTTGTAGCGGTCGATCACAAAGCGCGCAGGATCTTGGATGGGGATCACTTCCTCTGGGATCGGTGGCGTGGGGTTGATGAGTACGACACGAGCAGGGAAGGGACCCTCCAGCAACGCCTGAAGGTCCTGTTGGGAAAGAGGCGCCTCCGGATCATCAAACGTCAGCACCCGGAATTCCGGACCAAAGTGCTGCAGCAACCACGAGGGTTCCGTGCCGTGCAGCACCCGTGCATCGTCCATCGGAGCCCCCGGGACCATAGGGCCTCCTTCTGGAAAGGCATCCGGAGAGTTGAGGGACGAGTCGCGCAGGGTCGCCGGCAGAGACAGGCGTCCGGAATTGACGAGGCGTCGAGCAAAGGCGTGCTCCTCTGCCAGATCCAGCACTGCATCCCGGAAGGTGTGCTCCATCGGCGTTTTGGGCGTCATGAAGTTGGTGGAGCGGCTGGAGTTGCGGATGTTCTCATCGGCCCCGTACGTTCGTTCCTCGTTGTAGCTCTCCAACAACTCCTTCGGGGCCTTTCTTTTCAGCACTGCCGCCAGCTTCCAGATCAGATTGTCGACATCCTGAATGCCGCCATTGCCACCCCGGGCGCCAAAAGGCGAGACGATGTGGGCGGAATCGCCAACAAAGAGGACGCGTCCGTGGACAAAGCGCTCCAGGCGCCGGCACTGGAAGGTGTAGACCGAGACCCAGTCCAGTTCAAAGGGACGGTTTCCAACAGCAGCCTGAATGCGGGGGATGACCCGCTCCGGACGTTTCTCTTCCTCAGGGTCCGCGTCCCAGCCCAGCTGCAGGTCAATGCGGTAGATGTTGTCGGGCTGCTTGTGGAGCAGGGCGGACTGTCCTGGATGAAACGGAGGCTCAAACCAGAACCACCGCTCCGAGGGGAAATCCGCCTGCATTTCCACGTCGGCAATGAGAAAGCGCTCCTCAAAGATTTGCCCCTCAAACTCCAGGCCCAGCTGTTCACGCAGCGATGACTTGGCGCCGTCACAGGCGAGCACGTAATCGGCTTCCAGCGAGTAGGTGCCTTCCGGAGTGTCCAGGGTCAGCGTTACTCCAGAGGCGTTGTGCTCAAGCCCTGTGACCTTGTTCTTCCAGCGCAGCTCAATCGTGTCGGGAAAGTCATGGGTCCGCTCGACAAGGTACTGCTCCACGTAGTACTGCTGGAGGTTGATGAACGCGGGCATCTTGTGCCCTGAATGCGGAAGCAGGTCAAAGTTCCAGATCTCTTGGTCACCGTGGAACAGGCGGCCGACCTTCCAGGTGACGCCCTTCTCCACCATGCGATCCCCGATGCCGAGCCGGTCGCAGATCTCCAGGGTTCGCTTCGACCAGCAGATTGCGCGACTGCCCACCGAGACGACGTTGTTGTCATCAAGCACGACACACTCAATTCCCCGGAGCGCCAAGTCGATTGCTGCGGCCAGCCCCACAGGTCCGGCTCCGACAATGGCGACCGGCCAACGGCGACCAGTCCCTCCGGACAGCTCAGGAGGCGGGGTGTAGGGAAACGGTTCGTAGGAGTAGCGGGGCATGAGTCAGCTCTGGAGAGAGGCCCACATCTGCTGATCGCGTTCGGCCGTCCAGATGCGAGGGTGGTCCAGCCCGGAGGCTTCGTCATAGGCGCGGGCGACGTTAAAGGGCAGGCAGTGCTCATAGATCGCAAAGCTGGCGTACTTCGGATCGCAAACCTCCCGGCACATGGCCATGGCGTCCTTGAGCGAACGTCCCTGAGCCGCCGCCGCCGCCACGGGGGTGTAGGTATCGTGCAGGAAGTTTTGAGTCAGGCGAATGGCTTCCTCGACATCATCCGGGGCGGTGAGGGCGTCTCCACGTCCGGGCACTAGGGCCTTGGGCTGGAACTCCCGGAGCTTGCCGATGGTGGTGGGCCAGTCCGTAAAGTGAGCGTCGCCGCAGTAGCAGGCGGAGTGGAATTCCACGGTGTCTCCTGAAAACATCACCCCAGCATCCGGGACCCACACCACGGTGTCTCCAGCAGTGTGCGCCCGTCCGAGGTGCATGATCTCAACACGACGTTTGCCCAGGTAGACCGTCATCTTGTTGGTGAAGGTCAGGGTGGGCCAGGTGAGTCCGGGGATGGATTCTGCCGCCTGAAAGAGCCGAGGGAATCGGCCATACTCACTGTCCCAGTCCTCCTGTCCGCGTTCCACAATCAGTGAGCGGGTGGCGGCCGAGGCGATGATCTGTTGGGGCTGATACGCGGCGGCACCGAGAACCCGGACGGCGTGGTAGTGGCTGAGAACAACGTACTGAATCGGCTTGTCGGTGACCTCCCGGATGTACTGCAGAACCTGCTGTGCCATCACCGGAGTCGCCTGCGTGTCAATCACCATCACCGAGTCCTCTCCCACAATCACCCCGGTGTTGGGATCCCCCTCTGCGGTAAAGGCATAGAGCCCCTCGCCGAGTTGCGTAAAGCTGATGTTCTTGGCTTCAGTGTCTCCAACAGAGGCAAAGGCTTTGGAAGTCATGCACGGTTCTCCAGTGAGGGTTGGGTCAAGTTGAGGATCAATCAGCGCCCGGATGTCAGAGGGGCTGAACCTCTTGTTCAATGGCTCCGAAGAGGCTTGCTCCGGAAGCGGTACGCATTTCAATGCGCACCTGGTCGCCATAATTCATGAACGGCGTCTCAATTGTGTCGTGGAGGATCTTCTCCACCATGCGGACCTCTGCCAGGCAGGAGTACCCCACGCCACCTTCGCGGATGGGGCGTCCGGGACCACCGTCAGCGCCCCGATTGGAAACGGTGCCCGACCCCATCACGGTGCCGGCTCCCAGCGCACGAGTCCGGGCCGCATGCGCAATCAGTTGTGGAAAGTCAAAGGTCATGTCCACTCCGGCGTTTGCCTGACCAAACGGCTCGCCGTTGTAGGTTACTTCCAGCGGCAGGTGGACCTTGCGACCGTCCCAGGCACTTCCCAGCTCATCAGGAGTCACAAAGACGGGTGCAAACGCCGAGGAGGGTTTGGACTGAAAGAAGCCGAAGCCCTTTCCCAGCTCATTGGGAATGAGGTTCCGCAGGGAAAGGTCATTGACGAGTCCGATGAGGAGGATCTTGTCCTGAGCCTCGTCTGGTGAGGCGCCATAGGGAACGTCATGGGTGACCACGACCACCTCAGCCTCAAAGTCGATGCCCCAGCTGGGATCCGCTACCTTGATGGGCTCACACGGTCCCAGGAAGGTATCGGAGCCTCCTTGGTACATCAAGGGATCGTGCCAGAAGCTTTCTGGCATTTCGGCGCCTCGAGCCTTGCGGACGAGCTCCACATGGTTGACGTACGCTGAGCCGTCGGCCCACTGATACGCCCGCGGAAGCGGCGCTAGGCACTCCTGAGGTCGAAACTCCAGGGCCTGGGCAAACTGCCCGACGTTGAGGCGCTCTGAAACCTCCCGGAGGCGGCGAGACACGTGGTCCCACTCATCAAGAGCCTGCTGCAGGGTGGTGGCCAGTTCCGGAACCGTCACACATCGACGAAGGTCCCGAGACACCACAGCCAGTTGACCGTCTCGGCTTCCGTTGGGCAGGGTCGCAAGTTTCATAGAGGGCTTTGCATGGAAAGTCGGGGTTGAGGCAATGGGAAAGGGGGCAGGCGGGGGACGCGTGATTCTCGTGTTCCCTCAGGTGGTTGTCAAGAAAAATCCGGGCGCCCCGCCCTCCGCGTCATTCCTTGAGGAGGAATCCTTGGCTGGCAGCAGTCATCCACTCGGGATCCTGGCTGCCACTCAACTCCCGGATGGAGTGCATGGACAGCTGGGCGAGGCCGACATCGACCGTGGGCACCCCCAGTTCTGCGGACACCATCGGTCCGATCGTGCTTCCGCAAGCGAGATCGGTGCGGTTGACAAACTTCTGCACCGGAATGTGCCGTTGCCGGCAGATCTGCTCAAAGAGTGCCTCTGTGGCGCCGTCGGTGGCATAGCGTCCCTGAGCGTTGATCTTGATGACGGGTCCGGCGTTGATCTGTGGAAAGTGCTGGGCGTCGTGCCGTTCCGGGTAGTTGGGGTGGATGGCGTGGGCCATGTCGGCAGAGAGCAGAACGGAACGCGCCAGTGCCGTTTCCTCGGCCTGTGCGATCCCGGAATCCTGAGCCAAACGCCGGACCATTGTCTTGAGGAAGGACGACGCGGCCCCTTTGACGGTTTCACTCCCAATCTCTTCATGGTCAAAGCAGGCGAGCACCCGGGTGTGCGCACAGCTCTGTTGCCGGTCCCGGAGCAATGCTTCGAGGCCACAGAAGCAGGAACACAGGTTGTCCAGCCGAGGCGCTGAAAGGAACTCATCCTGCTCCCCAAGCAGCGAACTCGGTTGGGTGTCAAACAGACTCAGTTCATGGCTCAAGATGGCTTCTGGACGGATTCCCAGTTCCTTTGCCACAAAGGCTTCCAGCGATTCGGTTTCAGCCAGCCGTCCCTGCAGTCCAAAGAGCGGCGGAAGGTGGTTCTGAGCATTGAGGACCAGGCCCTTCTCGTTGACGTCTCGGTTGAGGTGAATGGCCAGCAGCGGAATCCGGAGCAGCGGACGATCCACCCGCATCAGGGTCGACCGGACGGCACCGGACGCCTCACGGTAGTGAACGCGGCCTGCCAGAGCGAGGTCCCGGTCTGCCCAGCTGGAAAGGAGCACGCCCCCATAAACCTCCACACCCAGTTGACGGTAGCCGTGCTGACGAAGGTCCGGAAGGGGCTTCAGGCGCAGGTTGGGACTGTCGGTGTGGGCGCCAAAGATCCGGAAGCCATGCTCAGCGACGGCTCCTGTTCCTTGAATCCAAGCGATCAGGCTGGAGCCTCCGCGGATGACAAAGTAGGCCTGCCCCGGCTGGAGGTGCCAGGGGACCGATTCTTCGAGCTGCCGGAAACCGGAATCGGCCAGGCGCGCCCGGAGGCTTTCCACAGCATGAAAGGGCGTGGGAGAGGCGTCAATGAAACGAAGGAGGCTGTGGCTGATTTCGGCAGCAGGCATGGGGATCACGGGTCAGAGGGTTTACTTACCTGATCGGAGCTGCCCTTCTTCGCCTGAGAGAAGGCGTGCAATGTTGGAGCGGTGCTTGTAGATGAGCAGTCCGGATAATGCAGTGAGGAGGAGAAGCCGTGCAGTGGACGACTCGTCACCCAGCAACGCGGGAAGCGCTGCGGTCCAGAGGGGCAGGGAGGCCAGCATGGTCAATGCTGCGAGGCTGGAGATGCGTTTCCAAAGGAACATCCCGACCCACACCGCCGCCGCCGCCAACCCTGTGGGAAGGTGCAGTGCGGCCAAGACGCCAAACAAGGTGGAAACCCCCTTGCCGCCCTTGCCTTTGAGAAAGATGGAAAACACATGACCGCAGACCGCGACCACGGCAACAAGGGAAAGCCAGAAGTCTCGATCCACGCCTTCCAGTTCCGGACTCAGCAGTGCCTCTGCAAGCAGAACCGCAACGGTGCCCTTGGCAAAGTCGAGCACAAAGGTCAGGATGCCGGGGGTCTTTCCTCCCACCCGCATGACGTTGGTCATGCCAATGTTGCCGCTGCCCTGGCTACGGATGTCGATGCCGAGGAAGTAGCGGCTGATCAACAGGCCGAAGGGGATGCCTCCGAGCAGGAACGCCAGAACGAGGAGTGCCAGTTCGGTCATGGGGCTACCACGCCGATTTTTTACGGGACCGGGCCGCGTCGATGCCCTGCTCGCGGATCAGCTGCAGCAGTTCTCGGTCGTCTCGGTGCTTGATCAGCGTCTGGGCGCCCCGGAGCTGCTGGATGTCTTGCGGGTCTTCGACTTCTTGCTGCACTAGGTAGGCGATCCAGTCGAGGATCTCGCTGGTGGAGGGGTTGCGGGTGAGGCCAAGCTCCCGGAGTTGGTAGAAGATCTGGAGCGCGGCTTCCACGAGAGGAGGTTTTGCCTGCGGGTGGTGCATGCGGATGATGTCCCGCATCCGGTCCGGAGGTGGGAATTCGATGTAGGCGTACACGCAGCGGCGCACAAATGGGGCCGGAAGGTCCTGTTCGTGGTTGGAGGTGATGACGATCACGGGCATCTCTCCGGGGCCACAGGCAATGACCTGACCGGTTTCCGGAACGACAATCCTGCGTTCTGAAAGAAGAAACAGCAGGTTGTTGGGAAGCTCTCGAGGCGCCTTGTCGATTTCATCCAGCAGCAGCACTGACCCCGGGGTGGAGAAGGCCTGAGCTAAGGGGCCCAAGTGGACGTACTGTTCCAGCTCATCCACGCGGCGACCACCGGTTTCGATGTGCATGTCAATGCCCGCTTGCTTCATCTGGGCGTTGGCAATGGCGGCTTGGGCGTCCATGAGGCGCTGGACCTCATCGAAGCGGGAAACCAGCTGCGAGACCTTGCTTTCCGAGGTGATGGGGACTTCAAAGAGGGGGGCTTGGGTGGCGGCCGCAAACTCTTGGGCGAGCTTGGTTTTGCCTGTGCCCGGTTCCCCTTCCAGCAGGAGGGGCTTTTCCAGCATCCGAGCGATGTGGAAGGCCTCCTCCAGCTTGGGGTCCAGCAGGTAGGTTGAGGTTCCGCTGAAGCTTGAGGACATCAGAGCTTGCTTTGAAGTTCAGAAACGAGTTCCTGCGGGCTCAGGTCCGGCATGTCGTCCCAGTCCATCAGGTTGAAGAGGTGCTGGCGCAGCTTGCCGCGGGAGAGGCCCCGCTTCTGCCATTCTTCAAAGGCCTCTTCCTGGTCGGCGGAGACGGGCGCGCCCGACAGGTCTTTACGCAGAAGGAATTTTACTGCGCTGTCCGGGTGTTGTCGAAGAAAATTTTCATGAGACTCATCGGTGATGCGTCCCTTGCCGTTGACGACATCCGAATCATCGGCGTCCAACGCGTCCATGGAGAAGCCTTCGCCGTAGTCCTCCAGCTGCGGTGAAAGGTCCACATCGGGGGTCAGCTCAAAGCCAAGCTCTGCGGCCTCATCAATGGGTTCCATGGGCTGCTGCATGTTGGGCGCTGGCATGGTGCCTTGCGGTCCTCCCATGGGGCCGCCCATGGGGCCACCAAACGGCGACGCGCTCATGCGGCGCTGCAGCTGCTGCGGACTGGGGATGAGGATCACAAAGAGGATCAGCAGAATTGCGACCGCAAAGACCCCGGAGTAGATCAGTCCGTTGACATACAGGTCGTACTTCCCCTTGTCGTAGTAGTAGGTGGTGACGTTCATGCCCTGATAGGTCATGAAGCTAACCTGAGACATTCCACTGTAGCAGTAGACGGCCCCAAAGATGGTGGCCCCCAGGCTTCCCAACACCATGATCACGTAGGCGTTGAGGTATTGAATCGGTGGCATACTCCCTCCATTTGCTTGAAGGCGATTGGTTCACACGCTCCCGGTTTTCCAAAATCGAAAAACAGGAGACCTGTGCAGTCTTCCCTACCCCTAGGACCTCCCCCAGTGGTTGGGAACCTCAGAATCCACTTGCTTGAGCAAGAACAAAAAACAGCCTCTGGACCCGCCTCTACAGAGCACGGGCACAGAGCTGCAAGGCCGGTGGTTCCTCAGAAAGGAACGCCGTTTAATTGGCGGTAAACAGATTTCCGTACTGCTCGCGGTAGACCGAGACCAGAGCGGTGCCTTCCTCGTCGGGCATGTTGCGTTTGATCAAATGCACCAGCTGCCGATTGGCGTCTTCGAGGTTCCGCATGGCGTTGTAGTGCGATACCCGGCGGTCCCAGCACTTCGCAACGCTGCGAGCCGTCAGAACGGAATCAACGCTGGCGTAGTACGACTGGTAGAGCCGGTGGTCGTCTCGTTCGTCATAGAAGATGGCCAGGCCGGTCTTGGCCTCGTTGTGGAGCAAAAAGGCCTGGTCCATGACACGGTCCGCACACGGGGTCCGCGCCACAGCCGCATCCGTGTTGAAGTTCGGAAGGGCTGCGCAGCCGCCTAGGAGCAGTCCTAGGGCCGCCAAAAGGAGAAGAGTGGAGGATCTCATAACCGAAGCAGGGAAAAGATTGCGATCCCGGAAGTTGACCTTTCCGGACTATCTTCTCTTTCGGCAGATGAGGGAAAAACTTTAGGAAAAAGTGATGAGTCGCCGGGGCCTTCACCAAGACGGGAAGGCTGGCGACGTGGGGGAGGGTTACTTCTTGTTGTTCTCCAGACGGTTCAGGGCCGTCAGGATCTTTAGCTGGAGCCGGTTGTAGCGGGGATTGACCGTGACCGCTGCGTCAATGGACTTCTTTGCCAGCTTGAGAATTTCCTTGGCACCTTCCTTGGTGGCCCGGATCAGTTCTCGGTTTTGAAAGGCGAAGTAGGCCACTTGGGCAAACTCGGCAAGCACCGGGAGGTCGCTGCGGTGCGGTTCCGTTGTTGAGGTCCGGCGGAGCGCCTTGCGGTAGGCGACAATCGCCTTGTTGAACGTGGGGCCAATGGAGTTCCGGACCGAGTTGTCCCCGCACTGGAGCCGGAGCATCATCAAGCGGACCGCCTGCATGTGGATCCGGGCCTCCATGAGGAAGGGCACGGGGATCTTGCTCTCAACGCTCTGAAGCTTGCCTGCCAGCTTGAGCCCAAGCGAGTGCAGGAAGGGAATGTACCGGGCCACATCCAGAACCGCGTAGCTCTTGCGGAGCAGCAGCTTCCGCTTGTTATAGGTTTGGCCGACCTCCGAGTTTCCGAGGAACTGCATCACCGCGCCATGCCGTGACGAGAGCTGATCGAGCTCTTCAAGATTGATGGGCATGGACATGGACGCCCGGATGTCTTCATCAAGGCTCTTGGTCATCTCCTGCATGCTCAGTCCCATTTTGATCTCCTGGATCATCATAGCGTCTTCAGCACTCTCCGGCACCTTGTCTGCGCTGATGAGGGACTCGGTGGAGATGCGGTCCACGTTCACATTCTTCAACTGAGCGGAGCGGACGAGGAGCAGCTGCTTCTTGTGCGTTTGGATGACCCGGCTGAGGTAGATGCGGTAGGTCTGCCCCGCCAGCTGCATGGCCGCCGGGGTGATGTCTCCGAGGTAGATCGGCAGGGCGGCCTGCACCATCAGGTTGCGGTACACCTCCAGCTCGTGCTCCTTGCGAATCTGCAAAAACCCCCGGATGAGCTGCACCCGGGCGTTGGTCTGCGCCGGGTCCTTGCTGAGCTCGGCGACTTCCTTGTTGAGCTGAGGCGCAACCAGGTCTCCCAAAATGGAGCCATTAATGTGTCCGCCTCCACCGTCCTTGCCATCGCCGCCGGTGAAGGACTTGCGCATCTTGAGCAGGAAGGTCGACTTGCTGTGCTTCTTGATGTCTTCTGTCGCAAGAATGATCTGGCGGGTGACGCCTTTGAAGTCGAAGTTGACTGGTCCGGAAGGGCTCTCTCCTTTCCCGATGACACGTCCGCGGGCAGCGGCCGCCTGTTGCGCAATGAGTTCGTCCTTTTCCATTTCAGCTTTTCAGTGCCTTCAAGTGTGAGCGAGCCGTAGCGTCTCGGCAGAAAATACCTCTCATTAGGTATCAGATCGTGTTAGAAAACGGAACAGGATTTCCCCATTGACGCGACGGACCCTCCAATTCTTCAAGAAAATGAGTCCTTTTTCTCAGAGGACGGAGGCGTGCGGAAGAGGTGCGCAAGTTTTGCGCCATCTCATTCTGCCGAAGCCGCAGGTTTTGCGTCGTCTGGAGCTGGGGTCCAGCGTGCACGTTGCTGGTCCATCCAGTCGCCCAAAAAGAGCTGCTGAGCTTCCGGCATGGCGTACCGGGGTTCCAGAATGAACGGGTCGAGGTAGGGGGCCACCTGCAGCAAGAAGTGGTCACGCCAGCTCTGGGCCTTTTTCAGCCGGACGTCATAGACCAGGGTGCCCACTCCGATCTGGCGGTTGAACTCATAGTGCGCCATCTGGTATCCGGGCGCAACCACCGTCAGGGTCAAGCGCGAGGCCCGGAGGTCAAAACGTGTCCGGAAGGCGCCTTCGGCATCTGGGAGCACCAAGCGCGCCTGAGGAAGGAACCGAGGCGGCTCGCCGTCAAACTGAATGGGGGAGCGATGGGACTCCTGAATCACCACAAAGCTGGCGTGCTCCAGTGGCGCTCCCTGGTCCGTGCGGATGGTGCCCGAGACGGTTTCCGTTGTCCACCCGGGAGAGACGTGGACGGCCTGGGACCAGCAGCCACTCAGACCCAGTAGCAGGACCAGCATGAGTCCCATCATGCAAGGATGTCTTGTCATCAAGCAGAGATCATGCTAATTGTTGGTCCTTTATTTTGAGCTGATGTTTCAAAATCGCAACCTGAACGAGCCCCCATGATCCCGGAAGAAGTCTTTTACCTGTTTATTTTCCCTTGGTTGTTGCTGATCGCCTCCATCCCCGGGAGTGTGATCTCCTACCTAGTGGCAGGGATTGTGGCCCAGCTGCTGAATTTCCTTCCTGAAAAAAAAGCCCCTGACGCCTGATTGCAGGCGTTTCTGTTGGTGCGGTGAGGACTCGTGAACCATTACCAAGGCATGATCAACGAGTTCCTCCACAACAGTGGCTATGTGGAGAAGGGGCGCGTCGGAGAGCAGGAGTGGTGGCTCGTCAACGGCTCCATCAAGGTTCAGATCTTCCTGCACCCTCGTAAAGGCGACACGGACCTGATTGTCGCTGCGAACCTCCTCCGGTACGCTCGTTCCTTCCCTGAATTTGAAAATTACCTGCTCCGACTCAACGGGAGCTTCCGGCTCCGAGGGGTGACCCTGGGGGTCCGTAACCACCACCTGGTTGCCAGCTACATCCGCCCGGTTGAAGGACTGGATCCGGAGGAGTTGGAGTGGATCATCACCAGCGTGGCCCTGGTTGCCGATGAGTTGGATGACTTCCTAGTCAATCGCTTTCAACTCGAGTAATGCCTCATCCTACCCCCCCATCGCTTCCGGTTCAGATTGTTCAAGGAAGCCTCCTGACGCTGCTGATTGTCCTGAACACCCTCTGGTGGGGAGGACTGATTCTGCTGTTTTCCCCCCTCAAGCTTTACCGTCATGACGCCTGGCGGCATCGCTTGGCCCTCATGTACAGCTCCTGGGCCCACAACTGGAGCTGGGACAACAGCTTCCTGTTGCGCAAGGCCCGCTTCCCTGAAGTAACGGTGACGGCCCCAGAGGGACTGAGCAAGGAGCGCTCGTACCTTGTCATGAGCAACCACGTTTCCATGGCCGACATTCCGGTGGTGGAGTACGCCTGCATCAACCGCATCCCCTTCCGGAAGATCTTCATCAAGCATGAACTCATCTGGCTTCCCATTGTGGGGGCCGTCTGCTGGGTGCTGGATTTTCCATTCATGAAGCGGTACTCCAAGGAAAAGCTTAAGAAGAATCCGTCGCTGCGGGGAAAGGACCTGGAGACGACTCGGCGGAGCTGTGAAAAGCTCAAGGGCTACCCCAGCGCCATCCTCAGTTACGTGGAGGGCACCCGTTTCAGTGAGCGCAAGCGAGAATCGACTCACTCCCCTTACCAGCACCTGCTCAAACCCAAGGTTGGCGGCGTGCTGACGGTTCTGGACTCCTTGGGGGACCACCTAGACGGCGTCCTCGACCTGACTCTGGTGTATCCGGACAATCCAACGCCTCCCACCTTCTGGCAACTGGTCAGCGGACAGGTCCCGCGGGTGGTGGTTCGCATGCGGCTGCTTCCGGTGCCGTTTCAGCATGCCGATGAGCAGAGCCTAACCGACACGGAGCGGGTCCGGTACATCCGCAACTGGATCATGGGCATCTGGCGAGAAAAGGACGCGTTCATTGAAAGCCAGATTGCGGGTGACCTCACCGGCGACTCCACCCCGGTCCTCAAGGCCTCATGATCTTCTTCCAGACGTACGACTCTCCTTTAGGACGAATGGTGCTTCAGGAAGACAACGGCTTCCTCATTCGTGTGGACTTTGACAGCGAGCGCCTCCGGATTCCGGAAGGGGCCGTGAAGCAGGAGTCCCTTGTTCTACGAGAGGCAATTCGTCAGCTGACTCAGTACTTTCAGGGCACCCGGACCTCGTTTCAACTCCCTCTGGACCCGCACGGGACGGCCTTCCAGCAACGGGCCTGGAAGGCGCTGCAGGAGATTCCGTTTGGAGAAACCCGCAGCTACCAGGAGCAGGCAATTCGGGTGGGAGGAAAGAACTACACCCGTGCTGTCGGAGGCGCAAACCGCCGAAATCCCATCTCCATCATCATTCCCTGCCACCGGGTGATTGGTAAAAACGGGGCCCTGACCGGCTTTGGTAGCGGACTCGACCGCAAGCAGGCCTTGCTCGATCTGGAGCAGGCCACCTCCCCTTCCTCCTGACCGCCTCTGCGGCTCCGTCTCCTCGTTGTCCCTGAACTCCTGCTCCTTCCTTTCTCTCAAATCCGCTGTTCCTGGCGAAGCTTCTTCAGGTGAGAAGTGATGTTATGACGAGCCAGAGGCAACAGACGAGCATCCAGACCCGGGTAAACCTGATGGAGGATGGCTTCTTCGGAGTGACCCGCTTGATGGAGGGACAGCAGGGTGGCTTCCCGCTCTTGCCGATGCTTGAGGGTGGCCTGAAGCCGGAAGGTGCTCCGCATCAGCAATCCGTGTGAGGGAAGAATCACAGCGGGATCCAGCGCAATGACCCGCTCTAGGGTCCGGAAGTAAGCGGCCATGTCTCCTTCCGGCTCCCGAATGACCACTGTTCCAACTCCTTGAATTAAGTCTCCCACCAAAAACCAACGCAGAGACTCCGGTGCAAGCGCCAGCTGTCCTGCGTCATGCCCCGGCACTTCATACACCTGCACCGACTCTTCCTTCCAGCGGGTCACCGTGTCGCCTTCCTTGAAGTGGATGAGGGAGCACCCTGAGAAGTAGTCCGTCCCCTGCTGTTGCTCAATGCGGGCCTGGGTATCTAAGCTGAGACCAATCGGCACCTGAAGGGCACGGGCCAGTTCAGGAGCAAACTGATGATGGTCTGGATGGTGGTGCGTCAGGAAGACCAGAGACACGGTTTCTCCTTCCAGAGTCCGTAGGAGGCGTTCGAGGACTTCCGGAGACTTGGGAGACGGATCGACAAGCACCGTGGGGGCAGCGGCATCACCAATCAGGAAAGCGTTGGTGCGATCGGCAGGAGGAAGCGTGTTGGAGGGCACCGCCAGTTGCTGAATGCCCTGAAGCGGTTCCAGCTTGGGAACCAGGCGCTCCTCATCGTACTGCGGAGACAGGTCTCCTAGGCCTGTAGCCTCCGGACGTTCGGCAAGCGCTTGCAGCACCCAACGCATCGGGGGCACCATCAGGGAATCCCCTTGAGCAAAGCGCTCCAGCAACGCCTCCGGAGTTGCCCAGATCGTGTCACTGAACTCCCCCACATCCGGAGTGAAGGTGGGCCGAGCCTTCAGGTCAATCCGGAAGAAGTGCAGGCGGAACCGCACGGGCATCAATGCAGGGGCCAAAGCCGTTGCGAGGTAACTCACCGCTGTTACCAATCCGGACTCACCTCCCTCTGGCAAGGAAAACGCCAGCTCCTCTTCAATCTCCCGCACCAGGGCATTTCCTTCGGCAACTGGACGTTCCTGGAGCCCTGTCCACGTCCGTGGCCCTTCCCCATCACTTCGGTCAATCTTTCCCCCAGGAAAGGAATCATAGCCCGGAAAGGCATCGAGGTGCGACTGTCGTCGGACCGAAAACACTTCTCCGCCCTGACAGAACACGGCAGCGACTGAGTCAATGATCTTCATGAGGTCCCTTAATGAAGACGAATTCGGGGGTCAATCCAGGCATACAGAATGTCCACCAGGGCGTTGAGAACAATCACCAGCAGTCCATAAAGCAGGTACACGCCCATGACCACCGGATAGTCTCGGTTGCTGATGCTGGTGATGAAGTAGCTTCCCAGCCCAGGGATGGCAAAAATCTGCTCCACCACTAGGGTTCCGGTGAGGGTGTAGGCGAAGAGGGGGCCGAACACCGTCAGCACCGGAAGCAGAGCGTTCTTCAGCACATGCCGGAACATGACGGTAAATTCAGAAAGCCCCTTGGCACGGGCGGTCCGGACAAAATCGTCCCGGATGACCTGGAGCATGCTGGAGCGCGTCAGGCGAGCGATCAGTGCTGCTGAGCTCAGACCGAGCGCAATCGTCGGGAGGATCTTGGAGTCCCAGCTGGTCCAACGTGCAATCGGCAGCCACTTCAGGTAGAGCCCAAAGGTCAGGGCCAGTAAAGGAGCCAGCGCAATGTTGGGAATGCTCCGCCCGACAATGGCAATGAAGCTGGCCAGGTAGTCTGGAGCCCGGTTGTGGTAGTAGGCGGCCACGACCCCAAGCGGCAGGCCCAGCACCAGCGCCAGCAGCATGGAATACGCCCCGAGTTCTGCTGAAACCGGCACCCGCGTCAGAATCAACTCACTCACGGGCAGGTCCCGCTGCGAGTAGCTCACCCCGAGGTCCCCCCGGACGGCGTTCCAGAGGTAGTTCAGGAACTGCTGCCAGGGCGGGAGGTCGAGCCCATAGTAGGCTTCAATGTTCTTGATGATCTCAGGCGGCAGGCTCTTTTCGGTGTCAAAAGGCCCCCCCGGAAGCGCCCGGAGCAGGAAGAACACCAGCAGAGCCACCACCAGCATGGAAACGGCTCCACTGAGAAAGCGACGGATCAGAAACGTAATCATGGGCAACTCATGCAAACAGTCGAAGGTTCACCATTCCTCATGTTCTCGGAGGAAGACCGCAAAGCGAGGCAGGCCGTGACGGGTCCGTCCGGAGTACCGGAACTCCACCGTGCTGCCCACCGGAGGCGGAACTTCCCGCTCCGCATCGCTGAAACCGGTTCCCAAGCGAAACACGGCTCCGTCTGGAAGCTGAACCTCCAGGGAGCCCAGGCGCCCGGTGTGCTTTCCCTTTCCCGGAAGGTGCCGTAGCACCACGGCCTCTCCTTCCTCATAAGGCTTGACCTTCAGCCAGTCCTGGCTGCGTCCGGACGTGTAGCGTGACTGAGGGCGCCGCAGCACCAGTCCTTCCCCTCCTTGACGCTGCAGGGCCTCCAAGCGGACCTGAAGTTCCGCCTCGGTCTGCAGACGCTCCTGAGGCACCGGTGTGACATGCGCCGGAAGCGTCCACTGCCGGAGGGCTTCCCAGCGCAGCTCCAAGGCTCCTGGAACCTCAGGCGCGTCAAAGACCCAAAACCGCACCTCTTTCCAGCCGGGGCCGGGAACCTGATCTCGGACAATGCTGAGGGTCCGGGCGAACTGTCCCCGCCCAACCCACAACTCCCCATCAAGAGGAACCTGAGGAAGGTCGGCCGTGAACCAGTCTGGAGCCTCAATGCGGTGGCCATTTCGGGTTTGCAGCTCCGAACCGGTCCAGAGGGCCCGGATGCCGTCAAATTTTTCACTCACCCACCAGCCTGAGACGGATTGTCCCGGTTTCCAGGTGGAGACCAGCATCAGAGGACGAGACCGTGAAACCGACGGGGCCGGCACAGAAGGGGGTTGCGTGAAAGCAGGGGGCGGGACCACCGGGAGCAGCAACAGGACGCTCCCGGGCAGCAAGTACTTGGCAGACATAACCACCTCGACACAGAGCACGCGTGTGCGTGAGTCAACGGCGGGAAGTTCATGCGGGACGTCAGGAGGCCACTCAGCTGGCCAGCTTCTCCAGCTCCTGAATCTGCTGACGGAGCGCCTCCACGGTTCGTTCAGCCTGGGCGGTTTTCTCCCGAAGCTCTGAGACCACCGCCTCCGGAGCTTTGGCGAGGAAGCCTTCGTTGTGGAGCTTCTTGTTGCTCTTTTCCACAAACCCTGCCTCGGCCCGGAGCTTCTTCTGCAGCGTTTCAATCTCCTTGCTCCAGTCGACTGCTGAGGCGTCAATCCGGGCCAGGACCTCGCTGAAGTAAGCGGCAAGGGCGTCGCTTCCGGGAGTCGGCTCCACGGCCTGGACGTTCAGTTCGCTCAGGCGGGCCAAGCGGACAATGAGCGTCTGATGCGTCTGAAACAGGTCGGCATGCTGGGCAGAGTCGAGGCTTGCGGCAATTTTTTTATCAAGCCCCAGATTCGCTTTGTCGCGCAGAGCCCGGATTTGGGAAATCGACTCCTTGACCAGCTCAATGCGGGCGTGTGCCTCAGGGAAGACGTGCTGCGGTTGCGAACTCGGGAACGGAGCCACGGCGAGCATCTGTTCCTGTCCAAACTGCGACCACAGAGCCTCGGTCACAAACGGCACATACGGATGCAGCAGCTTGAGGAAGGTGGTGTAGGCATAGGCCAGCACCTGGTTGTCCTCATCGCTGCGCTGCGGATTCTTGTCCATCTCCAGGTACCAGTCGCAGAACTCGCCCCAGAAGAACCCCCGGAGCGTGTCGATGACCTCAGAAAGCCGATAGGTGCTCAGGCTCTGCTGAACGGTCTCGACGGTCTGGTTGAGGCCATGCAGCAGCCACTGCGCCAGTTCCGACTGCACCGTTTGTGGTGGCGTGATCGGAGTTCCCGCAGGAACCGTCATGAGGATGTAGCGCCCAGCGTTCCAGATCTTGTTGGCGAAGCGTCGGCAGGCCTCCAGTTTTTCCGGGTAGAGCCGTAGGTCCTGTCCGGGACCGGTGCCGAGGATGAGTGCCAGCCGAAGCGCATCGGCGCCGTAGGCCTCAATGCTCTCCAGAGGATCAATCGCCGTAGAGGGGTCGGACTTAGACATCTTGCGTCCCTCTCGGGTCCGGACCAGTCCATGAAGGTAGACCGTCTGGAACGGGACCTCGCCGATCATGTAGGTGGTCATCAGGATCATCCGAGCCACCCAGAAGAAGAGGATGTCGTACCCCGTTTCCATCACCTGAGTGGGGTGGAACTTCCGGAAGTCGGGGCTGCGTTCCAGGATCTGCTCAAAGGAAAGGCTGTGATCCTGTGCCAGTTCCGGATCCACCAGAGTGCTCCAGGTCCAGAGGGCGGAGGAGAACCAAGTGTCGAGCGTGTCCGGATCCTGAGTCCAGCCGGCTCCTGCTGGAGCTTGGGTGGCAATGTGGGTTTGGTCGCCTTGATAGAACGCCGGGATGCGGTGTCCCCACCAGATCTGCCGGCTGATGCACCAGTCCCGCAGGTTTTCCACCCAGTGGAAGTAGGTGGCATTGAACCGGTCAGGCACCAGCTGGATGTCTCCGGAGCGGACGACTTCAATGAGGATCTCCCGGAGGGAGCGGTGCTCGCCTTGCCAAGGCACGACCTCCTTGTTGACGTCAATGAACCACTGCTCGCGGATCTGAGGTTCAATTGCGCCTCCGCCTCGGCTGTTGAAGGCCTTGGCGTGGGTGTACTGCTCATCGACCTTGACCAGCAGGCCTTTTTGTCGGAGCTTCTCCACAATCCGGGGGCGTGCCTCGTCAATGGGCAGGCCTGCAAATTCCTGAGCCACAGGCAGGAGCTTGCCGTCAAAGTCGATGATGGGCTCCTTGTCGAGCCCGTGACGTTCGGCAATTTCAAAGTCGGTGTGGTCGTGCCACGGGGTGATCGTCATCACTCCAGTGCCAAACTCCGGATCAATGGCTTCATCCTTGATGACGGTGGCCGTGATGCGTCCGTTGATCCACTCGCACTCAAAGGTGTCGCCGTGCTGATAATCCTGATACCGCGGATCCTCAGGGTGCATGACCACGTACTTGTCGCCAAACTTGGTCTCAGGACGGACGGTTCCGATCTGGAAGGGGCCATACTGGAAGGTGTAGAACGGCGACTGAACCTCCTTACGGTCCACTTCATCATCTGAAACGTTGGTCTTGAGGTTCGGGTCCCAGTTGACAATCCGCGGACCTCGGTAGATGAGGCCATCCTGATACATGCGGACAAAGGTCTCATTGACGCACCGGTTCAGCGCTGGATCCATTGTGTACCGTTCTCGGGACCAGTCACAGCTGGACCCCATCGCTTTGACCTGGTTCCGGATGGTGCCGCGCGAGCTCTCCACGTAGTCTGCAATGCGCCGCAGCACCTCTTCTCGTCCCAGTGTGGCCCGGGGATCGGCAATGCCGTCTTGCTCCTGGATTTGCTTCAGGACCACGTTTTCAGTCGCAATCGCCGCATGATCCGTTCCCGGAAGCCACAGGGCCTCGTCGCCGCACATCCGTCTCCAGCGGATGATGATGTCCTCCAGCGCCAGCATCACCGCGTGACCGACATGCAGCTGTCCCGTTGCATTGGGAGGTGGCATGGAGATGGTGAAGGGCGCCTTCTCCGATTGAGAGTCGACGCGGAAGAGCTGGCGGGCTTCCCACTCGGCGGCAATTTGGGCTTCAAAGGACTGCGGTTCGTAGGCTTTGGGTAGGTCGGTCATGAATTCTGCGCGCCCGGAGGACGAATGAGGGGGTTAAGAAACAAGTAAAGCGGAGGTGGTCACAGCACGTGCTCGAGGCCGTAGATCAGCTCCTGAACCGTCAGGGCCTTTTTGCAGGCCAAGCAGACGCCTGGCATGAAGGATTCGCGGTGCAGGGAATCGTGACGGAGGGTCAGGGACTCGCTTTTGCCACCAAAGATCACCTCCTGGTGAGCGACAAAGCCTGGGAGCCGCACCGAATGAACCGGGATGCCCTGAACCTGTGCCCCGCGGGCTCCGGCATAAAGCTCCTGCTCTTCCAGCGGAGCCGGAACCTCCTGACGGGCAGCGGCAATGAGGGCAGCGGTCTTGACGGCGGTTCCAGAAGGGGCGTCTGCCTTGCGGTCGTGGTGCAGCTCGAGGATTTCTACATGCGGAAGGTACCTAGCGGCCTCAGCGGCAAACTTCATCATCAGCACGGCACCAATGGCAAAGTTGGGGGCAATGATGCCTCCCAGTCCCTGTTGCTGACAGAAGGCTTGCAGCTCCGTGACCTGTTCCGGAGTCAAACCGCTGGTGCCAATCACCGGACGGACCCCCGCTTCGAGGATCGCCCGCGTGTTGGCATACGCGACTTCTGCAGTGGTGAAGTCGACGGCCACCTGCGCCTGAGTGGCCTTAAGGGCGGCCCCGAGGTCGTCCCCGAGGTCGGTGGTGCCCACCAGTTCCAGCTCCGGATCTGCTGAGACGGCCTGAGTGGCCTCTTGTCCCATGCGTCCCTGAGCACCATTGATTAAAACACGAAGAGCCGGCATTGAAGCATTTGCTGAAGGTCCAAAGATTCGCTATAAAGGTGTTGAAACTAGGAGAATCCCTAACGAAACTCAAGACAATCACCACGATGCCTGCACTTGAATTCTATCAGGTCCGGAGTCGGAAATCCGAGGAATGGGTCAATGGGCTCCGGCAGATCAGCCTGGCGTGCGATGGGCATCCGGACCTGCACGGCTTCCTCTGGGTGGACGCAACTGGAAGCCTCTGCTACCTGCAGTTTCTCTTCGACGAGCAGGTTCTGGAGTGGGAAGCCTCTCAGGGCTTTCGCTGCTCCTGGACCAACCGTGAAGCGCAATCGTTGTTTGAAGTGGGACGGAACAAGGGGGCCCGGACGCTGGGGGACGGGCTGGAGGCAGCGGCTGTGGCTCCAAGGCTGGCTCAGCTGCAGGAGGCTCTTTTTCCGGAGGAGTGGCAGGAGCCGCTGCAGGCGATTTTCAGCGCTCAGCGTTGAGCTGCGCGCCAGGCCATTTGAATGGAAAGGTAACCGGCCAGCACCCCGTCTTCGTAGTTGAAGAGCGGGTCGTTGACCAGCTGAGGGAAGTCTTGGGGATTTCGGATGTCTTCAGGCGTGACGCCCGGCGCGAGCTCGCGGGCGAGACGAAGCAGCTTCTCCTGCTGCCGCGTGACCATCTGATCCAGAGTGGCATCAAAGGAGTCCATCAGTTGATGACCTCCTTGAGCTTGGACCGGAGCTTGAGGATGGACTTGGTCCGAATCTGCGAGACTCGGGATTCCACGACACCGAGCACCTGACCAATTTCCTTCAGGTTCAGCTCCTCGTTGTAGTACAGGGCCAGTACCATCTGTTCCTGCTCCGTGAGCGTCTCAATCGCCAGCGCGACCTGATCCTGAAGCTGCTGCATGGAAAGGGAGTCGTAGGCGTCCTTGGCATCAGGATCACTGATCGCATCCAGTAGACTCACGCTTTCGTCTTCATCAAGTCCGGCACTGAATTCCTCAAAGGAAATCAGCGGAATGGGCTTGGCCTTGGCGAGGAATTCGTGGTACTCGGAGAGCGAGAGCCCCAGCTGCGTCGACATTTCGGTGTCCGTGGGCTCTCGTCCGAGTTCGGAAGCCTTGCTCCGCCACGCCTCATCCCATTCAGTGGCGGCATTCCGCACGGAGCGCGGGACCCAGTCCATGGAACGCAACTCGTCCAAAATGGCTCCCTTGATGCGGAACTCCGCATAGGTCTTGAACTGAACGTCCTTGCCGGGATCAAATTTGTCCACGGCGTCGAGCAGTCCAATCATGCCTGCCTGAATCAGTTCTTCTTGATCCACCCCTGGAGGAAACCGAGCGGCCATCCGACTGACAATGCGTTTGATCAGAGGGGCGTGCTGGAGTACCAAGTCCTCCCGGCTGTACTGCGATTTGTCGGCGTAGGGGTTGGTCTTTTGGGACATCCGAAATAAAGGCTCGGGGCGTTCGTGGGGCGGGGCCCCAGTGTGTTGTGACGACAGCATTACTTCCGCTCCTTCCACTGCAAGAAACGCTCCCAAAATCGAGGTTTGTCCTCGAAGGGCATTTCCGAAAGCGATACCGCATTGTTGGTTGCCTCCTCCAAGCGCGACGCCATGGCCCGGAGGCTCTTGGCGGCAGGCGAGTTGGGGAACGCCTCCAACAGGGGACGCTGCATCCGCACGGACTTGGCAAGGTCGGTATCGCGCGGAATGTACCCAAGGTAGTTGAGCTCCACCTGCAAAAAGTCCCGGGTGACCTTCTGGAGTCGCTCGAAGACGTTCCGGCCTTCTGCCTGAGACGCAACCGAGTTGGCGATCAGGTTGAAACTCCGGACGTTGTAACGGTTGACCATCACCTTAATGGTGGAGTAGGCATCGGTCAAGGAAGACGGATCGGGGGTCGCCACCAGCAGCACCTCATCCGCGCTGACGTTGAAACGTAGCACACCAGAGGAGATGCCTGCACCGGTATCAATGATGAGGTAGTCGATGGACTCTTCTAGTTCCGCCAGCATCTGCATCAGGTTGTCCTGATCCTCTTCACCCAGCTCGGCCAGCTCGACCACTCCGGAACCTGAGGGCAGGACCTTCATGTTCCCCGGGCCGTCCAGCACAATGTCCCGGAGGTGCTTCTCTCCTGCGAGCACGTGCTCAATGGTGTAATCCGGAGTCAGATTGAGGAGGACGTCGATGTTCGCTAGTCCGAGGTCGGCATCAAGGAGGTACACCCGGCGTCCGAGGCTAGCGAGGGCGTAGGCCAGGTTGATGGAAACGTTGGTCTTCCCGACTCCCCCTTTGCCGCTGGTGACGCTCAGCACCCGAGCCTGGCGGCGCGGGAGGGAGGTCTCATGTACAATACGGCGTAACGAGCTGGCTTGATCCATGTTCAGCACGTTTGGGAAGAGCTCATGAGCCGGAGATGTTCAGCAGCAGGTCGACCAGCCGCTCTTTGGTCGCCATCTCAATGTCCTCCGGAACCTTCTGTCCTGTGGTCAGGAAGGAAATGGGCTTCTTGAAACGGATCACATGGTTGAAGAGGGAGCCGTACGACGAGCTTTCATCCAGCTTGGTGAAGACGATGCCTTCGAGAGGCAGCGTCCCAAAGCGCCGGGTGATCTCGTTCATGTCGTTGTCCTTGGTCGTTGCACTCAGCACCAACAGGTTGTGGATCCGACCTCGCTCATCGAAGATGTTCCGGAGCTCAAACATCTGGTTCTCGTCACGCTGCGAGCAGCCTCCGGTGTCGATGATGATCACCTCGTAATCGGAGTAGCTTTCAATGGCCTTGTCGAGCTCCTCTTTGTTGGAGACGGTGCTCAGCGGCACATTGATGATCTTGGCGTAGGTCCGGAGCTGCTCAACGGCGGCAATCCGGAAGGTGTCAATGGTGATGAGCGCGACCTTGCGCTTGTAGCGGAGCATCTGCTCGGAAGCGATCTTGGCGGCCGTGGTAGTCTTGCCCACTCCGGTGGGACCAATGAGGGCGATGATCTTCTGAGACCCTGTGACGCCTTCGATGCCGCGGGAGGTTTTCAGGACCTTCATCAGCATCCGGGCAATGAAGATCTTCACATAGGAGAAGTTCTGCAGGTCCTCCTCGGTGATGTTCTTCTGTGCTTCCAGAACCAGTCGTCGGGCAAATTTTTCTTCCATGCCCCCGAACTTCATCTGCTGGTAGAGGACCATCAGGTTCTCCGGAAGGTTCAGGTCTTCCTGAACGCTGTTCCGGGAGGCCATCAGGTGCAGCATGTGCCGCATTTCGCCGAGCTCGTGCTTGAGCTGAGTGACCGAGTAGCCTTCATAGGCAGTGTTGCGGCTGCTCAGTTCCTGCACCAGCTCCCGGAGGCTGTGCAGCTCCTGCCGGATGGGCAGCAGGGCCTTCTGAGGATCCTGGAAGCCTCCGGTCGCAGGGGTCGCCGCAGCAGAAGGGGCGGATTCGGCGTCAGTAGAAGGCGCTGGCGTTTTGTAGGCGGCTGGCAGCTTCGTCTTGGTGAGGACATCCCCTCCGTTCTTGCGGTCGTCTTTGGCTGCGGTCACCTCAAGCATCGTTTTGCCAAACAGGCCAAAGGTCCCTTTCCCTTCACGGACTTGCCGAGTGGAGACGATCACAGCGTCCGGACCAAGGTCGCGTTTAATCATCTGCAACGCTTCCTGAATGGTGTTGACGCGGTAACGCTTAAGATTCATGGGGTATCCAAATCTACGTTAGAGAAAATTTTGAGAAGGTGTCTTACTCGTTGCCGACGAGCTCCACCATGCCCAGCGCTTCGATTCGTACATCCTGGGCGACTTCGTTGTGCGACAGCACCACCAGGTTGGGCAGGAACCGCTCCACCAGACGACGGACGTGGGGTCGAATCAGCGGGGAGCACAGCAGCAGTGGCTGGTAGTTGTTCAGGGTGAATTGCTCCATCATCGAGTCAATTCCGTTGATGATCATCTGGGCCACTGCCGGACTCAGTCCTAGGTAAGCGCCCTGTCCCGAATCCTGGATGGAGTTGGCAATCTGGTTCTCCAGCTCCTGCGACAGGGTGATCAGCGGCAGCATGCCGTCCGGAGTCTGATACTGCCGGGTGATCTGACGCGAGAGGGCCTGACGGACGTGCTCGGTGAGCAGGTCCGGGTCCTTGGTCACGTATGAGGCATCAGCCAACGTTTCCAGGACGGTGTGCAGGTCACGGATGGAGATCAGCTCCCGTAACAGGTTCTGTAGCACTTTCTGCACCACACCCAGCGGGAGCAGTCCCGGAACCAGCTCTTCCACCACTTTCGGTTCACTCTTCGCAAAGGAATCCAGCAGCTTCTGTGCCTCCTGACGGCCAATGAACTCGTGGGCGTGCGTTTTGAGGATTTCGGTGATGTGGGTGGCCAGAACCGTCGGTTGGTCCACAACGGTGTAGCCGGCAAACTGCGCCCGCTCTTCATCCTCAGACGCAATCCAGATGGCCGGTAGCCCAAAGGCGGGCTCAACGGTGTCTACTCCGGGAATCTCTTCGTCGACCTCTCCAGTCTTCATGGCGAGGAAGTGCCCAACCATCAGCTCAGCCCGTGCCACCTCAATGCCCTTGATCGTGATGGAGTACTCGCCTGGAGACAGCTCTAGATTGTCCTTGATGTGCAACGGCGGGACAATGAAACCAAAGTCCAGAGCCATCTGCCGCCGGATCGCCTTGACCCGCTTGAGCAGTTCGCCGTCCTGCTCCTCATCCACCAATGGGATCAACCCGTAGCCCAGTTCCAGTCCAAGCACGTCGATCGGCAGCAGCGAGGCAATGTCTTCGGGCTCTTCAGAAAGCTCCTGCTGCAGCTGCAGTTCCGAATCGGCCTCCATTTGCAACGCGGCCTGTTCGCTCTGCGTCTTACTGCTCCTGGCCAAGAAAAAGGTCACCAGCGACAGCAATAGGAACGGCACAGTGGGCAGTCCTGGAATGAGAGCAAAGGCTAGGAGGACAACAGACGCGACGTAGAGGGCCTGAACGTTTCCGAAAATCTGGGCGCGCAGGTCAACCGAAATTTTGTTCTCGGCAGACGCCTTGGTGACCGCGATACCGGCAGCGATGGAGATGATCAGGGCCGGGATCTGCGAAACCAGTCCGTCTCCCACCGTCAGGGTGGCATACGACTGGAAGGCGTCTCCGGCGGTCATTCCAAACTGCGTGATGCCAACCAGCAGTCCCCCAAGGATGTTGATGGACGTGATGATCAGGCCGGCAATGGCGTCACCGCGGACAAATTTACTCGCTCCGTCCAGCGCTCCGAAGTAGTCCGATTCACGCTGAATGCGACTCCGGCGATCCTTGGCTTCTGTCTCATCAATCAAACCAGCGTTCAGGTCGGCATCGATGGCCATCTGCTTACCGGGCATTGCGTCCAAGGTAAAGCGAGCCGCGACTTCCGCGATCCGTCCCGTACCCTTGGTGATCACGACAAAGTTGATGATGACCAGGATCAGGAAGACGATGATTCCGACAATGACGTTTCCTCCTACCACGAACTCACCAAACGATTTGATGATCGCTCCGGCCGCCGAGGGGCCTTGGTTTCCGTTCAGAAGGATCAGTCGGGTGGACGCAACGTTGAGCGAGAGCCGGAAGAGAGTTGAGATGAGGAGAACGGTGGGGAACGACGAGAAATCGAGCGAGCTAGCCGTGAACAACGCCACAAACAGAATGAGCACCCCAATCGTGATGCTCATGGCAATGAGCAGGTCGAGGATGATCTCCGGAAGCGGGACCACCATGATCAGCAAGATGCTGATCACCCCGGCTGCCAGAGCAATATCCGAGTTGCGAAATGTGGAGATTTGAGGGCTACTTGTGCTCGATGCCAATGGTGGTTCCTGAATCGGATGACGTGGCTAGAGGCAAAAGCCTGTTCAAGTGAAAAGAAAGAGTTTCTTGTTCCTCCCGGAAATCTCAAGCTGATTGGACGCGACGCCGGTTCAGCGTCGACCACGGAGGCGGTAGATCTGGGCGAGGATTTCGGCAATCGCTTTGTAGAAACGTTCCGGAATGTTCTCCCCGATTTCTACGTTTGCATACAATTCACGGGCCAGAGAGGGCTTTTCGATGATGGGGACGTTGCTCTCACGGGCCACGGTCTTCATGCGCAGGGCCAAAAAGTCGACGCCCTTGGCGGTCACCTGGGGAGCAGACATGATCTCTCGGTCATACTTCAGGGCCACGGCAAAGTGCGTCGGGTTGACCACAATCGCGTCTGCCTTGGGCACTTCCTGCATCATGCGGGCGCTGGACATTTCCCGCTGAATCTGGCGAATCCGGGACTTGAGCTGCGGGTCCCCTTCTGTTTCCTTGTGCTCTTCCTTGGTTTCCTGCTTGGTCATCATCAGCTGCTGTTCGTGATACCAGCGCTGGTAAAACAGGTCAAAAACGGCAATGGCGAGCAGGGCTAGGACAATTTTGCCTGTAATTTCAGCAATTGCCTGAAAGTTGAACGAAACAATCTCTTCCGGATGCAAAACGGACAGACCATTCATCTTGTTGATCATGTCCAAGTAGCTGAGGTAACCAATGACGCCGACGATGGTCAGCTTCGCCATGCTCTTGAGGAAGTCAGCAATGGCCTGGCTGGAGAAAAGGCGCTTGAGGCCACTGAGGGGACTGATGCGTTCGAACTTGGGCGCCAGCGGCTTTCCGGTGATCTGGAACCCCACTTGGGCCACAGACAGGAGGATCGCCATGCCGATCAGAACCACTGCCAGCAGGGCCATCATGGGGAGCATCGGCAAGAAGGCCGTCCCCAGTTTTCCGGAGATGAAGGGGATGGTGAAGTCCTGTCCCGGAGCAATTTCGGAGAAGCTGTTGTAGAACATCTCCCGGGTGGAGTCCATGAAGAGCGATCCGGTGGCATACAGCAGCAGCGCTGCAGCCCCCAGCATGAACGCCGAGGTCAGCTCCTTGCTGTTGGCGACCTGCCCCTCTTCCCGCGCTTTCTGACGGCGCCGTTCAGTAGGGGCTTCCGTTTTTTCTTGGTCTTGATCCGCCATGTCACGGGCTCGGGAGGGCTAGGATGCGGAGCGCATCCAGCATTTGATTGTCCAGCATTCCAAACATCTGTCGCACTGCCGGGACAAAAAAGGGCATGCCGACCATGATGAAGAAGAATCCCAGGAGCAGGGTGAGGGGAAAGCCCACCACAAAGACCTGAATCTGCGGCACAGCACGAGACAGCAGGGCAATGACGAGGTTCGCCAGAAAGAGCGACACGATCAAGGGCGCTCCCAGCTGAAATCCAATGGAGAACACTCCAGAGGTCACCCGCGTGATCATCTCCATCAGCTGACTGTTGATGTGAGCACCACCGACGGGAAGCAGGTCGTAGCTCCGGATGAGCGCCTGAATCACCAGCAGGTGCCCGTCGAGGACCAAAAAGATCAAGGTGGCGACAATGTTCTCAAACTGACCAATCAGCGACACCTGCTGCTGCGACTGCGGATCAAAGACGTTCGCCATGCTGAGTCCCATCTGCAGACCAATGATGCTTCCGGCAAACTCGACCGCGGCAAACATCACTCGGCCCAAGAACCCCAGAACCAAGCCAATCAGCAACTCCCCAAAGATCAGCAGCACGTACTCGCTGGGCTGATCCGGAGTCATCGGAGGCTCCGGGACAAACGGGTAGATGATCAGGGCGAGCACCACCGACAGCCCCACCTTGGCCTGAGGAAACAGGTTGCTGCTGCTCAGGATGGGCGCCGTCAGGGTCATGCTTCCAATGCGGATCAGCACGAGGATGAACCCGAGCAGCTGGGCCGCGTCGTAGTTCAGCAGATCCGCCATAACAGCTTAGTCCTCCCGGACGTTGTAGGACGAGCTGGAATACGGGGCGCGGCTGAGTGTTCCGCCTCCGGCTCGCTCCTGCTCCTGCTGGCAGGTGATGCACATGCGCGCCAGCGGCATCACCATCAGCCGCTTCTTCGCAATTTCATCACCGCACTCCTCACAGAACCCGTACTCGCCAATCGCAATTCGGTTGATGGCCTCCTCGATCTCTTCCAGCTGAAGTCGCTCCCGGTCCTGAAGGAGCAACCGCATCTCATGCTCCTGCGACTCCACAGAGTTGTCGATGTCATCTCCAATATCACGACGGGAGTCATCGATCTCTTCTGCGCGTAGTCCGCGCAACCCAGCTAGGATCTCTTCTTTGCGAGAAAGGAGCAATTGTTTGATTTCGTTCATAAATCCTCTAGTACCTCGATCCAAGCCAAGGAGTGTTTAATAAGAAAAGCACGTAATACTTGCAAAACTAGGTCCAAAATCAAGAGCTTTTTTTCTGCAGGAGCTGCGAAAAGAAGCCCATGTGGTCCGGATCGGTCACCACCTGCAGAGCGCCTTCTGGGGTCACCCAGCGTGCAGAGGTGTCGGTTTGGGGAAACGCGACCGGGACAAAATCCGGGTGCGCCTCCAAGAAGGCCTGAACCTGGAGGGTGTTTTCCTCAGGCTCCAGCGAGCAGGTCGCATACGCGATCATTCCCTCTGGACGGACCAGACGGGCGGCTTCGCTGAGCAACTGACGCTGAAGGGGGCATTGGTCCAATAAACTGTCAGCTGTGCGGCGCCACTTCAAGTCCGGGTTCTTACGGATGGTCCCGGTTGCTGAGCAGGGGGCATCTAGGAGCAGCCAGTCGAAGGACGCATCGGCAAACGGGAGCTGGGTGCCATCGGCGACCAGGAGTTCCGGCAGGGGGTGGTTCAACCTCCGGAAGTTCCGGCGGAGGGCCTTGAGGCGTTCCAGTGAGCGGTCAGCGGCCACCAGCGACCCCTCGGGACGTCCCGGGAAGAGCCCCAGGGTCTTGCCTCCGGGGGCCGCACAGACGTCTAGCCCGCGACCCTGCAGCAGCGGTCCAGCGGTTTGGGTGAAGAGAAAAGACGAGGCATCCTGCACCCAAAACCCACCGGCCCGGTACGTTTCCGTTTCCCAGAGTCCGGAGCTTCGAGGGGCGCGCCAGAGTTCTGGATGAGCCGGATGGCGTTCAAGCGCAACGCCTTCCGCTCCCAACGCGTCTTGCAGCCGAGCCCCGGTCCAACCCGGAGCAGGCACCAGCGTGATGCCTTCAAAGGTGTTGTTGGCCTCGCAGATGGCCTCGGTGGCCGCTTTCCCGTACGTCTGCTCCCACCGGTGCACCATCCAGTCGGGATGTGACGTGCGCACGGCCAGGGAGCCTTCTTGAGGAGAAAGACGCCCCGCATCCCGATCACGTTGCAGCGTCCGGAGGACTCCGTTCACGAGGCCTGTGGCCCGGGCGCGTCCTCCGTCACGGACCAGCTGCACGGCTTCATTGAGCGTGGCATGATCCGGAAGGCGCTCCAGCAGAAGCAGTTCTAGGGCGCCCAGCTTCAGAACGGCTTCGACCTCTGGATCTGGAAGGCGTCCGGTTCGGAGGCGGTTTCGGATCAGCTGAGTCAGCCAGCGGTCGTGCCGGAGCAGTCCCTGCAGGAGCTGCGTGTACAGGCGTCGGTCCCGGTCTGAAAGCTCGCGAGGAGGGTCCGGAAGCGCTTCTCGTGTTTGAGCAAACCGCGAAAAAGCTTGCAGCGCGGCCGAACGCGCCGAAAGCTGAGGGGCTGGAGAAGACGGGGGCCGCCGAAAGCGACGGGAGCGATCCGCAGGTCGAGACATTGTTTAGCTGACTGAAAGAAGGAACATGAAAAATTGGAGGAAACGTCCGGGGCTTGCTGCCGGGTTGATGCTCATGCTGATTGTGGCTCCGCTCATGGGGCACGCGGCGCCTCCCCTGCTCTCTGCAGGAACGGAGCTGGTGTACGAGCACATCCACCTGAAGCGTCAGGAGGTTACCGGACGGAGTGAATTTCGTTATGCCAAGGGAACCGGAGACAAGGCCGCATTTCTCATTGAGACCAATGAAAACACCAAGCCGGATGGAGAGGTCTTTTCCCGTAAGCAGGTGCAGCTGGATCCCCAAAGCTGGCAGGCCTCCTACTACGTTGAGGAGGATCTGCGGAAGGGGCTGCGCATTGAAAACATCTACACCCCGGGACGCATTCAGACCCGTCTCCAGGAAAAAGACAACGTTCGCGAGTTTGCCCTAGATGTTCCTCAGTCGGGAATGGTCCCGTTGGAAACGCTGATGCTGTACCTGCGCAAGAACCTAGAGGCGTTTGACCAGCAGCAGCGCCTGACCTTTTCCCTCTACCTTCCAGCCCTTGCCCTGGAATTGGAACGCAACAACCTGCCCCGCTCCATGAGTGTGGTACAGATGATTGTGGAACGGGAAGGAACGCAGGAGGTGGACTCTCCACTCGGACGGGTGACCGCCGATCGGCTACTGGCCTATCCGCAGTCTGCTATGCTGAGGTTGTTGCTGCCGAAGAGCAAGACGCACTTTCGCTTTCTGGTTGCCCAGCCGGCGCCTCACTGGATCCTTGAGTTTGAGGAAGGGGAGACGCGCCACCGGCTGACCTCTCTGGTGGTGCCTTAACTCACCTGAAATTGGGCCTCGGGTCCCTGTCCGGACTGTTTCACGCGCTGGTTGGCCGCCAGGTGCCGGAGGATCCGGAAGAGGGTTTCCGCCTGGTCTGTCTGTCCCAGCTCCTGAGCCAGCTCTGGAGCCGTCACCGCCCGGCCGTTGTTTTGCTGGAACCAGCTGAGGCTCTTTCCCTGCAGGTCAATGACGGCGCCTGCTGCAACCTTCCCGGCCTCCACGCCAGGCTGGTGGTAGGCGTTGATGCCCACAAGGAACGCATAAAGGCCCACGGCTCGCTCAAACAGCGCAATCAGTGCCCCCACCCGGAAGGCGTCCACCTGCTCCAGCGTGAGTGTCAGTGAGGCCCGGCCGTTTTCCGCCAGGGCCGTTCGGGTTCCTTGGAAAAAACCGTGCAGGTAGTCTCCGGAGGTGACCCCTGGTTCCACGTCAATGGTCACGCCTTCCCGGTCCTTGAGGACCTCGAGAAACACCGCAAAGAAATCATTCGGACCTTCCCGCAGCTGCTGAATGTAGGCGTGCTGGTCGGTGGAGCCTTTGTTGCCGTAAACGGTCAGCCCCTGATGTACGGTTGCGCCTTGGAGGTCGGTTTCCTTGCCCAGGGACTCCATTACCAGCTGTTGCAGGTAACGGCTGAAGAGCTCCAGCCGGTCCTTGTAGGGCAGAACGACCATGGCCTTCTCGGCGTTGCCCTGAGTCAGGGTGTGCCAGGCAAGGGCCAGCAGCGCCGCCGGATTCTGAGAAAGCTCCGGAAGGCGAGTCACCTGGTCCATCTCTCGGGCGCCTTGAAGCAGGCCTTCCCAGTCGAGCCCCTGCAGCGCGGCGGGAAGCAGTCCGACTACGGCTGTTTCAGAGGTCCGCCCGCCAACCCAGTCCCACATCGGGAAACGCTCCAGCCAGCCTTCTGAAACCGCTGTTTCCGAAAGCGCGCTTCCTGCGCCTGTAATGGCAACCGCGTGGCGTTCAAACTCCAGTCCGGCTTTCAGAAAGGCGTGCTGTGCCTCCAGCATTCCGTTTCGGGTTTCTTTGGTGCCTCCGGACTTGGAAATCACCAGCACCAGCGTTTGGGCCAACTGACCGTTCAGGGCATTCAGAACGCGGTCCATGCCGTCTGGATCCGTGTTGTCAAAGAAGTGAACCGTCATCGCGTCCTGCAGGGTTCCCAAGGCATGGGCGACAAACTGAGGGCCGAGTGCTGAGCCTCCAATGCCAATGAGCAGCAGATGCGTGAAGGGCTTCCCGTTTGCCCCCTGCAGGCGTCCGCTGTGGACTTCTTGCACAAACTGACGGATCTGATCGTGAGAAGCCTCAATGGCGGCTCTCAACTCCGGATGCGGCGCCAGCGTGGCGTCCCGGAGCCAGTAGTGCCCCACCTGACGCTGCTCATCCGGATTGGAAACAGCGCCGGCTTCTAGGGCCTGCATGTCGGCAAACGCCTGGGCCAACGCGCCGGCCGCAGGAGCATCTTCCGGACGCTTCCACCCGACCCGCGAGGTGTCAAGGGCTAGGCCAAGGCTTGGAAAATCAAAGTGATTTTGACAAAAATGTTCCCAACTCAGGTCCATGAGCTTTCCTGCAAAGTCTTGGGGTTTCAGAGATTCGTGGAGACAGGTGGTGCAAGTTGACTGTTTGGTTTATCGGGTTATGCTGATGTTTGCAAGTGTCATTTTGCATCTGCACACAAAGCCCCCGAATGAGCCGCACACCCGATCCCTCTGAACTGGAGCACCTTTTTGAGCGCAAAAAGCGAAACGACGAGCGCTTGAAGGAGCTCCTTGAGCACCCCCCGAAGCCTGATTCGGCTTCTGAACGAAGCACCATCTATCCGGATTTTGACATCCTGCAGAGCGCCCACGAGTTGCTCCTGGCCATCAATCTGCCTGGGGTGCTGCCAAATGGCGTGAACCTGGAGTGGAACGACCACCACTTCCGGGTGACCGGGTCGTTTCCGCAGCACAGCGGCGACGGCTTCCGCTTCCTGCATCAGGGGCGCCCCAGTGGTGACTTTGCCTGCGACTTTGCCCTGCCTGTCAAAACCAGCGGACCTCCTGAAATGCACATGGAGCATGGCATTCTGCAAATCCGAATCCCGCTGGATCCTTCCGAAGCGACTGATTCCGAGACCTAAATGCCCCGAATTCTCAGAAACTACCTGATCAGCTTTGCCATCATTGGCGCACTCCTGCTGGTCGTGGACTGGATTGACCAACGCATGAAGGCTGAGCAAGAGGCGACCTCTGCTCAAGAAACCACGCAACCTGCTGAGGAGTAACTCATGAAGCTCATAGCCGATGTCGATACCGGCATTGATGACGCGCTGGCGCTCGTCTACTTGGCTCACCTCCAGCACCAAGGACGGGTGCAGCTGCTAGGGTGCAGCACCGTCGGGGGAAACGTCCATGTGGATCAGACCACTCGAAACACTCTGAAGATGTGGGAGCTGCTGGAGCTGGAAGTTCCGGTCGCCAAGGGAGCTGCGCGTCCGTTGCTGGCGCCGCTCAATCCTGCGCCTTATGTGCATGGCGAAGAGGGGCTGGGCAACACCTTTCTGGAACCACCACAGCGCGAAGCGGCTCCAGAGAGTGCCGATGACATGATCCTCCGCCTCAGCCACGAGCATCCGGGAGAGCTGACGCTCCTGACCACAGCACCTCTGACCAACCTGGCCCTGGCGCTGCTACGAGATCCGGGGCTCGCGCAGCGGTTGCAGCGGATTGTGATCATGGGCGGCGCGCTCTTCACTGGAAACGTCAGTCCGGTGGCCGAGGCCAACATTGCCAATGACCCTGAAGCGGCTCAGATCGTCTTTGAGTCCGGAGCCAACATGACCCTCGTTGGACTGGACGTGACCCACCAGACCTACCTAGAGCCCCCGGACCTCAAGCCTCTGGAGACTCTGGACACCGAGCGAGCACGGTTTCTCCTGAAGATCATTGGATTCATCACCAACGCTTATGGGGAGCTTTCCGGCTGGCCACGTTGCGTTCTCCATGATCCGCTGGCAGCAGGAGTCGCGGTGCATCCGGAGCTGGTGACAACCGAATTCCGACACACGGCGGTTGAAGTGCAGGGAACGTTGACACGGGGGATGACGGTGGTGGATCGGCGAGGACGGCACTCGGAGCCGCCGAACCTCCATGTGGCGCTGGAAGTCAACGCCAGCCGCTTCAAGGCTGAGTTTTTGGAGTCGCTGCTCGCCTGGGCGGTGCTGGAGTAATGGCACACCGCAAGCCCCACCTTCCGGAGAAGATCTGCCTGGTCTGCGAGCGTCCGTTCGCCTGGAGGAAGAAGTGGGCATCGTGCTGGGAAGAGGTCAAGTACTGCAGCGAACGCTGCCGGACGCAACGGCGGTTGCGCTGACGCCTTCCCTTCAAAGGCCCTTCAGACTCAAGATGGAGGGCTCCATCCTCAGCTCCAACACCGCGGGCTGTCCCGACTGCAGCGCCCGCTGCAACGCCGGTTCAAACGCCGCAGTTTCCTCAACCACCTCTCCATACGCCCCATAAGCCTGCGCCAGGGCGGCAAAGTCCGGATTGTTCAGGGTGGTTCCATGCACGCGTCCCGGGTAGTGTCGTTCCTGATGCGCCCGGATCGTGCCGTACATCTGGTTGTTCACCACGATCACGACCACTGCGAGCTGATACTGAACCGCTGTTGCCAGCTCGTTTGCCGCCATCAGGAAGCATCCATCGCCAGCAAAGCAGACCACGGTCCGCTCCGGATGACACACCTTGGCGGCCAACGCAGCAGGAAGACCGTAGCCCATGGCGCCACTGGTTGGAGCCACCTGAGTGGGGTACTCAAAGAACTGGCTGAACCGATGGGCCCAGGCTGCATAGTTTCCGGCGCCGTTCGTGAAGACGGTGTCACTCGGAAGCTGCTGGCGGAGCGTCTGCACCACGGTGGCTAGGTTCAGAGGGGTTTCCAGCACCGGAGGCGCACAGTGGGTCTGGTAGTCACGGTGAAGCTGTTCCTGCCAGTTTTTCCAAACGGGAGTGGCTTCCGGGCCGTGCTCGACCCACGCTGCCAAGGCCGCTGGAGCAGGGACCGGAATCGGCAAGTCCGCCTGATAAACGGAGTTCAGCTCATTGGGGTCCGGGTGTACATGAATAAGCGTCTGCTGAGGCACCGGCGAGTGCAGGAGCGTGTACCCCTGCGTGGTCATCTCACCCAGTCGAGCTCCCAACACGAGCAGAAGATCGGCCTCCTGAACCCGCTGATTGAGGCGCGCCGAGGCTGATGTTCCAAGCTCTCCAGCGTAACAGGGATGCCGGTTGTCAATCCGATCCTGGCACCGGAAGGACGCGGCGACCGGGAGGTTCCACTGAGAGGCAAACTGTTCCAGCTGCTGCCGAGCGGTTTCACTCCAGTGTGGCCCTCCGACAATGAGCAGCGGACGTTGCGCTGCCTGCAAGCGCTCGTAGAGTTCTGCCACCGTGTCGGCTCCGGGTTGCGGAAGCGTCTGCCGGACAGGGCGGGCGTCTGCTACTGCGCAGGTCTCCGTGAGCATGTCCTGTGGCAACGACAGGACCACGGGTCCGGGACGTCCCGCCAGCGCGGTGTGGAAGGCTCGGCCTAGGAATTCCGGGATCCGCTGCGGGTCGGAAATTTCCTGCGTCCACTTGCTGGTCTCCTGAAAGAGGTTTTCGTGCCGGACTTCCTGAAAGGCCTCTCGCCCCAGCGCGTCACGTTGCACCTGCCCCACCAGCAGCACCAGCGGTGTGGAGTCTTGAAACGCAGTGTGCAAGCCGACGCTCGCCTGTGTGGCACCCGGTCCGCGTGTGACCAGGCAGATTCCTGGTTTGCCAGTGAGCTTGCCATAGGCTTCTGCCATGTTGGCGGCTCCGGCTTCGTGGCGGCAGGTGATGAGACGGATGCGGTCCTGCACGTCGTGCAAGGCATCCAGCAAGGCTAGGTAACTTTCTCCAGGAACGCAAAATGCGGTGTCCACCCCCTGCAACAGGAGCTGGTCCACGAGCACTTGGGCTCCGCTACGGATGGGATGAGACATGGGATGAACGAAGGGAAGGGGACAGGCGGACGCTCGGCGGGAGCGCCCACCCTCTTAAGGAGGCTCCATCAGGGGAGGGAAAGCGGCTTACCCGCCTCCGCCGTCCAGGAGCTTGAGGACATTTCGGGGAAGCTGGTTCGCTTGGGCCAGCATGGACTGGCTGGCAGAGAGCATGATCTGGTTGCTGGTGAGCCGAGACATCTCTTCGGCCACATCGGTGTCCCGGATGGAGGACTCGCCGGCAATGTTGTTTTCTGCTCCCACTTGCAGGCTGGCCAGGTTGCGCTCCAGGGTGTTGCGCTCAAAAGCACCCAGCTTGGCACGGTATCCGGAGACGTCTTCAATGGCTTGGTCAATGACCTTCAGGGAGTCCCGAGCACTCTGGATCTCCATGAAGTCGATGTCAGCAAGGCTCTTGATGTTGCTGTTGTTGTCCACACCGTTGCCGAGCTTGGTCGCTCGGACTTCCTGCAGAGAGACAGAAGACCAGGCCTTGGCATCAGGTCCTAGGTTGAACTGCTTCGACTGCTGAGAGATGTGAACGTAGCCTTCCAGCTTGGGATTGGAGGGGCTGCCGACCACTTCCTCGTGGCTTTCTTCGACAAACTCGGAGCCAATTTCTTCTCCCTGCTCATTGAGCACCGGAACTTCCTTGAGCTCAATGTCGCGGTTGTACTCAACGGTCACTCCTTGAGCGGGCGATCCGCTGATGCCTGTCAGCAACCGGCCTTGTCCTTGAGCAACGGCGCCTGCGATGGTGCCGGCCACATCGGTTCCCGGAGTGGAAAGTTCCGCCTCATTCGGAGTGGGCGTCAGGATGTCCGGGATGTTGGAGGTCACGCTGAAGCTGGGGTCGTCCCCGTACTCCTGATGCCGCAGCATCAGGGTCTGGTCCGGAGCTTGAGACACATCCACCCGGATGCCAACGTCGTCCATGGCCTTCTGCAGGTGGAACATGATGACGTCCCGGATGCCCTGAGAGGAGTCCTCTGCGGGGAATCGTTCGGGATTTTCCGCGTGGTTCTTCAGAATCTCGTCAATGCTCTTCTTGACCTCACCGGTCCGGGTGTCCAGGGTAACGTTCTTCCCGCCCTCGTTGATGAGGATGAAGACACCGTCGCCGATGTTGTCGACTCCCAGGGCTACATCCCCTTTTAGGCTGGCGCGGGTTGCGACCTGGGTGATGTCAACGGGGAAGCCTTTTTCCGGGGAGGGGTTGGAGGTCTCTTCAGCAGAGACGAAGCGGAGGTTGTCGCCAACCGTCACGCCACTGACGCCCATGCTGCCGTCGAGAAGTTTCTTTCCGGAGAAGCTGGTGTTCTGGGTGATGCGCTCGAGGGTGCCAATCAGGTACTCGGCTTCCTGCTGATCTGCCTCCAGCATGGTCGGATCATTGACCGCTTCGTTGATGGCATGCACAGCCAGCTGCTTGAGCTGGATGAGGATGTCGCTCACCTCGTTGAGGGCGCCTTCGGCTGTTTGCACCAGGGCAATGGAGACCTGATTGTTCTCATGCGCCTGCTGCAGGCCCACGATGCGGCTCCGTAACCCTTCAGAGGCAATCAGGGATGCCGGGCCATCCGAGCCACGGTTGATCTTTTGCCCTGAACTGAGTTTTTCCAAAGAGCCCTGCACCTTGCTGAAGGAGCTCTCAGTGTTCCGAAGTGCGTTTAGTGAGGCAACGTTGTTGCGGATTTTCATGGCCCAACTCTCAATAGTTGATGTGACGCACGATCAATGTGCGACCGAAACTTTCCTCTCTTATCGGAAGGCCGTGAAGAAACTTGAGGACTTTTTTGGGTTTTTGGATTTTTCCAAAGTGTTCGGATTCTGTTCAGAGACCGCAGGCGCTTGATTCTTGGGGGGCATTCGTTGAATCTGAGGGCGTGACAAACCCATCCTGCCCTCCGACATCCTTCAGACCCAAATCGAATCATGGCAACTCCTTCGGCGCGCTCTCGTACCCGTAAGCCTCGAGAGACCTCTGACCCTGCAGCAATGCCTTCCCGTGAAGACGCTCCCTGGCTTCAGGTGGATCCTAGCAACCTGGAAGCTCCTGAGCTGTACATCAACCGAGAACTGAGTTGGCTGGAATTCAACCAGCGGGTGCTGGAACAGGTTTATGACCCCGAGCATCCGCTGCTGGAGCGTGTGAAGTTTTTGGCCATTGCCGCGACCAATCTGGATGAATTTCACATGGTCCGGGTGGCCACGATTCTCCGGAAGATCAAGGAGGAGAACACGGCCCCCACCCCGGATGGGTTGGATCCGAAGGCGCAGTATGAGGCGATCCGCAGCCGGGTGGGGCGGATGATGCTGGAGTTTTCCACATGCTGGGACATGCTGCACGCCGAGCTGGCGGAGCACCAGGTGCACTTTCTGGAACCCGATGAGTGCAGCACGGAGTTGCAGGACTACCTCCGGAAGGCCTTCTTGAAGGACATCCTTCCGGTCCTCACGCCCCTGGCGTTTGATCCGGGGCATCCCTTTCCGCACATCTCTAATCTCAGCTTCAACTTTGCGGTAGTGGTCAATCTGGCCGGGCAGCCTCGTTTTGCTCGGGTGAAGATTCCAGACACCCTTCCGCGCTTCATTGCGGTCCCGGAAGCGCTTTCTGGTCATGCCGGGCACAGCTTCGTCTTCCTAGAAGACGTCATTGAAGCAAACCTGCAGGAGCTGTTTCCGGGGACTCAGATTGAAGAGGCCTTTGTCTTCCATGTCACGCGTGACACCGACCTGGTGATCCAGGAAGATGAGGCCGACGATCTGCTTGAGACCGTGGACCAGGGCCTCAAGGAGATTCGTTACGGAAACGTCTCGCGGTTGCACGTGGAGGAAAAAATTCCCCAACGCATCATGGACGTGCTGGCGGAAAATTTTGAGGTCAGCGAGTCGATCATCATCCGGACAAACAGCCGCATCAACTTCAGTGACTGGATGGAGCTGATGAAGCTTCCCCTTCCGGCACTCAAGGATGCACCGTTTTCAGCGCCAGTCCTTTTTGACTCTCAGAGCCAGGAGACGATCTTTGAGCGCATCCGTTACAAGGACCTCCTGACGCACCAGCCGTATGAATCATTTGTGCCCGTGGAGGCCTTCCTGTTGGCTGCGGTTCAGGACCCTAACGTGGTGGCGATCAAGATGACGCTGTACCGTGTGGGAAGCAATTCCCCGATTGTGGAGCGGTTGATTGAGGCTGCAGAGGCCGGGAAGCAGGTGGCGGTGTTGGTGGAACTGAAGGCCCGTTTTGACGAACGGAATAACATTGCCTGGGCCCGGCGGCTGGAGGCGGTGGGCGTGCACGTTGTCTACGGAGTTTTGACCCTGAAGACGCACTGCAAGCTGTGCCTCGTGGTGCGGCAGGAAGCGGATGGGGTTCGGCGCTACATGCACATTGGCACCGGAAATTACAACCCGTCCACCGCCAAGATTTACACCGACATGGGACTGTTCACGGCTAATGAAGAAATTGGTCAGGATGTCTCGCACATCTTCAACTTCCTGACAGGGTATTCGAACAAGCGTGACTTCAACCACCTGCTGGTGGCTCCGGTCACCCTCCGTTCTCGCTTGGAGGAACTCATTCAGCGCGAAGCCGAACACGCCCAGGCTGGACGTCCGGCGCAGCTCATCTTCAAGGTCAACTCGGTGGCCGATCCGCGAATGATCCGAACGCTCTACAGCGCGGCTCAGGCGGGCGTTCAGCAGGAACTGATCGTCCGGGGCGTCTGCTGCCTCCGTCCAGGGGTGCCGGGGGTGAGTGACACCATCCAGGTCCGCTCCATTGTCGGGCGGTTTCTGGAGCACTCCCGAATCTACTTCTTTGCCAACGGCGGGAATCCTGAAATCTACATCGGCAGCGCCGATCTCATGGAACGGAACCTGGACCGCCGTGTCGAGGTCCTGACCCCCATCCTTGATCCGGCCCTGAGGGAGCAACTCCGGAATGTGGTTCTGGAGGCCTGCATCACCGACTCCAAACGCACGTTCCTGCTCCAAACGGACGGGACACACCAGCGGACACCAGTCGCGGAACCGGGAGCCGATTCGTGCGTACACACCCGCCTGCTTGACTGGTACGCCAACCGGGAGCGCGACCTGGGCTAGGGCTGGCCTTTTGGGAAAATTGCGCCAAGCTGGAACCTTACCCTGCTCTGGTCCTTTTTCTCAGGAGTCGTTATGCCCCGTCCCCTTGTCCGCGCCGCGGTCTTTGATGCCTACGGCACCCTCTTTGACGTCCACTCGGCCGTGGGGCCGTATCAGCGCCAGCTGGGAGAAGCCGCCGTCGCGATTTCTCAGCTCTGGCGGACCAAGCAGCTGGAGTACACCTGGCTCCGGAGCCTGATGCAGCGGCACGTGGACTTCTGGCAGGTCACTGGAGAAGCGCTGGACTACGCGTTGGAAACCCACGGTGTGGACCAGCCGGCTCTGCGGGATCAGCTGCTGGACGCCTACAACCACCTCTCGTGCTACCCGGAAGTCCCAGCGACTCTGCAGCAGCTGCGGGACCAGGGCATTCACACCGCCATCCTCTCCAATGGCGCTCCTCCCATGCTGGAAGCCGGAGTCCAGAGTGCCGGGCTGACCCCCCTCCTCGACGCAGTTCTTTCGGTAGAAGCCGTCGGCGTGTACAAACCGGATCCTCGTGTGTATGCGCTTGCGACCCAGCACTTTTCCTGTCAGCCTGAGGAAATCCTGTTCTTTTCGTCAAACTCCTGGGATGTCGCAGGAGCCGCTACCTTTGGCTTTGAGGTCGCCTGGATCAACCGCTTCTCTCAGCGTCCGGAACGCCTGCCGGACGGTCCACGTTACGTGCTCCGGAGCCTCGACGAAATTTTTCCTCAACTGGAAGCCTCACGGAGTTGACCTGATGCTGAAGCTGTTCCTGGCCTTTACCGTTATTCCCACACTGGAGCTCTACCTGCTGGTGCAGGTGGGCGCCAGGATTGGGGCGCTTGCGACCATTGCTGTCGTTTTGGGAACAGGGTTTTTAGGCGCGTGGCTGGCAAAACTGGAAGGGCTGAGCACCTTGAACCGCATCCGGGAGGCGCTTCAGGCAGGAGAGGTTCCAACCAATGAGTTGGTGGAAGGGGTGCTGATCCTGGTTGCCGGGGTGGTGCTGATCACTCCGGGGTTCCTGACGGATTTGGCAGGGCTGACGTTGCTCTTTCCCCTAACGCGGTACCCCATCCGGGAGTGGGTCAAGTCCAAGCTGGAGGCACGGATGGCGGTGCGTTCCACTCCGTACGGAGAGACGATCAACCACGAGGACGTCCGGAATCACCACTGAGGCAGGTTCATGCCCCGGAGTAGGTTGACCATGAATCCCTGGGCCGGCTCGGGGCCAAGACTGCGGAGCCGATGCGGGGCGTTGGTCTGGTACCGGAGCGTCTCTCCCGCCTGCACGGTTTCAAGAGCCTCTGCGACTCCCACCTCAATTGCCCCCTGAGTGAGGGTCAGGCTCTCCAGACTTCCGGAACCGTGGGAGTCGGAGTCAAGTACGGCGCCGACCTCGGCTTCAAATGAATACCACTGAAACGTTGCCACACTCCCTAGGGTTCCAAGGATCCGGAGTCGAAAGGTGCCCTCGGGGTTGCTCACCTCGGGGGTGGCGTGCACCGGGAGCTTTTCAAACTGTGCCAACTCTGCTCCGGATGCCAACAGGTCCTCCAGTGGCATCTCTAGCGCCTGAGTGATGCGCCAGATGGTGGACAGCGTGGGGTTCGTCTTGTCCCGCTCAATCTGCGAAAGGATGGCCTTGGACACCCCGGACCGGGCAGAGAGCTCATCCAGCGTCAGTTGCTTGGAGTGCCGGACCTTCTGAAGGGTGCCACCGACTTTGGGCGGCGGGGCAAAGTCCGAGGGTTTCATGACAGGCTCCTCACGTGTTCAACGCTCCGTCAAAAAAGCGGACTGCAACCGGAGGCTGTAGGGAGACGCGTCTGCAGGTTGAGGAAGCTGGAAGTCGTCGGACAGGTCCATCCACGCGTAGCTCGGAGGGGGCAAAGGCTCCTGCTGAGCGTGCTGACGGGGCAGGTAGATGGTGTTGAAGTAGTGCTCTAGGATCCGCCGAGCGACGGGAGCCGCTGTCCGGGAGCCTCCGCCTCCGTGTTCCACCAGCACAATCACTGAAATTTCGGGATTTTCTGCAGGGGCAAAGGCCACAAACCAGGCGTGGTTCTGGAAGTTCTTCGAGTCCTGCTCTTCTTCTCCAAGGCTCTCCAGGGTTTCGCGGCTGATCACCTGCGAGGTCGCCGTTTTTCCGGCCACCGTCACCTCTTCAAAGCGAACCTTTCCCGCAGTACCTCCGGGCGCATTGACCACTGCAACCATTCCTTCACGCAGCAACTTGAGGTACTCCTTGTTGAGGCCAAGGTCCCGGGATTCCGTGGGGTGTCTCTGCAACAGGCGGGGACGGTACCAGGTGCCATCATTGGCAACCACGTTGACCATGTTCAGCACCTGAAGAGGCGTGAGGGTCAGGTACCCCTGTCCAATCGCTAGGGACGGTGTTTCACCAGTGTACCAGCGTTCGCCAAACTGACGTTCCTTCCACTCACTGCTGGGAACCAGGCCGGCTTTCTCGGCACTGAGCCCGAGCCCGGTCACTGACCCCAGGCCAAAGAGCCGGGCGGTTTCATAAATGGCATCCACGCCAACCCCAACGCCCACATTGTAGAAGAACACATTGCAGGAGTGCTGAATGGCCTCCACGACGTTCACGGAGCCGTGTCCGCCTTTTTTCCAGCAGCGGAAGGGGGTGGTGCGTCCCTTAACAAAGTAGGTGCCGTCACAGAAGTGCCGGGTCGCAAGGGTGATCTCCCCTTGGCTGAGGCCCGTGTAGGCGGTGACCAGTTTGAAGATGGAGCCCGGAGGGTAAACACCTTGGATCGCCTTGTTCTCAAGGGGGTGTTCCGGATTTTCCAGCAGCGCCTGCCAGCTCCGGATGTCAATGCCTCCAGCAAACGCGTTGGGGTCAAAGTCCGGATAGCTTGCCATCGCCCGAATGTCCCCGTTGCGTGGATCCATGACAATGACGGCTCCATTTTCCCCAACCATCGCCTGATCCACCGCCCGTTGAATGCGAATGTCCAGCGTCAGGTGCACGTCTTCTCCTGGGCGCGAGGGAACTTCTTGTCCCAGCACCCGCATCTCACGGCCCAAGTGGTCCACCTCAATCTGACGTCCGCCGTCGCGGCCGATCATGTTCTGGTTGCTGATCAGCTCCACTCCAGCCTTGCCCACGGTCATGCTGGACATGCGTCGGTCGGAGTCAAGGTTCGAGGCCTCTTCATCAGTCAAGCCGACGTATCCAAGGACGTGAGCAGCGGTGTTGCGGTTGGGGTAAAAGCGTCGGGGCTGCACCACCACCGAGATGCCCGGAAAGTCATCTCGGTAGGTTTCCACCAGCATGGCCTTGCGGTAGTCTAGGTCCTCTTCCAGCACAATGGGACGGAACCGGGCCAGTCCGCGGCTCTTGTCGACCTTATCCCTCAGTTCCTTGTAGGGAAAGCCGAGGACCCGTTCAATGCGCCGCAGGGTTTGCTCCAAGTCGGGTGTGTCTTCGCGGATGAGCTGGAGCTTGTACGCCGGACGGTTCTCCGCCAAGACCTCGCCATTTTGGTCGAAGATGACCCCACGGAGTCCAGGTTCCGGAATCAGGCGGATGCGGTTGCCTTTGGAGTAGTCGGCATAGAGGTCGCCGCTGATGACCTGAAGGTACCAGAGGCGCGTTGCAAGGAGGGAAAAGATGAGGACAATGACGGCGCTGATGATGTAGATCCGCAGCCGAAACTGATTGAGTTCCTGAGGGTCAATGGTTTTGAACTTCATGAGCCTGTTTGCAGGGATTCCCGTTTTTCAAACCAATCCATGATCGGTGCCAGGAGCGCTCCCAAAAACCCTTGTGCCAGAATGGAGGGCAGGAAGTAGGACATCAGGAGCCCGCTGATTTCCAGAGTCGGGTCGAGCCACACGAACAGGCTGAGGGAGATCGCGTGCTCCAGGGTGGAGAGGGCCACAAGAGCGATGCCGACAAAGACGGACTGGTTGGTGTAAAACCACCGGTTCATGGAGCGTCCGAGCAGCGCGGTCACAAAGAAGCTGAACCCGTACACGCCCAACACACCGTGAGAAAGGGAGTCGGCACAGAGCCCCATGATCAGAGCAAAGTAGGCGACCCCACGCTTGCCATCATAAAGCACCCAAAACAAGGACACCAGCAGAAGCCAGCTCAGGTGGATGCCAAAGGTGCTCAGCACCGGCGCCAGCCCCACCTGTAACCAAAGCGCTAGGACGCCGCTGAGGGTGAGCATCAGGAAGGTCCGGATCATTCGGAAAAGAACGGCTGGATCGTGGGTTGACTCTGCCGGAGCAAGACAAACACTTCCTCCAGCCGACCGAAATCAACGGCAGGCTCCAAGACGGCCGACTGAAACAGCTCGTGAGGCTCCTTGCGGATTTCCACCACCTTGCCGATCAGGGTTCCTTTGGGAAACAAACGCCCCAGCCCGCTGCTGACAATCAGGTCACCGACCTCAATCTCAGCCCGTCGGTTGACCTGCCGGAGCTCCAGTCCCCCATTGGTGCCAAACACGAGTCCCCGGGAGCGGGTTCGCTGAATCAATGCTGGCACGCGACTGCGTTGGTCAATCAGCAGCTGCACCTGAGACTGTAAGGGGGAAACCGCTTGGATCCGGCCGACCAGTCCTTCCTGAAGGATGACGGCAAAGTTGCGCTCCACCCCTTGTCGGGTGCCTCGGTTGATGAGGCGGATCTGGTGAAGGCCATCGGAAGTTTCGCTGATCACTTCCGCAAAGAGCTTCTCTCCGGGATTCTGTTGGGCAAACTCCAGTTGGTTCCGGAGCCTGCGGAACTGAATGGCTTCTTCCCGGGTCCGGTTGAGCTCCTCGGTCAGTCCCTTCACCTGCTCCCGCAGTTGCTGATTTTCTTCCTGGAGGCCGACCAGCAGGATGTAGGAGTCGAGCCAGTCACCGACGGTCTGAGCCACAAAGTGAAAGGCGATCTCAGCCGGGTAGGCAATGGTCATCACCAGCGACTGAAAGCGGGACTCAATGCGCTGATTCCGGTTTTGCAGAATGGCCAGGAGCAGGACCATCAAGGTCGCTGCAATCACAAGGGGGAAGCGGTATTTTTTCAGGAACTCGGCCATCGTGCCACTTTCGTGTGATCCCGGAGGTCGTCAAATCAGGCAGGTTCGCGGAGAATCACCACCGGGTTGGCCATGAAGGGTTCCTCATTGAGACGCTGCACCGACCGTTGCAAGATGCCCTCTCGGCAGGTTTCCAGCGACATCGTGAAGATGACGACTTCGCGCTCCTCCCGGTCAATGCGGTGATACTGCGGAAGCTGCTCTAAAGCATAAATGTTGATGCCCTCCTCGGCAAGCACCTGTCCGATGCGTCCGAAGATTCCGGGGGAGTCCCACACTTCAAAACGCAGCGTGTGCCGGAAGGGCTGTTCGGCAAAGGGCAGAAGCGTGAAGTGCGCTGAGGCTTCCGGGAGGTTCGAAAAGAAGGGGCGCGTGAGTTTGTTGAGGTCAGCGACAATGGCAGAGGCAGTCGGCAGGCTTCCGGCTCCTTTGCCCACGAGGGTGATGTCTTCCGAAAAGGTTCCCTGTAGCGAGACCACGTTGGTGGAGCCGTGGATGTTGGCCATGGGGGCTTCCACCGGAAGCATCATCGGCAGCACGTGCACCGAGACGCCGTTGGGACCACGTTCCATGGAGGCAATCAGCTTGATGCGTCGGCCCATGCGTTCTGCATACTCAAAGTCCGCTAGGTCGAGGTGTGCAATGCCTTCAAGCGGAATCTGCTCCGGAGACAGCCAGTGCCCGGTGATGAGGTAGGTGAGGATCACCAGCTTGTAACGGGCGTCGTATCCGGCAATGTCGTTGGTGGGATCCTGTTCGGCAAACCCGAGGTCCTGGGCTTCCTGAAGGGCTTCAGCAAAGGAAAGCTTGTCGGTTTCCATCTTGCTGAGGATGTAGTTGCTGGTGCCGTTGAGAATGCCCTGGACGCGTTCCACATCCTGCACCTGCAGGTAGTCCTGAAGCAGTCGCAGCACCGGAATGGCCCCGGCCACTGCAGCTTCAAACAGCAGGTACTGCTCCTGAGTTCGGGCGGCTTCGAGTAGTTCCGGACCATGGGTGGCAATGAGGTCCTTGTTGGCGGTCACCACATGCTTCCCCGCCTGCAGGGCACCCAAGATGAGGTCCTTCGCAAAGGTCTGGCCTCCCACCGTTTCGACGATTGCATGGACTTCCGGATCCGCCAGCACCTCGTCCCGCTCGCGCTGAAACCACTCCGGGTGGCGTTCGAACCAAGGGGCGGCAGTGGGGCTGTTGGGATTCTTTTCCAAAACGCCGACCACGCGGACGGGGGAGCCATGGGCCCCATGCTTTTCCAGAACAGCAGCAACGCCGCTTCCAACGGTGCCCAGTCCAGCAATGACCACATTCAGGAGAGGCTTCTTCATGAGGATCCTTGTACAAAAAAGAGAAGGCGAAGGGTTCAGTTTTTCGGAGGAGTGAGCTTTCGCTTGAGAAAGCTGTACCACTGCGGACGGGTGAACATCCCCCGCTCCAGCGCATACCACTCGGCCAGATCCAGCGCCGCCGATTCCTGTAGGATTTGGGGCGATTTGATGTTGCCTTCGGAGATCAGCGGACGGTCGGTAAACTTTCCGGCCCACTGCAGCATGCACTGTTCGCCATCAAAGCAACGGTTCATGGCATGAATGGCCAGCGGGTGAAAGAGGTCCACCCCGGCGTTTTCTAACAACTGAAAGAGGTCCTGCAGCTCTTCCGGGGTAAAGCCATCTTCAATCTTGTCCATGATGGTGAAGTAGTACCCTAGGGGGATCTTTACCGACTCCCGTTGCCGGATGGCCCGGACGATGTCGAGCCCCAGGCGCAGGCGAGATTCGATGTCTCCGGGGCCGTACTCATCATCCCGTCCGTTGAACTTCAGGGAAAGGCACTGGTCCAGGAGCTGCTGGTCACCGCCGTTGATCTGAATGAAGTCCATCCCCACCTCCTGAGCACGCTCTGCGGCATGAACAAAGTGCAGAATGATTTCCTCGCAGTCGTCCTGGTCAAACTCTCGGCTGACGTCAAAGTCCCGGCCAAAGTTGAGAATCGACGGGCCCACCGGCGTCTCGCCGCAGACTTCTTCAGAGGTCTTGGCTCCGGCGTGAGACAAGCGAATGCCAATGGCGCTGCCTTCCTTTTTGACAGAGGTGACCAGCTTGGCCAGCCCCTCAAGGTGCTCCTCTTCCGAGATGCCCAACTGGGTGGCATGTCCGCGTCCCTGACGGGCGACATACGCCGATTCCACAATGATGGTCCCCACTCCGTCTTGCGCCAGTCCTGTGTAGTGCCGGATCAGCGCCGGCGTGACGGTGCCATCGGTGTCAGCCTGGTTTTCAATGCTCGGGGTCGCCATGATGCGGTTGGGCATCGCGATGTTGAGGACCGAGACCGGTTGAAAGAGGGTTGTCTGTTTGGAGGAGAGGGCGGGAGCGGTTTCGGAAGCAGCCATTGGTTTTCCAGGCGAGTGTTCGGAGGTGTGAAGAGTTATTGAGCCTGAGCCCGTTCTGCTTTTTCCTGCAACCCCGACTTTCCGTGGCGTCGCAGCAGCTCAGCGTCAATCTCTTCAGGTGAAAGGCCCTGATGCGCCATGAGCACCAGAACGTGAAACAGGAGGTCGGCAATTTCGTGAACCTGTTCGTGCCGATCTCCACCTTTGGCAGCGAGGAGGACTTCTGTGGCTTCCTCGCCAACTTTTTTCAAAATGCTGTCTACTCCACGAGCAAGCAGTTTGGCGACATAGGACGAGTCCGGAGTGCCATGAGCCTGACGTTCCTGGATGGTCGCAAAGACCTCGTTGAGTTGATTCATGATTTTCCGTTACGGTCGCGGCTGATGCCCAGCATCTCCAGGCGTTTCCGGAGCGTGTTGCGGTTGATGCCCAGCACCCGAGCCGCACGTTGCTGGTTCCAGTTCATTTGCTCCAGCAGCGTTTTCAGGAGGGGACGCTCCACCTGATGCATGACAAAATCCATGAGGTCTTCCTGTCCGCGCTCTAGGCAGTCCCGGACAAGGTTCTGCAGGCGTTGCTCCACCAGCGGCTCCAGGGCTTCTTCGGCGTTTGGCGTCTCTGGTTGCTGCAACAGGTGCCGGGGCAAGCTGCTGGCCGTGATCACATCGGTGACACTGGTGATCATCAGGCTCTTCGTCACGTTTTCCAGTTCTCGGACGTTACCGGGCCAGATGTAGCCCTTGAGCGCATTCATGGTTTCGCTGGAAACCGTCTTGCGGCTCACCGCCATCTCGCGGCTTCCCTTGCGCAGGAAGTGCTCCACCAGTGCCGGGATGTCCTCACGTCGCTCCCGCAACGGAGCCACCCGGATGGGAAAGACGTTGAGGCGGTAGTAGAGGTCCGACCGGAACTGTTCTGCCTCAATGAGCTGTGAAAGGTCCCGGTGGGTGGCCGCGATGACTCGCATGTCCGTGTGGATCAGCTCGTGTCCGCCAATGCGTTCAAAGCTACGCTCCTGCAGCACCCGGAGAAGCTTGCTCTGCAGCTTGATCGGCATGTCACCGATTTCATCCAAAAACAGGGTCCCGCGACTTGCCATCTCCAGCTTTCCACGCTTGCGGTCCTGTGCCCCGGTGAAGGCCCCTTTTTCGTGCCCAAACAGCTCGGACTCCAGCAGCTCCGAGGGAATCGCTGCGCAGTTGATGGCAACAAACGGTTGGTTGGCCCGGGAGGAGTGCTGGTGAATGGAACGGGCGACGAGCTCCTTGCCGGTGCCACTCTCGCCTTGAATCAGCGCGGTCAGGTCGGTTGGAGCCACGCGACCAATGGCCTTGTACACCTCACGCATCTGTGCGCTGTTGCCCACCAGCAGGTCGCCTTCTTGACGCAGCGCTGCCGGTTCTGCACCCTCCGCCGCCGGAACAGCGTTCCGGACGAGGTCAAGCCCCTGATCCACCAGGGCTTCGACTTCGGTGAGGTTGAACGGCTTGGAGACGTAATCGAAGGCCCCGGCCTTCATGGCCTCAATGGTGTGAAACATGGTGCTCTGCCCCGTCATCACAATAACGGCCAAAGGCTGAGGGCGCGCCGTGATTTCTCGGGTGAAGGAGATGCCATCGACCCCGGGCAGGTTGATGTCCACCAGTGCCAGCTGAATGGGAAAACGCTGGAGGAGGTCTCGGGCTTCCGGGACGTCTCGGGCCGCATGCACCCGGAGGCCTTTTTGCTCAAGAGCCTTTTCCAGAACCCAACGGATGCTACGTTCATCGTCGAGCACCAGGACGTGAACGGACTCAGCTTCGGGAGCGGACATAGCCATTCAGTTCGTCCTTGAGCTTGCGCAAACCGAGCAACGCTTCAGCGCCAGTGACCGAAGCCTCTGGGCCAAAGGTGCCACGCAGGGCATTTTGTGGAGTGAGCAGTCCACGATCGACCACCGTCCGAGCAGCATTGTAGTAATAGGCGTCGGAGCGGACATCGTTCCATGGGGAAGCAGACCCCACGAAGCGGGCTGACAGCGAGCGGTCCTGCAGGACCTTGATGAGGATGTCTTCCAGCACCAGGGCAAACTCGGCGCGAGTGATGGCATCATCGGGCAGAAAGAGCTTCTGCGGGTTGACCTCGAGGCCACGGACGCCCAAGGTAAGCACCTCTTCCACATCTGCCTGAAGCGGATGTCCGGAAAGGTCTGAAGCCGGGGCATTGAGGTTCAGCTGACTCCCGGAGGCATCTTGTTGCTTCGGACCGGAGTAGCTGGGAGTCCGGGCGACCTGTGACCGTTCATAAAGCTCTCCGAGCCGGAATTCCTCCACGAGCAGCGCTGCCAGATCAGCTCGGCTGAGCTGTTCGGCAAGGGCAACGGCCTTACCGTGTCGGCTTCCGGGTTGGGCGCGGACGATGTCGTTCAGACGAGCCAAGGCCTGATCCGCCTCGCGGGTGTAGCCCAGGTTGAGGGAAAGGACCTTCCGGAACTGCTCAGAGGCCTGACCAAACTCCAACGCGGTTTGAGCTGCCAGGGCCATGCGGTAGTGTGGTTCGGCCTGCAGGCTGCGGAGATTGGGATTTTCCAGAAGGATTTCCTGGGTCTGAGCATAGGCCTGCTTTGCTTCCGGAAGCCAGTCGTCTTCTTGCAGCAAGGCTTCCAACCAGATCTGGTTGACCCACACCCGCAGTGCCGTTTTGGGAAGCTCCGCTTGTTCCTGCGCTTGCTCCTGAAGCTCACGCGCTTGCTCCCGGAGGTCCTGCTGCCGCTCTGCGGAGCGGCCGGGCTCTGAGGCATCGTGGGCCACCACAAGCGCTTTTCCGGAAAGCGCCTCCGGGTGGTCCTTCTGAAGTTGCAGGGCGAGGTCAAAGCTCCGGCCGGCTTCGCGCCAGCGGTTGGCATCCAGCTGGTTCAGTCCCTTGGCAACATGGTGCTCAGGCGTGTCCAGCACACCCGATTGTTGCCGAGGTCCCGGAGCAGAACTGCATCCGACAAACAGGCCGACAAGGAGGGCAAAGACGGTCCAGCTTGCGATACGCATAGGCTCTCCCGAATTGGAGGTTCAGCTTTTCAAGGCATCCCGGTAGTGTTCCGGATCCGCCAGGCGGGGCAAAATGACGTCGCGGAGGCTCTCTGGAGCCGCCCCACGGGTCACCAAAAACTCAAGGAAGCGGGCCAACGACCCCTTCATGCTGTCCAGGTCCTCTTCCAGAGGATTGGCGTTTTGCAGGAACCAATCTGACATGAAGGACTCGATCAGCTCAGGAGTCCACTCAGCAGAAGCCGGTGGGGCAAAGTCGTCCAAGAACAGCTCCAGGTCTTCCTCCACCCGCTCACGCTCTTCCTCTGACTCGGTCTGCAACTGCTCCCAGAAGGCTTCCAGCGTCTCCAAATCGACAGCAGGGTCACGCTCAACGAGGGTGGGCAGCTCCGCTTCTTCCTCAGAGGTTGCGTCTTCAGAATCCTCCGACGTGTCGAAGTTCCCAAGGGTTTTGAGGAGTTCCGGATGCTCACTGGCGTGGTCCAGGAATTCGGCATTGCGCTCTTCAAACTCATCCATGGCCTGCTGAATGCCGTCACGCTCCAGGGGCTCGCCCAGTCCGTCGGCTCGGGTCCGCAGGAAGATGGCCACCAGAAGCGGGTTGGCCAGGTGAGGAATCTCAGCGCTGTTTTCCAGCTGGTGCAGGGTGGCCCGGATCAGCATGCCCCGCGCAGAGGTCGGGGAGGCATCCTCTTCCATCTCGTTCAAGCGGTCGGTGAGCTTCTGGAGAAACGCCTCATCAATCAGTTTGCCAAAGATCAGGGGATCCGTTAGGGCACCGATCTTCTGAGCCGAGGCGAGTTTCTCATGATGCTCCTTGAAGGCCTCAACGTCCATGCGGAGGTCATCCAGCGCCGGGTCAAAGGCCAGCAATGGGAGGGTGCCAAGGAGCTTTTCTAGCTGCTTGGGACTGTTGATGCTGGCAGGGCGCTTGAGACGGTTCTTGCGGCGCTGTACGTTTTTCTGGTGCTGCTTTTGTTGCTTACGCCGAACCATTCCGGCTTTTTTGGGCTTCTGCTTCTTCGCCATGAACTCCTGAAGGCAAGGGTGCAGGGATTCTCTAAAACAGAAAAGTATGGCCCATTTGCAAGGAAAAATCACGAGAAAGATGAATTTCTTCATGAGAATCATTGTGTTTTTCTCTCCTAGAAGCACGGCTCCCGGACCTGTGGGGGCGTGAAACTTGCGACTGGATCGCGGTTGACCCCATCAGGGGGCTGCTTGACCCTGTACCCGCCCCTCGCTAAGATAGAGGCTGGTTTTTTTCGAAAATTTTCCCTGAACGGCTCCTGTGTTTCCTCAAGGCTTTCCATTCCGAAGCATCCGCGCTGAAGAACAGCAAGCCGCTCAGCATCTGAGCCATGAAATGAGCCTCCCGCTCGTGCTGGCGCAGCTTCTGGTGCAGCGTCAGTTTACGGACCCGCTGGCAGCGTGGGAATTCCTCTACCCAAAGGTGGAGCAGTGCCACGACCCCAACCTGATGAAGGGCATGGGCGCAGCCGTCCGTCGCTTGGAGCAGGCCATGGCGCGTCACGAGAGCGTGGTGGTGTATGGCGACTATGATGCCGATGGCACTGCGGGGTCGGTCCTGCTGTACCGGCTGTTCAAGCGCATTGGGATGCGGGTGCACTACTTCATTCCCGACCGCTTCACCTGTGGCTATGGACTCTCGGAACCCGTGCTCCGTCGCTTTCAGGAACGAGGAACCACCCTGATTGTGACCGTGGACAACGGTTCCACGGCTGTCGAAGAGTCAAAGGTTGCCCAACAACTCGGCATTGACCTGATCATCACGGATCACCACCGACACGGCGAGCAGCTCCCGGAGTGCGTTGCCTTCGTCAATCCGATCCAGTCGGGTTGCCCCTATCCCTTCAAAGGACTTTCTGGAACCGGAGTGGCCTTCAAGTTGGCGCAGGCCCTCTGCCAGAGCCTTGATGAGGACGACTACTGGCAAACCAGCGGGTACCTGCGCCCAGAGCTAGACCGGGACCTCGACCTGGTTGCCTTTGCCACGGTTGCTGATCGGATGCCGCTGCTGGACGAAAACCGCTACCTAGTGAAAGAAGGGCTCAAGCTGATGAACCCTTGCCTGCGTCCGGGCATGCAGGCGTTGGCGCAGGCCTGTGGGGTCCGAGGCTCGGTGACGCCGTCGGTGCTCAGTCACAAGATGGTCCCGAAGATCAACTCCGTGGGACGCATGGACAACCCGGCGTTGGCTGCCAAGCTGTTGCTGTCCCACTCGCTGACGGAAGCTCGGCGTTATGCACAAATGCTCCTCACCCTCAACCGTGAGCGGCAAAATGTGGAGCAGGAGGTCTGGCGAAGCGCCATGGACCAGGCCATGCTACAGGCAGAGAGTCCGGCGCTGGTGCTGATGGATCCAAGCTGGCACCCCGGAGTCATGGGGTCCATTGCCGCACGGGCCGCCCACACGTTTCAAAAAACAACCTTTGCCCTGACGCTCTCGCCCTTAACGGCAGAAGATGCCGATCACCCCCTTGCTGTGGGCTCGGCTCGTGTTTCCGGAAACCTCGACCTCTGTGAGCTGCTCTCCAATTTTGCGGACCTGCTGGAAAAATTTGGTGGACATCCAGCTGCTGCAGGAGTGAGCCTGTTTTGCGACAACCTGGAGTCCTTCCGCGAACGCCTGACCCAGATGGTGGAGGAAGTCGAAGAGCCTGGCGCGGCCAATCCTGCAGACGGACTGCAGGTCGATGCGTGGCTGCGTCCGGATGAGTTCAACAGTGACCTAGCACAAGGACTTCTGGCCTTCTCTCCCTTTGGCATGGACAATCCGGAGCCCGTGTTTGGCGTCCGGCATGCGCATGTGGAGCGGTCCAAGGTGTTTGGGCGCCAGCACCTGAAATTCTGGGTACAGGGAGCACGGCAGATTGAGTGTGTGGCGTGGAACCGAGCCAACTGGCTCTCTTCGGTGCAAGGACCCGTTGACCTGATTGTGTCTCCCCAGATCTATGGGCGGACCTGTCAGGAGCAGACGATACAGTTCCGAGCCCTCGAAGTCCGTCCGGCGCTGGTGTAACGGAGGCCACATGAGCCCCTGGTGGGAACTTGGAATCTGGCTGAGCCTCAGCCTCTACCTCATCAGCTGGGGGGCGACCTTGAGCCGGAACAGCCCGCACCTGCAGGAAGTGCTTGGCGCGCGCGGACTGCTGGGCGCCTGGGGGCTGCACACGTTGCTGCTGGGATACGGGCTGGCCATCCTTGCAAGCTGGCCACACACATTGGTTCCGGACCTGCTGAATCTGACCGCCTGGGGTGCGGTCACCGGGTTGATCCTCTCTGGCGCAACCCGTCGGCAGTCGATGATGCAGGCAATCGTCCGGGTGTTCGCGGTGCTCCTGCTCGGAGTGTCGGTCGCGGTGTCGCAGTACCACCTACCGGGGTTGGGGATCCTTGAGGAAGAATCCTGGCCGCACCATGCCTTTCTGATCATTCACATTGTCGGCTTCATTGCGGGGTACGTCCTGTTCGGAGGCGCCTGTGTGGCCAGCATCTTAGTGCTCTATCAGGAACACCTGCTCAAGTCCAAGATTGCTCTGCTGTTTCAGAAGCGTTTCCCGTCCCTGGGTTCCCTAGAGCGCATGAGCCACCAAGCAACCCGTCTGGGCTTTGCGAGCCTCAGCATTGGCCTCATCCTCGGAGCCATCCTCGGAGGCAGCGTCCGGTCGGGGGAAGCCTCGGTACGGCTGGTGCTTTCTCTGGTGAGCTGGATGGTGTACGCGCTCTTGCTCATCAACCTGCAGTTGCACCTAACCAGTCGACGCTGGGTGACCATCTGGCCCATTGTGGGCTTTCTACTGATTCTGGCGTCTTTGGTGCTGGAAATTCACCATCTCGTCAATCCTCCGCTCCTCTAAAGAGCCTGTGGCTTTTGCAATGGACCCTCTTTCATGAACGTACCCCCCGCCTCTCCTAGCCCAGCGCCTGCAGCTCCCTTCCTGACCGTTTCCGAGCAGTCAGCGACCGAGGCCGCTCTGATTCGGCACCTGGGGGACGACCTGCCGATTGTCCCGGATTCGGCTCGCCTGATTTTCTTACGGCAGCATGAGCCCCTGCGGACTGCGACCCTGTTGCGTTCTTATGAGCTTCTGGGCGGAGCCGCTGATTGGCGTTTTGACCTAGCTGCTGTGCTGGAGTACCTCAGCTGCGCCACCGGCCTGCACCACCGGGTCCGGGAAGCAACATCCTCCCGCCGGAAGCGCCTGGAGCTCGACTTCCGCAGCACCGAAACCAGCATCCTGCTCGGGGATTACCTGCTGTCGATTTCCTTCCACGCGTTGACGCAACTGGGGGACCTAGACCTGCTGGAGACCATCTCAGAAGCGACTCAGCGTATTTCCCGGGGACAAATTCAGGAGCTGTCTCAGGATTGGTTGGAGGCCACGCCACAGGACTGGGAGGATGTGGTCCGGAACAAGTTCGCCTCCCTGTTTGCGGCGGCGGCTAAGATGGGTGCCATTGCCGCTCAGGCTCCAGAAGCAGAGTGGCCACGCTGGGAAGCCTTTGGCGAGTGGCTGGGGCTGGCCCTGCGGATTCGACGTGAAGTCCGGCACTGTGAGCAGGCGGAACGACTCCGGAACCGCATTCAACGCCAGGACCTGCTGTTGCCTCTGCTGACGCTCTCTCAGCACGCCCAACGCGAAACACAGGGGCTGCTCGGAGACATTCAGCAAACCGCCCAACGCGACGATGAGTTGATGGCTCGTCTGCAGGAGCCTGCGATTCGGAATCCCCTCAAGCAACGAGCCCACGCCTACTGGAAACAGGCCCGAGCCGCGCTTCCGGAAGCCTACCAGCAGGCCCGTCTGTGGACGGACTGGGAGACTCAATTGATGGAAGGATGGTAATGAGCACGGAAGCGTTGCAGGTGAGCCGACGGGACCAAGTTGCCTGGGTCACCCTCAATCGTCCTCAAAAGGCCAACGCGCTCAATGGGGCGCTTTGGTCGGCACTGGGTCAGACCTTCCGGGAGTTGGCGGCAGATGCCAGCGTCCGGGCCTGCGTCTTGACCGGGGCGGGCAAGCACTTCTGTGCAGGAATCGATTTTTCCCTGCTGGCAGAAATCGGGGCCCTGCGTCAAGAAAGCTGCCCAGGCCGCCAACGGGAGCAGTTGTTCCTCAAGATCCAGCAACTGCAGCAGGCCTTTACCGAAATTGAGCGCTGCCCCAAACCGGTGCTGGCTGCGGTCCACGGAAGCTGTGTAGGCGCTGGGCTGGACCTCGTTGCCGCCTGCGACTTTGTCTACGCCACCCCGGACGCACAGTTTCAGATCAAGGAAATCGACCTTGCCATTGCTGCCGACATTGGCTCATTGCAGCGTCTGCTGCACCTCATGCCGCAGGGACGGGTCCGAGAGCTGGCCTACAGCGCAGAACCCTTCAGTGGCGTTGAAGCCGAGCGCTGGGGGCTTGTCAATCGTTTGCTGGCGGATCCGGGTGCGTTGTATGCTGCAGCAGAGGCGCAGGCCCGTAAGCTGGCCGAGAAGTCCCCTCTGGCGATGCACAGCACCAAGGAGGCGCTGGTCTTTTCACGGGATCACTCGGTTCCGGAGGGGCTGCAGCACATCGCGCTCCGGAACGCTGCCCTGCTGTTTTCCGAGGACCTCGATCGGGCCCTAGAGGCGCTCCAGCAGCAGCGTCCGCCACAGTTCCGGGACTAGCCGCTGTTGCGATTCAAAACGATACAAAGCGCAACAGCCCTGAGATGCTCTTCTTTTCGGACCTCCCTAAGCTCATTAGGGTCTCTTTCTGATTCCCCACAGTTCGTTTTATGATCCCCCGACTGTCCTCGGCGCCCGTCGCCCGTAGCACCACCCGTGACTTCTTGGAAACCCTCCGCCGGTCCGGATTTGCCGGGGAGCTGCAAGACGACTTTGGGACTCGCCTGATCACTGCCACCGACAACAGCATCTATCAAATTCTCCCGCAGGCCGTCATCTATCCCAAGCACTCAGCAGACATTCAGCTGACCCTGAAGGTAGCGTCAGAGGCGCGCTTTCAGCACCTGTCCATTACGGCGCGTGGCGGAGGAACCGGGACCAACGGACAGTCCCTCAGCGAAGGCGTGGTGCTCGATTGCTCGCGGCACCTGAATCAGATCCTCGAGATCAACCTTGAAGAAGGCTGGGTCCGGGTGCAGCCGGGGGTGGTTCTGGATCAGCTCAATGAGCAATTGCTTCCGGACCAGGTTTTCTTTGCCCCCAACCTCTCGCCGAGCAACCGCGCAACCCTGGGAGGGATGATCAACACCGATGCCTGTGGCAAGGGGTCACGGGTTTACGGACGGACCAGCGATCATGTGCTTGAGCTTCAGTGCGTGCTTTCAGACGGGACCGTGCTGGAATCCTCCCGCTTGGAGGAGCCGCAACTGCAGGAAAAGAAACAGCAACAGGGGCTCCTAGGAAGTATTTACGAGACCGTTGACCAAGTGGTTACGGAAAAAGCGGACGTGATTGAAACCGTGCTTCCCAAGCTGAGCCGCTTCATGACCGGTTACAACCTGGGCAAGGTTCGGAAAAACGACCACGGGCGGTTTGATCTGAACTACCTGTTGGCTGGCTCCGAAGGCACCCTAGCAGTGGTGACGGAAGCGAAGCTGAAGCTCACGCCGCTCCCCAAGGCAAAGGAGCTGCTGGTCATCAAGTACGAATCCTTTGATGATGCGCTGAGTGCCGCCGAAGTTCTGGTGCAATCTGATCCAACAGCCATTGAAACCATTGATGAAAAGATCCTCACGCTTGCGCGAGGAGATGAAATCTGGCACCAGGTGGCAGACTTTCTGACCGATGAGCCCGGACGTCCCACCCGAACGGTGAACCTAGTGGAGTTCTCTGGCGCCACAGCTGAAGCGGTTGCCCAAAAGGTGGACACGCTCTGTCAGGTCATTGACGCTCACCGGACTGAAAATGGGCAGGCAACAGGATTCTTCCGAACCCATGAGTCGTCTGAAATTGCGGCGCTGTGGAACCTCCGGAAAAAAGGCGTTGGCCTTTTGGGGAACATGAAGGGCGAGCGGCGGCCCATTCCGTTTTTGGAAGACACCGCAGTGCCTCCGGAGCACCTGGCCGCCTACATTCGCGAATTCCGGGCCCTCCTTGAGCAGTATGGGCTGGAATACGCCATGTTTGGGCATGTCGATGTGGGCTGCATGCACGTCCGCCCGGCTCTGAACCTGAAGGATCCTCAGGAGCAGAAGTGGATTCGGGAGCTTTCGGATGCTGTGGTGGCGCTGGTTCGTAAGTACGGAGGAGTCATGTGGGCGGAGCATGGCCGCGGCTTCCGCAGCGAGTACACCGAGGCTTTTTTTGGACCCGAGCTTTACCAAGAACTCCGGCGGATCAAGGCTGCCTTTGACCCGCACAACCGCTTCAATCCCGGGAAGATTGTCACTCCGCTGGGAAGCGAGGCCCAGCCGGTTCAGGTCGAGGCTCCTTTGCGAGGCGAGCAGGACCGCCAGATTCTTCCGGAGTTGCGCAAGGAATTTGAGTCAGCGGTGACGTGCAACGGCAACGGGCTGTGCTTCAACTATGCTCCCAGCTCGGTGATGTGCCCTTCCTGGAAAGCGACCCGGGACCGGCGTCACACACCGAAGGGACGGGCCGGTCTGATGCGCGAATGGCTCCGGCAGCTTTCTCAGTCTCCAGAGGCGTCCAGCCCTGGCGCTGTTCAGGCGTGGGCGACGAAGGCCTGGAACACGGTCCAGAAGTGGCGTGGAGAGGCGGATTTTTCCCATGAAGTCCATGATGCCATGAACGGCTGTTTGGCGTGCAAGGCGTGCGCGACTCAGTGTCCCATCCACGTGGATGTGCCGGAGTTCCGCTCCAAGTTTCTGTCGCTTTACTACAGCCGCTACCTGCGTCCGCTGAAGGATTACGTGGTGGGTTCCACCGAGTGGACTGGGGTGTGGATGACGAAAGCCCCGCGCCTGGCCAACCGCTTTCTGGGGCTGGGGCTCAACCAGTGGGCCCTCCGGAACCTGGTCGGACTGACGGACGTTCCGGAATTCAGCACCGAGCCGCTTCCGGATGCGCTGGAGCAACTGGGAATTGAGATGCTCCACTCTCCGAACCAGCTCCATGCTTTGAATCCGGACGAGCAGAAACGTTCGGTGGTGTTGGTGCAGGACGCCTTTACGGCGTTTTATGAAGCGCATGTGGTGGCTGACACCTGCGCCTTGCTTCAGCAACTGGGTTATCGTGTGTGGGCGCTGCCGTTTATTCCGAATGGAAAACCCCTGCATGTCAAAGGTTTCTTGGAGGCCTTCCGCAAGGTGGCTCGTCGCAATGTGACGTTTCTGGAACCGTATGCAGCCACTGGCGTGCCCCTCTTTGGGATTGACCCGAGTGTGGTCCTGACGTACCGTGATGAGTATCCCAAGATTTTAGGGCAACGGAACCTAGACTTTGAGGTGTTGCTCCCTCAGGAGCTGCTGCTGAAGCAGCCGAAACGCCTCCGTGCCCGTGCCCTTGAGACGCAACCGGCTTTTCAGCTGCTGGGACACTGCATGGAAAAAACGGGAGCGCTGGCGTCTCAGGAACAGTGGAAGCGAGTTTTTGCCCTCATGGGCACCGAGCTGAAGCTGCTCCCAGTAGGATGTTGCGGCATGGCGGGTACCTACGGCCATGAAACCGAGCACCTAGAAACGTCCCGCACCATTTATCACCAAAGCTGGCACCTGCAGGTTCCTCCGGATGGTCCCCGTCGACTGGGACTGGTTGCCACCGGTTTTTCATGCCGGAGCCAGGTCAAACGTTTTGACGGTTTTCGTCCCAAGCACCCCGCTCAGGCTCTGCTGACAGAGCTACTGCGCCAACCGCTGACGGCAGGTTCCACCGCGCCTCAGGCCGAGCTGGCGTCTTGACCCAACCTTTTTGAAGCAAGGAGTTTCAATGAAACGTGCATCCCTTCTCATCCTCGGCCTGACCGGACTGGTTGCCGCTTGGATGCCCAGTGCTGTTTGGGCTCAAACCGGAGGCCTCCGGACCCAGATTTCTCTGCCAGGCATGATTCAGCCTTCTGAAACGCTGAGGGTTCAGCCGACCGGAGGAGGTCGCGTTGTGGCGATTGAGGTCAAGGAAAATGACCGTGTGGAGAAGAGCGACCTGCTGCTGACGATCAAGAACGACTCCATCCAAAACAGCGTCAAGGACCTGGAAACGAGCCTCAAAGACGTGGAACGTCGCCTGCGTGATGAAGAGACGCTCTTCAATCAAGGAACCTCGACTCGGTCGCAGCTGGATGCGATCAAGCTTCAGTACGACCGGAGCCGCATTGCGCTGGAGAACGCAAAGATTGCCCTCGAAGACACCTACCTCAAGTCGACCATCAGCGGCATCGTGAACCGCCGGAATGTTGAGGTGGGAGAAGTCGTCGGGTCCGGATCCGTTCTGTTTGAGATCATCAACATTGACGAGGTTGAAGTCGTGGTTGAGGTTGAGGAGGAAGACATCCCCAACCTAAAAATTGGTCAGGAAGTGGTCTTCACCACTCCTAGCGCCCCTGGGGAAACGTTCAGCGGAAGCCTTGACCGCATCAGCTGGGCCTCCAACCCACAGACCAACCGGTTCCCGGTGTACCTGAAGGCTCCGAATCCAGAGCTGAAGCTCCGGGCGGGCATGAGTGCCAAGGTTTACCTCATTCAGTAACGCCTTTCTGCGGCTCTCTTCGGAGGGTCGCCCTGCCTTCCGTTTTTTTCCTCCTTCCACAAACCAGTTTTCAAATCAGGTTCAGGGCTTTCTCTGAGTGCTGGGGAGTGCTAAGGTAGTGTTTTTCAATGCTACCCAAACACGTGTCGTCATCGCGATCCTCAGAGTTCTCCCCTCATGAAACAGTCCTCAGGCTTCACTCGTTTTCTTCAGACCCCCCGCGCCAACCTCTGGCTGTTTTTGCTGGTCCTGTTCGGACTCTTTGCTTGGTCGGCGACCGTCCGGTTCCAGCAATTTGAAACCTGGAAGCAGAACCCAGGGGCTTACTTTGTGGGGGAACGCCCGATGATGACAACTCTGGATGCCCCTTACTGGCTGCGTTGGGCCCGGGAGTACAACGAGGGCATTTACGGCGTGGATGAGCTCCGGTACTACCCCGATTACAAAGAAGATTTCAAGGCCCTTCCGGAAGCACTTCAGCTGCCCGAGACCGATCGTGCCGAAGCAGAGGCTCCTACCCCACCGCTCCTCAGCTGGCTTGTGGCCCAGTTTGCGCCTTTCTTTGGCAACAACTACTACCTGACAGGCACCCTCCTCATTCCGATTCTTGCGAGCCTGTTCATCTTACCGCTCGGTTACTACTTCTACCTCATGGGGGTTCCTGCCGGAGGACTCATCGGTGGATTTGTAGGGACCTTCTGTGCGGAGTACCTGATGCGCTCCTCCATTGGGAGGATTGACACCGACATGCTCAACCTGTTCTTTCCCGCGCTGGCCGCTGTCTGGATTCTCCTCAGTGCGCGATCCCGTTCCGTCAAGGCGATTCTGGGCTTTGCGGCTTTGGCTGGAGTGACACTGTGGGCGTTTCAGTGGTGGTATGGCAAACCAGGATTCACGCTCGCATTTTTCGGAGTGCTGCTGCTCAGTCAGGCCCTTTACAAAGTTTCCCCTCGCTGGATCCTACTCAGTAGCTTCCTCTTCGTTTTTCTAGCAGGCCCCAGTACGTTTGTCGCTGGTGCTGGCTCCGTTGAAAGCTTTCTGAGCCGCTACTTCAAGATTGAGGCAGTGGATCCGTACGCGGTACAGGACAACACCTCGGGCACTCCAGCGACGTTCCCAAATGTCATGACCACCATTTCAGAGGCTGAGCGCATTCCCCTTGGGGATGTGTTGCCCGGGATCCTCAACAGTGGAACGTTGGGCTGGATGGGACTGCTGGCGTTTGCGGGGCTGGCGGTGTTTCGCTGGAAGCAAGCCGTCCCTCTGTTGCCTATGCTGCTGCTGGGGCTGCTCGGCTTCCAAAGCGCCCGGCGTTTCTTAATGTTCCTTGCGCCCTTTATTGGAGTCGGCCTAGGGTTCTTGCTGACCATTGGCATCCAGATCATCTGGGAAGGGTTGATGCAGAAGAACACGTCCCCTGAAACTACCAAAAAGGCAAAAAAAGCGGCAAAGGCTGCTGCAGACTCTTCCCCCTCGCCTGCTTGGTGGCAGCATCCCTTGCTCCGAGATGGCATTCTCTACGGAGGAACCTTGGGCATCTGCTTGGCTTTGATGGGCAACACCGCTATTCGTTTTGTCCCTGGACCGTCGATCCCTACGCCCCTTTACGGAACATTTGAGGAGGTCCGGAAGCGAACTCCTGAAAATGCGGTGCTCTATACTTGGTGGGATTTTGGTTATGCCCTGACGGATGCCACACAGCGCGCCGTTTTTCATGATGGTGGAAGTCAATTTAGCCCGAAAACCTACTTCATTGCCAAAAGCTTCATTGGCCGTAGCCAGGAGGAAATGCACCGCATCATTCAGTTCCTCGGCAGTGAAGGCAACCGCGGTTTAGTCGATCGCAATACGTCTCCAGAAGCCCTGCTTCAAGCGGTCATGGCCCCAACGGCTCCGCCGGAAGATCCGGTGTACATCCTCTACACCGCCGACATGATCGGAAAGTACTCTGCACTGTCTTCCATTGGGTCTTGGGATTTGGCCAAGGGAGGGAATCAGGTAAAGGGATTTCAGCACCTACGCTGTGCCAACATTGAAAACAACATCATCAACTGCGAAAACGCAAAAATTGATCTCAATCAAGGAACCATTAACGGGCGATTTCCCCTGAAAGAGGTGATTCAGGTCATGAGCGGAGAAATGGTCGGGCGCAAGGATTTTGGGCGTCAAGAAGGCTACTACGTTCAGATTCTCATGGCCAATCGTCAGCAGTTTTCAGACGTCTATCTGGTGGAAGCAGACGTCTTTGCCTCAAACTTCAATCAGATGTTCCTGCTGGGGCAGTACGACACCAATCGTTTTGAAGAGGTCTTCAATCGCTTTCCTTACGCCCGGTTGTTCCGGGTGAAGAATTAGCGGCGGCTGTGAAGGAGTTTCTCAAAGAGAGTTGGAACTCCTTGCGTCCAAAGGGCTCCTTGAGGTCCTGAGGGATGACGCAACGGAAAAAACGATAGCGATTGAACTTTTGGGATGGACACCGAAGGT
>CBFIGY010000009.1:0-94299 GCA_965662235.1 uncultured bacterium
CCAGTTTCCCGGAACCTCCAGGGGCTCCCACTCGCCTGGAGGGGGGCTTTCTCCCAGCAGTTCCGGGATGACAAATTCGGGACGCTCAAGCAGACGGAAGTTCCAGGTGCCGTTCAGCGATTGCACCCACGGGGTCTGGGTGCGGTCTCGGGTTCGGGCCGAGGCACCATCAGGATACGGGAGGAGGTGGGCCCGAGGCGGGAGGTTGTTCACCCCAATGCACTCAGGAGCCGCCCACCAGCGGACAGGAGATAACGCAGAGATCATGGCATCATTCGAAAAAAATCATCAATTGGCCGGGCGCCCTCGGTTCATCAGCAAGGGGTCAAGGGGCCATTCCTAAAAAGTGGGCATGGAAGCCCTACTCCTTGACGGCTCCCATGGTGAGTCCTGCGATGAAGTGCTTTTGCAGCATGAAGAACATGAGGACAGGAGGAAGCGCTGCAATAATTGACCCTGCTGAAACCAGATGCCACGAGGCCGTCCACTGCCCCCGGAGGGCCTGAATGCCGAGTGTGATCGGCCGGGCATGGTCGCCCTGAACCAGCACCAGGGACCAGAAGTAATCGTTCCAGATGAAGGTAAACTCCAGCACGGCCAGTGCCGCCAGTGCCGGACGGACCAGTGGCAGAATGACGCTCCAGTAAACACGAAGCTCCGAGGCGCCATCAATGCGGGCGCTTTCCACCAGTTCATGTGGCAACTCCCGGATGAACCCCCTCAGGAAAAACGTACAGAATCCCGTCTGAAAGGCCGTGTGGAAGAGGATAAGCCCCAGCTTCGTGTCATACAGTCCGAGCTGCAGGGTCAGGTTCCGGACCGGGATCATCAGAATCTGCGCGGGGACAAAGTTGCCGGCAATGAACATGGCAAAGACGAGAAAGTTTCCCCGGAAGCGGTGCTTCGCCAATGAGTACCCAGCCAGCGAACTGAGCGCGAGGGTGCCAAGTACCGTCGGCAAGGTAATGACAAGGCTGTTGATGAAGTAACGCAGCATCGGGGTGGTCGCAAACACCTGCGTGTAGTTTTCCACCAGAGCCCATTCTTCTGGAATGCCCCAGTAGTTTCCGGCGTTGATGTCTGCGAGTGACCGGGCCGAGGTGAGCAGCACCCCAACCAGGGGCAGCAGCCAAAAGGCCAGCAGGACGTACAGCAGAATTCGGTAGCCGGCTCGCGTGGTGGGAGCGGTTTGCTCCAGAGGCGTGGGGAACATTAGAGCCTCCCTTTTTCATTTTTCCAGAGCCGGATGAGGAACCAGGCAATGTACACGTCCAAGAGCAGGAACAGGATGGTCGCCAGTGCAGCACCGTATCCCATTCGGTAGTTGAAGATCGCCTGCTCTACCATCTCATACGCCAGCACAGTTGAGCTACCCCAGGGCCCTCCCTGGGTCATGATCGCAATCAAATCGAAGCTCCGCAGCGCTCCCAGCACCGACACCACAATCGCAATGAAGGTCGCCGGCCGGAGCTGGGGCAGCACCACGTTCCAGAACATTGCCCAGCCCTTGGCGCCGTCAATGCGCCCGGCTTCAATGACCTCCTTGTTGAGGCTGGCCAGTCCGGTGATGTAAAGGATGAGGCAGTAGGCAATCTGGGGCCACATTGCGGCTGCAATGATGCCGTAACTCACTAGGTCCTCATTCGACAGCAACGCCAGCGGCGAAACACCAATGGCCTTGAGGAAGAGGTCCAGCAGTCCGTACTTGGGGTTGTAGAACCACGAAAACACCAGTCCGACCACCACGGCACTGACCACAAAGGGAAAGAAGAACAGGGACTTGATGACCCGGAGTTCCAGCAGATTCTGGTTCAGGAACAACGCCAGCCCCAGACTCAGAGGAGGCGCTAGGAGGAAGAAGAGCAGCCAGAGGATGTTGTTCTGCACCGCAGTGATCACGCGCTCGTCGTCATACATCTCAACGTAGTTCGACAGCCCGACCCAGGTCATGTCTCCAAACCCGTCCCACTCATGGAAGCTGATCCAGAGGCTGGAGAGGATGGGGTGAATGACGTAAATGACAAAGAGGAGGAAGGCGGGCGCTAGGAAAAAAATGGGGGCAAGACGCAATTGGTTGCGTTCCCAGAAGCTGAGTTGCATGGGGCGCACTTCGGAAGATCGGTGGGGACAGGGGCCCCGGAGAGCCCCTGCGAAGCAGCCTCCTCAAGAACGGTTCTCAAGGAGGATGAGGCTTACTTGAAGATACGCTGGCGCGCCTTGTCGATGCGGGCGCGGATCTGCTTCTCCCGCTCTGGCTTCACCATGAACTCCTGGAAGCCCTTCATGCCCTCTTTGGCCATTTCCGGGGTCGTGTCCCGGTCATAGAACTGAGCCAGTCCAGCAGACTCGCTCAGGACCTTGAAGCCGATCTTGAGGAAGCGATCAGAGGGCTCCGGAGCTTTGGAGTTCGGGGGCAGGTTACCGATGGAAGTGGCTACCTCGTTGTTGACGTCTGCACGAGCCACAAAGGCCAGGAAGCGCTTGGCGTCGGCCTTGTTCTTCGCCTTGGCCGGAATGTGCAGGGTGTCGGTCGGAGCCTCTTCATAGGTCCGGACGTCAGCATTGATCACCGGGAACTGGAAGTACCCTGTCTGATCCGCCACTCCTGCATCCGCGAGGCTTGGCACAATGAAGTTCCCAATGAGGTACATTGCAGCCTCTCCGTTGATCATCGGCGCCTGAGCTTCTTGCCAGGAGAAGGTGGCATGGTTCTCCAAGAAGTACCCCTTGCGGGCCATGTCTCCCCAGATTTCAAAAACCCGGTCCAGGCGAGGATCCTCATAGGACGCTTTGCCGTCCATCAGCTCCATGTGGAAGTCCATGCCATTGACCCGCAGGTTGAGGAAGTCAAACCAGCCCGCTGCCGTCCAGAGGTACTTGGTGCCAATGGTGACCGGGGTGACGCCGTTCTGCTTGAGGGTCGCGCAGATGTTCATGAAATCTGCCCAGGTCCGGGGCTCCCCCAGTCCGTACTTGGCAAAGATGTCCTTGCGGTAATACACCCCCCACTGGTAGTACGCGTATGGCACCCCATACTGCTTTCCTCCCACGTTGAGGGCAGAGGACGTCGAGGCCATGTCGTTGTAGAGGTTGTTGTCCTGCCAGACGTCACTGACGTCCTCAAACAGGCCCTGGTCCACAAAGAACTTCATGCGGTTTCCGGCAAACCAGGTCACCACATCTGGCGGATCTGCCTGCAGGAAGTTCCGGATCGCCGTCTTGTAGGCCTCATGGTCAAAGATGTTGAGTTCCACATCCACATCCGGATTTTCCTTCTCAAAGTCAGCAACCAGCTTCTCAAAAGCCTGCTTCGGCGCCGGGTCCGAAGTGTTGGCATTGATGACCAGTTTTCCTGCCAGTGCAGGGGATGCGACCAGCAGAGCGGACGCAAAGAGTGTCATGAACCGTTTCATGCTATTTCTCCCTTGGATTAAAAAAACGAGGCCTAGCCTCGGGACGTTCTCAATAGCGAGACATAAAAATGTTCCAGCAAAGCGTGGGATCTGTCAAATAAAGATTCCGATTTCTTCGCGGCACGGGCCTGCGCTTCCTGTAACGGAGCCGTTCCTCCGTTCCAAGGCCAGAACTTCGGGTCGACCTGAACCGGCCCTGTGCTGACTCCTGCAGGCCTCACGCTCCCTTCGCCGCCAGCGTTTCCACAAAGAAACCACGCCGCAGGCTCCGGTCAGGCATACAGCGACCGTTTGCGAAATTCCGGGGTGTGGAGGGTCTGCAGTTCTTCCGCCGGTGTGCCCTCAAGGCGTTTCAGCAGCAGGCGACAGAGCTGCTCCCCTGCAAGTTCCAGAGACGAGTGATAGGCGTTGATGCGTGGATTGTTGAACTCCAGGTAGTTCGTTCCTTCAAAGGCGATCAGGTCCAGGTCCCGGGAAAGCTGCATTCCGGTGGTTCGCATCTCCTCCAAAATGCCCAGGGTTGTGGAAACCCCTGGCGAAAGGATCGCCGAAGGTGGATTCGGCAAGCTCCGGAACCGGCGAAACACCGTCCGCCCAGTCTCAAACGAAAGCTCCGAGGCCACCACTAGGGCGGGATCAAAGGGGAGGCCATTCTCCTTCAACGCCTGCCGGTAGCCCATCAGGCGGTACCCGGTGTAGTTCAGGCCCTCCGGAGGGTTAATGAGTGCAATCCGTTGGTGCCCCTGTTGGTACAGACGCTGGAAGGATTCGTAGGTGATCAGCTCGTGGCGGACGTCAAAGGAGGGATGCGGCGTGAACAATTCGGTTCGACCGAAGGTCACAAACGGGAAGTTTTGCTCCAGCAGGTACTTCACCCGCAGGTCCTGAGCCCGGGTTTGTCCAATGATGACCCCATCGGCAAGCCGACCTTCGACAATCCGCTGAATCGGCTTGAGCAGGTCTTCATGCGTCAGGCGGGGCTGAACGCTCAGCGAGTAGGGCGTTGCTTCAAGCGCCCGGATGATGCCCTGGCAGTAGAACATGAACCCCATTGCCGGAAACGCACTCTGCGGCTCCGGAGAGAGGATCAGCGAGATCGTGTGCGTGCGTCCCGTCCGAAGCGACAGCCCTCCCTGATGGGGTCGGTAGCCCAGCAAGCCGGCTGCCGCCTTGACCCGAGCAATCGTCTCTGGACGGACCTCCGGACCATCCTTGAGCGCCCGGGAGACCGTGGTAATCGACAGCCCCAGCTCTTCAGCAACGGTTTTGAGAGTCGCGCGCTTCATGAGGTGAAATCGAGCATCATTTGCGAAAACCCGGACGCCTCTGAGGCTATGCCGCGGGAGCCAGCGAGTGCAACCACTGCCGGTGCGAAAGCGCCTGTGCCGCAACGGTCTGTGCCTGCTGATGGAGGTGCTGCACGGTGTCTCGGGCAAAGGCCCGGAGTTGCGGTTGCCGGTTCATCTCTGCTTGTGCGACCTGCTGGTTGAGAAGCCCCAGGCCGTCCAAAACCGGGTAGTGGAGCAGTTCTTCAACATGGGGCAGCCCGTTCAGGTCGTTCTGAAAATCTGCAGCGCTGGGCATCCGGGTCTGCCAGAGCGCCAGCCGTTCCCGGAGGTGAGGCTGGATGCACTGTGCAGCCACTTCCCGCCAGAACGGAGAGTCGTCCCGCTCCGAAACGTAGTGCAGGTTGATGAAGTCCCGGAAGTCATCGACCTGCTGCGCAATGGCAGCATTGAAGCGGTCCTGTGCCGCCGGATCGGCATCATTCAAAGCGCCCAGGTGCCGCTGCGCAAACAGCAACAGCGCGACCACAGTTCCGTGAATGGAAGTCGCCTCCAGCGGTTCCAGAAAGCTGGAAGACAGCCCCAGCGCCAGCACATTGTGGTCCCAGACCTGCGCGAGGCGTCCGGCGTCAATCGGGATGTCCTTGCGGGGCTCAATTTTTTGTCCCAGCACCTCCTCCATCTCCGCCTGGGCCTGATCCACAGAAAGGTGCTGGTCGGAATAAACGTACCCGCACCCAATGCGGCCCTGAGTCGGAATCTGCCACATCCAGCCTGCCTTCTGTGCCCAGGCGTGCGTGAAGGTGGGCAGCTCCTGATCGTCTTCCAGCTCCAACCAGAAGGGCATGGCTCGGTTCACCGGAAGCACCTCTCCGTAGCGGACCCACTCCACCCCCATGATCTTTTGGATCACGGTTCGGGAGAAGCCGGTGCAGTCGATGAAGAAATCTCCCTGGAGGCTGGTCCCATCCTGAAAGTAGAGGGTCGTGAGGTTTCCCGTCTCCGGATCGCGCTCGCCCGACTCCACCAAACGGTCCAGCACCTGAATGCCCGTCGCCCGCGAACGCAGGTAAGCACCTACTTTGGCCTGATCAAAGTGATAAGCATGATGGAACTGACTCACCGGCACCAAACGCTGCTGCACCTGCGCGACAGGAGCCTTACCGGCGGCCATCAGAGCACTGAAGACGTGGGTCCGGGTGACTGATTTCCCAGACGCCACACAGTAGGTGTCCAGCCAGGAACCCGCTTCCGGAAGACGGTCCGTCAACGCATAGGGATCGTCGATCGGACCATCATAGAAGTGCCCCAGTTTCCGCCAATCCCGGTGCCGGATCCCGTACTTGATGGTCGCATCCGTCTGCGCTAGGAACTCCGTTTCCGGAATGCCCAAGGCCTGCAGAACACCCCCAAAGACGGAAGTCGTTCCCTCTCCCACACCAATTGTGCCGACCTGGGAGCTCTCAATCAGGGTGATCGCCAGGGGCAGTCCCTGCTGCTCCGCAGTTGCTTGGAGGATGAGGGCCGCCAACCAACCGGCCGTGCCGCCTCCGACAATGACAAGTTGACGCATCAGGCCCCGTTGGTTGAAGGTTGCACCGGTTCAGAAAGCCGACTACTTTCCACCCTTGGTCCAGGCAGGCAGCCAGTCTCCATGGGCTTCAATCAGTTCATCCACTAGGGACCAGATCTGATCCAGGTCCAGTTCGGCTGCCGTGTGCGGATCCATCATTGCGGCATGATAGATGTGCTCCCGGTTTTCCGTCAGCAACGCCTGGACGGTCAGTTCCTGCACATTGACGTTGGAGCGGATGATTGTCGTCAGCTGCGGTGGCAGGGAGTCGATGCGGGTCGGCTGGATGCCGTTGCGGTCCACTAGGCAGGGAACCTCCACCGCACATCCCTCTGGAAGTGCAGGGATGTAGCCCCGGTTAGCCACGTTGCCGTAGATCACGCTAGGGGTGCCGGTCCAGACGGAGTTGACGATCTCTGAGGCGTACTCCACGGAGTTGGGAACGTCGATCTTGTCCGCATTCTTGTACTCCTCCAACTCGTCTTCCCAACGGGCAATCTGCTCCACGCAGCGCTTGGGGTACTCATCTAGCGGAATGCCAAAACGCTCAATGAGGTCCGGCCGGTCCCGCTTGATGAACCAGGGGACGTATTCAGCGAAGTGCTCCGAGCTCTCTGTTGCAAAGTACCCGAGCCGCTTCATCATCTCGTAACGGACCTTGTTGGGGCAGCGCGGGTTCCAGCTGCTTTCGGGTCGCGGATAGGTGCCGTCGGCATAGCCCTTTTGCAGATCTGGGTAGAGGTCTCGGAAGGTTCCGTCGCCCATCACCTCTTCAAAGCGGAGGAAGTAGGAGACGTGGTTGATTCCGGCAGATAGGTAGCGGATCTTCTCAATCGGCAACTGCAGGTCACTGGCAAGCTCCTGAGCCGTGTGCTGCACCGAGTGACACAGACCAACCTGCTTGATCTGCGGGTACTTGGCCGTGATCGACCAGGTGTTGATTGCCATCGGGTTGACGTACTGCAGCATCAGCGCATTGGGACACACTTCCAGCATGTCCTCACACACCGACCACAGGTGGGGAACGGTCCGCAGTCCCCGCATGATGCCACCGACGCCCAAAGTGTCCGCAATCGTCTGACGCAGCCCATACTTTTTCGGAATTTCGAAGTCCGTCACCGTCGCGGGCTCATACCCCCCAATCTGGAAAGCCATCACGACAAAGTCTGCGCCCTCCAGAGCCTCTCGCTGGTTCATGTGGAGGGAGTACGTGGCTCCCACCTCAAGCGAGGAGACCAGCCGGTTGAGCACAATCTCACTTTCCTTCAGGCGCTTCTCGTCAATGTCCATTAAGGCCACATGACTTTCCTTCAACGCCTCCCGCTGAAGGATGTCGCCGATGATGTTCTTCATGAAGACCGTTGAGCCGGCCCCAATGAATGTGATTTTCGGTTGCGTACGCATAGCTTCAGTCTACTGAAAAAGGTTAAGTGCTCACAACTTCAAAGGCGGCCTTCACCAGCCTCTTGGTGTACTCCGTTTGGGGGTGCTCTAGGATCTCGCTCGTGGGACCAGCTTCCACCACATTGCCATGCTGCATCACAATCACGTTGTGGCACAGCGCCCGAACGACCTTCAGGTCGTGGCTGATGAACATGTAGCTCAGGTTGTGCTTAGCCCTGAGGTCCCGCAGGAGGTCGATGATCTGTGCCTGGATGGAGAGGTCCAGCGCCGAAGTCGGCTCATCCAGCAAAATGAGGTCCGGCTTCATCACAAGGGCCCGGGCAATCGCTAGGCGCTGCCGTTGCCCTCCGGAAAACTCATGGGGGAAGCGCTGCATGACGTCCCGGGGCATCTGCACATCGTCCAACGCCTGCGCCACCAGCTCTTCGCGCTCCTCCGCGCTTGCGCCAATGTTGTTGACAATCAGCCCCTCCTCAATGATCTGCTGAATGATCATCCGGGGGTTGAGAGACGAAAACGGATCCTGAAACACCACCTGAATGCGAGGGCGCAGCGGACGCATCTGCTGCCGAGACAGCCCGTCCAGACGCTTTCCGTCGAAGACGATGGTGCCTCCGTTCGCCTCTCCTAGGCGGATCATGGCCATGCCCAGGGTGGTCTTTCCGGAGCCGGACTCACCGACAATGCCAAGGGTTTCTCCGCGACGGACCGTGCAGGAGATGTTGTTGACTGCAACTAGGTCGGCATACTTACGACTGAAGAAGCCTCCAAAGGCGATCCGGAAGGCCACCCGCATGTCAGTTGCTGTCATCAGCGGCTCCGCGTCAGCAGCCAGCGGTTCCGGACGTCCCTTTGGCTCGCTGGCAAGCAGGTGCCGGGTGTACGGGTGTTGCGGATTGGAGAACACCTCAGCGGTCTTGCCGCGTTCCACGATCTCCCCATAACGCATCACCACCACGGTGTCAGACGTTTTCTCCACCACCGTCAGGTCGTGGGTGATCAGAATGACCGCCATGTTGTGGCTTTGCTGCAACGCTTTCAGTAGCGATAGAATCTCCGCCTGCACCGTCACGTCTAGGGCCGTGGTGGGCTCATCAGCAATGAGCAGGTCCGGCTTGTTGGCTAGGGCCATGGCGATCATCACCCGTTGCCGTTGGCCTCCGGACATCTCGTGAGGGTACTGACTCAGCCGTGCCTCCGGATCCGGAAGCTGGACCTCCTGAAAGAGACGGAGCACTTCGGCCATGGCCTGCTGCTTCGGCATGGGTCGGTGCGTGAGGATCACTTCGGCCACCTGATCACCGACTCGGTAAACGGGGTTGAGCGACGTCAGGGGCTCCTGAAAGATCATGGCAATGCGGTTGCCCCGAATCTTCTGCATCTGCAGCTCGGAGTAGGAGGAGAGGTCCTCTCCGTCAAACCAGATCTTACAGTCTGACCCCACCCGGGCGTTTTCCGCAAGCATCGACATGATCGCCCGGGCCGTCACCGACTTGCCAGAGCCAGACTCACCGACCACCGCCAGTGTTTCGCCTCGTGCCACTTCGTACGAGAGCCCGCGGACCGCACTTACGGTGCCGCTGACGGTTTTGAAGTCGACGACAACGTTCTCAATTTTCAGCAGAGGCTCAGTCATTGGAATAGGGGTCCATTGCGTCACGTAAGCCATCTCCCAGCGCATTGAAGGCCAGCACCGACACGACAATCATGCCCACCGGTGCCATCAGCCAGGGGGCTGCAGCGAAGGATTGGAAGTCACGGACTTGGTTCAACATGGTGCCCCAGCTGACCATGGGCGCCTGCACTCCGACGCCGAGGAAGGAGAGGAAGCTTTCCAAGAGGATGACCTCGGGCAGCTGATACGTGGCCCACACGATGATGTGCGAGGAGGTGTTGGGAATGATGTGCCGGCCGATGATGCGCTGGTCTGACGCCCCCACTGCGACTGCTGCACGGACGTATTCCATGGAGCGGATGGCGATCACCTTGCCCCGCAGCTCGCGAGACAGATCGGCCCAGCGGAGCAGCACCAGAATGGCGGCAAACATGATGAACACACTCATGGGTTCGGCACGACGAGGCAAAATTGCCACCAACGCCAGGTACAGGGGCAGGTCCGGAAAGGACTTCACAAACTCCACCAGTCGCTGGACGATCATGTCAAAGCGTCCTCCGAAGTAGCCGGAGGAAACGCCCACCAGGGTGCCGATCACACAGGAGATCAGCATCACCAGCACCCCCATCAGCAGGGTGATTCGGGTGCCTTCGATCATCCGGGAGGCCACGTCTCGCCCCAGTGAGTCGGTTCCTAAAAAGTGGATAAAGCCCCCCGTTCGGGTGCCAATGAGGCGGGTGGTGAACTCCACACCAAACAGGGTCCAGGGGTCGCCCTCCACCCAAAACTCCAGCTCATGCCGGATGCTTTCATCTGGCACAAAGGTGATCTCGTAGGTGATTGGGTCCATTTCCTCCTGGAACCCTAGAACGTACGGACGGGTCAGTCCTCCTTCTGGAGCCAGGATGCGCAGGCTCTGAGGAGGAGAATAGATCGCTTCCCGGTCCTTTGTTTCTGGCGCATACGGCGCAATGAAGCCGGAAAACAGGGCCGAGATCAAAATGAAGAGGCAGCCCAGCAGACCAATCACTCCGTATCGGTTCCGGAAGAACCGGCGCCGGACGAGCTGCCAGTACGATAGGTTGGCTGCGGCAGTGACCGCTTCCGCATTCTGGTTCAGATCGCTCATGGTCGGCCTCAGGAGTTGGACATGGTGGCGCGACGCACGCGAGGATCTAGCAGGGCCAGTGCGAGGTCGGCAAACAGGTTCCCCAGCACCAGCAACACCGACACCATCATGAAGATGGCGGAAACCACGTACATGTCCCGGTCGCCAACCGAGCTGAGGATCAGCGGTCCCAGAGTGGGAATGCCCAGGACAATCGCAATTTCGATCTCGCCCTTGATCATGTAGTCGAAGCGGGTCCCGAGGTTCATGATGACCGGATGCAAGGCGTTGGGAACCGCATGCTTGAAGAGCACCCGCCCTCGAGAAAGACCTTTGGCCCGGGCGGTTTCAATGTACTGCATGTTCATGACGTCCAGCAGGTTCCCCCGCATCATGCGGGTGGTGTAAGCCTGCCCGGCCCAGATCGACACGGCCAGCACCGGCCAGACGTGCTTCAAGAAGTCCCAGAACTTGGCCAGCGTCCACCCCTCTTGCAGGATGTACTGAGGCGAGTTGATGGCGCCAATGTAAGGGGAGTGCCAGACGATGGCGAGGAAGTAGAGGATGACTAGGGAGATGACAAACTTGGGAATGACAATGCCCATGAACGCGATGAGCGTGGCCAGGTTGTCGCCAAGCTTGTACTGGTTGGTCGCAGCATAGATGCCCAGCAGCACTCCGGTCAGTTGACCAATGACCAAGGTGATGATGGCCAGTAGCAGGGTCCGGGGCAGGCGTGTTCCGATGACCTCCGTCACCGGGCGGTTCTGCTCAAACGACATGCCGAAGTCGCCTGATAAGACAATGTTCTTGAGCCAGGTGAGGTACTGGATCGCAACAGGCTGATCCAGCCCCAACCGTTCTCGCATGACCTGCGCCTGAGGCAACAACTCGTCATAAGATTTGCCTGTCTGAGCCGATGTGTTGGCAATCCAGGTGTCCACGAAGTCACCCGGGACGGCCTGAATGATGGCAAACGAGACCATAGAGATCCCCAGCAGTAGCGGAACCGCGACCACAATTCTTTTGACGAAGTAGATCAGAAAACTCATCCGGTGTGCCTCAGGCTGGTCAGAGAGGAAATGCAGTCAAGTGACAGAAACAAGGGGGCCCCGGCCTTTTGAGAAGACCAGAGCCCGGCTTGCTCAGTACTCGGCGACTGTTCCAGGGAGCAGTTCACCAATCTGCTGATCCGTCGGCACCCAAAGGCGCTCACGGACCACTCCGTCTTCTGCCCACTCGTACATGAACACCGGGGTGCCCGGGTGAGCATTCTTGACACGCTTGTTGACCAACAGGGCCGCAGGTGCCTGCACCAGACCAATGTTGTAGAGGTTGTCGGTCAGGATCAGCTGCATGCGGCGCGCAATCTCCGCCTTCCGACGTGCGTCGTCAGTGGAGTTGAAGTTCTGCACCAGCTCGGTCAGCTCTCCCTCAAAGGGCAGCAGGTTCCGGCCATCCGATCCCGTCAGGTGGAAGGCTGGGCAGATGTCCGAGATGGGCAGGTTGCCGCAGGCTTCACGCGTTGGGAGCACAAAGTTGGCCCGCTGCAGAATGGCCGTGAAGTCTCCGGAGTTCCGCATCGGATCAAAGCTGGTCTCATCCACCGACTTCGGCAGCACTCGAATACCCACTTCTGCCAGCTGAGACGTCACCGCATCAATCTGCTTGCGGTCATCGTTCCGCTGGGCCTTGTAGGTCATGTCAATGACCAGGTCCTCACCGGTTCCTGGGAGGTTGAGCACACCGTTTCCGTCGGTGTCCTTCAGACCCAGTCCTGCCAGCAGCTTCTTGGCTCCCGCCTGATCAAAGGGCGTGTACACCGAGCTCGCTGCGTCGTAATACGGCGAACCCGTGGGGTAGCCGCCCATGTAGGGATACGCAAACGGTCCACGCGCCAGGGCCTGTCCAATCGCGTCGCGGTCCAGGGCATGGCTGACGGCTTTGCGGAACTCCAGCTTCCGGAACAGCTCCCGCAGCTCCTTGTCGTAGGGACTGTTGGCCATGTTCTCAGAGAAGTTAAGCTCAATGCGCCATGCCAGGGTTCGCGGACCAAACTTCGCCGAGACCGGAGCATTCGGGTCCTGGCTCTGTTTGAGGGCTTCCACAAAGTTCCCCGGGTTCTCCATGTTCGAGAAGTCTCCGGTTCCAGCAACCGCCTGTGTGGTCCGGTCGTCCCACGTCGTCAGCTTGAAGTGCATCTCATTGACGTAAGGCAGCTGATTGCCCTGCTCGTCCACCTTCCAGTAATACGGGTTGCGGCGCATGATGATGATCTCATCTGGCTTGTGTTCCACCGGCACCCATGCTCCCAGAACCGGGATTGGCAGCTTATCGGCCGGCATGCTGTTCAGGTAGCTGTCGTAGGTTGCAGTCGATTTGTACTTCGGATGCATCGGCTTGAGCACGTGGCTCGGTCCGGGACATCCTTGAATGTACGCCAAGCCTTCAACCACGGTGTTGGACTGCTTGCTGGGGAACTTGAACTTGAAGGTGTAGTCATCCATCACCTCCAGCTTGGCTCCGCCTCCGAACGAACCCGCCTGAATCCGGGACGCAACGTTTTCGTCCTCCACGTTGTCATTCCACCAAAACGCGATGTCCTCGGTGTCAAATGCGTCACCATCCGACCACTTGACGCCTTCCACCAGGTGCATCGTCAGTTCGGTCATGCCTGCGTTCCACTCCCAGCTCTTGGCCAAGTTGGGCAGCGGTCCGGTCTGATCTTCAGCCTTGACCTGCCAGCGGGGTCCCTGACGGACCAGGCACTCCTGCACCGCCATGTTGATGCCGCCCCAACCCTGGTGCTGTCCTGCCAGCCAGTTGAAGCCCTCCGGACGTCCCCCAATGACGTGGCGGAACACCCCCCCGTACACGCCAATGCCGTCAGACATTGCATCCGTCTTGAAGATCAACGGCTCCTTGGGCAGCCGGTCCTTCACCGGAGGCAGCTTGCCCTGCGCGACCAGTGTGTCCAAAAACGGCGCCTGGTGGTACTTCGGAAGGGCTCCATAGGAGTACAGGTCGTTTCGGCCAATCAGGTCATACTTGAGACCCGAAAGGTTGCGCTCGGGGGGCATCGGCTCTGCCTGAGCAGAAGATGCCGCAGCCAACAAGGCCGCGGTGAAGAGAGTGGCCAGTCTTTTCATTTTTCCTCTCGAAATGAGGTGGTTCTGGGAAATCCCTGCAGTAGCCTTCTGAGGGCAACGGTTCCAAATGACGTCTGTGCCGCCATCATCGGGAAGAATCGTAACGTTATTAAGCCAAAAAACAGCTAAAGAACCGATTCGCTTCGGGAGCAGGCGAAACCGGCTCCGCAAAAATCGTAACGTTACAATTTTTTCTAAAAGGTTGTACCGATTCCCCCAAGGGCTGTCAAACCCTTTTTTCATAATTTTGCAGAGAGGTGGTGAAACAGGAGGGTCAGGCGTGGAGCCGATGCTGGGTAAGGAACCCCTCAAAGAAGGCATTCCAGGCGGGTTCAGGGACAGCCTGCATCTCCAGAACCTCCACCTGAGACTGGAGTTCCGGAAAGGCAGCCAGCTTCACCGCATCCTTCTCCGTTACCACCCAACGGGAGGCTCCGGACCGCTGGAAGCGGCGTTTTAACGTTTCGACTGTGGCAGCGTCGTAGGCCTGATGATCCCGGAGGGACGCCAGCTCGACAACGGTTGCTCCCAGCTGCTCTAAGGACTTCCGGAACCCTTCAGGTTGAGCAATACCGCAGGAACCGAATACCGTCTGTCCCCGCAGGGGCTGTTCCGTCTCCAACAAAAACCGGGTGTGTCCATCTAGGCGCACCAACGCCGTCGGCAGGTACTGAAAACGGAAGATGGGGCAGGTCGGCTTCAACTCCTGTCGAAGACGGAGCATCAGCGCGTCGACAAACCCCAGGTTGGCCTTGGTGATGAGGATCGCGTCTGCGCGCTTCCACTGCGTGTCGGGTTCCCGCAGCGGTCCGGCAGGAAGCAGGTGCCGGTTTCCCAGCCCGCGTTCGGCATCAATGAGGAGCAGGTTCAGGTCGCGCTCCATGGCCAAGTGCTGATACGCGTCATCCAGCACCAGGCACTCCGGAGCGTCCCACATCTGCGCGAGCCGGGCCGCTGTGGCTCGAGACGCACAGGCGTACACCGCAACGCTCGGGTGCCGCTGCGCCAGCAAGTAGGGTTCATCTCCGACCGACTCCGGACGCAGGCGGCTGCCCTCTTCAGCCCGGTAGCGTTGCAGAGTCGAGCGCCCTTCCCGTCCGTATCCTCGGCTGAGCACCGCCACGGACCGAGGCGCTAGGGTCCGGAGGAGAAACTCCACCACCGGAGTCTTTCCAGAACCGCCTACAGTCAGGTTCCCAACGGAAATCACAGGCACCGGCGCCCGCTCCGTCCGGAGGAGGCGGAGGCGGTACAGCGCCAGCCGTGTCAGAACCAGGCTTTCGTAGAATGCAGCAACAAGGAGCCGTCCCCAGGTGGTGGGACGGAGCAGGGGCCACTCCCGAGGGGAGTCTGCAAGAAAGGGCATGTTCAGGAAAGGAGGCGGTAACGGATTTCGTGTTCAGCAGGAAGCCCTTCGCTTTCAGGCTCCAAGAACCCTTCTGCGACCAGTTGCTCCAGAATGGCATCCACCTGCTCCGCCTCCAGACCCAGCTTCAGGAAGAGGTCTGTCCGCGTCAGCTCCCCGCCAAGAGAACGTCCGAGCAGCAACGCCTCCCGCAGGGGTGGGCGAGCATAGGCTCGCAGCTGCTGCACCCCAAACGCAAGGATGCCGCCTCCCACGAGCAGTGACGAGAGTCCCACCAACGGAAACGGCACCGGAGCCCCGCTGTCGAGCAGAATCAGTCCCCCTAGGAGACTGAATCCCCAGCCATAAAGACGCTCCCGTTTCTTGCGACGGATGTAGTCCTCTGCATCAAACTCGTTCGACACCTCGAAACCTCAGAAGTCACGGCTGCTGAATTGCCTGCTGCGCCCCAGGAAACTCCGGAATGGCCACCGGCTCCGGACGCGACAGCACACGCGGGGTGACAATCACCACCACATGGTCAAAACGTTGCTCCTGCCCTTGAGATTGAAACAAAACCCCCAACAGGGGCAAGTCGCTAAGCATCGGCACGCCTGCGGTGCTGCCTTCAGAACGACTCTTGATCAGCCCGCTGAGCAAAAACGGACGCCCGCTTGGAACCGTGACCATGCTCTCAGCCCGCTGCGTGTTGATCACCGGAATGCCGTCAATGACCTGCGTGTTGCTCGGTGTGCTGGTCTCCGCCCGGATGGTCAAGGCAATGAGGGGTGCTTCGTCAGGAGACGCCTGCACCACTCGCGGAGTCACCCGCAGCGTCACTCCGGTTTGCAGCTCCTGCAGGCTTCGGTTTTCGTAAAGCTTCACGTTGATCCGGGAACCGCTGTTGACCTCGGCCTCAACGTTGTTGGTCGTGACAATCACCGGACGAGACAGCACCCGCCCGCGTCCGGCCTCCTCCAGCATCCGCAACCGTGCCTCTACCGGTGACACCAAGGTCGTTGCGCCTTCCAAGCGAGCCCCCAGCGTAAACGGCTCCGCAGCAGAGCCAGACGGTCGCGAAGCAAACTCCACTCCCAGCCGCTGAGAGTCCTGCTCCGTTGTCTCAAAGATGTGGGCTTCAATCTGAATCTGCGGACGCGGGCGGTCCCACGCCTTCAGGAGCGCCTCCACCGCCTGTAGCGTCTCTGCAGGCGCCTGAACGATCAGGGCATTGCCAACAGGGTCCGCCAGCACCTCGGCGTCTGGAATTGCCGGATCCTGTTGAAACCGATGCTCCAGAAACTGCTTCAGCAGCGACTGGGCTCCCGGAACCTGCAGGCTCTCTCCGCTGCTCTGAACCTGAGCATCTTGCACCTGCAGGAACTTCAGTTCAAAGCGCCGGACCACCAGTCCCGTCTCCGGAGGCACCTCCAGCTGAAGTTGGTTTTCTAGGCGCATCAGGCTTGCTGCTGCCGCTTCCACTTCATCCGGAGGCCCGGTCAGGGTCACGCTCCAGCCGAGTCCGTCTCCCAACGACTGCGGGGTCCACTGCAATGCTGAATCTGGCTGTCGGGTCCAATCATCTAGGTGCTGGCGAAAGGTCGCTTCTGGGAGAGTCTGCAGCACCAGCGTCTGCGCTTGAGGCGGTGCGATTCCGGTTTCTGCAGGAAAATCGTTCGATTTCGACACCGACTCCTCGGCTGCAATCACCGCCTGTACGGTCTCCAGCTCCGGAGCAGGTCCTTCCAGCAGCAGCAGTTCCGGACGCAGAAACGACACCTGCAACGCCTCCAGACTCGGCTGCAGCCCGGGAGCGTTCAGCAGTGCCTGCACCTCAGCTTCTGGAGCCGTCAACGGAACCACCGCCGTTTGCCACGCGCTCTGAGTGACCCAGGTCAGGTGATGCGTCTGCGCGTGGTAGATGACGTGGGCGTCGTAGCGTTCGGCGAGAACCTGAAAGGCGTTTGCGACGGAGGGAAAGACAAGGTTTTCGCTCACCATCGTTTTTTCCGGAAGCCCCTTGAGGGTCAAAGGGACCCAGCCCTGTTGAGCCAACCGACTCAGGACCTCTCGGAGCGGAGTGGGCTGTTCCAGGACCTGCCGGACGGGCACCACCTTCCACGCCTGACGTCGGGGCAAAACGTGCTCCAGGTCGTTTTGATGCAGCTGCACCAGGTCGTTGCGGGCCAGCAAAAGACGGAAGATCGCCGAGGGAGTTCCGTGAACGTCTGTGAGCGCGGAATGACGGGGAAGGTTCGGATGCAGCACCAGATGAGTGGGATGCGCCGCATACTGATTGAGAAAGCGCCGCAGCGCCACCCGGAGCGGCTCCGTTTCCTGCTGCTGAAAGGTGACCGACGCCTCTGGGGTCTTCCACACCAGCGTCGGTTGCCCCCAGGCCAGCGACGCAACGCCTCCCAGCACCATCAGCATCCACCATATATGACGCATCCGGCCCCCGTTTTACACGCTCAGCAGAGCCGAGGACGGGTTAGGCTTCTTCTCGTTGCATCCAGACCTCAATGCCCTGAGCGTTGAGTTCATAGTCAAAAGCCAGCAGTTCATCCAGTTTTTCATCAGGAAGCAGGCCCCCGTGTTTGCGGTACTCTTCATGGAGCACGAGCCGAATCTTTTCCCGGAGCAACGCCTCCCGCTCTGCCCCTGCGTCGCGGACCGAATCCGCAGCTTCCAGGTAGCGGTCGAGGCGCCAGTGCAGATCTGCAGCCAGCGCATCCAAGCCGGTCACCCGCCCAAAGTGGGTCAGGTAGGCCGCTGTTGGAGTGTAGAGCATCAGACGCTCCAGGGTCGCATGCAGCTTCGCCGGCTCAAACTGAACCGGAGTTGTGGAGGGGAAAATGAAGGGCCCGTTCGGGGTATCAAGCTCACGGTAGGAAATTCCAAAATTGTCCCCTGGAAACAGGCTGTGGCTCCGTTGATCCAGAAGGGTGTAGTGGTGACGAGCGTGTCCGGGTGTGTCCAAGAAGAGCAGCGGGCGGCCGTGGAAGTCGAGGGTAAACTCGTCTTCAGCAATCAGCACCCGGTCTTCTGGCACAGGGACAATTTCGCCATACAGTTCTGCAAAACGCTGCTCGCCGTAAACCGCTTTGGTGCCGGCAATGAGCTTTTCCGGATTCACCAAGTGCCGCACTCCCTTGGGGTGCACCACCAGGACGGCTTCCGGGAGTTCCTGCAGCAACGCGCCGGAGCCTCCGGCATGGTCGAGGTGCACATGCGTCACCATCACGTGCGTCACCTTCTCACGCGGAATCTGCTTCTCTTCCAACACCTGCAGCAGCTCTGGGACGTTGAGCGTCGTGCCCACATCAACGAACGCGGCATACCCGTCTTCCACCATCAGGTGGCTGGCATCAAAGCCGGGCCGGAGGTATCCGGTGTCAATCGTCGTCACGCCATCAGGGTGATCAATCCACAGGTGCTGCATCGGTGGCCTTTTCAGAAAAGCGGGTTGGGGCGGCCCGTTCCTTGGGGAACGTAACAGTGGGGCGGGTTAAGGGGGAAGGTAAGGGCCTTGCCTCAGACAGGCAAGCTATTTTCCGGGGTCACGGCTTAGCCAGTGACGGAGCGCTGCATTGACCGCGTCTGGCTGCTCTAGGGTGGAGAGGTGCCCACAGTGCTCCACGACCACCAGCTCAGCGTTTGGGAGGTGTGCCACCATTTCCTCATGCAGCGCCAGTGGCGTCAGCCGGTCTTCTCGCCCACACAGCACCAGCGTGGGAACCGTAATGGCCGGCAGGGTCGACAGGCTACTGACACGGCTCATGAGCGCTTCAATCTGACGTCGGAAGCCCGCGGGCCCAACCGTCAGGGCCATGTCGAGGATGAGAGCAGTGAGGTCGGTTTGCGAAAGACGGTCGGGATGAAGCAGTCGGGGCAGCAGAACCTCCGTGGTGATTTCCGCAAACTGTCCCCGGTCTGCCATTTCCAGTTGACGGTGCCGATCTTCCTTGCGCTCCGGAGTGTCTGCATGCGGGTTCGCATCAAGCAGCGCTAGGTGCGTGACGCGGTCCGGGGCCTGACGCCACACTTCAAACGCCAGGGCTCCGCCCATGGAAAGCCCGGCCAGCGCAAAACGGTCCGGCGCGGTTTCCAGCACCTGACGGGCCAGCTCTGGAAAGGAGTCTGCACGGGTGAGGTCCGGCACGTGGAACACCGCCACGTCACTGAGTGCCTCCCGCTGAGGCTGCCACATGCGCTCGTCCAGCAGGAGCCCAGAGAGCAGCACCACGGGAAGGGGATTCACGGAAGGGGAGGTCTTTTCCAAAGGAAGGTTCATTTCAGAAAGAACGGGATCACGCGAAGGGCCAAACGCTACTTGAGCTGACTGTCTTTGCTGCCGCTGCGGTTGTAAAGGGAGATCGTCTTTTGGGACTTCTCAAGGGCGGACTGACACTGCACACAGAGCCGGACGCCCGGAATCGCCTCTCGGCGCCGTTCCGGGATCGCGGCATCGCACTCTTCGCAGAACTCCAGACTCTCTCCCTCAGGAAGCCGGCTCCGCGCCAACTCCACCGCTCCAGCGACAGTGGCGTCAATCTGTTCCTGAACCGCTCCTTCCTTTGCCCATCCGACCGCCATGTACCTCCTTGATGCTTCCGTGTCTTTGGTCCGTACGTTTCAGGAAACGAGTCTAGCACATTTTTCAGCCGAGCTCATCCGGAGGCCCGCTCTTCACTCCTGCCCGAGGTAGGCCCGGATCTGCTCATCTTCGGGGTTCTTCGCAATCAGCGCTTCCCGGAAGGCCTTAAAGTCCTGCTCATACTTGGCCTCGACCACAAAGACATCGAGCAGGAAGCTTCCGGTGTTGTCGTTGTAGAAGCGAGCCGGAGGAGGATACGTCCGCCAGTCCCGGACCAGGAAGGACAGCTCTCCCATTTCCGTGATGGTGGAGCGGGCCAAGTAGACCTTTTGCTCCTCCCGCCAGAAGGTCTGGCGCTGCCGGGGCTCGTCTCCAACCCGGAAGGTCAGGATCCAGTTGTTGCTCAGCGGCTGCGGCCCTCGGTCTCGGACCTTGGAGCAGTTATCGCAAACCTTCACCCTGCCGGAGCCCACCATGATCAGGACATCACCGTAATCCATCTGAATGCCGGTATCGGTCCAGGAGGAGCGGGTTCCGTTCACCCGCACCCGGCGATAGTCCTTGACGTGGAAGCCAGCTTGGTAAGGCGGAAAGACCAAGGGGTCAGGGCAGCCAATGCCAAAGAGGCCACAGCCCACCGTCTCTCGGCTGCTTGCCTCCGCCCGCTCATACAGGGCCCGGAGGCGCTTGACCTCAGCAAACTTAGAGAGCTGTCCGGACTGCCGTTGCTCCAAGCTCGCCAGCAACTCCCGGACTTCCTTGACCTGCTTTTCGGCTTCCGGAGCCCCTTCATACTTGCTGAGGAAGTCCCGGTACTTGCCTGCAGTGGGCTGGTAGTTCAGGCGGCTGTAGACGCTCATCATGGCACTGCGGTCAAACTCCGTTTCGCTCGTGTCCTCTGCCTCCTGCTGGCTCCGGACATTCAGCATACGGTTGACCTTCTGCACTTCCGTGGACGCCCAGGCGTAAGGGCCGTAGGTGCCAATGAAGCGCTTCAGGCGTCCCTTGGTGGCACCATACTGGATCTGCTTGAACTCGTCCCGCATCTCCTGAATCCGGGTTTCGTTTTCGGAAGCCGCCGACGCTGCTTCCCGCTTCTTCAGGTCGTTACGGATTGCGGCCACCTCATCGGCAGCCCACGCATACGCCTGGTAGGTTTCCACAAAACGCTCCTTGCGGCCTTTTGTCGCACCCAGCTGAATTTCCTGGAACTCCTCGCGCATCTCCTGCTGCTGACCATCGTTTCCCAAAGCCGCCACGGTCACCTCTTGAGGTGCGGGCTTCTCTACAGGAGCCGCAGCCTGCTGCTGGCGTTCTCGGCGCCGTTCCAGCATGCGCTTCTTGAGTTCCGCCACCTTCACCAAGGTACTTTGTGGGAAGGACTCAATGAAGAAGGCCAGGTCATCCGGATTTCCCGAATCCTTGACCAGCTCCCAGGCTTCCTCGTCAGGCAGGTACTGACGTGACGGGGCCGCAACTTCCGGAGCAGCAGGAGGGGCTTCCACCCGAGCCACAGGAAGAACGGCAGGTTCCGGCTGAGGCTCGACAAAGAAGAAATCCCCGGTCAGCGAAGACGCATCCCACGGAACCTGAGCGCCGTTGCTTTTTTCCTGAACCGATGCCCGGACCTGCTTGAACACTTCTTCGAGCTTCATGCCCGGAGACCTCATGTGCTTGATCAGCTCGCCGGTGTACAGTCCGTTGCTGCCAGTGCCATCAGAGGCCACGCTTCCCGGGGCGGTGGCGTAGGCAATGAAGGTGCCGGACGGAGCATTGAGCGTTGCCAGTCCCTGTGAAGCGCTCCGGAAGCTCCGGGCATAAGGGTTGTTGCGGCAGGCGTCCAAAATGACGAGGTTCATGTTGTTCCGGGCCGCATCCATTTTGGCCAGAACCCGTCCCACATTGACCGCCTCATACTCCACATCCTCCTCGGCGCCAATCTGGGCATTGACGGGGATCAGGTAGTTCTGTCCCTCCACCTGCATGCCGTGTCCGGAGTAGTAGAAGAGCCCCAGCCCACCGTCTTGCAGTTTTTTCCCAAACCGGTCAATCGCCCGCTTCATCTCACGCTGAGACGCATCCTGAAGCAAGTCGACCTGAAAGCCGAGGTTCGTCAGCGTCTCCGACATCGACTGGGCGTCGTTGACGGGGTTCTTCAGCGGGGCCGATTCATATTCGGCATTCCCGATAATCAGGGCAATCCGAGCGTTAGATTCCGCGGGTTCCGGCGTATCGGTCACCCGGGCAATGCCCTTGGTGGCCTGAGCGTAGCTGCTCGTGACCCAGCAGAGGAGCACGAGAAGGGGCAGGATTGATTTCATGAGTCCTCTCAACAAGATTCGACATCCTTTAGCAGACTAGCGAATGCACCCAGGAAGGCAACCCTGTTTGGGCAAAATTGTGGGGGAAGATGAACCGTTTAGCGCCGCAACCGGAGGCGGGGATCGACCCAGGCGTAGGCCAGGTCCACCAGAAAGGTCACCACCGTTACGGCCAGCACCAGCAGGATGGAGACGCTTTTGACCACAATCAGGTCCCGCTGCGTGATGCCCTGAAACACAAGGCGCCCGAGTCCAGGGAGGTAGAACACGTTTTCAATGATGACCGCGCCTGCGATGAGAAAGGAGAACTGCATTCCTAGGATGGTCAGCACCGGAATCAGCGCGTTGCGGAGGGCATGCTGCCAGAGCGCCTGACGCTCGCTCAGCCCCTTCGCACGGGCGGTCCGGATGTAGTCTTCACTGAGGGTCTCCAGCAACGACGAACGCAGCACGCGTGTGAGGATCGACGCCTGCGGCAACGCCAAAGCCACCGCCGGAAGCGTCAGGGCCTTCAGAGCCACGCCCCACCCTGCATCCCATCCCGGAAAACCGCCTGCTGAAAACCACCTGAGGGTGATGGAAAACAGCAGCACCAGCAGCATCGCAAACCAGAAATTCGGAATGGCGATGCCCAACTGGGTGACCCCCATGATGGAAAAATCGAGGGACGAATTCCGCCGAGCGGCCGCCCATACTCCTGCAGGCAGCGCAATGGCGGTGGACAGCAACAGCGCGTAAAGGGCCAACGGCAGCGACACCCAGAGCCGCTCGCCCACCAGCTCTGAGACGGGCACACGGTAGGTGTAGCTGGTTCCGAATTCCCCTTGAAAGAGCCCGGCGATCCAGCTCAGGTAGCGCTCTGGTGCCGACGCATTCAGGCCAAGCTGCTCCCGGAGCGCGGCCACCGTGTCCGGCTGAGCGTTGAGGCCCAGCATGAACGACGCCGGGTCTCCCGGAACCACCTCCAGCACCAAAAAAATGACGGCGCTGGCCAGAAGCAGTCCCAGGGACAGGGAGAGGAGGCGTCGGAAGGCGTAACGCAGCATCCAGAGGCTCCGGTCAGTCGACCCAGTAGACGCCGGTCATGTCGTTGGCCTGGGTTGGGGCATTCTTCCAGAGCCCGCGGAGTTTGGCGTTTGCGACACCGGTTTTGGCCAGCTGAAAGAGGAAGCCATTGACCGCGTCATCTGTGATCTGACGCTGTGCCTGCTGCAGCAACGTGGTCCGCTGCTGAGGATCGCTTTCCCCAGTCAGCTGCGCCATGAGTGCCTTGAAGTCGGGGTTGTTGTACTGGAAGTAGTAATCGTCCCGGGCGTAAATGCCAATATCCATCGGCTCGGTATGCGAGACAATTGTGAGGTCGTAGTCCTTGTTCTTGAAAACCTGCTCAATCCACTGGGCCCACTCGACATTGGAGATTTCGAGCTCAATGCCAATCTGCCGTAACTGTGCCGCAACAATTTCGCCTCCTCGGCGGGCATAGGATGGGGGGGGAAGCTTCAGAGACGCCTTGAACCCGTTGGGGTAGCCGGCTTCCGCCAGCAGCTCCTTGGCCCGGTTGACGTCATGGGGGTACTGGCCGGTCAGGTCCACGTAGGCGGGGTGATGTGGCGCAAAGTGGGTGCCGATCGGAGTCCCGTACCCAAACATGGCTCCGTCAATGATGGCCTGGCGGTCGAGGGCGTGCGCCATGGCCTGCCGGACCTTGAGCTTGTCAAAAGGTGCCCGACTGTTGTTGGTGGAGAGGATGGTTTCCCCTTCTGTTGATCCCACAATCACTTGAAAGCGGGGATCCATTTCAAACTGAGGCAGGTTCTCCGGAGCCGGAAAAACCGAGAAGGCGTCCACATCTTCCGCCATCATGGCCGCAAAGGCCGCTGTTGGATCTGAGATGAACTTGAACGTCACCTGCTCCAGCGCCACGGCTTTGCCCCAGTAGTCGGCATTGCGCTCCACCGTCACATGGTCACCCTTCACCCACTCCTTGAAGCGGAAGGGACCGGTGCCCACTGGGTTGGTCGCATTGTTGGCTGCAGACTCCGGAGCCACCATCACGGCATCGCCCCACGCCAAGTTGAACAGGAATCCTCCGTTGGGCTGACTGAGCACGACCTCCACGGTGTCGGCATCCACCACTCGAACCTCCTCAATGCCGGCAAACAGCGCCTTTTGGGCATTGGTCGAGTCTTCGGCCCGGGCACGGTCGAGGGAAAACTTGACGTCCTCCGCATCAAAGCGAGTGCCATCGTGGAAGGACACCTGCGATTGCAGCTCAAAGGTGTAGGTCCGGCCATCTGCCGAGATCGTCCACGACTGAGCTAGGGCCGGTTGAACCGCGCCGTTGGCATCAAAACGAGTCAGGCCCTCCATGACGTTCGCATACACGACTTCGTCAATGGCCGCCGCTGCGCCAGCCGTTGGGTCCAGATTCGGAGGCTCCAGCTGCATGCCAAGGGTCACTGCGTTGGGAGCGGCCGAAGCAACACCAGAAGCCAGTAGCAGTCCGGCTGCAGCAGCCGTCCATTTCATTGGGCAGTCCATGAATTTTCTCCTGTTAGGTGGGTCACAACAGAAAGGAACGGCGCCTGAGCAGGACTCCGGACGCCGAAGGTGCTTTACGATATCGCGGTCTGGGTGATGTGCAAGTGGAGAGATGGGACGCCCGGGGTCCCCTGAAGCAACGGGCGGGAAATTCAGCGCTCCATGAGCATGGTGACCTGCTCCTGCGGAACCAGTCGGGTTTTGTGAAACACCACGCCCTTGGCATCAATGAGCACATTGATGGGCGGACGCAGAGGCGTGTAGTGGTAATCTAGGCTGGCGATGTCGTCCTTGTCGAGCAGCACCTCAAAGGGCAACTCAAACTTGTCCCGGACCGCCCGGACCTTCTCCACCTCATCCTGAGAGGTGATGTTGATGGCAACAATCTTCAGTCCCTGTTCGGCATACTGCTGGTGCATCTTCTTGAGTACGGGCAACTCCCGTAGGCAGATGCTTCACCAGCTGGCCCAGAACATCAGCAACGTCGGTTGCTTGCCAATGAAGGCCTCCGTTTCCACTAGGCCGCCGTCTAGGCGCTCCAGCGTAAAGTGAGGGGCCTCCTCTCCGGGGGCGACCTCAGCGGTTGCCATCGTGGCCAGCAGCAGCAGAGCCAGGGCCATTCCAAGGGCTTTCATGCGTGTTCCTCCTCAGTTGAATGTGATAAACGATGGGTGGACTTCCGGGGCCTACGCCTCCAGTTCCTCATAGAGTCGCTGGAACTCTCGGCTCACCTTGTGCCCCGGATCCATCAGCACCAGCGGTTGCGCTTCACCGTGAGACTCTCGGATCTTCACCGAGGAAGAGAGGTAGGTCTGCAGGACCGGAAGTTGGTCGTTGAGCAGTTCCTCCACAATCTGGGCAGGAAACTTAGCTCGTGGCTGAAACTGATTGACAATGATCCCCTCCACCATCAGGTCCCGGTTGTGGTCCACCCGGATCTCATTGACGTTTTCCAGCAAGGCGTAAAGGGCGTTTTTGGAAAAGCTATCGCAGTCGAAGGGGATCAGGCACCGGGAACCGGCAATGAGGGCTGAGCGGGTGTAGAAGCCCAAAGCAGGAGGCGTGTCGATGTAAATACGGTCGTAGTTCAGCTCATCCAGCGCCTCCCGGAGCTTGAACATCTTGTAACGCGACTCCAGCTTGCCCTGCAGCTCCTCCATCTCCGGATGCGCGGGCATCAGCTCAAGGTTGGCAAAGGGCGTAAAGTGAACAAACTCCCCTGGCTCTGGGCTCCGGAAGGAGAAGCTCAGCATGCTGTCAAAGAAGTGATAAACCGTCTGCTGGTCCGGAATGCCCACCGAGCCCATCAGGTACTGGGTGGTGTTGCCTTGAGGGTCCAGGTCAATCACCAGCGTCCGCAATCCGCTGGCCGCACTGAGGGCTGCGAGGTTGCAGGTGATGGTGGATTTTCCCACTCCCCCTTTTTTATTGAAGACGACCCGCCGCATCGTGTTTCTTGATTCGGGTTGAAGCAGTGTGTGTCACGGGCAATGATACGCGACTTCCCCTCACTTTCCAGAGGAAATCCGCTCCGGCTCACGGACGTTGAGGCTTGGGGGGTCCGCCTGAGCCCGATTTCCGGGGCTTGCGAGGACGGACCCGCTGTTCCTTCAGCTTGAGGTACTCAGGGTCTCGCGTCAGGTTTCGGGACAGGTACACGTGCTCATTGGGGTTCCCAAAACCTTCATTGACGAAGAAGCGCAGGGCGGGCTTGTTGTCTGCTTCCGTGTCAATCAGGAGCATCCGGGCGCCCTCTGCAATGAAACGCTCGGTGATCTTGTCCAAGAGACGCTTGCCCACGCCCTTGCCCTGCCAGTTCGGGTTGACCCCCAGCCAGTCGAGCCACCCATACACCCAGGCGCTCCGACGCTTCTCCATCAGAGAACCTAGGGCGAAGCCGACCACTTCGCCCTCTCCCGCATCCGCAACCCAGCAGAACTCCCCATCTGTGTTGAACATGTTGACGATGTCGGTTTCATCCCAGGTCCGGTAGAGGTTGGGCCAGTCTTCAGCCGTGTAGAGCTGTTCCCCAAGCGCATAAACCTTATGCAAATCCGCCAGCTCCATTTCCCGGATTTCCAAGTTCCCAGGGGTTTTTCCAGGCTTCACAGGGGCTTCCGGAGCCGGAACCGTTGTCACAGACGGGGGGTGTTCGCGGAGCAACGCGTTGAGCTGCCGGGTGATCCAGCGGGACGCTTCCCGGGCCTGAGGCAGAAGCCCTCGCGTGTTGACAAACCCGTGAAGCATGCCTTCCCAGTTACGCTCCATGACAGGAACCTGGGCCTCCCGGAGTCGCTTGGCGTATGCCACCCCTTCGTCCCGGAGCGGATCAAACCCCGCCACCAGCAGCAGCGTCGGTGGAAGCCCCTTGACCTGTTCCGCAAAGAGCACTGAGGCTTCCGGGTGCCGGCGATCCACCTCCGGAGGCAAGTAGTGGTCAATGAACCAGCTCATGGCGGCACGGGTCAGCCCAAAGCCCTCGGCAAACTGCTCATACGAAGCAAAGCTCTGGGTCAGGTCCGTGACCGGATAAATGAGCGCCTGAGCCACCAACTCAGGGCCGTGCTGATCGCGTGCCCGGAGCGCCACAGCAGCAGCTAGGTTGCCACCAGCGCTGTCGCCGCCCACCATGAGCTGACGGGGGTCACCACCCAGCTCCCGAGCGTGTCGTGCCACCCACTCCGTCGCCGCCCAGCAGTCTTCCAGAGGCCCTGGGAACCGACACTCCGGGGCGAGCCGGTAGTCCACTGACACCACCAGCCACTGCCCTTCCTGACACAAAGCCCGGCAGAAGCCCTCTACGGAATCCAAGTTGCCCACCACCCAGCCGCCTCCATGAAAGAAGACCAGCGTGGGCCATGCCGTTCCTTCCGCACCTTCCGGATAGTACAACCGAAGCGGTACGTTGTGGCCCTGCGGCCCCGGGATGGTCCGGTTTTCAATGGAGCCCACAGGGGTGGGCGGCCCTGACTGCCAGGCAGGCGTTTGCAGGTGCTGCGCGCGAGCCTGCTCGGGAGAGAGGGTGGTGATGTCGGCCAACTGCGCCTCCTGACGGAGTTGCAGCAGCATTTGCGCTTCAGGCGCAAGGAGGGATCCAGTCATCGTCAGGGTCCAAAAAGTGAGGGCAAGCGGGAAGTGCTGCTGGAACAGCCCTCCCGTCTCAAGAAACCGCCTTGGCGAGAAGGCGTCACCAACTCAGTCAAAATCCAGAAAGGTCCCTAGGTTCCGGGCTTCCGCCTGATCCAGAACAAGCCGCGCCGCAACCGCATCTTGTGCCGCGAGGCCACAGGACTTGAAAAAGGTCACCTGGTCCGGAGAGGTTCGTCCGGGACGGGTGCCGTTGAGCACTTCTCCAAGCTCCGCGTGGACGTGTGACGGGTCGAGCTGTCCCTGCTGGATTGGGATGACCAGGTCTCCAGCTTCTGCCAGTACAGACTGCCGGGAATCAGCCACCACCAGGGCATGACGGACGGTTTCCAGATCAACCTCCTGCATGCTTGCCTGAAAGGACCCGACGCCATTGAGGTGCACTCCCGGACGGAGGTCCGCATAGCGTAGCACCGGAGTGGTGGACGTGGTCGCGGCACAGACAATGTCCGCATCCCGGACCGCCTCCTGAGAGGAATCCACTGCCCGGAGGTTCTTCGGAATCGGCCCCTGCCCCGCCAAGTCGGCAACCAACGCCTCGGCATGTGCTCGGGTGGGGCTATACACCCGCGCCTCTTCAATGGTCCGGACCGCACAGACGGCCTCCAGCTGAGCCCGGGCCTGGATTCCGCTTCCCAGTACACCGACAACAGTGGATTCCGGACGAGCCAAGACGTCGGTTGCGGCTCCGCCTCCGGCTCCTGTACGGATGCCCGTCAGAGACTCTCCATCGATCAAGGCCAGCGGCACCCCCGTCTTGGGATGAAACGCCAGCACCAGCGCGTGAATCAGCGGCAGTTGCTGAGCGGGGTTGTTGCCAAACACGGTCACCAGCTTCACCATCAGGCTCTGCTCTTCTGGGACCGAGGCGGGCATGGTCAGCAGCACCCCGCTCTGTTCCGGAACCGGCACCCGCGACCGCAGCGGCGCCTCAACGGTTCCGGCAGACCACGCTTGAAACGCCCGCTTCATGCCCTCAATGGCCAGGTCCATTGGCAGGGCCTGACGAACGTCGGTTCCTTTCAAAATTCGTAACAGCATCACTTCCTTTGCTTTGGTCAAAACGGGCTGAGCGTAGCAGGCCTGTGCGTGGGAGTCGATCAGGAAATCACCCCAGCGGCTCTCCCCTCCGGCTTCCCCAGCGGCTCAGCTGCCGAACAGCGTTCTGTGGTTTCAGGCGTGAGCTTTTGGGAGACATCTGGTAATGCTATCTGCTTTTCGCAACTCTATCGTGAAAGACGGCATGACCCTGGAGGAACTCAGAACCGAAATTGACCAGATTGATGAGCACCTGCTGACGCTGCTCAATGCCCGGGCCCGGTGTGTGGCCGCGATTGGGGAAATCAAGCGCCGCGAGCAGACCGCGGTTCTGGTTCCCGACCGGGAGCGTCAGTTGCTGGCCAAGCTGACCGCCCTCAATTCGGGCCCCCTTCCGGATGAGATGGTCGTCCGTCTGTTCCAACAGATCATTGACACCCTCAAGGAGTTGCAGCGCTGAGCCTCAGTCCTTCAAGCGGGGATCGAACGCGTCCCGCAGGCCGTCTCCTAGGAAATTGAAGGCCAACACAGTCAGGGTCATGGCCAGAGACGGATAGAGGATGAGGTGCGGGTAGGAGCGCATGCCTTCAATGCCCTCAGAGATCATTGCCCCCCAGCTCGGCATCGGGGGGTTGACGCCCAGGCCGATGAAGCTGAGGAAGGCTTCATAGAGGATGTAGGTGGGGATCTCAATGGATTCTGCGACAATGCAGGTGCCGATGATGTTCGGCAGCACGCGCCGGAAGACGATGGTGCCAGTCCGGAAGCCCTGAGACAGGTCCGCCTCGATGAACTCCCGCTGGCGGATGGAAAGCGTCTCTGCCCGTGCAATCCGGGCCATGCGCAGCCATGACGTCAGGCCAATGCCGATGAAGATCGACAGCATTCCCCCCATAGCGGCATCCCACTGATAGAAAATGGCCTTCATGCCCGTAAACTCCTCAGGCTGCCCCGCCCGGAAGTACACCATGATGAGGATGACGAACAGCACCGTCGGCACCGCATAGAGGACGTCTACCACCCGCATCATCCACTCATCCAGCCGTCCGCCCACGTATCCGGCAATCAGTCCGTAGATCACCCCCACCACAAAGCTGGTGGTTGCGCCCACGAGGGCAACCGTCAGAGAAATTCGGGTGCCGTAGAGGATGCGACTGAGCACATCCCGGCCTAGGAAGTCGGTTCCGAGCAAGAAGCCTTCTTGCCCAGGCTTGAGGTAGGTGCTGAGAAAGTCTTCTTCGGCAAAGTGTGCCGGCGCCAGCCAGGGGACAAAGAGGGCAATGGCGACCAGCAGGCCGATGAAGAGGGCGCTTCCCATTGCCAACTTGTTCTTGCGGAAGCGTCGAAAGGCTAGGAGCGTGAGGCTCTCCCCACGCTCAGGCACGGCAGATTCAGACGGACTGGAAGGGGGCATGCACTCCGAGGGGGTCAATCAAACGAGTCACGAGCCTCGAGGCGGCGGAGGTGCTCGGTGTCACACATGCGCTGCACCACCCAAAAGTCGCCCTTGCGGATGAGCTGGTGCACGCTGGTGTTGTTGATGGTGAAGCGGGTGGGGGAGTCCAGCGAGAGGCCTAGGGTGTGCTTGAGGATTGCCCGGATGGTGCCGCCGTGGGTGACACAGACGATGCGTTCTCCGGGGTGCTGTTCATGCAGCGCCTCCAGGCAGGCCATGGCACGGTCCTGCAGCTGCTGAGTGCTTTCTCCCTCTGGCACCACAAATCGGGCACCTTGGGTCTTGAAATCGATGTACAGGTCGAGGTACTGTTCCTTGATCTCAGGAACCGTCATGCCCTCAAAGACCCCCAGGTTCTTCTCACGAATCCGAGGATCGGTCTGAAAGGACTTTCCGGTGGTACGGACCACCGCTTGCGCCGTGTCCTGCGTCCGCTTGAGGTCACTGCAGTAGAACTGGTCAAACTCCTCGTGACGCATGCGCTCCGCCACGGCCTCTGCTTGGAGCACCCCAGTGGGCGTGAGGGGGCTGTCGGAGTGGCCTTGAAAGCGTTGCTGGACGTTCCACTCGGTTTCACCATGACGGATGAGCCAGATTTCCGTTTCGGGCATTGCTTCTCATAGATTAAGGGATCGGTACCGCCAAAACGGGTTTGGCGAACTTCTGGACTTCGTTCAGGGACCTATGTTATCACTGGGCTGTTGCCCAACTCCAGTTCCAAATCTTATGCCTTTCGACACCAGCCACCTCGACGCCATCAACTCCTTCATTGCAATGGACGTCTTTGCCCGGGCTCAGGAGCTTGAAGCCCAGGGTCAGGAGATCATTCACCTTGAGTTCGGAGAGCCCGACTTCAATGCCCCGGAGGCCGCCCTGAAGGGGCTTCAGGACAGCCTTGCCAGCCACCCGGCCCGCTACACCCATACCCAGGGCACCCTCGCGTTGCGTGAAGCCATCTGCCGCAAGTACGCTCAGGACTACCGGGTGACGGTTCAGCCGGAGCAGGTGCTGGTTTCCACCGGTTCCTCGCTGCTGCTGTTCCTTTCCATCCGGACGCTGGCTCCGCCAGGAAGCGAGCTGATTGTGACCGCTCCCTGCTACGCTTGCTACGAAAACCTCATGCATGCTGCCGGCGTCACTCCGGTGCGCGTGCCGCTGCACCTTGAGAACGGGTTTCAGCTGGATCCGGATGACATCCGTAAGGCCATTGGCCCGAAAACCCGCGGGCTGATCGTCAACTCGCCGATGAACCCAACGGGCGTCACCCTGCGACCAGAAGTGCTCCGGGACCTTGCCGCACTGGGACTTCCGGTCATTTCCGACGAGATCTATGCCGACCTCAGCTACGCGGGGCCGGCCCAGAGTTTTCTGGAGTTTGATGCCGAGGCAATTGCGCTCAATGGTTTTTCCAAGTACTACGCCATGACCGGCTGGCGACTGGGCTATGTCATCATGCCTCCGACCCTGATGAAGACGGCCGCCCGGGTGCATCAGAGCCTGATGATCTCCGCTACACACTTTGTCCAAGACGCAGGGGTTCGGGTGCTGGAAGAGGCCGGGCCGCAGTGCGAGCAGATGAAGGCTGAATTCAACCAACGCCGGCAGTTCCTCCTCCAGCGCCTGCGTGCCATCGGCCGCGACCCTGGATATGAACCCGATGGCGCCTTCTACCTGCTCCTCAAGATTCCGGACCCCACGCTGTCGTCGTTTGACTATGCCATGAAGGCCCTGGAGCAGGCAGGCGTGGCTATGACGCCCGGCATCGATTTCGGACCTGGAGGAGAGGGGTTTGTGCGGTTCAGCTACGCCAACTCCCAGGAGAAACTGGGGCAGGCGGTGGACCGCTTGGTCGCTGCGAAGTTGCTGTGATGGTGTGGGTCGTGATTTCGGGAATCTGCTTTGCCTGCGTGGGGGCCTCGGTCTACGCGTACTCCCGTTACTTTCGGGTGGGGCCTCAGTACTTTTTGAAGAACCTGCAGACCATCCGGCAGGCCTTGGGACCAAAAGACGGCGAGGCTACTGAGTCGCATACGGATGCTGAAACTCGCAAGGAGTCCCGTCCGGATTGACGCGTTTGCCCGGAGAGCAGTCCACCGACTGCGGCAGGAAGGAGCGGCAGGCGTAGAGGGCGTTTTCAAGGGGGGTTGTCACTTCCGGAATGACCGGTCCTCGGCGTGTCTCATGAAAGGGAAACACCCGTCCATCCACCACCACAAAGCTGGTGGCTTTTCGCTGCAGCACACTGGGGCAGAGGCGCCGCACCTCGCGGGCCGTTGCTCCAGGATAGGCGTACTCACGGGCGCTGCACCCTGCCAGCACCAACAGGAGCCCTCCAAAGACGAGGCCCCTGCTCATTCGGCGCCAGCAAAGAGCTTCCGGACCGCGCTCAGGTGACGGGAGACGCACACCGCAATCACCCGGTCCCCCACCTGCACCTCGGTGGTGCCCACCGCCACACTCCAGATGCCCGCGTGCTTGACGCCTCCGATGAGGATCTGGTGCTCCTGAAAGTAGCTGGCGAGCTTCCGGAGGGGCTTCTTGGTGATCAGTGATCCTTCGCGCGCCACCAGTTCCACCACCTCGGCATCCACCCCATGCAGGTGGGCCACCGCAAGCAGTTCGTTCCGGCGGATGAACTTGAGGATTTCATTGGCCGCAGAGATCTTCACATTGAGCGCCACGTCCAACCCAATGGTGGACGCCAGCACCAGCAGGTCTTCCTTGTTGACCAAGGCAATGGTCTTGCCCTTCTCTCCAGAATGGTCCCGGTTGTCCCGGTTCATCAGGTGCTTGGCCAGCAGGCAGCTGATGATGTTGGTTTCGTTGTCGCCTGTGGTGGCAATGAAGGTGGAACTGTCAGAAACGCCGGCGCCTACCAGCGTGTTGAGGTCCGTGCCATCTCCCTGCAGCACCTGCGTGTAGGGCAGCTGCACCGCCAGCTCTTCTGCCACCTTCGGGTCGCGCTCAATGAGCCGCACCTCCACTGACCGCTGGAGCAATTCCGCCACCCGCTGACCAATCAATCCCCCTCCCAGAATCATCAAGCGACTGATGATCCCGCTCTTGAGGTCCATCATCTTCATCAGCTCCGGCATGTCCTCGGTCCGGGCCAAGATGAAGACCTGGTCTCCTGGCGCAATGATGGTCTCTGCCTGGGGAATCGTTGTCGAAATGCCCCGGGCCAGGGCCACCACCCGGAAGTCGAGGGAGCCATATTCTCCAGCCAGCTCACGAGGCGTTTTGCCTGCGAGCAACGAGTCTTCCCGGACCCGCATGGCCAGGACCTGCATGTTGTTGTCCCCCACGTCAATGAGGTCGTGTCCGGAGGCACGTTTCGTGAGCTGCTCAATTTCCTTGGCCACCAGTTCCTCCGGGTGGACCATGAGGTCGATCTTGAGCAACTCCGGAGGCAAGACGCTGCCGACATCGAAGTCAAGGGAACGGACCCGGGCGATCTTCCGTTGAATGCTGAAGCGGTCCGCAATCAACGCAGACATCATGTTGGTCGCATCGTCGTTGGTGGCCGCGATGACGTAGTCCATTTCCTCAGCCCGGACGGCTTTCCAGCTGGAGAGGCGCAGAGCGTTCCCAAGCTTGACGTCCGCTTCCAGTTCCGTTTCGGCACGAGCCACCAGTTCTGGATCAGACTCAATGATGCCCACATCTGCTCCTTCAGAGAGCAGGCGCTTGGCCAGGTGAGTGCCCACACCGCCCAAGCCGATGATGAGGACACGGTCTCGTCTCTTTCCCATAATTCCTCAGATGGTGAGTTCGTACTGGGTCAAGCGGGAATGCTGATGCAGCGGGTTCTTGGAAGACAGGTCTACTTCATAGAAGTTCTCGGCCTGTCCCACCGAGGTCGCGTTGTAGATGTCTTCCGGACGATGCCCGTTGAGCAGACACTGGAGGACGGCATTGCCGATCCAGCGCTCAATCTTGAGGACCACCGTCTTCTTGCGCAGTCGCCCCTGGTCGTCTCGGTTGAGCACACTGGGGATGGTGTTGGTGGTGATGAACTGGCTCAGGTAGGGGGAGTTCAGGTTTTCCCGAGCTTCCGGAGTGATGGAGGTGTGGGTGCAGTAGAAGAAGATGTTGGCCGGTCGGCACCGCTCACTCTCCGCCAGCGCCAGGATGTTGGCCGCCAGCGTTCCACCGGTCCGGACCATGTCATCAAGAATGAAGACGTCCCGGTTCTTGAGCAGTTCCACATCCTCACTCAGGTCAAGGGTGACGTCCCGTTGGCCTAGGCGGGTCTTCTTGAAGGTCACCAGCACTGAGTTGTGCAGCCCCGTGAACTCACGGACCCGGCTGACAAATTCAGCGGCGCCGTCATCCGGAGCCACAAATCCGACATTCTCCCCATAGTTCCACAGACGCACCAATCCGGAGCGGAGGATGTAGTTGGCAATGATGGGGGAGATGTCGAGGTTGATGAAGGGGGGAAGGTTGTGACTGTTGGTGGCGCCAAGGGTGTTTTCGTAGATGCGACGCATCACCTCCGGTTTGTGGTTGTGCACCGTCATCACCATGTCCACCCCTGCGGTTTTCAGCATGCGGGCGTAAAGTTCAGCAGAGCAGGGTTGGCCGACAAACTTTTCCCGGGACTTGAAGTCCTTGGCCTGCGGATGGTCCTTGGTCCGGGGCCCGCGGTCCTGAGCCGAGTAGAACAGGTCGGGCTCCACCAGCGACACAAAGTCTGCACCGTTTTCCTTGGCGGCAGAGGCAATCAGGCAGTTGCGCATCGCCAGCTCGTTCCGGGAGTAGTGCTGCGAGTGCGTGGAGATGATCGTCACCGACTTTCCTGCTAGGCCGTACCCCAGGTTTTCTTCAGTGACATTGTCCACTAGGAAGCGGGGACAGAACTCGCTGTTGACGAAGCTCTTGAGCGAGATGAGGTCGGAGATGTCAATGTCCTGCGAGCGGGCATGCGCAACTCCGAGCGCAAAGGAGGCATCGCTGACGTTGGAGACAAGGATTGAGTTGCTGTGCATCACAGTGCCAGGGCGGAGATCCGGACCAGGCCGGACCGGATTAGCAAATCAGTAGGCAATGGCGAAGATCACCTTTTGGGAAGAAGGCTCTCCTGTCACCATGCACCGGCCGGGTTCAGGGTCCTCCTCAAATGGGATGCACCGAATGGTCGCCTTGGTCTCTTGCTTGATTTGCTGTTCCACCTCAGCCGAACCATTCCAGTGTGCGCGGATGAAGCCCCCCTCTTGCTGGAGGACCTCCTTGAATTCATCATAGCTGGACACCTCGCGGGTGTTCTCCTCCCGGAACTTCAGGGCCCGGGCCAGCAGGTCGTTCTGAATGGTCTCCAGCAGTTGCACGACGTGCGCCCGGATGCCCTCGAGCGGCACCGACTGCTTGTCCCGGATGTCCCGACGGGCCACCATCGCAGCGCCCTTTTGGACGTCGCGCGGGCCGACTTCAATGCGGATGGGCACTCCCTGCTGGATCCAGTAGAAGAACTTTTCAGCCGGACGCAGGTTGTCCCGGTCGTCCACCTTGATCTGGAGGGTATCCAAGGACTCCGCAAGTCGGGTCCGGATGGCTTCAGCAAACTCTAGGGTCTGCTTGCGTTCCTCGTCATTGGTGAAGATGGGAGCAATCACCACCTGGATGGGGGCAATCTTCGGAGGCACCACCAGGCCGTCGTCGTCGCTGTGCGTCATGATGAGCCCGCCAATCATCCGAGTGGAGGTGCCCCAGCTGGTGGTCCACACCGGAACCCGCTCGTTGTTGCGGTCGAGGTAGTTGATGTCAAAGGCCTTTGCGAAGTTCTGACCCAGGTTGTGACTGGTTCCTGCCTGCAGGGCCCGGCCGTCTTGCATCATCGCCTCAATGCTATACGTCGCCAACGCGCCAGGGAACTTCTCAGACGCCGATTTCTGTCCCGGAATGACGGGCATGGCGAGGTACTCTTCCTGGAAGGTCCGGTACACCTCCAGCATGCGCAGCGTCTCCTCCTGCGCCTGCTCATAGGTCTCGTGCGCCGTGTGCCCTTCCTGCCAGAGGAATTCTGAGGTCCGGAGAAAGAGTCGGGTCCGCATCTCCCAACGCATGACGTTGCACCACTGGTTGATCATCACTGGAAGGTCCCGGTAGCTGTTGATCCACTTGGCATACATGTGCCCAATCACCGTCTCAGACGTGGGCCGGATCACCAGCGGTTCCTCCAGCTCCTTTCCTCCTCCGTGTGTCACCACCGCACACTCCGGACTGAAGCCTTCAACGTGCTCCGCCTCCTTCTCCATGAAGCTCTGAGGAATCAGCAACGGGAAGTAGGCGTTGACGTGTCCGGTCTCCTTGAACATCCGGTCCATCCGTGCCTGCATCGCCTCCCAGAGGGCAAAGCCTGTGGGGCGGATCACCATGCAGCCCTTGACGGGTGCATAGTCTGCGAGCTGCCCTGCCGCAATCACATCAAGGTACCATTGAGAGTAGTTCTCGCTACGAGGGGTGATGTTTTTGGCCATATTCCGTTTTGCGATGAAGGCGCGAAGGCAAGTGTGGAAAATTTTCAACAATACTCACTTGCTACAGGAGTGACAAGCTTTTCAGACGGATTTGGTTTATCAGGAGACGCTGCTTTTATCTTGCTCATCCCTAGGATTGGCCTAGTCTTACTGGTTTGGTTTTCCTTGGGGGGAGCCCTTGACTGAGGAGGAAGTTTGTTCGGAAGAAAGAGCGAAGCAAAGACAGGTAGCGCACCAACGTACATCGGCAGTTCCATGCGCATTGAGGGCAATGTGTGGGGAACCAAGCCCATTTGGGTGGACGGCGAAGTCCGCGGCACCATTACCTGCGACAGCGAAGTGGTCGTGGGTGCCACCGCCAAGGTGTATGCCACCATCTATGCCGCCATCGTCCGCATCAACGGCTACCTAGAAGGGGAGGTCTATGCCTCAGAGCGGATGGAAGTGATGACTCAGGGACACATCAACGGCGACATCACCAGTCGTCCCGGATGCCTCATTGTGCAAGAGGGCGGCATCATTGAGGGTCAATGTGTGACCACGCAGACCATTGAGATCCCCAAGCGCCTGACCCAGACCCCTACAGCCCTTCCGGAAGCCCCTGAAGCAGCTGAAACCGAGGCCGAGGCCGCTGAGGCTTCCGAGAGTCGCTGACTACTTCTGGTAGTTGGCCTTCCACTCCGCATACGTCATTCCATAGACCCGCTCCTTGGCCTCATCCAGGTCCATGGACGCCCCCTGCTCCTCAGCCGCTGCGCGGTACCACTTGGCCAAGCAGTTCCGGCAAAACCCGGCTAATTCCATCAAATCAATGTTCTGGACATCCTTGCGCGAGTCAAGGTGCTCCAGCAGGGTACGAAACGCGGCGGCTTCCGCCTGAATTTGCTGCTCCGGGGACATCATTGGGTCTCCAAAAGGGTGAAGTGAAATGGCCGCTGAAAGCCATGGGTGGAGGTGCTGGCCACTAGGATAGGCGACAGGTCCTTCTCCTGTCAAAACCAATGTCCCGTCTGTTTCTGAGGGAGGCCCTTGTGGCTGCATCCACGCCTCTGCCGGCCCGACCGGCTCGTCTTGCCATCTTCTCCACCGCATGCCTCGGCGGCATCGGAGTCCTTGCCTTCAGCAACGGGCTCCTGCTTGCCTACTTCTCTCGCCTCGGCCTCTCCAGTGGCGAGGTTCTGGCGCTGCTAGCACTGCCAGCGCTGGTGCAGTTTCTGCTGGTGGTGCCGTTTGGGTTCCTCTCCGACTGGTTTGGCAAGAAGCGCCTCGGCCTCGCAGGACTGAGCTGCACCGCGCTGGGGCTGATGCTGATGACCAGCCTTGGCTCACTTCCGGACCCCCGTTGGATGGCATGGGGAGCAACCGGACTGTTCAGCCTTGGTTCAGCGCTCCTCAACTCCAACTGGTTTGCCCTCGTGGACCCGCTGATTCCCAGCCAGGAGCGAGGACGTTTTTTCGGAAACCTGCGCCTGACGTGGCAGACCGTCGGATTCCTCTTTGCCCTCGGAGCCTCTCACTTCCTGGGTCAGAGCTCGGAGCTGCAGGTGTACCAGGTGCTCTTTGGTCTGATCGCCTTCTTTGGGGTCGCCCGCATGGGGTCATACTGGAAGATCCCGGAGGTTGAACGCAGCCACCCTCCCAGCGCATCGTTCCGGAAGGTCATCACCGAGGTGCTCGCGCTACCCGGATACCTGCCCTTCTGCGCCTACTGCTTCCTGCTGATGCTCTTCACCGGAGCCTGTCCGCAACTGTTTGGACTGCTGGAACGAAACGTCCTGGGGTTCAATGACGACCAGCTTGTGTGGGTGGGAAGTCTGTTGACCGTCGGGTCACTGGCGGGGTTTGTGCTGGGTGGTCGGGCTGTGGACCGCTTTGGCACACGCTACGTCTTTCTGCTGTGCCACCTTGCATTTGGCACCATCCTCCTGCTCTTTCTCGGACGCAGCCTAGTGCCGGTGCCTCCCCTTGTGTGGGTCGGCTTCCTGACGCTGCTGTTTGGGGTGGCGCTGGCGGCCTCTGGCATTGCCATGACCTCAGAGATCCTGTCGCTGATTCCCAAGGAAAACAAGTCCCTTGCAACCGGTGTCTGGCTGACCCTGCACAGCGGCGGCGCCGGGCTTTCCGGAATTCTCAGCGGGCAAATGCTGGAGCTGGGCATGCTCAGCCCAGAGTGGCAGCTGCTGGAAATGCCGCTGAGTGCCTACGACACCCTGCTCCTGCTCTGTGGGGGAATGGTGCTCCTGCTGACGGTCACGTTGGGACTGATCCCGTCCATGATGCGACCAAGCCAGGCACAGTGGATTCCACAAGGGGCCTAGGCGTCGGCGCTCCAGGTGGAATAGGGGTGATCAATGAGGTGAATGTTGAGGTAGCGTGGGTCGTGGCTGACCTCCTCGCCGAGCCACTCCGGACGCTCAAAGGGTTCTGCTTCATCGCTCAACTCAATCTCAGCAACGATCAGTCCAGCGTTGGCCCCAAAGAACTCGTCGACCTCCCACACCTTTCCCGAAACCTCAACACGGGTCCGTTCCTTGATCAGGCGCGGTTGTTCGCAGACCTGTTCCAGCAGCTCCTGCGCTTCGTCCAGGGGCAGGTCGTACTCATACTCCAGACGCGTCAGCGCGCTGCGGCCCGACTTGATGTTCAGGCGCCCCTGCGTTCCTTCAATCCGGACCCGGACCGAGCGTTCCGGGTGACGGCTCAGGTACCCTTGCTCAAAGCGGACCGCGGCTTCCGGACGGCGCCAACCGTCTCCTGTCACCAGAAACTTACGTTCAATCTCAAGAGGCATCAGACGCAGGGAAGTGAGGGTCGGAATCCGCCCTTGATTTTGCCGGAGTGGTGCAGGATGCTGAAGCCCACAAGCAACAAGGAGCGACCATGTTCACGATTGTGATTCAAGTAACCGAATTGAGGGGGGAGTGGGACCTGCTGGAGCAGATGCTGGTCCGGACAGATTTTGGCCCCTTCGTCAAGATCCACTCCCGGGACCAGAAGATCATGTATGAGGGTCCGGACCTCGAAAACTTTGTCACCTACCTCGTCATGCACCGCATTCGATTCGAGGTCCAGGACTACGTCTGGAAGGAGCATCCGGAAGACCCTCCTTCTGAATGAACCCGCCGTTCAGCTCAGGCGTTTCCAGAGGTACGGCAACGCCAGCGCCCCCACGGTGATCTTCACCGCATCCCCGGCGAGGAAGGGCAGCACACCGGCTTCCCAGGCTCGTCCCCAGCCAATGAACTGACTCAGCCAGGTTGTCCCCAGGGCATAGATGAGGGCATTGCCCACCAGCATCAGCGTGAAGGCCTTGGACACGGAACGGTTCGGGAATTTCTCCATGACGTCTCCCAGCACCCATGCGGCGACAAAGAACCCGGCCAGGTACCCGCCAGTCGGTCCCACCACATACAGCAGTCCCGCTTGAGCCCCCGCAAACACCGGCAAGCCCGCAAAGCCTTCCAGCAGGTACGCTCCCACGGCGACCACGCCCAGATTCCGTCCCAGCACCAGCGGAAGCGCCAGCACCACCAGGGTTTGCAGAGTCAGCGGCACCGGCCAGAACGGGATCTGGACCTTCGCGGATACCACCAAGGCAAGGTTTCCCAAAAGGGCCAGCAGCACTGCACGCTGCAGCTGCGACACCGGCCAGTTTCGGCTCAACGCCGCGCCAATGGTTTGGGGAGGAACCCAATTCATGACATGCTCCTGCAAATGGTTGTAAGGACGCTTCTCCGGCCGACCTGCGGTTCCAGCTTCAGCCAAAAGTCGCTATTATCGACCGGCTTGGGGAATCTTGAAAGCTTTTTTGCGCACCTCGGCCGTCTGAATCAGCGGGGAAACCGAGACTCCCGGACCACCTCACAGATCTGCAAGGAGTACTCCTGATAGTACGACGCCCGCCCCTGTTCCTGAGCAGCCCGGTGCTCGGTGTGCTGAGCCCAGTTCTGCTGCGCCGCCTCGTCTTCAAACTCCACCAGCGTCAGGCGCTCCCCATCTTCTGCGACAAACACCTTGTGCGAACGGTAGCCCGGTTGTGTCTTCGCAAGCGCTGAAATCGATGCTGCCTGCTTGAAGTAGTCCTCTTCAGCCTCCGGGTTGAGGCGAGAGCGAAACACGGTAAGGATCATGAGCACACTCCCCCAAAAGGTTAGTCATGTTTGACCGCAACGGTCTTGAGCGAGGAAAATCCGTAAAGGGCCTCAAAGCCCTTTTCCCGTCCGTGTCCGGAATTCCCGACGCCTCCGAACGGGAGTTCGACGCCTCCTCCTGCGCCGTAGTTGTTGATGAACACCTGTCCGGACTTGAGACGCTTGGCGAGCCGAAACTGTCGGGCGCCTTGCTCAGTCCAGACTCCGGCAACCAGGCCATAGCCGGTTCCGTTGGCAATGGCGACCGCCTCATCTTCCGAGTCAAAGGGAATCACCACCTGCACCGGCCCAAAGATTTCCTGCTGAGCCAGAGGGTGCGTGGGAGGGCAGTCGGCAATCAGGGTGGGACGCAGATAATAGCCCCCCTCCGGAGCTCCGGTTGCCAGCTGTCCCTGAGCAGCCACTGGAAGCCGCCCCTGCTCAGAGAGGCCCAGGAACTGCTGCACCAGCTGCTGCTGCCGCGAAGAGATCAACGGTCCCACGTCCGGATCCTCCAACGCCGGTCCCACCGTCAGAGCAGCATAACCGGCAGCCATGCGGTCCAAAACCTCCCGGTAGCGTGAGCGCTCCACTAGGATTCGAGACGAGGCCGAGCAGGTTTGCCCAGCGTTCTGAATCCCCGCTCGGATCAGGAAGGGCAAGGCCTGATCCAGGTCAGCATCCTCAAAGACCAGTTGCGGCGACTTCCCTCCGAGTTCCAGCGTCACAGGAGCCACGTGCTCGGCAGCAGCCTGTTGCACCAGCCGCCCCACTTCCAGTGATCCGGTGAAGGACAGGTGCCGCATTCCAGGGTGCCGGGCCAACGCGGCTCCAGCCTCCTCCCCAAGTCCGGGGACCACATTCAGGGCGCCTGCAGGAAAGCCCACTTCGTCTGCCAGAGCGGCAAAGGCCAGAGCCGTCAGGCAGGCTTCCTCTGCTGGTTTGAGCACCACGGCGTTGCCCATTGTCAGCGCGGCGCCAACGGAGCGTCCGATGATCTGCATCGGGTAGTTCCAGGGAATGATGTGTCCAGTCACCCCATGTGGTTCCCGGAGCGTGTACACCGTGTAGCCGTTGAGGTAGGGAATGGTCTCGCCCATGATCTTGTCGGCGGCACCTCCGTAAAACTCAAGGTACCGGGCCAGGGCGAGGGCATCGTTGCGTCCTTGCTGCAGGGGCTTCCCCACATCCAAGGCTTCGAGGCGGGCCAGGTCCTCCACACGCGAGGCCACCCGCTGCCCAAGCTGCGCCAGCAAACGCCCCCGCTCCGCCGCAGGCATCTTTCCCCAATCGCCTTCAAGCGCTCGTTCTGCCGCTTGGACCGCCTGGTCGATCTCTTGGGAACCCCCTCGGGCAATGACGCCCAACTGGGTGCCGGTGGATGGATTGAACAGGTCCAGCTGCTCCGAAGGCGTCACCCACGCGCCGTCAATGAAGCAGCATTCCATGGGAAACCAGACGTCCGGCTGAGTCATACGTGTTCTCCTGCTAAGCGTTGGTGCATCGCACGCTCTAGGTTGGGCGCCGAGGCAATGAGGGTTTGCGTGTACGGATGCTGCGGGTTCCGGAAGACCTCCGCAGTGGGCCCTTGTTCCACAAGCTGTCCTTTTTGCATGATGAGCACCCGATCCGTAATGGCCCGGACCACCGAAAGGTCGTGCGAGATGAACAGGTAGGAAAGCTGTAGCTGGTCCGACAGCGAGGCCAACAGGTCCAGAATCTGCGCCCGGACCGAGACATCCAGTGCCGACACCGCCTCGTCCAGCAGAAGCAGCTGCGGACGCGTCACCAGCGCCCGGGCCAAGGCGATGCGCTGCCGCTGTCCTCCGGAAAACTCGTGGATGAACTTGTTCGCATCTCGGGACTGCAGCCCCACGTGCTCCAGCGCCTCCTCCACCCGACGCTGCACCTCAGCCGCACCCGGAGGCAAGGACTGCGCGTGAAAGGGTTCACTGATCAGGCGCCGAACGCGGTGCCGTGGATTGAAGGAACCATAGGGATCCTGAAACACCACCTGCACCTGAGCGCCTCCAACACGAGGCACCTGTCCCGACGTTTGAACCACCTGCCCAGCCAGCCGAATTGTTCCCTGCTGAATCGGATCAAGCCCAAGCAGCGCCCGAGTGAGGGTGGATTTCCCGCAGCCGCTTTCTCCAACCAGCCCAACGTTCTCCCCCACATGAATCCGGAAGCTCACCTCATCCACCGCCCGCTTGACCTCAGATGCTTCTCCTTCCGGACGTCCCCAACGGAAGAATCCCGAAGCCGCCGGCGGATAGATCCGGACGACCTTTTCCACCTCCAGCAGCGGAGACGCTGCCTCGGCCACCGAAACCGGCGTCCGGACCGGTTGGTGCGAAGAGGCGTCAAACAGCATGCGCGTGTACGGATGACGCTGGTGCCGCAGCACCTCAGTGGTGCTCCCAGACTCCACCAGCTGCCCCTGACGCAGGATGGCCAACGAGTCCGCCAGTTCAGCCACCACCCCCAGGTCATGCGTGATGAACCACAGGCTCATGCCGTCTTCCCGGACCAGCCGCTGGAGCAGTTCCAGAATCTGAGCCTGCGTGGTGACGTCTAGGGCGGTGGTGGGTTCATCGGCAATCAGCAGCTGCGGACGGAGCGCAATCGCCATGGCGATGCCCACCCGCTGGCGCTGGCCCCCTGAGAGCTCATGCGGAAACCGGGAAAGGGCAAACTGCCGAGGCGGCAACCCCACACGTTCCAGCAGGGCCGCAGCCTGTTCCTGCGCCTGACGCTTCCGGATCCGCTGATGCACCCGGAAGGTCTCTGCGACCTGATCGCCAATCGACTTCAGGGGGTTGAGTGCCGTCAGCGGCTCCTGAAAGATCATTGCCACCTTCTGTCCTCGGATCTGGCACATCTGCGGCTCCCGGAGGTCCTGCAGGGCGGTGCCTTCCAGCAGCACGGAGCCAGACACCTGCGCCCCCCGAGGCAGAAGCCGCAGGGTCGCAAGAGCGGTCATGGACTTTCCGGATCCGGATTCGCCGATCATCCCCAGGATCTCCCCTGGGGCAATCTTCAGGTTCAGCTGCTTCAGCACCGCATGCCCCCCTAGGGAGACGCTCAGGTCACGCAGTTCCAGCATAGGCTCCGGAGCGCAAGGTTTTTGGATCAAGCCAGTCCCGCAACCCGTCTCCAAGCAGATTGAGCCCTAGGACGTTGAGGACAATGGCCAGCCCGGGAAAGAGCGCAAGGTGTGGGCCGAGGGCAATCAGTGTCTGCGCCTCACTGAGCATCCGGCCCCAGCTTGGCGTTGGAGGCTGGGTGCCTAGCCCGACGTACGAAAGCCCGGCTTCTGCCAAAATACCAAGGGAAAACTGAATGGAGCTCTGAACAATGAGGACGTTGAGGACGTTGGGCAGAATGTGCTCCCAGGAGATCCGGAACGCTCCTTTGCCGGCGACCCGGGCAGCGAGGATGAAGTCCCGTTGCCACAGGGTCAACGCTGCCCCGCGGGTGAGGCGGGCAAACACCGGAATGTTGAAGATGCCGATGGCGACAATTGCGTTGAAGATGCCGGGCCCAAAAACCGCTGTGATGAGGATTGCCACCAGCAGAGACGGAAAGGCAAAGATGACATCGTTGGTCCGCATGATCCCCTCGTCTAGGAGTCCGCCGTGTTGTGCCGCAGCGGCCAATCCCAGCGGCACCCCGAGGCCCACGCCAATTCCCACGGAAATCAATGCCACTGCCAGAGACACCCGGGCGCCCACCATGATCATCGACAGAATGTCCCGTCCAAAATGATCCGTTCCCAGCCAATGCGTCAACGACGGTGTCTGGAGCTTCTGTGCAATGTTGAGCGCCTCCACATCATAAGGCGTCCACACCCACGACAGCACCGCCAGCATCCCGAAGCTCAGGCTGAGTCCAGCCCCCACCCACAGGTGCAGGGACCGGGAAGAAGAAGACGTCATGAGGAGTGGGTCGGCTTTGAGGAGGAAACGCAACACGCGAGGTCGTCTGACCTCCGTTGGGGCACTAGCTTAGTCCTCCGTTGAGGCAGAGCCAGTCAAAATTCGCCGAAGCCCCCTCTCAGGACACGGATCACCGTTGCTCAGCAGAGGGCCGCCACTGCTGCGCCGGCTTCAGGACGCTCCTCAAGGGAGGGAGGGATGAACGAGAAGCGCCTCCCTTTGGGCGAGCAGGATATCCCTTTAAAAAACTGAAATTATGATTTATTTTTAATTAATCGCATCCGTTAAATAAACCGTTGTCAACCATCCAGTTTTTGTGTAACACTTGAATTATGGCATTTTGCCGTTCCCCCGCACTCATTCAGAATGAGGTGACGTGCTCCAATTCCGGAACCGTGCTCGCCTTTGCAGGTCCCGATGCGCTTGTGCGTCCGGGTCCCTCCTGATGAACCTCAAGCGAGAGAAAACCTTATGAAGACTCTTGGCCTTCGCTTCCTGACGGTCGCCGCCACCGCCTTGCTTTCCGTCAGCCCCCTCATGGCGCAAACCCAGCTTTCCATTGCCACCGGTGGCACCGGCGGCGTGTACTACCCCATGGGGGGTGGACTTGCTGAAGTCATCAACCGACACGTCCCCGGCTACCAGGCCACTGCCGAAGTCACCGGCGCTTCCGTTGCCAACATGGGCCTCATTGCCACCGGCGATGCAGACCTGGCACTGGGCCTTGCAGACACCGTGCAGCAGGCGCAAACGGGGACCGGACGCTTTGAGGGCAAGCAGCTCCCGATGATCCGGGGCCTCGCCTCCATGTACGCCAACATGGTCCAGATCGTCACCCTGGCTGACAGCGGCATCACGAAGCTCTCCGACCTCAAGGGCAAGCGCGTTTCAGTAGGCGCCCCTGGCTCCGGAACCGAGGTCAATGCCAACGCCATCCTCGAAGCCAACGGCATGTCCTATGGCGACTTGGAGGTGCAGCGTTTGAACTTCAACGAGACCGCAGACGCCCTGGCCAACGGCGACATCGATGCTGGTTTCTGGAGCGTCGGCGCCCCGACTTCCTCCATCATGAACCTGGCCACCAGCAAGTCGATCCGGATGATCCCGCTCAGTGACAGTGAGATCCAGGCGGCCCGTTCTGCGAACCCCATCTTCGCTCGAACTCGCTTGACCGGAGGCATCTACGAAGGCGTGAACCAGGATGTCCCTGTGCTCGGCATTCCCAACGTCCTTGCGGTCTCTTCCGAAATGTCAGACGACCTGGCCTATGCGATCACCAAGGCCATGTTTGAGAACATTGATGAGCTGAAGGCCGTTCACCCGGCGGCCAACCAGACCACCATCGAGTTCACGCTTGATGCGACTCCGGTGCCCCTGCACCCAGGAGCAATCCGGTACTACGAAGAAACCGGAGCCAGCGTTCCGAGTCGCCTGCGTCCATGAAGCGGTCTCCAAGAGCCAGCCTGCTGGCTCTGCTCCTCTTCCTCCTTGCTCCAGTTGCTTCCGCATCGGTCTTAAAGGTCCGCCTCATTGAGACCGGGAAGCTCCTGGCCCAGCTACCAGTGTCCGAAGGTCACGGGTGGTGCATCCTCTGGCACCACTCGGTGCAGGGGTTTGAGGTGGAGGATTGCTACGAAAACCAGTCCGGACGCATGGTGCTGGTTCGTTCGCACCTGCCAGACTTTGCGGCAGGACTCGATCACATTCCCGGACGTGGCCGACAGGTCTCCGACGGACACGGTGGATACTTCATTGAGGAGTTGAATGAGCCGGTCCCGGGAAACGCTTACATCATCCGTCCCGGAGGCCCCCGTGTCGATCATCGCCTCCGAACGGAAACTCGGGAGATCTCCCTCACCGCCCTTGCGGAACGGGCACGGGTGCAGATCGCCCTGGAGCCAGAAGGGGACTGAATGTCTGATGCCCATGCCCCCACCCCGCCCCTTTTGGTGGGTCGCCTCATTGCCCTCATTGGCATCGCCTTTTCCCTGTTTCAGCTCTATGCCGCAGGGGTTCAGCCCCTCGGACTCTTCTTTCAGCGTCCCATCCACTTGGGCTTTGCCCTGGCCCTCTGCTTCCTGGTCTACCCGGTCTTCGGCACCCAACGTCCGCGAGGCCCACTGGGTTGGATTCTCGATGGCCTCTTAGTCGCGGGAAGCGTGGTGGTCGGCGTGTGGCTTCCGCTAAACATTGACACCATTGCCAACGCCATCTTTCCTCGGCAGGTGGACGTGTGGGTGGGCATCCTCACCACCTTACTGGTGATGGAAGCCGCTCGTCGCGCCGTCGGTTTGGGAATGACGGTGATTGCGGCAATCTTCCTCGTCTACGGTTTTGCAGGACGACGCGGGGAGCTTCCGTGGCTGGCCGACTGGCTGCCCGGCATCCTCAGCCACCGGGGGTACTCCCTCGACCGCATGGCCAGCCAGCTCACCCTAGGCGCCGAAGGCATCTTCGGCATCCCGCTGGGCGTCGCCTCCACCTTCATCTTTGTCTTTGTCCTCTTCGGAGCCTTCCTCGAAGTCACCGGCGCCGGGAAGTTCTTCATTGACCTTGCCTATGCGACCACCGGACGTCAGCGAGGCGGTCCAGCCAAGGCCGCCATCATCGCCTCTGCCGGAATGGGTTCCATCTCAGGCTCAGCCATTGCCAACGTGGTGACCACTGGAGCCTTCACCATTCCCTTGATGAAGCGACTGGGCTACCGTCCAGCACAGGCTGGAGGCATTGAGGCCGCGGCCTCCACCGGAGGACAGATCATGCCGCCGCTGATGGGCGCCGGGGCCTTTCTGATGAGCGAGTTCACCCAGACGCCCTACATTCACATTGTCCTGATCTCCATCTTCCCGGCCTTCCTCTACTTCGGCGCCGTGTACCTGCTGGTGCACATCGCGGCAGTCAAGCAGGGCATGCAGGGGCTGTCTGAAGAGGAGCTGCCCAAGGTCCGGACCGTGCTTCTGGAGGGCTGGCACTTTCTGCTACCGCTGCTTGTGCTGACGTGGCTCCTCGTCCTCGGGTTCTCGCCCATGCGGGTGGGTTTCTACACGATCCTCTCTGTGATCGCCGCTGCCGCAGGACGCGCACTCTGGACGCACTTTTCGCAGGAACAGCCTTCAGAGTCGTTGCCCGACCTGATCCGTCGCGGAAGTGCCCTCACCCTGAAGGCTCTGGAGCTAGGGGCCCGGAACGCAATTGCCGTGTCCATCGCCTGCGCGGTCGCCGGAGTCATTGTCGGCATTGTGGGCCTGACGGGGCTTGGGCTGAAGTTTTCTGCGATGATGATTGCCCTCTCAGGCGGGAACCTCGTCATTGCGCTCATTCTGGTGGCCCTGGCAAGTCTGATCCTCGGAATGGGCCTCCCGGTCACAGCGGCTTACATTGTCCTGATCATCCTCGTTGGCCCAGCCCTAACCACCGAGTTTGGCATTCCGTTGCTGATCGCGCACCTGGTCGTCTTCTGGTACTCACAGGACTCCAATGTCACGCCACCCGTGGCCCTCGCCGGATTCGCTGGAGCCGCCATTGCCGGAGCCAGTCCCATGGAAACGAGTGTACAGGCCTGGAAGTTTGCCAAAGGCCTCTACCTCATTCCCCTGTTCATGGTTTACAACGAAGCCATCATCATCGGAGGCCCTCTGCCTCTTGTGCTCTGGAACGGGTTCATCGCCATGGTCGCCCTGCTGGCCTTTGCTGCAGTCCTTGAGGGCTTCTTCTGGACACCGCTCCCGCTCTGGCAACGCCTGCTCCTCATTCCCAGCGTCATTGCCATTTTCTGGCCGCAGGTTCCTGTGGAAGCCGCCGGCGTCCTCGTCATTGCCGTGGTCCTCTTCCTCAACCACCGCCAGCTCCGTGGGGTCGCTCCCGCTTGATCCTCCTTCCTCCTAGACTCCGGGGCCTTCCCAGGCACACTCGGAGCCTTCAGTGGAGCCGTTGGAGCCTCCTCTGATTTTCCGAGTTTTCTAAATTTTGCAGAGCAGGTCCGTCTTGAGCAGGTAACTGAAACCGTTGCCTGGAAGGACCCGGGTGACCGAAGCACTTGAAGTTCCCCTTCATCGAGAGTCACCCTAATGCGCTCCTCCTACTGCCTGGGAATTTTGACCGTTGTGACAGGCGCCCTGTTCGGATGCGGACAGGGGCCCGCTTCCCAAAACCGACTGACCCCCAACACCGCTGCGGCGACGCTACAACCCCTTCCTCAGCAAGCAACCTTTCCCGCTTCCAACTCGTACTCGCCGGAACGTGCGGCACTGGGCAAACAGCTTTTCTGGGACCCGGTGCTTTCTGAAAATCAGGACATCGCCTGCGCAACCTGTCACCATCCGGACAATGGATTCACCGACCCCCTTCGTCGCTCGCTTGGCACCGGAGGCATTGGGTTGGGGCTCAATCGCTTCGGAGGCGTCCAAGGGGACCGAAACTCCATGAGCCTCCTCAATGTGGCCTTCAATGGCCTCACCGAAGCCGGCATCCCTGCGCCAGAAACCGCTCCCATGTTCTGGGACTCCCGCACCCACTCCCTAGAGGATCAGGTGGAGGGTCCGATTGTTAACGACCGGGAGATGCTCGGCCAGCACTTCACCCCCACAACCATCCAAGGGGAGCTGGAGCAGCGGCTGAACCAAATTCCGGAGTACCAAGCCCGCTTTCTGGAGGCCTACGGCACCTCAGAGGTTTCTTTCCCCCTCATCCAGCAGGCCATTGCAGTCTATGAGCGAACCCTCATCACCCCGAACTCTCGGCTGGATGCCTACCTGCGAGGGGACGCACAGGCGCTCACCTCATTTGAACAAGAAGGCCTGAACCGCTTCGTGCGGGTGGGCTGTGCCGAATGTCACAGCGGTCCCATGCTCTCCGACTACCAGCTCCACACCCTTTCGGTCCCGGAACTCAACCGCTCCACCGCAGATGCCGGCGCCGGGGCCTTTAACTTCCGTACCCCCTCTTTACGGAACCTAAGCTTCACCGCGCCGTACATGCACAACGGGCGCTTTGACCGCCTAGAAGATGTGCTCGATTTCTACCGACGCCTGCGACGGGGACGGTCCCAGAACCCTAATGTCCGGAGCAGCGAACTGAGCCCGCAACTGGCACAACTGAACCTCCGGGACAACGACATTCCCTTCATCCTTGCCTTCCTCCGGACCCTTGACGACGGCTCCTTTGACCAGAGCATTCCCTCATCGGTGCCCAGTGGACTTCCGGTGGGGGGACGGATTGAGTAGAAGGTTCCTTTCCCGGAAGCCCCTCTCCACACGAGCCCCCAACGCCTGGCCCGGGCCCCTTCCTTTCTCGCGGCCAGGCACCCCGATTCGCTCCCCAAAGCTGTTGCAATTTGTCCGGAACTTTCGCACACTGACGCCTCACGGTTTCCCAATGCTTTCTTCAACAGCATGCTTTTTCGCGATCCTCTGGTGCGTCCCCTTCCTGCTTCATCTTGCGCCTCGTGGCTTACGGTCCGCCGCATCGCGTTGGTGCTGTTGGGAGGCCTCCTGCAGCCATTGCCCGCACAGGCCTTGACCTGGGACCTTGGCGTCAGTGTGCCCTACCTTTCCGGACGGATGCAGCAGTTTCTGCCCCTTTCCCTTGAGCTCGGGCTCACCAGCGTCAAGGGCTACGGCGTGGGTTACAACGTCCTCACCTCCGGAAGTGACGAAACGCTGCAGCCTCAAACTGAGACCACAGGCACCGACACGTATGAGTCTGAGCTGACCCTCCAAAGCGGCACCCTTGAGCTGTACTACCGCTTTGAGCAGTACGTCCACCGCTGGGACGTGGGAGTGCTGCGGCAGGCCACCCAGTATGAAGTGGTCCAGACCCGGACGACTCTTGGAGCGAGCCTTTCTGAAGAGCAGACCGCGACCCTTGAGGTCACCTACCTCGGTCCCTTTGTGCAGTACTCCAACACCTGGATCGGCTACGATGAGCAAGACGCCTACTACGCTCTGCAGCTGGCGTGGCTCTCCCGGAGCACCCCTCTGACAGAAACCCCGTTCCGCTTTGACCCCACGCAGGATTCCACCTGGCAGGCACAGCAGGCGTCGTATCAGCAATTTGTCGTTGACCACAACCCCGAGTCCTCGGTGTTGCTGGCTCTCACCATCGGGTGGCGTCTATGATGAATCGCTTGTGGAAACTCCTTTTGCTGCTTGGGTTGATGGCCGGGTGCAGCGACCAAGTGGTTACGGTCCACGACCTCCCGGCCAAACCGGTTCCCATCCGCTCCGGGTACACGGTGCTCTACTGCGAGTGCCTGGACCACCCCCTTCAGCAGCAGCTGATTCAGGAGCTGAAGGCCCAGGGAATTCCGGTCCGAGGAGTGCCCCAACTGGAAGCCTTTCAGCAGGAAGCCCCCGGACGGTACTACGTGCTCTTTGGGTTCAGCCGAGAAGTCACTGGACGCCCCCGGACATACCCGGTCACCCGACTGGAAAGCCGCTCTGAGTCCGGAAGCTGCGGAGACGGCTGTACCTGGAGCCGCAGCTGGAATGAGCTGGTCCGGGACACGGCACAGACGGACGGACAGGCTCGGCATGAAAGCGTCCTCCTGTACCGCATTGATGAAGAAACAGAACTGGTCCTGGCCCTCAATGCCGGGGAACGTTACGCCCTGAGGCTTCAGGCCAAGGGAGAAACCGGGGCAGACACCAGCACGGTTGAGGAGAAGCGGGCCTATGAAATCACTCGTTAGTGGCCTGCTGCTGCTCGCCCTGAGCGGGTGCAGCACGCACTACGTTGAAATCCAACGGACGGTGTCCAATGACCCGACGTTCGCGCGGACACAGGTTTTGGTTGTGGAGGTCGTCACGGAGCCTGCCGACTTTGCGGAGCTGTCCATTGCGCCTCAGTCAGGACAGGTCGTCCGGTCGGGACAGCTTCCTCTGGATTCCGAAGTCGTGGCAACCGCACTTGCCGAAACGCTTTCCTTCAATGGCAAGTCCGTCCTCACCCGGTCTGAGTATGAGCGCATCCGTTCCGGACTGGAGAAACTCCGTCCGGCTTCCGGCTTCCGCAGCCCTGCGATTGATGCCCTCATCCGTCTTCACGTCCGAGTCGGCCTGCAAACGGGAGCCTATCAGCAGGAGTCCGTGGTCGGCTTCTACCGTCGCGCCCGCCGGTGCCAGTACCTCAAAAATCCACCTCCGGAGTATCAGGCCTGCCAAGAGACCGAAAACACAGCCTGGGATGAAATTCGGGTCACCAGCGATGCACAGGGCTGGGCCGCGCTGGGCTACAGTGGTGAAATCTTCCTCAATGAGAAGGATGAGTTTCGCCTACACCGGAGCCTGAGCGGATCCGGAATCCTTGATGCCCCCTATGAAGATGAGCAGGCCCTGGCACAGAAAGTGGCCAGTGGTCTGGGACGCCTGATTTCCAATGAGATGGGCGCCTTGACCCTCAAGCTGAGGTTGGAGATTGACGAGGGCAACCATTCGGAAGCGATTGACCTGCTCAAGGAGGGGAAGCTCGAAGAGGCCCGTGCAGTGCTGGAAGACGCCGTTGCCGACCCGCTGTTTCAGTCCTCAACCGACTACTACAACCTCGGACTGATTTACCACGCGTATGGCGACCGGGTGGTCGCTGCCGACTACTACGGAAAGGCGATTGCCGCAGGAGGCTACAAGCGCCGGTACGTCGACGCCCTCCGGAACCTGAAGGCCCTGGATGCAGAAACCACTCTGGATTAATGCCACCCTCGGGTTGCTCCTCATGGGGTGCAGCACCACCACCGAGCTGAAAACCACCTTGGAGTTCCCTCCGGCTCAGCGACTGACCCACAAGCCTGTGCTGGTGGAGCCTGTCGATTCGGCCTCAGAACCTGCTGCGGATGCCGCCCGCCAGTTGCTGCAGGCGAACGGATACGTCATCCGTCAGGACACCCAGGTGACCGGAGCGCTGCTGCAGGCGTTTGGCCGCAACCAGGTTCAGCCCACTGGAGATTCGGCGTTGCTGAAGGTTCAGGCGCAGGTTTCACCACCGTCCCACACCTTCCGGAATCGCACCGAGTCGGTGTCCCTTAAGTCCTGCAACTACCTGCGGGAACGCAACCCCTGCTCCTACCGAGACGCGTCCCGGAACGTTGTTGTCACTGCAGTCACCCAGACGGGTCAGCTAACCCTGACGCTGGAAGAGGCTGGACAGGAGCCTCAAACCCTGACCACGGCTTTCACGGCTTCCACCAGCGGAGTGCTTCCGGCGCTGCCCACCAGTCAAGTGACCGAGCAGACGGAGCAAGCGCTTCAGCAACTGCTGCAACCGTACCTCGGTCGGCAAGAAGTCGTTGCCACCGGAATCGAACCGGACCGTCTTGCAGTGGACATGATTGAGCTGGGCCTCTACGAGGCTGCCATCGAGCGGCTGCAGGGCCACGAATCCGATGAGTCCATCCGGCTGTACGCCCTCGGTTACATCGAGGAACGCCGCGGCAACCCCTCCGGAGCCATCATGTACTACCGAGACGGCGCTCAGCGGGGTGAGCATGAAGCCCTGTTTGATGCTGCCATCGAGCGGGTGGAACAGGCCCGGCGCCGTCCCTGACCCTCATTCCAACTCTCCCTGCACCTCCACCAACGCCGCTTCCAGCGCGTCCAAGGTCGCCGGATCCGCTTCGCTCCACAGGTCCCGTTCATGAGCCTCCAGCAGCCGCTGAGCGGCATCCCGGAGGGCCAACGGATTGTGTTCTCGGAAGAACTGCTGCTGCTCCGGATCGAGCAACAGCTTCTGAGCGACCTCTTCATACTGGTAATCCGCCACAATGTCGCAGGTGGCATCGTAGCCAAACAGGTAATCGACCGTCGCAGCCATCTCAAAGGCCCCCTTGTACCCGTGCTCGCGCATGCCGTTGATCCACTTGGGATTGAGCACACGGCTCCGGAAGACGCGGTTGAACTCCTCCTGCAGGGTGCGGATGCGGATCTTCTCCGGATTGGCAGAGTCACCGTGATAGGTCACCGGGGCCTGGCCACGGAGGTGCTCAACCGCAGCGTGCAGACCTCCTTGAAACTGGAAGTAGTCATCTGAGTCCAACAGGTCGTGCTCCCGGTTGTCCTGGTTCTGGTGGACAATTTCAACCGTCGAGAGGCGGTTGCGCAGCAGGTCGATTTCTTCGCTGCTGGAGCCGTCGGCCCGGTAGGCATGTCCCCCCCACTTGAGGAACACGTCCGTCAGGTCCTGGCGAGATTCCCAGTTTCCGGCATCAATCAACGGAAGCAGGCCCGTGCCATAGCACCCGGGTCCCGAACTGAAGACCCGAAGCTCGGCCAACTGCGCCGCAGCTTCTGTCGGATAGCCCTGCTGCTGAAGCTGCTGCTGATCAGCCATCCAGGCCGCCCGGATGGGGTTCAGCTCCTCCGGCTCCTCCAGCGCCGCAAGCCGCTTCGGAATCGTGGAAAGCAAGCGCATCGCGTCCCCAAAGGCATCTCGGAACATGCCGGACACCCGCAGCACCACATCTACCCGAGGACGTCCCAACACGGCCGCTGGGATGATCTCAAAGTCCACCACCCGTCCGGAAATCGGTTCCCACACTGGTTCGCACCCCCACAGCCACAGGGCCTGGGCCAGGTCGTCTCCACCGGTCCGCATGTTGGATGTGCCCCAGATCACCAGCGCCAGCGTCCGGGGCCACTCGCCATGATCAGCCCGGTAGCGCTCTAGCAGTCCTTCGGCCAACGCCTTCCCGCACCGCCACGAGGTGGGGGTGGGGATGACACGGGGATCCACGGAGTAGAAGTTCCGTCCGGTCGGCAACACATCCAGCCGCCCACGCGTTGGGGCTCCAGAGGGTCCGGGGGTGAGGAACTTTCCAGCAAGTCCATCCAGCAGCCGCTGCGGTTCCAAAACGCACCGTTCCAGCCGAGGCAGCACCGTTTCGTGAAGCCACCGTCGCAGCAGCTGCAGGGCTTCATGCTCCGGAAGGGCCTCCGGTAGAGGGGCTTCGGGCCCCCACCCGATCTCTTGGGCAATCCATGCGCGCGCCTGCTGCTCCACCTGGTCCCGCTCCGCCCGGGGAAGTTCGTCCACATCAAAGTCAGCAGGCCGCTGCAGCAACGCCTGAAGCAGCCCGGGCCGTTCCAGTGATGACATCCGGAGGAGGCTGAGGAGGAAGTCGATGCGGCGTTCCCCCTGCGGAACCTCGCCAAAGATGTGCAAACCGGAGCGGATCTGGCTTTCCTTGAGGTCACAGAGGTAGTTGCTGAGCGCGTTGAGCCAGTCGTCTTCTTCCGGAAGCTCGGCCCGCCAGGGGGCTTCTTCCAGCAGGTGCTCAATCTCATGCTCCAGCTCATGCGCCCGTTCCGGATAGAGCGTCTCACAGTGAGCATGCTCCTCCAGCAGACGTTCCACCCGGTCCAAGTCGTCATACAAACCGGCACGGGTGAGCGGAGGCGTGAGGTGGTCCACAATCACCGCTGACGTCCGACGCTTGGCCTGCGTGCCCTCTCCGGGGTCATTCACAATGAACGGGTAGAGGTGCGGAACCGGCCCCAGCACCGCCTGAGGAAAGTCATCCGGCCCCAGCGCAACGCTTCGGCCAGGGAGCCACTCTAGGTTGCCATGCTTGCCAAAGTGAATCAGGGCCTGAGCGCCAAACACCTCCCGGATCCACTGGTAAAATGCGAGGTAATGCGGCGGTGGCGCCAGCTCGGGATCGTGGTAGATGGCCTGCGTCTGCAGCCCAAACCCTCGTTGGGGCTGGATGCCGATGAAGACGTTTCCCAGCTGCAGGCCGGCGACCGGGATCAGCTCTTCTGAATCCGGAGGCAGCGCCTCCGGCCACTGACGCCGCAAGCGGTTCTGCAGGGAGTCCGGAAGGGTCTGCAGGTGCCGATGAAAGGCCTGCCCAGAGAGCCCCTGTGCCACAGGGTGTCCGTAGCTCTGTTCCTCATCGTTGGTGATCCCGGCCTGCAGCTGCCGGATCAGCTCATCGCCACTCTCCGGAGGCGTGCCCACGTCGTATCCGGCAGCCTGCAGGCGCTCCAGAAACCGGTGAACGCTGGCTGGCGTGTCCAGCCCCACGCCGTTTCCGAGCCGACTGTCTCGGTTGGGGTAGTTCGCCAGAATGATCGCCAGACGCTTCTCTGCGTTGGCTTGACGACGCAGCCGGACCCAGTTTGCAGCCAACGCGGCTACATACGTCACCTGCGGGGCATCCGGAACCACGGCCTTGGCTTGAAACTCCAACTCGGTGTGCGCCTCCTGCACCTCCTTGAAGCCCACCACGGTGGTGAGCACACGCCCATCGGTCTCAGGAAGCGCCACGGACATTGCCACATTGGAAGGCGTCAGCCCCCGGGGGTTCTGCTCCCACGCTTCTCGGTTCTCTGTGGAGGCAATGACCTGCAGCACCGGGCACCCCAAGGTTTCCAGAAACGAGACCCGCTCATCAAGCCGCCCAATGGAAAAGCTCTGGAGCGTCAGGACCACATCTGGAGGCTCCTGCTCCGCCCGCTGCAAGAGGGCCTCCTGTGCCTCCGGCTCGCGGAGGGAATAGGCATAAAATGCGGAAACCTCGAGGCCATGCGCCCTCAGAGCTGCAGCCAGGGCGTCTACCACTGCCAGGTCTCCGGTTTGGTGCCAGGCCCGGTAAAACGTAATCCACACCCGCCCGGAGGACGCGCTGGACGAAAAAGCAGTCATGCGAAATCAAGGTAAAAAGGGAATCAGACGATGCGGGAGCCCGCCAGCAAGACGGGCCTGTTCGAGAGCTTTACGGATGGCAGGGGTGAGAGTCAATCTGCAAAAAAAGCAAGCAGCTCCTGAGTAACGGCTTCCGGAGCTTCTTCTGGGAGAAAGTGCCCGCAGGGAAGGGCACGTCCCGAGACCATCCGGGCGCGGGCCTGCCACACGGCAAGGACGTCGTACTTACGGTGCACAAACCCTTGGTCCCCCCAGAGCACCTGCAGCGGACACTCCACCAGGCGATCCTGGTCAGCAGCATCATGCACCAGGTCAATGCTGGCCGCCGCCCGGTAGTCTTCACAGGAGCCGTGCAGGGCTTCCGGGGTCCGGAAACAACGGATGTACTCCTGCACCGCCGCCTCGTCAAAAGTTGCCTCCGGACCACTCCAGCGCTTCAGCTTTTCCCGCAGGTAGTACTCCGGGTCGGCGCCAATCAGCCGTTCGGGAAGGGGAAAGGGCTGGATGAGGAAAAACCAGTGGTAGTAGCTGGTGGCAAATTCCTGATCGGTGCTCTGAAACATCTGGTAGGTGGGCGCAATGTCCATGACACAGGCCTTCTGCACCCGCTGCGGATGGTCCAGCGCCAGCCGGTGCGTCACCCGGGCGCCCCGGTCGTGCCCGGCGACAGCAAATGTGGAGTACCCCAGAGCCTGCATGACCTCCACACAGTCCTGTGCCATTGCCCGTTTGGAGTAGTTGGCGTGGTCGTCAGTTCCCGGGGGTTTCGAGCTGTCGCCATACCCACGGAGGTCCGGACAGATGACGTGAAAGTGGTTCTGCAGAGCAGGCGCCACCTGGTGCCAGAGGACGTGCGTCTGGGGGTAGCCATGCAGCAACAGCAGCGGCGGTCCCGTTCCTCCGTGCCGCAGGTGGATCTCGGCTCCGGAGGTGGACACCCGTTGGGTTTCAAAACCGGAATCAAACATGAAAGGACCTCCTCAGAAAAAAGCAACTCAGGCGCTTGGTCAACACGGGAGGCAGTGTACCGAGAGCAGGAAGGGCAATCAAGTGCTCGCTCCAGAGTCGGTGAGAGCGGAGGAGCGAACGGTGGATTCGGTGCGGGTTTCAGGGAGTGGGGGCGTCTGGGCGCAGCAGTCCTTCATGCCGAAGCTCCTCCCAGAAGTCAGCGGGGAGAGCAACATCAAGCAGCTGCCGGTTTTCCTGAACCTGCTCCGGCGTGAAGGCCCCGGGGATGATGGACGCTACCAGCGGGTGCCCAAGGGGAAACTGAAGCGCGGCCGCTTTGAGGGGGACCTGATGGCGGTCGCACACGGACTGGATGCGCTGCACCTTGTCCCGAGCCTCGGCAGAGGCGGGAGCGTAAAAGTACTTGGCCTCTGGAACCGGACCAGTCGCCAGGATCCCGGACGCATACGGGGCTCCAACGACCACCCCAACGCCATGCCGTTCACAGGCGGGGAATTCCCGATCCAGCACCCCCTGATCCATCAACGTGTACGGCATGGCCACCAAGAAGAAATCGAACGGAATGTGGTCCAGGAACCGGAGCATCATTGCCTCTTCATTGATGCCCACCCCAATGGCCTGCACCTCTCCGGAACGCTTCAGCTCATCCAGCGCCTTCCAACCACTTTCCAACTCCTGGAGCTTGCGCGCCACGTGGGCCTCTGTCCGATGGTAGCCAAAATCCAGGTCATGGATCACCAACGCCTGCACCTGGTTCACTCCTAGGCGCAAGAGGCTGTCTTCATACGACCGCATGATGCCATCGTAGGTATAATCGAACCGTAGGGTAAAGGGCAGTCCACCGGCCCAAGGTTGACGCGGCGCGTGGTCGGGATGCCCCCGGAAGCGGGAATAAACGCGTCCCACCTTCGTGGAACAGAGGAAGCTGCCGGGCTCCTGCTGCCGGAGCCAGTGACCGATGCGGTGCTCACTGAGTCCATGCCCGTACCAAGGAGCGGTGTCAAAGTAGCGGATCCCGGACTCCCAGGCCGCCTGCAGGGTTGCTTGAGCCTGTGCCTCCGGGAGACGCTGAAAGAGTTCCCCCAGCGGAGCCCCTCCCAGTCCCAAGGCCGGGAGTTCCAATCCAGAAGTCCCCAGGGGACGCGTGGGTAGAGGCTTCATGACGTCGCTCCGTAAATCCGCCGGGCGTTGCCGGCAAACAGCGCCTGCTGCTCTTCAGGAGAGTAGGCGTCGGCCAGGTTCCGGAATCCCTCAAACAGCCGAGGCGCGGGCCAACCGTCCTTGAGGTCCACCGGAAAGTTCGAGGCAAAGCAGCACCGCTCCACGCCAAACAGCTCAATGAGCTGATGCACCAGCGGCGGCACTGGCGAGTTCGGGGCATCCCAATTCGGATCCGGATAAGCCAGCATGGAAAGCTTCAACGAGACCTGTGGTAACGCCGCCAGCGCCTTCATTCCAGACCAGTAGGCGTCACGGTTTTCCAGATCGTGAGCCGTTGGGCACCCCAGGTGATTGAGGATCACCGGAACCTCCGGATGCTGAGCCAGAAAAGCGGCCGCTGCTGCAAACTGATGGGGGTTGAGCTGAAGGTCAAAAGAAAGCCCCAGCGCTCCGAGGCAGGCAAAACCCGCCCGCCACTCCGGATGCTCCAGCAGGTTGCCGAGTCGTTCATTCCGCGGCCACGAAGGCTCATGGTTGAGGATCTGACGGATGCCCACCACTCCGGGATACTGCTTCAGCTGATGCAGCACCGAACGGATCCGAGGCGACTCCAGAGGCGCCGTTGGGACCAACCGGTACGGTCGAGGCGAGCGTTCCAGCTGCTGCGACACCCACCACGCTTCAGCCACACAAGCAGACTCATAGGGCCAGCCATCTTCCGGAAGGTGACAGACACTGACCACCTCCACAAAGGCTCCACCGGTGTGCTCGAGTCCTGCAGAAGCCAGGTCCGTTTCATAGGCGGCCAGATCGTACACCGATTGCCCCCGCACCGCAAAGAGGACGCGGCCATCCTGCCCACTGGAGGTCCGGGGAGAAACATCCCAGATGTGAAAGTGCGGATCCCAAAACTCCATTACTCCTCCGCGTAGGGACGCACTAGGTTCAAGGCATCCCGGTTCAGCGTTAACCCCCATCCAGGCGCCTCCGTGAGGCGAACCCGTCCTTGCTCAGGGAGCAGCTCGTTGGTGAACATGTCCCCAAACACCGCCGGGAAGGTGAGGCAATCTGGGCTGGTGTTGAGGTATTCACAGAAGGGACAGTGAGGCTGAGTGATCACAAAGTGATAGCTGTAAGCGCCGCTCCCGTGCGGGACCACCGGCAGGTCGTAGGTTGCCGCTAGGGCGGAAATCCGCAGCAGCTCCGTCAGCCCTCCACACCACATCACGTCCGGTTGAATGATATCGACGGCACGGGACTCAATCAACTTCCGGAAGCCGTAACGTGTGTACTCATGCTCACCGGTGGTCCAGCGCATCCACGGGGCACGCTCCTTGAGGAGCCGATGCCCGTCGAAATCGTAAGGCGGCAGCACCTCTTCCAGCCAGTAGAGGTTGAGGTCCTTGAGAGCATAGGCCAGTTCTGTCGCATACGGAACATCCAAGGCCATCCAGCAGTCGGCCATCAGCATGAAGTCGGGACCCACTTTTTCCCGCATTGCCTGGAAGGTCTCATGGTTCGCCCGGATGCCTTCAAGGCGATCTGCAGGTCCATGCGCCAGGGGCATCTTCCCGCCAATGAAACCGTTTGCCTTGGCAACATCCGGCCGGATGCCGGTGCAGTAGAGAGCAATTTCATCCCGGACGGCGCCGCCGATCATCTGGTACACCGGCTCGTTCCGCAGCAGCCCTAGGACGTCCCAAAGCGCCAGGTCCACGGCACTCAGCGCCCAGAGCGGAACCCCCTTCCCGGCGTAGTAGAGGCTCGCCCGGAACATCTGATCCCAGAAGCGGTTGAGCTGCCGAGGATCCTGTCCAATCAGGAAGCGCTTGAAGTGCTTCTCAATGATGTAGCACGCCGGAGCCCCGCCCTGTCCGGCACTGACGCCAACGGTGCCATCGGAGGTTTCGATTTCGACAACAATGCTGTTCATCACATTGATGCCAAAGCTGGTCCGGGACTCCCGGTAGTCGGGATAAGCCGACATCGGCGTGGCAATCAGCGAGTCCACCAGCCAGTGTCCGGCCTCGCGGTCGTGGTAATCGCCTCCGGATCCTTTCTGTTCGAGAACATAGGCCCGGACGTCTTTGATGGTGACGGATTTCATGTCCCTCCTCAGTAAGTGGCTCGTCCGCCACTGAGGTCGAAGACCCCTCCGGTGGTGAAGGAATTTTCCGGAGAGACCAGCCATGCCACCAGCGCCGCCGCCTCCTTAACCTCTAGGAAGCGGTTCCGGGGGATCTTGGAAAGCATGAAGTCGATGTGCTCCTGGGTCATCTGGTCAAAGATCCGGGTTCGGGCTGCAGCCGGGGTGATGCAGTTGACCGCCACATCCAGTCCGGCCAACTCTTTGCCTAGGGACTTCGTCATCGCGATGACCGCGGCCTTGGAGGCGCTGTAGGCGGACGCATTCGGGTTGCCCTCCTTTCCGGCAATCGAGGCCACGTTGACAATGCGGCCGTACTCCTGTGCGACCATCAGTGGAGCAATGCAACGGTTGCAGTGAAAGACTCCATTGATGTTGATGTCCATCACCTGCTGCCAGGCCTCCACCGGGTACTCCCAGAGCTTGTGGTTCGGACCCGCAATGCCCGCGTTCGCCACCAGGATGTCAATGCGCCCAAAGGCCGCCTGAGTCGCTGCAGTCGCCGCCTCCACCGAGGCAAGGTCGGCCACATCCACCTGCTGGGCGTTGAGGCGGTCAGACGGTTCCAGTTGGCTCAGGGCCTGCTCCAGCATGGCAGCATCCAAATCCCAGAGGCTGACGGATGCGCCGGATTCCAGCAGACGTTGGGCAATCGCGAGGCCAATTCCCTGCGCCGCGCCGGTGACAACGGCTTTTTGGCCATTCAGATCAATCTGGTTCATTCGAACCTCCTTTCAGAGTCAGAGAAGGAAAACATAAACGAAAGCGAGTCAGTTCCGGGAGGTGAAGCGCTGCACCACCAGCGGCAGGGCAATGGAGACAATCAGCAGTCCGCCAATGAAGATGGTCATGACGATTCCCGGGACATTCATCAGCCCGAGGCCGAAGGTGACCATGCCCATCAGGAACACGGCCAGCACCACCCCCAGAATTGTCCCGGAGCCTCCCATGATGCTGACGCCTCCGAGCACCACGACGGTGACCACTTCCAGCTCCCACGCCATGGCAATGTTGGGACGGGTGCTGCCAATGCGTCCGGTCAGCAGAACCGCGGCCAGGCCTGACATGAAGCCGCTTACCATGAACAGGGCCAGCCGGTAGCGGTCGACCGGAATGCCGGTGAAGCGTGCTGCGAGGGGGTTGTTGCCAATCGCATACAGATGCCGCCCGATGATCGTTCCATGCAGCACCATGCCGAAGAGCACGGCAAACCCGAGGAAAATGAGAAACTCCAAGGGAATCAGGCCAAAGGCGTAGTGCTGGCCCCAGAAGAGGAACTCCGCCGGGTAGCGCGTGAAGGCTTCATCGCCCAGAACCACATAGGCGATGCCCCGGTAGAGGGACATCGTGCCAATGGTCACCACAATCGAAGGCACCGCAAAGCGAGTCACGATCCAGCCGTTCAGCCCTCCGGCCAGCACCCCAATGGCAATGCCAACCAGCGGCAGCACCTCCCCCGGCACTCCCGCCTGATGCGCCAAGCCGACGCCCACCGAGGCGAGCGCAATGATCGAAGCCACCGACAGGTCAATGTCTCGGCAGAGGATGACCAGTGTCATGGAGAGGACAATCAGGGCCTTCTCAGAGAAGTTGACGGTGCTGTCGGCCAGGTTATACAAGTCCAGAAAGTAAGGCGAGAGGCTGGAGTTGACAACGACGACCCCCACCAGAAGCACCACCAGAAGCACCTCCCAGCGCAGTAGAATGTCCCGGACCCGGAGTGGCAAACGATCTGGAATGACGCGGGTGGCTTCCTTTGACAGCACTGACACAGGCCTATCCATGAGCAGGGGGCTCCGTAACCGGCAAAATGCGCTTCCCTTGTTGCTTCTCCTCCCGAGAGTTCACCACAACAGCCGCAAGGATGACGGCTCCAGAGATCGCCATCTGCCAGAAGGGAGACACATTGATGACTGGGAGGGCGTTGTTGATCACACCCAGGAACAGCGCGCCCAGGATGCATCCGGCCACAGACCCAATTCCTCCGGCAATGCTGACTCCTCCAATCACGCATGCGGCCACAACCTGCAGCTCAAAACCCGACGCAATTTCCGTGTAGGCAATGGCATACCGGGCCACCCAGAGGTAGCCACACAGCCCGGCCGTTGCTCCAGTGATCGTGTAGACCAGCAGCTGACGTCGCGCAATCGGAATGCCCACATAGACCGCGGCCTTGGGGTTGCCCCCGAGCGCATAAAGCTCCCGTCCCACGCGGCTGTGCTTCAGGAACCCATGCACCAGCAGCAGCATGAGCAGCGCCAGCCACGCCAGGTGCGTCAGCCCCAGCAGCCGCTCCCGGGGGAAGTCCAGAAAGGTCGCGGGCATCTCATGAGACGAAATCCACTCACCGCCGCTGATGACAAAGATCAGCCCCCGGAACATGCTCAAGGTTCCAAGCGTCACAACAATCGGAGGAATCCCCAACCCCGCAATGAGGCTTCCGTTCAGCAGTCCAAGCACGGCCCCGTTGAGAATCGCGACCCCAATGAGTCCCACTAGCGGAAGGTCCGGAGCCACCTTTCCCAGCAGCGCCACCACCATGCCACTCAGGGCCAAATTGGACGCCACAGAGAGGTCGATGCCTCGAGTCAAAATGACCAGCATCTGCGCCAGCGCCATCATTGTGAGAATGGCCACATCGGTAAGCAAGGCGTCCAGACTTTCCCACGAAAGGAAGACAGGCGCCCGGACCCCAATGAGCAGCATCAGGGTGAGGATCAGCCCACCAAGGACCAGCTCCCGATGGTGCGTGCGCCAGCTCATGCGGCCTCCGGAAGGGGATTGTCCAGCGCCACCGCAACAATTTTCTCTGCAGAGGCTTCGTCGCGTGAAAACACCTGACCAATCCGTCCGGACCGCATCACAGCAATGCGATCGGCCATGCCCAGCACCTCCGGAAGCTCCGAGCTGACGAGGATCACCGCAAGCCCCTGCTGGACCAGTTCGCCCATGAAGGCATGGACGGCCGACTTCGACCCCACGTCAATGCCCTTTGTGGGCTCATCCAAAATGATCACCTGCGGCTGCGTGGCGAGCCACTTTGCGATCACGACCTTCTGCTGATTTCCACCTGAAAGCTCCTCCACGTGCTGGGCCCAGTTGGACGCCCGCAGGTCGAGCCGATTGCCATACTCCCGGGAAAGCGCCAGCTCGCGCTCGGAATTCAGCCGCCACCCCTGGACCACCGCCTTGAGGGTTGGCAGGGTAATGTTGTCTCGGATGCTCAACGGCAAGATGGCGCCGGACCCCTGACGGTCTTCTGGAACATAGACAATGCCGGCTTGAATGGCATCTGCCGGCTGAGAGAGACGCAGCGGCTGCCCCTTGAGACGAATGGTGCCTCCGGAAGGACGAGTGAGCCCAAACAGCGCCTGCATGACCTCGGTCCGGCCAGCGCCAACGAGCCCGTAAAACCCAAGAATCTCGCCCGCACGCAACGAAAAGGAAATGTCGGCAAACTCAGTGGGATGCCGCAGGTTTTCCACTTCCAGCACCACAGGTCCGGGGGTCACCTCGACCTTGGGAAAGACCTGATCCACTGGGCGACCGACCATCATCCGGACCAGATCGGCCTGCGACACGGCTCCCATTTCGCCGGTGCCCACCACCTCTCCGTCCCGGAGGACCACGTAGCGGTCGGCCAGCTCAAAGACTTCTTCAAACTTGTGGGAAATGAACAGGATGCCCTTTCCCTGCTCCCGGAGCCGTCGCACCATGCGGTAGAGGTCTTCAACCTCACGCTGCGAGAGGGCCGCGGTGGGCTCATCCATGATGACAATCTGGGCGTCATGCGAGAGCGCCCGGGCGATTTCGACAATGTGCCGCTGGGCAATGCTCAGGTTCTTGAGCAGCTCCTCTGGACGGAGGTCGACTTCCAGCTGGTCCAGCAGTTCCTGAGAACGACGCTTCATCTCGGCCCAGTCCACCCGCAGTCCCTTCTGAGGCATGTGCCCAATGAAGATGTTTTCTGCGACGCTGAGCTCTTGAAACATCACGGTTTCTTGGTGAATGGCGGTGATGCCAGCGGTCCAGGCGTCGCGAGCGGAGTGGAGGCGAGTGGGGGTTCCGTTGAGGTGCAGGTGTCCTTCATCCGGAGTGTAGAGTCCGGTCAGGATCTTGACAAGGGTGGACTTACCGGCTCCATTTTCGCCAATGAGCGCCAGCACTTCTCCCGGATTCAGCTGAAAGGCCGCCTGATGCAACGCCCGGACTCCGGGGAAGCGTTTGCTGATGCCACTGAGTTCAAGGAGGGGAGCTGCGGTCACAGGAGCCATCTGGGTTGGGAACGCCTCACCGCGGGAACCGGAATTCCTGCGGCAAGGCGTCGGAGAGAAACGGATCCGACCGGATCAGAAGATCTGGGCGAACTTGTCGATGTTGCCCTTGTCGAAGGTAAACGGCTCTGCCATGGCCGCTTCGCCATTCTCATCCACTGTGATGGTGCCCATGCGTCCGGCGTCCACTTCGTTTCCGGAAACCTGCTCCTTGGCGTAGCGGTACCCGAGGTAGGTGGCGGTGTAGCCGAGGTCAATCGGATTCCAGATGGCGAAGGTGTCCACGGAACCGGCTTTGACGTGTCCGATCATCTCAGACGGCAACCCCAGTCCAGAGACATAGATCTGCCCCACGAGGTTCTTGTCTTCCACCGCCTTGGCGGAAGCGGCAATGCCCACCGTGGTGGGAGCAATGATGCCTTTGAGGTTCGGGTGACTGCTGAACAGCCCCAGCGCCTCACGGTAGCTCTTGTCCGACTGGTCATCCCCATACACTGTGCTGACAAGCTTCAGGCCCTTGAATTCCGAATTCTTCAGGGTCTTCTTCATCTCATCAATCCAGATGTTCTGGTTGGTCGCCTGCGCCGTGGCACTCAGGATGGCGATCTCTCCCTTGCCTCCCAACGTGTCACTGATCATCTTGATCTGCTTGTAGCCGATCAGGGCATTGTTCGACGGATTGAGGTGCATCATCCGTCCCTCTTTGGCAATACCGGAGTCAAACGACACCACGGCAATGCCACGGCTCATCGCCCGCTTCGTGATCGGGACCAGCGCGTCCGGATCATTCGCCGAAATCACCAGCGCATCCACCCGCTGAGCAATCAACGAGTTGATGACCTCAATCTGACCTTCTGCCGTGGCCGCCGTGGGCCCCGTGTAGATCAACTCGACGTCACCCAACTCCTTGGCGGCGTCCATTCCCCCGTCTCGAGCCGCTTCAAAGAAGCCGTTGCCAAGGCTCTTCACCACCATGGCAATCCGGGTCTGTGCTTGCAGCGGGACAGCAAGCAGGCTCAAGGCCGTAGCGGCAATAAATAGTGATTTCAACCGTTTCATGGGTCCTCCTGAGAGTGTGACGCTTGGGGATGAGCGATACCTGAGCACGAGAATTCGCACTTGAGATATCATATACAATGTCTAATATTTGTTTAGACGACCTAAAGAGCAAGCACTTTTTTCCAAGTGCCGTACAATAAGGGCAACGGATCCCGCGTTCATTTGGAATCATCATTACAGAGGGGGAATTGATTCGTGCTGGAACTGGAGAAGCGTCCCAAGTCGCTGGTGGAGGCCTCGGTGGAGGCCATCCGCGACAGCATCATCCGGGGGGAGTTGGCGTTGGGGCAGGCTCTGACCGAGGCGGCCCTGTCGCAAGCGCTCGGCATCAGCAAGACGCCTGTCCGAGAGGCGCTGTCGCTGTTGAAATCAGAGGGCCTAGTGGTGTCGGAAACGCACAAGGGCTACAAGGTCTTTTCCATGGACCAGGCGCAGCTGGTGGAGTTTTGTGAGCTGCGCTTTGCCCTGGAGTCCCAAGCCCTTCGGTATGCGGCTGAACGGAACCAGGCGGAGCTGAGCGAGGCGTTGGACTCCGTTCTGGACCGTATGGAGGCGCACCTTCGGGGCTCTGACCGTGAGGCCTACCTGAGCCTGGATACCGAGTTTCACCGGAGCTTCTTCCTCAAGAGCGGCAACCGCTTTCTGCTGGAGCACTACGACCACATCAACTCCATGATCGAGACGATGCGACACTACATCTCTCACTCCGATGAAGCGACCCAAGCGTCGCTGGAGGGACACCGTAAAATGGCGCGGCTGATTCAGTCCGGCCCCCTAGAGGAGGCGATTCAGGAGCTGGAGGAACACATTGTGGCCTGGTCCCGACGCAACATCCTCGCGCCTCACCCTGAAGCCACCGCTCAAGTCGGTTGACCGCTCTGTGAGCGAAACCTTATTTTGATCACTCCAACCACAAGGAACACATGAAGCTGCTGCGCTACGGAAACCCCGGCGAAGAAAAGCCTGGACTGCTGGATGCCGAAGGAACCCTCCGGGACCTTTCAGGCGTCATCACCGACCTTGGAGGCGACACCCTGCTTCCGGAGAACCTCCAACAGCTCGCGGGCCTCGATCCCCAGTCGCTTCCGGAAGTGTCAGGGTCTCCGCGGATTGGCCCCTGCGTTCAGGGCGTGGGCAAGTTCATCTGCATCGGCCTCAACTATGCCGATCACGCTGCCGAGTCCGGCATGCAGGTGCCACCAGAGCCTGTGATCTTCTTCAAGGCCACCAGCGCCATCTGCGGTCCCAACGACGAGGTCCGCATTCCACGAGGTTCTGAAAAGACGGACTGGGAAGTGGAGTTAGGGGTTGTGATTGGCAAGCCCGCCAAGTACATCGACGAGGCTCAGGCGCTGGAGCACGTTGCCGGCTACTGTGTCGTCAACGACCTCTCTGAACGGGCCTTTCAGCTCGAACGTGCAGGGCAGTGGGTGAAGGGAAAGAGCTCTGACACCTTTGGACCAATCGGCCCCTGGCTGGTGACACGGGACGAGGTGCCGGATCCTCAGAACTTGGGAATGTGGCTGGACGTGGATGGGCACCGCTACCAGAACGGCAGCACCCAGACGATGGTCTATGGTGTCGCACACCTGGTGAGCTACCTCAGTCAGTTCTTCACCCTGCACCCCGGAGACATCATCTCGACCGGAACGCCCCCTGGCGTCGGCATGGGACAGAAACCTGACCCCATCTACCTCAAGCCCGGACAGACCATGCGGCTCGGCATTGAAGGCTTGGGCGAACAGACGCAACGGACCGTCGCCGACTGATCCTCCCGGAGCCCTTGGTGCTCAGGGGCTCCTCACTCCTCAACAGGAGAGGCCGACGAGTTCCAGTCAGACTCGACCTGAGAGTAGATGTCGTCTAGGTCAATGACAATCTCCTCCCCAAACGAGTTGAAGGCGATCGTCTTGCCGTGCAGCTCCTCAATGGAGTCTTGGACAAACCCGATTGTCCGGACAATGCACACCTCTCCTTCCTCCAGAATCTGGGACAGCTCCTTCTTGAACGCGTGGATGCTCTCGCCCTTTGTTTTCTGGCCATCAGAGATGATGAAGCTCACCTCTCCCTTCTTGGAACCCGACTCCGGATACAGCGGACGCAGGCCATAGGACACACAGATCGCCTCAAAGGCGGAGCGCTCTGTGACACGGAAGTAGTTGCTCCGGGACAGTTCAATGAATTTCATGGGGACTCCTCTCAAGGAAAGAGATGCAGGCTCCCCACGAAAATGCAAAAAATGGGCTTTTTCAGGTAGGTCAGGTAGGAGCATGGAGGTGTTCACGGACCAGCTGCTCCAGTCCAGAAACCCACGCCGGATGCGCATTGAGGGAAGGAATGAGCTGGAGGTGCTCGCCTCCGGCTTCTTGAAACGTTTCCAGCGCCTCCTCTCCAATCTCTTCGAGCGTCTCCAAGCAGTCTGCCACAAACGCTGGACAGAAGACGGCGAGCCGTTTCTTTCCTGCCTGCCCCAACTCTTCAATCACATGATCCGTGTAAGGCTTGAGCCACGGATCCCGTCCCAGCCGAGACTGAAAGGACACCGACCAGCTTCCTGCCGGTAGCCCCAGCAGCTCCGCCAGACGCTGTGCCGTGTGGTGACACTGGGCGCTGTAGCAGTTTCGGTTTTCCGGACGCAAGGTGGCACAGCAGTCCGGCTGCGTCAGGCACCACTTCCCGGTGTCATCGCTTTTGCGGACGTGCCGTTCAGGGACCCCGTGGAAGCTGAAGAGCACATGGTCCGGAGTCTCCTTCAGGTACGGCGCTCCGACTTCGGCAAAGGCCTGAAGGAACTCGGTCCGGTCAAAAAATGGAGGAACAATGTCTAGGTGCGGGGTGTTCCAGTGCTGGCTGGCTTCCTCATAGACCGCCTGAATCGCTGACCCAGACGAACTCGAAGCATACTGCGGGAACAGCGGCACCACCACCACGCGGTCGCATTCGGTCTGCCGCAGCTCCGTCATGGCGACCTCAATGGAAGGGTTGCCATACCGCATGGCCAGCACCACCGGCACCTCTCCCATGCGGTCCTGCAGCGCGCTCTGCAGCTGCTGTCCGTAAACCAGAAGCGGGGATCCTTCCGCGGTCCAGACCGTCTGGTACACCTTCGCCGACTTGCGGGATCGGATGGGGAGAATGATGAGGTTCAGCAGCAGCCACCGCAGCACCGGGTTGATGTCAATGACCCGAGGGTCGCTCAGGAATTGCTTCAGGTACCGTCGCACCTCCGGAGGGCGGGGCGCGTCCGGGGTTCCTAGGTTCACCAGCAGGATTCCAGTCTTCATAAAGGCTTCAGGTGAGAAAAATCATTGAGAGAAACGGATGAGCAGCTGTTCTGCTGCAGCCAGTCCCGAAAGGGTGGCGCCTTCCACACGGGCGTGCCCAAAGGCATCACCGGCCAGCGCGAGGGGCAAGACGCACTCCGGGAGGTAATAAGGCTGGGGCCACGGGTTCTGGGGTTGGCTGTAGAGCCAGCGGTGCAGCTGCGTCTCCTTGGCTTGAAAGGACACATGAGCCTGCGCGGCTTCAATCATCTGCTGCGCAGTGGCTTGCGGGTCAGCTTCCCAGTGAGCCGCACTGAACTGAGGACCGGCGTGCAGGGTGAGGGCCGGCTGTTCCGAAACGCCCTTGCGTGCATTGTCCGCAATCCAGGCCAGCGGTTCGGCCTGAAGCTGCAGGGCTCCAGGCTCCGGAAGCTCCGGGCGCGTTTCCACGACCACCAGAGCCGCCAGGCAAGGATCGTAGTGCAGAGACTCTAGGTTCTTCTGATCCTGCTGCGTGAGTTCCAGGTTTCCGGAGCGCAGCAGCGCCAGGCTCTGAGGCACCGGCGCCGTCAGCAACAGCCCATCGGCAACAAGCGCCTCACCCGATTCCAGAGTCAGGTGCCAGCCATCGTCCTGCAGGTGCAGGGTCTGAACCCGAGCCTGCGTCCGGACCGTCAGCTGCGCCGCAAGGTGCTTGGCAATCGCCGTCATTCCCTGTGGGCAGACGTAACGTGGGTGCCCATCGAGTTTGCCAAAGCCACGGGACCATTCCCGGACGAGCTCCAGAGTCTTCCACTGCTGAACCCATTCCGCAAAGAGCGGGTCCCGGACCGTGAAGAACTGAGCGCCATGGTCCAGAAGCGCAGGTCCAGAAGCGGTATTGATGCGGCGGGTTGCCATTCGTCCCCCCACCCCGCGACCCTTGTCCAGCACCGTCACCTGCAGCCCAAAAGCCTGGAGCTCCGTTGCTGCCATCAGTCCGGAGATACCGGCTCCCACGACCACACAGTGTTTTCCGGCCAGCGTCATCGGGAGCCTCGGAAGAAGAAGAAAGCGCTGATGAGCGTGGTCCCGGCTTCAATCGCCAGCAGCTGCAGCGAGAAGCCGTGGTCCCACAGGTCATGGCGCCAGACGCCAAGGATGCGTCCAAAGGTCAGTCCGGCATAGCACACTAGCAGCACCTGCAGGGCCGTCAGGCGGAAGCTTGGTCGGATCACGCCCCAGGTCAGCAGCGCGCCAAGGGCACACTCGAGGCCCCCATACAGGGTCATCAGCTCCGCGATCCCAGCCGGATGAGCCGGAGTCAGGGAGACCTGGGTGCCCCAGGTTTCGGGGTCAATGAGGAAGAGGAGGCCCAGCCCCCAGAACGTGAGGGCGTGCAGGCCGAGCCATCCGGGAAGAAGTCGGGAAGTCATGCTCAAGAGGAGAGTTGGGCAAACAGGTGCTTGGCGTGTTGGCTGGACGTTTTGTGCTTCACCACCGGAGCCGGGTACCCCAACAGCGCCTGCGGAGACTCTTCGAGGCGAGACAGGAGCCGAGGTGAGTAGCCCTGAAGCTCCGGAACCCAGCGATGGATGTAGCGGGCATTGGGGTCAAACCGCTGCTGCTGCAACCACGGGTTGAAGATCCGGAAGTACGGCTGCGCGTCGCACCCCGTTGACGCCGCCCACTGCCAGCTGCCGTTGTTGACGCAGGGGTCGTAGTCCACCAGCTTCTGCGCAAAGTACCGTTCGCCCCAGCGCCAGTCGATGTGGAGGTTCTTGGTCAGGAACGAGGCGGTGACCATCCGGGCGCGGTTGTGCATGTACCCCGTTTCATTCAGCTCGCGCATGCCGGCGTCTACCAGCGGGAAGCCGGTTTGGCCCTGACACCACCGTTCAAAGCGGTCGGGGTCCGTTTTCCACGGCACAGCGTCAAATCGCTTCTGAAACGCCTGCCCAAACACCTCTGGAAAGTGCCAAGCGATGTGGGTGAAGAAGTCCCGCCAGTAAAGCTGACGCACCAACCCGCTGTCTGCGCCCAGCGCCTGAGTGAGGGCCTGCCAGCTTTCCCGGACCGAGACCGTTCCGAACTTGTGATGAGCAGAAAGACGCGTGGTGCCAAGGTGCTCCGGAAAATCCCGTTCCGTGTCGTAGTTGCGGAACTCGGCCGCCCGTCCCAGAATCGCTAGGGCATCCGGACGCCCCCCCGGTCCCGGAGTCCCAAAGGCGTCCAGAGTTGCGGCAAAGGCAGGGTTCACCGACAGGTCCCGGGTCACAAAGGAGCCGCGGGCAAAGGGTTCCGGAGCGTCAATGACCTGCTTCTGCGCGTTCTTGTAGAAGGGGGTGAAGACGGTATAGGGGGTGCCATTGGCCTTGAGTCCGGCCTCTGGTGGCAGCAGCAGCAGGTCATCGTGGGCCCTCCAGGAGACGCCACGTTCCTCACAGAGCGTCGCGAGTTGCTGATCGCGCTGACGACTGAAGGGGGTGAAGTCCCGATTGACGTGCACCGCCTGCACCGCCTCCTGCTCAATCAGCTCCTGCAGCACCTGCTCCGGAGGGCCCTGCAGCAGGTGCAGGCGTCCTCCCACTGCGGCCAGTTCCTCCGCCAGAGCGTGAAGGGCGTTGAGGAGGAATGCAAAACCGGGCTCGCTGCGATACGGATGGGGTTCTGTTTGCCGAGGATCGAAGATGAAGGCTGCCAGAACAGGGGTGCCCTGCGCTAGAGCATGAAGCAGCCCCGTGTTGTCATGCAGACGCAGGTCCCGGCGGAAAAGAAAGAGGGACGGTTGGCTCATCAAGCAGCCACCCCGTACTGATTGAAGACCTTGAGGATTTCTGCGTGAACCAGGTCAGGGTTTGCTTTCAGCTTGCTCGAGAATCCAGAGAAGACGTGGGCCTTGCTGCAGAGGCATCCCCGCATCGCCTCTAGGCCGTCATGCGGCAGCCGGCAGCCCTGGCTCATCAGTTCATCATCCACTAGGAAGTCCATCACCTCGCTGAAGATCTTCTTCAACGGACGGGGCGGCACATCCAGCTGCGCGTACCGAAGGACCAGAGCCCGGATGACGTGCTGCTGGGAAATGCTGATCGTCTGGTTGCGGTGCCGCGTCGGGTAAAGCAGGTTGAAGAGGTAGGTGTCCGGAAGCCCCTTCTTCACTGGCTGCGTGACGGATTCTAGTCGAATGCGGTCTCCCCGGAACTGCAGCGTTGGCGAAATGGGCGCCTTCCCAATCGAGTCGGCACTGTAGAAGGCAAACTTGACATCCACTTCCTCTAGGTCCTGCGTCAGGGGGCTGACGTAGCTCAGGTGCAGGTCCAGCTCTCGATCTTGTCGGGTCTGGATGCGTCCGAAGTGACCGAACTTGACGTATTCAGCGCCGTCCAGAATCTCCTTGAGCTGTTCTCGTGCCTGCTCCAGATTGTGGATGGTCCAGAGCTTGGAATCATGAGCCCGAAAGGTTTCCCACAGGCGCGCGTAGCCGGTTGCCTTGCGGAGCACATTGGGGGCATGACTGGGCGGAGGCGCCACCTCCACCTCGCTGAAAGTCGGGTCGGAGCTGAAGTCCCGGAGCGTTAGCTGCTCCTGCTCTGCAAGCGCGCAGGCCCGCTGGATGACGTTTTCCAGCTCCCGGATGTTGCCCTGCCAGGAGAGTCCCGAAAGCCACTGCAGAGCTTCAGGCTCAATGCCCCGGACCATCGGATTGAGGTTTCCGCACTTCTCCACAAAGTGCTGAGCCAGCAGCGGAATGTCCTCAATGCGTTCCCGCAGGCTGGGGACATGGATGGAGAAAACGTTCAGGCGGTACAGGAGGTCCTCCCGGAACTGACGGGCCTTGACGAGTTCTTCCAGAGACTGGTTGGTGGCGCTGATGACGCGCACGTTCACCTTCAGGGTCCGGGTGCTGCCCACCGGAAGAATCTCTCCTTCCTGCAGCATGCGCAGCAGCTTCACCTGCAGCGGCAGAGGCGTGTCGCCAATTTCGTCCAGAAAGAGCGTTCCACCATCTGCGAGCTTCACCAGGCCTTCCTTCTTATTGATGGCCCCGGTGAAGGATCCCTTCTCGTGCCCAAACAGCTCACTTTCAAACAGTTCTGCGGGAATGGCGCCACAGTTGACTGCCACAAAGGGTCCTCCGGAACGGCGGCTGTACTTATAGATCTCCCGAGCCACCAACTCCTTGCCGCTCCCGGTTTCGCCCCGAATGAGCACTGGACCATCGAGCGGGGCAAACTTGTGCACCAGCCCCAGCATCTCCTGAAAGCGTGCCGACTGCCCCACCAGCGCGTGCGGACGTTCCACAGCACGCATGCGGAGCGATTCGTTCAGCTGGTACTCACTGGAGTAGGCCTTGCGCTGCTGCAACAGCTTCTGCGCCCGCAAAAGAGCATCCTGCATCTTCCGGGAGTCAAACGGCTTGGAAATGTAATCGTCAAAGCCACAGTCCCGGAAAGCGGACACGAGCGTCTCTGTGCTCTCAAAGCCGGTGACCATCACTGTCACCAGGTTGGGGTAGAGCTCCCGGAGGCGCTTGCCCAGTTCCAAACCATCCACCTCCGGCATTTGCTTGTCCAGCAACACCAGGTCGTACTCACTGACCATGCTGGCGCCGTTGTGCATCAGCGGCTCCCCGTTGGCTAAATAGTCGAACTGGTAACTGGTCCCTCGGAACCATCCTTTGACCAGAGCCTCGACATAAGGCTCATCGTCAATGATTAAGATTTTCATGGACTCCTTGGAGTGAGCGTCTCCGGAGGCAGGCTTCTGGCTGTGTTCTTTCAAGCCAGCCTCTCCGAGAGTTGTCGCAAAAGCAGATCATTTCCCTTCCCCTGTCTGCATTTCGGGCACCAAACCGTCCCAGCCCCTATTTCACGTGAGAATTCGTCAATTTCGTGTTAGTTTTCAAAAGAAAAACGGAAACCCGTTTACTATTTTCTCATATTAGCTCATATTACAATAAATTTGTCACGAGTTTCCCCGCCCCCCAGGGACACTCAGACGGAAGCTTCCCGCGAACTCTTCTGCGTGTTCGCAGAACCTCATCTCACCTCCACTCCGAAAGCACGCTATGGATACCACACGAATCGTGCTGCCGATGCCCGCCTTTTTACAGGCCGCGCTGGACGCGCTGGACGCCCACCTGGCAATTCTGGATGGATCAGGAGAGATTGTTGCGGTCAATGCGGCTTGGCGGCAGTTTGGCATGGAAAACGGGTGGGAGGAGTCTAGCAGTGGCATTGGAAGCAACTACCTGAAGGTCTGCGAGACCGCCTGTGGCGCCGAAAAAGAAGAGGCCAACCTGATTGCGGAGCGCCTGAAGCGGGTGCTGGAAGGCGAGCTGCAGAGCTTCGAGTGGGAATACCCCTGCCATTCTCCGCAGGAGCGCCGCTGGTTCATGCTCCGGGCCATCGCGTTTTGTGCTGAGGGGCAACGCTGGGCGGCGATCTCGCATGAGAGCGTGACCCCCCGGAAGTACATGGAGGAGCAGCTCAGCCTGATTCGCCGCGCCGTGGAGGACACGCAGGAGGGCATCACCATCGCCGACTTCCAGCGTCCGGATCGTCCCATCATTTACGCCAATGGCGCCTTCACCCGCATCACGGGTTATGAAGCCGAAGAGGTCATTGGGAAGAACTGCCGCTTCCTGCAGGGAGATGAGACCGCGTCTGAGGCAGTTGAGGAGATCCGTGCCGCTTTGCGTGAAGAACGCCCCTGCCGGGTGGAGCTGCTCAACTACCGAAAGGACGGCACCCCCTTCTGGAACCAGCTCTCGCTGGGCCCGCTCAAAAACGAACAGGGTCAGATCACCCACTACGTGGGGGTCCAGATGGAAATCACGGAGAAGAAGTCTCTGGAAGAAGAGCTCAAGATGCTCAATGCCAACAAGGACAAGCTCTTCTCAGTCATTTCCCACGACCTCAAGAGCCCCTTTCACTCCATCCTCGGATTCTCCGAAATCCTCTCCGGCGACCTCCAGGGCTTCACTCCGGATGAGCTGCGTTCCTACGCGGAACACATTCACACCGGCGCCCGGAACCTGCTCAACCTCATTGAAAACCTGATGCAGTGGACGCGTCTGCAGTCCGGAAAGCTCGGGTATGCGCCTGAACCACTGGGCATGACGGATCTGGTGGAAAACACCTTTGAGCTGGTGCGCGGAAATGCGATGCGGAAGGGGATTGCGCTGCGGCACGATGTGCCCCGGAACCTGCGGATCTTTGCCGACAGCACCATGATGTCGCTGGTGCTGCAGAACCTGCTCACCAACGCCGTCAAGTTCACGCACACCGGAGGCTGTGTGGCCGTGGAAGCCTGGATGGAAGGGCGGGACGTCCTTGTGCAGATTCAGGATGAAGGGGTGGGGATGACACCTGAACAGCAGGCCCGCCTGTTCCGACTCGATCAGACAGGCACCACCCTCGGCACCGCCAATGAGAAGGGAACCGGCCTCGGTCTGATCCTCTGCAAGGAACTCATGGAGCTCCAGTACGGCGCCCTGCACCTCCAGAGTGCTCCCGGACAGGGCACGAAGGTCACGCTTTCCCTGCCCTCAGAACGGCCTCACCTGTCCTAACGGGTCCGGGTGAAGGAGTAGAGAAACTCGCCCTCGTCATTGAAGAAGTGAGCCTCCAGCCGAGTGGGGGTCACTTCCATCCACACGTACCCCATCGTCTCCTCCAAAAACTCGCCCTCGGGCACATCGGAATACGCCGCCGGGTGGATGGGATTCCCGCCCCCGCCGGAGGTAATGAGGTCGATTCCTCCCCAGCGGGTGTGCTCCAGCAGGTGGTTGTGTCCGGCGCAGTAAACGTCGGGGCGGGACCACTTGATGAGCTGCCGCTCCAGCCAGGTCATGCCGCGGTGCCTGCCCCGGGTGGCAAGGGGACGGTGTCCAAAGACCAGGCGCCAGGGGGTCCGTTTGGGACGCTGCAGGGTCCACAGGGAGCAGACGGTGCAGGTGGTGTTGATGCCAAACAGCTCCAGCGGCCCTGCCTGAAAGGAGTAGTTGACGCCGGGCATCAACCATCGCTCGCTTTGGTAACTGTAGGCAATCTGCGCCCTCCAGTCTCCCCGGAGGTCGTGGTTCCCCAGCACTGCATAGAAGGGCAGCTGGTGCTCATAGACCTCCTCAAACTTGGTCCGCCACTGCTCATCCTCCAGCCCTGACACTCCTTCTTGGATGAAGTTGTCTCCCAGCAGCAAAACGAAGTCCGCCCCGCGCTCCTGGCAGGTCTTCCAGCTGTTCTGGGCAACGCGGTGCTGGTCCGGATTCCCTGAACCGGTGTCGCCTAGGATGAGGAAGCGGGTGACCTCAGCTTCCGGGTGCAGGTCCAAAGGCTGTTTCCAGGCCAGGTGCTCTGGAGTGAAGCAGGCTTTTTTGTCAAGGGCTTGCCACCCGGGAAACCGGAAGGTGGGGGTGGCTGTCAGCGAGGATGCAGGCATGAGATCGCAGGGTTAGAGCAGTTTGACCTTCCACCCCTTGGCTTCCAGCAGGGGCTGCAGTTTGGTTCGGTGATCGCCCTGAAGCTCCATCACGCCCTCCTGCACGGTGCCGCCGGAGCCGCACTGCTTCTTGAGGGTCTTGAGCAGGGCATTCAGATCCGCCGGCGCCAGCGGGACCCCAGCGACCAGGGTCACCGCCTTTCCCTTGCGTCCCTTGGCGGAGAAGCTCAGCCGGACGGTTCCCGGAGGGTCCTTCGGGTGAGCCGACGGGTTGCAGGCGCATTGGTTCACCGGCGCGCCACACTTGGGACAGAGGGCGCCCGATTCGCTGGAGTACACCAGCACAGAATCAGCGGAACGCTTCATGGGAAAGGCGGTTGCGAATCAGTGGTGGTGTCCGCCTTCACCGTGCACGTGGCCGTGCTCCAGCTCCTCATCGGTGGCTTCCCGGACGCTGTCGATGGTGACATCGAAGTGCAGGCGTTCCCCAGCCAGGTCGTGGTTGGCGTCCACAGTCACGTTGTCTCCCTCAATGGCCGCAATCCGCACCGGAATCTGGCCATCATCGGTCTGAGCCTGGAAGCGCATGCCGACTTCCAGCGTTTCCACCCCCTGAAAGGCGGCGCGGGGCACCTGCTGGACCAGCTCCTCATTGAACTCTCCATAAGCGTCCTGCGGCTCAATCACGACATTGAGGGAGTCACCGGCCTTGCTGCCCACCAGCGCATTCTCCAGCCCCTTGATGATGTTCCCTCCTCCCTGAAGGAACATCAGCGGCGCCTGCCCTTCCGAGGAGTCGATGATATCTCCGGAGTCGTTCTTGAGCGTGTAGTGCATGCCGACGACCATGTTGTTTTGAACTTCCATCCAGTCTTCTCCATCAGACTGTTCCAAAGGAGTTGAAGCGGAGGCGAATTCCTCGGCACCTCAGGCTCCTTCAAGTGCTGAAACCGGGGTTTCAGAGATAGCCCTCACTTGCAGAGAGCCGCTCGAAGTAGCGTTGGAGCCCTTCTTCGAGAGAGAGAAACGCGTGGGAGTAGCCGGCGGCTCGGACCTGGGTGAGGTCGGCTTCGGTAAACTCCTGGTACTTGCCCTTGAGGTCGTCTGGGAAGGGGATGAACTCCAGGGTTCCCTGTCCCTGCTGCTCCTTGAGGAGCCGACCGATGTCCTCAAAGCTCCGGGCCTGACCGGTGCCGCAGTTGAAGATGCCACTCACTCCGGACTTCCAGAAGTGCAGGTTCATGCGCACCGTGTCGTCCACGTGAATGAAGTCCCGGCGGAAGCGATCACTGCCCTCAAAGAGCTTCATCGTCCCTGTTTCCTGCAGCTGGTGGAAGAGGTGAAAGGCCACAGAGGCCATGCGCCCCTTGTGGTTCTCCTGCGGGCCATAGACGTTGAAGTAGCGGAGCCCCAGCACCTGACTCCGGGCCTGGGGCATCAGCCGACGCACGTAGTTGTCAAAGGAAAACTTAGAGTAGGCGTAGACGTTCAGCGGGTACTCGCACTGCGGGTGCTCCGCAAAGCCGTCGTCACCGTTTCCATAAACCGAGGCACTTGAGGCATAGAGGAACGGAATGCCCCGCTCCAGGCACCAGTGCAGGAGCTGCTTCGAGTACTGGTAGTTGTTCCGCATCATGTACTCGCCATCGCTCTCCGTCGTCGCGGAGCATGCGCCCTGATGGAACACCGCCTTCACCGACGACAGGGACTTCAGGCGGTCTGGAAACTCAAACTTGTCCAGAAAGTCTGCGATCTTGAGGCGGTTCAGGTTCCGGTGCTTGGCCGCATTCTTGAGGTTGTCCACCACCAAGATGTTGTCCTCTCCGGCTTCATTCAGCCCACGGACAAGGTTGCTCCCAATGAATCCGGCGCCGCCGGTGACAATGATCATGTTGGGTTTCAGGAAAGGAGTGGAAGGTCAGCGAAGGTTAGCGAGGCGTCCCTGCCGCTTGAATGCGGGAGACGATCGTGCTGGTGGAGCGTCCGGGGACAAAGGGGATGATCCGCACCTCTCCGCCCTGCTCCGTCACCGTGTCGTAGCCCACGATCTCTTCGGCCACGTAGTCCCCGCCCTTCACCAGAACGTCTGGGAGGACTTCCTTGATGAGCCGATCCGGAGTTTCCTCCTCAAACAGCACCACCAGTGTGACCGACTCCAACGCGGCCAGAACCAGCGCTCGGTCATCTTGATGCACAATGGGACGAGAGGGGCCTTTGAGGAGCTGCACCGAGGCGTCTGCATTGAGGCCCAGGATCAGGGCATCGCCCAGCGCCCGGGCATCGTGAAGGTAACGGACGTGTCCGGCGTGCAGGAGGTCAAAGCAGCCGTTGGTGAAGACCAAACGCCGGCCTTGCTCCCGGAGGCCCTGCAGGCGTTCCGGAAGCTCAGCCCGTGAGACGATTTTGGACTCAAGCGGAGGAGGAGTCACAGAGGGGATTAGCAGCGTTCAAAGATTGCGGCAATGCCCTGACCGCCTCCGATGCACATGGAAATCAAGGCGATGGAGCCGCCGGTGCGCTCCAGCTCATACAGGGCCTTGACGGTGATCAAGGCGCCCGTTGCTCCCACCGGATGTCCCAGCGAGATGCCGGAGCCGTTGGGGTTGACCTTTTCCATGGGCAGGTCCAGGTCACGGACACAGGCCAGCGCTTGAGCAGCAAAGGCTTCGTTGAGTTCAATCACGTCCAGATCAGCCACGGACAGGCCGGTCTTCTCCAGAACCTTCCGGATGGCTGGGACCGGGCCGATGCCCATGATCTCAGGCTCAACGCCTGCAACCGCATACCCCCGCAGGCGTGCCAGGGGTTTCAGGCCTTTGGCTTCGGCGGTTTCAGCGTTCATCAGCACCAGCGCTGCTGCCGCATCGTTGATGCCAGACGCGTTTCCTGCCGTGACGGAGCCTTCTGGATTGAAGACCGGCTTGAGCTTCGCCATGTCGTCCATGGTGGCCCCGTGCCGGACGTGCTCATCGGTGTCAAAGACCGTCACCTTGCGACGTTCCTTGATCTCAATGGGCAGAATCTGGCTCTTGAAGCGCCCCTCGTTGACGGCCACCGAAGCACGCCGATGGCTTTCCACCGCCAAAGCGTCCTGGTCTTCTCGGGTGATGCCCCAGCGAGACGCAATGTTCTCAGCCGTGACCCCCATGTGGCAGCTTTCAAACGGATCCGAGAGGCCTCCGACCATGGCGTCCAGCACCTGAGCGTGGTTCATGCGGGCGCCCCAGCGCATGTTGGGGAGCCAGTACGGAGCACGGCTCATCACCTCTGCCCCTCCGGCCACGGCCGCCTGAGCCTCACCCAGCTGAATCATCTGCGACGCCGTCACAATGGCTTGCAGTCCTGACCCGCAGAGCCGGTTCAGCGTCAGCGCTGGCGTTTCAATTGGCAATCCCCCCCGGACGCCAGCGTAGCGGGCCAGGTACATGTCCCGCGGATCTGTGTGGATGACATTGCCGAACACCACGTGCTCCATGTCTTCTGGACGAGCCTGAGCACGGCTCAGGGCTTCTCGGACCACGGCCGCTGCCAGTTCCACCGGAGGCTGATCCTTCAGGGCTCCCCCAAAGGTTCCAACGGCGGTCCGGACTCCACTCAACACAACAACTTCATTTGGCTTCATCACGTTTGCTCCTCATGGATTGATGAAAAGATCCCCCCTCTCAGCACACTCCGGATGGTCACCGGAGCCGTTAATTCTTGCTCGTTTTCCCGGAAGGGTCGGTGTTCATCATGGTGTCCATGCTCCGGACCATGGTGTCCATCATCTGCCGTCCGAAGTTGAACGACGGCCCCAGCATGTCCGCCATCATGTTCGGATCCATGGTGCCGTCCTTCATGCTTTCCGTGACCTTGGTCAGGAAGGTTTGCTGAAGCTCACTGATGTTCGGAAGTCCGAGCGTCTGGCGGAACTCGTCCGGGGTGGCTTCGATGCTGATGTTGATCTTCATGACAACCTTTTTGGTTAAGGAGACGGAAAAAAACGGGGTGGCTCAGCGAGAGGGACTCGCCGGATGCAGCCAGGGCGAAGCCGCCTGGGCCTTCTGTTCGTAGGCTTGAATCTGCTCTGCAAACTGCAGGGTCCAGCCGATGTCATCCAGTCCATGCACCAGGCAGTGCTTGGCAAAGGGGTCAACGTCAAACGAGTAGACCTTTCCAGCAGGCGTGTGAACTTCCTGGGCCGGAAGGTCCACCGTCAGCTGGCAGCCTTCGTGGGCCTGAACTTCGTCAAACAGTTCCTGCACCGCGTCTTGCGGAAGCACCACCGCCAAGATGCCGTTCTTGCGGCAGTTGCTGAAGAAGATGTCGGCAAAGCTCGGGGCAATGATGCAACGGAAGCCATAGTCCAGCAGCGCCCACGGGGCATGTTCCCGACTGGAGCCACAGCCAAAGTTTTCTCCCGTGACCAGGATCTGGGCGCCCTGGTAGCGTGACGCATTGAGGACAAAGTCCGGATTGACCTGTGTTCCAGCGTCATCAAGGTAGCGCCAGTCATGGAAGAGGTGCTGCCCAAAGCCGGTGCGTTCAATTTTCTTCAGAAACTGCTTGGGAATGATCTGGTCGGTATCGACATTGATCTCATCCAGCAACGCGGTCAGGGCGGTCAGTTGGGTAAACGGGGTCATAGGGTCTTGATTGAGAAAGAGGTCAGAGGTCGAGCCGAGTTACAGCGTTCGGGGGTCCGCAAAGTGTCCAGACACCGCCGCAGCGGCCGCCATCAGGGGGCTCACTAGGTGCGTGCGGCCGCCCTTGCCCTGACGTCCCTCAAAGTTTCGGTTGCTGGTGGAGGCACAGCGTTCACCGGGCTGGAGGATGTCATCGTTCATGGCGAGGCACATGGAGCATCCCGGCTCCCGCCAATCGAAGCCCGCCTCAATGAAGACCTGGTCCAGCCCTTCCTGTTCGGCCTGCTCCCGGACCAGTCCGCTTCCGGGAACAATCATGGCGTGGACCGATTCCTTGACCTTGCGTCCCTTGACAAAGGCCGCCACAGCCCGTAGGTCCTCAATCCGGGAGTTGGTGCATGAGCCAATGAAGACGCGATCCACGGCGATTTCCTGAATCGGCGTGTTGGGCTGCAGAGCCATGTACGCCAGTGCGCGTTCGGTAGCCCGGCGCTCGGTCGGATCGTTGATCTGAGACGGATCAGGGACCTTGCCATTGATGTCGGTGACCATTCCGGGGCTGGTTCCCCACGTGACCTGGGGCAGGATGTCGCGCGCGTCCAGAGTGACCACGGCGTCAAAGGCGGCACCTTCATCAGAAGGAAGCTGCTTCCACACGGCAACCGCTTGCTCGTACGCCTCGCCCTGAGGCGCATACGGCCGGCCCTTGAGGTAGGCGAAGGTCTTCTCGTCGGGAGCAACCATGCCGGCACGGGCGCCGGCTTCAATGGCCATGTTGCAGAGGGTCATGCGGCCTTCCATGGAGAGCGCCTGGATGGCCTCTCCGGCAAACTCAATGACGTATCCGGTGCCACCGGCGGTGCCGATCTTGCCGATGATCGCCAAGATAATGTCCTTGGCCGTCGCCTGCTCCGGGAGCGTTCCCTGCACGTCTACCTTCATCGTCTTCGGTTTCTTCTGCTGCAGGGTCTGGGTGGCCAGCACGTGTTCCACTTCAGAGGTCCCAATGCCAAACGCCAACGCGCCAAAGGCTCCGTGGGTGGCCGTGTGAGAGTCTCCACAGACGATGGTTGCGCCCGGAAGCGTCAGGCCCTGCTCGGGGCCCATGACGTGGACAATGCCCGAACGCTTGTCACCGAGGTCAAAGAGGGTGATGCCAAACTCCTTGCAGTTTTCACGAAGGGTTTCAACCTGTTGGCGAGAAATGGGATCCTTGATCGGCTCATGCTGGTTCTGCGTGGGGACGTTGTGGTCCGGAACCGCATAGGTCGCTGCGACCTGCCGCACCGGGCGTCCGGCTAGGCGGAGGCCTTCAAAGGCTTGGGGCGACGTCACTTCATGCACGAGGTGTCGGTCAATATACAGAATGGTGTTTCCTTCCTGTTCATGCACAACATGCGCATCCCAGATCTTCTCGAACATGGTTTGGGCCATAATGGGTGACCTTCTTAAGTTGTAGCGGGGGTTCGTGGATTCAGGCTGGTATAACAAAAGCTTGCATCTTAGGGGAAAGGCTATCGCGAGTCAAGCCGTTCGGCACGCTGGAACCGGCCTGTCAGGCGGTTTTGTGCTGGTTACGGTGATGCTCGTCCTGCTGGTTTTGGGAGCGGTTCTGATGCGCTGGCAAGAAGCCGTCCAGCGCCGTCGACATGAAGCCGAGGCCGTGCTGGAAAATCAGCTGCTGCTGGAGCAGGTCCAGACGCTCGCCTGGCTGGGACTGGAGGCGCTGGCGCAGCACCCGCGTGCTCAGCTGGAAGCGCCTCCGGAGCCCACTCCCTCTCTGGCCGTGGCCTCGGTTCCGGGACTGGCCGGGTGGCAGGTTTCCTGGGCCGTTGAGGTCGTGCAGGCGCCTCCGGACGACAGCTGGCTGACGCTGCAGATTCAACCTCCGCAGACGGACCTCCGCTTCACGGCACTGATCCGGATTGGCCAGACCACGGCTGCAGAACCGTGGCGCCTCCCAGCCGACAATGGTTCTCTGCTACCGGCGGGAACGCTGGCGAATGTTCTCACCCCTGCCGGCCTTAAGCGGATGAGCCCGTAAGGGGCTTCTTCTGAAACCGGAAGTAGTCAGAGCCGTAGCTCTCCGATGCCTCCGGATACGTTTCCACCGGCTCCAGTCCCTGCTCCGCCAGCTTCGTCTGCACCTGCTCCGGTGACCAGTACCGGACCTCGAACCGGTCTTCAAAGGTCCACTCCTGCCCTCCCAGCCGCAGGGTTCCGGAGTCCTCAAACTGGTAACGATCCGGACCCAACGGCTCAAAGCGCATCTGCCGGGTGAGCGATGGGGTGTCGACCGTGAAGGGGTGAAAAAGCTCCGGACGGGGACAGTCCAGAAACAGCTGGCCGCCGTCCTTCAGCGCCGTGGCCATGACTTGAAACGATGCGTCCAGGTCAGCCTCTTCCGAGAGGTAACTGATGACGGTGAAGAGGCAAAGGACGACCTCAAAGGAGGCTTCCGCCGGAACGTCCTGAATCCGGGCGGTCACGGTTTCCACAGGACACTCCAGCAGGTCAGCCTTCTCCTGCAGCTGGGCCAGCATCGGTGCCGACGCATCCACTCCTGTCACCGAGAAGCCTCTGAGAGCAAGCGGCAGGGTCAGCCGACCGGTGCCACACCCAACGTCCAGGATTCGCGCCGGGGGAGTCAGGTCCTGAAGGAGCTCCTGAAGGGTGAACTCCGTAAAGTCCTCGTAGAAGTCTTCAAAGGAGAGGCGGGAGATGGTGTCGTAGTGGCGCGCCCAGGAGCGGTGGTACGCCGGTCTCATCAGTCCAGCGCCCGCTTGAAGGTCAGGATGACAGCTTCGCGGGTCCAGAACAGCAAGAACCGACGCTTCTCCACCACCTGCATCACGAGCTCCCAGCCTTCGGCGCCGCGCTCATTGAGGATCTTCTCAAGCTTTCCTCCCGAAACGTAGGAGGCTCCGAGGATCATGGAACCGAGCATGCCCTCGGCGACGGTTTCAATCTTGTACTCAAAGCGTTGCATGGGCGTGTTGGATGGAGGTTAGGCGCGATCCGCCAGAGCGGACGTGTAGAGGGCGACGTAGGCCTGCGCAGACTCTTCCCACGGGAAGCGCTCCTGCATGGCCTGCTGCACCAGACGCCGGAAGTGCTGGGGTCGGTCGTACCACGTGCTCAGGGCCCAGCCGATGGTATCCCGGAGCGCCTCGGAGGTGGGGTCCTGGAAGATGAATCCGGTCCCGGTCCCAGTGGTTTCGTTGTAGTTCTTCACTGTGTCCCGGAGTCCACCAACCGCCCGGACCAAGGGCAGGGTTCCGTAACGGAGGCTGTAGATCTGGTTGAGCCCACAGGGTTCATAGAGGGAGGGCATGAGGAAGACGTCACTGCCTCCTTCCACCAAGTGAGCCAGCGGGTTGCTGTACCCTTCCCACCACCCCATTTTGTCGGGAAATCGTTCGGCCAGAGCGGCCAGCTGGGCGGCTGTTTCGGCATCGCCACTGCCCATGGCAATGACCTGCAGGTCCCACTTGAGCACTGCTTCAAGCGCCGGAAGCAGGAGGCCGAAGCCCTTTTGCTCGGTCAAGCGGCTGACCAATCCAAACACGGGAACCTCCGGCCGGGCTTCCAGCTGGAACCGAACCTGAAGGGCGGCTTTGCAGGTGGCCTTCCCCGTCAGCTGGGTCGCCGAGTAGGTCGCAGGCAGGTAGGAGTCGGTTTCCGGATTCCACTCTCCGTAATCACAACCGTTGAGGATGCCGGAGAAGGCGCTTCCCTTGCGCTGAATGGCGTCATGCAGGCCGTGGCTTCCGGGAGGACTGAGGAGCTCCTGAGCGTAACCGGGGCTGACCGCGTTCACACGATCCGCAAAGGCGATTCCGCCCTTGAGGAGGTTGAGGTTCCCGTAGTCTTCAAAGGCTTCCGCGTGAAAGTCCTCTTCTTCAATGCTCAGGGCTTGGCGCCACCCGCCGGGAAACTGCCCCTGGTACCCGGCGTTGTGCAGGGTCAGGACGGAAACGGCTGAAGAAAACTCTGCAGCTTCGGCTTTCAGGTAATACGGCACCAGCGAAGTGTGCCAGTCGTGGCAGTGGAAGACCTGTGGGGTCCAGTGCAGCGCCCGGCAGAGCTGCAGGGCTCCTCGTGAGAGGAAGCTGAAGCGCTCGGCGTTGTCGGCATAGGACCAGCCGTTCTGGTCGTAGTACCCCTGGCGACCAAAGTACTGCTCATGCTCCAGGAAGTACACCGGCACCTCCGATCCCGGGAGGGGGGACGTTCGGACCGCACACCATGCCTCTCCGAGGCTGCCCATGGGCACGCCAAGCGGCTCCGGAAGCGGGGCAAAGGTTTCCTGATGAGCAATGGAGGCATAGAGGGGCGTCACGATGCGGACGTCATGCCCAAGTTCATGGAGGGCCTTCGGGAGCGCGTTGGCCACGTCGGCCAGCCCTCCGGACTTGGAAAAGCCCTCCACTTCGGAGGCCACAAAGAGGATGCGCAAGGACTTACTCAACAACCGATCCTTTCGGAATGACCACAATCCCGTTGTCGCTCACCGTGAACCGTTCGCGGTCGCGTTCCAGGTTGTAGCCAACTTTAGCGCCCGGCATGATGCGGACGTGTTTATCAATGATGGCACGCCGCACCTGAGCGCTGCGGCCCACCTCCACGCCATCCATGATGACGGAGTCGGCAATGTGCGAGAAGCTGTGCACCCGGACGTTGTAGCCAATGACCGAGTTCTCTACCAAGGCACCGCTGATGATGGTTCCGGCAGAGACAATGGAGTTGATGGCGTGTCCGGTCCGCAGGTCACTGAAGTGCACAAACTTTGCGGGTGGCAGCGGCGGATTGTAGGTCAGTACCGGCCACCGGTGGTTGTAGAGGTTGAACTCCGGATGCACGCCCACGAGGTCCATGTTGGCCTCCCAGTACGCATCCAGGGTGCCGACGTCTCGCCAGTACCCCACCTCCTGATCCTCCTGCCCCGGAATCCGGTTCTGCTTGAAGTCGTAAACGTAGACACCGCCTTGAGGGAAGAGCTTAGGGATGATGTCTTTCCCGAAATCGTGGCTTGAGTTGGGGTTGTCGGCATCCTCCATGAGCTCTCGCACCAGGGTCGAGCGCGTGAAGATGTAGTTTCCCATGGACGCCAACACGTGGTCAGGGTCGCCGGGGATGGTCGGTGGGTTGGACTTGGGCTTCTCCACAAAGCCGATCATGCGCCAGTCCTCATCCACCTGAATGATGCCAAAGTGGTGGGCTTCAGAGACCGGGACCGGAATCGCGGCCACTGTCAGTTCCGCCCGTTTCTTTCGGTGCAGCTTCATCATCTGCTCCACATCCATGCGGTAGATGTGGTCGCCCCCAAACACACAAACGTTCTCAGGCTGCGTGTCGTCAATGAGGTTGAGGTTCTGGTAGATGGCATCTGCGGTGCCCTCGTACCACTTCCGGCCGGTCCGCATCTGCGCCGGGATCGGGTCGATGAAGTTATTGACAATTCCCGACATCCGCCACCCCTGCCGCATGTGCTGCATCAGCGAGTGGGACTTGAACTGGGTCAGCACGAAAATCCGCAGGATCCCGGAGTTGACGAAGTTGCTGAGGACAAAATCAATAATGCGGTAGTTGCCCCCAAAGGGGACGGATGGCTTGGCTCGCGAGGCCGTTAGGGGAAATAAACGAGTCCCCTCACCTCCCGCCAAAATCATGGCAAGCGCTTGCATGGCTTTTCCTCCTGTTTGTCAGAGAAGACGCTTTTGCTTCAAAGCGTGTTTGTGATAGGCTAAGTCTCTCGTGAACTTTGAACGAAGTTAGAAAATTTCCAAGGTTTTTATGTCCTCTCGTTTTGCCATCAAATCCTTGGGCCCTTGTCGTGTGCCCTCTCCTCTTTTGCTCAACAGTCCGGACGACGAGTCGGACTTTCACTTTGTGGCGCCGGAAAGCCGCATCCTCTATGAAGCCAGAGAGCCGAGGTACCAGGAACATCTAGAAGAGAGTTTCGAGCAGGCGGGCCCCCGGGAGCAGATTTACTTTGATCCTTCGAAAACCCGGGCGGGTATTGTCACCTGCGGGGGGCTGTGCCCGGGCATCAACAACGTCATCCGGACCCTCGTGATGCAGCTCCAGCACAACTACGGAGTCCCACACGTGTACGGATTCAAGTACGGGTACCAGGGCTTCATCCCCAAGTACCGTCATGACATTATCGAACTCACGCCGGAAGTCGTCAAGAACGTTCACTACGAAGGCGGCAGCATGCTTTCCAGCTCCCGGGGACCTCAGGACCCGGCAGAGATTGTGGACTGCCTGGAACGGCACAGCATCAAGATCCTCTTTGCCATTGGTGGAGACGGCACCCTGCGGGGCGCTCACGCCATTGTGGAAGAGATTGAACGCCGGGACCTGAAGATCGCCGTGGTCGGCATTCCCAAGACGATCGACAACGACATTCCGTTCTGCGTCAAGACCTTTGGGTTTGAGACGGCGTTTTCCAAGGCGGTGGAAGCGGTGCAGGCGGCGCACGTTGAGGCCTACGGAACCAACTACGGCATCGTCGTCATCAAGCTGATGGGGCGGGATTCAGGATTCATTGCCGCCAACACCTCGCTGGCGTGTCCGGATGTGAACTATGTGCTGGTGCCAGAAGTGCCCTTCACGCTCAAGGGCAACCGAGGCCTGCTGCAGAGCATTCAGCACATGTTTGAGAAGAAGGCCGGCATCGACCAGCACCCGCACGCGGTCATCGTGGTGGCCGAGGGCGTGGGGCAGGAACTGATGGGCAACACCGGCGAAGAGCGAGACGCCTCCGGAAACGTCCGCTACCGTGACATCAGCCAGTTCCTCAAGCGCGAGATTCTGGATTACTTTGAGGACAAGCTCCCGGTGACCGTGAAGATCATTGAGCCGAGCTACCTGATCCGCTCTCTGCCAGCGAATCCGCATGACGCCATCTTCTGCTACTACCTGGCCGACAACGCCGTGCATGCGGCCATGAGCGGACGAACAGACATGATGATTGGCTACTGGAATGGCCACTTCACCCATGTTCCCTTGGAAGAGGTGGGCAAGGAGACCAAGCGCATTGACCCGAACAGCGAGTTCTGGCGACAGGTGCTCTTCTCCACAGGCCAACCGCGAGACATGTACTCTCCGGAATCGGTCTAGTTCAGGGCTTCTGGCACCACGGCCTCTCCAGACTGAACCTGCCACAGCTCCGCATACGTCCCCTGAAGGAGCACCAGCTCATCGTGGTGCCCTTCCTCCACCACCTGCCCCTCCCGGAGCACCAGGATGCGGTCGGCATGCCGGATGGTGGAAAGGCGGTGGGCGATGATGAGAGCCGTTTTGCCTCGGGTGATCTGGACCAGGCTTTCCTGAATGGCCCGCTCGGTTTCGGTATCAACCGAGCTGGTTGCTTCATCAAAAACCATCACCGGGGCATCCTTCAGAATCGCCCGTGCAATGCTGAGGCGCTGGCGCTGTCCACCAGAAAGCCGGATGCCCCGTTCCCCCACCACGGTCTGGTATCCTTCCGGAAGGGTCATCACAAAATCATGCAGCTGCGCCGATTGTGCCGCGGCCTGCACCTGCTCCAACGACACCTCTGCCGCCCCGTAGGCGATGTTCTCCGCGATGGTCCCGTGGAAGAGGTAGACGTCTTGACTGACCAGGGCAATGTTCCGGCGGACTTCCTGCAGCGTCAGGTCCCGGAGGTCCACGCCCTCAAGCTGAACAGAGCCCATGGTGGGGTCATAGAGTCGGAGGAGCAGCTTGATGAGGGTAGACTTCCCGGCTCCGGTGGCGCCCGCAATGCCAATCGTTTCTCCCGCCTTCACCTGAAAGTCCAATCCACGCAGCACCGGTTCCCCACGCTGGTAGCGGAAGTGCACCTGGTTGAAGCACAGCTCCCCCTGAATCGGAGGAGTCAGCTCACGTGGAATCGCCGGATTCTGGATCTTGCTCGGCGTTTCCAAGAGGCCGAAGGTGCGGCGGGCACTGGCCTTGGCCCGTTCGTACTCATCCAGAGTCATCCCCATCCGAGTCAGGGGCCAGAGCAGCCGTTGAATGAGCATGGAGAAGAGCACCAGCTCTCCCACCGTCAGCACCCCCTGGTCTTCCAGCACCCAGTAGCTTCCCAGCAGCAGCACCCCCCCAAATCCCAACGCCACGGCCATGCGGATCAACGGCACATAGATCGAGCTGAGGCGAATGGCCTGGTAGTTCGCGTTTTGGTACTCCCGGGACGCCTCCTCGACACGCCGTGACTCAAAGTCTTCAGCGGTGAAGCTCTTGACCACGAGGATGCCGGCAATGTTGTTTTCCAACCGGCTGCTCAATCCTCCTACGGCTTCCCGGACCCGCCGGTAGCGTGGAGAAATCATCCGCTGGTACAGCAAGCTTCCCCAGATGATGACCGGAACCGGAAGCAGTCCCACAACCGCCAGCTGCCACGAAACATCAAAGAGCACCACCCCGGAAAACGCAAAGAGCACCCCCAGCTGCAGGAGCTCGTTGAAGCCGCTGTTCAGGAAGCGCTCAATCTGGTTGACGTCGTCGTTGAGCATGGCCATGGTTTCGCCCATGCGGTGGTTCTCAAAGAACTCGATCTCCCGGTGCTGAATGTGGTTGTAGGCATCCATGCGCAGAGCATGCTGAATGCGCTGGGCGAGGTTCATGAAGCCATACTGATAGGCCCACTCAAAGAGGCTCTCAAAGGCAAAGATCACCACCCCCAGCACCGCTAGGAACACCGCCAAGGACCACGGATCCACCGTCCCCACCAGATTGGCAATCCACTCCGGAGGCTGACGTCGGACGGAATCGATCACCCACCCCACCAACACCGGAGGCATGAGGTCCAGGATCTTGTTGAGGATGCTGCTGCTGCAGGCAAAGGCGAAGAGGCCCCGGTGCGGCTTGATGTAGCGCGAGAGGCGAAAGATGGGGTTTTCAGATGCGTTCATGAGGATCCAACTGACAGGAAAAGTAAAGAAAGCACGCTACCACAGTCCTCGGCTTCCCGCCAAGCCCTCCTTGTGCGGAAAACGCCCTTGACCCTTCTGTTAAAAAAATTGACATTTGTAATATATATTTTCATTATTAGCACATGGGTTAACTTTAAGCGAAAACAGAGCCATGGGATTGCGGACAAACAACATCAAGCGAATGCAGCAGGGAACGCACGACGTGCTGGTCCTGGGAGCCGGGATCAACGGAGCCGTCTCCGCTGCGGCGCTGGCCGCCCGAGGGGCGAAGGTCGCCTTGATTGACAAGGGGGATTTTTCAGGATTTACGAGTCAGTCTTCCTCCAACCTAGCGTGGGGGGGGATCAAGTACATGGAGACCTACGAATTTGGGTTGGTCCGGAAGCTCTGCATGTCCCGGAACCACTTGATTCGAAACTACCCGTCAACGGTGGAGGAGATCCGGTTTTACACCAACCTGGACCAGGGGTTCCGGTTTCCACCCATCCTGATCTACGCGGGAGCGCTCTTCTACTGGCTCATTGGCAACTTCTTCACCAAGCCTCCGCGCCTGCTGTCGCCGGAGCGGATCAATGATGAAGAGCCTGTCATCAACACCCTGAAGAGCATTGGCGGGATGGAGTACTCGGACGCCTACTTGCACGACAATGACGCGCGGTTTGTGTTCAACTTCATCCGGTCTGCAATGAACTACGGCTGCTCGGCCGCCAACTACGTGGAGGCCCTCAGCAGCAAGCGCGACAACGGCATCTGGGTGACAGAGGTTCGAGACCGTGAGAGCGGCGAAACCTTCGAGGTGCGCTCCCGGAGCCTGATCAACGCCTGCGGCCCCTACGTGGACCGCTTCAACGCCATCAGCGAGGTCCGGACGGAGCACCGACACGTGTACTCCAAGGGCATCCACCTGATTGTGCCCCGCCTGACCAAGAGCAAGCGGGTGCTGACCTTCTTTGCGGACGACGGGCGCCTCTTCTTTGCCATCCCCATGGGGAACCGGACGGTCATCGGAACCACCGACACCCGGACCGAAAATCCCAAGGAGGGCATCACAGAGGAAGACCGGAGCTTTGTGCTGGACAATATCAACAAGCGCCTCAACCTGACGCAGCCGCTCACTCGTGAAGACATCATTGCTGAGCGCTGGGGAGTCCGGCCGCTTGTGGTGGAGTCGAGCAGCGATGGAAGTTCGGCAGATTGGGTGAAGCTCTCTCGCAAGCACGAGATCGACGTCAAGCCCCAGGAGCGGCACATCAGCATCTTCGGCGGCAAGCTGACGGACTGCCTGAACGTCGGAGAGGAGGTGTGCGACTTTGTTCAGGAGATTGGCATTCCGTTGCTCTACCCGAAGCGCAAGTGGTACGGAGAGCCCGAACGGTCGGTCCGGGAGGAGTTTCTCCACCAGGCCAAGCTGATGGGGTTGGACCAGTTGCCAGGACCTGAAGACGCCGAACCTGTTTCACAACGGCTCTGGCGACGTTACGGCTCAGATGCCTTCACCATGCTGGAGGAGATCCGGGAGGATCCGTCGATGGGAGAGGTGCTGATTGAGCACTCCGAGTACCGGCGTGTGGAGATTGCCCATGCGGCCAAGCGCGAGATGATCACGCATCTGGAGGACTTCCTGCGGCGGCGCTCCAAGATCTCGCTGGTGGTGCCCTTTGAGCAGCTGAAGGCGTCGAAGGGCCTCAAGGAGGCGTGCCGTTTGCTTTTCGGAGAGCAGTGTGATCAACGCTGGGAGGAGTACTTCCGCGAGAACCCTGTCATCTCCAAGCCGCAACCTGCAGAGACCGAGGCGGTTTCTGAAGCGGCCTAGCCTCGCTCTGGCATGAAGCAAACCACCGCTGAACGCGATCAGCAGCTCTACGGCTCTCGGGTCGCCTGGTACTACTACAAAACCGGGATGACCCAGTCTGAGATTGCCGAAAAGCTGGGGCTCAACCGAGCTCGGGTGATCACAATCCTCAATGAGGCAAAACGCAGCGGAACCGTCAGCATTCACATTGCAGGAGAGGATCCTCCTCGTTTTGAGCGGGAAGAGGCCATGCGGGCCCGTTGGGGCCTCCGGGAGGTGATGCTCATTCCTTCTGTGCCTGCCGAGCAGATGGCTGAAAGCCTAGGGCAGGCTGCCGCTCAGTTCCTGGAGACTCGGCTGCAGGAAAAGCGGCACCTGGTCGGACTGGGTTGGGGCTCAACCGTGGTGTGGGCCATGCGGCACCTCGGACGCCTGAGCAATCGAGAGGTCGAGTTTGTCACCCTCTGTGGCGGAGTCACCAACTACCTCAGTGTTCAGACTCCCGGAAACGTCGGGAGCGTCCTCTCCGGATTCTTCTATCCCTTTCACATCATCCCCACCCCGCTCCTCATCAGCTCTGAGGCGCTCCGGAATCAGCTTCTGCAGGAGCCCGAGGTTCACGCTGTGATGCAAAAGGCCCTTTCCTGTGACCTCGCCTTGGTGGGCATTGGCGCTGTTGCGCCCAGCGCCGGGTTCCGGGAATTCGGGTATCACTCGGAAGCCGAGTTGCAGCGACTGCGGCACCTGGGCGCTGCTGGAGAAATCTTTGGGGAGCACTTTGATGACGCAGGCGCGCCCCTTCACCTGGAGCACCATCAGCGCCTCATCTCCACTCGACTGGAGGACCTGCGGCAGATGCAGCACGTCGTTGGGGTTGCCGGAGGTCCGGACAAGGTGGAAGCCCTCCGTGGAGCCCTCCGCGGCGGCATCCTCCACTCCCTGATCACCGATGAAGAAACGGCTCAGGCCCTACTGGACTGATTTCCGGTTTTTGCCCATTTCCCCCACTGAGACGGCCCCTGAGGTTGCTCACGCCAACCAAGCGCTGTAGAGCAACTTGCCCCCCATCATCAGCAACACGCTGTGGCTGATGTCGTAGAAGATGCGGTCGCTGAGGTGGGTGTTCATCCACTTTCCCAGAAACACCCCAACTGGAATGACTGGCAGGAGCCAGAGGGAGAGATGCCAGGTTTCGCTGGTGAAGAGGTCGGCCTCTGCATAAAAAGGCAGTTTGGCCAGATTGATGACAAAGAAGTACACACTCAGGGTCCCCACAAACACCTGCCTGGCCAACGCGTGCGGCAACAAGAAGATCTGTGCCGGAATGCCCCCGGAGAGGGAAACAAAGCTGGAGATTCCAGAAAGGCCGCACCAGAACGCCCCCCGGGGAATCAGTCGACGCTTCACCACCTCGGCAATTTCTTCAGAGGTCTGAGGACTCGGGTGAAGGCGCCGCCAGCCATACTTCACCGCTGTGATCAGGGCAATCACGCCAATCAGGGTGGTCAGGATCTGGTCATTGAACACGTCCAGCAGTGACCAGCCAATGACCTGTCCCAGCAACCCGAAGCTGCACATGACCAGCAGGATCCTCCGGTCCAGCCACTGCCGCCAGAGGTACACCACCCACACGTCGGTGACCAAAAAAAGTGGTAACAGGATGCCCAGCGCCAAACGGGGCGGCAGCACAAAGAGCATCAGGGGCACACTCAGTGAGCCCAACGCTCCTCCAAATCCCGATTTGGAAATGGCCACTGCCAGCACTGCCAAGCAGGCCATGATGCCAAAGTACACGGGGCTCTCTGCGAGAACCTCCCACCCTTCTACAGGGGCCATTGCTTCTCCTCTCCTCGATTTCCCCTAGACCTCACGGCAACGGTCCCTAGGGTCAATCCAAGAAGTATACTCGGTTCATCCACCCAATGTCTGTATGATTGTCATTCTCCGCCCAATTCACGCCGTCCCCACTTGAGTAGATCCCCCCTGCTTCCCCAACGGCCACAAACTTCCCATTCCCATAAGCGACTCCATTGGCTTGCCGACCTCCTGTCTCTTGAACGTATTGCCACGCCTCTCCAAAATCATTGGACACCGAAATCCCTCCGGAGCCTCCATGGGTTGCCACCATTGCTAGGACTTCACTCGTCTCTGCTGCCACCGCAGCAGTTCCCATCTCAGATACATTATCCAGATCCACATCACTCCACGTTGTTCCTTCTATTGAAGAATGGACTCTTGTTGTTGTCGGTGGATTCAGGCCATCAGGATCATCCCAGATTGATTCGAAGCAAATAAACTTATTTTTGTAAATGAGGCTGCCACATGACTGGGGAAAATCGATTGTGAAGGAGTTAGAAGCGTTTCCATCTTTGTCAAAGATGTACCATCCGATGCTCGTATTAACATACACTTCATCCTCAATTAAAGAGACGCCATAATCACTGTAATAAATGCTTCCATTGT
>CBFIGY010000010.1:0-94169 GCA_965662235.1 uncultured bacterium
CACAACGAGTCTGTTGTGGGAGTTTTCAACAGTGGCGGTCTGCTGAGTGTCTGAGGAGGTTGAGTGTCTGAGGGAATTACAGGTAGTCTGCGAGAGACTTCCCCGTTGAGGCCGCTGGGGTTGGTTCTGGATGAGAGGTGGCGTGAGCGTTGTGCTCATGACCTCCCTGTCCATGGTCGTCATGTCCGTGTCCGCTTACCAGGGCATTCCAAGCGGCTTGTCCTCTGCGGAAGTAGACCATCAGGTTGAACCCCAGCAGTCCGCTGATGAAGAGCATGCCGGCAAGTGCCAGTTTGGAGTCTGCTGGAAGGAACACCACCAGCACCAACGGCATGATGCCTCCGACCGGATAGTCACGGGAGTTTTGTGAGCCAATCAGGAACATGGACAGGACGCCAAAAAACATTCCGGTGCCGATTCCCAGCAGTAAAATGTAAGGAAACTCCATAGGGTGAACCAGATTCAGGTTAAGGGTGAAGCCGACACGGCAGGGGTAGAGCCTAGCATGCTTTGACAAGAAGAAGAAGCCTAGAACGCCATGACGTTGGCTTGCTGAAGCAGAGCATCGTATGCAGCTGGTGTCAGAGCCTCCCAGGTTTCGCGGACGATCTCAAAGCGGGAGCCGGCTCGGCGCAGAATCAGGGTCTTGGTGCCAAGGTCCGAGAGACGTTCCGACTGATAATCCTGCAGCAGCCGAACCCGGATGTCTTCACCGGAAAACTCAATCTGCAGTGGAGTCAGCTGAACCTGACGGGCGCCATTGCGCTCGGCGACCCGTTGCTTCAGATCTGCCCAAGCGGCCCGGTCGTAGTCTTCACTCCGGAAGTCCTCAGCGTACATCTGCAGGTAGGCCGAGACGTCTTCCCCCTCCCAAAGGGTCCGCCAGTGGTTCACAAAGGAGAGTACCGACTGCAGCGGGTCCTTGGAAGCAGCAGGGGCGGCGCCAGCCAGCGGTTCAGGTGTTGATTCGATTGCCGGAGCGGGGGCCACCGCAGGTGCGGGCGCTTCAGGTGCATGCTCAAAGGTCAGATCAAAAGAGAATGCAGCCTCCGGAGCCGGCGTGTTCTCGCTGGTGTCCAGCCACGCGACGCCGTCAGATTCAGCGCTATCCTGGTCGGCGGTTGCAAGGAGTTCGGTGTTGGGAGCCGCAGGATCTGCATCAGCCGTCGTCACCCAAGCAGCTGCAGTGGCAGAGGCGCCATCGAGGTCGACAGGAGAAGCAGGCGGCGGCTCTGGTTCAGCGTCTGTGGTCACGAGCCAAGCGGCTCCGGAAGGGAGTGCATCCAGCTCAACAGGGGCAGGCGCACTGATCAGGGTGCGCCGCAGTTCACTGAGCCCTTCCGGATTCTGCAAAGCCAGGGGCTCCTCGGCAGAAGTTTCCGGTTCCTCTGGAAGTGAAGCCTCCGCTGTGGCGGGCTCGTCCGGGAGATTGGGTGAGAAGGACAAGGCCGCAAGAAGCGGGTCGTTTTCCGGAGTGGCCTTCACGACGCTGCCTTCGATGGGAGTGCCATTGAGGACGATGGGGAAGCTCTGTCGCTCCATGGCCAACTGGTCGGCAGCGTTGAGCTTGCCCCACTGTTCACTGACGATCTCATACCCGCTTTCCTTCTTCCGGAGGTAGAGGGTTTTGAGTCCAGAGGTCTGCAGGTGCGGGGCATCATAGTCCTGAAACAGCCGAACTTCCGTAATGTCTGCGGAGCGAAGGATGCTCAGGACCTGGATGCTGATCCGCTTTTCCCGGTACAGGTCATTGACGTTCTGCTTGTACTGCTTCCACCGGGTTGCATTGAATTTTTGGGTCCGGAAGTCGTCTGAGTAGAGCGACAGGTAGACCGGGTTGTCGCTGGTCTCCCAAGACGTGATCCAGGTCTGCAGAAACTCCAGCACCTGCTGACGTTCCTGGAGGACCTTCCACGGGCTTTCCAGCTGCAGCTTCTTGCTGATGAGCATTGGGGTGTTGCGCAGCGAAACCAGCTGCTTGACCTCTAGCAGCTCGTCGTTACGCAGCGAAATGCAGCCACGGGTGGCAACCGGCTCGACAGACTCGGTGCCATGCAACCAGATGCCAGACCCTGTTTTGTGGTGAAAGTAGCGGTCTAGGAAATTGGGATAGTTGGTGACTAGGGCGCCGGAGCCGTAAACGGAGGCGATTTTTTCGCCGTAACGTTGGTCCAGAAGTGAACTGCTCAGCTTCTGTCGGAAGCGGTAGATGCCCTCCGGGGTCTTTTGATCGCCCTCGACCTGCTTGTCACCGCCGACCTTGCCGGACTCGCAGGAGTGCAGGGAGCGCAGTCGCCAGTGTCCGTTGAGTTGGTAAACGTAAAGGGTGCATCCGGATTTATCCACCGCGATGACGGTGTCTCCTTCAACCCCATAGTAGAGGAGGCCGTCGGGAATGGTTTCTGCCGCCACTGCGAAAGGGGGCAGGAGTCCCCCGTATCCAGCGAGGAGCAGTCCGAGAGCGACCAGCAGGCGGGACAAGGAGGTCGACAGTGGGCGTGTCACGAGGCTTTATCGAGGAGTTGAATGATTTCTTGGATCTTGGTTTCCGCGGCCTCGGGGTGTGAGGAGCCCAAGGCGTCGCGGACGCAGTGGTTCAGGTGGTCCTTGAGGATGCCCAGCTCCACCTGCCGCAAGGCACCGGAGGCGGCCCGGATCTGGGCAATGATGTCCATGCAGTAGCGTCGTTCTTCCACCATCTTCTGAATGCCCCGGAGCTGCCCCTCCACGCGTCGGAGGCGGTTGAGCTGCAGGTGGTGGTCCGGATGAGCCGCAGATTCCGACTCATGGCATCCGGGTGTCTCACTCAGGGAAGAAGAAAGGCCCTCTTGGGCGGCATTCGCATTGCAGGTTGTCACTGGCTGCCGTTAAACTGGTTCGGTTTCCACGAGTCAAAAAATCCTGGCGCGTGCCAGGGGTTCCGAGGTCTTGCAAGAAACGGGACACCTCGTGGCCAAGGGCCAAGTATAAAGAGGGCATGCCACAGACACAACCTGAACTTGCAGGGAACGCTCGCTGAGCCTTCAGTCCCCTGTGCCGACTCGACCCCAAAAACGCTTCCATGCTGGACTCCCATTCTTCAGAAACCGTCCGTTCCGGAGACGTCGCCCTAGTGCTGGCGGCCCTCATGCTGGTTTCCTATGGCCTGATCATGATCTACAGCACCGGGGTCGCCGTGGCAGAGCGAACCTATGGGGACAGCTTCTACTTTGTCAAACGCCACCTCCTGAACCTCTTGGTTGCCGGCGCAGCGTTCTACGTGGGCTACCGCATTGACTACCGACGCTGGCGGGCCTGGATTCCGTGGATGATGGTGGGAATGTTGGTGCTGCTGCTAGCAGTGATGGTGACGCACTACGGGGCCTCGGTTAAAGGGGGGCGGCGCTGGCTCCGGGTGGCGGGTTTTGGCTTCCAACCAGCAGAGTTTCTGAAGGTCGTGTTGGTGTTTTATGTGGCCTCCTACTTAGAACGCAAGCAGGCGTTGCTGGGATCCTTTACCAAGGGACTGATCCCGACGTTTCTCATCACGGGGCTGTACCTCTTTCTGGTGCTGCTGCAGCCGGATTTTGGAACTGTGGTGCTGATGGCGATGACGGTGCTTGTGATGCTCTTCCTTGGAGGCGGGCGGGTGGCTCACATCATCGCCAGCATCCTCAGTGTCGGCATGGTGGGAGCACTGCTGGTCAGCATGGAGGAGTACCGCATGAAGCGGATCCTAGCCTTCCTGGACCCGTGGAGTGACCCTTGGAACTCCGGATACCAGATCATCCAAGCGTTCATTGCAATTGGCAGTGGAGGCTGGACCGGACGAGGGCTGGGCATGAGTCGGCAGAAGCTATTCTTTCTTCCGGAGGCGCACACCGACTTCATCTTCGCCATCGTTGGTGAAGAGTTGGGCTTCCTCGGAGTGCTGCTGCTGCTGGCGCTGTTTACCGTTTTCCTCTGGCGTGGGTTCTGGGTTGCCTGGAACGTTCAGGACACCTTTGCGCGTCACGTCGCTTCCGGTTTTACCACCTTGATCAGCCTGCAGGTCCTGTTTAACCTATGTGTGGTCACCGGGCTCATGCCCACCAAGGGCATCTCCCTCCCCTTCATCAGCTACGGAGGGTCATCGCTGATGACCACCATGCTGATCACGGGCATCCTCTTGAACATCAGTCGTAATGTTTCGGCACAACGTGGCTGAACGCCTCCTGCTGGGCCTGATTTTTGGGCTCCTTTGCTTCCTCTCCCTTTCCCCCTCCAGTTTCGCGCAAACGGGTTCGGAGCCCGAGCTTGAAGAGACGGCTGATGCCTCTGATGAGGCAGAAGACGCCACCCTTGATGACGCTTCCTCCGGACGCATCGACCACCGCCTGAAGAACTTCCTAGAGACCACACAGGGACTTGATGACTGGAACCGCATCATGCTGGCCATTCTGGAAAGTCCGGAAGCGGTTGAGGAGGTGCTCAACCAGGGCATGCGCGTCAACGTCCGGGGGCATGGACAGTTCCGTGGATCGACGCCCCTGATCTTTGCCGCCAAGACGGGGAAGCTGGCCATTGTGAAGCTGCTGGTGGAACGCAAGGCCCGGATCAATGACACCGACGACAATGGCATGACTGCTCTGGCGCACGCCGCACAGGAAGGCGAGTTGGAGATTGTGCAGTTTCTGCTGCAACGAGGGGCAAATCCGGACACCATCTCTGACAACCACTGGACCCCCCTCATCCTCGCGACCCGTCGCGGGCACGACGGTGTGGTCCGGACCCTGCTCAGCTCCGGCGTCCGCGTCAACTATGCCGATCACTTGGGCCTGACGGCTCTAGCGTATGCTGCTCAGGAGGGGGAGCTGACCATTGCCCAAGTGCTGCTGGAGTACGAAGCAGATCCCCGGATTGCCTCTCAGAACGAATCGACCCCTCTGCTGTGGGCGGTCAAGAGCGACCAGCTGTCCCTAGTTGCAGAGCTGCACCGAAATGGAGGCTCCATCCGGGTACGGGAGAAGGAATTTGGGCGGACCCCTCTGCACCTGGCGGCACTCAACGGCAGCACCGCCATGACCCGCTTCCTGCTCCGTCTGGGTGCCGAAATTGATGCGGCGGATTTTCAGGGGCGGACCCCCTTGATCACGGCTCTGCTGGCAGAACAGGAAGAAACAGCCGTGACGCTCATTCAAGAGGGTGCTTCCTTGGAACTACCGGATGAACAGGGCAACACGGCCTTGATGCTCGCTGCCGAAAACGGAATGCTGACCGCGCTCCAAGAGCTCCTCAAGCGTCCTGTGGACCTCGACATCCAGAATGAGCTGGGACAGACTCCGCTGATGCTCGCTGCGGCTTCGGGAGAGCGCGAAGTGGTAGAGTTGCTGCTCCGTCGCAGTGCGGATTTGGAGCAGGTGGACCGTTACGGGAAAACCGCGTGGATGTATGCAGCGGATGCCCAGCAGTCGGAGGTGGTGGCGTTTCTAGACCAAAACGGAGGAGCGACCTCAGGAAACCTGATCTATGCGGCTACCCGAGGCTACCTGACCATTTTGCAGGACCTGCTGCAACGGGAAGTTCCTCTGAATGCCCATGACGAAATGGGGTGGACTGCGTTGATGTGGGCCGCCAACAACGGACACCAGGAGGCCCTGAACCTGCTTCTGGAGAAGGGCGCAGGGGTCAACGATCACGGAAGCGATGGCTGGACCGCGCTGATGCTGGCTGCCGGACGGGGTCATGCTGAGACCATTGAGCTTCTGATTCAAAACGGGGCCGACTTCACCATCCGGGATCAGGACGAGTGGACGGCGCTGACGTGGGCGGCTCACAAGGGACAGACCCGTTCCGTGAAGAAGCTCATCAGTTTGGGAGCCAACGTCAATGAGCAGGGCGCCAACGGCGTCACTCCGCTCGCGTGGGCAGCGGCTTCCGGAAACACCGAGACCGTGTTGGCGCTGCTGGAACTGCAAGCCGATCTGCACCTGCAAGACGCCTATGGCAGGAGCCCGCTCACCCTGGCTTTGCTGAAGGGGCATTTTGAAACGGCAGGCACCCTCATCCGCCTAGGTGCCAAGGCCAACGAGAGCCTCCTGTATGCCTCCAGCCGAGGGTACGTGAGCATTGTTGAGTTTCTTCTGGAGCACCAGGCCAGCCTAAAGCACCGTTCTGAAGAAGGCATGACACCGTTGCTGCTGGCCAGTCGAGGAGGGCACCAGGTGCTGATCCAGTTACTGCTGGAGCAGGGCGCCGACCCGCTCTTCCGAGATCCGAAGAACCGCACCGCCCTGCACTACGCGGTGATGGCAGACTCGCTCCCAAGTAGCCGATTGCTTCTGGGAGCCGGAGACCTGGTGAACCTAAAGGATTCAGAGGGCAACACGGCCCTGATGCTCGCAGCGGATCAGGGATACCGGAGTCTGGTGGAACTGCTTCTGCGCGAGGGTGCTCGACTGAACCAAACCAATGAAACCGGAAACACGGCCTTGATGCTGGCAGCGGCCAAAGGATACCGCGAGATCTGCCGGCTGCTCCTGCGTTCAGGGGCCGATCCGGAGTTTCAGACGGAATCTGAACAAAATGCCCTGATGGTGGCTGCTCAAAACGGACACCGCCTTGTGGTGGAACTGCTACTGGAGCAAGGGGTTCCAGTGGATACGAAGATGTTCCAGCTACAGGGAAAGGGGGGCACGGCTCTGACTTTGGCCGCCCGAAGCGGACACTCGGACGTGGTGCAGGTCCTGCTCAACAATGGCGCCAACCTGGAGGCCGTGGAGCTGATGTACCGCCGGACGGCTCTGATGGAGGCGGCCCGAAGTGGACACTTGGGAACGGTGAAGGTCTTGCTGCTGGCTGGTGCGGTGATTTCAGAACGAGACCTTGCGGGACGAACAGCGTTCCTACTGGCTGCGGAGGCTGGACACTCTCCTGTGGCGCGTTACCTGCTCGACCAGGCTCCGGAATCGCTCTCTGATGTGGATGAGGAGGGCAAGTCAGCGCTGCACCTAGCGGCCCAAAATGGTCGAGCCGAAGTGGTACAACTGCTGCTGGATCAGAGAATGGATCCCAACCAACGGGATCAACAAGGAGAAACGCCTCTGCACTTGGCCGCTCAGGCCGAGAGCATGATGGTGCTGAAGCGCTTGCTGGAGGCGGGAGCAGATCCGCAGATTCAAGACCGTTCTGGACGGAGCCCCCGGGACCTCGCCGAGGCGGCACGTTCCACGGAGCTCGCTCAGCTGTTTGAGTAGCCCTCAGCTTCCCTTGTTCCACCAGGCCAGCACCAGCTGCTGCTCTCGCTCCCGGAAGCCCGCTTCATCAATCTTGCCCTGACGGAATCCCTCCCGGAGGTAGTGAAGCTTCGCCAGCCACTCTTCGGTGCTGCTGCACTGACTCCACCCCCCTTCGGTTTGCCGGACCATTTGTTCATAGGCCTCGGAGTCGAGGTCAATGGGGTGGTCCAGGGCATGGGGGGTGACACGAACAGAGGACATTGAGGGAACCTCAGTCGGCTTGACCCAGCGTCTGCCCCGTCTTTTCCCAGTCCTTCAGGAAAGCGGCCAGACCCTTGTCAGTGAGCGGATGGTGGAACAGCTGGTGAATCACCTTCGGGGGTGCGGTGATTACATCGGCACCCAGTTTCGCACAGTGAAGCGCGTGCTGCGGTCCCCGGACAGAAGCAGCCAGGACCTCGGTTTCAAAACCGTAGTTGTTGTAGATCTCAACGATGTCGGCAATGAGGTCCAGCCCATCTTGGCTGATGTCGTCAAGGCGTCCCACAAATGGGCTGATGAAGGTCGCTCCGGCTTTGGCGGCCAGCAGGGCTTGATTGGCGCTGAAGCACAGAGTCACGTTGACGGGGTGACCTTCCTTGCTGAGCTGGTGGCAGGCCTGGATTCCTTCTGGAGTCAGGGGGACCTTAACGACCATGTTGTCAGCAATCTGACGGAGCCACCGGCCTTCGCGGACCATGCTCTCTGCGTCTGTGGAAACCGTCTCGCCCGAGATCGGTCCGTCAACCAGCTTGCAGATCTCTGCCAGCACCTCGCGGATGTCGCGTCCAGATTGGGCAATGAGGCTGGGGTTGGTGGTCACACCATCGACAATGCCGTAGGCGTTGAGGGCTTGAATCTGTTCAGTATCCGCAGTATCAACGAAAATTTTCATAGAGGGCACTTGTGCATGAGGTTGAAGGGGCGGCAGGAGCGGGCACGCCAGTGACTTTTTCATCGAAAAGCATTCAATTGTAACGAACCTCTGTCTGGAGTGCAATCCGGCAAAAAGCAGAACCGCGTGTTGGTGAGTGGTTCTCTGCAGGGAAGCCCCCTGTACGTTTTCGGCCAGAGGGCACGGCGCCCGAGAGCCATTTTTCTGGAGTGGGAGAGAGTTATGACGTCTTCATCGCAAGCCCTTGAGGTCGCGCAAGCCATGTATGCCGAGGACCGAGCCTCGCAGTTCTTGGGCATGGAGCTGGTTGAGGTCACCCCTGGGGCCGCTACCCTGCGCATGCCGTTGGCCGAGTGGATGTTCAACGGGCACGGGACGTGTCACGGCGGCATCATCTTCACGCTGGCAGACTCGGCTTTTGCCTTTGCCTGTAACTCCCACAACCAGCGTACCGTGGCGCAGCACTGCAGCATTACCTTTCTCAAGCCAGGGAAGCCCGGGGATGTGCTGATTGCGGAGGCCCGCGAAGTGGTGTTGCAGGGTCGCAGTGGTCTTTACGACATTGTGGTGCGGACGGAAGCCGGCGAAGTGCTGGCTCAGTTCCGAGGCCATTCCCGGAGCATCTCTGGGACGGTGCTCCCGGAGTGACTCACGACGCGTCCGAGGGCGAAGAGGCGTCCAGGAGCTTGTGGACCATCTGGGTGAACTGCTGCTGCTCTTCTGGCTCGAGGCGCCCGAGGAATTGCGCTTCGTAGTCCAGGGCAATGGGCTTGATGTCTTCAAAGAGGGCCCGTCCAGATTCTGTCAGGCGCATCTCAACCAGCCGACGGTCGTTGGCACTGGGGCGTTTCTCCATGAGGCCTCGGGCTTCCAGACGGGCTGAGGCGCGGCTGATCTTGGCCTTGTCCATGTCAACATGCTGAAAGACTTCCCGGACGGAGATGCGCTCAGACTCGGCTAGGTGGGCCATCAGTCGCCATTCGGGAATGGAAAGGTCGAACTGCGCCTCATAGACCTGAGCCAGGTTCCGGCTCACCTGGTGGGCGAGGACGTTGAGGAGGTATGGAAGGTAGCGTTCCAGTTGAAGGGCTGACTGACTCATTGGGCTTGGATGCGGTTGAAGGCCGAGGACACTGTCCTTTCAGGAACCCCGTTTCCGGGGAGTTGCTGCTATGGGGAGCAGGGTGTTATTTTCCAAAATTGCAGACGAAGACGCAACTGTTCTCCGGAGGCAACGCCAGCAACTGGCACGCTTCTTTCAGGCCAGATGAGTTCAACCTGAACCTGTGAAATCATCATGAACCTCACCCCCCTCACCTCGGAAAAAGAAACCCTGCAGCAACTGCAGCAAGACTTGGTTGACTACGGCTGGAGCCTGCTTTCCACACAGTACAAGGGGCACCAGTTCTGTCACACCATTGGGCTCCACTGGAGCTTTCAGCATGCAGACCTAGAGTTGGTGGGCCTCAATGAAGAGCTGGCCACGCTGTTTCTCAACGAACTGGCTGGTCGTGTGAAGCTTGGGCAGCGGTATCAGCACCTGAGCGTCATTGACGACATGGTGGAGGACATTGAGCTGTTGCTGGTCCACAACCCACTGGATCCGGAAGGAGAGCCCATCCTCAACGGACGCCTGCGCTTGGTGTATCCGGACTCTCAGGGGCGTTACCCTTGGGAAGCAGGCTGTGAGGACGACTGCCTAGTGCAGTTGCTGTTTCCGGACTCCACCTTGCCCCGTCGAGAGCTGTTTGAAGCAGAAGGGCTGCTCTTGCACACCGACCCCGTTTAAGCGCTCACGCCTGTTTCCGACGCCTCCATTGGCGCGACTTCCTGCCCCGGTTGTGGATCAAGAGTTGCGACTTTTTCCTAAGTCGCGAAACTGATTTGGTCTCCCCTCCAAGCGAGTGTGAGGGGAGGTGTGCCCGCATCATCACCAAACAACACTGAGGGAACTCATGCAGGAAGCTGTGATCGTTGATGCTGTCCGTACCCCAATGGGACGCTCCAAGGGAGGAATGTTCCGCAACGTGCGGGCGGAAAACCTATCTGCCACGCTCATCAATGAATTGCTCCGGCGACACCCGCAGGTGAATCCGGAAGAGGTGGAAGACGTCATCTGGGGATGTGTCAACCAGACCAAGGAGCAGGGCTTCAACATTGCTCGCTTCATCTCGCTGCTGACCCCGTTGCCACACTCGGTTCCTGCCCAAACGGTGAACCGCCTCTGCGCGTCTTCCATGTCAGCCATTCAGATGGCAGCCATGGCCATCCTTTCAGGACAGGGAGACCTCTTCCTCTGCGGAGGCGTGGAGCACATGGGGCACGTTCCCATGGATCATGGCATTGATCCGAACCCAACTCTGAGCAAGTACTCGGCAAAGGCCTCCGGAATGATGGGCCTTACAGCGGAAATGCTGGCCATCCAGCACAAGGTCTCCCGGGCGGAGCAGGACGCGTTTGCCCTCCGCTCGCACCAGCGTGCCACCGCTGCGACACGATCCGGACGCTTCCAGCGAGAGATTGTTGCGGTGGAAGGACATGACGCAGCAGGCGTGCCGATGCTTTGCCAGGAAGACGAGGTCATCCGGACCGATGCCAGCCTCGAGGCGCTGGCGGAGCTAAGGCCGGTCTTCAATCCGGTATCCGGAACCGTGACAGCCGGAAACTCGTCGGCCCTTTCAGATGGCGCTTCCGCGGTGCTGGTGATGTCCGCGCAGCGGGCCAAGGACTTGGGACTGCAGCCACTGGCGAAGGTCCGGGGCATGGCTGCTGCGGGAGTTGACCCTGCGATCATGGGGTACGGTCCGGTGCCTGCGGTGAACAAAGCTCTCAAGCGAGCGGGACTGGAGATGAGCGACATTGACCTGCTGGAGCTCAATGAAGCCTTTGCGGCTCAGTCGATTCCAGTGCTCCGGGACCTAAAGCTGACGGAAGCGCTGGAGGAGAAGGTCAACCTCAACGGCGGGGCCATTGCCCTAGGACACCCACTGGGCTGCTCCGGCGCCCGGATCATCACGACGCTGCTCCACGAGATGCAGGTTCAGGACAAAAACCTGGGCGTGGCCACCATGTGTGTGGGACTCGGACAGGGCGTAGCGACGGTCCTGGAGCGCGTTTAACGCGGATCCCACGATCCGTGGATTGACAAACACGGTGAAACTGCCCTATAAACAGGCGGAACCTGCGCGGCGCGTTCCCTGTGCTGCACTTGCTGCAAACCCTTGAATGGACTACACCACCCTCACGCTCAACCAACGCCCACAAGGCGTCTGGGAAGTCACTCTGAGTCGCCCCGATGCCCACAATGCCATGAGCATCCGGATGATCCGGGAGCTGCGGCACCTTTGGGACCAATTGCGCGCGGACGACCGTGTCCGGATGGTGCTGCTGGCAGGCGCCGGAAAGAGCTTTTGCGCAGGCGCCGACCTCCGGTGGATGCAGGAAATTGCGCAGCAGCCCCGAGAACAGCGTCTCGCAGAAGCCCGGGAGCTGGCGGAGATGCTGCAGGCCCTAGACACGCTGCCTGCCCTGACGGTGGCGCGGGTGCATGGAGCCGCCTACGGAGGTGCGGTGGGGCTAATTGCCTGCTGTGACCTAGCGGTGGCATCTGAAGCGGCGGTGTTTGCGCTTACGGAGGTCAAACTGGGGCTGCTTCCGGCCACCATCTCTCCCTTTGTGATCCGGCGACTGGGCGCCTCGCAGGCCCGTCGGGTGATGCTGCACGCCAAGCGTTTCGACGCAGCGGAAGCACGGCAACTGGGGTTGATCAGCCGAGTGACCTCTGTGGAGGGCCTTGATGCGGCGGTGGATGAGGAACTCCGGTGGGCTCAGGCCTGCTCCCCGCACGCGGTGCAAACGACCAAAGCCCTCATCCGAGAGGTTGAGGGACAGCGCCCTGAAGCCGTCCGGGAGTTCACCATCGGTCAGCTGGCAGAGGTGTGGGAGCACCCGGATGCTCAGGAAGGGATCCGTGCTTTTTTTGAAAAGCGTCCTCCAGCCTGGAAGCCAGAATGAGGCCTCGGCACTTTTGCTGCATGTTGCCCCGAATCGTGCAACGCTGGGGACTGCTGCTGACGCTGATGCTCCTTCCGCATCTGGGAAGCGCACAGACGCTTTCGGAGATGGTTGAGGACGTGTTGCCTCAGTGGGAACGGCAGCACCAGGAGTTCTACGCGGGAGCCGCGTGGATGGTGCTAAGCACCCCGCACTTCAACGCCTTCCGAGAGGCCGGGCAGTCGAACCTGATGGCCTTTGCCGAGTGGTGGCCGGAGGAACGCTGGGGCCTGCGTGGATTCGCGGCACAGCAGCGGTACCGTCGCTTCGGAGAAAATGGGGAGGAGGTCACCTTGAGGCACCTGGGCCTGATTGGAAAGGGGTGGGTTCTGCTTTCTGATCACTGGCAGGCTTCTGCAGGTGCTGGTGTGGCAACGACCCGTCTGGAGGCGTTGGGAGGAGACAAACAGGCGCTGACCCTAGTCACCGAGTTTCTGCTGACCACACAGGTCGGCGAGGCTCTTTCTTTGGAATTTGGGACGTTGACGATGGATGGAGCAAGTGGCGAAGGCTCAGACGATCAGCGTTTGGGTTCCACCAACTATGTAGCCGGGCTGAGTGTAGGGTTCTGAGCCCCTGCCCGAGAACGAACTGATGCAGCGAGGATAATGCAACTGCCTAACGTAGACATTCTTTCCAAAGAGGACAAAGTTTGGTTCGCCCGTTCCATTGCCGGAATGGTGGTCGCAGACGGCCATGTGGATGACAGCGAACTGGAGTCCCTGAAAGAGGCGATCAGCTTCCTGGATGACCGGGAGGAAGTGAATCGGTTGATGGCAATTGTGAAGTCGGGGAAGCCGCCGCAGCTGGACGTGGCCCACATTGAGTCCAAGCAGGCCTTCATCATCCTCAAGTACCTCGCGGAGGTGATGGTGGCAGATGCCGTCCTTTCCCCTTCTGAGGTGGACTACTTCCTTTCCGTCGGCAAGCTGCTAGGCTTCACGCCGAACATTTTGACCAAGCTATGGCGGACCGCCCGGAGCACTCTGGAAGCGGCCAAGCCCAAAGGCATGATTGACGCGGGCAAGAGTGGCAAGATTGAGGTGGCCCTGCTGACCCTGAATGAAGAGCGTTGTGGGTTCCGCTTCCCTCGTCCATTGATGCCGAACTCTCGACTGATCCTGCAGGTGTGCAAGGGGGATGGCAACTACCACAATCCGGTGCAGATGCGGTTGGAAAAGCAAACCGCTGATCGGCATGACGAGGGTTCCTACCAAGTGGTGGCCAAGATTGAGCAGCGCATTGCTGAAGGCAACGGCATTTTGGAATACCTCTACCCAGACCGCTTCATGCCGGAAGAAGACACCCGCCTGTCGCCCAGCAAGTCCTCCCTGACAGGACGGCTGGTCCGGTGTCCGGTGTGCTTGACCAACAAGATCCCCTTCTACATCCTCCGTTCCCGGAGCATGATCACCAAGCAAAACATCTTCGGCATCGGCAAGTACGTCAAGCCGGCGGGGCAGTTGGACTTCTGCAACTTCCATCTGCTTGAGGTCAGTTCGTGTCCCAAGTGCGCCTTTTCTTCCAACACCATTGAGCACTTCCAGCGGACCACACACGAGGAACCAACGTTTGACGTGGAAATCTTCAAGGCCGGTTGGGAGGAAGCTTCGGCTGACCTGCTGAAGAAGCTACAGGCCCAAGGAGAAAGCTATTCCACTGAAGAACGGACGGTGGAGCAGGCGTTGCTGTCCTACGACCTAGGCATGAAGACCTTCCGGCATTTGGCTTCGAAGGCCGAGGATGAACGTGACAGCTTGGTGTACCTGCGGAAGGTGGTTTCGTACCTGATGATCCAGGCGGAACTCCTGATGGAAGAGGGACAGAAAGAGAGAGCTGTCAATAACCTCAAGGAGGTCATCTCCACGCTGGAGCCCCTCTTTGAGCAAATGGAAGCCGAGGTGATCATCCGCTCGGCAACCCTCTTGTTCCAGATCATGGTCTACCTGAAGGACTACCAGAAGGCAGGCATGTACATGAAGTTCATTGATAACTACAACACGGAGGGCAAGTTGGATCCGGGTGGGGACGAGTACAAGACCCTGCAGATCTGTGCCGCGACCATCAAACGGACTTATGATGATCGGGAAATGCTCGCCTTTGATCAACTGGCTTCCTTCCACATGGAAGGCTAATGAGATAGACCATGGCTGACGCCCCTGCAGAAGGCACAAAGGAAGAACGTCCCCGTAACGGAAAAATCTTTGTCATGCTCCCAGAGCCGCTGATGAAGCGGGTCATGGGGCCCCTGCGCCAGAGCCTGCTGGCCCTGAATGTGGCATTTGAGATTGGCAACGAGGAGACGCCTGCTGAGAAGCTCTCGAACTTCCAGTGGATCATCCGCTTTCCCTGGACCATTCCGTCGGGGAAGCTTCAGGATGACAAGGCCGGACTCTTTCTGTACCGTGCCGCAGGGATGGTCAAGATCCAAGAAAGCAAACTTCCTCCTCAACGCAATGAGCACCTGACTCAGATCCTAGAGCGCTTTCAGGTGGCTCAGGAGAGCGTTGAGACTCGGGAAACCCGCCCTGAGTTTCTCAAGCTTTCAGTGGCCGACTTCAACCTCCGTCAGCGGCAGCAGGAATCTCGTCAGCTGCGGGCCCGCATCACCGACCTCAACCGCGTGGTGGAAGAGGTCGAAAGTGCCTACTACTACGGCATCAGCTACCTCTTCAATACGGCGATTGCCCAAGTGACTGGGGTTGCGGTTCTGCAGGGCATCATGAAAGGACTGGTGCGCCTGATGATCATTGACAACCTGGGCAACCGGACCATTGACGGCCTCGTGAAGCTGGGCTTCAGCAAGAAGTTCCTGGCCACGATGTCCACCGCCCAGCTGGCGGAAAAGTACCAGGAGTTCAAGAAGACCGAAGACGGGCAGAAGTACAACGCCCAGGAGTTCCTCTTCCAGAGTGAGGAGTTCAAGAACGTGGACATCGTCTTCTTCAACAACTGGGACTTCTCAGAAGATAACTTCACGGTCCGGGTCGGACTCCGGAAGAAGACCGTCCTCAGCAAGAAGGAAGAGCAGAAGAAGCGGCAGGAGAAGTTCCTAGAAGACCGCATGAATGAAGCCAAGGCTCAGCTGAGCGAACAGCAGGCCAAGCTCAAGCCCCTTGAAGAAGAGATCGAGGTGATTGAGATCAACAACATGCAGGAGAAGGAGAAGCGTTACCAGACCCTGCTCAAGCAGCGCAAACGCTTGCTCACGCAGGTCCACCGCAGTGAGGCTCGGCTCAAGGAGCTGGAGCGTCCGGTGAATGCGTCTGACCAGCAGCTGCTTCTGACCTTTGACCTGTTTGAGAGCTTCCGGAGCCGTCAGAGCTTCCGGGACAAGCTGGGAGACGCTTTTACCGGGCTCGGATTCGGGGACCTCTGGCAAAAGAGCGTGGGCGTGGACGCAGCCAAGAGCTTCCACAACCTCTTCAAGATGGCCCAGTATGCGAAGGACCTGATTCAGGTGGAGCAGCGGGTTCAGAAGCTGGAGGCCTCCTGGAAGCAGCTGGAGGAGCAGCTTGCGCGATTCTCCATGCATCATGGCTTGGTGAAGAAACGCAAGGGCGCTCGTCCGGGAGAGCCTGAAAGCTACCAGCCCGTGCTGGAGGAGCACATCCTAGAGAAGCTGGAGACAGCGATCTTGAGTTGTGAGATCGTCAACACCTTCCAGCGCCTCCGGGAAGAAGCCAAAGCGCAAAACGCGACCCTGGAGCTGGAGTGAGCCGACACTGCCCAGCGTGTGGCGCCTGGATCTCTTGGTTCAGCCAGCGCTGTGCACACTGTGGTCACGCCACTGGGGTTCCCCTCTCTGTCATCCTGAAAGCGATGCTTTACTTTGCCATCGCCTTCCTGCTCACACGCCTGTCTGTCGGGCTCTTCCTTTCCCAACCTTAGTTCCCACAAGCGCTCTTCATGAACTTAACCGATCTTCAGGAAGCCCTGCGGCTTCAGGAACAGTCCTCTTCGTCCAACCTCTCACAGCTGCTGGAGTGCCGTCGCCTGCTGGACCTGTCCCGGAGTCGCTGTCAGTTGCTGGAACAGTCGGCTCAAGAAGCTGAATCCGAGGACGATCAGGCCGTCATTCTAGCGGCACTGGAGGAGGAGCGGCAGCGGCTGGAGATTTTTTCCTTTGACTACCTGATGCTGCTGGAGGATGAGCGACAGTGGTCCCTGATGCACGTCAAGTGCTTCCACGAGATGGCGTTTCCCAAAGAAGGGGTCTGGCGGACGTTCTTCAGCGAGGCGTTTGAGGAGGAGGACCTGACCTTCCGGAAACGCATTCAGGAACAGCGCGACCTAGCGGAGGCGGTGAAGATGAGGAGGATAGAGGAGGAAATCGGAGGGGAGGAAGAGTAGGAGCCTCAGCCGGAGTGACAGGGGGGGAACACTGCCAGCCAAAGCTCCTCAAAGCGGTGAAGCTTACAGGCTCATGGCCGGCATCATGGCTTCAACGTTTGCCATCCACTGCATGGACTGCTTGCGCATTTCCTGGGTGGTCTTGCGAACCATGCCGTAGGTCTCGTTGACGGCATTCATCTGCATGGTCTTCAGGGTGGCCATGGAATCATTCATCTTCATCATCTCCATGGCAGGAGCCTTTTCCATCATTCCGTAAGCGGACTCCAGAGACTTCTTCTGCATGGCTTCCACTTCGTTCAGTCCCTTCTCGTACTGATCGTACCAGGTGGTGTACATTTGCATGACGGGCTCGAACACTGATTTCTTTGCTTGACTCATGGCGCTTGACCTTGGATGGGGGTGAAAAACAAGTAACTCTCCCTACGATAGAGGGACTGGGAGTAAATTGCAACTTTAATTTTAATTTTTATTGATTAAACCTAAAAATAACTATGAGTGTGGATCCTCCCAATTCACAAGAAGTGATGGAGCACCTGCGTTCGACCAGTGGACTGGCCTTTCTGCAGTCGATTGCTGAGGGGCAGCGTTCGCAGCCACCGATTGCGCAGCTGATGGATTTTCGGCTGGTAGAGGTGACTGCCGGACGAGTGGTTTTTTCCGGAACCCCTCAGCTTCAGCACTACAATCCGATTGGCTCTGTTCACGGAGGCTATGCCTGCACGTTGCTGGATTCCTGCATGGCTTGCTCGGTGCAATCGATGCTTCAGGCAGGGCAGGGGTACACGACGCTGGAGCTGAAGGTCAACCTGGTCCGTCCAATCACGGATGCCACAGGACCGGTTCAGGCGATTGGAGAGGTGATTCACGTGGGACGCCGGACCGGAACCGCCGAGGGGAAACTGGTGGATGCTTCCGGAAAGCTCTTGGCGCACGGAACCACCACCTGCCTGATCATGTCGCTCAGTTAAACGATCGGATGCTGAACAGCTTTCCTCATACGCTCCGTCGCTACGGACTGCACGCGGACGCCCGGCTGCTGCTGGAGGTCTTTGCGTTGGCCGAACGTGGTGTCATCACCAACCTTGGATCCTTGCACGACGCGGCTCAGCACCTCGTTTGCAAGTCCCGGCGCGACTTTGGTCCCTACAGCCTGGCCTTCTGGGAACACTTCCTGGGCATTGAGGTTCAGGAGCACCGCACCCTAGACGATGCGGTTCGACACTCGTCCGCGTTCGAGCACTGGCTGAGCCAGCAGATGGACACGGCACTGGCCGATCAGGTCATTGACTGGCGCTCGCACGTGGATCGCTTCCTCAACGAGGTGATGGCGTCGAACCTAGTGGCCGACCTCCGGAAGGAACTGGATGCGCGTGAACACCTTGATCAGGATGCTCCGGACCTACGTGATCAGGAAGCCTCTGGTCCTCAGCGCCCTCCGGTGCCGTCGGATACCCTGGTTGACTACTCACAGATTCCCATGGAGGAATTGCTGGAACGCATGCGCCGCGTGGCCGATCAGCAGAAGGCTCCTCACAGCGGAGGAGGGCACTGGATTGGCAGTCACGGGCACTCGCCTTATGGACACTCCGGGTCCGGACTGCACGGCATCCGCGTGGGAGGTGCCGGGAATGCGGGGAGCGCCCGCAAGGTGCTGGGAGATCCCGGGTTCTTCCCAGTGGATCTGGACGCGCCCCTGAATGACGACACCCTAGATGCCGCCCTCCAGGCCCTGAAGGACCTCCAGGACACTCACTCCGATCGTCAGCTAGATGTGGCCCGGACGGTGGAAGACGCCGGAAACCACGCAGGCATCGTGGTGCCGCACTTCCTCCGGGAGCAAGAAGATCGCATCAAGGTCATGCTGCTGCTCGACAACGGAGGGAGTTCCATGTGGGCGCACGTGCACACCGTGCAGCGCCTGTTTGCCAAGATGAAGCGCCGGTTTCCACAGGACCTGCGGTGCTACTACTTTCACAACGCCATCTACTCCCAGGTCTACGAAGACGCCTCTCGTCGCAAACCGGTGCCGCTGAAGAAACTGCTGGAGCAGAGTCCGGACTACCGTGTCTTTGTGATCGGTGATGCCTACATGGCTGCGCATGAGCTGCTGGCTCCGTTCGGGGCCATTGAGTACCGTGAAGAGAGTCCGGTGCCCAGCGTGACGCAGCTGGAATCGATCCGTGAGCACTTCCCTTACCTGTGCTGGCTGAACCCGACGCCTCAGCCGTTCTGGGCTCGGACGGTGGCACCGTTCATTCAGAAGGTCATGCCCATGTATCCCCTCACGGTCCGGGGACTGACTGAGGCGATTCAGGTCTTTAACCGGACCAAACACTTCTGAGGATTCGGGAGGGCGCCTGATGGCCGGGCGGGAAAAAGCTTGCGCTCCTGAAGGGCCTGAGGGATAACACTGCCTAATCCGCTGATGAACTGATTGCAACTCCTCGGGAGGCTCGTATGAACTGGAAAACAGGTGTGGTGCTGCTGACCCTAGTGGGAATGAGCGGTGTGGCGGGCGCTGAGACCCGGGACGATCAAATTTCGCTGATGGCCAAACGGCTGGCCAAGAGCCTCTCCATGAAGGACCCCACGGCGCGTTGGGAAGGCCACACGGCCTCAACGGACTCGGGCGCAGCTCCGCAGCTGGAGGCCATGCCTCCGGTGGGAAGTGGAGTGCCGGTGAACCCGGCTCTGGGAGGCACGCCTCCGTACCGGAACGTCCCTCTGGCAGAAGAGGAGCGGAGCCGGATGGCTCGGAACCTGGCTAAGGAACTGACCTGGGGCGGCCGAGCGCAGCGGGCAGATGTGAAGTATGCGCCTCCGAAGACTCCTGCGGGCAGCAAAATCTATCCGGAAGACCGGATGCCTAAGGGCAGCGTCGAGCCCTCGTTTCAGTAACTGCCGGTCACACGCGCTCGGGTTCCACTTCCACCAGCTTGCCGGCTTCCACCCGCAGAATCGTCTTGGCCAGAGAGAGGATCTCTGTGCTGTGGGTGGCGATGAGCATGGTGGTTCCAAATTCCTCTGCCAATTCCCGCAACAGTTCCAGCACTTCCTCTCCGGTCCGTCCGTCCAGGTTTCCAGTGGGCTCGTCTGCCAGCAACAGGGCTGGCTGATGAATCAGGGCCCGGGCGATGGCGACCCGTTGCTGCTCGCCGCCTGACAGCCGGTCTGGAAAGCTCTGCCCTCGGGTTCCCAGGCCGAGCCGTTTCAGCAGGTCCTGTGCCTGAGTGCCCTTGCGGAGGCCGTTCAGCTCCAGTGGAAGCTCCAGGTTTTCTGCAACCGTTAGGGTGGGGATGAGGTTGAAGGACTGAAAGACAAAGCCCATGCGCTTGCGGCGAAACAGCGTCCGCTCTCGCTCGCTCAGGTGATTGAGGCACTGCCCGTCCACCCACACCTCTCCGGCGTCCGGAAGGTCGATGCCGGCAATGAGGTTGAGCAGCGTGGACTTCCCGGAGCCGCTCTTTCCCAGCAGCGCGCACGTGTGACCCGGGGCTAGGCTGAGGTCCACCCCGTCGAGGACCTGATGCATGACCGGACCTTCGTGGTAGGCCTTGCGGAGCTGACGGAGCTGGAGAAACGCGGAGGGCGCAGGAGCGTTCATGACGGTTTCAAAGAAGCGGGAATTCAAAGGTCTGGATTGCGTTACCTGAAAAGCATTGTGCGGGAGGTGCTTCGGAATGCAACCGGAAAATGGAGAGGGGGTCGGAGGCTCCGTGGAACCTCCGGAGGAGGGAGTCAATAGAGATCGGCTTCCTGAGTCTCAGTCATCTCCAAAATTTCATCCGAGATCAGAAAATCCATCCCCAGCACTGGTTCCCCAGCGACGCGGTCGATTCGCTGAATCGTGCCACCTTGCTCCAGGTACCGGGCCATGGCTTCGCTGATGTCATCTTGGGTGATCTCCGTATTCATAGGGCGATTCATCTCCTGAGGGTTATTGATTTGGGTCAGTCGGGAACAGCGGGTCCCGCTACCCTGCCCACAGCAAATGATGGGCCACGCCCAACCGGTAATCTCCTTGATCTTTGGTCACAGGGCCGCTATCAAGGACCGCTGTGGGTGTGCCAGCGTGGCTGAATCACTCAGAGCCCAACCCAGGAGCATCCGGCTCCTTTAATTGAACCCGGAAGGTGGCTCCAGAAGCACCCTCTGCATCTGCCAGCCGGGCCTGAGTCAAGAGTACCCATGAGTGTCGGGAAGTTAACTGGACCCAAGAAAGCGGCCATCCTGCTCCTTGCTTTGGGAGAAGAGGGGGCATCAGAGGTCATGAAGAACCTAGATGAGTCTGAGATCCAGCAGGTGGGGTATTACATGACCCGCTTCTCAGACATTGAACCGGAGGAGCTGGACATTGTCCTCGAGGAGTTCTACCGAAACTCCGTGCTGCAGGAAGAGGGCGCCCACGTCAACGCGACCCCAGATTTTGTCAAGAACGCCTTGGTCAAAGCGCTGGGCGCCGACAAGGCCAAGGAGCTGGAAGGCAACCTGCGTTCAGGACACGAAGAGGGCGGGCTGGATGCCCTGCGCTACGTGGACCCGATCATGATCTCCAACTACGTCCGGGGCGAGCACCCGCAGACGATTGCGCTGATCATCTCGTACCTGACGAATGTGGATCAGGCGGCCACTGTTCTGCGCTCCCTTCCAGAGAACGTTCAGGCGGATGTGATGTACCGGATGGCCGTCATTGACAGCATTCCGCCCGGGGTGGTTTCTGAAATGAACGAAGTCCTTTATGAAGAAATGAAAGCGGCAGGCAGCATGGTGACAAAAGTAGGCGGCGTGGCCCCTGTGGCGGAAATCCTCAACGCGGTGGACAAGTCCACAGAAACCCGAATCCTAGCCACCATTGAAGAGTCGAATCCGGACCTCGCGGAATCCATCCGGGAGCTGATGTTCACCTTCGAGGACCTGAGCCTGATCGACTCCAAGCAGATGCAGACAGTCCTCAAGGACGTGGATCAGGCCGACATGGTGCTGGCACTGAAGACGGCCAGCGATTCCATCCGGGAGCTGATCTTCAGCTCCATGTCGTCTCGTGCAGCAGAGATGGTCCGAGACGACCTAGAAAACCTAGGCCCCGTCAAGGTCTCAGACGTAGAAGGGGCTCAGCAGAAGATCATCAAGGTGGTGAAGAAGCTCGAAGAAGAGGGCAAGATCGTCATCGCCGGTGGCGGGGGCTCCGAAGTCGTCTAGCCCCATCGCCCGCAAACGGGGCCGCTCCGAGGCCCCTTCCTTCCTCCTCTCCCCAACCTCAGACTGAAATGCGAACCTTTTTGGACAAGATGCGGGACCTCAAGCTGGAAGAGGTCGCGACCCGGAGCCAACACACGTCAGCAGCCGAGCTGCAGGCGCAGCTTCCCGACCTTCCGGCCCGGGCTTCCTTTGCTGAAGCCGTGCGGCGTGCGCCGAGCCAGCGGATCTCTTTGATCACTGAGGTGAAGGCCAAGGCACCCGGCCGAGAAAATGTTGCCTCCCTGGACCTCCAGGCGGTGCTTCAGGACTATGAGGCCGGAGGCACTCAGGCGATTTCGGTCCTGACCGACGGGCACTACTTTGGCGGAGCCTTGGAGACGCTGGAGCAGGCGGCTCAGGCTACCGCCCTGCCGTTGCTGCACAAGGAGTTCATTGTGCACCCGTATCAGCTGCTGGAAGGGCGGGTCCGGGGTGCCAGCGCTGCGCTCATCCTGGCCTACTACTTCAGCGCTTCCGAACTGCAGGACCTCGTGGCGCAGGCTGAGGAGTGGGGGCTAGACGCAGTGGTGGAGTGCTCCTTGGAGTCGGAATTGCCCCGAACCCTAGAGGTGGCGCCGCGGGTGCTGATGATCAACAACCGCCCCATTGCCTCGCTTCCAGAGAATCCGAAACAGACCTACCACCTGGGGTCCGTTGAGACGACCCCGAACTGGTGGCACCAGTTTCCGGAGCTTCGGGCATGGAAGTCGCAACCCAATGCTACTTTGGTTAGTGCCAGCTGCATTGGTGCCGCAGCAGACCTCCAGCAGTTGGAGGCCATTCCCTGTGATGCCGCCCTCATCGGCAACTCTGTGATGAGTGCTCCGGACCGGGTTCAGTTCCTTCAGGCGCTCCGCAGCTGACCACCAACCTCTGTGTGTCCTGATTCTTTTGTCCTTTTCTTTCAAGCAGTTGGTCCTTCATGAGCCTCAATTCTCCTTCTACATTGAACATCTTGGTGGTGGATGATGACGAAAACATTCGGATGGTCCTGCAGCGGGCCCTGACGAAGCTCGGTTACCACGTCAGCACCGCTCGGAGTGCCGAAGAGGCGCTGAACACGCTCCAGCGCAGCTTCTTCCATGTGGTGATTACCGACTTGATGATGGAGGAAATGACCGGGGTGGAGCTGATGCAGCAGATCAAGGAGATGAACTCCTTGATGCAGATCTACGTCATGACCGCTCACTCCACGCTTCCCAGTGTCATTCAGTGCATGCGGGGAGGCGCGTACGACTACTTTGAGAAGCCGCTTCAGATTGAGGATGTGGCCAAGTCTCTGGGAGAAGCCGCGCGCCGGGCGGAACGCTGGAGCACGCTTTACAAGCGGTATGCGGCCAAGCTTCCGACGGCAGAGGCGGATACGGAGGGGTAATCAGTAGGTGCGGCGGACGACGTATTCAGCCAGGTCGGCCAGTGTCTGTCGGGTGCTGGCGTCCGGAAGGTCGGTCAGCTGCGCCTGAGCGTCCCGGACGTACTGTTGGGCGGTTTCCAGCGTGTGCTCAATGGAGCCTGTGTTGCGCATCATCGCGGCCACTTGGCTGATCTCGGCAGGCCCAATGTGTTCCAGAGCCAAAATGGCTTCCACCTGCTGCCGGTCCGCTTGGCTGCTGTGCTCGAGTAGGTGACTGAGGGGCAGGGTGATCTTTCGCTCCTGCAGATCGGTGCCAATGGCCTTCCCAATGTTCAACTCTTCTGAATAATCCAACGCATCATCCACCATCTGAAAGGCCATGCCGAGGTTGATGCCGTACTCGTAGAGCGCCGCGGCCTGAGCGTCGGAGGCCTGATTGAGAAGCGCCCCCATGCGGGTGGCGGCTCCAAACAGGCTGGCGGTCTTGTTGTGAATGATCTGCAGGTACTGGCTGAGGTCCCGCTGCTGGTACCCGCGCGTCAGCTGGAGCAGCTCCCCCCGGGCCATCAGCGTCGTGGTCTCAGACATCAACCGCAGCACCTCCGTGTTGCGGAGGCTGGTGAGCATCCGGAACGACAGGGCGAGGAGGTAGTCACCCACCAGCACACTCGCTTCATTCCCCCAAATGGTTCGGGCTGCCTGCCGGGACCGGCGCGTCTCGGCACCATCCACCACGTCGTCATGCAGCAGCGTCGCCGTGTGCAGAAACTCCACCACTTGGGCGGCCTTAAGGATGCGCCCATCAACTGGACCAAACCCCTTCGCGCCTAATAGAACCAGGGCCGGACGGAGGCGCTTGCCTCCGGACTGGAGGATGTGCTCGGCCACCTGGGTCAGGAGTGTCAGGTCGGTCTGCGCGTTTTGCAGAATCAACGTCTCCAGCCCCTTCAGGTCGGCTTCAACGTGACCAAATAAGGAATCTGCTGCAGGCGACGGCGAGGCAGGAGTCGCTTCCGGTTTTTTAGGCACCGTCTGCGGCTCAGCAGGAGGTGGAGATTCAGGAGAAAGCAAGAGAATGCCTGCAACAAGTGGGATCGGTCTTGAACAACACCTAGAAACACTGGCAGAATCCTAACAGATCAACTGGGTAGCGCCAAGCTTTTCATCAGGACCCATCCGGTCCTTAAACTCCATGCATGACGGTGCTGGTTCATGAGTTCCTATCACCCCGCAGTTGAGCACCTCCAGGAAGCTGGACGGGTCTCTGTGGCTCAACTGAAGCCCCTGCACGAACAGCTGGTGGCGTACCGACAGCGTCCGGACGCCCTCAAGGAAGTCCTCCTCAAGCACAAGGTTGTGACGGAAGACGACTTCCAAGAAGCTCTGGCGTCTTACTACGACCTAGAGTTCCGGGCGTCACTGGAGGACGTTCCGATTGACCCTGAGCTGTCGCAACGCATTCCCATCCGTTATGCCAAACGTTTCAACTGCATGCCGATGCGGCAGCAGGAAGAGGTGCTTGAGGTGGTCACCGACGACCCACGGCGGCTGGAGGCCCTGGAAGAGCTAGCCCGGGAGTTTGGATGCCGGGTTCAGCCGGTGCTGTCGTCCCGTCAGGCGGTTCTGGATTTCATCAACCGCTCCTACGATCAGGCGACAGGCTTCAGCGAAGAGGCCGTGGGCGACCTTGATTCAGAGGAGCGCATTGAGGGCATCTCCGGAATTGAGGAGCCCGAGGACCTGTTGGATGCGACCGATGAGGAGCCCGTCAAGCGTTTGGTGAACTCGCTGCTGTGGCAGGCAGTCCGTGATGGCGTCAGCGACGTTCACATCGACCCCACCCCGAAGGAAACGCAGATCCGGTACCGCATTGATGGCGTGCTGCACGCCGTGACGCGGGTGCCCCGGGCGGCGCACATCACGGTGGTGAACCGCATCAAGGTCATGTCCCGCCTCGATATTGCGCAGAAGGGCATTCCGCAGGACGGGCAGACCATGATCGTCATTGCCGGCAAGAAGATCGACATCCGGGTGTCCACGGTGCCCACGGTTTATGGGGAGAAGGTGGTGATGCGGCTGCTGCAGCGCAGCGAGAAGCTGCTGAGTCTTCCAGAATTGGGAATGTCTAAGCGCCTGCTGGAACCTTACCGCAAGATGGTCCACTCGCACGGAGGCATTGTGCTGGTGACCGGACCAACTGGAAGCGGAAAGACAACCACGCTCTATGCCTCTCTTTCCGAAATTGACCACACTGCCCGCAACGTCATCACCATTGAGGAGCCGGTGGAGTACAAAATGCCGGGGTACAGCCAGATTGAGGTCAACCCCCGGATTGGCCTGACCTTCGCGAGTGCCCTCCGGTCGGTGCTGCGTCAGGACCCAGATGTGGTGATGGTGGGGGAGATGCGAGACACGGAGACCGCGCAGATTGCCATTCAAGCGGCCCTCACAGGGCACCTCGTCTTCAGTACCGTCCACACCAACAATGCTCCTGCGACGATCACCCGCCTCATTGACATGGGCGTTGAGCCGTTTCTGGTGTCTTCGACGATCATTGGGGTCCTGGCGCAGCGGTTGGTGCGGCGGATCTGTCCGGACTGCAAGGAGTCGTATGAACCCCATCCGGAGCAGTTGCGTGAGCTGCGCATTCCCCCGGAGGTTCTGCAGAAGGCGGGTGGCGTGCTCTACCGTGGTGCCGGATGTGAGGCGTGCCGGCAGACCGGGTATCGGGGGCGCATTGGCATCCATGAGCTGCTCCCCATGTCCGACTCCGTCAAGCAGGTCATCCTCGGCACCAGTGACTCCACCAGCATCCGGCGTCAGGCCATCAAGGAGAACATGATCACCCTTCGGCGCGATGGCATTTACAAGGTCCTCCTGGGCGTGACCACGGCTGAAGAGGTCCTGGCCATCACCACTGAAGAAGCCGCGGCTTCTCTGCCTGAACCCTCCTGAGCTCAACCCCTTTTGACTGCACCCCATCACCTGGTTATTGGAACCAGCGGTCACATTGATCACGGAAAGACGACCCTCGTCAAGGCGTTGACCGGTGTGGATGCCGACCGCTTTGAAGAGGAGAAGCGCCGGGGCATCACCATCGATCTCGGATTTGCGCACACGACAGATGCGGCAGGCAACACCCTGGCGCTTGTTGATGTGCCGGGGCATGAGCGCTTTGTGCACAACATGCTGGCAGGCGTTTCAGGACTGGACGCGGTGCTGCTCGTGGTCGCCGCCGATGAGGGCGTGATGCCACAAACCCGGGAGCACTTGGCCATCTGTGACCTCCTGGGCGTCAGCCAAGGGATCGTGGTCCTCACTCGGATTGACCGTCTGGAGGATCCGGAGCTGGCCGACCTCTGCGCCGAGGAAGTGCAGGAGCTGGTGCAGGGAACGTTTCTGGAGGCGGCGCCGGTGTTGCCGGTTTCGTCGGTGACCGGAGAGGGGATTCCGGAACTCAAGCAGGCTCTCTGGAACCTGCACCCCCGTACCCTAGCAGAAGCTCAGGAACGTCCGTTCCGGCTTGCGGTGGACCGCTCCTTTTCGGTGAAGGGCTTTGGCACTGTGGTGACCGGGACCGTTTGGTCAGGCCGGACCCGTTTGGAGGAAACGCTGGTGCAGTACCCGCAGGGAAGCCGGGTCCGCATCCGGGGGTTGCAGTCTCATGGGACGCAGCAGGAGCAGGTGGTGGCAGGCCAGCGGGCCGCCATCAATCTTGGAGGCGTGCATCACGAAGCCATTCACCGTGGCGATCAGCTGGCGCCTCCGGAGTCGCTGCTGAACAGCTTCATGCTCAATGTGGAGCTGCGGGTGCTGGCAGATGCGCCTTCGGCTCTGGGACAGCGTCAGCGGGTTCGGGTGCATCTTGGCACTCAGGAACTGCTGGGACGCCTCATCCTTCTGGAAGGCGAGACGCTGCTTCCAGGAGCATCCGGGCTGTGTCAGCTGCGTTTAGAGCAGCCCACCAGCACCCGTTTTGGAGACCGCTTCATCATCCGGAGCTACTCCCCCAGCCGAACGCTGGGAGGTGGGCAGGTGCTGGATCCGGCGCCCGTGAAGTCCCGGCGTGTGATGCACGAACTCGCTCAGCGCCTCCGTGTGCTGCAGGGCCCTGATGAGTCAGGACGCGTGGAGGAAACGGTGTACCTGCAGGCCCTCCGGGGGGTGCGGCAGGAGGAGCTGGCCGTGCGGTCGGGGCTTTCGGGAAAGCGAGCCGACAAGGTGCTGCAAGCCCTGCAGAGCAAGCAGCGCCTGCTTTGCCTAGACGCTACTGAGCGACGGTGGTGGCACATGGATCACCTGCGGCGCCTGGGGCAGTACGTCCGACGCTTGGTTCAGGAACACCATGAGCGCTTTCCAGACCGAGAAGGCCTCACGCGCTCGGAGCTGGCCGGGAAGCTGGGACCCGTGTTTTCTCAGGAGTCTCAGGTGGAGGCCCTGCTGAAGGTGCTGGTCCGAGAAGCGGTGCTGGTGAAGCGCGAGCAGGCTTATGCGCATCCGGACCACCAGCCTGAGGTTGCCGAGTCGCAGACAGAACTGCTGGAACGCTGCCTGACCCTGCTGCGAGCCGGAGGCGCCCAGCCTATGCGGCAGAGCCACCTGCTTGAGCAGCTTGGGCTTGAGGAAAAGGCCGGCGTTGCGTTGCTGAAGTCAGCGTCGCACCACAAGCACCTGATCCGGGTGGCTGAAGACCTGTTTTATCCTCCGGAAACGTTGGCTGCCCTAGAGGCGCAGATGCGGGGACACTTTCAGCACCAAGAGACCCTGACTGTGATCGAATTTAAAGAAATGACCGGGATTTCTCGAAAGCACGCGGTAGAGTTGCTAGAATACTGGGATCGTCAACGCCTGACGATCCGACGCGAAAATCATCGCGTTGCAGGATCGCTGGACTAACGTTTCTGTTCTCAAGGAGTCATGAAATTTCTTGCCCCTCAGTCTCGATTTGTCCTCAAGACCTTCTTCAAGCGAAACTACGACGCGCTCTCTGATGCTGCGCAGACCACGACCAACCGGGTGATGCTGGTGGCCGACGTGGCGATCGTCTACGCCCTCTTCTTCCTCTAAATTCATGCGTTACTATCTGCTCCTCCCCTCCTTGCTGTGTGCGGGAGGAGTATGGGCTCAGAGCCTGATTCAGGATCCTCAGTGGCTGCAGGAGCAGCTTCCGGAAGTGGCAGAAGCTGAGGTGGTGCTCCAGCTTCCGGCTCGTCCGGTGCCATCGAAACGCATCAGCAGTCGGCTGGAGGAGTTTCTGGTGGAGCAGCCCACGCTTGCGCAGAAGCTCCTGCAAACGGCCGCGACGGATCCGGAGCAGGCTTGGTTGGAGTACCAGGAAGTCCGCTCGCAGCTTGGGCGCCCGGAAGCGCTGGGGCTGGCGGCTCAGATTCAGCTCAGCCGGGAGCAGTGGGCGGCAGCAGCTGGAGCGGCCCGGGACTTCCTGGAACGCTTCCCGGAGCACTCCAGTGCGCCCTCGGTGTACTGGATCCTCAACCGTGCCCGCTTTGAACAAAAAGAACCGCTGGACACGAGTCCATACTGGCTGGAACGCGCCATGACCTCTCTGCCAGCACCGCCTCGGCTGGACCTGTGGGAGATGCTTGCGACCCAGGCCCGCCAGCAGGATCGGCTGCTGGACGCACTGGAGTACGACCTTCAGGCGTTGCAGGACCCTGGGCAGCCTGATCCGCCTGCCTTTGCCGAGTCCGTCTTTGAGCGGATGCAGGAGCTGGACAGCACGGCTGAGTTGAACCAGCTGGCGGATGCGCATCCGGACCTGGCTCTGCTGCGTCAGAAGCTCCCGGAGATCTACATCAAGCTGCTCATGCGGCAAGGGGAATACGGTCGAGCGGCGCTGCTGGTGAACCAGCTGCTCCCACGCCTGCAGCAGTCCAATCTGGTGGAACAGGTGGAGGCCCTGCAGTTTCTGCAGCGACGCATTCAGGCCGCGCAGCAGATGCAACCGCAGCGCATTGGCGTCATTTTGCCCATCACCAGCAGCAGCGCCTTGGTGTCACGACTGACGCAGCAGACCCTGACGGGGCTGCGCCTGGCGTTGAAGGTCGCTCCGGAGCCGGCTCCCGACAATGCTTCTGGGCGTCCTGTGGTTTCGGAAACGGCAAGGGGCGCTTTTCCCTCGGTGCTTCCGCTGGAGGCTCGGCTTCCGCTTCAGGAGCCGCAGTGGGAGCTGGTCATCCGAGACTCCGGGCTGAATCCAGAGCAAACGCGTCGGGTTTTTGCGGAATTGGTGGAGGAAGAGCACGTTTCCGCCGTCATTGGTCCGCTGACGCGTCGAACGTCTGAAGCGGCTGCTGAAGAGGCGCAGCGTTGGCAGGTGCCGCTCATTTCTCTCTCGCTCACCTCCAGCATTGCCGAGCTGGGAGATTACGTCTTCCGGAACAACCTCAGCTGGCAGCAGGAAATCCGCGATCTCCTGCGTTACGCGTGGGACTACCAGCAGGTCCGGAAGGTCGCGGTGCTGTACACCAATGAGCGGGAAGGTCGGGAGAAGGCAAAGCTCTTCTTGGAAGAAGCCGCCCAGGTGGGCATTGAGGTGGTGGCAGTGGAGCAGTACCTGTCGCAGCAGGCGAGCTACGTCCACGAATTTGAAGCGGTAACCGGAATGCTGACAGCGACTTCCGAGCGAGATGAACAGGCGCTGGCGGAGCTCCGGGAGAAGCGTGAGCCGCACCTGAACTTTGACGCGGTCTTTGTGGCGGCCGGAAGCCGAGGGTTGGCTGACCTAAAGGTCCTGCTGCCGTACATTTCCGTGTATGAGCTGGACCGTTTGCTGGTGTTGGGAGACAGCGGCTGGAGCGACCAAGCCCTGCTGTTTGCGCAAGGACGGGAGCGGCTCCGGCGCTTGGTGCTGGTGGACAGCTTCTTTGCGCAGAGCCCAAGACCCGAGGTGCAGGCGTTTGTGGAAGCACATGAGCGGATGATGCTGGGTGCTCCCAGCTACCAAGGGCCGTCTAACTATGTGGCGTATGCCTACGACACGCTGCTGCTGCTCAAGCAGCTCCTCCGGAACCCGCGGAACCACTCCCACCGAGAGCTACGGGAAGCACTGCTGCAGCTCAAGGGATTTCAGGGAGCCACGGGGCGGATTCACTTTGATGAGCAGGGGGAGATTCAGCGAGAGATGCAGCTGCTGACCATCCGGAACGGGCGCTTCCGGCCCATTCCGTAACGAGCGGTCACACGTTCAAAGCTGACTCAGCAATGACGATGCCGTCTTCATCGGCATACAGCCAGTCTCCCGGAGACACCGGGACGCCGGCCAGTGCAAGATCGACATCTTCCTCGCCGCGGTCCAGCTTGATGCTCTTGCGAGGATTGGTGTCCAGAGCCCACACGCCAATGGGCATGGTTGCGATCTCTGCGCTGTCCCGGATGCATCCCTGCACCACAATGCCCGACCAGCCATTGTCGACTCCCAGCTGCGCCAGGTTGTCTCCCAGCAACGCGCACCGCATGGAGCCGGCGCCATCCACCACCAGCACCCGTCCCTTTCCGGGCTGTTCCAGCTGCCTGCGGACCAGCGAATTGTCTTCAAAAACACGCAACGTCTTGACCAGGCCATGGGCCTTGGTGTGGCCACCGTAGCTGCGGAAACCGGGTTCAGTGACCCGGAGGTCTTCACCAAATTGATCATAAAGATCGGCTGTCTTGATACTCATGGGGGGCTTTCTGAGAAAGGTTCCGGAGTCGCTGCGAAAAGCACTTGACTCCCTGACGGGGAGGCTCTATTTTAATTGATTTGCGTGACGAAAAGCCACTGAAGATTCAACCCGAATAAGATCCTCCATGCCGATTACCATTGAAGTCCGGGACGGAAACCTCTCCAAGTCGATGATGCAGCTCAAGCGAACCTTGATTCGAGAAGGGCTGTTTAAGGAAATCAAGAAGCGTAAGTTTTACGTGAAGCCGTCAGTGGCGAAGCGCCTCAAGCGGGAAAACGCGGAAAAGCAACGCAACAAGGACATCAAGCGCGAGATTCGCGCCGCCCTGAAAGCGGACTTCTGAGCAAGCGGGGGAGGGCCTCTCCCCCACGGCTTCATTCCTTGAGGAGCTGAACGACCTCTCCGGGCTCCGGGAACCGTCCCTGCTGGTGTTTCGAGAACACCACCCTTCCTTCGTCTTTCACTTCAAACGCCCCCTTCGCACCAGGAATCAGTTCGGTTTCCACACCGAAGGTTTCCTGAATTTCTGCGGCCAAACTGGTCGCACGCGGCAGGTAGCTTCACATCACACAGTATTCAATGCTGAGCTTCATCAGGCTCTCTCCTTTAAGGATTCAGGGATAGGATCGGCCGGAACGTCCCGCAACAGGCGTGCGGTGACCGCATCCGACTTCCGGGAAAACAAGGGACCACGGGGCTGCCGAACCGGGTTGGATCGGCGCAGTCGCGACGGCTGAGAGCGGGGGCTCCAGCGCTGCGGAAGCGACTCCAGCCACGTCCCCAGCGGGAGTGGCAGAAAGAGGATGGGGCTGAGGCGCATCAGGCACCACAGACCCACCAGCGCCACGCCGGTGAGGCTGACCCAGGGCATGGGGCTGTTCACAATCCACTCCCGTCCAATCTGACCGAGGTAGCCTTCCTGCCAGTGGAAGTTGATCGCTAGGGAACGGGCGGTTCCGAACATTCCATGCAGCATACTGGTGGAGGCCACCAGCAGAATCGTCAAGATGAGGCGGCTGTGCAGAAAGCTGTACTGCCGCGGCTCCAGCAGCAGCTTCCGGGACCGAGGCAGGCGCCACAGCAGCCAGCCGAGCAGAAAAGCCGACGTTCCAAACCACTCCAGCAGCGTCCCTGCGAACAGCGCTCCCACAATGCCCAACCAGTTGTGAATACCGTCTACCGGAGAGGCTTGGTGAAAGAGGGTTGGGTCCTGAAAGTGAGCACTGAACAGACTCATTGCCAGAAACAGTCCCCAAAGCCAATGTCCCCAGCGGCGTGGAACCGGCGGCGCTTCAGCGAGGGGGCCGTGATGAATGGAAGTGGGGTACATCGTCAGGAGTTGGAACGGGTGACAGCAGCCGTGACCACTTGCGCCACTGAGGGCAGCACATACGTTTCAATGCTTTCTCCCAGAAACGCGAGCTCCCGGACCAGCGAGGAGCTGATCTGGAACCGTTCTGGGCGTCCGAACAGGCAGAAGGTTTCAATTTCTGGAACAATGACCGCGTTTCCCAACGCCTGCTGCTGCTCCGGGTGAAAGTCGTCCACGCTCCGGAGACCCTTGACAATGGCGCACGCCTGCTTGCTCTGAGCATACCGAACCGTGGCGCCGGTGAACGAGTCAACGGTGACGTTTTCCAGCTGGTAGTGGTCAACGTAGGCCTGCATCATTTCCACACGTTCCTGCTGGGTGAACAGGTAGGCCTTGGTCGGATTTACCGCGGCGGCCCAGAAGACGTGGTCAAACTGCCGGGAGGCCCGGATCAGGATGTCCGCGTGTCCGAAGGTGGGCGGATTGGAGCTGATGGGATAGACCGCGATGTGGGAGGCCATGAGTCAAGACGATTGGGTTCGCGCCTGCTGCACCAAGTTGTGCAGGGTGGTGAGTGCTTGGAGTGGGGTCATTTGGTCGGGATCCAAGGACTTTAGGGTTTCCAGCCACTCGGGAGTCTCTGCAAACAGAGAGAGCTGTGCCGAAGCGGAAGCCGCAGCCGACCGAGTCCAGTCCGGTGCCGGCTCCTCGACCTGGGCCGGGCTCCGAGGGGGCAACGGCTGGGCGAGCTCAGGGAGACGGTGTCCCATGGAAGACGCCTCCAGCTCCTGCATGACTTGCAGGGCGCGTTCCACAACCGGAGTCGGAATGCCTGCTAGGCGAGCAACCTGAACACCGTAGCTCTTGTTGGCCTCGCCAGCAACAATCTTCCGGACGAAGACGATTTCCTCTCCGTGTTCCTCGACGACAACGCTGAAGTTGGCCACTCCCTCAAGTTCCTCCGCTAGGGCGTTCAGCTCATGGTAGTGGGTCGCACAGAGCGTCAGGGCCCCGAGTTCATGAAGGTACTCCGCAATCGACCAAGCCAGGCTGATGCCATCGAAGGTGCTGGTCCCGCGGCCAATCTCGTCAAGTACGACCAGGCTCTGGGAAGTGGCTTGGTGCAAGATGGCGGCGGCTTCGTTCATTTCCACGAGAAAGGTGCTTTGGCCTTGACTGAGGTTATCTGAGGCGCCAACCCGCGTAAAGATCCGATCCACCAAAACCAACTCGGCCTCCTCGGCGGCCACAAAGGATCCGGCCTGGGCCATCAGCACATTGAGCGCGATCTGCCGCATGAAGGTGCTCTTGCCGGCCATGTTCGGACCTGTCAGCAGCATGAGGCGGCATCCGGAGGCCTCCAGCGCAATGTCGTTGGGCACAAAGGGTTCTCCCAGGCGGATGCTCTCAATGACGGGGTGCCGGGAGTGCCGCAGGCGGATGCTCCCCGGAGCCCCCAGCGGCTTCAGCTGCGGCCGGACGTACCGGTTCTGTTCAGCAACATGAGCAAGCCCTGCCAGAACATCGGTCTCAGCCACCAGCTGGGCAGCCTGTTGGATGCGGGCGGTTTCCGCAATCATCCGGGACTTAAGCTCCTGAAACAGCTCCTGTTCCAAGCGACCAATGCGCTCTTCAGCGGTGAGGATTTTTTCCTCAAACTCCTTGAGCTCCGGAGTGATGTAACGCTCTGCATTGACCAGCGTCTGCTTGCGGATGTAGTGCTCAGGAACGGCGTCCTTGTGAGCGTTGCTGACCTCCAGGTAGTAGCCAAAGACCTTGTTGTAGCTGATCTTCAGGGAGCTGATGCCGGTGGTGTCACGTTCTCGCTGCAGTACCCGGTTGAGGAACTCCTTGGAGTTGCGGGAAATTTCCCGGAGCTCATCCAGTTCCTCTGAAACCCCCTCTGCCATGTAGCCTCCCTCAGAAAGCCGGTGGGCAGGATGCTCTAGCAACTGTGTCTCTAGCAGCTCCAACAGATCCGTCAGCGGGTCGAACTCGGTCCCAATCGCCTGAAGCCGTGAGGCTTCAAGACGCTGGTAGAAGACGGGAAGCTGCTGCAGGGGCTCCAGCGACTCCCGGAGGCCAACAAGGTCTGGAATGCCTGCAACAGGCAGGCTGAGGCGTCCGATGAGCCGGGGCAGGTCCTGGACCGTCTTGAGCAGGTTGCGCAGCTCTTCTCGGAGGAGGAACTGACGGGAGAACTCTTCCACGGCGTCGTGGCGTTCAGCGATGGACGATGCCTGCAGCAGCGGACGTCGCAGCCAGTGCCGCAGGAGGCGGGCGCCCATGGGGGTAACGGTCTGGTCGAGGACGTGAAAGAGCGTGTGCCGTTTTTGTCCAGATTGGGCCTCAAACAGCTCGAGGTTCCGGAGGGTGGTCTCATCAAGGAGCATGGCCTGCTCCACCGCATGCAGCCGAATCGACGTCAGGTGCGTGAGGTCGCACATCTGCGTGTCCTCAAGGTAGCGCAGAACGGCTCCTGCGGCCCGGAGGCCATGGGGAAAGTCCTCAATGCCAAAACCGGCCAGGTTGAGCGTCTTGAAGTGCCGGCACAGGTTGCGATGCGCGGCTTCTTCGTCGAAGTGATAGGGGTCAATGAGCTGGCAGCGGCCCGGGCTGGCTTCCGGACTGGACGAGGCCTCTGCAAGGTGAGGCGACACCTGGTCCAGCAGCTGAGCGAGGCGCTGTGTGAGGGCTTCCAAAAATTCCGACTCTGCGGTGGAGCGACTCTGCGGCAGCAGGATCTCCTGAGGGTCCAACTGAACGAGGAAGTCATAAAATCGGGGCAACTGGCTGAGCGCAAACTCACACAGCTCATACTCCCCGGTGGAGACGTCCGCAAAGGCGACTCCGAGCTTCTGGGCCTTGAGGTCAACCGCAGCCGCAAGGAGGTAGTTGTTGCGGTCTGGGTCAATGAGCTGAGGCGACACCGTTGTGCCAGGGGTGACAATCCGGACGACCTCTCGGTTGACGATCTTGCCGGTGGCCTGGGCAGGGTCCTCGGTCTGATCGCAGATGGCCACCTTGTAGCCTGCTGCAGTCAGCTTGTTGAGGTACTGCTCATAGGCCCGCACCGGGACCCCGCACATGGGCAATGCGCCTTCCTTCTTCTTGTCCCGAGACGTCAGGGCAATCTGCAGCACCCGTGCGCCAATCACCGCGTCTTCCCCAAACATCTCAAAGAAGTCCCCCATCCGGAAGAAGAGGATCTTGTCCGGATGCTGACGCTTGGCGTCTTGGAACTGACGCATCATCGGCGTCTCAGTGGGCGGTGCGCTCATTGGGTTCGGATCGAGAGTGGGGTACGTGACATCAGCAAGCCCCTAGCTTAGGTGACTCCACACAACACTCAAGCCCTTCCCCTGCTCCGAATGGAGACAGAGAAACGCCTGCTGCAAGCAGGTGAAGGACGCCGTATTTCGTCCGGAGCGTCGCTTGACATTTATTAAAAACAGGGCCATAAATTTACCACGTCTTTACATATCTATATGATATATTTGTTATTATCCATGGAGAATTTTTTCGCGATTTGCCATTGCTAAAGCCGTTTCTATTAAAATCATTTTCCTTACTGGTGTTGGTGCTCATTCAGCCCGTTCTACCGCAGGCGGCCTGTTACTTCATCCCGGCAGCCCCGGAGGTAGAGCAGTTGGCTCAACTGGAGCAGTGGGGGCGCTCCTTGCTCAATGAGTTTGTGGCACCCATCAAACCGTTGCCCAGCGCGGGCATTTCTAACCGGGAACTGGAGACGGAGTGTCACTTCGACGTTCGGTTGGACCCGTCTTCCCCAATGTCTCTGTCGCTGGTTGCCCGCAACGCTCCAGTGGGCATTGACGGAGTGGAGGAGCTGAGCGCCTTCAATCCCGCCAACGTGGAGCAGGCGCTGCTGCGGATCATTTGGAACGCGAACCCGGAACAGCAGGAACCGATCTGTCGCAAGTACGCGGAGCGGCTTCGGCAGCAGTGTGGCGGCACCCGACCGATTCAGGTGCTTTCGGTGCTGCGGCAGCCTGAGCTTCAGGAGGCAGAAAGCGTGGTCTGGGGGGAGTTGGAGGCACTGGCTCCACGAGTCAAGGGGGTGACGGTGGTTTCAGAACGGATTCGCCTGCAAGCAGAGGAGCCCTGGGAAGCGAAGCTCAATCCACAAACGGAGGGGGTGATTCTCTTTGAGCTAGAGGGAGACCGCCTGAAGCAGCCTTCCTCGATGTGGGCCGGCTTTGTGGACATTCAGGTCGAGCTCAGCCTCTGGCGCAAGCAGGAGGCGACCTGGCAGAACGTGGGCGCCTTTGCTTCAGACCCGCAACGCATGCCGATCCGGAAGTGGAGCGAGCGAGACTCAGCTTGGGAAAAGCACTTTGGAAAAGCCGCAAAGAAGCTCATCAGCAAGTGGGATGAGCGGAGTTTACTAGAAACCTTTCAACGCCTAACTGCCCCATGAAGTTCCTCATGCCCCTGTTGCTCCTTCTGCTCAGTCTGCCCCTGCAGGCGGCAGAGGTTCCAAACTTCTGGATCCGGAACCTGGAAGGAGAGCGTTTTGACACGCGCAACCTACAGGGACGTCCCTTTGTGGCGAGCTTCTTTTTTGTCGCCTGTGTCCCCTGTCGGAAGGAAATTCCGGAGCTGCATGCCTTCATGACCAAGGAGCACCCGGACGTGCCTCTGCTGTTCATTAACCCCATCAAGGAGGACAGCGAAGCAGACATTGCTCGCTTCGCCGAGACCCTAGGAGTTCCCAAGTCTTACTTTTACCGAGACAGCTTCAGTGCCGTCAGCCGAAAGTTCTTCAGCCGGGAGAAGATCGGCTTCCCCACGATCATCGGCGGGCAGAACGGCCAGCAGCTGTTTCGTTTCCCGGGCCTTCCTGAGGGCGCCCTGGCCACCATCCGCAAGGAACTAAAATGAAGAAGCTTATCATCGTGCTGGGCCTCTGGCTCCTTCCACTGGGAGTATGGGCTCAGAAGCCTCCGGCGGGTTTGGCCCCCATGGGCGCTTTGGGGGATTTCTCTGAAATGGAGAAGACCATCCTGTTCAACTCGTTGCAGGAGTACCTTTCGACCCATTACGCCCTTGCCTCTCAGAAGGCTTTTGAACAGGCTCAGGATGCTGCGTTTGAGGAACTCGATTATGAGGAATGCACAGAGGATCAGTGCTTTGCGGTCATTCAACAGATTCTGCAGGTGGATAACCTGTTCCTCTTCAATGTTACCCGAGAGGGCACTTTTACGCAGCTTTCGCTGACGGCTGTGAACCTCGACAGCGAGCGACTGGTCCGGACGGCCGTGTGTGACCAGTGTGGCATTGGCGAGTTGAACGCCCAAGTGGAGGGCATGGTGCTCAAAATTGTGGAAGCAACTCAACCCGCCTCAGTTGCTGCCAGTGAATCCGTAGCGCCTGCAGGAACCCGGACGGATGCTGCGGCAGGAACCCCGGAGCCAGCGTCACCACCGGAGCCGGAACCTGTTGCTGAAAAACCCTCCTCCGCGCCGGAGCCTGTGGTACAGGCAGATCAACCCGCCTCAGTTGCCGCCAGTGAATCCGTAGCGCCTGCAGGAACCCAGACGGATGCTGCGGCAGGGACACCGGAGCCAGCGTCACCACCGGAACCTGTTGCTGAAAAACCCTCCCCTATGCCGGAGCCTGTGGTACAGGCAGAGCCGGAGCCCGAACCAGAGGTCCGTACGTCTCAATCGTCGGGCTCCAATTGGATCTGGCACGCTGTAACCTTGGGCGTTACAGGAGTCGCGATGCTACAGGCAAAGAGTGCCGCAGATGATTACAACACCCTCTCCAGCCGCAATAAAGAACTCGCCAGCCTCTATGCCAGCAACCCAAGTGCGAGCTACAGCGCCGAGTACACTAGCAACCAAAGCGAAATGAAGTCTCTCAAGTCTTCTGCAGAAACGTATGACCTGATCACTTACATCGGCTTGGGCGTGGAGGTGTACCTGTTGCTCTTTACCGGTTCTGGAGACGAGACCGCCTATCAGCCCAATTCGCGACCCATGCGGGTCCTCGCGACCAACGATTCCTTCAAGGTGAGATTCCAATGGCAGTTTTAAAAACCAGCGCCCTTCTGCTGAGCAGCCTCCTTTTCTTGGGGTGCGGATCTCAAACCCTTGAGGATGAAGGATTGGAGAGCAAGACGATCGAAGAAGCGGCCTCCACAAGTACTGGAAGCACAGGTTCGGGGGGTACAAGCAGTACGGAGTTTACTGTAGTAAGTACAACGCCTGCAGATGGCGCAACCAACGTTTCTACCAACACTCAGATCTCTCTGACTTTCAGTGATGATCTGGGCCTCTATGGTGCAGGAACCTCCACGACATGTTCTGAGCAGGTCTTTCAACTTTCTACAGATAATTTTTCTAGCTGTATTGGTTGGGACTACAGCAGTGGGTATTTTTATACAGTGAATGGTTCAACCATTACTCTGGAGACTCCAACATTGAGTGCCAGCACCACTTACCAGTTGAAGGTTGTGCCATCTGCGAGCAGTGGGCAATTGACACTGACATCCCTAAGCAGCATCCCAGTTACTTCCTCCACAATCTCTTTCACCACTCAGTAGTTCCTGCATCGTGCCGTTTTCGTAGCATTGCGGCAAAAGGGTGGCTATGCTGCCGGAGGGTGGGGGGCCATCAAGGTGGCGCCCCTTGTTCAGCACTCAGCAGAGCCTACTCATGCCTCCTCTCTACCAACGGCTGGTTTCCTCAGACTCCTCGCTGGTGGTGTACGACAACCCCGGCCCGCGCTTTGATGGGGTCTATCACTACCATCCTGAGTTTGAGCTGAGCCTCATCTGCAACACCAAGGGCCTGGCGGCTGTGGGAGAGAACATCCACCCCATCTCGCCTGGGGACATGATCCTGATGGGCCCGAACATTCCACATTACTGGAACAACGATGGGATGGAGCTGGAGGGAGCGCCGTCTCGGATCATGCTGGTGTTCAAGTTCACCGAACACTTTCTGGGGAAGGGGTTTCTTGAGCTTCCGGAGAGCCGCAAGCTGAACGAGTTTCTGCGCAAGGCAGCACAGGGCATCCGTTTTCTGGAGCCCGTCAGCAGTCGGGTACGGGAGCTGATGCTGGAGATTGAGGGCATTCCACCGGGGCTGCTGCGGCTTTCCCGGTTTCTGGAGCTGCTGAGCCTGGTCACCGAAACCGAGCAGCTGGAGACGCTTTCGGGGCATCCGACGGGGTTTCGGGGAAATGCGGTGCAAAACGAGCGCATTGACCAGGTTTACAAGTACGTGATGAAGCACAATGCCGAGTCCATCTCCCTGACGGAGGTTGCCGAGCACATCCACATGAGTCCGGAGGCGTTCTGCCGTTTCTTCAAACGGAGCACGGGCAACACCCTCAATGAGTTCATTCAGAAAACCCGGATTGCCCGGATCTGCCACGAGTTGATGGAGAGCGAGGCTGGCATCACGGACATTGCTTACGAGCACGGGTTCAACAACCTCTCCAACTTCAACCGTCAGTTCCGCAAGCACATGAACCTGACCCCGCGAGAGTACCGCAAGCTCTTTCAGTAGCCCCTTTTGTGTGCTGAGCCGTCACAGATGAAAGCGACTGAACGGGGCCCCGCCCCTTGGGGCTGAAGTCAAAATAGTATCAATTTTGGCTAAGTCAGGCATAGTCTCCTCCCCCACTCTCACGTATAACATCCTCCACTCTTGCCAAACCACTTGGCAATGAGCTTCCAGGGAAGCCGACCGGGGCTTTTATTTCCTCGAAAGTCCGATGCTTTCTGGCTTCCTCTGACTTTGGACTCCCTTGGTGTTCCGGGAGCGTGCGCGGATTCCGTCCCACTCCCGGAACAGTACCTCTGGCCGAGCGACCTCTTTTTGTGCGTCGTTTGACCTCTTCAGGCGTCCAGCCCTCATCCGTCACCAGGCACTTATGACGAACACCACGCAGGATCGGGGAGCGTTTCACGGGATCTACATTCCCATGATCACTCCTTTTCTCAGGCAGGACGAATCCTTGGATTTGGCTGCAACGGAGGCTCTGATTGAATTCTTGATTGCCCATAACGTTCATGGCCTTTACGTGGGGGGGAGCACGGGGGAGGCGTTCGCGCAGTCGACAGACGAGCGAGCGACCTTCCTCCGTCATGTTGCCTCTGTGGCCAAGGGGCGGCTCCGGCTGGTGGCGCATGTGGGCAGCCTGGCCACAAGAGATGCCCTGCACCTTGCAGAGGTGGCGGCTGCCAGCGGGTATGAGGCTACCTCGTCGGTGCCTCCGTACTACTACGCCTTTTCCCGGGAAGAGGTGCTGGGCTACTACGAGGAGTTGGCTTCGGCCACCTCGCTTCCGCTGCTCATTTACAACATTCCCGGAAATGCGCGGTTTCGCTTTTCGCTTGAGGACCTGAGCCGCTTGCTGCAGCACCCGTCCATCGTTGGGGTCAAACACACCGAGACGGACTTCTTCATCATCGAGCGCCTCAAGGCGCGGCATCCTGAGGCCATTGTGTTCAATGGTCCGGATGAGATGCTCATTGCCGGACTGACGATGGGGTGCGATGGCGGAATCGGAAGCACCTATAACGTCATTCCAGAGACCTACGTCCGCCTCTATGAAAGCTTCCGTCGCGGCGACTGGCACCGAGCAATTGTGCTCCAACAAGAAGCCAATGCGCTCACGGAGCTTCTGCTGCAGGTGGGCCTGTACAATGGCCTCCGGCACCTGCTCCGGCGACGAGGCGTGGACACCGGCGTCAGTCGACGTCCCTTTGCGCCGTTGACGGCAGAGGGAGCAGCGAAGCTGGATTCCTTTTATGAACAGCACCTTTCATGAGCCAGGCGGATTCGCCAATGGCGCCTTAGACCCGGTGCTGGGCACTGGGTCGGTTTTGTCAATCCTTGAACCCTGAGGAGGAATTATGAAGCTCCCATTGCTTAACCGCATTGGAAACAGCGGGCTAAGCTTGGCACAGGTAATCCCGAATCTCACTCATCTCTTCACCCCTACGGAGAAACCCATGAAGGCCTTCAAAGTCCTCGCACTTGCGTCGCTGCTGGTGTTCCAGTCCGTATCGCTCTGGGCCGCCAGCCCCAACAGCAACCAGCTTTCAGATGTCCGTGTGCGTCAGGCGATTGCCTACGCCATCGACATGGACACCATCGTGGAGACCCTCTTTGAGGGCATGGCCATTGCGGCAGACAGCTCCATCCCCAACGGCTCCTTCAAGGCTCCGGGACTGCCCCGTTACACGTATGATCCGGACAAGGCCCGTCAGCTGCTCAAGGAAGCCAACTGGGACTCCAGCCGGGTGCTGGACGTGGTGTATTACTATGGTGACCAGACGACGGCTGACCTGATGGCAGCAATCCAGGCCTACCTGGCAGATGTGGGCGTCCAGATGACCTTCCGCAAGCTGGAAGGCGACGTGGGTGCTCAGCTGCGGACGCTTCCGGAAGACCCGGTCAATGGCCCTGCGGCAATCACGTGGGACCTGGGCTACGGAGCCAAGGCGGCGTTGGCCCTGCAGGAGTACTACAACAATTATGAGACCGGCAAGAACGCCAACACTCCCGGATCGCCTGAGCTGGACCAGCTGGTGGCTGCCATCAACAGCACCGCAGATGTGGAGAAGCAGCGAGCGGCCTTCTTTGCCATTGAGCGGTATGAGATGGAAAACCTCTTTGTGCTGCCCCTGTACTACCAGCAGATGTTCATCTATGAGAGCAAGCGGCTCAACCGCAACGGTGGACTCTACGGAAACGCTCAGTACAACTACGACTGGAACATCGTGGACTGGACCGTCACCCCAGATGCCAATGGCAAGCAGGTGCTGCGGACCAATACCGGCCCCGTCGAGTTCTTTGAGCACTCCTGGTTCAACCCGGGACTGTACATCTACACGAAGGTGCTCTTTGACCGCCTGATCACGGCCGACGGCTCTTTGGCACCGTCGAATCCGCAGATGGCGAAGTACTACAACCTGAGTGACGATGGCAAGACCCTGACCGTACAGCTCATGGACGGCCTCACCTGGCACGACGGCACTCCGATCACCGCTGAGGAGATCAAGTGGAACGTTGAGTTTGCCAGCAAGGTTCCGGTGATTCACCCCATCTTCAAGCAGACCTTCTCTTCCTTGAAGGGCGCTCAGGCCTTCACCGACGGTGCGGCCTCGGAGATTGCCGGCATCACCACCCAAGGCAACACCCTCACCTTCAGCTTTGAGACGCTGGACCCGAACGTGCTGCTGACGTTCTCGCAGTGGGCGCCGCTGCCCCGCAAGCACATCGGCAACGCGGATCCGCTGAAGTTCCAGCAGCACCCCTTCTGGCAGAATCCGATTGGCTCCGGTCCGTTCCGGGTCAAGGAAGTGCAGATGAACGACTACCTCGTGATGGTGCCGTTTGAGGGCTACCACGGAGGACGGGCCAAGCTGGATGAGATTGTGGCGTACCCCAGTGGCGACAACGATCCGAATGTGGTCAAGAACGCTGCTGCTGGTCAGCTCGACTACGGGTTCACCAAGAACGTCTCAGACGTCCAGTCGCTTCAGGCCATGGACCACATGCGGGTGACCCCAGTGGACATTCCGTATACCCGTGTGCTTTGGATCAACAAATTCCCGAAGCAATAGAGTAACCTGAAGGCTTCCTCCTCTCCTCCTGCTCTCTCCGGAAAGGGGAGGCGGAGGCCTCTTCCCTGTTGTTGCGCTGGAGAATGTACGCTTACTTTGTCAGACGGCTGCTGTTTCTGATCCCAATGCTGCTGGTCATCAGCTTCTTCATCTACTTGGGAATGGAGCTGACGCCGGGAGACATTGTCTCCTACATGATCAGTCCGGAGCTGATCGCAGAGATCAGTCCAGAGGAGCTGGCCGCGATGCGTCAGGCCCTGGGGCTGGATGCACCGTTCATGATCCGGTACCTGCACTGGCTAGGAGGCGTTCTGCAGGGCGATTTTGGCTACAGCCTAGCCAGTGGCGTTCCGATCAAGGACATTGTGTTTGATCGCCTTCCTGCGACCCTAGAGCTTTCAGCGGTTGCCCTTCTGTTTTCCACCCTGTTCGGCTGCATTCTGGGAACACTCAGTGCCCTCAACCGGGGCTCTGCAAGCGACAATGCCCTGACCGTGTTCGGCATGCTGGGGGTGTCCATTCCTGAATTCATCTTTGGGCTGTCGGCAATTGTCTTGTTTGCGCTGGAACTGAACTGGCTTCCCGTGGGCGGACGCCTGATGCCCGGTTACGAGACCTTCTGGGACCGTCTTCCGCACCTAGTGCTACCGGCGCTGGTGCTTTCCTTGACCATGACCGCTGGGGTGATGCGGTACTCGCGTTCCAGCATGCTGGATGCAATGAACCGAGAGTTCATCAAGACCGCCCGGAGCAAGGGCCTTCCGGAGTGGCGGGTCAACTTTCTGCACGGCTTTCGGGTGGCTCTGACGCCAGTGGTGGTGCTGATCGGTTTTCGGCTGCCGTTGCTGATCGGGGGCACCGTGATTGTCGAGCAGGTGTTTCAGTGGCCTGGAGTTGGGGAACAGTTTGTCATTGCCGTTCGGGCGCAGAACTACCCTCTGATCATGATGATCGCGTTTTTGTCGGTCACCGCAGTGCTGCTGGCGAGCTTCCTCATCGACCTGCTGACTGCCCTGCTCGATCCTCGTGTCCAGCTGGAGTAGCTCCATGAATGCCAACGTGCCCCCTTCCAAGACACGGCTGGATCGGCAGTTTGACCGCATCCGGGAACGTGAAGAGCAGGGAACCTTTCGTCCAGGCGTGCAGAACCGGGTTCTGCGCAAGCTGCTGTCCAACAAGCTGGCTCTGGTAGGAGGGTGCTTTGTGCTCCTGACCCTGTTCTCTTCCCTCTTTGCCCCTCTGCTGACTCGGCATGACCCCCTCAAGGTGGACCTGCGTGCTCGGCTCCAGCCTCCTTCCGTGGAGCACGTTCTGGGAACGGACAAGATTGGTCGGGACATTTTTTCCCGCCTCATTCACGGGGGGCGGATTTCCATTTTGGTGGGGCTTGGAAGTGCCTTGGGCGCCGCGTTTATCGGAGTCTCCATTGGCGTCTATGCTGGGTATCGGGGCAACTGGCTCGATGGCCTCTTCTTGCGACTTTCCGAAATCGTCACGGCCTTTCCGCAGATCATCCTAGTGCTGATCCTGGTTTCAATTGTGGGACAGGGGTTGGAGAACCTGATTGTCATCTTTGTCCTCACAGGGTGGGGACCGATGTACCGGATGATGCGCGCTCAGGTGCTGTCCTTGCGCGAGGAGGAGTACGTCCAGGCCCTGCAGGCGTTCGGACTGGGCAACGCGACCATCTGCTACAAGCACATCCTCCCCAATGCGCTGGGGCCCATCATGGTCAACATCACTCTGACAACTGCCATGTTCATTCTGCAAGAAGCCGGGTTGAGCTTCTTGGGGCTGGGGGTGCCGTTGCAGATTCCAACCTGGGGAAACCTGCTCAATGTGGCGCAGGACCTCCGTATTTTGCAGAACTACTGGTGGGTGTGGCTCCCGTCTGCAGTGATGATCTCCCTGTTTGTCCTGGCCATCAATTTTGTGGGAGACGGCCTCCGGGACTCCACTGATCCGAGCTTGCAGGGGTAGGAAAACGTGATGTCGCAGGAAACCATTCTCAGTGTCCGGAACCTGAAGACCTACTTCTACACGAACAACCGCTGCAACAAGGCGGTGAACGGGGTTTCGTTTGAGGTCAAGAAGGGCAAAACGCTCTGCATCGTCGGGGAAAGTGGCTGTGGCAAAAGCGTCACTGCCGCGACCATCATGCAACTGCTGCCCAAGCTCTCACGGATTGAAGAGGGGGAAATCATCTACCACAGCGAGTCCGGAGACCTTCGCCTAGACCAGCTGGAGCGCAACGGCAAGCAGATGCGCGCGCTCCGGGGGGCGGACCTGGCCATGATCTTTCAGGACCCGATGACCGCCTTCAATCCGGTTTACACCATCGGTTGGCAGATTGGAGAAAACCTGAAGTACCACACGGACCTGCGCGCGCAGGAGGTTCGCCAGCGGACGGTGGAGTTGCTCCGCGAGATGGGCATTCCGCTTCCGGAACAGCGGGCGTCTGAGTACCCTCACCAGTTCTCCGGGGGCATGCGGCAACGGGCGATGATTGCCATGGCGATGGCCTGCAATCCCAAGTTGCTGATTGCCGACGAACCCACCACGGCTCTGGACGTGACCATTCAGGCGCAGATCTTTGACCTGATGGCACAGCTCAAGGCAGAGCACAACACCGCCATCATGCTGATCACACACGATATGGGCGTGGTGGCTGAACTGGCAGATGAGGTAGCCGTTATGTACATGGGGCACATCGTGGAGAGTGGAACCGTGGAGGACGTGCTCCGGACTCCGGCCCACCCCTACACCAAGGCCCTGCTCAACTCGATTCCGGTGCTGGGACGGGGGAAGCAGCAGGACATTGAACCCATCCGAGGGGCGACCCCGGATCCTTACAATCGCCCGCCCGGGTGCCAGTTTCAGCCCCGGTGCGACTTTGCCAGCGACCGCTGTGGCGTGATGCCAGACGAGCGCTCCCTCAGCCCAACCCATGCCGTCCGCTGCTGGCACTCTGAGCAGGTCCTTCGTCATGTCTGAGTCCTCCGTCATCCTCCAATTAAAGGGCGTAAAGACGCACTTTCCGGTCCGGAAGGGAGTCTTCAAACGGGTGGTGGGCCACGTCAAGGCGGTGGATGGCGTGGACCTGGAGGTGTACCGCGGCGAGACGCTGGGGCTGGTGGGAGAAAGCGGTTGCGGCAAGACCACCTTGGGAAAGTCCATCCTGCAACTCGTCCATGCCACAGAAGGAGAGATCCTTTACCACGATCAGGAGCGCACGCACAACCTCCGTCAGTTGAACAAGGAAGAGCTGAAGTCCATCCGGAAGAAGCTGCAGATCGTCTTTCAGGATCCTCATTCGTCGCTCAACCCGGCACTGACGGTGTTCGATTCCCTGCAGGATCCGCTCAAGGCCTATGGCGTCCGGTCCCGGGCAGAGCGGCGCCAGATCATTGGAGACCTGCTGGAGGCGGTCAACATGCGCCGCGAGCAGATGGACAATTACCCGCACGAATTTTCCGGAGGCCAGCGGCAGCGCATTGGCATTGCCCGGGCGCTGTGCATTGGGCCGGAGCTGATCGTCTGCGATGAAGCGGTCAGTGCGCTGGATGTGTCCATTCAGGCGCAGGTGCTGAAGCTCCTCAAGCAGCTCAAGGACGAACGGAACCTGACGTACCTGTTCATCACCCATGACCTGAGCGTGGTCGAGTACATCAGTGACCGGGTGGCGGTGATGTACCTTGGGAAAATTGTGGAGCTGGCCAACAGCGAGGAGCTGTATGCCAACGCACTGCATCCGTACACGCAGGCGCTGCTCTCTGCGATTCCGGTAGCCGACCTGGACCGGAAGTCCCACCGGACGCCGCTGGAAGGCGATGTTCCGAGTCCGGTGGATCCTCCATCTGGGTGCCCGTTCCACCCTCGCTGTCCTCAGCGTCAGGAAAATTGCCAGACCATGGTTCCGCCGCTGAAGAAGTACCGGATCAATGGCAAGGACCACTTTGCCGCCTGTCACTACGCTGAAACCTTTGCGCGCGCTCCCCTTGAGGAAGCGCCGGCACCGCGCTCCGGAACACCGTGAGCCACTTGGCCTCCCCTTCTTCCGAGACTCCCATGTCCCTCAGTCCCCAGTTGTTGAGTGCCTCAGGCAGAGATGCCCTGAAGCAGCTCTACCGAGACGGCTTGCTGCACGATACCCTGCCCTTTTGGCTGAAGCACAGCGTTGACCGTGAATTCGGAGGCTTCACCATCTGCCTGGGCCAGGACGGAACCGTCATTGACACCGACAAGGGAATCTGGACGCAGGGACGATTCACGTGGTTGCTGGCGACGCTTTATGCCGAGGTGGAGCCCAACCCCGAGTGGCTGGCCTTGGCCAAGCACGGCATCGACTTCCTCCGACGTTACGGCTTTGACGACGATGGACGGATGTTCTTTTCGGTCACGCAGGAGGGGCGGCCTCTGCGGAAGCGCCGTTACGTGTTTTCAGAAGCCTTTGCTGTTGCCGCATTGGCCGCGTATGCCCGTGCGTCCGGAGAGGCGCAGGCAAAGGAAGAAGCCCTGGCGGTGTTCCGGCTCATGCAGCGGTGCCTTTCGGAACCGGGGCTGCTGCCACCAAAAATGATTCCGGGAACGCGGGACACCAAGGGACTGGCGGTGCCGATGATTCAAATCGTCACGGCTCAGATCCTCCGTGAGGTCCTCGATGATCCGGAAGAGTGCAACCAGGTCATCGACCGCGCCATTGCCGAAATTCGGCAGGACTTCATGAAGCCGGAGTTCAAGGCGGTGCTGGAGACGGTTTCCACCTCCGGCGCCTTCTTGGATCACTTTGAGGGACGGATGCTGTGTCCGGGACACGCAATTGAAGCCGCGTGGTTCATCCTCAAGGAATCGGCCTACCGCAACGGCGATGCGGCGTTGCAGGAGCTGGGACTGACGATTCTCGACTGGATGCTCGAGTGGGGCTGGGATCAGGAATACGGAGGGGTGCTCTACTACCGCGACGTCAAGGGGTTGCCGGTGCAGGAGTACTGGCAGGACATGAAGTTCTGGTGGCCACACAACGAGGCGATCATTGCCACCCTGCTCGCCTACACGCTGACCCAGGATGAAAAGTATGCCTGGTGGCACAAACTGGTCCACGACTGGGCCTATGCGCACTTTCCGGATCGGGAGCACGGCGAGTGGTTTGGCTACCTGCACCGTGATGGACGCCTCTCTGTGCCGCTCAAGGGGAACTTCTGGAAGGGGCCCTTTCACCTGCCCCGGATGCAGCTGGAGTGCTGGAAGAACCTAGAGGCCTTTACCCGATGACCGAGCCGCAGGGCGTGGCGGGTCAAGTCGCTTGACCTAACGGGCGATCCGGCGGATGCCGGCCTGGCACCCGAGCTTGAGGAAAGGGGTGTTGCGCGGGTCCTGCGGGTCGAGGTACAGGCCCTGAGCGCTGGGGTGCTGTTCAAAGTTGTCCACATCGCTGTCCTGCCAGTTGCAGAGCACCTCCGCGCTCCGGACCACTTCTCGACGGGTGCAGCGCAGCGTCTTCCCAGCGATCATCATCCACCCAGTGGAGTCCTGCCAGCTGTTTTCAATGACACAGGCCCATCCCTGTCCCTCAAAAACGGGCCCGTCTTCCACAATCCGGAGGACCTCTTTGGGGCCGTAAACGCCCTCACGGTAGAACTCAAGCTGCCACTCGAAGTAGCTTTGGGCCTGCACCGGCAGCCCCAGCAGCAGCCCCACTCCGAGCAAGCCCCCTTGCAGTGCCTTCATCCGTTCATCCCTTCCTGCAGGAACATCGCTGCCAGGTCAAAGGGACTGAGCCGGATGTCATGCTGCTTGAGAAGGCCTCCGACGGAAATCAACACCCGCGCAACGAGGACAAAGTGGTCGGGAATCGTGACCTCGGCTTCCTTCATGACCTGCAGGTACCGGCGCAACCGAGTGAGCTGGGCGGGCTCCTGAGGGGCTTCCGTGAACAGCAACCGCTCCGCTTTTTCCGGATTGGGGACTCCGAAGCCGGCCTTCAGTAGGAGCTCGACAAATCCGTCCTGTTGCCGATTCAGTAGGGCCACCAGAACATTCCGGTAGGCCTCCGCCTGCTCTGCTGCGAGGGTGCCCACGGCGCCAAAATCGAGCAGCGCCAGCTGACCCTGCGGCGTCACAAAGAAGTTCCCGGGGTGCGGGTCGGCGTGGAACAAACCGGTCAGGAAGATCTGCCGGACAAAGCTGCGCGTGAGGGTCCGCAGCAGCGGATCTGCAGCACTGGGGACGTCCTCCAGAAACCGCCGGATGGGTTGCCCTTCCACAAAACTCATCACCAGCGTCCGTCGCGACAGCAGGTCCGGAACCAGGCTGGGGAAGGTCCAATCCACCTGCGGGTAGTGCTGATGGAACCGCTTGAGGTTCTCAGCCTCATGCAGGTAGTCGAGTTCCAGAAGGATGCTCCCCGAAAGCTCCCGGAGCACCTGCTCCAGGTCCACGCCTTCAAACTGATTCCCGAACAGCTTGGCGGCCAACTCGAAAAACTGCAGGTCTGCCCGGACGCGCTCATCGGCTTCCGGCAGCTGAACCTTCAGGGCCACTGGGGTGCCGTCTGCGAGCGTGGCGCGATGCACCTGCGCAATGGACGCGGTGGCCAGTGGCGTGGGGTCGATGTGCTGAAAGGCCTCTGGCCAGCGGGTGTGAAGCTCCTCGTTCAGGACCTGCTGGATGGACGCCCACGGCGCCGGAGGCGCCTGATCCTGCAACTCAGCTAGGCGCTCCCGGTAGGCCACAGGAACCCAGTCCCCCTGGGTGCTGAGGAATTGCGCAGCCTTGACCCAGGCACCGCCCTGACGGCGGCAGAGCTGAACAAGCTCCTCAGCCTGTGTTTGGTGGAGGGCTTCCGTTTTGGCCGCATGCTCCTCAGCCGTCCGGAAGCGCTGGGCCTGCTCGTTGAACTGGCTCCGGACCAGCATCCCAGAGAGCGTTTGGATGGCATCGCGGTACCGATCGCCCAGACGGAGCAGCTGAGTCAGCTTGAGCCACTCCTCAGAGTAGCTGTTTTGCAGCGCAACGGCGTCCTGTCGAATCTGGTCCGGATCCTCCCACCAGTCCCGAGTTTTGCGGACCAGCTGGCTCTGGACCTCGTCTGCGCGCCGCAGGGCTTCTTCGGGAAGCGCCCGGAGCCGTTCGTTCCAGCGGTCCCAGTCGCCGCCCAACGGGGTGTCCTTGAGCAGCTGATTCAAGGGGCCAGACTGTTCTTCAAGCCACTTGCGCGGATCTCCAAGAATCTTGTTCCAGTCCATGACACTTCTGCAAAGGGGGCCTGTGTTCAGGAGGCCCAGGGTTCTGAAAAAGGGGAGGTTTCTCAGGAGAAACCACTGAGGGCAGGTTAGCGATTCTTGCTCAAAGAAGCCATCGGAACCGGAGAGCGACTCAGGCGGCTTCTGAGGTGAGCAGGAAGGGCGGAGCCTGAAAGGCTGCAGCGAGCCGTTCGGGAGTGCCAAAGAGGAAGAGCTGGTCTCCGGCGGCTAGGGTGGTTTCGGGTTCCACCTCCGGGAGCACCGCGCCCTGGCGCTGAATGGCCAGCACGGTCAGTCCAAAGTGCCGACGCAGGTCCAGTTGAAACAGGCTCTGACCGGCCAGAGGAGAAGCATCGGGAATGAGGTAAGTGGAAACCTCCAGCGCCGAAAGCTGTGCGGTCAAGAGGGCCTGAGTTTCATGGTGCCGGAGGAGGCCATACTGGTCCTTTCGCAACTCAGCAATGCAGTGCTCGACCTCCGGTCGGGGGGCAAGGAACCCGGCCATCACCCTCCGGAAGATCTCCAGTGAGGTTTCAAACTCCTCGGGGATGACCTCGTTGGCGCCCAGTGCCGACAGCGCCGGAATTTCAGCAACGTACCGTGTCCGGACGATGAGGTGCACCGCCGGGTTGAGGGCTCGGACCTGCTCGGTGATGCGCCGCACGGCTGCCGGCACCGCAATGACCACCACAACGGTCCGGGCGTGCTGCACCTGAGCACGCTCCAGCACGGCCTTCCGGGAGGCATCTCCATAGAGGATGGGCACTCCGGACGCACGTTCTCGGCGGACGGTCTCCGGGTTGGCTTCAATGACCGCGTAGGGCACCCCCAAGCGGGTGGCGGCGCGGGCCACGTTCTGGCCATTCAGTCCGTAGCCGATGATGACCAGGTGATCGCTCTGCTCCGGGCCACTCAGGGTTTCTTCCGGAGACAGGCCCGCCCATCCCAGTCGCAGGCGCAGGGGCCACGGCGCCCGCAGAACGCCTTCTGCCATCCGGGTACTGTGTGGCAGGAGCAGAGACGCAAGGATCATCGACAGCACCGTCACGGTGAGTACGCCTTGTCCCAGCGTGTCGTCCCGGATCCCTGCGGACGCCGCGGCCCGGTCGAGCAGAAAGGCAAACTCGCCAATCTGCGCAGTCAGCAGCCCGACCTTTACGGAAACAGAGAGGTCAGCACCGGTGAACCAGGTGGCGAGGCCGCCCAGCACCGCTTTGCCAAGAAACAGAGCTGCCGTCGCCCCAAGCACCCACGGAAGGTACTCCCAGACAAAGCCCGGGTCGAGCAGCATGCCCACAGAGATGAAGAAGAAACTCGTGAAAACGTCCCGGGACGGGAGGATGTGCTCAAGGGCGTCATGACTGAATTCGGACTCTGCGACCATCACTCCTGCCAGAAAAGCACCCAACGCCAGTGAGAAACCGGCCCACGCCGTCAGCCACGCAATTCCCAAACAGAGGCCGATGACGGTCAGTGGAAACAGTTCGGGAACCTTGCTGGCAACCACCTGATGCAGAAGCCGTGGCAGCAGCACCCGAGCCCCGAAGGCGATGCCGGCAAGGAGTCCTGCGAGCGCCAGTCCGATCCAGAGCCAGTTCACCGATTCGCCTGACCCTCCTGCAAGGAGCGGAACAATCAGGAGCATCAGCACCGCTGCAACGTCTTGAAAGACGAGGACTCCAAGGGTGGCGCGTCCGTGAGAGGTCTCCAGTTCCGCCTGGTCCTGAAGCGCCTTGAGGACCAACGCCGTGGAGCTCAGGGCAAAGGCGGCGCCGAGAAACAGTGCTGCAGACCCGCTGAGTCCCCAGCCTGTGGCCACTGTTGCGGTGACGGCAAACACAAGCCCCACCTGGAGGGCGCCGGTGCCCAGCATCCAGCGCTTCAGCTCCACCAAACGGGCAAAGGAAAACTCGAGACCAATGCTGAAGAGGAGCAGGACGACGCCAAACTCGGCAAGCATCTCCACCTCGTGGGCATAGGAGATCCAACCGAGCCCGTCCGGACCGGCGACCACCCCAGTGGCAAGGAGTCCGACCGCGGGAGGTAGTCCAATCCGGTGGAACACCAGGACCACGACCACAGCGAGCCCCAGCAGGACAATCAGGTCTTGCAGAAAAGCGAGGTTCATGACGGTTGGGAGTCAGAGCAAGCAGGTCAGGGCCAAGCGCATCAGGCTGGTTTGGGACTGAGCAAGTTGGGTAGGGTCCGGATGCGGATCCAGAGCATCGCTCCTCCGCCAGAGACCGCGTTGCCGACAGCCATGCCCAAGAAGATGCCCAGCAGGCCCATCAATTCGGAACCCAGCCACGCCAGCGGCAGAATGAGCAAGAAGAGTCGGACGAGGTTGATCATTGAGGACTGCATGGGCAGGTGCAGGCCGTTGCAGGCGGAACTGGCCAGCAGAGACATTCCGAAGAAGCCGTAACTGATGGGAACCGTCCAGAGGTACAGTCGGGTCAGGGACTGGACGGATTCCGCGTTGCTGAACAGAGACGCAATCGGGAAGGCGCCGGCCGCCAGAATGAGAAAGGCTCCAGCACCCCAGATGAGGGAGAAGCGGGCGCTGAATCCGAGCGATTCCTCAATCCGTTTGGGCTGTCGGGCGCCCATGTTTTGTCCGACAAAGGGGGTGAGCACCGACGAGAGGGCCATGATGCCAAGGATGGCAAGGGACTCGAGGCGCGTTCCCACTCCAAAGGCGGCCACGGAGTCAGGGCCATAGCTGGAGACCATGCGGGTGAGGGCCGCGTTGGAGAGCGGGTTCAGCATGTTGGTCAGCGCCGCCGGAGTCGCAATGAAGAGGATGGGCTTCCAGGATTCCCAGACCAGCGCCGGTCGGGGCAGGCTGAACTCGAGCATCTTTTCTCGTTTTCCCAGCACCCAGAGTCCGGCAAACATGGCAAAGAAGTAGGCAATCACTGTGGCAAGCGCTGCTCCCCGGACCCCCATCTCAGGGAAGGGGCCGATGCCAAAAATCAGAAACGGGTCCAGGATGGCGTTCACTAGGGCGACGACCATCATCACCCGGCTTGGGGTTCGGCTGTCTCCGGTGGCGCGGATGGCACTGTTTCCCACCATGGGCAGCGCCAGCAACGGTACCCCGAGGTACCAGATGGTCATGTAATCCTCAATGATGACCTGCAGGTCGGCAGACGCCCCAAGCGCGGTGAAGACCGGCTCGAGCGTGAAGAGTCCCAGCAGCGAAAAGAGGGACATGACGACAAAGGTCAGGTAAAGGCTGTGCGTGGTGAGGCGCTGCACCCGAACCTGATCTCCCTGCCCAATGGCCCGGGCCACCACGGAAGACGTGCCAATGCCAATGCCAAACGCCATGCTCATGACCGTGAACACGACCGGAAAGGTGAAGCTGATGGCCGCCAGCTCCTGCACCCCCAACTGCCCAATGTAGAGGGTGTCAATGATGTTGATGAGCATGATGGACACCAGCCCCATGATCATGGGGAGGGTGAGGCGAAACAGGGTGGGGCCCACGGGTCCTTCCAGCATGCGATTGGAATCAGAAAAGGATTTTGGTTTCATAGGCTTACCAAAGAAACAAATGAACGACACGGGGCTGCCCCGCCAGGTCTTTGTGAAAGACTGGGGGCTGCCAGGCCGGGTGATCGGCAGCCAGCTGAGTCAACGCAGGTTGCTGGTCGTTGCCGATTTCCAGAAGCATCTCGCCTCCTGGGGCCAGGCAGGAAGGGACCTCGGCGAGCAGCCGACGGTAGAGGTCCAGCCCATCTTCTCCTCCATCAAGCGCCAACCGAGGCTCGTGCTGGGCCACTTCCGGTTGCAGGGTGGGGAGGACGTCCCGCGCGATGTAAGGAGGGTTGGCGACCCAAAAATGAAAGGGGCCGTGTTCAGGCAGCAGCGTCAAGGCGTCGCCCCTGAGAAAGGTGAGGGTGTTGTTCCGGGGGGAACCAAGGGCCGCATGCCGCTCGCGGTTGCGCTCTGCCAGAGCATGCGCGTCCGGACTCAGCTCAGCGCTGATGAGGTCTAGATCTTGTAGCTCAGAGGCAAGGGCCAGGGGAATGGCTCCGGAGCCTGTTCCCAGCTCGGCGATGCGGCAACGGACGCCAGGCGCTCCGTGCTGCCACTTCCGGATGCGCGTGACCGCTTGCTCCACCAGCGTCTCGGTGTCTGGGCGAGGAATGAGGACTGCCGGACTGACTTCGAGAGGAAGCGACCAGAACTCCTGCTCCCCCAGCAGGTAGGCCGCAGGCCAACCGGAAGCACGCTGGCGGACCAGCTGCCGAAAGGGGGCACGTTCTGCTTCATCCAGCGGCCGGTCCTTCTGCAGGTACAGCTCCAGCCGTGACAGCTTCAGGGCATGGGCAAGCAGCAACTCGGCGTCCAGTCGTGCTGAAGGAATGCCCTTTTCGGAAAAAAAACGCTGGGTCCAACCGAGCAGGGCTTCGATGGTCCACAGGTCTGGATGGAGCGAGGGGTTGACGGAGTCGGCAGGCACACGCGTCAAGGAGTAAGGGGGTTGAGCGTTGGAGCAAAAAAGCCCCTTTTCGGAGGCAGGCCTCCGCACCCAAGCGTTTGGTGACAGCCTCCGGACCCGGAGGTGAGTGGGTGCTTCTGGCACCGTTTCCCGGCTCAGGACGCGAAACGACTTGTGATGCTTTTGGAAGAACAAACAATTAATGATAGAAATGAACCCGTTTATTGTCTAGGCGGATTCCCCCGCGCAACACACTGTTACAGGAGGCACTTGATGTACACGACTTACATTCCCGCTGAAGAAGTCGCTTCACAACTGGAAAATCCGGACTGGGTTCTGCTGGACTGCCGGTTCTCGCTGGATGCTCCAGAACTGAAGGAACAGGACTATCAGCAGTCGCACCTCCCGGGCGCCCGGTACGTTCACCTGGAACGCGACCTGTCTGGCGACATTCAGCTGGGAAAAACGGGCCGGCACCCGCTGCCCACCTTTGAGGACCTGGTGACCCGACTGGGCAGCTGGGGGATCGGACCCGGCGTGCAGGTGGTCGCGTATGACGATGCCAACGGCGCGTATGCCGCACGTTTGTGGTGGATTTTGCGGTGGCTCGGACACGACGCGGTCGCCGTTCTGGATGGTGGCTGGAACGCGTGGAACGCTGCTGGCCTGCCGGTTTCGGACGCGCTGCCCCACACAACGCCTCGGGAGTTTGAGCTCAATCCGCGTCACACCTGGCTGCTCAATGCCCATGAGGTGGACGCCCTCCGGGAGCGTCCGGATGTGGTGCTGATTGATGCGCGCTCCGGAGACCGCTTCCGTGGAGAGAATGAACCAATTGACCCAGTGGCCGGCCACATTCCGGGAGCGATCTCTGTGCCGTGTTCGGAAAACCTGGGTCCGGATGGGTGTGCCAAGAGCACAGAAGCCCTGTGTGAGCGCTTTGAAGCGGTCCTGAAGGGACGTCCTCCGGAGCGGCTCATCAGTTACTGTGGGTCCGGCGTGACCGCGTGCCTGAACCTGCTGGCGCTCAAGCATGCTGGACTGGGAGACGGACGCCTGTATGGTGGCTCCTGGAGCGACTGGATCACGGATCCGGACCGTCCCATTGCGACGGGTCCCTGAGAGACGCTGAGGTCATGACCCCACTCCGGAAGCAACCGTGGTTTCGGGCGCTGAAGATGCGTGTTGGCGCCGCCGGGTTCACTCAACTGCTGCGTGCGACGGGCTGGACGTCCCGGGTGCGGCGGGAGAACGAGCAGGCACTCCAAGCGGCGTTGACGCAGCATGGAACCTTTCTGCTAGCAACCTGGCACGAAAACATCTACTTCAGCACCTGGATGCTCCGGGACCTAGGACTGACGGCGCTCATCAGTAGTTCTCGTGATGGAGAGGCGATTTACCAAGTGATGCAACACTTCAACTTCAAGGCGGTCCGGGGGTCGTCCACCCGTGGCGGAATGCTGGCCCTCCGGGAGCTGCTGGAGGCGTTGAAGCGTCAGGAGCCCGTGGCCGTGACCCCAGATGGTCCCACGGGACCGCTGCACCAGGTTCAGCCCGGCATTGTTCTGCTGGCGAAGAAAACCGGCCTGCCGATTCTGCCATGGCACTACGAAGTCCGGGACGCGTGGCGGTTGAAGAGCTGGGACTCGCACAAGGTCCCGAAGCCCTTTACGTCCGGAGTGGGACGCTTTGGAAACGCATTTTATGTGGATGCACAGACGCCTGGCGCTCGGCTGGAACAGGTGGCCCAGGAACTGGAGGCGGCGATGAAAGAGAACGTGCAGGAGGTGCAGCGACTGGTGGAAGGGGGCGGAGCGACCTGAAGCCGCTCCGGTGCAGGTTCAGAGCTGGTCGTTGTAAGCCTTGATGGCGCTGCTCTTCATTTCCTCTAGGTAGAGCCGGGAGTAGATTTCGATCAGGAACGGCCGCAGGTCATTGACGTCTTCGTCATCGGCGTACTCCTGAAAGAATTGCTCATACACGTCCATGGCGCCCACGAGGATGCCGTAGTCAGTGAGCAGGTTGGCGTAGAGGAATCCGGAAGAGTCCATCGACTGGGCCTGCTCCGACTGCTGCTTGAGTTCGTTGAGGCGTTTGGAGGTAAGGCCCTTCAGGCGGGACTCACGGGTGGTGTAGACCACTTCGGTGCCGTCGAGCACCTCAACGAAGTAGCGGACGTTGTCTGCTGGAGGCTCAATGGTGGCCCGAATCAGAGGGGCATCGGTGGCAGGGATTTCATAGGTGTTCAGGTCTTCCCACTCACGGGTCTTGCGGTTCTTCTCGCCGATGCGGACCCGGTAGCTGTACTGAGGACCCACGTTTTCCCAGACAAGATCCGGGAAGTCACCTGTGATCACCACGTTCCCCGCCTTGAGCTGAATGCCCGGCTTCTTGGCCGACCGTCGAACCGTGGTGTACTTCTGGGTCTTGATGAACTTGTCTCCCAAGCCGGCCACGAGGTCTCCTGCCGCTTGCTGGTTGCCCAGCTCTCCGGAAACCGCCTGGATGCCTTCGGCAGAAACCTGCGCCACGGTTCCTGCAGGAATGGACGTGGTCTGGTTGGTCGTCTGGTTGATGAACGTCACGGAACTATCCGGATTCGTCCGGACCTGATATGAGTCATACATGAAGACGTTGCGTCGAACCTTCTTCCATCGCTTCCCGTCCTTGCTATACTCCACCTTTCCTTGAGGCTCCGTCAGCATGCCGATGGGGGTCCTGGCCCAAAGATTGCCTGCTGAAACCAGCAGCAACAGGACGAAGACGATGAACGTTTTTCCAGTACGCATGTAACCTTTACGGATAGGGGTGGTGAACTTCAACAAAGAAGCGCCCTTTCTATCGCATTTTGTAAAAAGAGGCAAACCCGATCCCTTGAGCGCTGAACAGATGGAAAGGGAGGGCTTGGCCCGATCTGGTGTAAAAGAAATGAAACGATTGTTGATGGTGCTCGTGGGAAGCTGGGTGCTCTGGGGCAGTGGCGGAGCAGACGTTCGGGCGGAGGCAACGGTCTATGAGAGCCTGAAGCAGGACCTCGTGGGGCTGGATTACCTGCTCCGGAACCTTGAGTTCACCGAGGTACAGTGCGATTTGGGAACCTGTGAATTGAGCACCGCAGACCGTTCCTACCAGGTGGTCCTGAGGCGAGCCAGCCCCGTGGAGTACAAGCGGGAGCGCCTGCTGTACGTGCTTAAGCTCCGGGTCCGTTCACCGCTGATGACGTCGAATCTGCAGGTGGATTACATTCAAGATCCGCCGAGCATCATTGTTGGACGCAATGGCTGGAGCGAGCCGATTCCCCCATACGAAAAGGTGATGTTCGGCATGGTGGGACGCTGGGTGCCGCTGCTTCAAGGGTGGCTGCGACGTGAGGGCTTGAGCATTGACTGAGGGCGCAGGCCCGGAAGGGGGGTAGGGCGGTCGAAATGCAAGATCCCCGTACCGCCAACCACAAGAGGCTTCTCCGTGGAGGGAAGGGCGGCAGCCCGGAGAAAAACCACCGCCCTGAGGTAGGGACGTTGCGTCCCCAAGGAGACCGTTAGACGGTTGCTGAACTCTGATACGAGAAGCCACCCGGCATCTTCACAAACTCCGGATAGGAGTGCATGCCAAATTCCTTCTCATCAATGCCTTCCAGCTCTTCTTCTTCCGAGACCCGCAGACCCATCGTCGCTTTGATGACGCTCCAGACCACGAGGCTGGCGACAAAGGTGAAGATGCCCACCACAACCACTCCCAGCAGCTGTGTGCCGAAGGAGGCGTCTGGTTTGAAGATGCCCACAGCAAGTGTGCCCCAAATGCCGTTGACGAGGTGAACCGAAAGGGCTCCAACCGGATCGTCAATCTTCAGCTTGTCAAAGAACGGCACCGCGAAGATCACCAGCACCCCACCAATTGCTCCAATCAGCGCAGCGACGCCAGGCGTGGAGTAGTCCGGACCGGCCGTGATGGCCACCAGGCCGGAGAGTGCGCCGTTGAGGACCATCGTCAGGTCGATCTTCTTGTACATCACCTGGGTGAGGAGCAGCGCCACAATTGCGCCTGCACACGCGGCCATGTTGGTGTTGACCATCACAGCAGAGATTGCATCTGCGTCGGCCTTGCTTCCCAGAGCCAGCTGAGACCCCCCGTTGAATCCAAACCAGCCGAACCAGAGGATGAAGGTGCCCAAGGTGGCTAGTGGCAAGTTGGACGCCGGAATCGGAGCCACACGGCCCTGTGCATCGTATTTGCCCAGTCGCGGCCCCAGAAGCAGCGCGCCTGCAAGAGCGGCCCAGCCTCCAACGGAGTGCACGATGGTGGAACCTGCGAAATCAGAGAACCCGTCAATTAGGCCACCCAGTGCAGTGCCGCCCCAGGTCCAGTGTCCCTGAATCGGATAGATGATGGCAGTCAGGACCAGTGTGAAGGCCATGAACGGCCAGTACTTGATGCGCTCGGCCACGGTTCCAGACACGATGGAGGCCGCAGTGGCGACAAACACGACTTGAAAGAAGAAGTCCGACATCAGGCTGTGTCCGTCGGAAGAGGTTCCGGACAGAGCAAATCCGAAGCCCATGAAGCTGTTGCCGTCGCCGTACATGAGGTTGTAGCCCACAAAGTAATAGGCTAAGCAGGCCAGCGCATAGAGCGTGATGTTTTTCGTCAGGATGGCGGTGACGCTCTTACTCCGGACCATTCCGGCCTCCAGCATCGCAAAGCCTGCGGCCATCCACATCACCAGCGCACCGCTGATCAGAAGCCAGATCGTATCCAGCACATATTTCATCTCTGCTGAGAATTCCATTGGGTTCTCCGATTGAGGGATTGTTCAACAGAAGCCGAAGCTCCCGGGTCTGCTTTCCCTTCAGCAGAGAGCGTGCCTGATGAAAATATTTTTTTAAGTAATTGATTTTGTTATTCTAAAAATTAAGATGACAAATTATTGCCAATAATTTGTGCACGTGTTTTAGTCGATTTTTGAGGCGTTTGCTTGTTTTTTGGACGAAGGCTTTCTCCGGAGCAGACGGCTGGTCCAGCATTTGGGGACCGGCGGAGCGAGGGCCGCGCCTGAGGTTCACCCCCCAGCGTCTCTCGCCTTCCGTAACGGGGGATTCCGGATTCAAGGCGGGCTGGATGAAGGGCTTCGGGGAGGTCGGTAAGGGAGGGGTTGGGACCCGTGCAAGCGGGCTCCTGCACGGGAGTTCTGTCAGAGTCGCAACCATTTTTTCGCATTGAAAAAACCGAGGGATACAGTAGCCTAGACAGGCTTAACTCCGGCTTTCGGGGCGTCACCCGCCTTAACTACCACCGCAACACATCAAGGGGCCATTCCATGTCAACCATCGCCTGGACCAAAACCGATGAAGCTCCATTGCTGGCGAGCTACTCCTTTCTCCCCATCGTGCAGGCATTTACACAGGGCACCGGAGTTTCGGTGGAATACCGGGACATTTCCCTCGCTGGACGGATTCTTGCCAACTTTCCTGAAAACCTGACAGACGCTCAGAAGATTCCTGACGAGCTGCAGGCTCTTGGCGAATGGACGCAGGCGTCAGAGGCAAACATCATCAAGCTCCCGAACATCAGTGCCTCCATTCCTCAGCTGAAGGCTGCCATTGCAGAACTGCAGGCGCGTGGGTATCAGATTCCCGATTATCCGGAAGCCCCTCAAAGTGACGCCGAGAAGGACGCGCACCAGCGGTATGCGAAGGTGCTGGGAAGTGCGGTGAATCCAGTCCTGCGGGAAGGAAATTCGGACCGCCGTGCAGCAAGTGCCGTGAAGAATTACGCGAAGAACCACCCCCACTCCATGGGGGCCTGGAGCCGTGACTCCCGGTCACATGTGGCGACAATGAGCGGCGGAGACTTCTTCTCGAACGAAAAGTCAGTGACTCTGGACCAAGCGACAGCAGTCCGGATTGAGTTCGTCGGGGCCAACGGCACAACGGTGCTGAAGGAAAAAGTCGCTCTGGACGCAGGAGAAGTGGTTGATGCCACCTTCATGAGCAAAAACGCCTTGGTCGCTTTCCTCGGGGAGCAGGTTCAGGATGCCAAGGACAAAGGGGTGCTCTTCTCTCTGCACCTCAAGGCCACAATGATGAAGGTTTCTGACCCCATCATGTTTGGCCATGGGGTCAAGGTCTTCTATGCCCCTGTGCTTGAAAAGCACCAGGAGACGCTGAGCCAGTTGGGCGTGAACTTCAATAATGGCCTCAGCGACCTCTATGCGAAGATTGAGAGCCTTCCTGCTGAGCAAAAAGCCGCAATCGAAGCCGACATTGAGGCCCTTTATCAGGACCGCCCGCCGATGGCGATGGTGGATTCCGACCGGGGCATCACGAACCTGCACGTCCCCAGCGACATCATCATTGATGCCTCCATGCCGGCGGCCATCCGTAGCTCTGGACAGATGTGGGGGCCCGACGGGCAGCTCCACGACACCAAGTTTGTCATTCCGGACTCCAGCTACGCGCCGCTGTATCAGGCCACCATTGAGAACTGCATCGCCCACGGAGCCTTGGATCCTGCGCACATGGGCACCGTGCAGAACGTGGGGCTGATGGCGCAAAAAGCAGAAGAGTATGGTTCTCACGGGACCACCTTTGAGGCACCGGGAGACGGCAGCATCCGAGTGGTGACGGCTGAAGGAGCGGTGCTCCACGAGCACACCGTTGAGGCAGGCGACATCTGGCGCATGGTGATGGTCAAGGACGCAGCTGTTCAAGACTGGGTCAAGCTTGCGGTTGGACGGGCTCGCCTTACCGGGTGGCCTGCGGTGTTCTGGTTGGACGAGAAGCGCGCCCACGACCGAGAGCTGATCAAGAAGGTGAACCGTTACCTGCAGGATCATGACACCACCGGACTGGAACTGCCCATCATGTCCGTGTATGATGCCGCCAAGTTCTCAATTGAACGGGCTCGCGCCGGAGAGGACACGATCTCCGTGACCGGAAACGTGCTGCGGGACTACAACACGGACCTGTACCCCATCCTGGAGCTGGGGACCAGCGCAAAGATGCTGTCCATTGTACCGCTGATGAAGGGGGGTGGGTTGTTTGAGACAGGAGCCGGAGGCTCTGCACCAAAGCACGTTCAGCAGTTTGTCAAGGAAGGTCACCTCCGCTGGGACTCCCTGGGTGAGTTCCTGGCTCTGGCCGAGTCGCTGGATCACCTTTCTCGGACGCAAGGCAATGCCACAGCAGGGGTCCTGGCCCGCAGCCTGGGGCAGGCCAATGAGAAGTTCCTCAACGAGAACAAGTCCCCGTCCCGTAAGGTGAACGAGCTCGACAACCGGGGCAGTCACTTCTACTTGGCCCTCTACTGGGCTCAGGCGCTGGCGGAGCAGACAGAGGACGCGACGCTGCAGCAGCGTTTCGCCCCCTTGGCTCAGGCACTGACCGAGCAGGAGCAGACGATTGTGGAAGAGCTTAATGCTGCCCAAGGCAGTCCCGTTGACCTGGGTGGCTACTACTTCCCGGATGATGAGAAGGCTTCACAGGCGATGCGTCCGAGTGCGACGTTCAACGCCGCGCTGGCGTCACTGTCCAGCTGAAGCGAGGGCGAGGGGGGATTCTTGATTCGATGAGCCCGGTGAAGCTGATTTTGCGGGCCATTTATGACTGCTTCAACCGCCTGCTCTGCAGGCAGCAACGGAAGTCATCCGAGTTGAACAGGCGTAACTGAAAACCTAAATAAGGAAACAGAGGACCATGAGAAACGTGAAAGTCGCAGTTACCGGCGCCGCCGGACAAATCGGTTACGCCATGCTCTTCCGCATTGCGTCCGGAGCCGTGTTTGGCCCCAACACCACCGTTGACCTGCAGCTCCTGGAGCTTGAGGCAGCCCTTCCGGCGCTTGAAGGCGTGAAGATGGAACTGGACGACTGCGCGTTCCCGCTTTTGAACAAAGTGGTGACCACATCCGATGCAAACGTGGCCTTCAAGGACACGGACTGGGTTCTGCTCGTGGGCGCTGCGCCTCGGAAGGCCGGCATGGAGCGCAACGACCTGCTCCGCATCAACGGCGGCATTTTCGTGGGTCAGGGCCAAGCGATCAACGAAAGCGCAGGAGACGACGTCCGCATCCTCGTGGTCGGCAATCCCTGCAACACCAACTGCCTCATTGCCATGAACAATGCCCCCCGGATTCCTCGGGACCGCTGGTTTGCCATGACGGCGTTGGACGAAAACCGGGCCAAGACTCAGCTGGCTCAGAAGGCCGGCGTTGCGGTGAAGGACGTCACCAACCTGACCATCTGGGGCAACCACAGCGCCACTCAGTATCCGGACTTCTTCAATGCGAAGATTGGCGGAACCCCGGCGCCAGAGGTGATCAGCGACCATGAGTGGCTCAAGGGCGACTTCATTTCCACCGTACAGCAACGCGGTGCCGCCATCATCAAGGCCCGCGGCGCGTCCTCTGCTGCTTCGGCCGCCAATGCGGCTCTGGATACCGTGATGCGCATGGAAAATCCCACTGCGGCGGGCGACTGGTTCAGCACCGGGGTTCCCAGCGATGGCAGCTATGGCATTCCGGAAGGACTGATCTTCAGCTATCCGCTGGTCAGTAAGGGAGGAAGTCAGTGGGAGATCGTCCAAGACGTTCCCGTCAACGACTTTGCTCAGGAAAAAATCAACGCGACCCAAGCCGAGTTGGAAGGGGAGCGTGAAGCCGTTAAAGACATGCTAGGGTAAAGCTTCATGAAAATTCACGAATATCAAGCGAAGCAGGTTCTGGCTCAGTACGGAGTCACCATTCCCCGAGGAAAGGTCGCTCAGACCCCTGAAGAGGCGGTTGCCGCTGCTCAGGAATTGGGCACCGAGGTGTGTGTCGTCAAGGCCCAGATCCATGCAGGTGGCCGCGGAAAAGGCGGTGGGGTGAAGGTCTCAAAGGGACTGGATGCGGTTCGAGAGAACGCCGAACAGATCATCGGCATGCAGCTGGTCACGCACCAAACCGGTCCGGCAGGGCAGAAGGTCAAGCAGGTCCTGGTTGAAGAGGGCATGGACATTGTGAAGGAGCTCTACTGCTCCGTGCTCGTGGACCGCGGGCAGCAACGGGTGGTCATCCTCGCCTCCACGGAGGGAGGAATGGACATTGAAGAGGTTGCAGCAAAGACGCCGGAGAAGATCCTCAAGGTGTTTGTGGACCCGACCATTGGTCTGCGCCCGTTCCAGACGATGGAGCTGGCGTATGGCTTGGAGATTGACAAGATCAATCCAAAGCTGATTCGTCCGGCAGCGGCCCTGTTTCAGTCCCTCTATGATGCCTTTGTCGCAGAAGACTGCTCCTTGGTGGAGATCAATCCGCTTGTGCTCACAGGAGACGGACGGGTGATTGCTCTGGATTCCAAAGTCACCTTTGATGACAATGCCCTCTTCCGGCACAAAGCAACCCTGGAGTTGCGGGATCCGGATGAAGAGGATCCTCTGGAAATCGAGGCAGCAGAGTCCAACCTCAACTACATCAAACTAGATGGCACCATTGGCTGCATGGTCAACGGAGCCGGACTGGCGATGGGGACGATGGACATCATCAAGGCTTATGGCGGTGAGCCCGCCAACTTCCTGGACGTCGGAGGCACGGCGACTCAGGAGACGGTGGAGAAGGCCTTCAAGATCATCACGAGTGATGCCAACGTGAAGTGCATCCTCATCAATATCTTCGGAGGCATTGTCCGGTGCGACATGGTTGCGGCTGGAGTCATTGCCGCCATCAAGAACGTCAACCTGCAGATCCCTGTGGTGGTCCGTCTCGAAGGCACCAACGCCGAAGAAGCCCACACCCTGGTGGCTGAATCAGGACTGGGAGATAAGCTGCAAATGGCAGACGGCCTCAAGGACGCAGCTCAGAAAGCGGTGGCTGCGGTCGCTTAAGCCGCACAGAATCCCTTTCAGGTTCGCTCTTTTTCCGGTATCCTGCTTCTGATGTTTTTGTGTTTCAGAAGCAGGCCCTCCTTCAGCTCGCATAGCTCAGCTGGTAGAGCAACGCATTCGTAATGCGTAGGTCAGCGGTTCAAATCCGCTTGCGAGCTCCAAAACTTCCCCTTCATTCCTTCATCGACTGAGATCCCGAAGAAGCGATTGCTTCACGGAACCCCTTCCTCCTGATTCCGAAGGCTCAGGCCACGGCTTCTTGTGGCACAACAAGCTCTAGGACCTCGCCATGAGTGCGGACACGCCGGAAAACAGCTGACGGAGGGGAGGAGACTGCTGGCCCAAGGCGTTCCTGAGGCAAGCAGCCGGTCTGTGGGCGTCAGTTGCGCTCGGTCAACCAGACGATTCGGGGGTCACCACTCAGGAAGGGACCCAAGACGTCCATGAGTCCGGTGTCGAGGCGCCACTGAAAGTACTTTGCCTGATGCTCCCGGGTTTCCCATTCCTCATACAGCCACAGGAAGCCGTCATCGTCTTCCGGAACCCACACGTCCACTTTCTGGTTGCCGTCATAAGCGCGGGTGTCTGGAAGTGCGGAGTTGACGACGTCAATGAACGCTTCTCGCTTCTCGGGAATGACGGGGAACATCAGAATCATCTTTTCTGCCATAAGCCTCCTGATTTGTTTAAAAAATTTGCATTGAGCCGCAGGGCGACGCAACAGAGGGGCCTAGCGTATCAGGCGTCCTTGCCAAGTCAATAGCGAGTTGGGGCGATCGCGCGTTGGCAGTGCCTGAGCAGGAGAAACGGTCAGCTGCCGCGAAGAGGAAAAGAGTGCCCGGAGGGGGCGCACGTGCCACCAGTAAGCATGGAGGAAGTGACTCCTAGGCCGGTTCTGAGGACCAGGCTCCGACCTAGGAGCAACTGAGGAAGGATCAGTCGAAGGGGTGTGGCCGCGGGGTCGCGTTGGTGGAAGGGGGCAAAATCGGAAGCTTAAAGTCAGGTTGCTTGCCGGTCAGCGTTTTGAGAAAGGCGACAATCTGCGCATTCTCTTCTGCGTTGAAGCGCCTTCCCAGCTGCAGGCGCCCCATGAGGTCCACGGCCTCTTCCAGGGTCCACACGGCGCCATCGTGAAAGTAGGGATACGTCAGTTCCACATTCCGGAGCGTGGGAACCTTGAAGCGGAAGCGATCGGCATCCTTTCCCGTCAGCCCAGCCACTCCTTCAGAGGGGTTGGACGTCTGGTAGGGCTCAATGAGCCCCATCTTCTGAAACGAGGCTCCTCCCACAGCAGGGCCATTGTGGCAGGCCACGCATCCGCTGGTTTTGAAAAGCTCATAGCCCGCCCGTTCAAAGTCCGTCAGGGCCTTCTTGTCTCCAAGCAGCCACTTGTCAAAGGGAGCATCTGGCGTCACCAGGGTTTCTTCAAAGGCGGCAATGGCGTCGGTGACCTGAGCAATGGTGATGGCTTCCGATCCAAAGGCCTGGTGGAAGCGTGTCTGGTACTCGGGAATGGAGCGCAGGACATCAACGGCAAGGGCGTGGGTGAAGGCCATCTCGCCAGGGTTGGCAATGGGCCCTCCCGCCTGTTCCTGCAGGTCCCGGGCACGCCCGTCCCAGAACTGCGCTAGGTTCATGCTGGAGTTCAGAACCGTCGGCGCGTTGATAGGGCCTTGGGACCAGTTGTGGCCAATGGAGGTCTGGAGGTTGTCGGTTCCGCCGAGGCTGAGGTTGTGGCAGGAGTTGCAGGAGATGAAGCCTGACTGAGAAAGACGGGGGTCAAAGTACAGCATCTTGCCCAGCTCGACCAAGCGGATGTCACGAGGGAGGGGCTTGACGAGGGGCTGAATGGGTTCTTGGGCCTGAAGAGCAGGCGCCAGGGGCAACGCCAGGAACGCTGCCACCAGAAAGTGACGTAAACGCATACGGTCTCATGGAGGAGAAGAAAGGCAAAAACGCGGGTACCTTCCAGTATGACGGACGCTCCCTTTATGGAAATCCGTAGATCTACCCAATATAATCCCCAGAAAAATACCCAGTCCGGATGGAGAAAAAGAGGAAGAAAGGGGAACGGCGGAGGAGTCAGGAAGGAGAGAGACCCACCCACCGAGACCGGTACTGCGGCAGGCGCAAGGGGCTCTGTGCAGAGCACCCTCGCTTTTTCAAAGGAGGGAAGAAAAGTATGACCGCCTTCAAGGGAAGACAAGCATAAAATGTTGCCCTGACCTCCTTCAGGACTTCAAAGAACTAGCTGGCGCTTGAGGAAAAAACACAACTCTCTTCCAAGGAAGGATTGTTCTTGATGAGGGCTGAAATGTCATTCAAGAACTGTTTTGAGTCATTTGGTTCTAGGGCTGCCTCATGGAACAAGTCTTGATATTGATCTTGCATTGCAGCAGCTAAAAGAGTCCCATCTTGGCATCCATGGAGGGAGGCTAGGGTTCCAATATGAGTTTCCTTTCCTCCAATGCCTTGAGAGGCTTCTTCTCGCAAATAGTCGTAACTTCCTGCCACAAAAATCTCTTTCTCTGCTTCTAAGAAAGCAAGAAATCCATCACAACCTGATGTTGAACTTGTTGTTGCGGCAGTATATGTAGGAGATGAGAAAAACCAGTTGATACCTGCTTTACTAAGTTTTTCTACCGTACCACTGCCGCTACCAACGACTTCTCCACCAGGTCCACACTGCATAAAGCCAAACGCATTAGTTCCCATGAACAAAAATGCGCCAAGCAATAGTGTCGTGTATTTGATCATTTTTCTTGTCATAACCACCTCTTTACATAGAATTTGGCTTCGTTAGATCGATACAAAAGGGTAACTGTTCAGCACCCCTTTATGCCGGTTAAATAGTGATGTTTAATGATAAAATAAAAAACTGCCTTCATTCAGAAAGCATTGAGTATTTATAAAATCATTAAAAATCATTAAGTTAGATGAGGGCCACATCAATTCATTCGCAAATACTCCCATAATGAATAGTTAACGAAAAAGAGCATATCCTAGAAGCTTTCAGGATACACCCAATAAGAAATGGCTGAAGAAGACAAGGGTTGCCGCATCAAGCAGCCTCCCTCATCTTGCTCTCTAGTTGGGTCAGCCCCCCATAGAGAGAGCTTAAACCACCTATTCATGAATACATGACCATCCACTGGGGTAGCAATTTTGCCTCACGCTACTCCAGCCGCCGTTCACTCTCAAGGTATATTAGAAAAAAATATCGAGTAACTGCTCAGCATCCTCTTCCCTGCTCTCTGAGGAGGGTGTGCTCAAGAAAAAGGGTGATCTGCCAGGACAATCGCATTAAAACCAAATTGCACTTTGGAACCGATACGCTGGTTGAAATTGAGTTTTGGGCCAAGGAAAAACAGGACTGGCCGCCGCCGCACCTCCGTCTTCCTCACCGGATTCCTTCGCACAAGACCGTGGGGCGCCTTTTGAACCAGATGGACCCGTAAGAGTTCATTGCCTCCTTTCAACGCTGGGTCCGTGGTCAACTTCCTCAGTTGGCCGACATGGTTGCGAGTGATCGCTACCGGGCTCAACTCATTGGGGCGAAAGCATAACTTCACGCAATTGCCCTGATCATCAACTCAGAAGGGCACCACCAGAGTTTGGTGAAAAATAACAGCTGAGACCCCGAGCTAGGCCCCATCTGCGAGGAAAAGTATGACAACCTTCAAGGGAAGACAAGCATAAAAACTCGTATGCCCGCATTTCTCCTCAAAAGTACCAGTGCATAGCCAACCGGGCTTCGGTGCCAATCCAGTGCTCCAACTCCAGCCGGAGGTCGCTCTGAGACGTGAGGGTCCAGCGCTGGTGAAGCTGAACGCGCTCGCTTGAAAACGTGGGGCCACTGAAGTCCTGAAAGTGAGCAGCCTCCAGCCGAACTTGCCACGCACGTGAAGTTGATAGGGTCACCCCCAGATGCGGGGCAGTGCCCCAGGTCGTGGCGCTCCAAGAGTCCCGAGGTGCCTGCCCAAAGAGGTCGACAAACGCGAAGACCTTCCCGGAGTCACCGAGCGCTTCAACAAAGCCTGCCCCGGCTTGAAGGCGAAACACACGGCAGGCCGCAGGCGAAAGGAATGGGGAGGGCCCTGAGTCGTTTTCTGCCTGTTCCAACGCGTCTCCCCAGGGCTGTTCTGGATCCTTCAGGCAGCCGAGGTCGCGACGTTCCCAACCCGACCGGATTCGCCAGTTCCAGCGAGAGGCCATTGGGAGTCCAGAAGGAGGAACGCTCAGCTTCTCAACGCGGAAGAGCTCAAGCTGCGTGAGGCTCACCTCTCCGTCATTGATACGAATCCGGGTGTCGAGTGTGGTCAACTCTGCATCGGGTAGGTGCCCTGTGGCATCACCCAGCGCGTCCCGATACGAACTCCAGATGCCCAGCTCCAGCGCGGCGCCGGAGGCTTCATTTCCGATGGCAGCAACCCGGATGCGGGTGGGAGGCGTTCCCTGTGTCGGCGGCAGCAGAGGGTTCAGGTCTTCCGGAAGCCCCATTGGAGGCAACTGGCTCCGTCGGAGGAGCACGGTTTGCCGCAGCGTTTTCTGTTCCTCAGACAGCTCGCCGTCCTTGCTGTACTGCTGCCAGTCGATGAAGGCGTCCAGCACCCGCGCCTGGGTGACCTCCGGAAGCGCCTGCAGCTCCGGATCGTCCGGGCGAGCGCGACCCTCTGCGAGGCGGTTGAGCCAGTCCTTGCCGGTGTCGTCAAGCAGCGCGGCTCGTTGCTGAAGGCGTCGCTGGCGCGACGGAATCAGCGTGGGCTCGCCCAGCAGTGAACCTCCAGCCTCCGCCTCTAGGCTCTGGGTCTTGAAAACCACATCCACCGGAATCACCCAGAGGGCGCCAGGGGTGTTGATCCGTGTCTCATCCGTCCAAGCGTGCTCAAGCAGCTCCGCCTGACGGTAGGCGCAGTTGTCGAGAAAGAAGTAGTAGCGGAAGCTGATGTTCTGAAGAAGTTCCCAGGTGTGCCGGGTGATGCGTTCTCGCTGCTCCCGGGTCAGCCGTAGGGGGTACTCCCAGAGGTCCCGCAGTTCGTTTTCGCCATAGACGTGGTTGAAGTTGTAAAAGCGCTCATCAGAGAACATCGCGCTGTAGCCGCCGAACAGGCCTCGGAAGACGTACTCCAGCGGGTGGTCATCCGGATTGGTAATGGCCCCAAAGTTGAGGGTGGGGCTGAGAAGCGAATGCCCAAACCACTGATTCCCCGAGTTGAATTTGATCAGCAGGTGACCGTAGAGCGACGCCGGATTGTCCAGGTAGGCCGAGACAAAGACCAGGCTCATGTCCTGAGCTTCCGGGAGGTTGGACCAGCGTTCAAAGAGGGGGCAGGTCCCCTCCGGAAGTTCCGGAAGCGCCAGGTGCGTTTTCAGCCAGTGGTACCGCCCGACGAAGCGGCACCGGGGGTGCGCGTTCGGGTCCTCTCCAACCGGAGAAAAGAATCCGGAGAGGGTTGCGTCCAGCTCAGCCTGGGGGTTCGTTTGTCCCTCTGGACTCAGGAAAAAGTGCGGCGTGATGACGTCGCTTTCAGAGGCCCACTGTCCCACCGACTCCCCGGGGGAGTAAAAGTGCAGCAGCTTGAGCCAGTAGGGGTGCTCGGCAAGTCCTAGGGAGCGGGCCTGTTGCTGAAGCTCCGCCACTGGAGGGACAGAGCGGGCGGATTCGACCGCCAGGGAGGCCACAGGCAAGGCCAGGAGGCCCATGAGCAGTGCCGAACAAAGACAGATGAAGGATCGCACGGTCGCGAGGCTTGGAAGAGGTTAAGGGTTTCCACTTGAAGAAGCGGCCTTACCATAGCGATCCTCAGCCTCCACCTCAAGCCCTGAAGTGGAGCCTGCGCCTGATCCCGGAACGGTCACGATCTTCCAGATGGCTCGCTCGGTCCAAAGCGCTCCTCCGGAAGCAGACCCTCACGGGGGCAGGCTCCACTAGGTAGGGTCAACGGGTCAAGGAACTCTTCCAGCCGGGTTCATGGTCCACGTGGATTCGAGGCACGGAGCCTCCAGCACTGACCCGCGGGGGCGTCAGGCGAGCGGAGCTCTTGCGGTGCTGACTCAGTTGGTCCATCTGAATGCTGGCGTTGCCCTGAGTGGCTTCATAAAAATTATAGTAGTACGCAGTGCCGTCATCTCCACTGAGGCTGAACCAGTCCAAGGTATCTTCCACTTCCTGCAGCTGCGCGTCTGTGGGCAAGGCTGACCCAATGAGAACCGCAATGGCCCGGAACTCTGTTTGAGAGTTGGGGTAGGCTGGTGAGCGTGATCCACCCAAAGCGGCCTCTAGGTTGTCCTTTGTGTATTCGGTGAGGGTTGTTGCTGTGAATTTCCCCACGCGCAATTCTGCGAGCGCGGCATCGTAGCCCGAGCTGATGGTTCCTAATCCAGAGAAGACGGTGAAGTTGTCGACATCGGAAAGAGGAATCAGCCCCATCAGGTACAGCTCTAGGTTGGAGTAGGGGAGCCCATTACCCCCGTTGGCGTTGGGTCCAAAGCCAGCCTCACCCGCGAACTTCCCTTGATACTGGTCGTTGCCTAGGTCCACAAATTCATCAAATCCTCCCAGCTGCCCTCCGACGCTGGAAAACCCCCAGTGCGAACCATTGCCTGCCCCGTAAGGCTCCTCAACCCAATTGTTGCTGGCATCGGGGCTCAAGCTGAAGGTGTTGATCCCATGGTTGGCCCAGTTGTGGGAAATTTCATGAAGCGATGGGCCAGACTTGAGGTAGCGGCGTGCTGCCAACCACAGGAGAGAACGCAGGGTCCCGGATGCGCCGTAGCTGGAAGTGTAATCGTACGTGGAACTTCCAATGCCAGAAACGTCATTCCGGAGGGTCTGATTGATACCATAGGCACTGGTGGAATCCTTCTCGGCCTCGTTCACAATCAGGAAAATGAAGTCAAAGTCGTCTTCCATGACGGAGTACAGCTCCTGGGTCAGACCCTGAACAGTTGCACTGGCTGGAAAGCCTTGCTTCCACTCAGCATAGTCAGTCGCTGAAACCTGGGCAAAGACCACCTTGTCCGACTCTGAGAGGTAGAGGCGGTCAGAGAGAGGGGTCATGGTGGCACTGGCAGGGGTCTCTCCGGACTCATCTTTCTCACTACAGGCAACTGTAAGGAAAACCGTTAAGGCAATCAGCGAGGAAAAGCGGAGCAAGGCATTCATGGGAATCCGTTCACGTCTGAGGTGAAGCGACCTGAAACACCATCAGGTCGCAACAGAAGGTGCGAGGGGGCTCAATCAGGCACTGAAGGACAGGTGCCATCCCGACCCCACCCCCTAAGAGGTAGGGCTCAGCTCATTGGCCTTGGATAAGGTACGTTGAGTTGTCTGAAGAGCTGGCAGTGGTTTTGAGATCGGTTAACGCCAACGCCTTGTACCCGGTGCCGAGGACGTCATCGACCGCGTAAGCGTACACCTGACAAGTGGTGCAGGGAGCGGAGGCGGTTCCAGTCATTGCGCTGGCACTAAAGACGATGAGCGTATGCTCCTGCTGGGCTGTCGAAATCCCACCAAGGGGGTCAATGGCATAAGTCGTTGAGGTGTTATCAGTGACCACCTGAACGTTGCTCAGGGTCAGTTCAGTTTTTTGAGTTAGATCCGTAGTAGTGCATTGGGCATCGTTAGCGGGAGCCGAGAGATAGCTTCCTCCACCGCTGGCATCGAAGCTGATGGTGATAGAGACGTTATCCTTGCATGTTGCGTACGTATAATCGTAGAGCTGTACCCCACTGACACTGATGGTTTCTGTCGCTGGCGTGGTTGCCGCAGCCGGGTCATCGCTCTCGTCAGTGCTGGAGCAGGCAGAGAGCAGGCCAACGGCTAGGAAGGCGGTGAGGGCGGTTCGAGCGAAGGGAAATCGATTAATCATAGCGGTGTCCTTACTTGAAAGGGAACGGTGCAACGAGACGCGGGCTGAACTCATTGAGTAAGGCGTCATCATAGGAGGGGCTTCCGCAATCGCAACGGAAGCGTGTGGACGATTTGTGGATGGTTTGTGGGTGAATCCGTGCTTTTTTTAAGTAAAATCAATTTTTTAGGAAAATCAGCCAAGCCCCTCAAGGAGGGCGCGGTAGCGTTGCTGCAGGGTGTGCCTGTCGTGGTGATCAGCAGGAAGGTGCTGCTTCACAAAGTACAGGGTTTGGAGCAGCTTGTGCCACTTGGGGTGCTGCGGGAGCTTCTTCAGGTTCAGGTAGCGGTCTAGCTGACGAGTCCGGAAGACACCGCGGCTTTCCAGGTGGACGCTCCACAGGCCGCTTTGTTCCGCCAGCTCACGCTTTCCCAGACCGGTGTGGGTCTGCCACAGCATCAGGGCAAGGTTCAGGGCGTCCACAGCAGACTCGCGGAAGGAGGGTTCCTGGGCCCGTTGAGTGTCCCGGAGGTTCCCCAACGCTTGGTGGAACGTGAGGTCTGTGCTCTCGGAAGGCTCAGGAGGAGGGTCAGCAGGGGAGGGAAGGTGCAGGCGCAGACGGGCCGCCAGCTCAGCTGGATCCACAGGCTTGACGAGGTAGTCATTGGCGCCGCAACGGAACCCCTTGCTGACGTCATCCAGCTGTCCACGGGCGGTGAGGAGGAGAATGGGGAGGCGTTCTGCTGAGAATTGCTCCCGGATGCGCCGACAGACCTCATATCCGTCCATCTCGGGCATCATCACATCCAGGAGGATGAGGTCAAACGAGTGCTGCTGCAGCTGTTCCAGGGCTTCTGGACCAGAAGCAACGAGGGTGAGTTCGAACTGCTGGAGACACAGCAGCTGCCTCAGCGATTCTAGGTTAATGGGGTCATCGTCCACGAGCAGCACTGAGGCACGTGCGCCTTCCATCGGTTCCGGCTCCGGGAACCAAGGCGCCAACGTGGGTTCCTGGAGCACGGGAAACGGTCCTTCCGGCGCCTCTGTGGCCACGGGCAGGTGGATCTGGAAGGTGGTCCCGACTCCCACTTGTGAGAGGACCGTCAGGGTGCCTCCCATGGATTCTGCAAGCTGGCGACTGAGGTACAGCCCAAGCCCGGTTCCGATGCCTTCAAAGGGGGTGAAGCACCGCTCCTGCTGCTCTAGGCTCATGCCCGGACCGGTGTCGGCAACCTGGATGCAGAGGCGTGTTCCCTCCACTTCGCTGGAGAGGTGAATGACCCCTTCCTTCACAAACTTGACGGCGTTCCCAAGCAGGTTGAGGAGCAATTGCTGCAACCGCAGGGGATCCGCAAGGACAGGAACCGGAGGGTTCGCAAAGTCCGTGAGCAGCTCGATGGGGCGCCCCCGGAGGCGAACCTCAATCAAGGGCAAGGTCTCTGCAGCAACAGATTCCAGGTAAAGGGCTTCCGGATGGAGCCGAAGCCGGCCTTCTTGCAGCGCTGCGGCATCAAGCAGGTCGTCCACCATGGCCGAAAGGCGTCGTGTGCTGAGGATGATCAGTTCCAGTGTCTGCCGCGACGGAGAGGACGCTTGTTCCTGGAGGGCATTGGCCAGCCCAAGGATTCCCTGCAGGGGGGTCCGGAGCTCATGAGAGGTGTTGGCCAGAATGGAGTCCTTGAGCTGGTCCAGCCGCTTCAGTTCGGCAATCAGCTGCAGCTGAGCCTGTTCCTTTTCAATGCGCAGCACACGGGTGCGTTCCGCAAGGGCGTAGGCGTAAAACAGCACCTGCAGGGTGAAGCCCAGGGGAAAGATGTTGTCGCGGATCCATGCATTTTCCCAGACGCCCTGCAAGCTGAGGACTTCCATGATTCCGGTCACAAAGGAGGTCACCTGACCAATGAACGCCAAGCGGACGTCCCAGCTGTGCAGGCGCCGGCTGGCGCCAACGAGGAAGGAGAGCGTCATCACGGCGTTGGGCAGCGGAGCGATGAGGATGAAGACCATCACATGGTGCAGGTACTCCACCGGGAAGAAGGCGCCTGCGGCCCAGTAAACCATGGGGATCAGGCTGGCAAGGTACCACTTGGTGAGGTGCGGCTGATGCTCCCGGACCCGCAGGAAGGTGTACATGAACAGCGAGTGGAAGACGACAATGGCCTGCGAAAAAAAGAGCGTGAAGCGGGGGCTGAAGATGGCGGTATCGGGAAGAAACTCCAGAATGACCCGGTCCCGGAAGGTGAGGAAGCCAGTAAGGGCGATGAGGGTGGCCACGTATCCCAGCAGCTCCAGGTCCCTCAGGACCAGGAGGTAAGACAGGTGATAGACCGCCATGACCAGCATCACGCCGAGCACCAAGGCGTAGAGGAGGATCAGGTTCTTGTCTCGGCCTCCAAACGCCTGAGGCTCCCAGAGCGTGACCGGCATGGAGAGGGGCTCGAGGGCCGTTACCCGGAGGTAGAAGGTGGTGGCTGCCTGAGGAGCCAAGGTGACGGGAAAGACGGCATAGGCGCTGGGATACGGACGTTCGTTCAACGGAGTAGCGTCCGTGAGGGACTGCTCGGTGAGAGCGCCATCCGGATGCAGCTGGTACAGGTGAACGGTGTGGTTGCGGGTGGAGCCAACTTCCAGCAACCGCTTCAGGGGCTGGGCTCTCGCATGATGCACCGTCACTCGTGCCCACCAGGCGGACTCCGTGGGCGGGAAGTTGGGAACCGAGGTGGTGCTGGGGGTGAACCGGCCGGCCCACGGTTCCTGACGCACGTCCTTCAGGGTGAGCTTCCGAGTAGGATCCTCTAAGAGTTCCAGGTGGATGCCAAGGGGCATCGGCTCCTGAGTGACCTCTAGGGGCTGACCGCTCAAGAGGTCGGCAGACAACAACAGGAGGCCTGCCAGGATCCACCGGATTCCTGCAAGCAGCGGGTCGTACCTCGGCTGGCAGCGACACAAGTTTGAGTGGAAGACCATGTGGTTTCTTCCGAAAACACCTCTTAAGTTTGTAGCGGGTGAAGAGTGATTCTTTTTTAGGCGGTGTCTGGGAAAGGTTCAAGTGCAAGATGCTCTTTTTTAACCACCGGCCGCTGACCTCTGTGAGGAACCCGGGTGTACTTTGGACTGCAACTGCCCCCAGATCAACGTTACGCTAACCCAAACTGCCTGAGCCCACCGCCAGGCTGAACCCTGAACCCATGAGGACGAATGAATCTGATTGAAGCCCGAGGCCTCAGCCAACGCTATGGGGCCAAGGTCGTGCTTCAGAACCTAGACTTTACCCTTCCTTCCGGACAGGTCCTGGGCCTGATTGGTCCAAACGGTGCCGGAAAGACGACCCTGATTCAGTCACTGCTGGGCCTGAGCGCCTGTGAGGGAACGGTGCAGGTGCTGGGGCAGGATCCCCTGCGTCAGCGGGCGCAGCTGCTGCAGGAGGTGGCGTATGTTGCCGATGTGGCGGTCATGCCCCGTTGGATGCGGCTGGAGCAATCTGTGCGCTACCTCACCGCGGTGCACCCCCGCTTCTCGGAAGAGAAGGCCCGGACCCTGCTGGAACAAAACAACCTGCCCCTGCAGGCTCGGGTCAAGGAGCTCTCGAAGGGAATGCTGGCGCAGCTGCACCTTTCGCTGGTGCTGGCCATTGACGCCCGTCTCTACATCCTTGATGAGCCAACCCTGGGGCTGGATGCGGTGGTCCGCAAGCGCTTCTACCAAGACCTTGTGGCCGCGGGCTATGGTCCTGAAAAAAGCATTCTCATCACCTCTCACCAGATTGAAGAGGTGGAGCCGATTCTGACCCACACCGCGTTTCTGAGTGACGGAAAGCTGCTCCTGCAGGAGTCGCTGGACGACCTCCGTCAGCGCTACCTGAGCCTGGAGGTGGCCCCGGAACACCTGGAAGCCGCTCAGGGCCTGAAGCCCCTTTACACGCAAAAACTGACGGAACGGACGCTGCTGCTCTTCGATGGCGGTGATCCGGAAGCGCTGGCGCCGTATGGATCGGTCCGTCAAGCCGACCTGGCGACCATCTTTGTCGCGACCCTTGAACAACAGAGGCAGGGATGAATCTGACTTTTTGGAAAATGCTCCTGCTCCGGGAGTTTTGGGAACACCGTAACTCGACCGTGGTGACGCCGGTGGTGCTGGCCGGGGTGTGGTTTCTGCTGGTCAGCGGACTGCTCCTTTCTGGACTCTCCAATGCGCTGGAGGTCAACGGGCAGACCCTGGACCTGCAGCGGCTGCAGAACGAGCTAGGAGCTGAAGGCCTCAGCCAGCTTCAGGAAGCCGGGCACAGCCTGGTGAGCCTGTGGTACTGGCCCTTCTTTTTGGTAGGAACCCTGGTTCAGCTGCTGTACCTGCTGGCCTGTCTCTATGATGAGCGCAAGGACCGTTCGGTGATCTTCTGGCGCTCGCTCCCGGTTTCAGACCTGCAGACGCTGCTGGCGAAGCTGCTGTTTGGAGTCTTGGTGATTCCGTTGCTCTATGTGCTGGCCTTTCTGGTCTCCCTGACGCTCACGCTGGCCATTTGCATTCCCACAACGTCTTTGACGAGTGACCTGCCCTGGGGCTGGTTGCTGGAGTCCACCCAGCTGTTTCAGTACGTGGGCGAGCTGTGGTTTTCGATTCCGCTGTTTGCGATCTGGCTGGTGCCGCTTGCCTGTTGGTTGCTGCTGGCATCCATGGTGGCAGGCAAGCTTCCGCTGCTGTGGGCGGTGCTTCCGTGGGTCGGGCTGGGTCTGCTGGAAGGCGCGCTCTCCAACCTGAGCCAGGTGCCCCGCTGGTTGGTGGACCTCTCTGGAGCCATCAGTCACTACTACAGCTTCAGCAGCCGCTATGGAGATCCCAACACGATCAACCTCATCTGGACTCCGCTGGAACTGTTCCGAGTTGACTTCTGGACCGACTACCGGCACCTGGTGGCCTGGACGATTGGGGCGGTGCTGTTTGGGGCAGTGCTGCTGCTGAGGCGCTATCGCGGACAGGCGCTTTAGTCGGTCTTCCTGCTAGAACCCGCAGGCCGGCTTTCTGAACGTTACCGCAAGGTGGGTTTCAGGGGCTCGGCCGCAGGAGCCAGATGCCCAGTCCGCAGGCGAGCAGGGAGAGGATCAGGTTGGAGCTGATATTGAGAAGGGCCCGTCCCCATGCCCCGTCGAGGGCGAGGAGCCAGGTTTCCAGACTGAAGGTTGAGAACGTGGTGAAGGCGCCCATGAAGCCAGTGGTCAGCAGCAGCTGAACCTCCGGACGCAGCTCCAAGCGCTCTCGAAAGGTCAGGGCCAGGGCCCCGAGTAGAAAGGATCCTAAAACGTTGACCAGCAGCGTGCCATAAGGCAGGAAGCTCCCCAACCACTGATTGACGGCCCGCGTGGCCAGGTACCGGGAAGTGGCGCCACAGGCTCCTCCCAAAGCCACGGCCAGCAGAGGACTCCACCCAGGAAACAGCCCCATGGCTAGGCCTCCACGGATTCAATGCGGGTCGGATCCAGCGGCAGGAACACCTTGAAGGTGGTCCCGCCTCCGTTGCGACTTTCTACCGAGATGTGCCCGCGGTGCTGCTTGATGAGTGCGTGGGTAATCGAGAGGCCCAGTCCGGTTCCCTTTCCGGCAGGCTTGGTGGTGAAGAACGACTCGAAGATCTTCTCCTGCATCTCAGCAGGAATGCCGGTTCCGGTATCCTGCACCTGCACCCAGACCCCGTTTTCTCCAGACTGCGTCCGCAGCGTGATGACCTTCTCTGACCGGTGCTCCATGGCGTCCCGGGCGTTGTTGATGAGGTTGGTGAACACCTGTTCCAGCTGAATCTCATTGCAACGGATTTCCGGAAGATCCGGAGCCAGCTCCAGTTCCAGCGAGACACCGTCCTTCCGGAGCTGGGGTCCGACCATCAGCAGGGTGTTGTCGAGGATGGTGTTGATGGCATGCCGGTTGAGGGGCTCGTTTTCGCTCCGGCGGCTGTAGTTGCGGATGTGGTTGATGATGGCGGTGCAGCGGTCCACCATCTGCTCAATGGAGCTCAGTTTGGGGGCCGGGTCAAACTTCTGAGGATTGGTGGAATACGTCATCTTCAGCAGCTCCGCGTTCATGCGGATGGCTCCCAGCGGGGTCTTGATCTCATGGGCAATGCCTGAGGCAAGCTCGCCAATGGCAGAGAGCTTGGCAGACTGCACCAGCATGCTCTGGGCGTTCCGGAGCTCATCGTACGCCCGGCGGAGGTCGTCTTCTGTCGCCTTTTGCTGCACCTGAAGCTGCTGCAGCTCCTGGGTCATTTTGTTGAAGGCCACAGCCGTTTGCTGAAACTCGTCCTTGCCGGAAACCGGGATGCGGTGATTCCAGTCTCCTGCAGCAATGCGACCAGAGGCTTCCTGAAGCTTCAGCAGGTTCCGGGTGAGGTAGATGCCAAACAGCAGGGAAAGCATGGCCGAGAGGAACAGCTCCAGCGCCGCAATCAGGAGCGTCTCCTGCCGGGCGTTGGCCAGCACCGCTTCAATCTCCTGTGTGGAGAACCCAAGCTCTACCCGGACAATGGTGCGTCCACTTTCCTGCAGCTCAGCCGAGGTGTCAAAGACGCTGTCGGTGATGGCATCCATCCCAGCATCCGCCTGAAAGGGCCGGCTGAGCAGTGTGGCATCGCCTCCTTCCGCCAGCACCTGCCCTCCTCCAATCACCCGGGCATAAACGAGTCCGCGGTTCTGCAGAACGTCCTCCACAAAGCTCTCCAGGGACGCGAGGTCATACGAGAGAGCGGCATCCTTGGTCATGCTCGCAAAGAGCTGGGCGGCGGTGTGACTGGAGCGGATCAGCTCCTGCTCATGAGAGGTCTTGAGCGAACTGAGGCTGCTCCAGATCAGAATCGTCAGGGCCACCGACTCAATGAGGGCGATGCCGAGGATGGTCTTCAGGCGAAAGGACAAGTGGCGTCAGGCGCTGAGGTTACTTCAGGTACTTGTCAAGCAGGGTGATGTTCAGGCTCCGGATGTCATCCCACTGTGCGTCTTCAGCAGTTTCTAGGCCATTCTTGAAGCCGAGGGCATCCAGCAGTGGGCGCCCCTCCGGGTTCTGGTGCATGGCGATCATGGCCGCTTGCAACCGTTGCACATCGGCAGCAGCCATTCCGGGACGAGACGCAAAGGCGTGGGGGGTGTACTTGCGGGTCTCCCACAGCACCCGGAGCTGGGACTGCACCTCGGCGGGCATGTTCCGGAAGGTCCGGTAGATGCCTCCTCCGGCGGGAAACAGACCCTTGGCCACCGCCTTGTAAACGGAGTCATGAGAGGAAACGTACTGCGGGGTGAAGTCAATGCCCATCTGCGTCAGGTTGGCGCGGGGCAGCACGCTGGCCGCAAAGGCGCCCGGCGACGGAAAAGCCAAGGTGCTGCCGGTCAAGGCGTCAAGGCTCTGTACCTCTGAGTCCTGACGGACCACAATCAATCCGGTGATGGACTTGTTCTTCTCCTTGGCAAACGCCTGGTACCCCGGTTTTTCAGAGAACACCACATAGTGGTAGGGGTTCATGTAGGCAAGGTCATACTCCTGTGCAAACACTCGGTCTTCAAAGGTGGGAATGTCCTTGGCGGTCTGAAACTGAAGCTTGAGCCCCGTTTGCTGCTCCAGGTACTGGAGGATGGGGATCCAGACCTTTGCCAGTTCGCTTGCAGATTGCTGGGGGACGATGCCCACGCGGTAGGGGTGGTTGTCAGCGAAGAGGGGGGCGCCGAGCAGCCAGAGGCTTCCCAGCAACAGGAACCATTTTTTCATTGTGGAAATTCGGAAGTAGCGTTGTGTGCCGCGTGAAGAAAAAGGCTCCAGCCAGGAGAGCAACGCCTTTCTTCGGCGTAAGGATAAAAGCGTTTATTCTGATGCGTTTTTTCCAAAGAAACAAGAAAACACGCTTCTGCATCCTGCGTTGGGTCAGGGGTTACTCGGCAAGGGTCAGGGAGGCCTTCAGCTGGGCGCGTCTCCGCAGCCACAGACTGGGGCGGTACCGAGGGTCCTGAGTGCAGGCATGCAACGCCTCCAGCAGGTTCAGCAGGTTCGCAGGGCCCAGCTGATCTCCCCAGCCAAGCGGCCCTAGAGGATACCCGAGACCCCGTTGGACGGCAAGGTCGATGTCCTCTGGTGTGGCAATGCGTTGCTGAGCGAGTTCGCAGGCGGTGTTGATGACAGCAGCCAGAATACGGGGGCCAACAAAGCCGGGGCTGTCTCGAATGAAGACCACTTCGCGTTCGGGAGTGGTGAATGCTGCTTCCGCCCGGGCGCGAAAAGTGGGATCAAGGAGGGGGTTCCCCATCAGGGTGCAGCACGTGTCCAGAGGCAGAAGGGTTTCCACAGCAACGGTTTGAGCTGGGTTCAGGCCTTCGTCCAGCAATGCGGTCGTGGCATCCCAGCCCAGAGGGGTGATCAGGCACAGCGCCTCCGGAGTCGGATCTGAGAGACAGGTCACGCCGGCGGCTTCCAGAGCCTCCTGCACGCGGCTCGCCCGTTCCGGATTCCGGGGACTCACCCACACGGGTCCCACTTCCGGGAGCGTTGCCGGGCGTGGAAAGGTTCGGGTGTCCGGAAGCTGCTGCTGGCCGTTTTCATAGGTGTAGAAGCCGGCGTGTGTTTTCCGTCCGAGGAGTCCGGCAGCGTGCCGGCGGGCCAGTTGCGGGGTGGGACGGAAGCGGGGCTCATGAAAGAACTGCTCGTAGATCTGCACCATCACCGGATGGGAAACATCGAGGCCGGTCAGGTCCAGCAGCTCACAGGGGCCCATCCGGAATCCGGCTCGCTTCCGCATGATGCGGTCGATCTCGTGCGGCAACGCGACGCCTTCCTGCAGAATCCGGAGGCCTTCGGTGGTGAGCCCACGGCCGGCATGGTTGATGAGGAATCCCGGAGAGTCCTCCACCTGCACCGGCGTATGCCCAAAGCTCCGGGCGAATGCCTTGAGCGGCTCAAGCACTTCCGGAGCGGTCCGCTGTCCGCCAATGACTTCGACCACCTTCATCAGGGGCACCGGATTGAAAAAATGATACCCGGCCACCCGTTCCGGACGGCGGCATCCGGCAGCAATCTGGGTGACTGACAGGGAGCTGGTGTTTGTGGCAAGGACACAGGTGTCGGAGACAAGGGCTTCCAGCTGCGCAAAGAGCTGCTGCTTGACCGCTAGGTCCTCGACAATGGCCTCGACGATGAGGTCACAGTCCTTCAACGCCTCTAGGTCCGGAGCGGGCTGCAGGCCTTCTAGGGTACGGGCGGCGGCTTCGACCGTGAGGCGTCCCTTTTCGACGGCGCGTTTGAGCATCTGCTCAATGAAGTCCCGGGCTTCTGCAACCTGTGGCGCGTGAGTGTCAAAGAGCAGGACCGTGGCACCGGCTTGGGCCATCACCTGGGCAATGCCACGTCCCATGGCTCCGGCACCAATGAGGCCGACTCGGGAAAAAGGAAGAGGGGGAACCGTCATGGGAGCTTCCAGCACGGGTTAACGCCAGTAACGCAGCTTGCGCAGCACCTTGGCATCCGCGATATAGGGGTTGGGGAAATCGGCTGGTGCCGGAAAGGGAGCGCTGATGGGAAGCGTCTGCACCTTGCGGTTCCAGACTTCAATCATCAGGGTTTCCAGGTTGAGGACATCGGCCATGTTGTAGGCAAGCAGGGTATCCAGAATCTTTGGATCCTGGGTTCGCTTGTACTTCTGCCAGAGGAGCACTGCGGTGTAGCCATCTACCTCTTCCAAGGCGTCTCCCCGCTGCACTCCCAGCTGGCGTTCAATCGACTTGAGCCCCCCCTTGTAGCCCAGCTGCTTGAGCGGGTACCGCAGGTCGATGTGGGCGTGGTCGAGGGGAATGCCAAAGAAGTTCCGGAGGACGGGCAGGTCAAAGGTCTTGCCGTTGAAGGTCACCAGCAGGTCAAACGCTTCAATGTCCCGGGCAAATTCGTGAAGGTTCTCTCCGTTGATGTAGGCCTTGGCCTGCTTCCCGTTGAAGACACAGACGGTGGTCACCTCTGCATTAGAGCCGAGCCCGGTGGTTTCAATGTCGAGGTACGCCACATTTTCGTGGAGGGAACCGAAGAGGCGCCACGATTCAGCGCTGGGAAGGTGCTCCCAGAAGAAACGGGTGTTGTGCGTCGTCCAGGCGTCGTGGCTCTGCTGCGACCAGGTCCGGACGGTTTCGCTGAGGGTGGTGCCAAAGGGAAGCGCCTCGGCGCTGAGAACGGCTTCGTGGCTGAGCAGTCCGGACTTCCAGAGGGCGACCTCGCGTTGTGGGCTGATGCCCGGAATGTGAATGAAGGTGTGTTCCAGCATGAGTATTGTTGCTGTCTGACGTTGCCCCTGTCGTGGTAAGGATCGCCGGAAGTGAGGACTTCCGGGGTTCAGGTGAGGGTTTCGGCGTAGGGAACCTTGGCGGGTTCCGGTTCCGGAGCCGTTGAGGACGTCTGAGCGTCGGTGAGCATCTGGTCATGCCCCACTCCGCCGTCATGCAGCTCCAGGTGGATGTCTGCGGCATCAATGTCATCGATGGCCTCAATCACTCCCCGGGCCCGCTCGGCAACCTGCTGGGCTTCTGCAATGCGGAGTTCGGCATCCATGATCAGGTTCACCTGCACCGTCAGGCGCTGGTTGAGGAAGTGACAGAAGATGTGGGTGACCCCTAGGACCTCTGGAACCTGCTTCAGGGCCTGACGCAGGTCTTGCTCAATCTCGTTTTGCGGACGCATCATGCGCTGCACGTCCTCTTCAATGTCGTCTTCAGCGTCCACGTGCACCAGCACCTCGTTGACCTCTGAGATGGAGTCAAGGATCACCCAGCGGACGCGCTCTGCAACCTGGTGGGCGGCAGAGACGGTCATCAGGCGCCCGACCTCCACGTGCATGTCCACAAGCAGGTGGGACCCCATGCGCCGGACCCGGACCTGGTGGAAGCTACAGACGCCTTCCACCTGCTTGATGAGTTCGTGGATGCGTTCCGTAACCTCATCCTCAAGCGCCTCATCGGTGAGCTCCCGGACGCTGTCTCGGCCGATTTCCCACGCGACCATGATGATCAAGCTGGCCACCAGGAAGCCGGCCACCGAGTCGAGAAACGGATACCCCAGCATCGCCCCCCCGATGCCAGCAAACGCGGCCACCGACGAGAGCGCATCGGAGCGATGGTGCCAGGCGTTGGCAATGAGCACCCGGCTGTTCTGGCGTTTGCCCACTGCCCAGGTTCCCCAGAACAGGGCTTCCTTGACCCCAATGGAGAGGGCAGCCATCCAGAGCGCTAGGCTTCCGGGAACGTGCGGGGCGCTCAGGTTTTCGTAGGCGTGCAGTCCGGCGCCGATGCCGGTCAGCAGCAAGAGCAGAGCCACCATGAGGGAGCCCAGCGTTTCAAAGCGCCCGTGCCCGTAGGGATGGTTTTCGTCTCGGGGACGGCGGGACATGCGGACGGCCCAAAGCGTGACGCCATCCGAAAGGAGGTCGGAGAAGGAGTGCCCAGCATCGGCAACCAGCGCTGCAGATCCGGCGAGGACGCCCCCAACGCTCTTGGCAATGGCCAGCAGCAGGTTGCAGACGAGGCCAATCCAGGTGATGCGGTTGGCTTCTCGGGTTAGTTCGTGCGAGTCGAGGCTTCCGTGGTGGTGTCCGTGTCCCATAGTGCTCTAAAGGAATTAACCGTTGCGCCGCTCAAACTCCCGCATGAAGGCGGCAAGGGCCTGAGCCCCTTCGAGCGGCATGGCGTTGTACATGGAAGCGCGGGCGCCTCCGACGTCTCGGTGACCTGCCAGTGCGGTCAGACCGGCGGTGTTGGCTTCCTGCAGGAACCGCTGGAGGAGCTCGTCAGACGGCAGGTGGAAGGTCACGTTCATCAAGGAACGGTCTGCGGTGGCCGCAACCGCCTGGTAGAAGGAGGAGGAGTCGAGCACCTCATACAGGCACTGGGCGCGGGCGCGGGCGCGCCGTTCCATTTCAGGAATGCCGCCCTCGGCCTTCATCCACTCCAGCACCCGCTTGAAGACATAGACGGCAAAGGTGTTCAGCGTGTTGGGCATGGAGTTCTGGGCCGCAAACAGCTGGTAGTCCAACAGCTTCGGGGTTTCCGGAAGCGCCTGACCCAGCAGGTCGTCTCGAACCAGAACCAGGCAGGATCCGGAAGGGCCCAGGTTTTTTTGCAGGCCCGCGTAGAGCACTCCAAACCGCTCCCAGGGCAGGAAGCGCGAGAGCATCTCAGAGGTGGCGTCTCCGACAAGGGGAATGGAGCCGGTGTCTGGAAGCTCGTGCCACTGGGTCCCGTAAAGGGTGTTGTTGGTGGTCAGGTGAGCGTAGCTGGATTCTGGATCCAGCTGTGCGGGGTCCCAGGCGGGAATGGTGCGGTACCCTTCGTCTTTTCCACTGAGGGCGATGGTGGTGGTGCCATAGCGGCGGGCTTCCTTTTCGGCCAATTCGCCCCACTTGCCGGTGATCAGGTAGGCCCCTTTGCGGGCGGGCTGCAGGGGGAGCAGGTTCAGAGGAACACAGGAAAACTGCATCTGCGCGCCTCCGTGCATGTGGAGCACCCGGTACGACTGGGGCAACCCCGTTAGTTCCCGGAAGAGGGCCTCGGCTTCTTCGACTACCTGCACAAACGGTTTGGACCGGTGGCTGATCTCAATAACGGAGGCGCCCAGGCCATTGAAGTTCAGGAATTCCTGCTGAACCTGTTCCATGACAGGAACCGGTAACATCGCTGGACCGGCGCTGAAGTTGTAGACACGATCGGTGGTCATAAGAAGGGGACGGGTGCGGCTGATTGGGAGAATGTGACAAGGGCTGACGCCATAAGGTCAGGGCGGCAGGAGCCCCGAATTTTCCAGTGTACTGAGACTGAGGGAGAACAACAATCTGAAACCCGCAGGCTCCTTCCAAAGGCGGAAGCCCCTAAATTTTCCGAATTTTCCGCAAAAATAAGGAATGACTCAGAGAGTGGGCAAAAGATTGCAAATTTTCAGTGGATTGCGCATCATGATCAGCCTTTTGAAAAAAGGCGTTCACTGAATCACCCTCAAAAATTATTGCCGTCGTGTCAAAAAATCAGGTCTGGGGCAGTCACCTCAGTCGTCCCCCTGCCGAAACCAACGTGCTCTTCTGTGCCGGACGTGATGTGCGCCCGTTGCCAATGGCTGATGAGGTGCTCATTCCCTATGACCTTTGGACCAACCGGGCTCACAGCATCATGCTTTATGAGCAGAAGCTGATTCCGCTAACGGCGCTGCAGGGCATTCTGCAGGGGCTGGACGAGCTGGAAGCCGAGCATGCGGCCGGTCGCTTTACGCTGGATCCGGCCAAGGAAGATGTGCACATCAACGTGGAAGCCTTTGTGACGGCCACCCAGGGCGCTGAAGCAGGAGGGCGCATGCACATCGGTCGCAGTCGCAACGACCAGACGGCGTGTGACACTCGGCTTTACCTCCGGGACGTGGGCCTGAAGCTTCTGGAGTCGGTGACCCACCTGACCGAGGTGTTGCTGGAGCAAGCTGAACAGCACACGCAAACGGTGATGCCCGGGTTCACCCACTACCAGCCTGCGATGATCACCACCTGGGGACACTGGCTTTGCTCCTACGCACAGGGGCTGCTCCGGGACCTGGAGCGGTTGCTGCTGACGGTGCGGCTGGTCAACCGAAACCCCTTGGGGGCAGCGGCCTCCTTTGGCACCTCTTGGCCGTTGGACCGCAACCGGACCCGCGAGCTCCTGGCCTTTGAGCAGGTGGAGCTGAACACACTTGACTGCATCACAAGTCGTTGGGAAAACGAAGCGCAGCTGGCTCAGGCTGCTGCCATGCTGATGAACCGCCTGAGCATCGTTGCACAGGATCTGATTGTGCTGAGCCTCCCGTATGCCGGCATGTTACGGCTTGATGATACCTTTGTCACGGGCTCGTCCATCATGCCTCAGAAGAAGAACCCAGACTTTGCCGAAGTCATCAAGTCCAAGGCCTCGCTGGCGCATGGTTACCTGATGAGCCTCCTGGGCATCCAAAAAGGCGCCCTTAGTGGCTACAACCGAGACACTCAGGCCACCAAGTACCTCATCATGGACCTGGTCCGGGAGTGCGAGGAGGCCCCGGAGCTGCTGACAGGAGTGGTGAGTTCGCTGACGGTGCAGCAGGAGCAGATGCGGGAGCAGTGCCTGGTGGGCTTCATGAATGCTGTGGACGTTGCCGACTGGCTGGCCCGGGGCCTGAACCTGCCGTTCCGGGAGTGCTACAACGTCCTTGCGACGGCGGTCCGTCTTTCGGAACCCAGCCCCCAGCTCACACGAGAGGCTCTGCAGCAAGCCCTGCAGGAAGCTGGACACGAGCAGGAGGTACCCGCTGAGGCCTTCGCCCGCCTGCAGGATCCAGTCAGCCTGCTGGCAGAACGGCAACATCTGGGAAGCCCTGCACCGGAACAGGTGACCGCTCAGGTGACGTTTTTGCGTCAACAGCTCCAGACCTTCCGGGAGGCCGGACAGGTGCTGCGCCAGCAAATAGCCCAGGCTCAGCAGACCTGTCGCGGTTATCGTAAAACCGTTGCAAGTCCCGATTAACTTAAGTAAACCTGCTTAACCGAGAAGGCGCCATGAACTGAACCGGCGCATCTCCCGCTGCTGTCACCGTCCGCGACCGATTTTGAGGGGTCGCCTTGCTAAGGCAGCTGTCCTCAACTTGAGAAAATTTAGATGGAACCGCACGAACTTTCCTTAAATGCCCGTAATTGGATGGCAAGTGCCATGGTGGGGATCATCCTCTCCGATGGTGAGGTCAGCCCCGACGAGATTGAAGCCTTTCGCCTCCGGATCATCAACTTGGTTGAGGTGGAGAAGGCGAAAGAGCTGGTGGCGTGTCTCAAGAACCTGAAGTCTCCCAATCTGGAAAAAATCGCTCTGCCGAAAGCCGAGGCTTTTGAGGTCCTCAAGACCCTGACCCAGATTGCTGGATCGGATGGCGCCTTGGCGCGCAACGAAGAGCGCACCCTGCACCGCATGAGCCGCTTGCTGGGGCTTCCGGAAAGCGTGACCGACCTTGTTTTGGAGCGCGTGGAGAAGGGCCTCACAGCGTCCCTCAACGTCCGGGTGGTCGCCAAGAAGGTCAACCAGCGGGCCATCGGCCTGGCGTGGACCCAGACCTACTGCGCCCTGCTGACAGAGTTTTCGCTCGAATCGGAGGAACGCCTGCAGCTCGAGGTGGTGGAGCCTTCCAAGGAAGAGGGCAAGGGCCTGGTTTCCTACAGCCCCATCAGCGCCGTTGTCGACCGCATCAAGGCCAGTCAGGAGGCGCCCGGAAAGTACATCATTCACGTCCGGTTCCAAACCGCATTGCGCGTGAGCCATGGGGTGCTGCACCACATCTTTCCCCACCGTTATGAGAACGGTAAGCCAGAGGTGGTGAAGACTCCCTTTCTGAAGGAAATCACGGCTGCCAAAGGGCACTGTAAGGTCTGCGGAGACCGTGAGGTGCTCTTCTGGCCACACGATCACGAAGTGCTCAGCTACAACCTCTTTGGTCTGCCCAGCCTCCTTCCAGACAAGCTGACGTCCAACGGGCTCCCCTTCCAGGCTTACATGGCCTCGCTGTGTCCCAAGTGCATGTTTGCCTCGGAGGATGGTGACTTTGTCTATGTGGTTGGCAACGAAGTGAACCCCTTCCCTTTGCCACCGAGGTTCCGGAACAACTGGATGGCCAGCATTCCACAGCGCCGCATTGCCAAGAACCTGTCGTCTCAGGAGCGTTGGGAGGTGACAAACCGCGACCTGGAGCAGGGCATCACGTGCTGGAAGGCCGTCTTGGAAACGAACCACACCCTGGCCTCACAGGAATGGCCCTGGGCCAACCACTACAAGGTCAAGAAGGGCAAGGGCCTGATTCAGTTTGCAGAAACCTCTTTGCTTACCAAACAGCTGGGCCTAGCCACCGACTACCTCCGGGACGCCTATCAGGCGCTGAGCGAGAGCGCAAAGGAACTCAAGGGCATGGAGGCTGCGCTGGTGCATGCCATGCGCGTCATGGTGTCGCTGTGCCTAGAGGATCCGGAGCGAGCCGGACGGAGTGCTGTGGAGTTCAATCACTCAGGGGTCGGAGACGATCAGAAAGAGATCTTTCAGAAGATCCAAACGGCGCTCTCTTACGCGGTCGAAAACAAGAAGTCCTACGCCCTCAAGGGGCTGAGCAACTTCGCGGGGACCGAAGAGTTTCCCGGGCTTTCCCAGCTGGGGAAAGAAATGTCTGCTGCTGCTCAGCAACGCTGAATCCCCGCCCAGAGCCTCCTTCCGAGGCTCCCTCCCGGGTCGTACGGACCCAAGTCACGCTCCTCTCAGCCGCGCTGCAGTCTCCTTGATCCAGCGCCGGCATTTGTCCTGTTCAAGGGAAATAATTTGAAATAGATAAAAAAATCAAACAGCTGCTTGGAGGAAGCAGGTCTCCGGAAAGAGCAGTATTTCCATTTGAGAAAGCCGCCTCCCCTTTCTAAAATAGTGACTTTCCTACTTACAAGCAGAAGAGGCGGTCAGGATTGGGGACTCCAAAGAAGGCGGAAGAGGAGGAGCGGCTTCGGCTCCTAGTGAAACTGTGCGTGCTGGCGGTGCAGTATTGGCAGGAATCCACGCTGAAGTCGAAGGTCGAGCTGGCCACTCAATCGGAGCTGTGGACGGTGACGCTGGACCGCAGCACCCCCCAAACCCGGAACCTGGACCGCTACATGAGCTTCCAGTCCATTCCCAAGCACCCCAACACTGAAGCGGTGCTCCGAACCGCCTACTTTGTGCTCGACACCTGCAGAGGCAAGAGTCCCATCCGCAAGGAGCTTGAGGAGACCCTGAAGGCCTACCTAGAGGTGGAGCGGCTCCTGCGCGTCAGCTAGGCACGTCGGCCCGCTGAGCAGGAGGCTTCTTCCGGAACAGCAGCATCCCCCCAATGATCAGCACCATTCCCAGCGCGTGAAACCACTGAAAGCGCTCCCCCAGAAACACCACTGCCAGCAGAGACGCAAAGACCGGGACCAGGTTCAGAAAGAGGCCGCTCTGGCTGGGGCCAATCAACTCAATTCCTCGGTTCCAGCAGAGGTACGCCAAGATGGAGGGGAAGATGGACACGTATCCGACCGCCCATGCCGCCTCAGGGCTCCAGTGCGGCAACCCATACCAATTCCACTCCAGAACCATCAGGGGCGTCAGCAATCCGCCTCCGAGGGCAAAGGTGACGGAAAGGAAGCTCAGCAGGTGAATCCGGGGCTTGATGCGGAGCAACGTGGAGTAAGAAGCATAGGAAATGACTGCCGGAATCAGCCACAGGTCACCGGGCACCAGCTCGAAACGGAGCAGCACCTCCCAGCTGCCGCGAAACAGCACCAGCAGCACCCCTGAAAAGCAGAGCAGGAGTCCGGACCACTGCTTCAGCCCGGCGCGTTCGTGGAACCACCACCAGGACAGCACCAGGATCACTGCTGGCCCTGCAGTCTGGAGCAACGCCGCGTTGATGGCCTGTGTGGTCTGCAGAGCAACGTAAAAGAGGGTGTTGAAGGTGGTGATCCCCAGCACCGAGAGCAGCAGCAGCAGGCGCCAGGAGGTCCGGATGATGGGCCAGTCGCGCTTCAGGTGCGACCAGGCGAAGGGCGTGAGGAGGGCCAGGGCCACCATCCAGCGGATCCACGCAAGGGTGATGGGGGAGATCAACTCGTTGACCCCCCGGGCGGTGACCGCGTTTCCGGCCCAGAACAGCGGGACCAGCGTTAGCAGCAGGTAGGGCTGGGTGGAGATCCACTCCCGGAAGCGCATCATGAGGCTCTCTTCTGCGGCTCAACCACGGACGCGCTCCGACCGGGGGTCATAAAACGCCTTCAGCGACACCCGGACGGGGTAACGGACGCCAGCCACTTCCACCTCAAAGGTCCGGGCTGCAAGTGCTGCTGCCGTGACGGGTTCGTCGAGGGTGACGTACCCCATGCCCAGGCAGGTGCCCAGCGTGTGTCCGTACATGCCTGAGGTGGTTTCTCCCACAATCCGATCCTCACACCAGATGGGTTCGTTGTGATACAGCAGCGGCTCCGGATCCTCCAGAGCAAGCTGCACCAGCCGTCGCCGGGGCGGACCGTCTTCCCGGAGGCGGAGCAGGGCTGTTTTTCCCAAAAAGCCCCCGGGCTTGTCCCAGGCCACAGCAAAGCTGAGCCCTGCCTGCAGCGGTGTGTCGTCATCGGCAATGTCATGTCCGAAGTGACGGTACCCCTTTTCCAGTCGCAAGGAATTGAGGGCGTGGTAGCCGGCGAGCTTCAGGCCGTAACGAGTGCCTTCCGTCTGCAGGAGGTCGAACACCTGCTGAGCAAACTCCGTGGGCAAATACAGCTCCCATCCCAATTCCCCGACATACGTCACCCGCAGTGCCCAAGCCCGGGCGTAGCCAATTTCAATCTCCTGGGCTGTTCCAAACGGAAAGGCTTCATTGGAAAGGTCCGCCGGCGTCAGCGCCTGCAGCAGCTCCCGAGACCGAGGTCCCATGACGCTCAAGGTGACCCAGCCGGAGGTAACATCGGTGAGGGTGCAGCGGGCGTCTTCTGGAAGGTGCTGCTCCAGCCAGGCCCGGTCCCGGGTTTGGGTGGCAACGGAGCTGACCACCAGGAAGGCGGTCTCGCTCATCCGGGTCACCGTTAGGTCGGCCTCAAAGGTGCCCCGCTCATTGAGCCAGGCGGTGTAGACGACGGATCCCGGAGGCACCGCGACATCGTTGGCACAGAGGTGGTTGAGGAACGACTCGGCGTCCTTGCCCTGGACCAGGAACTTGGAAAACGAAGAGAGGTCAAAGAGGCCCACGGCTTCCCGGACTGCCTGATGCTCGGCTGCAGAGGCTTCAAACCAGTTCTGCCGTTTGTAGCTGTACTCGTACTGAGGGGCGGTGCCTGCGGGGGCAAACCAATTCGCCCGCTCCCAGCCAGCGGCTTCCCCAAAGCATGCTCCTGCGGCAGCCAAACGGTCATGCAGAACGGAACGCCGGACGCCCCGGGCCGTCTCTGGCTGACGGAAGGGCCAGTGCATCGCATACAGCAGACCCAGGCCTTCTACGGTCCGGTCGTGCAGGTAGCGGGCGTTCGACTGAAAGGGCTGCATGCGTCGCAGATCGACGTCCCACAGCTCCATGGGAGGATGTCCGTTGAGGATCCACTCGGCAAGCACCTTTCCGGCACCTCCAGCAGACTGGATGCCAATCGAGTTGAAGCCTGCGGCAACAAAGAAGTTCTTCAGCTCCGGAGCTGGTCCCAGCAAGTAGCGGTCATCGGGGGTGAAGCTTTCGGGGCCATTGAAGAAGAGCTGAATGCCTGCGTGTTCAAGCTGGGGAATGCGGTGGAGCGCCTTTTCCATGACCGGGGCAAAGTGGTCCCAGTCTTCTGCAAACTGACCAAACGCAAAGTCCTCCGGAATGCTCTCAAGGGTCCGGGGCTTGGCAACCGGCTCAAAGCAACCCACCAGCAGCTTGCCGGCTTCTTCCTTGTAGTAGCACCAGCCTCCAGGGTCGCGCAGCACCGGCAACGTGTCTGGAACGCCCATTGGCTCCGTGACCAGGTAGAAGTGCTCTGCGGCATGAAGTGGGACGTGCACCCCCGCCCACTGCCCGACCTTCCGGGCCCACAGCCCCGCACAGTTGACGACGACCTGTGCCCGGATGTCGCCGGCAGCGGTCCGGACGCCAATCGCAGCTCCGTTTTCTGTGAGAACATCCGTCACCTCCACGTCTTCAAGGAGGGTAGCGCCCTGCTGTCGGGCTCCTTTGGCCAGTGCAAGGGTGACATCGACCGGGTTCGTCTGGCCGTCCTTGGGAAGGAAAACGGCGCCAACGACATCTTCCGTGTTGAGGAGGGGGTGCCGCTCAGCGGCTTCTTCTGGAGAAATGACAGCGACCTCTAGGCCAAAGCACTTGGCCATGGAGGCCCCGCGCTGCAGCTCTTCAAAGCGCTCACGGTCGGTGGCCACCGAGATGGATCCGTTTTGCTTGAAGCCGGTGCCGTGTCCGGTTCGGGTTTCCAGGTCGGCATAGAGGTCACTTGTGTACTGGGCCAGGCGGGTCATGTTCTTGGTGGCACGGAGCTGCCCCACCAGTCCGGCGGCATGCCAGGTGGTTCCGGAGGTCAGCTGCTTGCGTTCCAGCAGCAACACATCGGTGCACCCCAGCTGCGTAAGGTGATACGCAAGGCTGCAGCCAATGACGCCGCCTCCAATGATGAGGACCTGGGTCTGTGAAGGAAGGGACGCGCTCATGCCACCTTTTGCGGGAGGTTAGGATTGGGGAGGGTCGTAGATGATCTCACTCGGAGCCACTGAGCCGCCAGAGATGATGAACTGCATGGCCTCATCCACCGACCATCCGGTGTTGGTCAGGTGCTCAATAGGGACAATTTCTAGGTAGCCGGAGGTGGGGTTCGGGGTGGTGGGCACATACACCGCGGCCAACTCCCTTCCCGTGGCATCATCCAAAAAGGTCCGGGTCACCAGTCCCACCGTCTTCATCTCGGGGGTGGGAAAGGGAATGAGCACCACCCGTTGATTTCCTGAGGGACCGGTGTTGAGCGAGTCCAGAAACTGCTTGATCAGCCCGTAGACGGTTTTCACCAGCGGCAGGTATGAAATGACATACTCCACCAGCGCCATCAGCTTCCGACCAATCACCCGCTGGGCAAACAGCCCAATGAAGTAAAGGCCCAGGAAGGAAATCAGCAGGGCCAGCGCCCCCTGAACCCAAGGCAGGTTGAGCAACCGCTCCACTTGGGGAAACTCGTCGTGAATCAGACGAGTCAAGGGAACCAGCGCCGGGGCGAACAGGTTCGCCATCAGGCCCAGCAAGAAATCAATGGCGGCAATGGTTGCCACGACCGGAAGCGCCGCTCCGGCTCCCGCCAGCACGGTTTTACGGACATTCGACACGAGGCTTATCTCCGAAAAAAGTTGAAGCAAAAGGAGGGTGTATGATAACGGTTCCCGTCCTGTTGCTGCAACTCAGATCGTGTCCTCCACCGGCGAGGGGGCTGTGGGGAAAGGAGGCGTCGGGCCTCCTCTCTGCCTCAGTTCATGGTCGGAAAGCTGAACACGGCGCCGTCCTTGATGCCCTGCGGCCAGCGGCTGGTGACCGCTTTCACACGCGTGTAGAAGTGCACCGACTCCGGGCCGTAGATGTGGTGGTCTCCAAACAGCGACTGCTTCCAGCCTCCGAAGCTGTGGTAAGCCACCGGAACCGGAATCGGCACGTTCACACCGACCATCCCCACTTCCACCTTGCTGACGAAGTCGTGTGCCGCGTCACCGTCGCGGGTGAAGATGGCCACGCCGTTGCCGTAGGGGTTGGCGTGGATGAGGTTCAGGGCATCGTCGTAGTTGGACGCCCGGACCGTGCAGAGGACCGGACCAAACACTTCCTCTTGATAAACCTGCATGGACGCCTGCACATGGTCCAGCAGGCACCCTCCGATGAAGTAGCCATCTTCATGTCCCGGCACCTTGAGGTGGCGTCCGTCCACTCGCAACGTTGCTCCCTCGTCGATCCCGCTGGTCACCAGTGAGGCCACCCGATCCCGGTGCTCCCGTGTGATGAGCGGTCCCATTTCCATGCCGGCTTCCGTGCCCGGACCGACCTTGAGGGCTTCGATGCGCGGAATGAGCCGTTCCATCAGAGCATCGGCAGTCTTTTCACCAACGGGCACCGCCACCGAAATGGCCATGCAGCGTTCGCCGGCTGAACCAAACGCGGCGCCCATGAGGGCATCAGTCACCTGATCTAGGTCAGCATCCGGAAGGATGACCATGTGGTTCTTAGCGCCACCAAGGGCCTGAACGCGTTTGCCGTTCGCGGTGCCCCGCGCATAGATGGAGCGCGCCACGGGAGTGGAACCAACGAAGCTCACCGCCTTCACGTCCGGATGATCCAGCAGCGCATCCACGGCCACCTTGTCTCCCTGCACCACGTTGAAGACGCCGTCCGGAAGCCCGGCCTGGGTCAGCAGCTCGGCCATGAGCAACGCCGCGGAAGGGTCCTTTTCGGAGGGCTTGAGGATGAAGCTGTTGCCACAGGCCAGCGCAACGGGGTACATCCACATCGGC
>CBFIGY010000011.1:0-94109 GCA_965662235.1 uncultured bacterium
AAACGAAACTGTCATTACCCCAATTGTCAGTTGGAGTGCTTGGACGGAATTTCGACCGAGACAGTCTGGAAAGTGGTCAGTCCACTTGCACAAACCCTTACTAAAACTGAATGATGATTCAAGTCGACGTTCTGCTGCAGGCTCAGCAGCAGCAAGTAACGGACTGGCACCGTCAGTCTCCAACAAACTCCTTTGATTTAGAATCTTGGAGTTCACTGGTTGCAGCCCAAAACTGGGCAAATTATCAGCTTTGGCACCAGGAGGATCTAGCTCGAGACCCTGAGGCAAGTGACTCCGTAATTGCGGAGGTTAAGCGAAAGATTGATAAGCTGAATCAGCAGCGTAATGATCTGATTGAACAGTTGGATGAGCACCTGATCGAGCATTTACGGGAGGTAGAGGCCTCTGAGGCTCCGTTGAATAGTGAAACTCCAGGAAGCATCATTGATCGCCTTTCGATTAATGCCCTGAAGATTTACCACATGAATGAAGAGTTGGAGCGTTCGGATGCTACTCAAGCACACCGAGAAAAATGTTACTCTAAGTTGCTTATTCTAAGAGAACAACGCTCTGATCTTGCTGAGTGCCTGAGAACTCTTGAAAAGGATTTATTGCAGGGGAACAAACGGTTGAAAGTGTATAGGCAAATGAAGATGTACAATGACCCTACGCTTAATCCAGTCTTGTATAGCAAAGCATAGAGGTCTTATGAAAATTGTCGGCGCAATTGATGTCGGCTCCAATGCAATTCGGATGGTGTGCGCCCGCCTGACAGCCGATCGCCGCATTGAGCTGATTGAGAAAAACCGGACCCCTGTACGTCTGGGTGAAGACGTGTTTGGTCAGGGGTTCCTGTCGGAAGAGACGATTCAGCGCCTAGTGGACGCGCTGAAGGTGTACCAAAAGACCCTTGAGCAAAACGGAGCCTCAGAGATCTGTGCCTACTGCACCAGCGCGATCCGGGAGACGGCCAATCAGGACGAGGTGATTGAACTGCTGGAGCATGAAACCGGCATTCGGTTGGAAACCATCTCTGGCGGAAAGGAGGCTTCGTTGCTGCAGCGGGCCGTGGGCCGCATGGTGCCTGTCGAGGAAGGCAACGTCCTGATGGCGGACCTCGGAGGGGGAAGCCTAGAGATTTCGCTCCTCACCAATGGCGAGATTCAGTTTGCCGAGTCCTTCCGAGTGGGCACGGTCCGGATGCTCAAGATGTTCCCGTACACGGCGGAGCAGGAGAAGGTCTTCCTGCGCTGGGCCAAGTCGTACCTGGCAGAGTTCATGACTTACATTAAGTCCCGCACCAAGCTCCGCAGCCTCAACCGCCTCATCATCACTGGCGGAAACGCCACTGCGCTCGCCAAGCTTTCCGCAGAACAGCTTCAGGGGCCTCTGTTTCAGGACGGGGTCTGTGTGCTGGACCGCAGTGCCTTTCAGAAGGTCAAGAAGCACATCTTCAAGCATGACCTCAAGGGACGTCAGGAGGTGCTGGGCATGAACCCGGACCGTGCGGATGTGATCCTGCCGGCTGTCCTGGTGTTTGAAAGCCTGTTGCGCGTCTCCGGATGCGCGGCTCTCCACATTCCGACAGCAGGCCTGCGAGATGGGATCCTTGACGAAATGCTGGAGCGGGTCGTCGGAGCCGAGCCGACCAACGTGCATGAACAGATCCTGCACTCGGCGTGGTACTACGCCCGGAAGTACAATGCCGACATGGACCACGCAGAAACCGTCCGGCGCCTTGGGCTGCAGCTGTTTGATGGAACTCAAGCCCTGCACCAGCTCTCTCCTCGGTGCCGCACCCTCTTTGAAGTGGCCGCCATTTTACACGACGTGGGCCGCTTCATTCGACCGTCCGACCACCCGCATCACTCCATGTACCTCATTCAGAACTCGGAGCTGGTGGGCTTGACCAACACCGAGCGCCAGATGGTCGCCCTGATCTCACGGTACCACGCTTCCGGAACTCCGTCGACCAAACAGCGTGAGTATGCTCGCCTGAACCTGCAACAGCGGCAGAGCATCCGGTCGTTGACGGCTTTGCTTCGGGTGGCGGATGCGCTGGACCGCGGGCACGACTCGCACGTTCAGGAACTGAGCGCTGCTGTGACTGAAACGGATGCGCACCTGTACCTGTCTGGAAACAGCGACCTCATGCTCGCGGAGTGGGCCCTGCAGCGAAAGAAGAAGTTCTTTGAAAAGGTCTTCCGCCGGTCGCTTTCCCTTCAACCGGCAGCGAGCTGATCGTCCAGGGTTTCCACAATCAGGCGTCCGATGTTCAGCGAGGACGTGGCCGCCGGTGAAGGAGCGTTGCCGACATGCACCACGTTGGCGTGCTGCTGAATCAGGAAGTCATCGACCAACCGTCCGTCGGCCAACACGGCCTGAGCACGAATGCCTGCCGGAGCCTCCTCAAGGTGCCGGGCTTCAATTTCGGGGACCAGGCGCTGCAGCGCACTGACAAAGGCCTGTTTGCTGAACGAGCGCCAGAGTTCCCCCAGCCCCGTCTTCCAGTACTTCTGCGCCAGCTTGAGAAACCCCGGGTAGCTCAGTGTTTCAAACAAATCCCGCCACTCCACAGTGGTCCGGGTGTACCCTTCACGGGCAAAGGCCAGCACCGCGTTGGGGCCACACTCGACGCCCCCCTGAATCATGCGCGTGAAGTGCACCCCGAGAAAGGGAAAGCTCGGGTCTGGCACCGGATAAATCAGGTTCCGGCACAGGTGCTGCGCTTCCGGAAGAACCTCAAAGTACTCCCCTCGGAAGGGAATGATCTGGTGCTCCGGGGCCTCTGTGAGCGCCGTGACGCGATCGGAGTGCAGGCCAGCACAATTGATCAAAAACCGCCCTTCAAAGTCCCCTGCGGTGGTCTCTGCGACCACATGCGACCCCGGATACAGGGCCACAACCTCTGCTCCGAAAACCACCTCGCCCCCAGCCGCCTGCACCTGTTCCTGCAGGCAGCGACACACGGCCGTGTAATCCGTAATCCCTGCTTCCGGTACGTGCAGCGCTGCGACCCCGGCGACGTGCGGTTCCAGCTCCTTGAGGCGTTCCGGAGTGATTTTTTCGCACGCCACCCCGTTGGCCTGTCCTCGCTGATAGATCGTCTCCAGGGCCGATAGTTCTTCCTCACGAGTCGCAACAATCACCTTTCCGCAGCGTTCAAACGGAATGTGGTGCTCCGCGCAAAATGCTTCCATCCGGACCTTCCCCTCGCGGCAGTTGTGTGCCTTGAGGGAGCCTGGCTTGTAGTAGATGCCCGTGTGAAGCACTCCGGAGTTGTGCCCAGTCTGGTGTTTCGCAACAGAGTCTTCTTTCTCCAAAATGGTGACCCTTAAACGGGGGTAGGTGCGAACCAGCTGATAGGCGGTGGCCAGTCCAACGATGCCGCCACCGATGACTAAAACGTCGGTGTGTTTCATGAGCAGAATGAGGTTCAGGTACGATGCAGGAAAAAAAGAGCTCCGGGAGGCGCCGGAGGAAATGAGCGGCTTGCATCCCACCACAGATGCCCGGAAGACGCAACAAACTGAAACATAAATCAACAACTTAGAGCATCCCTTCCGTTGCGTTTGCCTAACCGAAGAGTACACTGGAAGAAACTCAAATACTGATCCTCTCTCAGGAGCTTTTCGTGATTCTTCAAATCGAGAACCTCAGTAAGTCCTTTGCACACACAGGGAGCACCGTTCCGGTTCAGGTCCTCAAGGATCTGCAGCTCAATGTGGAAGAACGGGACACCGTTGCCATCATCGGACAATCTGGGAGTGGAAAATCAACCCTCCTGTCGCTGATGGCCGGCCTAGATCACCCGACCTCGGGATCCTTGAAGCTCCGGGGCTCTGAGCTGGTGCAGATGAATGAAGAAACCCTGACGCAGTTCCGGGCAGAAAACATTGGCATCATCTTCCAGCAGTTCCACCTGATGCAGCACCTGAGCGCCTTGGAAAACGTGGCGCTTCCGCTGGAGATGGCAGGCATTGAAGACGCAGAGGCTCGCGCCGCCCAAGCGCTGAAAGAAGTGGGGCTCTCGCACCGGGAAGACCACTTCCCACATCAGATGAGTGGGGGCGAGTGTCAGCGGGTCGCGATTGCGCGCGCCATCGTCATCCAGCCGGCACTGCTGCTGGCCGACGAGCCAACGGGGAACCTTGATCAAGCCACCGGAGACCAAGTGGCTGACCTGCTCTTTGAACTGGTGGAGCGCACCGGAATGACCATGGTGCTGGTCACGCACAACAACCAGCTGGCTGACCGCTGTGGCCGGCAATTGACCCTGCAGCAGGGAGCGTTGCAATGAACCATCCGCTGCCGTCCAACGCGTCTTCAGGGCAGTACCAGCGCCCGCATCCGCCACCTTCCCGGCACCGGCTGTGGTTCCGGTTGGCGCTCAAGGAGCTGTTCAACCACCGGCGTTTCAGCCTGTTTTTCATCCTCAACCTGGCCCTGGGACTGGCGGGCTTCATTGCGCTGGACTCCTTCCAGACTTCCTTGGACCGGCACCTGACCCGCAACTCCAAGGCAATTCTGGGCGCTGACTTGGCTGTGGTGTCTCGAGCACCGATGACCGAGGAGCAGCAAACCGGCATGGAAAGCCAGCTTCCGGGCTCTTGGGAAATGACCCGCAAGGTCTCTTTTGTCACCATGGGATCCGGTCCGGAACAGTCACGGCTGATCCAGTTGGTGGCCGTGGAGTCCGGGTACCCGTTTTATGGCAAGTTGGTGCTGGGGCAGCAGGGTCAGGTGGACACGGCCGCCGTGCAGGAACAGCTGGTGGACCAGGGACAACTCTGGGTTTATCCGGAGCTCCTGCCCATGCTCGGGCTGAAGATTGGAGACACGCTCAAGCTGGGAACGGAGGAATACGTCATTGCAGACACGGTGTTGGAAGACCCGAGCAGCGCGTTCAACACCTTCGGAGTCGCCCCTCGGGTCTACATTGGCCTCCCTCAGGTTGAAGAGACCGGGCTCTTGACGAACAAAAGTCGCGTCAACTACGAGCGCCTTTACAAGCTGGGACCGGTTCCGAACATTGCACAGCTTGAGCTGGACATGGAAGCGTTTGCCCAGGCCGAGTTTGCCAAGGAAAACCGCATCCGCGTCCGGACGCATGAAGACGCCAGTGAAAACCTGGGCCGCGTGCTGGGGTACCTCAATGACTACTTGGGCCTGATCGCCCTCATTGCGCTCTTCCTCGCAAGCATTGGCGCCGCGTACCTGTTCCGGAGCTTTCTCCGAGAGCGGTTCCGGGAGATGGCGGTGCTGATGAGCCTAGGGGCCCAGCGGCGTGAGACGATTCAGGTGGTCCTCTGGCAACTGTTTCTACTGGGAACCGCAGCAGCGACCATCGCGGTTGTGGTTTCCTTGCTGCTGCTGCCGGCGTTGCCACTGCTGCTGGAAGAGTTCCTTCCGCGGGGCTTTGAAAGCACCATCAACCTCCGGAGCCTCTGGCTGGCGCTGGCCATGGGGGCGTTGGGCAGCATCGTCTTCTGCCTTCCGGTGCTGCAGCGCTTGCAGACCATTCAACCGTTGACGCTCTTCAACGAGCACTTGGACGTGGGCCGCTCGCCGACCCGCTTCCGGGTTCGTCAGGTGCTCAGCTACGTGCCCCTGCTGGTGACGTACTGGCTGCTGGCGATGTGGCAGTCTCAGTCGGTGCTGGTGGGGTCGTTGTTCATTGGACTGCTGGTGATCTGCATCCTCATTCTTGGCGCATTGGCCTGGAGCCTATTGTCGCTGCTGGGGCGCTTGGGCAAGGGGTCCCACCCGACCACGCGGCTGGCCTTCCGGAACCTCTCACGGAATCGCCTGGGCGCACTCTCCTGCTTCCTGGCCATTGCGGTGGGAACGCTGTTGGTGAGCCTCATTCCGCAGATCCAGCAGGGCATTCAGTCAGAGGTGTCGCGACCTGCCGGATTCAAGGTTCCGAGCCTGTTCATGTTTGACATTCAGCCAGAGCAGGTGGACGCGCTACAGGCACGTTTGCAGAGTTGGGGCACGCAGGTGGATCGCATTTCTCCACTGGTGCGGGCGCGCTTAGAATCCGTCAATGGCACCGCGTTCAATCAAGAGCAGGAGTCGTCTCAGATGCTGACGCGGGAGCAGGAGCAGGAGCAGCGCTTCCGGTCCCGGGGCCTCAACGTGTCCTACCGCAAGGAGCTCTCCAACTCTGAATCCATTGTTGAAGGGCGACCCTTGGCGACCACCTACGATTTCGCCTCCGGGGCTCCAGCTGAGGTTTCGTTGGAGGAGCGCTTTGCGTCCCGGATGGGGCTGACAATTGGTGACGAGCTGCGGTTTGACGTCCAGGGCATTCCCATTGATGGTGTGGTGGTGAACCTCCGGCAGGTGAAGTGGAACAGCTTTCAGCCCAACTTCTTTGTCCTCTTCCAAACAGGAGTCCTCGAAGATGCTCCGGCGAGCTTCATTGGGTCGGTTTCAGGACTTGATGACACGCAACGGCTGGACATCCAGAACCTCGTTGCCCGGGAGTTCCCGAACGTTTCGGTGATCGACGTGACCCGGATTGTCTCTCGGGTGCTGGAAATTTCGGATCAGATGAGCCTCGCGATCAAGCTGATGGCGTACCTGTCTATTCTGGCTGGTCTGGTGGTGGTGTTCTCCATTGCTCGGTACGAGGTGCTGCGGCGTGTCTGGGAGATCAACCTCCTGAAGGTGCTGGGGGCGCGTTTTCAGGACATCCGGGGGATGATTCTGCTTGAGTTTGGCCTGCTCAGTTTCCTGGCAGCCGCGTTTGGGGTGCTGCTGAGCCTGGCAATGTCTTATGCGCTGGCGTGGCAGTTTTTTGAAAGCCTCTGGGAGCTGGCGTGGCAAGCGAGTCTGGGAAGCATCCTCATTGTGACTCTGTTGGGAATGGGGGTCGCTTTTTTTGCCGCCAGGAGCGTCCTCCAGCAAAAACCGCTGGCGCTTCTCAAATCCACCTAAGCCCCTTCTCCTTTCTGCTCGCCGAGCCTCCGGGGCTGGGCGGGCCCCTCCAGCCTGTGCCTCAGGCGTGTCCTCAAGACTTTCAGATTGACCTTTGGCGTCGGTTTTCACAGATTATCGGCCCAGGGGACTAACCATCATTCTTCAGGAAACGCTATGGACTCAACCTTTCTCTCACGTCGTCTGCACAGTATCACCGGAGTGATACCGGTGGGCCTGTTCCTTGTCTACCACCTGTACGGTCAGCTTTACCTGCATTCCGGAGCGGAAGGTTACAACGCCCGGGTCAATGGTTTTTATGACAGTCCGCTTTCCACTTGGATTCTGATTCTGCTGGTTTACATCCCGCTCTTTTACCACTCGTTGCTGGGCGTGAAGCTCTCGTTTGAGGCAAATGTGCAGCCCACGTACCAGTTTTTTGGGCACCTCCTCTACTGGCTGCAGCGCATCAGCGGAGTGGGGGTGTTTCTGTTCATCATCGCGCACCTGGCCAACGCCAAGTTTGCTCCTGGCGCAGGCTGCTTTGCCGACTGTGCCGCCGACCACTACGGTCACCTCGCTGAGGGCTTTGGGGATCCGGACTCCGGATTGATCACCAAGACGGTTTACATGCTGGGCATCCTCGGAGCGACCTTCCACCTCTCCAACGGCCTCAACACCTTCTGCATCACTTGGGGGATTGCCTTGACCCCGAAGGCTCAGGCAAAAGTCCGGACAGTCAGCATTGCTCTGTTTGTCCTGTTAACAGGCAGTACCTACTACGCGCTTTCCGCGATCTGGTAAACCTCCCTCTTTGGGAATCGATACAAAAAAACACTTGGAGATCTTGAACGAGCCTGCAACTACTATTGTTAGGCGCCTTCAGGTGAGGGTAGGTTCAGGTTCCAAACTGACTCAGGAGAAGCTATGAGTAATCAGAGAGTGATCGTTGTCGGGGGCGGGCTGGCCGGATTGGCAGCAACCATGAAGATCGCAGAGCAAGGCATGAAGGTCCTGCTCCTGTCGTTCCTCCCAGTGAAGCGGTCTCACTCCGTCTGTGCCCAAGGGGGCATCAACGGAGCCGTGAACATCAAAGGAGAGGGGGACTCTCCGGACATTCACTTTTACGACACGGTCAAGGGCGGTGACTTCCTAGCAAATCAGCCGCTCTGTAAGGACATGTGCTACCACGCCCCGTTCATCATCTACCTGCTGGACCGGCTGGGAGTGCCGTTCAACCGAACGGCCGAGGGCAACTTGGACTTCCGACGCTTCGGCGGAACGCTGCACCACCGGACCGCCTTCTCTGGCGCGACCACAGGGCAGCAGCTGCTGTATGCTCTGGACGAGCAGGTCCGCCGCTTTGAGGTGGAAGGCTTGGTCGAGAAGCAGGAATGGCACGAGTACCTCGGCGCCGTGCTGGACGACGAAGAGCGCTGCGTGGGCGCTGTGATTCACAACCTGCGCACCGGCGAAATCCGTTCGGAACGCGGAGACGCCGTCATCCTCGCCACAGGAGGTCCAGGGCTTGTGTATGGACGTTCCACCAACTCGGTGGTCTGTACCGGAACCGCAACCACCTCGGCTTACCTGCAGGGAGCCAAGTACGCCAACGGCGAATTCATCCAGATTCACCCCTCAGCCATTCCGGGACGTGACAAGCTGCGGCTGATGTCTGAGTCCGCACGGGGCGAAGGCGGACGGGTCTGGGTGCCGCGCAAACCGGGAGACACGCGCACTGCCCGGCAGATTCCGGAGGAAGAGCGCCTGTACTTCTTGGAGGAAAAGTACCCGCTGTTCGGGAACCTTGTTCCACGAGACGTGGCCTCCCGCGAGATCTACGACATCTGCGTCAACGGCGGTTTGGGCGTTCACGGAGACATGAAGGTCTACTTAGACCTGACCCACAAGAGCCGTGAATTCCTCAACCAGCGCCTCGGCGGAATCCTGGAGATCTACGAGAAGTTCACAGGCGTGGATCCACGTGAGGAACCGATGGAAATCTTCCCTGCGGTGCACTACTCCATGGGAGGCATCTGGACCGACTTTGCTCCCACTGATGAAGGTCTCATCGACCACACCTCTCCGCGGAACCAGATGACGTCCATCAACGGACTTTATGCTGCAGGTGAGGCGGATTACCAGTATCACGGAGCCAACCGTCTGGGCGCCAACTCGTTGCTGAGCTGCATCTACACCGGACTGATGATGGGTCCGGGGGTGGTAAACTTTGTGAAGAACCAGAAGCAAGCAGCGGAGGACCTGCCTTCGACCTTGTTTGATGGCGCCGCTCAGCAGTGGAAGGAGCGTTACTCCGGTATCAAGGAGATGAAGGGCAAAGAAAATCCGTATGCTCTGCAGGCCGAGCTGGCGGACATCATGATGTCCAACGTCCTCATTGTGCGGGACAACGAACGCCTCGGCGCCACCTTGGAGAAGATTGAGGAGATTGAGCAGCGCTGGCATGATGTGGAGTGTCTTGACACGGCCGACTGGACCAACCCGGTGCCAAGCTACATCAACCAGTTCTGGAACATGATCCAGCTCTCAAAGGTCATTGCCAAGGGCGCGGCGCTGCGAGACGAGTTCCGTGGGGCGCACTACAAGCCCGATTATGATTTGCACCAGCCCAGTGACTTCCGTCCTGAGAGCTATTTAGAGTACATCAAGCTGAAGCAGAACGGCGGCGTTCCGGACGGTGCCTTTACACCGGAGCACCTGTCGTACATGCAGCAGTTTGAGGAAACCAATGAGAAGTGGCTCAAGACCACCATTGCCTCGTACTCCAAGAAAGACACCTCTGGCGCCTACTACGCCCATGGCATCCCCGAGGTTTCCTACGAAGCGGTGGACACGTCCTTGATCGCTCCTCGTCCCCGCAAATATGACTGAGAAAACCCATGCCTGACAAAACGATTACGTTCAAGATCCAACGGCAAAGCTCCCAAAGCGGGCAACCTTACTGGGACACCTTTGTCATTCCGTATCAGCCCAATTCGAATGTCATCTCCTGCCTGATGGACATTCAGAAGAACCCGGTCAACGCGGAGGGCAAGAAGGTCGCTCCGGTGGTTTGGGAAGCCAACTGCCTCGAAGAGGTGTGCGGCACCTGCACCATGGTCATCAACGGCAAGGCCCGTCAGGCCTGCAGTGCCCTGATTGACAAACTGGAGCAGCCCATTACCATTCAGCCCATGTCGAAGTTTCCGGTGGTCCGGGACCTCATCGTGGACCGCTCCCGCATGTTCGAGGCCCTCAAGAAGGTCAAGGCCTGGGTGCCTGCCGACGGCTACTACGACCTCGGCCCCGGAGAACGCATCTCGCCTCAGCAGCAGCAAGTGGCGTATAAGCTTTCTGAGTGCATGACCTGCGGCTGCTGTGTGGAATCCTGCCCGCAGTACACCAAGGGCGGTGACTTCCTCGGGCCGGCGGCCATCAGCCAAGCTCGGCTGTTCAACATGCACCCGACCGGCAAGAACATCGCCGACGATCGCCTTGATGCACTGATGCGAGAAGGTGGAATCGCCAGCTGTGGCAATGCTCAGAACTGCGTGGAAGTCTGCCCCAAGGGCATCCCGCTGACCGAGTCCATTGCCGATGTCGGACGCCAGACCTCCGGACGCTTCTGGAGGAGCCTCTTCCGCGCCTGACCCCTAAGCCTCCCCGGACGTTCCGCGGGAGGCTTTTTTCTTGCCCTGAAATAGCACCATTTTGATCCTATTTAGTCTCATGACCGAAGCTGCTCGTTTTTCCAACCGCCTTCTTCACGAAAAGAGCCCCTACCTGCTCCAGCACGCGCACAACCCGGTGGACTGGTACCCGTGGGGAGAAGAGGCCTTTGCTCGCGCACGGGAGGAGGACAAGCTGTTGCTGGTCAGCATTGGGTACGCGACCTGTCACTGGTGCCACGTGATGGAGCGAGAGAGCTTTGAGGATCCGGAGCTGGCGGCGTTTCTGAACGAGCACTTCATTCCCGTGAAGGTGGACCGTGAGGAGCGTCCGGATGTGGACAAGCTGCACATGGATGCGCTTCACGCGCTGGGGCAGCAAGGGGGCTGGCCGCTGAACATGTTTGTACTTCCAGATGGACGTCCCGTCACCGGAGGCACCTACTTTCCGCCTCAAGACCTCCACGGGCGTCCGTCTTTCCGGACGGTGCTGGAGCGGCTGGTGAGCCTCTGGCACGAGCAGCGGGAGAAGCTGGAAGAGGTGGGGGGGCAGATGAAGGAACACCTGAGCCAGATGGTCCACGCGGTCTCTGCTGAGCAGGCGCTTCCGGGCGCTCAGGCGGAAGAGCAGATGTTCCAGCAGTACCTGCAGACGTATGATGAGCAGCATGGAGGCTTTAAGCTGCAACCGCAGAACAAGTTTCCCCCCAGTATGGGGTTGCAGATGCTCCTGCGCTACTACCGGCGCACGCAGCGAGCAGAGGCGCTGGAGATGACGGAGCACGCGCTGCAGGCCATGCTCCGCGGTGGCATCTACGACCAGATCGGCGGTGGCCTGAGCCGCTACAGCACGGACTACCGGTGGCTGGTGCCTCACTTTGAGAAGATGCTCTATGACAACGCCCTCTTTGTCCGGGCGCTGCTGGAAGCGTATCAGGTGACAGGGAAGGCGCTTTATGCCAGCGGTGCAGAGGATGTGCTCAGCTACATCATCCGGGACATGCGGCATCCGGAAGGCGCCTTCTACTCTGCCGAGGATGCCGACAGCGAGGGCGTGGAGGGAAAGTTTTACGTGTGGACGCCTCAGGAGGTGCACGAGGTACTGGGGCCGGAACTGGCAGAGGTCGCGTGCGTTTACTGGGACATCACACCTGCAGGAAACTTTGAGGGCCAGAGCATTCCGAATCGTCCGAACCTGATGGAGGATGTGGCTCAGGGGCTGGGGCTTTCTGACGATGAGTTGGTGGCCAAGCTGGCGGAAGCCCGGGTTCGTTTGCTGGAGCACCGAAGTCGTCGGGTGCGCCCCCTGTGTGACGACAAGGTGCTGACGTCTTGGAATGCCCTGATGATTTCAGCATTTGCGCATGCGGCTCGTGTGCTGGGCAAACCGGTTTACTTGGACCAGGCGCTTGAGGCTGCTCACTTTCTCTTCCGGGAGCTGGTGGATGACTCTGGGAGGTTGCTCCGTCGCTGGCGTGACGGGGAGGCCCGCTATCACGCGTACCTAGTGGACCATGCGCAGCTTGCGGTCGCCTGCTTGGATCTGTATGAAGCAACCTACGACCCGCATTGGTTTCAGCAGGCGCAGCACTTGGCGAATGAAATCCGACGCCTCTTTCACAATGACGCCGGGGCCTACTTTGACACAGGGGTTGATGCCGAATGGCTGCTCACACGGAGCATTGATGGGTACGATGGCGTGGAGCCTTCTGGAAACAGTGCAGCGGCTCAGGCGTTTTTACGGCTGGGCGCCTACACGGGGGATCGCTCTTATCAGGAGGACGCGCTCCGGATCTTCCGGTACTTTGCCCAGCACCTGGAGCGGGCCGGGGTGAGCTTTGGGGCAATGCTGCAGGCCTTGCATTTTTTCCAAGCGCCGCCTCAGGAGGTGGTGGTTGCAGGAACCCGAGGAGAGGCGGAAACCGAAGCCATGCTGGCTCTGCTGCAGCAGGAATTCCACCCCCATGTGGTCACCACCTTCCTACCGGTCGGCGAGGAGGCTGCAATTGCCCGTCTCATTCCACTGGCCGAAGGGCGTGGAACTCCGGATGGCAAGGCCATCGCGTACGTCTGCCAGAACTTTGCCTGCAACCTGCCTGTCCGGACGGCAGCTGAGCTGAAGCAGCAGCTGTCATGACGCCACAGGATCTGTGGGCGGCCTACCGTCCCACCTGCTTCACGGCTCCGGAGCCGTTGGCGTTTTCCCGTTTTGCCATTCTGACAGCTTGGAACCCAGGTGTGTTTTTAGGGAAAACCGAGAACCAGCTCCGGCAGGCAGAGCTCGGGAAGCAGCTGGAGGCGGAGGGCTTGCCTCACACCCTGATTTGGGCTGGGGCTCCAGACTGGTCTCACTTTGAACCGAGTTACGCGGTGGCCACCGCTCTTCCGGAGTGCGAAGAGGTGGCCAAGAGGTGGGAACAGAATGCTTTGTTTTGGGTGGAAGACGGGGGGCTGTGGCTGGTGGGGTGCCAGCCGACCTTTCCCCCTTCTGAAGAGGTGGGGCGGTTCAGCCAGCGATGGCGTTCCTGGACACAACTTTCTGCGGCACAGCAGGCTGAATTCCGTCAATCCATCGTGTGAGCAGGTCGCTGTTTTCCAACCAGTGGCCATACACCTGCTGCTGTTCAAAGCACTGCATCAGGCTTTCTTGTTGCGCCTCGGCCTGTGCCTGAGTCGCAAATCCCTGTGTCGCCAAGAGCCGGAGAGGCACCGAGGCACCCTCCTGCAACTGGGCCAGCAGCGCCAAGGGGTCTGTTGAGACGTCAAGGCGGACACGCTGGTTCCGGGCATCTTGAATGAAGCTCAGCAAAAACGGCGTCTCAGGAGACGAAACAGGCTTCTTCTGACGGTCCTTACACCACTTGCACACCCACGACTTCCCGCCTCGTCCCTTGGCATCCATGTAAAACTGCTGGATGGAGCGGGATTCTCCGCAGTCTTCACAGGTCCGCACTTCTAGGACAATCGGTTTGGGAGCCGGCACGGCTTCGCTCTTGCCCTGAGCACACTTGCGACACAGGGTCGAGAGCCCGTCGGAACATCGCCCTTCCGGGAAAAAATCCAGCGTCCGTGGGAAGGGATTCCGGCACTCCCCACAGGGGCGGAGGTACTGGTCTGCGCCAAAGAGTTCTGCTTGTTTGTTCATGAGTCTGACCGCTCTTCAGGTTGTATCCGCGTTAAGACTATATCAGAAATCAAAGAAAATCAATAAGGACCTGTGGAAAACCATGGAATCAGGGCTTTGCTGGCAAAACATCACTTGATCATTCAGAGGGAATTCATAAGCATATCAGACGATCACCAAGTCTTTCCCCATCGTATCCACTGGAAAACGGAAGCATGAACGATTTTTCGAAAAAACAGTTTATTGAGGACTTGAACCTACAAGGGAAACGTGTTCTGGTTCGAGTTGACTTCAACGTCCCCCTCGACCAGGACCTGGCCGTGACGGACAACAACCGCATTGTGGGGGCTCTGCCGACCATCAAGCGCATCCTAGAGCAGGGTGGCCGGGCGGTGCTGATGTCGCACCTGGGACGTCCCGGAGGCGAGCGAGTGAACCGCCTCAGCCTGCAGCCCGCTGCTGCCGAGCTGAGTCGCTTGCTGGAACAACCGGTGTACCTGGCCCCGGATTGTGTGGGGGAAGGGGTGGAAACCCTGGTCAACCGCATGCAGGACGGAGAGGTCGTGTTGCTGGAAAACCTCCGGTTTCACAAGGCCGAGACCAAGAATGATCCGGCGTTTTGCCAAGCCCTGGCAAAACTGGGGGACGTGTATGTGAACGATGCTTTTGGCACCGCACACCGCGCCCACGCTTCCACCGCCGGAGTCGCAGAATTCATGCCAGAGTCAGCCATTGGCTACCTCATTCAGCGTGAACTCCAGTTCCTGGGGGGCGTGGTTTCGAAGCCGGAAAAGCCCTTTGCTGCCATTTTGGGAGGCGCCAAGGTGTCGGACAAGATCAAGGTCATTGAGAACCTGATGCAGCACGTGCAGATGCTGGTCATCGGCGGTGGCATGGCCAACACCTTTCTCAAGGCCCAAGGCGTTGAGATTGGAGACTCGCTGTTGGATGCCGACTCACTGGAGTACGCCCGGGAGCTGCTCACCCGTGCGGAACAACAGGGAGTCGCGGTGCACCTGCCCACTGATGGGATCGTCGCTCAGGAGCTCTCAGCGGAGGCTGAGACGCAGGTGGTTTCTCTGGCGGAAGGCGTTCCAGCCGGCTGGAAGCTGCTCGACATTGGTCCTGAAAGTGCAGAAGCCTATGCAGCAGCCCTCGGCACCGCCCGGACCCTTTTCTGGAACGGTCCAATGGGGGTGTTTGAGGTGGAGCCCTTTTCCAAAGGCACCTTCCGGGTGGCCCAGGCCATGGCGTCTGCAACGGAAAGCGGAGCCACTACAGTGATTGGAGGCGGAGACTCCGCGGCGGCCATTCAGGTGTCCGGACTCAGCCAGAAGATCACACATATTTCAACAGGGGGAGGCGCGTCTTTGGAATTTCTGGAAGGCCGTGACCTTCCTGGAGTGAGTGTGATTCCTAACAAAGCATAACGTCACATGAGTCGTACCGACACCCCCGCTGTTTCCCCTTCCGTGTCCCCTGCTGAGAACCCGTCTTCTGCCAATCAGCAGGGGATGTACTACTACTTTTACCGGCTCACGGAGTTTGCGGACGCGCACCGGACTTTTTTTTCGTTCACGGTGGTGTTGGTCGGCTTGGTGCTGGCAGACATGATCTTCCACACCTGGCTGTTTGAGCCTTACAAGTCCTTGGTCCAAGCCCTCTCCGGGATCACGCCCAAGGGCTTCCCTGAGGTGGACATCGGCTTTACCCCGGAGGTCTGGCAGGCGCTCCTAGGGGTGGTGCTGGGAACCCTGATCCTCGTCATTTCCATTGCGTCTCAGAGCATCCCGAAGCTCATTGACCTCTACATGAAGGACCTCCCGAGCCTCCTTTACATCTGGACGCTCATCCTCGGAGGTTCCCACGCGCTCATGATCAAGATCTACGGAGAGATCGAGCTCATGCGCGAGTCGAGCCGGATCTTCAACACCCACATCCTGCTCACCCTCTGCTGCTTCATCGCCTTTCCATACGTCTTCTACATCCTCCGGTACACCAAGCCGACCAACATCATTGAGCGCATCTACTCCAACAACCTCGACCGCATCCAATCCCTGACCCAACCGCACCAGCGGGCCCTGATGGGAGAGGAAAAGATTGTGGAGCGCTACCAGCATGAGATCTTCGAGTCCCTCAACCAGTTGGACGATATTCTGGAGTACGTGAACTTCAAGGAGTTGAAGGCCGAGATCATCCACTACATCTCAAAGACGGTCCGGGAGTACCTCTACGTCAAGAGCGATTTTGACCCCCGCTTCTTCAAGGTCAGTCACAAGGTCCGGTCGGACATTTCCTTCAAGACCATGGTGGGGCAGTTTGCCGACATGGAGCAGAACCACAGCTTCTATGAGCAAAAGTGCTTTCGGCTGTTGGGGAACATCTACATCCGCTTGCTGGAGCAGGGCGAGTTTGACCTGGCGTCTCTGGTAGCCGGGGAAATGGCCCAGATTGGTCGAGTTTCGATTGAGCTGGAGCAGAAGTCCTTGGTGAGTTCCATCATCATCCGCTTCAACACCCTCGTCCGTTTTGCCATCAAGCACGCCATCCGCAACAACGAGCCCCGGAACCTCTACAACCTCTTCTTCTTTTACGGGAACTTCATCAACTCCCTGGTGGATTACCAGTGGAAGGACCAGCTCAAGCAGGCGTTCTTCTACCTACGCATCTATGGGGTGGAGATCTTCAAGCATGGCAGCAACGCCGGAGCGATGTACTTCATTGTGGACGTCATTGCCACTGAGATGAAGAAGGTCCTAGAACGGATTCACCAAGAAAACTGGGACTTGGAGTTTCAGGAGGCGCTGCTGATGGAAATCCTCCAGGTGGACAACCCTCCGGACTTCAACAAAGAAGACCTGTCCCGGGGAATCCTCATCAACAATGGGGTGCGGGTGCTGCAGATGGGACTGACTCTGTTCTACCTCCGGGTGGGACAGCAGAACTTTGTAGATCGCATCATCAAGGACGTTCTGGATGATCTGGATGTGCTTGGAGAGGAGACCTTTCAGAAGGTTGTGGAGATGACGTCGGCGCGTCTTAAATTTTCCGGACCCACCTTCTGGGAAGACACCGACCGCGGAAACCTGAACATCTACTACACGCCCGATCAGGAGTTCCTAGAGCCCCTTAAGGCGCAGATCTATGCCGGAATGGAGCACCGCCTGATCCTCAGTGCCCAGAAGCAGCACAAACTGACAGAAACGGAAGCCCGCTTGATCTGGGACCTGTCTCGGCTGCAGAAGTCGGTGGAGATGGAGCAGCTGCTGAAGAACTCAGTCCGCTTTGAAGAAACACTACCTCTGCTGCAAGACATCACTCCTGAGCGCCTGAACGACCTTGTCAACGTCCGCAAGAAGCTGCACTTCACTTCGGACAATCCGGAGCTCACGGTCACACATACCCGGCAAATTGCCGAGGGGCAGCTGATCACGATTCAGGGAAAGGGCGAGCGTCACAAAGAGCCGGGCATTCCGTCCATTGTGCGCTTCAACTCCCTGAACATGTTCTATGTGGCACCTGTGGAAGCAGCTGACGAGGCACGGCTTCAGAAGCTCTCCCATGTCACCATCACCTTCCATCCTCTGCGACGGCGGCTCATCTACCGTTTCCAGACAACGCTAGATCCCCACAAGATGGAGAACGGCGCCTACCGGGTGCACCACTCCGAATCCGTCAAGATCATTGAAGAGCGCTAGAGGCTGATGATCCGGGCCTTCTGGAACTCCTTGAAGGACCGGCGCAGCAGGGTCCGGACGTAGCTCGCTTCGCCGGACTGCTCATAGAAGCCCACTCGAATCCGGTACGTGGCCTTTCCTGAATCCGGATCCACCCACATGGACAGGTAGCTCAATTCGGTTTCGCTGGAGAAGCGAGCCAGGTCCTGCACCGCCTCCTGGAAGGTGTCGTAGGAAGGAGGCTGAACCACCCAGGGCTTGTTGATCGCCTGACGGAGGTCGATCAGCTCCCGGGACAGCTCGGACGGCGTGGGGAGCACGGGCCAGTATCCCGGCGGAAAGAGCTTGCGTCCCTGGTGGGCCTCGTAGATCTCCTTGCCCATCGCCTTGGCCTCATCCACATTCTTGAAGAACCCCACCCGGACCCGGAACCAGTGTTTGCCCTCATAGGGCTTCTCGGTCCGGTACAGGTACGCGTAGCGCCCATCCTGCATCAGGGTCCGGACCCGGTCTAGGGCCACCTGAAACTCATCCTCTGGAACCGATAGCAGCTGAATGGCGTACTTGCCTCGGTTGCGACGAGAGAGAATGTCCTTCATGGCGTCCACCTCAGAACGGAACTGGATCTTCAGCTTCTGTCCATCCTGACCGACCTCCCAGTCCTTAGACGCATCCGGAACCTCAACGAGGTCGAGGCGGGACTTGTTCTGGACCATGAGGGTGATCCACTGGTTGTCAGCAGTTTCAGCGGCCTCCGGAGGGGTGACTTCCCAGTAGTTCTCCCCCTTTTCCAGCATCTGAGACCGCGCGGGAGCTTGGGTGTCATGGGGCGCGTCTTCTTCAGGGACCGCCACGGCTTCCTCTCCGGACGGGAGTCCGTCTTCTTCAAGCGGAATGGGGGGCGCCACCTGGACGATAACGTTCTTGGCGGGTGCCTGCTGGACCCAGGCGAGTCCGGCCAAAAACGCAACCAGGCCCAGAGCCAGACCCCAGAGGATCCAGGGACGGAGGGAGGACGATGGAACTTCCTGAGTCATGAATTGCTATGCGCTTGAATGTTGCAGCTTCGCGGATAGGCTTTTGGGATACGCTTGACCTGTTACAGATCAGAGGATCGTCGAAACAATGGAAATTCGCGGCAACAAGCTGTGTGTCGGGGGGTGTGTGCTTGAGGAACTCGCGGTTGAGTTCGGAGCGCCCCTGTACGTCTATGATGAGGCACGCATCCGGAACCAGCTTCAAACCCTGCAGGGGGCCTTCCCAGATCCCAAGCCGGAAGTGCATTATGCCATGAAAGCCAATTCCAATCCAGCGATCCTTCGCATTCTTCAGGAAGAGGGCGCCTGGATGGACACGGTGTCGGAGTGGGAGATCCGCTTGGCGTTGGCGGCTGGGGTGCCTGCGGAGCGCATCCTCTTCACTGGAAACAACTCCACGCTTGAGGAGCTGGAGGCGTGTCTGGCACTGGGCGTATCGCTCAACTTGGGGTCCCTAGCGTCGCTGGAACGCCTTGCTGCCCGTCATCCCGGAGCCGCTTTTTCCATTCGCATCAACCCCGGAGTAGGCGCCGGGCATCACGCCCACTGCATCACCGGAGGGCCCGCGTCCAAGTTTGGGATCTGGCATGAGGACCTGGCTCAGGCCCGAGAAGTGGCTGCAAAGCACGGCGTCCGCATCAACGGGATCCACTCGCACATTGGCACCGGCATCTACACGGCCGCTCCCATGCTGGAGGCGATGGAGCTGGTGTTGCAGAATGCCCGGGAGTTTCCGGACCTAGAGTTCATCGACTTTGGAGGAGGCTTCGGGGTACCGTACCGTCCCAACCAGGAACCACTGGATGAGCAGAGCCTTGGGCAGGAGATGAGCCGGCGTTTTTTGGAGTTCATTGAGGAATACGGTCGTCCCCTGCGCATGAAGATTGAGCCCGGGCGCTTCCTGGTGGCTTCGGCGGGTTCACTGGTGGTGCAGGTGACGGACGTCAACACGACGCCGGAGCACCGGTTCATTGGCGTCAACTCCGGATTCAATCACCTCGTCCGACCGACGATGTATGGCTCCTATCACCAGATTGCCAATGCCTCTCATCCGGAGGCCCCGGAGCAGTCGGTGGTGGTGGTGGGGAACATCTGTGAGTCTGGTGACATCTTCAGCCGTGACGGCGAGGCGATCGACCGCCTGTTGCCCGATCCGCAGGTGGGCGACTACCTGGTCTTCCAGGAAGCCGGCGCCTACGGCATGTCCATGAGTTCTCACTACAACACCCGTCCCCGTCCGGCCGAGGTGCTGATCTCGAACGGCACCGCTCGGCTCATCCGGAAGCGGGAGACCTTTGAAGACTTAACCCAAGCGTTTTGCTAACCCTCTTTGCTTGAACACGAAAGGAGAACCCCCATGAAACGACTGATCCCCTTCCTCTTCACAGGGCTCTTGCTGGCTGGTTGTACGGAGGAGCGTCGAAATGAGGTCTTCAAGGAAGTTGACAACTACCTGGGCAAGGACATGAAGGTGTCGTATGTTGCCGACAGTGGAACGATCGTCAAGTCCTGGACCGTCCGGGATGGCAAGGTGACGACCCAGAAGAACCCGGACGGCTCAGCGACCGGGTACTACTTCTTCTGGAGTGTGGAAAATGGCTACGTCCAGATTCCCGTCAACCGGACGATCATCGAGGAGATCAAGAACTGAGCGCCTAAGACCGCTTCAGCTTCGGATCCAGGGCATCGCGGAGGCCATCACCAAACAGGTTGATGGCCAACACCGTGAGCAGAATGGCCAGCCCTGGAAACGTAACCACCCACCAGGCACTGAGGATGAACTCCCGGGCCTCTGCCAGCAGCGTCCCCCACTCCGGAGTCGGAGGCTGCGCCCCCAATCCCAGAAATCCCAACGCCGCTGCATCCAAAATCGCATTGGAAAAACTCAGGGTCGCCTGCACAATCAGGGGCGCTAGGCAGTTGGGCAGAATGGTGACAAACATCAGACGCTTTTCACTGGCTCCGGCCACACGACTGGCAGTCACGTAGTCGCGGCTGGCTTCCGACATCACTGAAGCCCGGGTTAGTCGGACAAAATGCGGGAGCAGCACCAGCGCAATGGCGAGCATCGCGTTCATGAGACCAGGCCCCAGCAGAGCCACCAGCGTTAGCGCAAGAAGCAGACTGGGGAAGGCAAGGATGACGTCCATGGCGCGGGAGATGGCGACATCCACAAAGCCCCGGAAGTACCCCGCCAGCAACCCCAGAACCACCCCCAGAGTGAGCGCCACCGGTACCACCACAGCGCCGATCATCAGCGAGTAGCGAGTGCCATGAATGATGCGGGACAGCATGTCTCGTCCCACCGCATCGGTTCCCAGCGGATAGGTCCAGGAACCGCCTTCTTGCCAGACAGGAGGCTGGAGGAAACTGGAACGGTCCTGCACGTCCGGTGCATGGGGCGCAATGAGGTCTGCAAACAGGGCCACCAGGATGAGGAAAACGACAAAGGCGAGTCCTGCGACGGCCCCTCGGTTCTCCCGAAAGTAATGCCAGAATTCCCGCAAAGGGTGCGGGGCGGAATCGGGAGTCATGACTGGTGCCGGATGCGAGGATTGACGAGTCCGTAGAGGAGGTCCACAATCAGATTGACGACCATCACCACCAGCGCAATCAGCAACAGTCCCCCCTGAACAGAGGCATAGTCTCGCCGAGAGATGGAGTCGACAATCCACTTGCCGACACCGGGCCAGGCAAAGATGGTTTCGGTCAAAATTGCTCCGGCGAGAAGCACCCCCACCTGCAGTCCAATGACCGTGACCACTGTGATGAGGGCGTTCCGGAGGGCGTGCAGACCCACGACCCGCCAGGTCGGAAGCCCCTTGGCTCGGGCGGTCCGGACGTAGTCTTCCTGTAGCACCTCCAGCATGGCCGAGCGCGTCTGCCGTGCAATCACAGCCAACGGAATGGTTCCGAGGACAAAGGCGGGAAGGATGAGGTGGTGGAGCGCTGAAGCCAGGGCCCCATCTTCTCCCGACAGAATGGCGTCAATGATCATGAAGCCGGTGACCGGCTCAAAGAAGTACATCAGGGACAGGCGCCCTGAGACCGGAGTCCAGCCCAGGATTCCGGAAAAGAAGATGATCAGCAGCAGCCCCCACCAGAAGATGGGCATGGAGTAACCCGTCAGGGAGACGCCCATGATGCTGTGGTCAAACACGGAACCCCGCCGCACCGCCGCAATGACTCCGGCCGGCAACCCGATCAGAGTGGCGAGCAGGATGGCGACCAGCGAAAGCTCAACCGTCGCTGGAAACAGCGTCAGGAACTCGTCTAAAACCGGTTGCTTGGTGACAATCGAGGTCCCCAGGTCGCCTTGCAGCACATTCCCCATGAACTGGAGGTACTGCTCCCAGATGGGCAGGTCGAAGCCATACTGCTTCATGAGCGCGGCGTGCCGTTCAGCACTCATGCCCCGCTCACCAGCAAGCAGCTCCACCGGATCTCCCGGAAGGAGCCGGATGAAGGTAAAGGCCACCAGTGAGACCCCGAGGAAGGTCGGGACCAGCAGAGACAGTTTAGAAAGGATGAAGCGAAGCATGAGGAACGCAGGAGGGTGAGGCCCGAAGGCCCAAAGGCTCCGGAGGTCCGGAGCCCGTTTGGGATTACTTCAGGTCAACGCCGTAGAAGACGTGTCCGCCGAAGGGGTCGATGCGGAAGTCAACCACTTCCTTGCGGATGGGCTTGAAGACGACGCTGTGAGCGATGGTCGCCCACGGAGCCTGGTCCTTCATGACCACCTGAGCCGCCTCGTAGTACTGGGTGCGCAGGTCCCGGTCGCTGACGACCTTGGCCTTTTGGATCAGGTCCTCAAAGGGCTGGTAGCACCACTGAGCCCGGTTGGAGCCGCCGACTCCGTCGCAGCCCAGCAGGACGGCGAGGAAGTTGTCGGGGTCACCGTTGTCTCCGGTCCAACCCAGCAGAACGGCGCCATCGCGGTCTTCGGCTTTGGAGCGGTTGAGGTACTCCCCCCACTCGTAGCTGACGATTTCAGCATCCACTCCCACAGCCTTCCAGTCCGCCTGAATCAGCTCGGCCATCCGGCGGGCATTCGGGTTGTACGGACGCTGAACCGGCATGGCCCAGATCTTGGTCTGCAGTCCCGAAATTCCGGCATCAGCCAGCATCTGACGGGCACCAGCAGGGTCATAGGCGTCATCAACGGTGCGCTCGTTGTAAGACCAGATGGTCGGCGGAATCGGGTTCTTGGCCACTTTTCCGGCGCCTTGGAAGACGGCGTCAATGATGGCCTGCTTGTTGATGGCCATGTTGAGTGCCTTCCGGACCACCGGATTGTTGAACGGAGCCATCTTCGTGTTGTAGGCCAGGTAGCCCACGTTCAGGCCTTCCTGCTGCATCAGGTTCACGGCGGAGTCCTTGCTCATGGCATCAAGGTCGGCCGGATTCGGATACGTCATCACGTGGCACTCGCCCGCTTTCAGCTTCTGGTACCGAACCGAAGCATCTGGCGTGATGGCAAAGACGAGGTTGTCAATCGGTGCCTTGCCAGCCCAGTAATCAGGGTGGGCCTTGTAGCGGATCACCGCGTCTTTTTGGTAGGCGACCAGCTGGAAGGGGCCGGTGCCCACGGGCTTCTGGTCAAACATGTCCTTGTTGCCGGACATCTGATCCGCGTACTCGGCGGAGTGGATGGAAGCAAAGTCCATGGCCAGGTTGGCGATCATGGGCGCTTCCGGACGGTTGAGGGTGAATTTGACGGTGTAGTCATCCACCTTGATGATGTCCTTGATCAGGTCGGGCATCGACATGCCTGCGAAGTACTCGTAGGAGCCCCCGGAGACGTTGTGGTAGGGGTGGTCGGCGAGGCGCTGTCGGTTGAAGCTGAAGAGCACATCGTCTGCGTTGAAGTCCCGGGTGGGGGTGAATTCCTTGGTCGTGTGGAACTTCACTCCGCGACGGAGCTTGAAGGTGTACTCCAGACCATCTGCAGAGACGTCCCAGGACTCAGCAAGGGCTGGGACAATTTTGGTGCTGCCCCGCTCAAACTCGACCAGCCGGTTGAAGACCTGGCGTGAGGAGGCGTCAAAGGTCGTTCCTGCAGTGTACAGGGAGGGGGTGAAGCCTTCGGGGCTTCCTTCCGAGCAGAAAACCAGGGTCTTGGCAGCATACGCCGGAGCCGCGAGCGTGGTCGCAGCGACCGTTGCGGCCAAGAAGGTTTTGATCAGACTTTTCATAGAATCTCTCCATGGGGTTAATGAAAAAGAACGTTCTATCCCAATGCGAAAATTGGGACATGTCAATTTAATAATCTGAAGTCCGGGGCCTGTGGACCGTAGGATTCAGAAGGTCTGTTGGTACGTCATGTTGCCCCCATCCCAAAAATCGCGGGGCAGACTATCCAGGTTCCAAGTGGTCGTGATCATCCAGCTGCCGAGTTCATCGGTGGCCAGCAGTTCCCAGCTGACGCGGAGCTTGCTCTGCAGCGAGGGCTCCTCATCCGGCGGCACCAAAGGATCCTGAAACGTGACCTCTTTGTTGACGGAACCAAAGTAGAGCGCGTACTCCCAGGCGGTTTCGGGCCCTAGGTCCCGGAGGGTTCCGAAGGTCTGCCACGAGGTCAGCAGAAAGTCCTCGCTGGCCGCCGGGTCACCGGCCTGAGTGAACTGGTTCCGGAACACGTCTCCGCGGAGCCCCAAAACCCACTTCCGGCCTGGACTCCACGGGCCATCGACCTGAAGCGTGTGCGACTGCCAACGGACGTCTGCGGAGCGGCGGTCTTCCTCTGGAGCGGAAGAAGGTGCCTCTCGGGACTTCTGGAAGCTCAGCTGCCGACCCTGCCAGCCCCAGAAACGACCTCCAGCGTCACGGTACTCAATCAGTGCTTGCTGTTCCTGTCCTTCATGTTGGAAAACCAGACTCCGGTCTGGATCCTCCAGCCGCATCGGCAGGTCCCAGCGGGCGTGAAAAGCGACCTCCCACGAGCCCTGACGCCAAGCGCCCTGAAGGGCGTTTTCAATCGGGTGAGGGGTCTGTCGGGTTTCGTCGTAAAAGTTCTTCTCGTTGTAGAACAGGTTCTGCCGGAGGTGGCTGACCCGCAGGTACGACTCCGTGGGCTCCCCCAGGGTCAGTGCCGCGCCCTGATCGGCGTTGCGCTTGTCGTACTGCGGCATGCCGATGAAGCCGATTCCCAGCCCGTCAACGGCTTCCCACTGCACCTCAACGAGGTAGCGGAGGGGCTTCACCTCATAGAACTCCTCATGGTCCACCGCAAACGACACCTCGAAGCCTCGGGCCAGCGGATGCCGGAGCTTGACCTGCAGCTGCGAGTAGAGCAGGTCCAACCCTAGGCTGCCTCCGGTGCTCCGCCACCCCTTCGGTGCCTGCCGCCACGCGCGCTCCTGCTCTGGGCGGAACCGGTAGGACTGGATGTCCAGAAAGTTCTCCGGGTTCAGGTAGGCGGGTTCAACCTGAAAGGCGCCATCAAAGGCCTGCACGCTTCCGGACGTCAGCAGCAGGCTCAGGCCCAGTGCTCCCTGCTGCCACCAACGCGGCCACGGTTTCCTGAGCGAGGAGAAGGGCATGGGCAACACCGTATGAGCGGTTTTAGGAAGAAGGGGCGTCGTAGCGGCTGAGGAATTCCGCCAGCTCCACGGCTTTCCCAGTGGAAGCCGATTCCTGAGCCGCCATTCCCATAGCAACCGCCATCAGGCCGTCTTGCAGCGAGACCTCGACCGAGCCCTGTCCCCGGACCACCGCGAGGAATTTTTCGTGCTGGTAGAACGTGGAGCCGTTGTGGTCCCCGGCCTCTAGGATCCGGGGATCCACCGGAACCTCAAACTGCCGGGGCCCTTTGGGCGAGCGGGGGCTGACCACCACCTGCGGCACCGGAGGCGCGCCCAAGGCTTCAGGCCAGAAGCGCTGGGGGCCCGGAACCAGGCACTCCAGCTTCCCCTCTGGTCCCAGTGCGGAAATCTCCTCTTGGTACTTGGCACCTTCGGCAAACATGCAAAGCTCCAGCAGCGCCCGGGCGCCTTGGGCAAACTCGACGATGACGTAGGCGTGGTCCCAGATGTCGGGAGTCTCGCCGCCGTACTGCTCTTCCAGGTGGTTGTTCGCCTGACCCCCTGCGGCCATCACCCGGACCGGCTCATCCTGAAGGGCGAAGCGCATCAGGTCAAAGAAGTGACAGCACTTCTCCACCAGCGTGCCTCCGGAGTAGCGGTTGAAGCGGTTCCAGTCACCAACCTTCTCCAGAAACGGGAAGCGGTGTTCCTGAATGGTGAGCATGCGGATGCCTCCGGTGACGCCCTGCGCTTCGTTCAGCAGGTACGCAACGGGCGGCATGTACCGGTATTCCATGGCCACCCAGATGGGGTGCGGAAAGGTGGCCTGCAGCTTCCGGATGCGGGGGAAGTCCTGCGGATCCGTCAGCAGGGGCTTTTCAACCAGAATCGGCAACGGGCGCTGCTCGGCGATCTGCTGAAGCTGCTCAACGTGCCGGAAGTTGGGACTGACAATGACGAGGCAATCTAGGTCCGGAAACGCCAGCAGCTCCTCGGCACTGGAAAAAAAGCGGGCCTCTGGAGCCAGCGGAACCGCTGCGGCGCGCATGCCGGGGTCGGGTTCAAAGATCGCCGTGACCTGAGTGTCCGGGAGAAGGTTGATGTTTCTGAGGTGCTCTTGGCCCATCATGCCGCAGCCGATCAAGCCATAACGAGTGAGGGAGGTCATGAATCATCTCCAGCGGGCAACAAACCGTGCCCTGTCGGCATTGAACCAGGTTCGGGAAAACTCGGCGGTTTCCCCATGCTGGTCCCACGATAAACGTTCAATGTAGCCCCAGGTGTGGGCATTGGCGCTGGTAAACTCGGCCGGCGTCCACTCCGGGAGCCGGTTCACGCCTACCTTGTCCTCCGCTCGGGTGATCCACACCCCTAGGGAATCCTTGTAAAACTGGTACAGCGAGTCCGGAAGGTCTTCGGTGCGCAGCTGCTCGGTGTAGCGTCCGTCCAGCCAGATCTCTTCCAGGGCCACCTCCTGCTGATTCAGGTCCCGGAACCGGAGGATGCGGAAGGCTTCGGGGCTGGAGCCAAATTGGGGAAACCCTGCTGGTTTTCGGACTCGCTCCACGCTGTGGGTCCGGGCGGTGGGCAGGCCGCCTCCGGTGATCAGCTCAAGGTGGAAGAAGGCGTAGATCGACTTGGGATCGGGCTTGTGCCGGATGTAGTTTCCTGACCCCTGCACGCGTTCCAGCATCTCCTTTTCCACCAAATCGGCCAAGGCCTTGCGCAGGGTGCCGATGGACACGCCCAGGTGCTTCGCCATCTCCCGTTCCGGAGGCAGGCGCTCGCCATCGAGCAGAATGCCGGCCTGAATCTCTCGGGTCAGCATCTCGGAAACCTGAAGGTGCAGCGGGAGGGCTCCGGGCGCTCCCAGGATTTTTTTTGCAGAGGCTTTCATTTTTTGCTAGCAAATTGATATACGATTGTTAAATTGATGCATCTTTCTGAGATTAAATCAAGCTAATCTTGAGGTAAGCATGACCGTTGTTCCTGTCCATTCCGCCGATTTAGACGCTGCTGAGGTTTCGTGGTTTGCGCCCCTGTGTTCGGATGATTACCGCTACCTTGGGGTGCCCGAGGGTTCCCTGCGGTCCAGCTGGGAGAACACGTCCCGAATTGTCCGAACGGCGGAGGAGTTGGGCTTCCGCAACATCCTCTGTCCGTCGTCGTACCACGTGGGGCAGGACACGCTTTCGTTTGTGGCAGCCAATGGCCCTTTGACGGAGCGCATCAACATGCTGGCGGCAGTGCGGTGCGGTGAGCTGCACCCCATCATGCTGGCCCGGACGGTGGCGACGCTGGATCACCTGCTGGAGGGGCGCCTGACGATCAACATCATTTCCTCTGATTTTCCGGGACAAAAAGAGCCCAGTGCCTACCGCTATCAGCGGTCTCGGGAGGTGGTTGAGATCCTCCGGCAGGCGTGGACGCAAGACGAGATCAACTACCGTGGCGAGGTGTACCAATTCGAAGGCCTCACCACCGATCCGGTGCGTCCGTATCAGCAAAACGGAGGACCGCTGCTGTACTTCGGAGGCTACTCTCCGGACGCCGTGCACCTCTGTGGGCAGCACTGTGACGTGTACCTGATGTGGCCGGAGACCCGCGAGTTGCTGGCGGAGCGCATGAAGGCGGTCCATGAGCAGGCCCAGAAGTACGACCGTGTTCTTGACTACGGCCTCCGGGTGCACATGATTGTCCGGGACACGGAAGCTGAGGCCCGGGAGTATGCGCAGGAGTTGGTGTCGAAGCTGGATGATGACTACGGCAAGACCATCCGGGAACGCTCCTTGGATGCTGGGTCGCTGGGAGTCGCCCACCAGTCCAAGAACCGTGAAGGCGCTGATGCCTACGGATACATTGAGCCCCACCTGTGGACTGGGATCGGACGTGCTCGTTCCGGATGCGGCGCAGCGTTGGTTGGTTCCACGGATCAGGTGATGAGTGAGCTGGAGGCGTATCAGAAGATGGGCATCCGGGCTTTCATTTTTTCCGGCTACCCGCACCTTGACGAATGCCAATCCTTTGGTAAACGTGTTTTGCCAAACCTGAAAACCTGTTCGTTGCCAGAAGTGTATGGGCGACGTCCGGCACAGACCCCTGAGACCCCCCTTGGAGTTGGAGAACGACGCTAATGGAACGCATTTCCCTGACGGAGCAACTGAGCTTCAGCCGCCTGATCTATGGCATGTGGCGGCTCGGTGACGACGCGGACACCACCCCCGCCCGCACCCAAGCCAAGCTGGAGACCTGCCTGGAGTTGGGCATCACCACCCTAGACCAGGCGGACATTTACGGAGACTACACCTCCGAGTCTCTCTTGGGACAGGCTCTCAAGCAGGCGCCCCACCTGCGGGAACGCTTTGAGATTGTCAGCAAGTGCGACATCATGCTGATTTCGGATCACTTTCCGCAGCGTCGGGTGAAGTACTACGACACCAGCCGTGCGCACCTAGAGGCTTCAGTGGAGAATTCGCTGAAGGCCATGAACGTGGAGTACCTGGATGTGCTGCTGCTCCACCGACCCGATCCGCTCATGGATGCAGAGGAGACCGGAGCTGCACTGGATGCGCTGGTGCAGAGTGGGAAGGTCCGGGCCGTTGGGGTGTCGAACTTCAAGAAGCACGACTGGGACCTGCTGCAGGCCGCAATGTCGCAGCCGCTGGTGACCAATCAGATTGAGGCGTCTCTGCAGGAGCTGTCCCCCTTCACCAACGGAGACCTGGCCTTTTTGCAGCAAGCAGGTGTTCCTCCGATGATCTGGTCGCCGCTTGGGGGCGGAGCCCTGCTGCAGGCGGGTGGCTCTCCCCTGGCCACAGCCCTCCAGCAGATGGCCGACAAGCATCACCTCTCCCCAGCGGCGACTGCGATTGCTTGGCTGCTGAAGCATCCGGCGCAACTGATGCCCATCCTCGGCACCAACCAGCCGGAGCGGATTGCGGATCTGGCACAAGCGACTCAGGCTTCGCTTTCTCGGGAAGACTGGTTTGAACTCTACACGGCCGCTTTAGGAAACGAAGTCCCATGACGTCACCTCACGAAGCCTTTGTTCCTGCAGAAGCGGATTCGAAGTCCTACCGGAACCTGCTGGGACTCTTTGGCACCGGAGTCACCATCATCACAACCCAGACTCCTCAGGGACCGGTGGCCATGACCGCCAACAGCTTCACCTCGGTGTCGCTGGACCCGCCTCTGATCCTCTGGTCGCTTGCGCACTCGTCGAGCCGGTTTGATGCCTTCGCCGCGGCACCGCACTTTGCCATTCACTTCCTGCTGGAGGACCAGTTGGAACTGGCGGCTCGTTTTGCCAAGGACGGGTGGGACTTCACCGGGGTGCCCTGGAGCAAAGGTCACGGAGAGAGCCCGTGCCTAGAGGTTTGCCTAGCACGCCTGGAGTGCTCGCTGGAAACGACGCATGAGGCAGGTGACCACCGCATGATGCTCGGCCGGGTGCAGCGCGTCCAGCAGCAGTCAGAAGCAGACCCGCTGCTGTTTTACTCCGGAGGCTACGGAACCTTTACTCGTTCGGCTTCGTGACAAGTCCGGCCCCGGAAGCAAGCACCTCGCGAGCCCGCTTGCTCGCCTTGCTGGGCGATCTTCCCGAACGTCACGGCGTTCCGGAAGGCGAGCCGGTGCAGGTGCGTGAGCACGACACCTACAGGGAAGAGCACTGGGTCCTGGCCCTCAATGAGCAGGAACCCGTTCCGGCGGTGCTGCTGCGCCCTCAACGTACGGAACCAGGCCCGGCGGTGCTCTATCACCACGCGCACGGCAACGACTACGTCCGGGGCAAAGATGAGCTGCTCGCAGGGCGTCCCGCTCTGCGTCGTCCGTATGGGCCTGAACTCGTGGAGCAGGGCTTTACCGTGCTCTGCATCGACGCTTGGTGCTTTGGGGAACGCCGTGGCCGGAGCGAGTCTGCGACCTTCAAGGAAATGCTCTGGAAGGGACAGGTTCTTTGGGGGCAGATGGTCTTTGACACGCTCCGGGCCTTCGACTTCCTGGCTGGGCATCCGCAGGTGCAGGCCGATCGCATTGTCAGCATGGGACTTTCCATGGGAGGCACCATGGCCCTCTGGGCCGCTGCCTTGGAGCCGCGGATTCAGGCTTGTGTGGATCTCTGCAGCCTGACGGATTTTCAGGCCCTGATTGATCAACAGGGGCTAGACGGACACGGGCTTTACTACTACGTCCCCGGGCTCCTCAAACACTTTTCCGCGTTGGAACTCAACCACTTGGTCTGTCCGCGTCCTCGCCTCAGCGTTGTTGGACGGCATGACCCCTTGACGCCGATTGCCGGAGTGCAGTTGATTGATTCTGTATTGACTGAATCATATCGGCAGAGTGGAGCCCAGGGCCACTGGACCCTGCGCGTGAACGAAACCGGTCATTTCGAAACGGAGGCCTCGCATCAGCAGGTGCGGGACTTCCTGAGTGCTCTCAATTCCCCCTCGCTCACCTCCTGATCCAGAAACTGCCTATGACTTGACCTTGCAGCAGGGACTCGTTTTGATCCCAAAGTCCCTCTCATTGAGAGTTCATTGACGACTGCCCTTGAGGCAGGACTAGAATCACCTTACTTGGAGAAACCATGAAAATGTTTGCCAAACAGATGGTCCGGGCGCTGCTGTCAGCCGGCCTGATTGCCAGCATGAGCCTTGCGGCTCAGGCCGTGGAACTGAGCTTCATGCTCAACTCGGATGGAAAAGAAGTCGAGGTCCTGCAGGACTTCATTGACCGCTACGAGCAGGCGAATCCGGGTGTGACCGTGAAGATGAACGTGGTGGGCTACAACGTCATCCGCGAGCAACTGGAGTCTCAGCTGCAGGCCGGTGGCGGACCCGACATCGGGAAAGTGACCAACCTCGGTGGCCTGAATCCATACTACCTTGACCTGACGCCGTACGTGAACGCGTCGGAGTGGGAATCCATGTATGGCGCCGTCCTGCCGTGGTACCGCGCGGGCAAGCCCGGAGGCATCTATGGCTTCCATTCGGAAATGACCGTGACGGGCCCTTACGTCAACGTCACCATGTTTGAAGAGGCCGGAGTCGACCTCCCGGGTCCCGGGGCCACGTGGGACGACTGGGCCACCGCGACCCAGCAGGTGATGGAAGGCACCGGTTCTTATGCCGCCATGGTCATGGACCGCTCCGGTCACCGCATGGCGGGTCCGGCAATGTCTTACGGCGCCAAGTACTTTGACGCCCAGGGCAACCTGATCATTGACGAAGGCTTCCGCAACTTCGCTGAGCGCATGGTGAAGTGGCACCAAGATGGACTGATGCCTCCGGACATCTGGCCGGCGGTTTCAGGTTCCAAGTACGCCAACGGCAACGAGATGTTCTTCAACCAGGATGTCCCGTTCTACATGTCTGGCTCCTGGAACGTGGCCAACGTTTCCAAGAACGTTGGGGACAAGTTTGACTGGCGAGTGGTTCCGGTGCCGTGTGGTCCGTCCGGTTGTGGCATCATGCCCGGAGGCGCTGGTTTTGTGGCCTTCAACACGAGCAAGCACCCGGCAGAAGCTGCCAAGTTTGTTGCGTGGATGGGAGAGTACAAGCAGGCGAAGGAGTACTACAGCCGCATCTACGCCATTCCAGCCAATGCCCGGGTTCAGGAAGAAGGCATTGACTACTCTCAGTATGGCGCTTCGGCGTCCATTTCTGCGGGGCTGAACGTCTTTGCTTCCAGTGCCGCGCAAGCTGCCAAGCAGACGCCTCAGGCATACACCCTTCAGGGGAATCCCTTCAACTTTGTCATCTTCAACGCCACCACGCAGTACCTGGCGGCCGTCATGAACGGTGAGTTGACGATGAACGAGGCCATGGACAAGATCCGTCAAGAGATTGCGGACAAGGCCAAGTAAGCCTGCTTTCAACCGAGGCCAGTGCGCTGGCCTCTCTCCCCCACAAAAACATGTCACCGTCTGCCTGGATCATCTCGATCGTTGGGGTGCTGTGGATTGGAGGCGGCTCGCTGTGGCTGCTCACCAAACAGCGCTACCGGATTGACCAGATTCCTCACTTCTTCATCGACCTCCTTGGGGTCCCGGTTGAATGGGCCCAGAGCATTTGGGGGCGCAAGGGGGTTCCGTACGCCTTTTTGCTCCCGAACATGGTCATCTTTGGGATGTTCACCTTCATCCCGGTTCTGCTGAACTTTTACGTCTCCTTCACAAGTGGAGACTCCATTTCGATTTTTGAACGGCCCTTTGTCGGCTGGGAGAACTACAACCAGATCTTCGACTGCGACACCATTTTGGAGCCGAAGACCTGTCCAAACGCCGGCTACAACTTCTGGCAGAGCCTGTTCAACACCCTGCTCTTCATTGTCTTTCAGGTTCCCATCCTCTGTGGAATGGCGCTGCTGACGGCACTGGTGGTCAACAAGGCCATGTCGGGCCGAGGCTTCTGGCGGGCGATGTTCTTCTACCCGGTGATGCTCTCTCCGGTGGTGATTGCCAACATCTGGCAGTGGATCCTGCACCGGAAGGGGGCACTGAATGCGACCCTTGCCAGCGGCAACCAGACGGTCAATGAACTGGCGGGGATGGCGGGATTTGACATCACGGTCACGGTCTTGGTGGGCATCCTCATGCTGCTTTCCATGGAGCGGGCGCTTCGCAGTGACGTCATGCCGTCGATCCCCTGGACCTCTCTCTTCGCACTTCTCTTTCTGGCAGTGGTGTCCTGGTCCAACCCAGCGGGCATGCTGGGAGCCACATCGGTCCCGCTCAACACGCTGTTGGGGGTGCTGCTGGGAGGGGGCTTGGTGGTTCTGGCGTTACTGGATCACCCCAAGCTGTCTTGGGGATTTGTGGCCCTGGGCGCTGTGGCTGCAGGATTGCTGCTCACCATTCAGTTTGACGCGGTCTTTGACCTAGGACGCTTCCGTCCCATCAACTGGCTGATCACCCCTCGCACCAGCTGGCCCTTCTTCTGGGTGGTTTTCGTCTACTGCTGGTCGCACATGGGGTACTACATGCTGATCCTCCTGGCAGGCCTGCAGGCCATTCCTCCGGATCTTTACGAGGCGGCAAAGATGGATGCCGCCAAGCCCACTCGGGTCTTCTGGCGCATCACGCTGCCGCTGCTGATGCCGACCTTCACGGTGGTGTTTGTGCTGTCGCTGATCAAGAGCTTCCAGATCTTTGATGAAGTCTACCTGCTCACCGGAGGAGGCCCCGGACGGGAGACCTTCATGATTGTTCAGCACATCGTTGAGGTGGCGTTTTCAGATGATCAGGCGAATTTCGGAGAAGCGGCGGCCGCGTCCGTGTTGATGGCGCTGGTGATCGCTGTCTTTACGTTCTTCCAGCTCTACTTCACCCGCAAGCAATCGGGAGTGTAACCATGTCTCAGGTCATCACCTTCCTCACCCGCACCCGTGGCGGCACGAATGGCCGACGCATCGGTCTCTCCGATGTGCTGGTGTACAGCTACCTTCTCTTTGGCGTGGCCCTGATCATCGTCCCTGTGCTGTGGGCCTTTGTCAGTTCGCTCAAGTCAAAGGAAGCCCTGGAGCGCTTTGACACCCGAATCCTGCCTTACAATCAGGTGGAGCAGACGATTGAGGGCGTTGGGCCCAAAGCGGTGTACCTCTGGAATCAGCCCGATGGAACCCAGCAGGAGGTCTTCAAGACGGGACCAACCCGGCGCATGACGCCGGTGGCGCCGGTGGACAACCCCTCTGCAGAGGTGGAGGCTCCCCGAAAGGAGCTTGCTCCCAAGGAGGAACTCAAGGTTGCCACAGAGAACTACCTCAATCCGCTGCTTCAGCAGGAGGGGCAGCAGAACTTCTTCTTCTTCCGTTACCTGTCCAACACCGTTTTCGTCACAGTTGTGGCGACGCTGATCACGTTGCTGATCAATGCCATGGCGGCCTACGCCCTTTCCAAGTACCGCTTCAAGGGCCGGATGGCGTTCACGGTGCTGATCATTTCCACACTGCTGATTCCGGCAACGATCATCCTTGTGTCCCTCTTCTTTGTCGTGTGGATGCTGGGCATCTTCGGATCCCTCTGGGGCGTGATCATTCCGGCGGCGGCGACCCCCACGGGCGTGTTCCTGCTCCGGCAGTACATGTTGACCATTCCGGATGAGCTGATTGAAGCTGCCCGCATGGATGCTGCCTCGGAGTGGAAGATCTTCTGGCGCATCATCCTCCCGCTGTCGCTTCCGGCGCTGGCGGTGCTGGCCATTCTTTCCGTCATCTGGCGGTGGAATGACTTCCTCTGGCCCCTGATTGTCCTTATTTCGGATCCGGAGCAGCACACCCTGCAGATTGGACTGACCGCCTTCACCGGACAGTACAACACGGACTATCACTACATCCTCGCCATGACTGTGGTGTCGCTGCTGCCAGTGACTGCAGTCTTTGCCTACATGCAACGGTTCATCACAACCGGAATCGCCTCAACAGGTTTGAAATGACATCCTCCAAAGCTCTGGAACTCCGAGACATCCGCAAAGCCTTCGGTCCCGTAGAGGTCATCCATGGCGTGGACCTCGCCATTGAAGAAGGGGAGTTCATCGTCTTCGTCGGCCCCTCCGGCTGCGGGAAGTCCACCCTCTTGAGGCTCATTGCAGGGCTGGAGGATCCGACCTCCGGTGATCTGCTGCTGGATGACCGTCGTGTGAATGACGTCCCTGCGTCTGAGCGGGGGCTGGCGATGGTCTTTCAGTCCTATGCGCTTTATCCGCACATGAGCGTGTTCAAGAACCTCTCGTTCGGACTGGAGAACCTGCGGGTGGACAAGGCTGAGATTGAACAGCGGGTGCAGCATGCCTCAAAGATGCTGCAGATCGACCAGCTGCTCGAGCGACGTCCCGGGCAGCTCTCGGGGGGGCAGCGCCAGCGGGTGGCAATTGGTCGTGCCATTGTCCGGCAGCCCCGAATCTTTCTCTTTGATGAGCCGCTTTCGAACCTGGACGCTGAGCTGCGGGTGCAGATGCGGGTGGAGATTTCGAGCCTCCACGACCGGTTGGGCAATACCATGATTTACGTGACCCACGACCAGGTGGAGGCGATGACCATGGCCGACCGCATTGTGGTGTTGAACAAGGGCGGGATTGAGCAGGTCGGGGCTCCTCTGGAGCTGTACAACCACCCTGTCAACAAGTTTGTGGCCGGCTTCATTGGCTCGCCCCGCATCAACTTCCTAGCGGGCATGGGACAGAGTCAGGACGCTGGAGTTTCGGTGAAGCTAGACTGCGGGCCGCAGCTCACACTCCCGGGGACTGCTGAGACGTCCTTCAACGAGGCCGTCAGCCTTGGGGTCCGTCCGGAGGCTGTGCACGTTCGGTTAGACGGCAGCGGGGAGATTCAAGGCACGGTTCGGAATTTCGAGCAGCTGGGCTCCATTACCTACCTGTACGTCGAGCTGCCGAACCAGGAAATGCTGACCGTGCACCTTTCCAGCCAGCTCAAGGTGCAGCGTGGGCAGTCCGTTGGGGTGCACTTTGAACCCTCTGAGTGCCACCTCTTCCGGGAAACAGATGGCGCCACGCTGGTGACCGCAACCCAAACCAGCAACTGAACAGAGGCCCGATGACCTACGGCGTCTCCGTCCGAGACTTTGGGGCTAAAGGGGATGGCCTCAGCGATGACCAAGAGGCACTGCAGCGGGCGCTCAATTCAGGGGCGCCACGGGTGGTGGTGCCGCTGGGACAGTACCGGCTGGGCCGCACCCTGCGCATTGGCTCCGGAACCCGGCTGCAGGTGCACCCGCATGCGGTGTTACGCCTAGCAGAGGGGGCTGGAACCGACCAGAGCATCCACCTGATCAGCAACCAGCATCCGGAGACGGGAGACACAGAGGTGGCCATCGAAGGAGGCATTTGGGATGGGAACAACCCGACCAACCCTCGAGGTCCCGATGCACCCGGAAGCTACACGGGCGTCGCGTTGCAGTTTCACAACGTCCGGGGCCTGGAACTGCGGAACCTGACCATTCAGGATCCGGAGTCCTACCACATCCGCCTGAGCCGGGTCCGTCACTTTCGGGTGGAAGGCATCCGCTTTGAAACCCGCCACTTCCGTCCCAACCAAGACGGCGTCCACCTCGGAGGCTTCTGCGAAGACGGCGTCATCCGTGACATCCGAGCCCTCACCGACGGGGCCCCAAATGACGATGTCGTGGCGCTCAATGCCGATGATGCAAACGGTCGTGCCCAGAACCTGGGACGCGTCAACGGCCCCATCCGCCGACTCCGCATTGACACCCTGGAAGCGACCAACTGCTTCACCTTCCTTCGCCTCGCCAGCGTCTGGTCTCGGATTGAGGACATTGACGTCCGGCACATCCGAGGAGGATGCCGCAACTACTTGGTCAACTGTGACGCGCTCCGCTACTGCCGCACCCCGCTCTTTGAAGCTGACCATCCGGAAGCCCAAGAGGGCGTCGGTTGGCTCCGGAACATTGCGTTGCGGGACATCGAGGTGCACAAAACCGAGGAGCATTCGCTGGATCCGCTGCTGATGCTGGAGACCCGAATGGAGAACTGGCTGGTGGAGGACTTCCGACGCAACCTGGATCAAGATGAGTACCCGGAAGCGCCCACGATTCGCCTTCAGCACGTCCTCAGTCCAGAGGTGGTGCTGGACGGGGTTCCGGAAGCTGATGCCACCGTCTTGGGCCGTGCGCTGCCTCCGGGATGGCAGCAACAGGCGCTGCCGGCTTACCGGGCGGGGGCCCCGGAGTTCCGCTTTCAGGGACCGGTGGGCACTCAGGCGCCGCTTCTTTATTTTGGGTCTCGCTTTCGGCGCCTGCAGGTACTAAACTCCGTGAAAACCTCTTGGCCCTGCCTGGAGGAATCCGAATCCGTTTGACGCAACCTCCCTCTGCCAGACCTTTGTATGGTTGACCTTGACTCCGCCCTCACTCAGTTTGACGCCGACGGCTACCTCATTTTTCCAAGGTTCTTTGACCCGGCTGACATTCAGGGGCTTCAGGAACGCATTGATGCAATCATGCTCGGCACCGCCCCTGTGGACTATGATCAGATCTGGATGCAACTGGACACCGACTCAGGAAAGTACGAGGACCTCCAATGGGGCGGCAATGGCTTCCGGGGCGCTTCCCTCGACTACCGGAAGATTCAGGGGTTGGAGACCGATGAGCGCTTCCACGCCTTCATCACGGCGCCGTTTTTTGTGGAACTCTGCCGACGTGTTTATGGGCCAGAGCTTCCCATTGCCGCCTACCGGACCATGTTCATGAACAAGGCTGCCGGCAAGGGCACTTGGCTTCCATGGCATCAGGACCGCTGGACGCACTTGGACCAGGATCCCCTCCTCACGGTCTGGATCCCCCTCGATGCGGCCACTCAGGCCAACGGATGCGTGCAGATCATCAAAGGGTCGCACCGCAAAGGGTTGCTGAATCCAGATCACCCCTCAGGTTACCTCACGGAGGCGCAGACCGCAGAGCACGTGCGTCCGGAGGACATTGTTTACCTCACCGTTGAGCCCGGGGACCTTGTGGTTTTGCACAACCTGCTGCTGCACGCTTCAGACGTCAACCGGACGTCTCATCCGCGCCGCGCCCTGAGCGTGTGCTACATGAACGGGCAGACCCGGAACCTAGACGCTCCTCAAACGCCGTACCCTTCCCTCTTCACCACCTGAGCATGCTCCACGTGGCGCTTCTGGGGTGTGGGGTCATTGGAACTCTGCACTTCCAGATCCTTCAGCAGCATCCGGAGGTTCACTTGCATCTCTGTGACGTCGATCGCCGTCAAGCGGAGCGGTTGCAGCCAAAGGCTCCGGTGTGGGATAACCCGGAGCGCCTGCTTGAGGAGGTGCCGCTGGACCTCGTGAGCATCTGCACGCCTCATCCCTCTCATCCGGACCTGATTCACGCCTGCCTGGCTCACGGCATTCCGGTGGTTTGTGAGAAGCCCCTTTGCACCTCGGTTCCGGACCTGCAGCGCCTGCGAGCGCTGGCGGAAACCTCTGCCAACCATCAGGTTACCGGCATCTTTCAGCACCGCTATGCACCGGCTGCGCTCCTCCTGAAGCGTCTTCTGGAGGAAGGCGCCTTTGGCACCTTGGAAGTCACCCGGGCTCGATTCCGGTGTGACCGAGGACCCGACTACTATGCCAGCGCTCCGTGGCGAGGCACCCGAATGGGAGAAGGAGGAGGCGTGGTCCTCAATCAGGGCATCCACACCCTCGACCTCTGGCAGTGGTGGCTGGGAGGGATTGCTGCCGTTTCTGGCGCCACCCCGACGCTGGTGGGAAAGGCGTTTCTTGAAGTGGAAGACACGCTGCAGGGGCACGACTCTGAGTGGGCGTGGGTTCAGTTTGCTTCCGGGCTGGAAGGAGCGGTGCAGATGCTCAACCGCCCCGGGTTGCCGTGGGATCCGCAGCTGGAAATTCACGGCACCCGCGGGTCCTTCTGCTACACCACCAATGACAACGGACGCTTCCTCTCCCTGAGCCACGAGGATCCGGAGGTGCTTGCGGCGCTGCAAGCTGTCACTCAACCGGAACCGTCCACCAGGGCCAAACCCGAATACAGCGACCTGCACCAGGTTCAACTGGCCGACGTCCTCACCCGTTTGCAGCAGGGCGCTCCTCCTCGGATTCCTCTGAGTGAGGCGCTCCCTGCCAACGAGGTGGTCCTGGCGTTTTACGAATCCTCCCGTCGGCAGACGACGGTTTCTCTTCCTCTTACTTTGTAGCACCTGCTTATGCGTCACCTGAAGCTTGGCCTCATTGGCCTGGGCAACATGGGCTCTCAGCACTACCAATCCATCCAGCAGGGGCACCTGCAACGGGTGGCCGTCACCGCTGTTTGCGATACCGACCCTGCACGGCTGGAAGGGCTGGATCCGCAGGTGCCGCGCTTTGCCTCCAGTGCGGACCTCATCCGCTCCGGAAAGGTGGACGCGGTGCTGATTGCCACCCCGCACTACGACCACACCACCATCGGCATTGATGCGCTGGAGCAGGGACTGCACCTGCTCGTGGAGAAACCGATCTCGGTCCACAAACGGGACTGCCTGAAGCTCCTGCAGGCCTATGAGCAGCGCCCGCGTTCCGAGCAGGTGTTTGGGGCCATGTTCAATCAACGGACGGACCCACGTTACCAGAAGCTCCGGACGCTCATTCAAGACGGCGAGTTGGGAACCCTGAGGCGCATGAACTGGATCATCACCGACTGGTTCCGGACCGACATCTACTACCGGAGCGGAGGCTGGCGAGCCACCTGGAAGGGAGAAGGCGGCGGCGTCCTCCTGAATCAGTGCCCGCATCAGCTGGACCTGCTCTGGTGGCTGTTTGGGCCTCCGGAGTCGGTCTGGGCGCAGTGCCGCTTCGGTCAGTGGCATGACATTGAGGTGGAAGACGACGTGACCGCGTTGCTGACCTATGCCAACGGCGCGACCGGAACCTTCACAACGACCACGGGCGAAGCACCCGGCACCAACCGTCTGGAGATTGTTGGAGAGAAGGGCACCGTTGTGGCGGATGACGAGGGGCTCCGCTGGTTCCAGAACGCGACTCCGATTTCAGACTACTGCCAAAACTCGGACCAACCGTTTGGCAAACCAGAGGTGACAGAGGTCTTTCTGCCGTTTGAAAGTCGGGGGGGCCAGCACCGGGAGGTGCTGCAAAACTTTGTGGATGCGGTGCTGGACGGAGCTTCCTTGCTGGCCCCTGCTGTTGAAGGCATCCACAGTGTGGAACTGGCCAACGCGATGCTGCTTTCCACCTTCGAGGGGGCAGCGGTCCCGTTTCCGTTGGACGCGGAACAGTACTGGAAGCACCTAGAGGCTCGCATTGCGACCAGCTCCTTCCGTCAAGACACCGTTTCGGTGACCGTGGACGCCGCGGCGATGAGCAACTCCTACTGAAAGAGGTCTTCCATGATTCAATTTGCTTGCATTGGTTTGGACCACCGTCACGTGTACGGCATGACGGAGGGATTGATTGCTGCTGGAGCCCGCTGCGTGGGGTTCTACACTCGAGAAGACGCAGAGCCCCTGGAAGGCTTTGTGCGTCGGTTCCCGGAGGTTCCCCGCGTGGCGACGCCAGAGGAGCTTTATGAGCGCGACGACCTTCAGGTCATCGTCTGTGCCGGAATTCCTGCCGAGCGGGCGGAGATCTGCATTCAGGCCATGCGGCACGGCAAGGACGTCATGGTGGACAAACCCGGGGTGATTTCGCTGCAGCAGCTGGAGGCCGTGAAGGCGGCCCAAGCGGAAACCGGTGCCCGCTACAGCATCGACTTTTCTGAGCACTTTGAGGTCCCGGCGACCCTGAAGGCTAAGGAACTGATCGACCAAGGCGTCATTGGACAAGTGGTCCAGACCCTTGGGTTGGGACCTCACCGGCACAACGCGCACCTGCGGCGTCCCTGGTTTTATGAGAAGGCGCAGTACGGAGGCATTCTCACGGACATTGCTTCGCACCAGATCGACCAGTTCCTCTGGCTCACGGGCTCTTCTGACGCTGAGATTGTCAGCAGCGCCGTGGGCAACTACGCCAATCCGCAACATCCCGAGCTGGAGGATTACGGCGAGGTCTCTTTGCGCAGCGCCACGGCCAATGGCTTCATTCGGGTGGACTGGTACACTCCAGACGCGCTGCCCACCTGGGGAGACGGGCGCCTCTTCATTCAGGGCACAGAAGGGTACATGGAACTGCGCAAGTACGTGGACATTCAAGGTGCCGACGGAGACAACCACCTCCTGCTTGTGACCGGAGACCGCTATGAACGCATTGACTGCCGTTCGGTGCCAGTGACGTACTTTGAGCAGTTCCTTGAAGACGTCCGGAACCGGACGGAAACGACGATGACGCATGAGCACTGCTTCACGGTCTGCCGCCTCGCTCTGGAAGCCCAGGCCCGCGCCTCTCGTCTGACCTGAGCCTCCGTATGCCGGCACTGCCTCCTTACCAATGGCCCTTGCACCGAACCCGCATCCGGCAATTCCGTGAACGGGTCGAGGCTCGGATCCTAGCAGACTGGGTGCCCCTGCAGGCACGTTTTGCCCGGACGGTTGACCCGGTGCCGTTTGCGGAGCGGCAGGCCTTGGCCTACCAGCCCATTGAAGAAGGAGCGGTCTGGGGCACGACCTGGGACAGCGCCTGGTTTCACCTGACGGGAACCATCCCGGAGGCATGGCGTCACGAGAGAGTGGTGGCCGTGTTGGATTTCAATGGTGAGGGGTTGGTGTTCTCAGAAACCGGAGACCCGCTGCAGGGGCTGACGAACGGCAGCGTGTTTGGTGACCTGACCCGCAACACCTTCCGGATTCCCTCCTCGAATGGCGCCCGCCCGTCGGTGGACCTGTGGGTCGAGGCGGCGGCCAATGGCCTTTCGGGAGTTGCACAGCAGCGCAACCCACCCGGAACATTGAACCGAGAGGGCCTTTATGAAGGTCGCGTGAACCGCATCCGGCTGGCTCGTTTCCCGGAGGAACTCTATCACCTTTGGCTGGATCTGGAGGTGCTGGAAGGCGTCTTGGACACGGTTCCGGAAGACTCCATGCGGTTTGCCCGTCTCCTCCAGGGGCTGGTGGCGGTGCAGGCTGTGTATGCCGACCAACCGGAGAACGCATCTCAGTGCCGGGCCTTTTTGGCGCCGCTGCTGCAGATGCCTGCCCATGCAACCACCCTGACCCTCCAAACCGTTGGGCACGCCCACATTGACACCGGATGGCTCTGGCCCGTCCGGGAAACGATCCGCAAGTGTGCCCGGACCTTTGCCAACCAGTTGGACCTTCTGGAACGCTATCCGGACTACGTCTTTGGGGCATCGCAGCCCCAGCACTATGCCTTTGTCAAGCAGCACTACCCAACGCTGTATGCTCGGGTGCAGGAGGCGGTCGCGTCCGGGCGCTGGGAGCTTCAGGGCGGCATGTGGGTGGAGCCCGACTGCAACCTGGTGAGCGGCGAGTCTCTGGTACGGCAGATTCTTCATGGCAAGAACTTCTTCTGGCAGGAGTTTGGAGTGGAGGTCAAGACCTGCTGGATTCCGGACGTTTTCGGGTACTCCGCGGCACTGCCTCAGATTCTGCGCAAGTCCGGGATTTCGAGCTTCCTGACACAGAAGATCAGCTGGAACCAGTTCAACCGCTTCCCGCACCACACCTTCCGGTGGCAGGGGTTGGATGGCTCCGAAGTGCTCACCCACTTTCCTCCTGAAGACACCTACAACAGCCAACTGACAGCGGCTGGACTCAAGAAGGCGGAGCGGCAGTTTGCAGAGAAGGGGTTTCTGGACACAGCAATGAACCTCTTTGGCGTCGGAGACGGCGGAGGCGGTCCGACAGCAGAGATGATTGAACGCGGCAGGCGGCACCAGAATCTGGAAGGCTTGCCCCGGGTCCGCTTCGGGCGTGCCGATGCGTTTTTCGAAGCCCTGGCGTCTCAGGCTGAAGAGCTTCCGGTGTGGGTGGGCGAGCTTTACCTCGAGTACCACCGTGGCACCTACACCTCGCAGGCCCGGACCAAGTGGAACAACCGCCGCTTGGAGGAAGCGCTCCGGGCAACAGAGTACCTTTACAGCCGCTTTCTTCCCCTAGACGCCTATCCTGCAGACACGCTTGAGGCGACCTGGAAGACCCTGCTCCTCAATCAGTTTCACGACATCCTTCCCGGGTCCAGCATCGGGTGGGTGTATGAGGTGACGGAACGTGAGCATGCGCAGGCACTGGCCACCTGTGCCCACCTCCAAGACGCTGCGGCTGCGGTGGTGTTTCCAGAGCATCCGGACCGTTTGGTGCTGCTCAACACCCTGACGGTTCCCGTCACGTCCTCCCTGCTCCTCCCTTCCGGATGGGCGGGGGCTCAGCTTTTGGGCGGCCAGCCGCTGCCGACTCAGGCAGACCCGGACGGTTCGGTCTGGGCTCAGATCACGGTTCCAAGCCAAAAGGTTCTGACGCTTGAGCGCGGTCCCGAGGCGCCGACGTCGGTTCCGGAACCGCAGCGGGTGCTGGAAAATGACTGGATCCGCTACGAACTGACGGAGCACGGTGAGCTGTGCCGGGCGTATGACAAGGAACTCCAGCGCGAGTGGTTGCCCCCGGGAACCCTGGGCAACGTCCTCTCGCTTTATGAAGACCAGCCTCACGCCTATGATGCCTGGGAAATCGACATCGGTTACGAAGCCTTGCTTCTGGAGACCGCTCAGGGGCAGTCTTGGACCTCGATGGGAAGCGGGCCGGTGCAGCAAGGACTGCGCTTCGTGCTCCGCGTGGGGCTGTCGACCCTGACCCAAACCCTGACGCTGGCAACGCACTCCCGGGAGCTGCGGGTGACCACCGAAGTGGACTGGCAGGAAACGCACCGGATGCTCCGTGTCGCCTTCCCGGTTGCGGTGCAGAGTGACGCTGCGACCTTTGCCGTGCAGTTTGGCACCGTCAAGCGTCCGACTCATCAGAACACCAGTTGGGACGTCGCGCGCTTCGAAAGCGTTGCCCACCAGTTTGTGGACCTCTCGGATGCGTCCGGAGGCGTGGCACTGCTCAACGATGGCAAGTACGGACACAAGGTTCAGGGCGCCTGCCTCGACCTCAACCTCCTCCGCTCTCCCACCGATCCGGATCCGCACGCAGATCAAGGCCTCCACCGCTTCACCTACAGCTTCTTTCCTCATCCGGGAGACGTCGTCACCGGAAACGTTTGGGCGCAGGCGCAGGCTCTCAATCAGCCGCCGCTGTGCTTTCCCGGACGCACGGCCATGGAAACAGAGGCGCCGCAGGTTCGGGTGGTGGGCGAAGGTCTCAGCCTAGAAGCCTTCAAGAAAGCCGAGCAGGAAGCCTGCTGGGTGATCCGGATTGTGGAGGTGCTCGGGCGGAGCTGCACGGGGGGCCTCGAAGTGCCTCCGGAAGTTGAGATTGAGGAGACGGACCTGATGGAGTGGAAGCCCCTTGCTGGGCGACATACGGGGGCCATGCCATTGAACTTTCAGCCTTTTGAAATCCGGACCTTCAAGCTGTACCCACCACCGGAGTTGTCTTCAGACTCCTGAAAAGACGCTGTCGCTTGCTCCTTTTTTCTGGACTCGTCACAATGGAAACCTTCCTCTGAGGGAACCTGCTCCTGAGCCGGAACCTCCGGCATCAGCAGGCCCACCTTGGGCCAGGCGCCCACGTTCATTGGTCTTCATCACAACTTCCATGAAATCAGATGCATCTTCCTCCTCAGTAGCTGAGGGGAGGCTTTTTGGCATTGGTGTTGGTCCGGGCGACCCCGAGCTGTTGACGCTGCAAGCGGTCCGGGTCATGAACGAATGTGCGGTGCTGGCGTGGCCGGCGCCAGAGAGTGGCCGGGGGTTGGCATTTGACATTGCAGCGCCGCACCTACGAAACGAGTCACAGACCCGGCTTCCGCTGCACCTGCCGATTGGGCTCGACCCCTTTCCCGCGCAGCAGGCGTATGACGGAATGGCGGAGCGCCTGACTCCGTGGCTGGAGAGCGGTGCAACGGTTGGGGTCCTGTGCGAGGGCGACCCGCTTTTTTATGGCTCGTTCATGTACCTCTTGGAGCGGCTGGGAAGTCAGTTCCCGGTGACGGTGGTTCCGGGAGTTTCGTCGCTGATGGCCTGTGCTGCGGCAGCAAAGTGGCCTCTGGTTTCGCGCAATGAGCCGTTTCAGGTGCTGCCGGGGCCGCTTCCGAACGAGGTCCTCGAAGAGTGCCTCAGCCGTCCGGGAACTTACGCCTTGATGAAGGTGGGGCGTCACTTTGCGCGACTGCGGGGGGTGCTGCGGGAATTGGGGCTGCTGAAGACGTCCTGCTACATCGCGCACGCTTCCCGTCCGGATGAGCAGGTGCTGCCGCTGGAGGAGGTGGTTCCGGAGGAAGTGCCTTACTTTTCCATGATTTTGGTGAAAACGCATGCCTGACCCAATTGTCCTCTGTTTGAATGACGCTTCTCGCCCGCTTGCGGAGCAGGTGGCAGACGCGATTGGAGGAGTGGTGCATGGGCGCACCGGGCGGGTGTCTGAGGCAGCAGAACACTTTTCGGACACGGTGACGCACCTGCAGGCTTGCTTTCAACAGGGGCACCCCTTGATTGCGCTCTGTGCCGCGGGCATTGTCATCCGGGCGCTGGCCCCGCTGCTGGCGGACAAACGGCAGGAGCCTCCGGTGCTGGTGGTGTCGGAAAATGGCGCTTCGGTGATTCCGCTGCTTGGAGGACACCAGCAGGCCAACCGTTTGGCGCAGACGCTGGCAGAAGCCCTTTCGGCTCATGCCGCTGTGAGCACCGCAGGAGACCTCCGGTTTGGCATCGCGTTGGACGATCCGCCTGATGGACTGACACTCGCGCATCCGGAGGCTGCCAAGTCCTTTATGGCGGCATTGCTGTCCGGCGCCTCGGTTCGCCTTGAAGGGCACCACCCTTGGCTGGCGGAGGCGACGTTGCCGTGGGCAGACGACGCGACGCACGCGCTGGTAGTGACGCCTCAGGTGCTCCCGGAACATCCGGAGCGTTTGGTGTATCACCCCCGAACCCTGACGCTGGGGGTGGGGTGCGAACGTGGGTGTTCTGTGGAAGAACTGCAGGCGCTGGTCACCGAGACCCTGGTGGCGCATCAGCTGGCACCTGAAGCGGTGGCCGGAGTCTATTCCCTGGACCTCAAGGCCGATGAGCCGGCTGTGCAGGCACTGGGGGCACAGTTAGAGAGGCCGGTGCGTTTCTTTTCCGCAGCAACCCTAGAGCAGGAGGCTCCGCGTTTGGCGCATCCTTCTGAAGTGGTGTTTCAGGAAGTGGGCTGTCACGGGGTCGCTGAGGGAGCAGCACTTGCTGCAGCGGGTCCGGAGGGGCTCCTGCGTGTTCCCAAACAGAAATCCACCCGAGCAACCTGCGCAGTGGCAGAAGTGCCTCAGCCGCTCGATGGCGCTGCGTGTGGGCGTTCGCAGGGGGTGCTCTCGGTGGTGGGAACCGGCCCCGGACAAGCGTCCTGGCGTCTGCCGGAGAGCGAACAGTGGCTCCGCGAGGCAACGGACTGGGTGGGGTATGGGCTGTACCTGGACCTCGTGGAGGACCTTCATGAAGCCCAGACGCAGCACCGGTTTCCGCTCGGTGAGGAGACCGATCGGGTTCGGCATGCCTGGGAGCTGGCGGCTTCCGGGAAAAACGTGGCGCTGATTTCTTCAGGAGACCCCGGAATTTATGCCATGGCGACGCTGGTGTTTGAGCTGCTGGAGGCCGAGGGAACTCCCGCGTGGCAACGGGTGCAGGTGCAGGTTGCTCCCGGCATTTCGGCGCTGCAGGCGGCTTCGGCTCGCATGGGGGCGCCGCTTGGACATGACTTCTGTGCCCTCTCGCTTTCGGACCTCCTGACTCCCCGAGAAGTGATTGAGCAGCGGGTGGAAGCGGCGGCAGCGGCTGATTTTGTCATTGCTTTCTACAACCCGGTTTCTCGGCGGCGGACGGAGCTGCTGGAGTGGGCCCGGGACCGGCTGCTCGCGCATCGACCTGCAGACACTCCGGTGCTGCTGGCCCGGAACCTAGGACGCCCTCAGGAGTCGCTGCAGGTGCGGTCGCTTGCGGAACTGCGGAGTGCAGAGGTCGACATGCTGACGGTGGTGCTGGTGGGGTCGTCACAGACCCGATTGGTTGATCAGCCCACGCGTCGCTGGATGTTCACGCCCCGAGGGTATGCAAAAAAACGCTCTGGGACTGGAAACTGAGCGGACTTCCTGTCATCCTCCCCCAACGTCCTTCTTGCTCTCTTTTTCTGACTCAGGTGGCTATGACGCTCGCACTTTTTGACCTTGACCACACCCTGCTGGATGGGGACACGGAACGCCTGTGGGCCACTCGGCAGATTGAGTTGGGCTTCATGGAGGCATCGGTGATGGATCGATTTGCCGCATTTGATCAGGATTACGTGGCAGGGAAGCTCGATCTGCGGGCCTACATGCGTTACTACTTTGAGCCGCATCAGCGGCTGCCGCGAACCCTTTTGGAGCAGGCCCGGGATCAGTTTCTGGAAGAGGTCATCCGGCCTCGGCTTCGGCTTGCCAAACAGGTGGCTTGGCACCGGGAGCAGGGGCACGATTTGGTGCTCATTACCGCATCTTCCTGCTTCACAGGGTTGCCCATTGCCAAACTGCTGGGTTTTGTCCATGGGTTGGCCACTGACATTGAGGAGACGCCGGAAAGATTTACCGGGGAGATCATCGGAACGCCTTGCTTCCGGGAACAGAAGCTGGTGCGGCTGCAGGCCCTCATGGAGGCTCATGGCTGGAGCCTAGAGGAAAGCTGGGGGTACAGCGACTCCATCAACGACCTGCCTCTGCTGGAAGCGGTCACACACCCGGTTCTCGTGACCCCTGACGCACGGCTGCAGGCGATTGGGGAAGCCCGGGGATGGAAGATCTTGGAGGATTTGTCCTGAGGCAGGTGGAAGGGCTGGCAAGCCAACCCTTCCGGTAAACAGGCAGACCTCAAAGGGCCCGCCTGTGGGGACGCTAGAAATGGTGCAGAGAGTGTGCCGCCATTGAATGAGGGGTCGTTTTTTTGACCGAGACCGCGTGCAGGTTGAGGGCATTGAGCAGCAAGCTCAGCGCGATTCCGGTGCCGAGAGCCAGCAGGCGAATTTTTAGAGTCATGTGGACCTCATGCGCAGGGAGTGAGTGAAAGTCCCTACCGTACGGGGTGCATGTGATGATTGATTGCTGAACACGTTAGAGTTCCGTGAGATTTCCTCCCTGTCGAGGGAGAGAAATGGTGCTGTTTGATGAAAACGGCATGTTTTTTGGAGCCCTGCTCCTTCAATAGGACCTGAAAGCCCGTTCAGGCGCTTTAAAAACCTCAGATCAAGGACCCTGAATCCTTATGAAATTTCGAGTACTCATCCTGACCCTCTCTCTCGCCCTCCTCTCCAACGGGGCCATGGCCAAGTCGCCAACGGCCGCCTATCAAGGTAAGTACAAGGCTGTGTTGCTGCTCAACGCGGACACCGGCAAGCCACTCCTCGCGGAAAACATTGACCGGACGGTGTATCCGGCCTCAGTGGTGAAGCTGATGACGGCGTTGCTGACGCTGGAAGCCGTGGAATCGGGTGATGTGCACTGGAAGGATGTGGTCGAGGTGTCTCGGAAGGCAAGCCGGATTGGCGGCAGCCAGGTTTACCTCAAGCAGGGGGAACGGTTTGCGCTGCAGGAGTTGACCAAAGCCATGATCATCAGCTCAGCCAATGATGCGGCCTATGCCATTTCCGAGTACCTCGGAGGAACCTCGGAGGACTTTGTGTTCCAGATGAATGAGCGGGCCCGTCAACTGGGCATGAACCACACCCGATACACCAGCCCACACGGTTTGCCACCAGGACGGAACCAGAAGCCGAACATCACGACCGCCCGGGACCTGTCCCTACTCGCGCAGGAGGTGCTGAAGCACCCAACCTACTTCAAGTGGTCCTCGACTCGGCTCGACTCTTTCCGCAAGGGCACCTTTCAGCTCCTCAACACGAACCACAAGCTGCTCCGAAGTTACGACGGCATGGACGGGATGAAGACGGGCTACTACCGCAAAGCGGGCTTCAACCTGGTGGCCACGGCCCACCGGAATGGTGAGCGCCTGATCTCCATTGTGATCGGCTCCCCCAACTCTCGGGTCCGGAACCAGCTGACCGCCGCCCTGCTGGATTCAGGCTTCCAGCACCTTGCGCAACAGGCGCATCCGGAAGACGCGGAAGGCCTCCACTCCTTGGCCACCCGCTAAGCCCCCCTTTAGACGCCTCCGGGTGTTTCCCCACCGGCGTTGGCTCCTTCCGGGGTCAGGACGCCGGAGGGGCAAAGACGTTCCACCGCTGCAGGCAGTTGCTCTTGATCTGAGCGTTCACGACCCGGTGGCAAAAGAGGTCATCCCCCTTGATCATGCCTCGGCAGTAGTTGCGCCGGTCCTTTTCCAGAATCTCCTCACAGAATAAAGACGCGACCGTTGGGTCAGGCGTGTTCAGGGCCTGACAGAGGTACCGGTCGTCCCCAAAGTCAACCCGTTCACAGGGACGGGCGGGAGCAACAGAGTCGGAGGCGGACGCGCAGCCGACCAGCAGCAGCGCGATGCCCAGCAACACAGAGGGATTCATGGAGCATTGTTTGTGGGTAAGGAAAGGAGCCAGTCGGTCAAAATGCCTGAGGCTGTCCGGAAACGCACAACTCTACCGCACGTGCCCCATTTGGCACAAGAAGAGTTTTGAACAGCCGGTTGCTCGCCAGTCGCAAGGGTAGAAAAAAGAGGCGCCCGGCGGAAGAGACGCTTTTGAGGCGAGGTGGAGGCGCCTGCGTCAGGGGGTGCGGTCCTTGAACTGCTCGCTCAAGAGGGCCCCGAGGGCGCTGCCAAGGTCGGTTGGCAAGAACACCTTGGTGCCTTCATTCAGGTTTCCGAGTGTGTCAAAGTAACGGACTCCCAGAGCCAACTTGGCCCCCTCTGGCCCCATCTTTTCGACAAACGTATACAGGTAGGTGGCATCCGCCTGCGCCCTCAGTTCCGTTGCACGGGCCTCGCCTTCGGCCCGCAGAATGGCAGACTGCTTGGCCCCTTCTGCCTCAAGCACCTGAGCCTGCTTGTGACCTTCTGCAGCAAGAATCGCCGCCCTTCGCTCGCGTTCGGCATTCATCTGCTTGTTCATGGAGTCCTGGACCTCATTGGGCACGAGGATTCCCTGGATCTCGACTCGGTTGGTCCGCATGCCCCACTTTTCCGAAACATCCTGCAGTTCATCCAAAATGGCGGTGTTGATGCGGTTCCGCTCAGAAATGACCTCATCCAGATTCATCCGCCCCACCACATCCCGTAAGGTCGTGAGGGCGACATTTCCAATCGCGAGGGGGAGGTTCTCCACCTCATAAACCGCTTTGGTGGGGTCAATGATTTGCCAAAACAGGATCGCGTTCACGGTGACCGTGATGTTGTCCCGGGTGATGCAGGGCTGCGGTTCGGTGTCCAGCACCTGTTCCTGCTTCGAGATGAGGATGTAGGAGAGGCGCTTGCGCTTGGTGGCAATGCCCTGCCAGTGCCCCATGTCCTTGGGGGCTTCAATGAAGGGGAGGCGAATCCGTAACCCGGCCTGCTTGGTGGAGCTGTACTTGCCCAGGCGCTCGATGATGATGACGTGGTTTTGCGGGACCTGATAGATCATGACTCCTCCTCCTTTGGGAATTTCTCAACCTTCAAGTGAGCCCCCTCTAGGGAGAGGACGTGAATGGGGTCGCCGGCATCCAGGGGCTCGTTGCAGACCACCGGCCAGCGGTCTCCCCGGACCTGCGCGTGAGAGGCATCGAGCATGACGCCGGTTGCGCCAGGAAGCGCGTCCACTCCGGAACGCAGGCGAGTCGGAACCAGCCACTGCTCCAGGTACGACCCTCCTTTTGCCGCCAGTTGGTACATGACCAGGGTGCTGCCCAGCATCACAGGTAAAAAGACCAGCCCCTGAACCCACCAGGCCACTCCCAGGTGGTTCAGTCCCATGATCACGAGCAGTGCCACCCCGCTTCCGGAAAGCAGCCCCCCTGAGGGAAGGACGACATCAATGAGGATGAGCGCGCCCCCTGTGATCAGGAACGCCCAGGTGAGAAGGTCCATGTGGATGCGTCTGCAGGTGCCGGGGGTGCTGCCAAGGGCACGGTGACGCCTCTGTGCCGCGTGTGCCCTCTGTAACGGTTGGTCTTCCGCACCCTACTGGAGGTGCGTCGCGCTCGCAAGAAAAAAGCAGAACGCGGGCTCTCCCCTGAAGGGTGATGTGGTGCCGAGGAAGCGCATCTGCTCCTTTTTGATCAACGTCTTGGACGGACCTGGGAAGAAAGAATCTGGCAAGAAGAACACACCTCCTCCGGTCGTCCCATCCACGTCTGGGGGATGTAGCAAAAGAGCCGGTGGGGAGCGGCTCTGTCTTGGAGAAGCCGGTCATGTGTTGAGGAAGTCGGAGCATTTGAGGAAAATTCCACGGGGGCGGTTCCCAGACTTGACTGCCAGAGTCAGACTGGTTGAATGGATGGGACGCCGGGCTCTTGATTCCGAGCCTCCTTCTGCTCAACCCGTGCCGTCGCCCTACCATGGATGCTCGCCTACGTGACCTTCCGGACTGGAACTACCTGCTGCTGGAGTTTGATCAGATCTACCGTCTGGGCTCCTCCGGAGGCAGCACCATCATCCGCAGCCACCTGAGACGAGTCCGGGAAACCCTGAGGCGGGTGGTGAAGACCAATCCCTTTTACACGCCTCGGCAGCCGGAGGTCAAACCCGTCAACGCGCACTGGGGACGGGCGCTGGATCTGGCAACCTCCGGACCCTTGGCGCACCTGGCGCGGGTGCTGCCTCGGGTGGAGTCGGAGCTGGTGTGGCAGTGGGGGTATGAGCGCATTCCCAAGGAGCTCGCCAAGCGATACGCCTACTGTGAACTGCTGGGGCCGCAGGGGCCCATTCAGTCGGAGGAGTTGATTTTGGGGCTCGTGCTTTTTGCCCCCGGGACCACGTATCCGCAGCACCGTCATGAGGAAATCGAGGAAAGCTACATCTCGCTGGCAGGGGCGTGGTCGGAGAATGACGGCGCGGTTTATGCGCCGGGCTCGCTCATCCTCAATCGCTCCAACCAGCACCACCGCATCACCATTGGCACCCGCGATCCCTGCCTGCTGGCCTACGCTTGGATTGGCCCCCCCTCGCGCCTGACGAGCCAGGTCTTCCGCTTCTCACGCCTGCAGCGGATGCCCTGACTCCACGGGCTCAGAGGAAGTCGTACGGATCGACTCCGGAGCATCATGTCGGAAGGTGAGGCCCCAGTCCTCCAGCAGGGCAAAGAACGCCGGGACGATAATCAGGGAAGCAAAGGTCGCAAACATCAACCCGAACGCCAGGCTGGCCACCAGTGGAATGAGGAACTGGGCCTGCGTGCTGGTCTCTGAGAGCAGGGGCAGGAGTCCGGCAATGGTGGTCAGCGACGTGAGGACAATTGGCCGGAAGCGGTCCCGGACCGCCTCCTGTGCGGCCTCCAACAGAGGCACCTGGTGCCCGAGGCGTTCCTTCAGGAAGGTCACTAGGAGGATGTTGTCGTTCACGACAACCCCTGTTAGCGTTGCCATGCCAACCAAGCTGGGCATGGTCAGTTCCAGTCCCAGCAGCAGGTGCCCAACAATCACGCCCACAAAGGCCATGGGCAAGGCCAGCAGCACGGCAAAGGGCTGCACGAGGTTCCGGAACTGAAACCCGAGAATGAGAAACACCCCCACCACGCCGATGAGGAGGTTCATCTGGAGGGAGTTTCCTGTGTCTGCCGATTCCTTGTCCTGCCCCTGAGAAACCATCTTGATGCCAGGGTACTGCTTCTTGAGCTCAGGCATGAACTTTTTCTGCACCGCGCGCATCAGCTCCTGGGCATTGGCAACCTCGGTATCCAGCGTTCCCTGCACCGTGACCGTCCGGAGGGTATTGACGCGGTGAATCCGGGCAAAGCCCCGAACCTCTTCCAGCTCAGCGACCGCCTGCAGCGGAACCAACGTTCCGTCAGGAGCCTTAATGGAGAGGGTGTAGAGGTCGTCCAGGCTGGCACGGTCCTGGGCGTCCAGTTGCGCCAGAACGCTCAGGGATTCTGAACGCAGCAGCACCTCTAGGCCCGTGTTTCCGCTCAGAGCCGCCCGGACTTCATCGGCAACCGCCTTGGCACTGATGCCAAAAATGCCTGCAGTTTCCTTCAGGTGGATGCGCAGTTCCGGCTTTCCCGGACGGAGGTCATCGGAAAGATCACGGACCCCTGCGTACCCGGAAAGGAAGGCCTGCAGATCCAGGGACGCCTTCTTCAGCTGCTCCAACTGATTTCCCTGCAGTCGCAGGTCAATCGCCTTCCCAGCGACCCCCCGTTCCTTATCCGTGAACTTCAGGAAGACCACATCCGGAAGGTCTCCGGTCAGCTCCCGCCAGCGTTCCAGCATGTCGGGAACCGAGCCCGTCCGGACTTCTGCAGACAGCAGGTCCGCGCTGATGGTTGCCAGGTGTGGACCGCTTTCATAGGCGTCCACGTTCGTGTTGTAAAGAATGGATATATTTTGAATCAAAGGCTGCCCCTCGGGCTGCAGCGGGGTGTACTCGGCGTCCAGTGCCTGCAGCGACTCCTCTAGCTGGGCCATGAGGGCTTCGGTCCGAGAAAGTGGCGTTCCCTGCGGCAACAGAACCCGAGCCTGAATGATGTCGCTTTCCAGCGTTGGGAAGGCCTGGAACTTGAGCAGGCCGCTCGGCAAGGTGGCATAGGCCGCAAGGGCCAGACCGAGCACTCCGCCGATCCAGAGGTAGGGTTGGCCTGTGGTTCTCTTGACCAGCGGGACAAAAAAACGGTCCCGGATGGCCTGGAATCCGTTCTCAAAGCGGGTCTTGAGCGGACCCAGCTTCTGCTGCTGCAGTGACGGCAGCGAGTGCTTGAGGTGTGACGGTAGGATGAGGAAGGCCTCAATCAGGCTGACAGCGAGGGTGATGAGCAGGACCGCTGGGATGTAACGGAGCACGGCCCCCATGTTGCCGCTGAGGAAGGCGAGGGGCCCGACGATCATGCCGGTGGTCAGGAACGAGGAAATCACCCCCGGAAACACCTGACGGGTGCCCTCGACCGCGGCCTCTAGCGAGCTCTTTCCCTCCTTGAGTTTGGCGGCAATGTTTTCAGCAATGACGATGGAATCGTCCATCAGCAGGCCGGTGGCGACCAAAAGTCCCACCAGGGTCATCATGTTGAGCGTGTATCCCAGCGCGTCCATGGCAAACACGGCCCCTAGGAAGGAGACCGGCAGGCCCATCGCGACCCAGAAGCTGAAACGCAGCGAGAAGAACAGCCACATGGTGAGGAAGACGAGCGCGAGTCCCTGCAGTCCGTTTTCAACAAGAATCCGGAGACGAGAGCGGATGTTGGTGGTGGTGTCTGAGCTGATTTCCAGTGCCATGCCTCGGGGAGCCAGCTGCCGCTCCCGGACCAGGTTCTCTTCGAGTGCCGCCCGGACACGCAGGCTGTCCTGATCGTACGTTTTGGCGATGTTGAGAATGGCTGCTCGCTGACCGTTGAAGTAGGTTTTTTCTTCCGGACGGTCAAAGGCCAAGTGGATGCGGGCGAGGTCCCCAAGGCGAACCTGCCCTCCGTTTCGGCTGGAGAGGACCAGGAGGCTTTCCAGCTCACGAGGGGTTCGGCGCTGCTCGCTGAAACGAACGATCCAGTCACCGTCCGGAGTGGCAAGGAGGCCTCCGGGAAGGTCGAGACTCTGACGGACCAGAGCGGCCTGAACGTCGCTGAGGCTCAGCTCATGTCGTTGCAGGGCCTGCTGGGAAACCTCCACCACTAGGTTGCGTGCCGAAAAGCCACTGAGCTGCACCTGGGCAATCCGGGGATCACGCTGCAGCCGGTCCTTGACGTCAGAGGCATAGGCCAGCAATCCGGCTTCTGAGGTCGCCCCTGTGATGGCAACGCTGGCGACGCTGGCGGTCCGTTCGAGTTTGGCAACTGAGGGACGTTCAACCTTTGCGGGGAAGGACGAAATGGCTTCAATCTGCGACTTGACGTCATCATAAAACTCGCCCATGTCCGTGGATTCGGAGCGCTTGGCGGTGGCAATGGCGAGGTTTTCTCGTGCATCGCAGCGCAACTCCTGCAGTCCCGAAACGCTGTCCAGGGCTTCTTCCACCCGCTGACAGACCGATTCCTCGACCTCGGCCGGGGTGGCTCCCGGATAGGGGGCACGGATCTCTACTTCTGTGGCCGGAGTGAGGGGAAAGGTGTCTCGCTGCAGACGCGGAAGGGCGTTGAGGCCCAGTGCGAGGATGGCCACCATCAGCAGGTTGGCTGCTGTGGGGTGGTCGCTGAAGTACCGGATCATTTCGAGCCTCCCTTACCCGTGCTTGGAGGCACCTGACCGGTGGCTTGAGTCATCAACGCCCGCTGAGCCTTCGGGTCTTCCTGTGGAGCGAGCAGCATTCCAGGAACCGGAGTCAGGAGGTCAGAAACCACCACCTGCTCTCCAGCCGTTACTCCCTTTTGCAGAACGGCGTAGTTTTCGTGAGTGAAGCGTACCTGGACCGGGCGCAGCTCCAGTCGGTTTTCAGCAGTGACCACATAGACCTGGCCACCATGCACCGCAGAGCGTGGCAGAATCAGTTGCGCCTCGGCGGACTGTGCGGAAAGCTCCACCTCCACAAAGGTGTTGCGGAGCAAGGGAGGACGTTTTCCGGGGCGGGCCTGTGAAAGCGGATCGTCAATGCGGACCACCACGCCGAGGGCCTGCGTCTGCGGATCAATGACACCCGAAACCCGGTCAATCTGTGCCGGCCAGGTGACACTGTGGGTGGGCGTCCGGAGCCGAACCGTGGCCTGCAGGCTGAGCACGCCTTGGGCGGTGGAGTCCTGGTTCGTCAGGGTGATCAGGGGCCGGAGGGCACCAACGGGGAAGCGGGCCTCGACCTCCACAGCGTCCAAGGCATCCGCTGTCAGCAGCAGCTGTCCCCGGTTGGCGTACTGCATCTCGCTGACCCGGACGTCGGTGATCCGGAGGTCGAACGGCGCCTTCAGGTGGGTCCGTTCCAGGTTCAGGAGCGCTGCCTGACGCTGGGCCTCCAGCACTCCTCGCTCTGCTTGGTTGAGGTCAATGGCGTTGCGCAGGCTCTGCACCTGTGACTGCCCGTTGAGTGTGAGCCGTTCTGCGGCATCCACGGCATTCTGAGCGCCAGCGCCTTTGGCCGCGAGGTCCTTCTTGCGCTCATAGTCGGCGGTGAGCAGCGCCAGGTCCTTTTCCGCCAGAGCCAGGCTTGCTTCCGAGGTCCGGTTGCGGATGGTTGAGGCCTTCAGCTGGGCGTCAATCTGAGCCAGAGCCAGCTGGTAGTCACTTTCACCAATCCGAATGAGCTCGGTTCCGGCAGAAACCGTTTCTCCGCTTTGGGCCGTGTCTGCAAGCCAGACCACCGGGCCGGCGACCTCGGCGACCGCTTCCCAGGTTCGGCTGGCCTGCACGGTCCCGTATCCCACCAGACGTGGCTGAATGGGCACCGGACGCACCGCCAGCACCCGAACCTTGGTGGCCCGTTCTTCCGGATTGGCAGGTTGGGGTCCGCTCTGAACCTTGGGCGCCAGAAGCACCAGAGCCAGACCAATGAGCAAGGGGGGAATTCCCCAAAAACGACGTAACCAGGGACGTTGAGATGTCGGCATAATTTCCTCGTGGAGCAGCAATATCGATTTATTAGGATAAATAAATATAGTGAGTGGAGCTGGTCGTAAATTTACGCAGCGTCGGTAGGGGGCCCGAAAAAAGGGGGATGGATGCTCAGCGTCGCTCGCTGCGGAGGATGAAACGCTGCAGGGGCGGGGGAAGCATGAGGTCGAAGCGGAGGCTGATCGAGGTCAGGAACCAGCCAAAGAGCTGCTTGAGGGCAGCAAGGTGTTCGTCTTCCAGTGCGTAGTAGAGGTGCCGTCCGATGTAGATGGCGGGGCCCTTGCGAGAGAGCGTCTTGCCCTGAATGAGGAAGCGGATGAACGGGGCCTCGACTAGGCTGTCGGAGTCGGTGTCGAAGGCCCCAACGCCCAGCTGACAGGCAACCATCCAGCCTGCTGGAAGTTCCGTTTCTCCATCTAGGCGCAGGAGTTTGGGAATCCGGAACCCGAGCATGCGGCTGTATTCCCGCTGCAGGCGTCCGCCACGTTCAAAGGGGTGAGCGCTCCAGCGTTCCGAATCCCGGAACTGGCGGTCGGCTTCACTGAGCCAGTACTGCACGACGTTCAGCAGAGCTGCTTCGAAGGAAGCCTGATACCCCAGCAAGGACCGGGTGCCATCGAGCGCCGTTTCCACATAGTCCTCAATGCGGGCCTGGAAGTGCGGGGCCGAGCAGTCATCAACAGGATTGAGGGTCCGGATCACCTGCTTGAGGGGGGAAGCGTTGCGGGCGCAGTACTCCCGGAAGGCCTGCTCCAGATTTCCTGAGAGGGGCTCCGGACGCTCTAGGTCTTCGAGGGGTGGCTCTTCGGTGTCATCAATGTCCGACTGAGCAAGGCGGAGGACGCCTTCCTTGACAAGGCGCTCCACGGTCCGGAAGTCAAGCTTGCGGAGGAGGCTGTCCCAGCGCTTCACCGGACGTCCGAGCAGCTGTCCAAGACGCATCAGGAGCCAGGCGGTGCCTTCGTCGTTTTGAGCAAGGTCGTCCAGCTTCTTGAGGAAGAAGCGGTTCTTGGCAGTGAGGTAGATGTGGTAATGCGGGGAGAAGAGGCCCTGGAGGCGTTCTGCCAGAAAGGCCCGGCGGCGGTCTTCCGGAAAGCTGGGGATGGAGGCAAAGTGCTGCTCGAGCTTTTGCCGCTGCCTCAGCGTCTCAGAGGGCGCGTCCAGCAGCGTCTGCAGGCTGCGTTCGAGGGTGTTGCGGTAGGCGCTCAGGGCGTCAGCTTCCCGCTGCGTCCGGGCGAAGTCGAAGAGGCGGTGGATGACCGCAAGGGACTGGATGCTCTTCTGGACACTGGAACGCAGTGCGGCTTCGCCCTGTTCCGGGTCGTAGTTGGCAATGAGGCGCCGAACGGTTTCCGGGTGATAGAACTGAATGGCGTGGACGAAAGCGCGGTGCGGGTCGCTTCCGGGGTAGGGCATTTCCACCGGGTGCTCCTCCTGGAACGCTTCCCATGCCACGTCAAAGGCGTCACGGAAGGTGGACATGAGGAGCCCGGTGTCACCATTCAGGGCGCTCCGCAGGTGGGTGATGCGCTGGTTCCAAGAAGCCACACCGCTCATGACGCCTCACTCCTTGGGATCAGAGAAGGTGGCCAGCAGGTGAGCAATCAGCTTGTCGGTGGTCCACTGCTCTGCTTCTCCTGCAAAGTTCAGCAGCACCCGGTGCCGGAGGATGGCTGGGACAACCGCCTTGATGTCCTGCAGCCGCACCGCGTGAGCGCCGTTGAGCAGAGCATGAGCCCGGGCGGCCCGGATGAGGTTTTGAGAGGCGCGGACGCCAGCGCCCCACTCGACGTACTCCTGAACCTCCGGAAGCTGGGACTTCTCCGGACGTGTCTCTCGGACCAACCGGACGGTCCACTGCACGAGGTAGTCGGGAATGGGAATGGAGGCCGCCAGGCGTTGGCACTCCAGCAGCAGCTCCGGTTCAAACAGGGGCTCCAGGTGGTGTGCCTCCGGAGCCTCGGACGCAGCGGCAATGGAGACCTCGTCTTCCAAAGTGGGGTAGCCCACTGAGATGTTGAAGAGGAAGCGGTCTAGCTGGGCTTCCGGAAGCGGGTACGTGCCTTCGGAATCAATCGGGTTTTGGGTTGCAAAGACCAGGAAGGGCGGAGTGAGGGTGTAGGTCTTGCCGGCGGCCGTGACCTGCCGCTCCTGCATCGCCTGCAGCAGCGCCGCCTGCGTCCGTGGCGAGGTTCGGTTGATCTCGTCTGCGAGCAGGAGGTTGGTGAACACCGGACCCTGCACAAAGCGGAAGTTGCGGCCGCCCTCTGGTGTTTCCTCCAGCAGCTCAATGCCGCTGATGTCCGAGGGCATCAGGTCTGGGGTGCACTGGATGCGGTTGAAGTCCAGATGAAAGAGCTGGGCGAGGCTGCGGACCAGCAGGGTTTTTGCCAACCCCGGAACCCCGGTGAGGAGGACGTGTCCGTTGCTGAACAGCGCGGTCACCAGGAGGTCCAGGACCTCGTCTTGTCCCACAATGACCTGGGACATGGCCTGCTTGAACTGCTGAGGGAACTGCTGAATGCGTTCGTAGACTTCCGGCAACGAGGAAGGTACTTCGGGCGATAACGACATGGTCCGAACACTCCGGGGAAAGAGGTGGCAGAAGGGTCAGCGTTGGGCTTGCTGCAGCAGCCGCAGGCACTTGTCCTTCCCAAATAAGTCAACAAGCAGGTGCAGGTCGGGACCCTGAACTTCTTGGGTAATGGCGGCTCGGAGGGGCATCCAGAGCGCCTTGCCCTTGATGCCGGTGTCCTTCTGGACCTGCTTTGCGAGTTGTCCCAAACGGGCGCCATCGAGCTCAGGCTCTGCTTCAAGCAGGGGGATGAAGGCCGCAAGGACCTGCTGGGCGGTCTCGTCTTCCAGCAAGGCGAGGACCTCTGGATCCGTGCTGGGGGGGCGTTCATCAAAAAAAGGCGTCAGCTGTGCTTCCAGATCCTGCAGCGTCACCAGTCGGTTCTGCACCGAAGCCACCACGCGACGCAGTTGCTCTTCCGGACGGTCGGCAAAGCGAGACGCCTGCAGAAACGGACGGGCCCGCTCAAAGAGGTCATCGGGCTCCAGCTGCTGAAGGTACTGCTGGTTCATCCAGTTGAGCTTGTCCCGGTCAAAGACGGCTCCGGACTTGTTGACGCGGCTCCAGTCAAAGCGTTCCTGCAGCTCCGAGAGGCTCAGCAGCTCCTGATCATCATCGGGACTCCAGCCGAGGAGGGCCACAAAGTTGACCAGAGCTTCGGGAAGGTACCCGTTGGCCTGGAAGTCTTCCACGGCCACAGCCCCCTGACGCTTGCTGAGCTTGGTCCGGTCGGCATTGAGGATGAGGGGAAGGTGAGCAAACTGCGGAGGCGTCCACCCTAGGTAGCGGTAGAGCAGCAGGTGCTTGGGAAAGGACGGAAGCCACTCCTCGCCCCGGACCACGTGGGTGATCTGCATGGCGTGGTCGTCGACCACCACGGCAAGGTGGTAGGTGGGAAAGCCGTCTCCCTTGATGAGCACCTGATCCTCAGTCTGCGTGGTCTCAATGGCCACCTTGCCCCGAACAAGGTCGTCTAGCACCAGCGTCTCAGGAACGTCCGGAATCTTCATGCGGATGACGTGCGGGGTTCCGGCGTCTAGGCGTTGCTGAACCTCGTCAACAGGCAGGTGCCGGCAGTGCTGATCGTAGCGCGGAGTCTCGCCTTTTTCTCGCTGTGCGGCCTTGACCTGTTCCAGCCGTTCCGGAGAGCAGAAGCAGGGGTAGGCGTCCCCTTGTTCAATCAGCTGCTGAGCGGCGGCATGGTAGCGATCCAGCCGTTCGGACTGCCGATAGGGGCCATGCTCGCCTCCGACGCCGGGGCCTTCATCTAGGTCCAGTCCCGCCCATTCCAGCATCCGAATCAGTCCTGCCTCTGCGGCTTCCACGAGCCGGTTCCGGTCGGTGTCTTCCAGCCGGAAGAGGAAGGTGCCGTGGTGGCGACGGGCATAGAGCCAGCTGAAGAGGGCGGTCCGGAGGCCTCCGATGTGGAGGTGCCCGGTGGGGCTGGGGGCAAAGCGCAGGCGAATCATGAACGTCCGTTCGAGTGGAAGAAAAGGCGGCTAAGCGGTGACCTCAAAGCGGCGCATGCGGATGTTGAGGAGCAGGCCAATGCCGAACATCATGGAGAGCATGGAAGAGCCTCCGTAGCTGAAAAAGGGCAGAGGCACCCCGACCACCGGCATCAGTCCCAGGGTCATGCCGATGTTGATGAGGACGTGAGACGTGATGATGGCCACAATCCCCACCGTCTGAATGGCCCCCAAGCGGTCTCGGGTCTGCAGCACCCCTGAGAGAGCCCAGAGGGTGAGCAGCATGAACAGCAGCAGAACCACAATGGCTCCGGAAAATCCCCACTCCTCTGAAAACACGGAGAAGATGAAATCCGTGTGATGGGCCGGGAGGAAGTTCAACTGTCCCTGAGTGCCAGCGCCCACCCCCTTGCCCCAGAACTGTCCGCTGCCCACGGCGATCTTGGACTGGATGATGTGGTATCCAGCGCCCAGCGGATCCCGTTCCGGATTGAGGAAGGTGAGGACCCGGTCCTTCTGATACGGCTTGAGAACATAGTTCCACGCCAGCGGAAGGATCGCAAGTGCGCTGGCTCCCATGATCAGCAGCGTCCGGACGCGGATGCCCATCAGGAAGATGATTGGGAAGGAAATGATCAGCAGCAGCAGCGCCGTCCCGAGGTCCGGCTGCCGGATGATGAGGATGAAGGGGACCCCAATCAGCAGAGCTGGCGCCACCCAGTGCAGCCATCCCCGTCCGCGGATCAACCCATTTTCCCGGAAGTGGTAGGAGAGGGCGAGGACCAGGGTAAACTTGCTGAACTCCGAGGGCTGCACAAAGATCGGGCCCACCTTCAACCAGCGTTCCACGGGAGAGCCCGGGCCACCGGTTCCATAAAGCAACACCAAAACCAGCAGCCCAATCACTGCCAGGTGCAGGAAGATGCCCAGCTTGGCCCAGGTCCGGTAGTGGAGGAAGAGGGTGGTGAGGATGACGCCCAGGCCAATCAGCATCCAGTAGCTCTGCCGGACGAGGTACCCCGTTTTTTCGGAGTTGCCTCCGGTGGCAGAGTACATGGCTAGGAGCCCCATTCCGCAGATGGCCAAGACCAGCAGGGTGAGGATCCAGTCAAAATTTTCCAGAATGCGTCGGTCAAACACGGAGGGGCTGGGGCTTCAGGAACCGTTACTCAGTTGGGGTAATGCCCCGGAGGGAGCAGACGACCGTCAGGGTCCGGGGGGTGTAGATGCCCAAGGAAGCGACCGAAACCAGGGCCTGACTCCAGGTGGCCTCAACGGTCATCTCATAGATCCGGCCTTGGGGGCAGCGGTTGTAGACTTCAAACTGAGGCTCGCCTTCGGTGCCCCAGTACCAGTAGTCGAGGGTTTGGACAATGCGTTCCTCCGAGGGCAGCTCTGCAGGGTACCGGAGGTGCAGCTGGCAGCCACTGAGGCCTCCGAGGGTGACAAGCAGCGTCAGGTAGATTCCAATTTGCCTCAGCCTCATGCGGGGTCCCTTCTTGCGTTCATGCTGGAAAATGCGTTTAATGAGATGCCTCAGGGGAATCCGGCATCCAGAACTGCCAGTCCTGCAGTTGCTCTCCACGATACAAAAATCGGGCAGTGAAGCAACCCGGTTCAAAGATTTTCGGAGTGAAGAGCCGGTCTCCTTCCCACATGGGCCGGTTTGTGAGTTCCGGACGCGGAACCCACTCTAGGGCGCCTTCCGGACTGGAGTCCAGCAGGGTGCCCGTAAACTCGGTGGCATGGAAGACAAACACCTGCCACTCGTCTCCAAAGGGAGAGTCTCCGAAATCAGGAAAAGTCAGAACCGCCTTGAGTCGGGGGTTCAAAATCTGCAAGCCTGTCTCCTCATGGAACTCCCGGACGGCTGCTTCGTGCGGGGCCTCGTTGGGCTCAAGCTTCCCGCCGGGGGCCAGGTAGAAGCCCTGGTGCTCATCTTCCTTTTCCCGGTGGAGCATCAGCACCTGTCCCTCATGTTCCAGATAGAGTAACGTCCCTAATTTCACCGTCTACCAACTGTTGCTGTGAATCCGAAGTTTTCCAATCAAGAAGTCAGTACCTTACTGGAACGGGTGGTCCAGAAGGCGCGCGAGGAGCAGGCCACAGGTTCCGGGGCCATTCAGCCCTATGAGCTGGGCAATCAGAACCGCATCATCCGGGGGCGCATGCCGGGGCTGGAGGCGGTGCATGACCGCTTCGCCAAGACCTTCTCGCATACCCTCGGGCAGCACCTGCGACGCTCCGTCACGATCACCCGCCGAGCCATTGAGTTGATCAGCATGAAGGACCTTTCAGACGGCACACCGTCTCCTTCGGCGCTCACGGTGTTTGGGCTCTCGCCGTTGCGGGGGCAGGGGCTGCTGACGTTTGAGCAACGCCTAGTGCATGCACTGATCGACCTGATGTTCGGAGGCAGTGGCCAGTATGAAGTGAGCCCGGTCAAACGGTCGTTCACCGGGATCGAGATGCGCATGGTTGCTAAGATCGCCCGCTCGGCCCTCAATGACCTAGGCGCCGCTTGGAAGCCCTTTGTGCAGCTGAAACCGCACTATGAACGGATTGAGACGAGCCCGAAACTGGCGAACATCTCCACCCCGGAAGAGGTCATTGTCGTCACCACCTTTGACGTTGAGATCCACCGCAACCCCATGACGCTGCGGATTGGCCTGCCCTACCTGATGCTGGATCCCATCCGGACCCGCCTGGACGCGGCCCTGCAGCAGAATGATGAGGAGGTCAACCACGTCAACGCGGCCCGGCTCGCAGAGAACCTGCGGCACACGCAGCTTCAGGTCAGTGTTGCCCTAGGGACCACCCGCATCAGCCTCCGGCACTTCCTCAAGCTCAAGGCCGGTGATGTGCTGCGGCTGGAGCAAGATGCCGAGGCGCCGCTGTCAGCAGCGCTCAATGGCGTAACCAAGTTCCGGGGAACCCAAGGCGCCTACAAGGGGAAGGTGGCCCTGAGGGTGGAGGAGGTGCTGACGCCTCGTCCGCGCTTCCGGGACGTTCTGGACGACCGTGACGCTTAATCGTTGTCTCGCTCAGCCGCTGCATTGACCCGCTCCCGAAGCTCCTTGCCTGGCCGGAAGACAGGGAGCTTCTTGGGCCTCACCTGAACCTTATCCCCTGTCCGAGGATTGCGGCCTTCGTAGCTGCCATAATGCTTGAGGCTAAAGGATCCAAATCCTCGGATCTCCACCTTGTCTCCCACCTCCAGCGCCTGCTTGATCTGGTTGAAAAAGATGCGGACCACCTTGTCGGTCAACTGCACGTTGTAGCCGCTCTCTTCCGCAAGCATTTCAATCAACTGGGATTTGTTCATTACCACACCTTTCCGAAACGACCTCCTCTGGGGAGCATTGATCATTTAAGCGATTCACCATAGGGGATTCTTTCAGTCAGCACAAGCCCGGAGCGTGCCTTCCTCTCCATCCGGAGGCCAACGTGAAACTTGAGCTTGTTCCTTCCTCCGAATTTCGCAATATTGACTGTTTCCTGTATCCCCCAAACGCACACCCATCACCAAACGGAAGCAGTCATGCCAGTTGCGGATTACCAAACCTATTGCAAGATGTTGGACAACGCCAAGGAAAAGAAATTTGCGTATCCAGCCATCAATGTTTCCTCCTTGGCGACCGCCAATGCGGCGCTTCAGGCCTTTGCTGAAGCCAAGAGCGACGGCATTGTCCAGGTTTCCACCGGCGGGGGAGAGTTTGCCTCCGGACAGGCGGTTAAGAATTCGGCTCTTGGGGCCATTTCTCTGGCACAGCATGTCCACCTGATGGCCGAACACTACAACGTTTTCATTGCCCTCCACACCGATCACTGCCAGCCCAAGAAGGTCGACTCCTTCATGCGCCCCTTGATTGAGGAAACGGCCAAACGCCGTGCGCAGGGGCTTCCGAACCTCTTCAACTCCCACATGTTCGACGGCTCGGAACTGCCGCTGGGAGAGAACATGAAGATTGCCCGCGAGCTGATGGAGGTCTGTGCCGCCAATGAGATCATCCTGGAAGTGGAAGCCGGTGTGGTGGGCGGAGAAGAAGACGGTGTGGACCACGGAGACCTTCCGAATGAGAAGCTGTACACCACTCCGGAAGACATGCTGGAGGTGTATGAGCAGCTCAGCTCCTTGGGGCGCTTCATGTTTGCCGCCACCTTCGGGAACGTTCACGGGGTCTACAAGCCCGGAAACGTGAAGCTCAAGCCAACCATCCTCCGGGATGGTCAGGAGGCGGTGATTGGGAAGCACGGCGCCGCAGCGTCCCTAGACCTGGTCTTCCACGGAGGCTCCGGATCCACTCTGGAAGAGATCCATGAGACGCTGGAGTATGGGGTGATCAAGATGAACATTGACACCGACACCCAGTACGCCTTCACCCGTCCGATTGTGGACCACATGCTCCGCAAGTACGATGAGGTCCTCAAGGTCGAAAGCGAGGTGGGGAACAAGAAGGCTTACGACCCCCGGGCGTACCTGAAGCTCGCCGAGACAGGCATGAAGCAGCGCATCATGGACGCCTGCAACGACCTCCGCTCCACCGGCACCTCCCTCTACTGAACGTCAGGCATCCGTCTGACCGACGCGGGCTGCGGCTCGCGTCACCTCTCAGTTCCGGGCGTCAGGCCGTGACCTGAACCCGGCCCTTCAAGTAACTCAGCAGCACCCCGTACAGCGGCAAAAACACCACCGTTGAGGTCACGATCTTGAGCAGTAGGTCCGTGGTGGCAATGGGGAGCCAGTTTTCTGCCATGAACGCATCGGAGCCCTGATGGAACGCCAGCCCATAGAAGAGGTAGGTGTCCAGAACATTGGCCGCCAGGGTTGAGACCAGTGGCGCCGCCCACCAGTAGCCCACGCGCTCCCGGATCTGCTGAAACACCGACACGTCCAGCAGCTGCCCAATGAAGTAGGCCAGGCCACTTGCCAGCCCAATGCGCCAGTTGGCCAGGAGGATGGAAACGAAAATAGCCGGAAGGAAGGCCACTGCCACAATGCCCCGGGCCAGGTGCTTGTTGGTCAGGCGGACCGTCAGGTCCGTGGCCACCACCGCAAGGGGGAACACCCACATGCCCCAAGACCAGTCGATGCCCCAGGTGTTTTCCGGAAACTGCACCAGGTAGTTGGCCGCTGCGATGATGCCAATGTGCAAAAGCCCCAGTCGGAGCAGCAGGGTGGGGTTGACCTGGTTCCAGTCAAAGTACTTCTTGAAGTCAGCCATACAGAACTCGATTTCGAAGAGAGGTGTTTGTCAAACGGATCAGTATCGCTGAAAACCACAAGAGGGTCAAAATATCTTCCGGCTCATGGAGCTCCTGAAAACCCCCTATTGCAAAAAAGAGCAAGTTGGCTCAAGGTGAGGTTTTTGTCCCTACACGAGGTGGTGAGACGGAGGTTCCATGAGGAAACAAGTGATGGCATTTATTCTGGGAGGCAGCCTTTTGGCCTGCAGTGCGCCTCCTCAGGCCCTGACGGTGTCAACGGACCTGCCGGAGATTGTCGTGGAGGTGGCCAAGAAGAAGGAGCTGCCGAAGCGAGAAGACCTCCCTTCTGGCATTCAGGAAACCTTTTCCCGCTCCTGCTCAGCCTACTGGGGGCAAGACTGGATCATGGTGCAGTACTGTGTGAAGAACCGCTCTGACGAGTACCTCCACCGCTACGGAGACACCCTTCCCAACCGGACCTAGTCTGACGTTGCTTCGGAGTGAGGGGTGAGGGTGTAGTGCTCCCAGAGGGAGGAACTGTGGTTAGAATCGGTGATGGCGTACTCACCCCGGAGGCGTCGAATGACAGCGCAGCGTTTTTCATAAGACGGAGGCGCGGCAAAGGTGGTGCTGAACTCATCGAGCACACAGTCCACTGGCTGAGCCTCTAGGGCCAGGCTGATGCGGGCCGGACCCGCGCAGTACTGCCCCCCAAAGTGCACCGTCTCTCCGCCCCACCCAATCACCTGACCCGGTAAGCACGGCAACGGTTGCACGCCGTGCAGGCAGGCCCGCAAAAGTCCCGGATTCAGACGTTCCTCTTCGCCCATGGTCTCCCAGAAGGCCTGAGAGGCTTTACGGGAGAGGACAAACATGCATCCATTCTCCGGAGTCGCCACCGTGAGGGGAAGCCACAGGGTTTGCAGAAGCCGGTTTTGGGGATCGCGGTAGTGGTACCCCATCCCGTCGGCGTGCGGGGGCCAGCCATGACCGACGGTGCGATCGACATAGTGGAGGATGGGGTTGGCGCGGATGAAAGCAGGTTCGCCCAGAAGCTGCTGAGCCAACGTCCGGAGGGCCGGGTGGGTGATCAGCTTCCAAAGCTCCGGATAGATCAACGCGTAGGAAGACGGGTGCCCGGCGGAAACGACTTCCTGGACCAGCGAGGCACACTGATCAATCAGGCCCCGGTCCAGTGCCAGTCGCGTCCGGAACCACCCCAGCTCCTTCTGCATGGCTCGGGCGTGCTGAAGCCGCGCCCGCTGCAGCATGATCCGAGGGCGTGTGCGTGGGGTGGGGCCTGTGGCCTCTAGGTGCTGACGAAGGCGGTTCCAGTACTCCGGATGCTCCAACGGCTCGGTGCCGGTCGCAGGGGGCATGGCTGGGTCCTCCAGAAAGGGAAGCCGCGATCCGTTCGCTGCTTCTGGTAAGGGCCGGACTTCACGAAAACATGAGGGAGCCGCCCCAGATGCGGGGGTCACTGCACCGCAACCGGACCCAAAACACAAGGTCTTGGGCCTCAAAGGGGAAAAATTGGGTGGGGAGGGCTTCCCCAAAAAACGGCCTAATGAGAAGGGGCGGAGGCGGTTTCTGGGAAAATGGCACGCGAGGACAGCATTCCCAAGGAGGCGCCCCGGAGGACCATGAACACAGTCAGGGCGAGCCACAGTCCGTGGTTGCTCAGCAGCGGTTCCAGGAGAGCATAGAGGACAAAGAACGCGGCAGCACAACCGAGCATGGCGTTGCGCATGGTCCGGGTGGCCGTGGCGCCGATGTAAATGCCGTCCCAGATGAAGGCGAAGAGGTTCAGCAGGGCTCCAACCACCAGCCACGGCAGGTAGACCTGCGCGAGCGCCACCACCTCGTCATGCGAAGTGAACAGCTTCAGCAGCAGGGGTCCGGCAAATTCATACAGCAGCGCAAACGTGCCTCCGATTCCAGCCGCCCAGATCAGGAGCAAGCGGATGCACTGCCGGAGCCCGGAGGCGTCTCGCTGCCCAATGAAGCGTCCGACCAAACCCTGGCCCGCATTGGCAAAGCCATCGACGGCAAAGGAGATCAGCATCCACAGCTGCATCAGCAGGGAATTGGCTGCAAGCACAGCCTCTCCTTCCCAGGCTGAAGCAACGGTGAAGAAGGAGAACACCGAAATCAGCGCTAGGGTCCGGATGAGGATGTCGCGGTTGACCCGGAAGAAGTGCAGGAGGACCTCTGGATCAAAGAGGCGGCGGAGGTTTTGCTCCAGCGGAAGGTGTGGAAACCGCCACCGCAGCAAGAAGAAGGCAAAGAGAACACCGCAGTACTGGGCGACCACGGTCCCCCACGCGACGCCATCCGAAAAGAGGCCCAGGCCATAGACAAAGGTCAGGTTGCCGAGGATGTTGAGGAGGTTGATGGCCAGGGTGAGGATCATCGGTGTCCGGGCGTCTTGCATGCCCAGGAACCAGCCACTGAGGACCATCAGCGTCAGGGTGGCTGGTGCTGCCCAGATGCGGATGTGAAAGTACGAAACGGCGGCGCCCAGCACCTCGGGCGTGGACTCCACCCACGGAAAAGCGAGGGCCGCAATTCCAGACTGGAGCAGGATCATCAGCAACCCGCCGACCAGCGCGACCAGAACGCCCCGCTGGAGCACCCGGCTGGTTTCCTGCTGATCACGCCGTCCCCAGGCCTGAGCGGTCATTCCGGTGGTGCCCATGGCCAGGAAGCCCAGGCCCCAGTAGAGGAAATTAAAGATCATGGTCCCGACCGCAAGGGCGCCCAGGTAGTGGCTCTCAGGCATGTGCCCCACCACAGCGGTGTCCACCATGCCCAGTAACGGGATGGAAACATTCGCGGCAATATTCGGGAGCGCGAGTTTCAGAATCTCACGGTTGATGCCCATTTTTCACTGCCATCTTTGGAAAAATGCTGGTATTACTTCAAGAAATGATCGCGATCCGCTGTCCTCTTCATGCTCTTCTTGCTCCTCACCCTCTCGTTCCTGATCCCGTCATCCCTCTGGGGCGCTCCTCCCAACGAGGCGGTGGTCTTACCCTTTGATCCCTACCCTAGCCTTGAGGAACAGGTGCAGCTGGAAGACGCACGGCAGCGGCTGACGCCTCTGTTTTCCTTTCAGCTTCAGGCCAAGGCGGAGCAGCTCCGGACCCAGGCGGAAACGCGGGAGCGCTTCCTCAAGGACTTTCTGGAGGCCTTTCCTCGGGTGCAGGTCTTTTGGCTCCAGACCCAGCAGGAGCGTCTGACGGTGCTGAGCCTCAGTCCGGAGCTTGGGTGGCGGGCCCGAGAGCTGGCCGGCGCTGCCGAAGAGCAGCTGACGCAGCTGGTGGCGTTTGGGCACTACGTGCAGATGCAGCAGCAACCCCTTCCGGAAGCGTCACGTCCTGCTCAGGTGCGTCAGGAACGTCCTCCGGCGCCGTTTGAGCCGTTGCGGGTCCGCCCCACCCGTCCCACGCCTCCTCCTCCCCCTCCCCCGGATCCGGAAGCCTCGTTGCAGAAGCTCCGGTTCACCCTGGCAGAGCGGCAGTACAATCAGGAGATCTGGAAACGCTTGAAGAGTCGTTTGGCCTTCTTTAAGCGTACCGATGAGCTGCGTGGGGCACAAGACGCGCGGCTGGAACTGCAAATTGCTCCTGACGGACAGGTTGTGGAACGCAAGCTGCTTTCTCGAAGCGGTTCGAGCGCGTTTGACACCCTCGTGCTGCAGGCGGCAACCGAACTGGAACTGCCGCGTCCTCAGGCGATTTTGGTCCAACCACCCCCGTACATTGTGGTGATTCAACTGAACCCCTAAACGAACCAACCTGGCATGGATGCCCCCTTGGTCCGGATCACGGAGGTTTCGGAAGGAACCCCTTCCCCTCCGAATCGGTCGCCTGGACACGCGCTGGAGCTGATCTTCAAAGAATATGCGCCCAACACGCGGCGGGCCTACTCTCGGGCCTTCCGGGACTTTCTGAACTGGGCCCAGGTTTCGGACCTGTCCGGGCTGGCGGAGGTGGACCCCTTCAAGCTGCTGGAGTTCAAAGGCCATCTGAAGGAGTCGGGACGCAAGCCCTCCAGCATCAACCAGACCCTGAGTGCGCTCCGGAAGATTGGGAAGCTGCTGGCCGAGTTTGGGTACCTGACGCACAACCCGTTTGACACCTCGGTGCTGCGCAGTGAGAAGGTGTCTCCGACGAGCAGCAAGGGGGCGCTGCAGGTGGCTCATGTGCACGCGATGCTGCAGGCCAATGCCACCTGTGCCTACGACGCACGTCGGGCGCCGTTGCTGCGGACCCGGAACGCGCTGATCCTCAAGTTCCTCTACTTCACTGCCGCGCGTCGGAGTGAAGCCGCTGGACTGCGCTGGGAGGACCTGGATCAGGACGGCGTGTACTTTGTGGCGCGGTTACGGCATACCAAAAGTGGCGTGGAGCAGAAGCTCAAACTGCGGACGGAGCTGTATCAGGGGCTGATGAGCTGGAAGGCGATGCTGGAGGAACACGAGCTGAGCACCCCTTGGGTGTTTCCCTCGCTGGGCTTCCGGACACAGGCCCAGCAGATGGACGGCAAGGGCATCAACGACGTGGTGGTTCGGCTCGGACGTCAGGTGGGGCTCGACATTTCGGCACACTACCTGCGGCACACCGCCATTACCCTAGCACTGGAGCTGGGGGAGCCGCTGCAGAAGGTTCAGGCCTATGCCCGGCATGCCTCGGCGGACACCACGATCCGCTACTTCCATGACCGGCAGCTTCTGGAGCAGAACCCGACCGACCGGCTTCCACCGGTCTGAGGCCGAGGGGGAAAACGGGTTACTCGCTCTTGCGGGCAATCCGTGAGACCCAGATGCTGATCTCGTAGAGGATCAGGAGCGGGCCTGCCATCAGCAGCTGGGTAAAGATGTCCGGGGGCGTCAGGATGGCAGCGGCAATGAAGATGATCACCAGTGCGTACTTGCGGTACTCCCGGAGGAAGTGATCGTTGAGCAGCCCCAGCCGAGTGAGGATGAAGGAAATCGTCGGGAGCTCAAACACGAGTCCGAATGCAAAGAGCAGGTGCACCGTCAAGGACAGGTAGGCTCCCATGCTCAGCGTCGGCAGTGTGACCTCGTTGATGAACCCGAGGAAGAAGTCGTAGCCGAAGGGCAGCACGACAAAGTACCCGAACAGCCCGCCACCGACAAAGAGGGGGTAGGACAGCAGAATGAAGGGCCACACCGCCTTGCGCTCCTTGGCGTAAAGGGCCGGGCGGATGAAGAGCCAGATCTGTCCCAGCACAAACGGGAAGGTCAGGAACAGGGCCGCATAGAGTCCAATCTTCAGGTACGTGAAGAAGGGCTCCGTCAGTTCCAGGAAGTGCAACGGAATGTTGCGGGCTTCCAGCGGACGCCGGAAGAGGGTCAGGATGGGCTGGTTGAGGTTCATCTCGACATAGACGGCGGCGACAAACACAATCAGGATGGCAATGACCGATTGAACCAGCCGGGTTCTCAGCTCCGTGAGGTGGCTGGTGAGCGGCATGGGGACGTCATCCGGATTATGATCCGGGCTGGAACTGGGAGATGGGTGACTCATGGTTTTGGAACGGAGGCTAATATGAAAAACAAAGCGAATCTTCTAACATGCTTTCCATGAAACTTCACGACAAACGTCACGGGGCCGGGGCCCTCTTTCTGCTGCTACTGCTGCTCAGCCTGTTCCCCAGCCTCCTTGGGGCTCAGGAGTCGGTCCCCTCGCGGGAAGTCTACCTGCTGTCTCAGACCTTCAAGGTGGCGAAGCCCCCGACGCTGGAGGCCCAGTTTTCCCTGAACGGACAAAACCTGGTGACGCTTTCAGGAAACCACCGCCTGGAGTTCTGGGTGCCGCAGAGCGCCAAGCGCCTGAAGGTGCTTCCGACCGGAGATCACCGGGCAACCCTGTTTGTGCAGCACCCCACGGAGCCGTTGCTGCTGACTGGTGGCGTGGACGATACGTTGCGGATCTGGAACCTAGAACGGGCCATGGAAACAGGCATCCTCCGGGGACACCTCTCGGCCATCACGGGCATGGTCCTGGATCCCACTGCGACAACAGCCGTTTCAGGGAGTGAAGACGGGACCCTCATCTACTGGGATCTCACGGAGCGGAAGCTCATCAAGAAGATTGAGCAGGCCCACCGGGGCGCCATCCACGCCCTGGAGTTCCACCCGGGTGGAGAGATGCTCGCGTCGGGCGGAGCTGATGGGATGATTCACCTCTGGAAGCTCCCGGACCTGACCCTGATCAAGACCCTGGAGGGCCACCTGGACGAAGTCACGCAGGTCCGCTTCACGCCCCTTGGGGAGAAGCTGATTTCGAGTTCAGCCGACCGGACCCTCAAGTTCTGGGACTGGAACACCGGGACCATCGAAAAGTCGATTGAGCACCACCGCAAAGCCGTCACCGGTTTCGATCTGCACCCGGACCTGGGGCGATTGGTGTCTGCCAGTGCGGATGGCGGTGTCGCGATTTGGACCTTTCCGGAAGGCGAGCACGTCTTTGACCTGAAGTCGGTCGCGGGGCCGGTTTCGCAGATCCACTTTGATGCCAGTGGCAAGCGCCTCATTGCCGCTCTTTCTGAAGGACAGGTGCAGACGTGGGAGCTGGGAACCTCTTCCTTCTTGGCTTCCTTGACGGGGCACGAGCGTCCCGTGGACGCCCTCGCCTTCTCCCGGAATGGCAAGTACCTCGCCACGGCGTCTTCGGACAAAACCATTCGCTTCTGGGAGATGGAAAGCAACAAGATGGTGCGGCAGTACGTCACCGAGAACCATCGGGTGCAGTCCATGAGCTTCTCGCCAGACAGCAAGTACCTGTACACCGGCGGCGCAGACTCGACCATCCGGATCTGGAATGCTCAAGATGGGGCACAGGAGGCACGGTTGGCCGCTCACAAGGGAAAGGTCAACGCCCTAGCGTTTCACCCGAATGGGAAGGTGCTGCTGACCGGTGGCTCGGACCACCAGTGGATGCTTTGGGACCTCGAAACCAATGAAAACTACCGCGTCCAGAAGTCGCACCGAGACCAAGTGACCGCGGTGGATTTCTCTCCGGATGGTTCTCTGTTTGTCACGGCGAGCAACGACCGCACGGCGCAGATCTGGTCCTTTCCCAAAGGAGAGCCGCTGGGCGTCCTCCGTGGACACTCCCGGGGGCTCACGGATGTGGCATTTAGTCCTACCGATCCCTTCATTGCCACCGCGTCACAGGACGGCACCCTGCGGCTCTGGGACATCACCGACCCGGAGGAACCGACCCTGCGGCTCATTCTGGAGGGGCACAGTTACATCATCTCCCGGTTGTTTTTCTCCAAAAACGGGAAGGCCCTGGTTTCCATCTCCCGGGACAAAACCGTTCGGCTCTGGAGCGCGGTCAATGGACAGATGATCCGCATCCTCAACGGAGAGAGCACCGCATTGACCAACGGTGCCCTCAGTCCGGACGGCTCCTTGATTGCGGTGACCAACCTGGCCAACACCGTGAGCCTGCTGGCGTACCCAGAGAACATCCCGGAACTCAAGGCACTTGAGGCGGCTCCGGTGGCCAGCGCCGAGGCAGGCTCGGTACCGGCGGCAGAGGCGGCTCCGGTTGCGCTGGAACCCATTTCCCTGAGTGACCCCGTCCGGAACCTTTCGGACCTGACGGTTGCGAATGTGCAGATGACTCCGGAGGAGATGCAGGTGTATGCGGTACCCGTGGTGCCGCCTCCTTCCACACGGGGAGAGGAGCTGCAGCAGGAGCTGGACCGGCTCCTGAAGCAGCAGGTGTGTCAGGAGCTGAGCCCGCTGGAACAGGTGGCGTTGGAGCTGTTGACGTACTATCCGGATGAAATGGCGGCCTACCATGCGCTCCTCAAGGCGGCGCTCCTTCGCGGTGACCTGCCCCTGGCTCAACTGCTGGTGTACGTCGGCAACGAAGCACGGTTCCGGGTGAACCGGTTTGACTATGCCACCGAGCTGACGGTCCGGAACACCTTTGACACGTGGAAGAGCACCGTCTTTGATCAAACTTCCCCTCGGCAGGGCAAGCCCATGGAGTTTCGGCTCCGGAACTGCCAGGGGCAGGAGCAGGTGCTGACGCTTCCGGAAGACCTGCAGACCCTGCGGGTGCCTCAGGAGTTCATCCAGAAGCTGAACTCCATTCCGCGCATCATCGACTTCCGGGACTTCCGGAACATGCCGCTTGAGGAGTTCCTCAACCGCTTCCACCGGGAAGTGGAGCGGGTGCTGCAGACCGATCAGCCTCTGCCACTGGCACGCCTGCCTCGGCCCCTTTCTCAACCGGTGGAACCCCAGGAAACGGGGTTACTGGACCTGAACCTGGAGCGGACGACGTCTTGGAAGAATGGCGGTAATGTTCCCTTCCGGCTCCGTCGGGCCACCCAGCCGTGGCAGTCGTACGTCACCGACCGGGACAACCGGTTGCTGCTGCAGCTGCCAATTGGCAACTACTCCCTGCAGGTCGGAACCACCATTAGCAGTGCCTTCCGTATAGAACCCGGCATCACCACTACTCCGATCCTCAAGTAACTCCCCCTCTGCCAATCCACAAAAGCGCTCCCTCTTCTGGGAGTGTTTGGTTTTTAATTTTTTAAATTAATATTATGTAAATTTAATGATCTCTTTTTCTTTGGAAAGAGGGCAAGAAACCGAGTTGAGAAGATGATGGAAAGGAAGCCTTGAGGCCGTAAAAAGGACGGGAGCCTGATTTGAACGGAGAACTGACCTACGGAGACGAGGCAGAGAGGAAGCCGGCATGAGGTCAAATCGAACCCGACAATCGGAAGCTCCACGCTCCTTCTGGTGAGAAAGCGAGAGGGGTGAGGCGTCTGCCAGGAGGCGTTTTTCGGCACTTTTCGGTACAGGGAAGGCAGGCGCAAGCGGGGTGACCGGCTCGCGCCCGGAGGGCTCCTTATTCCTCGTCAGGGTCGAGAATGGAGTTGATGGCGGTGACAACGCGCATGGTGTCGAGGTTGTTGAGGGGAGCGTACACGAGGATGGCTTGCTTCTCCCGGTCAATGTTCACCGAGTCCTTCCCCATTTTCTCTTGCTCCGGTTGGGAGTTGATGAAGTAGCAGTAGGAGTTGTTGGGAAGTTCGGTGTCTGTCACCTTGACAAAGTCGTACTGACTGCCTTCGGGGATGACGTTGAGGCTATAGACGTGGTCGAAGCCTTCTCGGGTGAACTGCTTGAGGAACTTAACCACCTCCGGCTTTTGCTCCTGCTTGATGCGGTGCGAAAGCTGTGTGATCAGTTGTCCTTCTTTGTCACCGGTGTGGCGACGGTCGGTGTTGGTGAAGATGCCCATTCCCTGGCGGAAGGGGTGAACGGCAGCCCAGAAGAGCTTCTCCATCAACTCTTCCCAGCGGTCGTGTGGGCAGAGGTGAACCTGCTTCAAGCGAGAGTCGTCAGACATGCGAATTTCCTGGTGCGGTGGAGAAAGAAGGAAGGCGGTGCTCAGCCTCCGGACGCTTTTACCAACTGATTGATGGCACGGGCAACATGAGGGTCATCGGAACGTCCCCGCAGCGCCTCAACGGATTTCTTGGAGAGGGTGCTCAGGCTTTCCGGAATCGCCTCTCCGCTGCGCTTGACCTGCACCAGCGCTTTGGTGCACAGCGACGCCAATTGCAGCAGGCACCCGGTCTCAAAGCCGGGCTTGGGAGAGACGCCAATGTTGTCCGCGTTCTGTTGAGAGAACTGCAGGGCCTCCTGGATCAACTTGGAGGTCTGCTCGGTCAGTTCCGGTTTCTTGAGAAACCGGTTCTGTAGCTGAATGACCTCAATGTCAACGCGACGGTACTCGGCTTCATGGAAGTTAGCGAGTAGGGACTTCTTGTCCGCGCTCTTGATGGCATCGAGGAGCTGCTGCTGCTGCTCACGGAGCAACGGAAGGATGGCAAAGAGCTGCAGGAGGTGGTCGATCTGCTGCTGCAGGTCCGTGCTGGGTTTCCCGCCAAAGGCGATTTCCTTGTACTTGAGAACCACAGAGCCGTTGTTGCTGTTGACCTTGAGGACGTGGATCAGTTCCGCAAGGAAGGAGCGGCCATTCCGGACCTGCTGAAGCTGGTCCTTGACGCGTTCGTCGCGGTCGGCTTCCACCACCAAGCGCATCTCATCGTCCTTCAGGGCCTCATAGAGCGCCGAGAGCAGGCGGTTTTGCATGAGGGCCGCAAGGTAGAGAGACGGCTGCCGAGCCTGGGTGGGGTCGAGGTTATTGACGTGGGCCAGCAGGGTGGCATCCATCAGCGCCGCGACGTTCCCCTTAATCGAGCTTCCGGAGAACATCAGCAGCATCTCGGTCCGGGTGTCCAGTGCCCAAGGATCGTTGATCAGGTGCCGGGCAAGGTCCTGAGCATCGGCTCCGAGTGCCTCTGCGAGTCGCAGGCCTGCGGCATCCGGACCGGAGGCTTCCGGGAGGGGCTTTTGTGAGAGACTTTGTCCCACACCCTTGAGGGCCGAGCTGACAATGGTCCGGCGCTTGGCAGAGTTGAACTGCGTCTTGGGCTGTTGAAACAGGCGTCCCATCACGGTGAGGATCCCAAACGGGTCCCCATAGATGGGCAACTCTCGTACGCGAATATCCGTCAGTGACATGCGGTTGCTCTCAGAAAATCATGAAGGAAGCCGGGCAGCTTCCTGCCCATTGGAACCATGCCTAATCTAGTCAGAAAGCCGTGGCTTCGTCAACGAAAGAAGTGCTCAGTGAAATCAGGTGCCCGGTTTTGACATAAATCAGCGCCCCTTCCGCTTGCGTGTAGGGCGTGTGCTCGCTCAGGTGGGGAGAGCGGATCCAGGAGCCCTGAGGGTAGGCTCCCTGCTCATCGTAGAAAACGCCTTCTAGCACATAGATTTCCTCGCCTCCCCAGTGCTGGTGCCGGTGAAAACGGGTCTCTGGAGCCCAGCGAACCAGGGCCACGTGCTCCTGTTCGTGCTGATGCAACGGCAGTACCGTGACCCCAGGCACCAGCCCGGGGAACCACTCCGCCTGAGTGGTGTCGGTCACACAGGGCGCCTGGTCGGTCTCGTCGAACTGATGGAGCTTGACGAAGATCAACGCCCCTTCCTCACCAATGAGAGGCGTGTGTGAGGTGCCAATCGGGTTCCGGACGTAGGTGCCAGCGGGATAGGCGCCGTGCTCATCGGCAAAGACCCCTTCTAGCACCAAAAACTCTTCCCCTCCGCCATGAGCATGAGGTGAGAACTGACTCTGAGGCGCATAGCGGACCAGAGAGGTCGCGCGCGCGACTTCTTCTCCCACGCGGTCGAGCATCATTCGGGTCACCCCTGGCATGGGAGAGGGGACCCACTGGTGGTCTTCCGGCCGGAGGACCACTCGTTCTTGGAAATTCGCATTCAGTCGCATGGGCTCACTTGGGACAAGGGCGCTGCCGGCAGCACCGTGCGTTCGTGCACCGTACGCCCTGACGTTACGGGAACGGATCAAAAAATTTCAGCTCTGCTCCAAGAGGCATCACAACGGTCGGCTTCGAGAAGAAGAACGGCAGGGCTTCATTGTTTCAGGAAAAAAATGTGCCCCTCAAGGCAAAACGAAATCTAAGGGAAATCGAGGCTTCAGGGACAAATTACGGAAGCCGTTTGGGGGACGAGACCGGACACGTTTGGGGAAAGGCTTCTGTCAGGAGTCCCCTTGAAACTCAGGGTTACCGGAAAAGCAATTGTTGACTGGGTCACAATTTAGGCTAAGGTTACCGGTTGCGTGTCCCTGTAATGGGTCAAGTTGAATGGTGCACGAACTTTCTGCGTTGACTGCTAATCGCCTTCTGTCCTGATGCCTTCCGTCCGCCCTCCATTATGGATCTTCACGCATTCCCCCCTCCCGGATCCTCCTGAAGCGTCAACACGAGTGCTGAGTCTGGAGCAGCTGCAGGCCGCTTGGAGCGTCGCTGCGGTTCCGGTGATGATCACGCGCTTGTCCGACGGGCAGGTGCGTTACGCCAATGAGCGCGCCGCACAGCTGCTGGAGACCTCTGTGGCCGAGCTCACAGGCCAGATCATCATGACCTACTATGACCCTGCGGAGGATCGTCAGCAGGTGCTCCAGGACCTGCGGGAACAGGGGCTGCTGGAAAATCGACGGATCCGGGGGCGCACCCGAACAGGGGCTCTTTTGGTGGTCCGGGCCAATTTGCAGCTGGTGCAGTTCGATGGAGAAGACTGCAGCCTCTCCACGTATCAGGACGTGACCGAAGAAGAGGAGACGAACAGGCTCCTGATTCGGGAGCATGCGTTGCTGTCGTTGGCGAATTCCGGGGCGCGCCTGAGTTGCTGGTCCTGGAACCCGAAGACCGACGCGGTTTGGTGGAACGATTACCATTACGATCTGTTTGAGATTCCTCGAGGAACGCAGGTGACCCCAAGCCTGTTTCTGGAACGGGTCTCTGCTTTAGATCGGGCACGGGTGGCGCAGGCGCAGCGAACACCTCTGACGCACACCACGTCCATTGAGTTTGAACTCGACCTCCCCAGCGGCACCCGGCGCGTGATCCGTGACCATGCTCGCTTTCTTGAAGTGGACGGGGAGCAGTTGATTCTGGGAACCAGCCAAGACATCACTCCGGACGTGGAGGCGCAGGAGCAGTTGGCCGAAAAGCTGAAGCTGATGCAGATGGCTTCGGAACTCGCCAAACTGGGAACCTGGTCTCAGTTGGAAGGGTGGAACGAGGAATGGGATCCGGCGATGCGTCACCTGCTGCAGGTTCAAGCAGAGGAGCCCACAAACTTTCAGAAGCTGATGGAGCGCTTTCACCCTGAAAACGCGGAGGAACAGAAAATCCGTATTCAGGACGCCGACAAACAGGCTCGAGCCGGACACACGGTGACCGGCGTTTACCGGTTCCTGATGCCAGATGGGACGGAACGGTTCATTCGGGACTACGTGTCGGCTTACCAAAAAAACGGAAGCTCCCACCTGCTTGGTGTCATTCAGGATGTCACTGAGGCGGAGCAGACCCGCCGGGCCCTGCAGGAGGGCTTGGAAATGCGCCGCCTGGCGAGCGAAGGGGTGCGGCTCTGTCACTGGCACTGGGAGGTTGAGCGGAATCAATCCTGGTGGGATGACCTGCACTATGAGCTCTTTGAGGTAACGCTGGGAACGCCGATTTCAGCAGAGCTTTTTCTGAGTCGGGTCCACCCTCAGGACCGGGAGCGGGTGAAGGGAGAGATGCGCTGCACGGACTCGGACCAGGTCCATCAGCTGGAGTACGAGCTTGCTTTGCCCAGCGGCACTCGCCGGGTGATCCGGGACTACTCCCGCTTCCTGCAGATCGGAGGACGGTGGAAGGTGATTGGAGCCAGCCTGGATGTGACGGCTGACGTGCTGCTGCGGGAAGCTCTGGAGGAAAAGCTGGCGCTGATGAACCTGGCTTCCGACCTGGCGCAGATGGGGTTCTGGGCAGAAAGAGAAGGGGGTGAGGAGTGGTGGAGCGACTCCATGAAGGAGCTGATGCAGCTGAAAGAGGGAGAGCCTCAGCAGCTGTCCACCTATCAGAATCGCTTCCATCCGGACTTCTGGCGCCAGCAGGATCAAGCCTTGGTACGTGCCGATCAGCAGGCCCGCAGGGGCAAGCGGTCTTCCACCCTTTATCAGTTTCAGCTGCCTGATCAATCGGAGCGCCTGATGCGCGGATACGTGGGGCCACGAAACGACTCCGGTTACCTGATTGGGGTCGTGCAGGATGTCACTGAGCCGGAGCGTCAGCGAGACCAGTTGGAGCAGGAGCTGGAGCTGCACCGGATTGCCAACCATGCTGCCCAGATGGGGTACTTCCGGAGGAACCTGCAGACCAATGAAACGTGGATGGACGATTACCTGCTGCAGCTGTTTGAGATGGAAGCTGACGGGTGGTTTGACTCCGATCAGGTCTGGGATCGCTTGAGCCCGGAGTCCCTTTCTCGACTCCTCAAGGCCCGAGATGAGGTGGTGCGTTCGGGCAAAACCGAGGTGGAGTTGGAGTTGAGGCTTCCCAGCGGTGAGCAGCGGTGGCTCCGGTCACACCAGCAACTCTACCAAGAGAAGGGACGCCACTGGATCCTTGGCGTGAGCCAGGAGGTGACGGAGTCGGTCAAGATGTGGGAAGTGATTCGCCAGAATGAACGGCTGTATGCAGTGGGGCAACTGGCCGCAGCGGTGAACCACGACCTGCGACAGCCCCTGGCAATCCTCAACATTGAACTGGGGCTGATGGGACGCAAGCTCCAGCAGAAGCCGTCTCAGGACCTGCAGAAGCACGTGGTGAATGCCCATACCGCCCTGCAGCATGCAGGATCCATCATGGACCGCTCCTTGGGGATGACGGAGCAGCCACGGGAACTGAAGGCCTGCTGCCTGTCTGAAGTGGTGCTCCGCACCCTAGAGCTGATGGAAACCCTGCTGAGGAAGCAGGAACTGGTGCCTCGCTTCATCAACCACTGGGAAGAATCCAGTGCCGAACCTCAGGTGCTGGTGCAGGCCACGGAGCTGATGCTGGTGCTGCAGAACCTGCTGATCAACGCCCGTGACGCTCTTGCGGCCCGGAGGCTTGAAGTCACAACCTTCGGGGGAGACGCGTTGCAGATCAAACTGCAGCCCGTCAGCGCCCACCAGGTTCGGCTCAGTGTGGTGGACCAAGGAGTGGGCATTCCTGAAGAACTGCTGCCTGAGATCTTCAAGCCCCTTGTTTCGACCAAGCACGAGCACAAGAGCACGGGGCTGGGACTGGCCATCAGCCAGCGCATCATTCAGGATCACCAGGGGCGGATTTGGGCGGAACCCGGAACCCAAGGCATCGGGACCGCCTTTCACATTGAGCTTCCGGTCATCCGGACCTGACCCGCGCCCCTTCGCTTTCTCCGGACCGGGCCTCTGGCTCTGCTGCCTTCCCCGCTCTCTCGTCTCCTTGTCCTCACGTTTCCCTCCTTGCTTCCGATGGAAGGCCGGCTTTTTGTCCTCAAGAAATTCTCGCAGTGTTCTTGATGTCTCTTAGAAGAGAGTTAATGGCCTGAAATCATTTGATGAGTCTGTTGAAATATTTTTCCATGTTGGACGCGCAAAAAAGAACAGTGTTTTTTCCGCTTTATTTGTCTGATTTAGTTGGGTAAATTTTGGGGTCTTCTAAGATTCATTGCCTCTCAGGTGGATGAGGGATTCCTCATGGTGGCGACCACGGAGGTGATGCCATTCCTTGAGTCTCGACTGCTTGGTGCCCACGTCCACACTCTACAACAGTTTTAAAGTCGGATGCCTCCTGCTCCTGATCCTGGTGATGGGACGGGCAGGAGAGCCGCTGGCGCTGACGACTCCGGAGCCACGCCCGGTGGTGCTGGCTCCCGGATTTGAGCAGGTGAACCTAGGACCTCACTTGGAGTACCTAGAGGACCCATCGGGCGCCCTGCGTGTGGAGGACCTGCTGCCGGCAAATGCCTCGCCTCCCTTTCAGGTCAACGAAGCGGCCGTGTTCAATGCCGGTTTGGTGCGGTCGCCGTACTGGTTCCGCTTTCGGGTGAAGAACCCGGGTCCTGTCTCTCAACGACTGGTGCTGTTCCTAGATCATGAGTTTCTGGAGTGGGACCTTTTTGAGCAGTCTCAGCAGCGTCCACCCCACCTGCTGAAATCAAAGCGCTTCCTAGAGTTGCTGCAGCAGGGCGCCACGCGCGAGGCGATCCTGGGAACCTCGATCGTGGTTCCGGCTGAGTCGGAAGTGACCTACCTGATGCGCCTCAATACCCAGTTTGAGATGAAGGCCCTGCTCTCCTTGTGGACCCCGGAGGCGCGGCAGCAGCAGAACCTGCGTGAGTCTCACTTCTATGGCTGGACCTGGGGCGGGGTCTTCATCTTTGCGATCTTTTTTGGGATCAGTTACGTTTCCCTCCGGGATCGCATTTACCTCTACTACGCCTTCTTCCTCGTCGCCTTCCTGTACTTCCGGATTCTGGAGCGGATCTGGGTGGACCTGTTTCTGATCCGGGGACAGGGGATTTACGAACTCGCGGTGTTTTTGGTGTTTGCCACCATCATGCTGGGATTGCGCTTTGCGCAGAAGCTGTTGCACCTGAAGGAAGCCTTTCCGCGGTTGAATCAGCTCAACAATTCCGTGGTGTTCGTCATCCTGCTGCTGCTGTTGCTCCTAGGCGACCTGTTTCTCCGCTACACCCTGGTCGCCTTGGTGACCGTGCTGGCGGTGCCCTGGGCCTGGACCTTTGGCTTCCTCTCGTGGCGCAAGGGAAATGAGCTGGCCAAGTACTTCTTGGCCGGACTGGGAGTGCTGCTGCTCGCGTCCATGACCCTGCCACTGACGGCGTTGGGCGTGTTGGAAACCCAGACGTTTTACCGGCCTAGCATTGAGTTGGCGGCCTTGCTCGACTGCATCATCTTCTCAGTGGCGCTGGCGGCTCGGTTCCGGAGGGCCTTTCTGGAACGTGATCAGGCACAGCGGGAAGCGATCCGCAACCTTGAGGAAAACGAGCGCCTGCGCAGTCGGTTCCTGGCCAATGTGTCGCACGAACTGCGCACCCCGCTACACGGCATCATTGGGCTCTCAGAAACGGTCATGAAGGAGGCCCAACGGTACGGCTCGGAACGGGCCAAGAAGCACCTCAAGCTCATCATCCGCAACGGGCAGCGCCTCAACGGGCTGGTGGATAACCTGCTGGAGGTGTCTCTGGGACGACAGAGCAGCCTGACAATTCTTCCGGAGCCAGTTGCCTTGAGGCCTCTGGTGCAAGAAGTGATGGGGCTCCTGGAGTCACAAAGCGGAGGGAACACGGTTGCGCTGCACAACGAGGTGGAAGCGGACCTGCCAGCGGTTCAGGCCGACCGGTCTCGGCTGGAGCAGGTGCTGCTCAATCTCCTCAACAACGCGCGCGTGCACACGCATCAAGGGACCGTTCGGGTGCAGGCTCATGCCGAGGAACAAGCGGTGCGGATCGACGTGCTGGACGAAGGGGCCGGGGTGCCGGCTGAAGACCGAGAGCGCATCTTTGAGGCCTTTGAGCAGGGGACCGCGTTCACGCCCGGTTGCGAAACGGGGCTGGGGCTGGGGCTGAGCATCAGCCGAGAGATCGTTGAGGCTCATGGCGGACGAATCGGGGTGGAGGAGAATCCGCGAGGTGGAAGCCGCTTTTGGTTCACGCTTCCAAGGTCCGAAGAGCCCGCGTGGGACCCGGAGTTGACAGCCGAGTCTGCTTCTGTAAGTCAGGAGCAAGAGGTTCCTCAGCCCATGTCCCTCAATCCGGAGTCGTCGCTGGGGTCGGTGCTGGTGGTGGATGATGAGATCACAAACCTCTTCATCCTCATGAGTCACTTTGAGCAAGCCGGACTGAATGCTCACTTCTGCAGCAGTGGGCAGGAAGCCCTGTCCCTGTGGCAGCAGCATTCGTTTGACCTCATCCTGTTAGACGTCCGGATGCCGAACATGGACGGTTATGAGGTCTGTGAAGTGATTCGCAAGCAGGCCTCCAAAGAAGAGCTGCCCATTCTCTTTTTAAGCGCCCTGACCCGTGGGGAAGACATCACCCAAGGCATTCAGGCAGGAGCAAATGATTACCTGTTCAAGCCGATTGTGCAGGCGGAGCTGCTGGCCCGCGTGTTTGCTTACCTGGAACTGAAGAAGCTCCGGCAACAGGAGCATGCACCAGACAGCACCGATTCGCTGTATGCCAGAAAGGAACTGCTGGCGCGCACGCTGCAAGTCTGCCTCGAGGTTTGGGAGAGGGAATCCTCCGGAGGAATGATCGAGCTGGCTGAAGCCTCCGGCCTGTGGGGCGTTTACTACGACAAGACCAATGCCTCTTGGCGAGCCCCTCACCTGCGGCAGTACCTCTCTCCCAGCTCCATTCCGTCCAAGCCACGCTGGCGCAAGGTTGCACAGACGCTGGAATTCCTCATGAGGCGCCTGGATCCGGAGCACCCGGAGCAGTCTCGTCTCCTAGACCTGCATCACCAGATCCTCATTCACTTTTCCTGAGCGTCTTCCACCCTGGGCATTTCTGCTGCTTGCCCAGAGCAGGCGGAGGCACTTCTTCAGGCGATTTTTCCGACCTTTCCTCTTCTTTTTCTCCGACCCCAGACCCTTCCTGTCAAAAAGGTCCCTAGAAAATTCAACGGTCTCCCGTCAGGTGCGTTCCGGAGGCTCTCTGTGTGGATTTATTTCAGATAAATATAATTTTAATGAAAATATAAAGCGGGTGTTGAAAGTCCGGATTCCTAGTCTCTTCCCTGCGGAGTTTTGGTAGAAGATCTTTTTCTGATGAGACCCTGAGCTTCGCTCAGGAAAGCAACCCTGCGATGGGATTCAGTGGTTTGTGGCCTTCCTCCAGCGGTTTTTTCGGGAGCCGAGAGAAGCCTGTCTCAAGGAAGAGACTGCTAAATAATAAATAATATCAACTAGGTAAGCTTTAAACGCTCTAATCGTGCTTTTGGTTTTTTTAATAATAATATCAATATTTTAAATGTTGATTCGCGCTAACCGTGCTTAATTCTTCCTTGCCGGTTGAAGAAGGGGCTCTATACAATTGCGGCCTGTGCTCTCGCCCTCAGGAAGTCGTGTTTAATGATTATTGAATATAGTCAATCAAAAGCTGAAAACGGTCACAATTTTGTCCTAAAAGGGGAAATGACGGAAAGTGAAGTGGAGGCTTTCATAACGTACTTGAGCCAGCTGCTTCACCCCCGGGAAGGACTCAAGGTTCAGGTGTCGTTGGACTGCTCTGAGTTGGTGGGAGGTGATTCCTGTGAGTGACACGATCGTGACTGGTCCCTTTAGAGGTGCAACACATTGAAAAACGATCCGACCCCTGCATTTTTGTCGATGTTGCCCACCCAAGTTCTTTGGGGGCGTCTGCTGCTGTTCCTGTTCCTGTTGCTCGGGATCGCTTCCTGCGAGCAAGGCGGTAAGAAAGAAGTGGAGCCGGACCTGATTCCTCCGGAGGCGCTGTCGCTTTCCTTCACCGATACCGGTGTCTCTGCGACGGATAACGTAACCCAGGATGGCACGATCACGATCGCCAACCTGGAAGCCTCGGCCTCGTGGCAGTACAGCGAAGACAACGGCACAACTTGGAACGCAAGGGACAACACCACGACTTCGTTTGTCCTTGCGGAAGGGGTTTACTCCGCAGGAGAGGTTCAGGTTTATCAGACCGATGAGGCGGGGAACGACTCTCCGGTCAGTCGACTGGAGGCACTGGTAGTGGATCAGAGCGTGGACGTACCGCAGCTGGCACTGGTTCAGGATACGGGTAATTCATCCAGTGACAACCTGACCCAAAACGGGGTGATGGCGGTCTCGGGGCTCGAGGCTGGAGCCAGCTGGGAGTACTCGGTGGACAGCGGTTGGAACTGGACGCCTGGCGTGGGAACGTCGGTGGAACTTCCTCCGCGGGTTTACCTCGAGGGCACCTTCCAGGTCCGTCAGACCGACCTAGCGGGCAATCAATCGGAGCCGGCCACCTTGGGACGGTTTGAGGTGGACACCACGTCACTGCTGCTGACGTTTCAGCTGCTGGAGGATACCGGAAGCGCAAGTGACGACTTTGTGACCCAAAACGGGATCATCCTGGTCCAGAACCTAGAGGTTGGCGCGCGCTGGGAGTACTCGCAGGACAACGGGAGCACTTGGGACAATGGCACAGTAGATAACTTTACTCTACCGGAAGGAAGTTATGCCGCCGGAGAGGTGCAGGTGCGTCAGGTGGATCCGGCAGGAAACCCATCAACGCCTGATGCAAACGAAGGCACCTGGGTCATTGACCAAACGCCTCCTGCTGCGCCAGCGGTCGCTTTGAAAGTGGATTCCGGAAGCTCCAGTGTCGATGGCCTGACCCGAAGTGCCACGCTGGTGGTGTCTGGGCTGGAAGACCAGGCGACCTGGGAAGCGTCTGAGGACAATGGCAGCACCTGGAAAGCGGGCGTGGGGACAGAGTGGACACCGACCTCTGGAACCAACTGGCCGGTGGGCACCTTGCAGGTCCGGCAGACCGACCGGGCCGGCAATCGTTCATCGGCAGGAAGCAGCGCTCAGGCTTACTTCCTGGACGATGAAAGCCCCACGGTGACACAGGTGCAGACCTCCGACAACGTGACCCTCGACAACCTGACCGCAGAAATCATTCCGGGATTTGCGATCACCTTCAGTGAAGAACTGAACCCCAGCACCGTCACGGTCAACAGCGATACCTCCTGCTCCCAAAGCATTCAGGTGTCTGCAGACGGATTCAGTACCTGCTTGCCTCTGACACAGGACAATACGACTGACAACCAGACCTTCCCCTTCTCCTTTGGCGCTTCCCTTGTTCCCAACACGGTCTACACCCTCCGGGTGACGCAAAACGCTCAGGACCAGGCGGGGAACGCGGCAACGGTTTATCAGCAAGAGAACGGCTTTGGACGCCCGCTCGCAGTGCTCTACAGCTACATCAAGGCGGACAACGCCGGAGTGGAGGATCAGTTTGGGCAGGCTCTCGCCATGAACACCACACACCTGGCGGTGGGAACTCCACTTGAGGACAGCGAAGCGGTCGGGCCGGCGACAACGACCAGTTCTCTCGACAATGCGACGGATGCCGGAGCGGTCTATGTGTACACCAACAACACCGTCACAGAAGCGTTTCAGCTCGATCGCTACGTGAAAGCGGACAACACCGGTGCGGGAGACCTGTTTGGCAGCGCCGTGGCGCTCAGTGAGCCCCCCTCCCTCCGGAGCGTGGTGCTGGTGGTGGGCGCTCCCGGAGAGGCCAGCAATCAGACCACAATTGGCACCAATGGCTCCACCGATGACACCAGCAGCGGCTCCGGAGCGGTGTACGTCTACACGGGCTCCAGCTTCAAGCTGGATGCCTACCTCAAGGCCGACAACGCGGACGCCGACGATGCCTTTGGCTCTGCTGTCGCCGTAGAAGACAACGGCTCCACCGTGACCGTTGCCGTGGGTGCTCCGCTGGAGGACAGCGGGCAAATCACCATCAGCGGCTCTGGCGCTTCCGACAGTGGCGCAGTTGACTCCGGTGCCGTTTATGTCTTTCAGGACAATGGCTCCGGCTGGACCTCCTACGCTTACGTGAAGGCCAACAACGCGGGAGCTTCCGATCACTTTGGCGCTTCTGTGGCGTACGAAAACGGCATCCTCGCCGTGGGTGCTCCTTTGGAAGACGGCCCTAGCCCTGACGCCGCTACGGTGGATGGAAGCACGCTGGACTCGGTGACCAACTCAGGGGCGGTGTATGTGTTCAAGGACAACGGCACCACCTTTGTGCCCTACGGATACCTCAAGGCCACCAGTCCAGATTCGTATGACGAGTTTGGGACGGTTGTGTCACTCGATAACGGAACCCTCTACGTCGGTACCGGAAACGAGGACAGCAGCCTCGGTGGGGTCTTCTCAGGGGACCTGACTGACGACACCAAGGATAACTCAGGGGCCGTGTACGTTTTCCAGGACAACGGCTCTCATTATGCCCTGAGCGCCTTCCTCAAAGCGTCTCACCCAGGCGTCAATGACGCTTTTGGCGATGCCTTGGCTGTGGACAACGGGACCGTCTGGGTCGGAAGTGCCGGAGAGGACAGCGCGTTGAACACCGTTGCTGTCACCGGCTCAACAGATGACAGCCTGACAGATGCGGGTGCAGCCTTCTTCTTCAAACCATCGGATTCCGGCAGCTGGAATCCGGTCGGGTTCTTCAAAGCCGATCAGGCGGGAGCTGATGATGCCTTGGGACACGCGGTTGCGCTCTCGGGGAACTTCCTCGTAGTCGCTGCGCCTCAGGAGGATTCGGGACAGCAGGGCGTTACCTCCACCGGTTCGACCCTAGACAATGTGTCCAACTCCGGCGCCATCTACGTCTTCAAATTTCTGGAGTAAGCAAGCTCATGAGTCCAGCATTCCGGAACGGCCCCCTGCAGTCCTGGGGGATGATCAAACAGCTGATTCCTCTTGGGGTGGCTCTCCTCCTGGGAGCGTGTGGCGCCTCCGATGCTTCCGATCCGGAGCTGGTGCTGGATCCGGAGCTGAAGGCTCCTCAGGTGGCCCTGCAGTCTGACACGGGTGCGTCGGCCAGCGATAACATCACCCGAGAAGGCGTGTTGCAGGTGAGTGGTCTCAACACAGAGGCCCGCTGGGAGTACACCGTGGACAACGGGTCCCTGTGGATTTCAGGCGCAGAGACCTCCTTTTCAGTGGCCGCCGGAAGCTACCCTTCGGGCGCCATCCAGGTCCGGCAGCGGCAAGAGAATCGTGTTTCGCCAGTGCAGCTCATGAGTGCGCTTGAGGTTGATGAACAGGCCGCAGCGCCGGCGCTTTCGCTGGACAACGATACAGGCCCTTCTGCAACCGACCAGATCAGCCAAGATGGAACGGTAGAAGTGCAAGGATTGGAAACCGGAGCCTCTTGGGAGTACTCGTTGGATGAAGGAACAACCTGGGCCACCGGCGCCGCAAATCAGTTTGCCCTCGAGGAAGGCTCCTACCTGTGGGGGAAGATCCGGGTCCGGCAGATTGATCTGGCCGGCAACACCTCTCCAGCCACCCTCATGGGACGGGTCGTGATCCTCCAGCGTGCTCCCATTGCTCCTGTGCTGAAGCTTCTGGTCGATGATGGAAAAAGCGCCGAGGACGGGGAAACCAGCGATGGGACCATTCAGGTTCAGAAGATTGAGCTGGGCAACACGTGGGAGTACAGCAAGGACAACGGCTCCACCTGGACTGCCGGGACGGGAGACACCTTCTTACTGCCCAACGGAGACTACCCTCAGGGCTTGGTTCAGGCACGGCAAAATGACCTTGCCGGCAACCGTTCGGCTCCTGGAACGCTCAGGGCCGTGAAGGTGGATACCGCCCAAACCCCGGTGCTGAGTCTGGTCGTGGACAACGGAAGCTCGGCAACGGACCAGGTCAGTAACCTAGGCGCGGTCCTAGTGGGAAGCCTGGAACCGGGCGCCACCTGGGAGTATTCCCTAGACTCCGGTGCCACCTGGACTTCCGGAAGTGGAACGACCTTCACACTAAGCGAAGGGACGTATGCTGCAGAGGTCATTCAGGCCCGTCAAACCGACAGCGCCGGGCGGACTTCCGCTCCAGGAAAGATGACGGAGGTGGTAATTGACCAGACCCTCCCAGACGCCCCTCAGCTCAGCCTGCTGGAAGATGACGGCGACAGCTCCTCTGACAACATCACCAGCAACGGCACCATCCTGGTCGCAGGACTGGAATCCACTGCGGCCTGGCAGTACTCCTCTGACAACGGAAGCACCTGGGACAACGCAACGCAGGCGAGTCAATTCACGCTGGGCGTAGGCACCTATGCGGCTGGAGAGGTCCAGGTCCGGCAGATCGACCTTGCCGGCAACCCCTCTTCTGCCGGGACCCTAGGCGCTGTCACCATCGGCCTGTTGGCACCCACCCTGAGCCTGCGTACCGACACCGGCACCAGCTCCAGCGATTCCATCACCAACGACGGGACCCTAGAGGTCGGGCAACTTTACTCCGGAGCCTCTTGGCAGTACACGGTGGACAATGGCAGCAACTGGAGTTCACTACGCTCCGACACCTCCAACAGCTTCGTTTTGGCCGCAGGGACTTACCCGGCTGGAACCATCTTGGTCAAGCAACGGGATCTTCTCCAGCGTGAGTCACCCACCGGAACCTTCGTGAATGAAATCGTTGTAGACGAAGAAGCCCTTCCCCCAACGCTCTCGGTGGATAATGACACCGATAACACGAGCGACACAACGATCAGCAGCCGCGCCAACGTCCTGCGGGTCAATGGCCTAGAGCCCTTTGCTACGTGGCAGTACAGCCTGGATGGTGGCGGATTCTGGACAAGTGGGGTGACGGATTTGGACAACAACTCCACCTTCATTGTCTCGCCAGAGGGCACTTATTCCTCAGGAAACATTCAGGTCAAGCAGACGGATCTAGCGGGAAACACCTCGGATTACGGAACCCTAGCGGTGACCGTTTACACCTACCCCAGTCCTCCGGAGCTGGCCCTAGATCCGGATGCGGGGGCCTCCGACGCAGACCACCTGACGACGTGGGACAATGGAAGTGCGTCGGTCACCGTGACCTATGACTCAGGAAATACCTGGCAGTACAGCCTAGACAATGGGACAAGCTGGGACAATGGCACCGGGAGCTCCTTCAGCCTCGACAGTGGGGAAACGTATGACAACAGCACCGGCCGCAAGGTGTGGGACGCCGGACGGATTCAGGCTCGTCAGATTGACGGTTACGGCAACCTCTCGGACATCGCCAGCATGGAGCAGGTGCAGGTCGATAACGTTTCTCCCAGTGTGTCCACCACGCAGCCTCTGGACAACAGCAGTGTCATCTGGGGGGCGCCCATCTCCGTGGCCTTCAGCGAGGAAATGGACCCTGGAAGCATGACCACGAGCGACAACGCAACGTGCTCCGGCTCACTGCAACTGAGTGCCGACAACTTCAGCACCTGTGTTCCGCTATCCAGCACGGTGACGTCCACGGACAACCGCACCTTTGAACTCTCCGTGGCAGAACTGTTGACGCCCGGAAGAACCTACGTGCTTCAGGTCACGGGTGGTGCCAATGGCGTGAAGGACTTCTCCGGGAACCCGCTGGACAACGCCTCCGGGTGGCAGCAGACGTCAGGAATGGTGGCCGTCGGACTGAAACGCTCGGCCTACCTAAAGGCTCCCTCGCCCGCCGAACGGGATCGTTTTGGATGGGCCGTCGCCATTGAAAACCAGACCCTGTATGTCGCTGCTCCGTATTATGACGATTCGGTTGACACAGATGTAGGGGCGGTTTTTGTCTTTGACAACAGCAGTGGCCTTTCTGCCGGAGCAACCCTGCAGAGATCAACAGCCGACGGGCTCTACGGCTACGCCCTCAGTGCCCTGTCGGGAAGCGTGCTCGTCGGGGAACCCCTGGGAGGAACGACTTTCTCCGGAGCGGCTTATGAAGATACCTCTGCCATAACCTTAATTCCACCGAACTACAGCGCTGCAGGATACTCAGTGGCATCGGCAGGAAACCAGGTGGTGGTGGGGGCTCCGGGCATGGCAGGTACCAAACAGTACATTACCGACATTTCAGTGGGTGGCTCTCATGGAGCCGCATACTTTGGGGATTCTTCTTCAATCCAGAACAGTCTCTCCTATTCGGACAATGCCTCAGAGCTTGATTCGTTTGGATGGAGTGTTGCTCACAGCGGGACCTACTTGGCCGTGGGGGCGCCGGGTGTCAATGACAGCGGCGGGACGGTGTTGGTGTACCTGAGTGATGGAACCCTCCGGGAACAACTCCTTCCCGCCAATGTTGGAGGGGGGGATCAATTCGGGTATGCGGTGGCGATGTCCGGAGACCTGTTGGCGGTCGGTGCGCCGGGCGAGTCCAGTGCTCAGTCCACGGTGACCCAAGCGGATTCAAGCGACAACACCCTGTTTGGGGCCGGAGCCGTCTACGTCTACAAGGACAATGGCTCTGCCTATGAACTGTACGCCTTTGTCAAACCCAGCAATCCGGGCGAGAGCGACGGCTTTGGCTCTTCTGTGGCGTTAGACAACGAGACGCTGGTGATCGGGGCGCCCGAGGAGGACGGATCCTCTGGAAGCCTCCGGTACCTCGGAAACAACGATTTTGACAACGACGCTGATGACAATTACGGCGCTGTCTACGTCTTCCGAGACAACGGCAGCACCTTTATCCCCGTCGCGTACCTCAAAGCGGACAATGCCGGACCAGGGGATCTGTTCGGAACCTCTGTCGCGGTTTCTGGAAGCCGGGTCCTGGTCGGGGCTCCTTACGAAGACAGTGCCCAGACGTCGTTCAGCAGCGAGGGAGCCACGGATGACAATACCACCTCAGCCGGGGCGGCGTACCTCTTTGAGATTGTGGAGTGAGTGGGATGATGAGGAGCCTCTGGATGGAAAAACGAGCGCCCCTGCGCGGTTTGGGACTCGCCTGCCTCGTTTTGGGAATCTTGAGCCTGGCCGGGTGTGATCAACAGGGGGGGGGCTCCAGTGACAGCGCCGCAGACAACCGTACGGTGGCCATTGGAGATGATACCTACGTTCCTAATTTTGGAGCCGGTGACCTGAGCTTCTCCAAGGTCTGGGTCAAGGATGTGGCCGAGGCCGGGTTTCCGACAGACATCTGGTTTGATGTGACCAACGAGGGGGAGGCCCTGCGGGCTGACATCACGGTCTACCTGGACTTTGTGCGCTTGGAGAATGAAAACGTCCACTCGCTGGACCTGTCAGACCCGTCTTATCAGCCGGATTTCCTTGGAACCTTTGTCGAAATTCCCTACTTGGAAGTAGGGGAGACCCGGCACATTGACCACACCTTCCGCATTCCTGCCGACATGGACGCCGGCGTGTATGCCGCCGTGTTCACGGTCCGTTACAGCGAAGGGATGCTGGAAGAGGCCCGGGTGGTCCGGAAGCTTCAAGCAGCTCCAGGCAGCATCCTCATTGGTAAACCGGATTATCCCAACATCCGCATCCTCGACTACCGCATGGCCTACGGCAACAGCCTGGTCTTTCAGGATCACCCGGCGCCATCTGAAGGAGAGGTTTACACCCCTCAGGACAGTCAGCTGGCGTTGATGCTGGGGGTGGAGTCCATGGCCATGGACACAACGGAGCCGGTGGAGGTGACCTTTGATCTGGAGGTGCCCGGAATGGGGACGTTCCCGGTTCTGATTCAAGCTGACCCGGAGCCCGAGGCTCAGGCGTCCGCAACGCAAACTGGAGGAGACACGCAGAAGGTCGCCATCCGTCGTTGGGTGAAGGAGCCGGAGTGCAAGATCTACGATCAGCGGGGCATCATCTCGCATCATGGCCTGGCTCCCCTCGATCCGGAAGCACAGCAGCAGCTGGTTGATCGTGGTCGGAGCGTCCGCTGTGCGTCACTTTACCGAGAATCGGTTGTGGGCCTTCCCTTTCAGCTGGAGCTGACCCCAGAGCTTCAGCAGGTGCTGCAGCGCTTCACGGTGGACACGCCGGTTGAGCTCATTGTCCGGGTGGATCCTGACCAAAAGATCACGGAGTGGCAACAGCATAAGGTTGACAACGAAGTCCGGATTCCGTTGGTCTTCTTGGCCGATTTTTCGGTGTCACAGCTCACCAGCCGTACCACGGCGACCCGGAGCAGCGCCAGTGAAACGCCTTATCCCAAGGATGTCTATGGCCTCTGGGGAGCAAAGTCCTGGCTCCTGAAAAAGGAGATGGTGCTCGATCCTCGGGACCTGTGGAAGGGAGACCAGAGCAGCTCGGATGAGTCGGCCAGCGTCAGTGAGGATGTGGGATACACTCTGCCCAGCAGCGTCTTTACCAGCGAGCACAAAGACTTTCGAGAAACCCCGGCGATGTTTGGGTTTGCCTATGAGTTCGGGGATCAGAAGTACTACCGGGAAAGCGACAAATTCAAGCCTCATGCCGATGCCGCCTACCGGAAGATGGTGGCGTACCTGCACACGGACTACCTGTGGGAACGGTACTATCTGGTGGACTTTGAATCGACTTACAACCTGGACCTCAAGAACCTCTCCAACAGCTTCCACGGGTACCGCTTCATGATGGAGGAGAAGCCCAGCCCGATCGAAGACATGCCAGGGTTCGACGAAGATGACATGGAGATCCTGCAGCTCCAGTCATCAAGCAGCGAAGAGGATGAAGAGGAGGGAAAGAAGCCCACCGTTGAAGAAGAGGTCATTGACGATAAGGAGGAAAAGGACGGGAAGGCTGAGATGACCGGATTTGTGAGCGACATTGTCCGCGCACAGATCTACTACAAGATGCCCCAGTTTGACGACCTTTGGGTGACTCCGGATGAGACCATCAGCAATCACCCCACTGGAGCCCTGACCAAGTGTGACCTAGACAGCCAACTGAACGCCGGATCGACTCTGGAAGGAGGAGGCGTTGCGGACACTCCTCAGGCGACAAGTGACAGCTTCACCCAGCAGAAGATTGACGAGTTGGGAATTGATGCAACGCCGGAAGAGCTCGCCAAGTGGGGCCTGACGATCAATGACTACCGGAGTTACGCCTGGCAGGAGACGAATCCTGGACAAGCCGACAGCTGCTACTACTACCCGCTGTTTGATTCGTTAAATAAGGAAACAAACACGGAGCGGTTTACCTTCTGGATGGCCTGGATGGTTGAGAAAAGCTTTCAGCTGGGGCCTTTCCCGATGGGCCTAGAGGCCGGCGTTGCCGGAGAAACAGGTGCGTACGCGAAGCTGAACCTCTACCCCAACAATCAACTGATTGGCGAGCAGGGTCCGTTTGTCAACGTCAATGGACTGCTGGCCTTCTACATTGGAAAGAGCTGGGGACCCCTGACGGCACAAATTGGTGTGAAGACCACCGTTAAGTTCTTCAAGTACCGGCTGGCCAATGTGGAGGAGTTTCAGCTGGCTCCTTCCCTGGGGCTGACCTCCTTTACCCACAACCTTTACAACAAGTACAAGGCTCTTTACATCAAGGTTGATGCCTTCCTGAAATTGGTTCTGGACCTTTGGCTCTTTGAGCTGGGAATTGACGCAAGCTGGGAGCTCTTCAACTACGTTGGGGTGGGCACCAAGGTGCAGATCACCGGCTGTGCCCTTTACTTTCCAGGAACCGACATATGTTTCATTCCGGCCAACATCGAATACATAGACTATGAACGGAATACGATCCGGTCAAATACCAAAGTTTTCTGAGGTGACCATGAAGCGTTCTGTCTGGGCATTTACGGCAATGCTGCTCCTGCTGCTGGGAGGCCTGGGAGGGTGTCGTCCTTCA
>CBFIGY010000012.1:0-87112 GCA_965662235.1 uncultured bacterium
TGAGCGTCCCGAGTTTGTCATCCCGGAACTGCTGGGAGAAAGCCCCCCTCCAGGCGAGTGGGAGCCCCTGGAAGTTCCGGGAAACTGGACCTGCCAGGGCGTGGACCGTCCGCACTACACGAATGTTCAGATGCCCTTTTCGGAACCTCCCCCTCAGGTTCCAGAGGAAAACCCCACCGGCGTGTACCGGACCACGTTTGAGCTGCCGAAGAGCTGGGAGGAACGCCGTACGGTCCTGCACTTTGGAGGCGTGGAAAGCGCCTTCCAGGTGTACTGCAACGGTGAGTTTGTTGGCATTGGCAAGGATTCCCGAACCGAGGTCGAGTTTGACCTGACCAACCACGTTCATTCCGGAACCAACACCCTGGCGGTCGCTGTGGTTCGCTGGTCCGATGGAAGCTTCTTGGAGGATCAGGACCACTGGTGGCAGGCCGGACTTTACCGGGATGTGCTCCTCTACAGCACAGGGAAGGTTCGCCTCGATGACGTCTTCGCTCAGGCGATTCCGGAAGCGACTCTGCAGCAGGGCACCCTGTCGCTTGAGGTCCGGGTCGGCTTCAGCGGTGCGCCAGAATCAGGGTGGCGTGTGAAGGCGGAGTTGCTGGACGGAGATCAGACGGTGGCCCAGCTTTCTGGGGAGGTTCCGGAGGCGCTCAACATGGGATACAACATTGGGCACCTGGTGTGGCTGAACACGACGCTGGATCACCCCCGGCTGTGGTCGTCAGAAGACCCCTACCTCTACACCCTGCAAGTGGCATTGTACAACCCGCAGGGCGAGGCGGTGGAACACACGGCGCTGCGGACCGGGTTCCGGCGAGTGGAGGTGCGAGACCGTGAGTTGCTCATCAACAACCGTCCGGTCCTCATCAAGGGCGTCAACCGTCATGAGCATGACGATGAGCGGGGGAAGGTGGTCTCGGAAGCTTCCATGCTGGCCGACATTCGGTTGCTCAAGCAGTTTAACTTCAATGCCGTCCGCAACTCGCACTACCCCAACGTGCATCGCTGGTATGAGCTGTGTGACGAATATGGCCTCTACCTAGTGGACGAAGCCAACCTTGAGACCCACCACTACTACGGGAACCTCTGCCGCGATCCGCGCTGGAGCGCCGCCTTTCTGAACCGCATCATGCGCATGGCTGAACGGGCCAAGAACCACCCGAGCATCCTCTTCTGGTCTTTGGGAAACGAATCCGGCTACGGACCCAATCACGACGCGGGCGCCGGCTACCTGCGGAGCCGTGATCCGGAACGCCTGCTGCACTACGAAGGTGTGCACCGCCCCATTTATCAAGGGGACTGGCTCCGGGAAGACGGCGTCGGCGCCCGGGCGACCGATGTCCTTTGCCCCATGTATCCTGAGATTCGGGACCTGATCACCTGGGCTCAGACCACGCAGGATTCCCGACCGCTCATCATGTGCGAGTACTCACACGCCATGGGGAACTCCAACGGCTGCCTCCGGGAGTACTGGGAAGCCATTGAGCAGCATCACGGCCTCCAGGGCGGCTTCATCTGGGACTGGGTTGACCAGGGGCTGCGGAAGCAGGACGCGTCTGGAACTTCCTACTGGGCGTACGGCGGCGACTTCGGAGACACTCCTCATGACGCCAATTTCTGCATCAACGGCCTCATCTGGCCTGACCGGACCCCGCATCCCGCGATGTGGGAGTTCAAGAAGCTCACTCAGCCCGTCCGCTGGAGCTGGAGCAACACCTCTTCCCAGGTGGTGACTTTGGAGAACCGGCAGGACTTCCAGACCCTGGCCGCCTACACCTTCCACTGGTCGTTGCAGCTCGACGGGCAGGAGTGTGAGTCTGGAATGTTGCCGACGCTGGACACCCGTCCGGGCGAGTCGGTTTCTCTCCCCATTGTGTTCCAGACCAAGGCCATTGCTGTAGGAACGGAGGCGCGGCTGCACCTAGAAGCACGTCTCCGGGAAGCCACTTCTTGGGGAGACGCCGGGCATGTACTCGCTTGGGAACAGCTCCCGGTGTCGCTCCCGGTTCTGGCCCGTCCGGAGGTCACAGGTCCGTCGCTGAAGGCGGAGCTGAGCGAGCGGGGGCTGCAGCAACTCGAACTCGCTGGAACAGCGTTGCTGGCATCGGCGCCGCAGGTCAACTTCTGGCGAGCGGCGGTGGACAATGATGGCATCCGTGGGTGGAGTGGACAGGACGAGAAGCCCCTGGGCAAGTGGCTTCAGTGGGGGCTGGACCGCCTCTCACTCCAGTCCTCCCGGTACGAAGACGGAACCCTGCACCAGGTTTATGGCACCGGTGCCGGACACGCCATTGAGGTTCAGCAGCAGTGGACGCTGACGGACACAGGGGTGCAGGGACGCTGGACCTTTGAGGTTCCCAGTGTGCTCAATGATCTGCCTCGCCTCGGCATCCGCCTAGCGCTGAAGCCCGGTTTCGAGCAGCTGGAGTGGCTTGGACATGGTCCGCAGGAGAGCTATCCGGACCGCTGCGTCGGGTACCCGTTTGGCCGGTGGCAGAGCTCTGTCACGGATCAGTATGTTCCTTACATCTTGCCTCAGGAGCACGGCAACCACACAGGGGTGCACTGGTTTGCTCTTCACAACGGAGCACAGGGGCTGGTGTTTGTTGGAGCGCCGGAGCTGCTGTTTTCGGCCTCTCACTTTACCGCAGAGGACCTCTTTCAGGCTCGGCACACCTGCGACCTCACTCCTCGCGAGGCCACCTGGGTCTGTCTGGATGTGAAGCAGCGGGGGCTTGGGACCCTGAGCTGCGGTCCGGACACGCTGGAGTCCTACAAGATCCGTCCAGGCCGGTACGAGCTGCGCTTTGTGATCCGGGCCTTTGATCCACAGCAGGATGATCCTGGCCTGATTGCCCGGGCGGAAGCCGGACGTCTTCCATGAAGCGGGCGACGCTGAAGACCGTGGCTCAGGAGCTGGGTCTCTCGGTGACCACGGTCTCACGTGCGTTGAAGAATGGCCCGGAGGTTCGTCCAGAGACGATCGCCCGGGTCAAGGCTGCGGCTGGATCCTTGGGCTACACTCCGCATCAGAGCGGGCTGTCGCTTCGGACCGGACGCACGCACACGATCTCGCTGATCCTCTCTCCGGAGCCGCAGAGCGCGTTTCCGGCAATGGGGTTCATGTTCTACTGCCAGGGCATCATCCGGGCTCTTGAAGAAACGCCCTACACGCTGAGCATCCAGCCCCGCCTGACGCATGAGGACCTGCTCAAACCGATCCAGCGGATTGTCGAAGGGCAGCTTGCGGATGGGGTCATCATCGGGCAAACCCGGGCCCAGGACCTGCGGGTGAAGTACCTGCTGGAGCAGGATTTTCCGTTTGTGACCTTTGGTCGGACGGAGCTGTTCACGCCGCATCCGTACTTTGACGTCCGCCACGAGCTGATCACCTACGAATCCTTCCAGCGGCTGCAGCAGCAGGGGCACCAGCGGATTGCGCTCATTAACCCCCCGGAGGGCTTGAACTACACCGGGCACCGCCTGAGCGGCTACCGGCAGGCGTTGACCGAGAGGGGCCTGCCCTTTGACCCCACCCTGGTGGTGGCCTCCGAGCTTTCCTTTGAAACAGGGCGGACGATTTTCCGGCAGTTTCAAAGCCTACCGAATCCGCCTTCGGCGATCCTTTCGCCAGGGGTCTCCACAACCCTCGGCATTTTGGAGGAGATGCGGGCCACCGGAATGCAGCTTTCCCGGGACTTGGACCTGATTGCCTTTGAAGGAACGAACTACCTAGAGTTCAACAATCCACGCATCAACGCCTATCACTCGTCTCTGGAGCTTGCAGGGGAGCAGCTCTGTCGCCTGCTGCTGAGGCGTCTGGAAGGCGAGCCTGCCGAAACCCTGAACACCCTCCACACCCCGGAATTTCGCGAACGGTCGCCGCGGTCCTGACTTGCGCTCCTCCGAGGAGCTTCGTATCATTCTCCTTTTTGCCAAAAAGGGAATGGGAGCAACAGAAGCGGAGAACGGAGGCGTCAAGGTCGCCGTGATCATGGGCAGCACGTCCGATTGGGACACCATGAAGGAAGCCTGTGCGGTGCTGGAAGAGTGCGGCGTGGCCTACGAAAAACGGGTGGTGTCGGCCCACCGGACCCCGGAGCTGATGGCGTCTTTTGCGCAGGAAGCCCACACCCGCGGACTGGAGGTCATCATTGCCGGCGCCGGAGGAGCCGCGCATCTGCCCGGAATGGTGGCGGCGCAGACGTTGGTTCCGGTGATTGGGGTGCCGGTGAAGTCATCCACCCTCAGCGGTTGGGATTCCCTGCTTTCGATTGTGCAGATGCCCCGAGGCGTTCCAGTGGCCACCGTCGCCATTGGGGGTGCCGGTGCGTACAATGCCGGGCTGCTGGCCGTGCAGATGCTGGCGGTGCGCGATCCAGCGCTCCGGGCCCTCTTGGAACAACGGCGGGAACAGACGCGCCAAACGGTTCTGGAGGCCGAGCTGCCATGAAACCACTCCCTCCGGGAACCCGCATTGGCCTGCTTGGAGGAGGGCAGCTTGCTCGGATGCTGACCCTTGCGGGCACCGCCATGGGGTTCTCCTTCACCGTCCTCGACCCCACCCCCAACAACCCGGCGGTACTCGCTGGCGCCGATCCGCTGACGGCTCCATACGATGATCCGGACGCCTTGAAGGCGCTTGCTGCAACGTGTGCAGTGGTGACCTACGAGTTTGAAAACGTTCCTGCCACCACCGTTGAGCAGCTGGAGCAGATCACTTCTGTTCCGCAGGGCAGCGCTCTCCTCACCACCTGCCAGCACCGCCTCCGTGAAAAGACCGCACTGCAGGCGCTTGGGGTCCCGGTGACGCCGTTTGCCGCAGTCGCCTCCGTGGACGACCTCCACGCCTTCTTTGAAACCCACGGACCGACGATGCTCAAAACCGCCACCGGTGGCTACGATGGCAAGGGACAGGTCCGGATTGAGCAGGCTTCAGAGGTGGAGGCGGCATTCGCGCAGCTGAGCGCCTCTGGACGAGAGCTGATTGCCGAAAGGATCTTCACCTTTGCTGTAGAAGCCTCCGTCATGGTGGCACGGAGCACTTCCGGAGCTGTGGCGTGCTATCCGGTGGGAGAGAATTTCCATGAGAGAAACATACTGACTTTCACCCGGATTCCTGCGAAGATTTCCCCGGAAACCCAAGCACGGGCCGAACAGGTTGCGCGTCAGGTCGCTGAAGGCCTGCAGCTGGTGGGGCTCTTGGGAGTGGAGCTGTTTGTTAGTCCAGACGGCGACCTGGTGGTCAACGAACTCGCCCCCCGGCCACACAACTCGGGACACTGGACTCAGAACGCGGCAGCAACCTGTCAATTTGAACAGCACCTGCGTGCCATCACCGGCTGGCCGCTTGGACAGACAGACGCGCTGGCCCCGGTGGTCATGCTCAACATCTTGGGAGAACACCTCCCGCACCTGTTAACCGCTTTGCCTCACCTGCCCCCCAACGCCCACGTTCACCTCTACGGAAAACCAGAGGCACGTCCGGGACGGAAAATGGGCCACGTGAACCTAGTGCTTTCCGATTCCTCCCCGCCCCTTGATGCCCTGAAGGCCCTCTCCATCTGGCGCCCAGAGGTCCTTGACGCGTTGCTTCACCCTTGACTCACACCCCGTTCGTTATGTCCGATTCACTCCTCTACGAGGGCAAGGCCAAGCAGATCTTCCGTACCGAAGCGGACGACGTGGTCCGTGTTGCCTATAAGAACGATACCACTGCTTTCAATGGCGAAAAGTTTGAGCAGCTTGACGGCAAGGGCGCGCTCAACAACCGCATCAGCACCTTCTTCTTTGAGCTGCTGGCAGACGCCGGCATCGCAAGTCACTTTGTGAAGCAGCTTTCTGAAACGGAACAGCTGGTGCGTCGGGTGACGATCATCCCAGTGGAGGTGGTGATCCGCAACGTGGCCGCAGGATCGCTGGCGAAGCGCATTGGCTGGGAAGAGGGCACAGCGCTTCCGGAACCCATTGTGGAGTTCTACTACAAGAGTGACGAACTGGGGGACCCGCTGCTCAACCACGACCACATTCAGCTCCTAGGACTCGCAACTCCAGAGGAGCTGCAGATCCTCCGGGAGCAGGGGCTCGCTGTCAACCGCGTCCTTCAACCGTTTCTGTACGCCCGTGGGCTGCGCCTGATCGACTTCAAGCTCGAGTTTGGCAAGGATGCGACTGGAGCCGTGGTGCTGGCCGATGAGATCTCTCCGGACACGTGCCGCTTCTGGGATGCAGAGACCCACGAAAAGCTCGACAAGGACCGCTTCCGCCGGGACATGGGAGGGGTCACAGAGGCCTATCAGTCCGTTTGGGAACGCCTACAGCAGGAAGGAAAGTAGCAGATGATGAAAGGAATTGTGACCGTTCAGCTCAAGCAGAATGTCCTTGATGTGCAAGGGCAAGCGATTCAGCACTCCCTCCACGCCTTGGGATTTGCGCAGGCGCAGAAGGTCCGAATCGGCAAGTCCATTGAAGTGGAACTGGACGCGGCCTCGGCTGAAGAGGCGCAGGCGACCCTGCAGGCGATGTGTGAGAAGCTGCTGGTGAACAACGTCATTGAAGACTACACCCTCCAGGTGCAGGAGGCCTGACCATGGCACAGAAGATCCGCTGTGCAGTCCTGGTCTTCCCAGGCTCCAACTGCGATGCCGACCTCTTCAAGGCTGCTGCAGCCTTTCCGGAGTTGGCCCCTGAGTTCGTTTGGCACACCACCGACACGCTGGAAGGCTTCGACCTGGTTTTGGTGCCAGGTGGTTTCAGTTACGGTGACTACCTCCGTGTTGGAGCCGTTGCCGCCCGCTCTCCGGTGGTGCAGGCGCTGCAGAAGGCTGCCTCTGCAGGCGTCCGGGTGCTGGGAATCTGCAATGGGTTTCAGATTCTTACAGAAGCAGGTCTGCTGCCAGGAACCTTGTTGCACAACACGTCTCTGAAGTTTGTTTGCGAAGTGACTCCGCTGGAGGTGGTCAACGCTCAGACGGCCTTCAGCACCGCTTACCAAGCCGGTCAGGTGGTACAGGTTCCGGTGGCTCACGGAGAGGGAAACTACTTCTGTGACCCGCAGACGCTGCAGCAGCTGGAAGCCAACGGCCAGGTCGTCTTTCGCTATGCCGAAGGCCGGAACCCGAACGGCTCCGTCAACAACATCGCCGGCATCTGCAACGAGGCCGGGAACGTCTTAGGGATGATGCCGCATCCGGAACGCGCCATGGCCGATTGGATGGGCTCGGCAGATGGGCACGCCCTCTTTGCGTCTCTGCGTGATGCCCTGCTGATGTCCTCCTCCGCCTGAGGTTTCGGAAACGCTCTGACTGCTCAGGTCCGGACCGTCCGGGCCCGCGCTGCAACCGCCTCCTCCCTGAATGAACGTGTTTCTCCATGACCGAACCGACTCCTGAACAGATCCAAGCCGAGCAGGTCTACCTGAAAATGGGCCTGACTCCTGCGGAATACGATGAGGTGATCCAGCGCCTAGGACGCCTCCCGAACCTCACTGAAACCGGCATCTTCGGCGTGATGTGGTCGGAGCACTGCTCCTACAAAAACTCCCGTCCCCTGTTGGGACGCTTTCCAACAGAAGGCGAACACGTCCTTCAGGGCCCGGGAGAGGGCGCTGGTGTGGTGGACATTGGAGACGGCTGGGCCGTGGTCTTCAAGGTTGAGAGCCACAACCACCCTTCAGCCGTGGAGCCGCATCAGGGCGCTGCCACCGGTGTGGGGGGCATCCTCCGGGACATCTTTTCCATGGGCGCCCGCCCGGTGGCCATCCTCAACTCCCTTCGCTTTGGCCCGCTTCAGGGCGACCCTCGTTCTGCCCGAACGCGCTACTTGCTCAATCACGTGGTCGGTGGCATCGCCGGTTACGGCAACTGCATCGGCGTGCCCACCGTCGGCGGTGAGGTGGACTTTCACCCTAGCTACTCCGGAAATCCCCTAGTCAACGCGATGGGCGTGGGGCTGGTTCGGCACGACCGCATCCAGCACGGACGTGCCTCCGGAGTCGGGAACCCGGTGATTTATGTAGGGGCTGCCACCGGACGAGACGGCATTCACGGGGCCACGTTTGCCTCTGAAGAACTGAACGACGAGTCGGAATCCAAGCGTCCGTCGGTGCAGGTCGGGGATCCGTTCATGGGAAAGCTGCTTCTGGAAGCCTGCCTTGAGTGCTATGAGACCGGGGCGCTGCTGGCCGTTCAAGACATGGGGGCCGCGGGGCTGACGTGTTCTAGCACAGAGATGGGGTACAAGGGACAGCTCGGAATGGAGCTGAACCTCGACGACGTTCCTCAGCGCGCAGAGAACATGAGCACCTACGAAATCATGCTCTCCGAGTCGCAGGAGCGCATGCTCTTTGTCGCTCACCCCGGACGCGAGCCCGAGGTGTTTGCCATCTGCGAAAAGTGGGGGGTTCCTGCGAAAACGGTGGGCCGCGTCATCGCCGATCCTGTGCTCCGGCTCCGGCATCATGGCGAAGCAGTGGCCGAGGTTCCTCTGGAAGAGGTTTGTGGCAACACGCCTCTTTACCGGCGGGACTCCCGGAAGCCCCAGGAAGCAGAAGCCCGTCAAGAGGAAGTAGCGGTGCAGTGGGACCTGCCCAGCGACCTCCGCATGGTCTTCCGGAGCCTCCTGCAGCGTCCGGAACTGGCGTCCAAGGCCTGGGTGTACCGCCAGTACGATTCCATGGTCCGGACCTGCACGCAGGTGGGACCGGGGTCCGATGCCGCGGTGATCCGGGTGGAAGGAACCGACAAGGCGCTGGCGATGAGCATTGACGGCAACGCCCGGTACGTGTTTCTTGATCCGCTCGTTGGGGGCCAGACCGCCGTGGCCGAGTGTGCCCGCAACGTTGTGTGTGCGGGGGCGCGTCCTCTGGCGTTGACCAACGGCCTGAACTTCGGAAGCCCAGAGAAGCCGGAAATCTTCTGGCAGCTGGAGCAAGCGGTCACAGGCATGTCTGACGCGTGTGCGGCCTTGGGACTTCCGGTCACCGGAGGCAACGTGAGCCTTTACAATGAAACGGAGGGCGAGCCCATTTTGCCCACCCCAATGATTGGAGTCGTGGGGCTGGTGGAGGACCTCCAGCACGTCACCCGTCAGCACTTCCAGCAAGCGGGAGACACGTTGATGCTGGTGGGAAAAACTCATGAGGAACTGGGCGGCTCAGCGTATCAGGAGCTGATGCTCGGACGCCTGACGGGGCGGCCTCCGGCGCTGAACCTTGAAACCGAACGGGCCCTGCAGGACGGACTGCTGGAGGTCATCCGAAGCGGGTGGCTGCACTCTGCGCACGACCTCTCGCACGGCGGCTTGGGGCTGGCGCTTCTGCGGTGCTCCACCGAATCCCTGGGCGTGGACGTGTCGTGGCAGACGGCGCTCCGTCCAGACCTGGCGCTGTTCAGCGAAACCCAGTCCCGCCTGCTCCTGAGCTTGGCGCCAGAGCACCTTCATGAGGTGGAAGCCACCTTCCGCAAGCATGGGTTGTTCTGTGAGCCCCTTGGCGTGGTGGCCGAAGCAACCTTCCGGGTTGAGGTCCGGGGCCAGCTGGTGCTGGACGAGTCGCTGAGTGAGCTGCAGCAGCTGTGGCACGGCGCTCTGGCGGAGCAGCTGAACGCATGACCATTCTCCTTCACCCCTGTTAGGAACCGAACGTGTGCGGCATCTTTGGCATTTACAATCACCCTCAGGCAGCGGAGTTGACCTACCTCGGCATTCACGCCCTTCAGCACCGGGGGCAGGAAAGTGCCGGGATCTGCACCTCCGATGGTGAGACGCTGCACGTTGCTCGGGGCATGGGACTGGTGACAGAGGCTTTTGCGCAACGTCAGCACCAGAGCCTTCCGGGCGCCCATGCGATTGGGCACGTCCGTTACACCACTGCTGGAGACACCGGCCTGCAGAATGCCCAACCCCTCATGTTCCGTTACAGCGGTGGACAGGTTTCGCTGGCCCACAACGGCAACCTCGTCAATGCCAACCGCCTGCGGTCTCAGCTGGAGCGGCAGGGCTCGATCTTCCAGACCACCAGTGACACGGAGGTCATCTCTCACCTCATCGCCCGCTCCGGACCACCAGTCATTCAGGCAATCCAGGACGCGCTGCGGGTGATTGAAGGAGCGTACGCCCTCATCTTCCTCACTCCGGACTCACTCATTGCCGCGCAGGACCCGCGTGGGTTCCGGCCCCTGTGCCTCGGGAAGCTGGAGGAGGGCTGGGTCGTGGCTTCCGAAACGTGTGCCCTGGACATCGTCGGCGCTGAGTTCGTCCGAGACCTGGAGCCTGGGGAACTGCTGCGGATCGACGCTTCCGGACTTCACTCTCAGGTGTTTCTGGAACCGAGCCCCCGCACCATCTGCTCGTTTGAGTACATCTACTTCGCCCGTCCGGACAGTGAAATTGACCAGATTGGGGTCCATGAGGTCCGGAAGTCCCTAGGACGCGAGCTGGCTCAGGAGCTGCCCACAGAAGCAGACGTGGTGCTCGGGGTGCCGGATTCGGGACTGGCTTCCGCGATTGGTTACGCCGAGGCCTCTGGGATTCCGTATGAGATGGGAATGATGAAGAACCGGTACGTGGGACGGACCTTCATTCAACCGAACCAGGAGCTGCGGCGCCAGGGAGTGCGCATGAAGCTGAGTCCGGTCCGGAGCGCCGTCGCAGGGAAGCGGGTGGTGCTGGTGGATGACTCCATTGTCCGAGGGACCACGAGTGGTCGCATTGTGCAGATGCTCAAGGAGGCCGGCGCGCTGGAGGTGCACCTGCGCATCACGTCCCCTCCCATCACCCACTCCTGCCTGTACGGAATCGACACGGCTCGGCAGGCGGAACTGATTGCCGCCAACCAGTCCCCTGAGGAAATCTGCGAATCGATTGGCGCCGACTCCCTCTACTTTCTTTCCTCATCGGGCATGATCCAGGCGACGGGGCGTTCCGACGCTTCGCCGAACTGCGGACACTGCCTTGCCTGCTTCAACGGAAACTATCCCACACCGACCTCATGAGTGACGCCTATCGTTCTGCTGGAGTGGACCTGGAAGCCGCTGACGAGGCGGTGTCTCGCTTCAAACCGCTGGCTCAGCGGACCCTCCGCCCGGAGGTTCTGGGTGGCCTGGGAGGATTTGGAGGCCTGTTTCAGCTCGACCTCGCCCGTTTCCCGGATCCTGTGTTGGTGTCTGGAACCGATGGCGTTGGGACCAAGCTCAAGCTGGCATTTGAACTCAACCAGCACAGCACCATTGGCATTGACCTGGTGGCAATGTGTGTGAACGACATTCTGGTGCAGGGCGCGGAACCGCTGTTCTTCCTTGACTACCTTGCTTGCGGAACCCTGCAGCCGGAACAGGCGGAGCAGATCGTCCGGGGCATTAGCGAGGGCTGCCTGGAGTCTGGATGTGCGCTCTTGGGAGGAGAAACCGCGGAGATGCCGGGCATGTATGCCGCTGAAGAGTACGACCTGGCCGGCTTTGCCGTCGGAGTGGTGAGCCGCTCCAAGCTGATTGACGGATCCCGGATTGAGGTCGGCGACGCGCTCATTGGCCTCGCGTCCAGTGGAGTCCACAGCAACGGCTTCTCGCTGGTCCGGAAGATCCTAGCGGACCAGGACCTGTCGCTGCACGATCCTTTGCCGAAGACGGACCTGACGATTGGCGCCGCGCTGCTGAAACCGACGGCGCTGTACGTCCGCCCTCTGCTGGAACTGATGCGGCAGGTCGAGGTCCGGGGCATGTCCCACATTACCGGAGGCGGCCTCCCGGGCAATGTCCCGCGGATGCTTCCGGAAGGCGTTTCTGCGGAAATCCACCGGGGCTCCTGGCCGGAACTGCCGATCTTCCAGTTCCTCCAGCAGCAGGGACAACTGAAGTTTGAGGACGCGGCTCCGGTCTTCAACCTGGGGCTGGGAATGGTGCTCTGCGTACCTGAAAAGGACGTGGCAGCGGCGTTGGAGCTGCTGCAGAATTTCGGAGAGAAGGCCTACCGCATTGGTCAGGTGATACTGGGAAATCAGGAGGTGGTTTGGGCCTAACCCGTTTGGCGGTTTTTGCCTCGGGACGGGGCAGCAACCTGCTGGCGATTCAGGAAGCGATTGAGTCCGGACGCCTGCCAACGCACCAGGTGGTGCAGGTGGTCTGTGATCGGCCAGAGGCGCCGGTCGTTCAGCACGCTGCCCGTCTGCAGATTCCCTGCTTTGCCTTTGCGCCGAAGGCTTATGCCACCAAAGCCGCGTATGAGCAGGAGATCCTGACACGTCTGGAAGCGGCCTCAGTGGAACTGGTGGTGCTGGCAGGGTACATGCGGTTGGTGGGCCCCACGTTTCTGGAGGCGTGGGAAGGCCGGGCGCTGAACCTGCACCCGTCGCTGCTACCAGCGTTTCCAGGAAAGGATGCGATTGGGCAGGCGTTCCGAGCGCAGGTTCCGGAGACCGGGGTGACGGTTCATTGGGTGGATGCTGGCATGGACACCGGTCCGGTGATTCAACAGAAGCGGGTGCCGCTTTTGCCCGGAGACACCGAAGACACGCTGGCGGAGCGGATCCACGCGGTTGAGCATCAGCTCCTGCCAGAGGTCATCCGGAAGGTGACGGCCCAGCCTTAGGCGGAGGCGCCCTTGCCGAAGGGCTTGATCCAGATCATCAGCTGCGGCAGCAGCGTCAGTGCTGCGGTGAGCGCTGCGACCATGGCTAGGCTGGTGAGTAGGCCAAAGTAGATGCTGGGGACGAAGTTAGAGAACACCAGAATGCTGAAGCCAATGACAATCGTCACCGAGGTGTAGTACATGGCGCTGCCGATGGTCGCATGAGCGCGATGCATGGTGGCCACGTAGTCCCCATCCTTCTCAAACTCCTCCCGGAAGCGATGAATGTAGTGGATGGTATCGTCCACAGCAATCCCCACGCTGATGGCCGCAATGGTAATGGTCATCAGGTCCAATGGAATTCCCACCCATCCCATCATTCCCAGCACGGTTCCAATCGAGAGCAGGTTCGGGAAGATCGCGATCACAGCGAGCTTCAGGGACCGGAAGAGGATCAGGAACATGAAGACGAGCACGAGCACCGCAAAGCCCAAGGTGAGGATCTGCGAGCTGAAGAGGCTCTGAAGCATGTTGTTGTAGAGAACCAGCAGGCTGGCGAGCCGCGCCTGTCCTTCCCGGAGTCCAACGTCTTCCACGAGTCCCCGCTCAATGCGCTTGAGCAGCTCATCCCGCCGCAACTCCGGAAGCGAGTCAATGACCCGGACCGAAAGACGGACCTCGTCGTTTTCAACAGAGACGTATGGGGTGAGGATGATCTTGCGGAAACGCTCCGGAAGCTCCTGATAAACGAGTGCGAGCAGGAAGCCATCCAGGGGCTTGTTGTCGTTGAGCGTGACCCCGACCTTGAGGAGGGTGCCAAGCGAGATCACCTTCCCAACTTCTGGCAGGCTTGAGAGGTAATCGTGGACGCGCTCGACGGTCCGCATCCGTTCCGGAGTAAACCAGTACTGCGCCGAATCCTGTTCCTGAGCAAACTCCTCTTCAAACTGATCAAAGAAATCGTCTGCCGGACTGGCCGCCGGGTCTTCAGCAGCGGGTTCTGCAGGAGCCTGGTCGAGGCTGTCAAACTTGATGATCACGTCCAGAGGTGTGGTGCCCCCCAGCTGCTGGTCAATGACCGACATGCCTTGGTAGATTTCAGTGGAGGGTTTGAAGTAGTCGATGAAGCTGTTTTCCACCCGAAGCTGGGTGATGCCCGCGACACTGACCACAAGGATGCCGGCGCTGACCCAGAGGATGATGTTCCCGTGCTGTGCCGTGAAGTTGGCGGCAAGGTGGGTGAGGGAAAACCGTCCGGTGCGCTCCGGAGGCTGATGCGCTTTGGGGAAGAGCATCAGGACAGCCGGGAAGATCAGGAAGGCTAGGATCAGGGACACAAAGACCCCGGCGCTCATCATCCAACCGAAGTTGATGACCGGGAGGATGCCGCTGAAGACAAGGGAAGAGAACCCGGCGATGGTGGTCAGGATGGCGTAGAAGCACGGCAGGGCCATGGCCATGACGGCATTTTCCACCAGCTCGGCTAGGGGCGCGTCAGGAGTGTTCCGCGCCAGCTCCCGGTACTTGACGATCAGGTGAATCGTCAGCGCCATGGTGATGATGAGCTGAATGGAAATGAAGTTGGAAGAAATCACTGTCACCTCCCACTGGAAAAGCCCCAGCAGTCCCGTGGTGGCCACAACAGAGGTGGCACAGATCAGCACCGGGAGCAGGATCCAGCGGAGCTGGTGGAAGATGAACCAGAGGGTGACAATGAGGAAAACGAGCACCCCGGTGCCAAAGATCGCCAGGTCGTCCTTGATGAACGAAATGGTGTCGTTGGCAATCATGCTCACTCCGCCGAGGAAGAGATCGGCATGCTCCCGGTAACCGTCCATGACGGCCCGGACAGCGACAATGTTCTCATGCTCCACCACGCGCATCAGGTCCCGGTGGGCCTTGAAGTCGGCCTGGACCTGTTCAAACTCAGCGGCCTCAGCCGGAGTCAGGCCCGTCTCCTTTTCCTTGGTCCGAAGGGCATTCCGTTGCTTGAGGAGGGAACGGTAGACCTCATCGTCCTTGAGGTTGACCAGCAGCGCCGTTGTCTTGAAGTCTGGACTGACGAGGTTGCGGCTGTAGATCGGGCTGTTGAGGAACTCCTGCTTGGCCAGTTCCCGGTCAATGCCTTCCGACTCTAGGGTGGGCACCTCCTTGAGCAGCTCCTGGACGGGTTTGGGAGGGCTTTGCAGCAGCGGAACGTTGATGAGGGACGTGACCGTGTCCACGCGATCAAGCTTCTCCAGCTCCTGCCCAAGGCGCTTGAGCTCATCCAGTGTCTTGTCGCTGAGCAACGAGTCGGACTTCGGGGTGTAGGTGATGACGAGGAAGTCTGGGCTGTAGTAGCGTTCGTTGACCTCCCGCGTGAACTGGAGGTCCGCGTCACCTTCCAGAAGCAGGGTTTCTGCCGATGCGTCAATGGCGAGCTTGCGCGCTTCTTCAGCAAGAAACGCCAGCCCCAATCCCAGAACGATCAGGACGGCAATGGGGTACTTGAGGACAACGTGGCGGTAGAAGGAACGCAGCATGAGGCTTCCGGGAAGAAGGGGTCAGAGTTCCTGCTTGGTGCGCAGGCGGTCCATGAGCTCAGAGAAGCTCTGGTTCTGCAAAACCCCGGCAAACTGCGACCGGTAGGTCTGAATGAAGCTGACTCCGGAGATGTCCACATCGTACACCTTCCACTCTCCCGCACGGGTTTTGTACATCTTGTAGATCATCTCCATGCGGTCGCCGCCACCGACCAAGTAGGTCAGGACCTCAATGCGGTTGCTCTTCACCTGCTCAGCCTCTTCAATCGCCACCTGTTGATCGGTGTAGAGGTCAAGCTTGTCGAGGTACGATTGCTTGATGCGCTCCACAAACAGGTCACTGAACTCCTTCCGCTCCTCCGGACTGAGGGGCGACCAGTGCTTCTTGCCCAGGCTAAGGCTGGCCATCAGCTGAAAGTCAAAGATGTCGTCCAGAATGTCGACAATCTGCCGAGCCCGTTCTTCCTTCGGCAGCTGCTTCTGCTTGAGAACGTTGATGACTTCATTGACCTTGCCCTTGGTCAGGTCGAGGACGGCTTCGGTTTCAGAGGCCTGAGCAGCAGGCAGGAACAGCAGTAGGAGCGCAAGGCTCAGCAACACAAAGGATCGCATCAGTTACTCCTCAATTTCTTTTTGACGGTTTTGCTCATAAACATCGCGCAGGAAGGGGTAAAGGTCCACGGCATCCTGACGCAGGCTCTCATACTGTCCCAGACGCAGGGACTCCCGGTTGATGACTTCGAGCCCTTTGACCGCATAGGGCACAGCAGGGTCGTAGTCACGTCCGTAGAGAACGTGGTGGGTCGACGGGTTTCGGTAAAGGAACCGCTCATTGGTGGGGTCCAGCAACCAGTCCGGATAGAGGCTGGTGGTGTCCCGCAGATTGGAGGGCCCAAAGAAGGGAAGGACAATGTGAAAACCGCCGCCGACGCCGTAGTGCCCTAAGGTCTGGCCAAAGTCTTCCGGGTGTTCTTCTAGGTCAAACCACGCCTTGGCGGGGTCAAAAAGCCCAAGCACGCCCACGGTGCTGTTGATGGCAAAGCGAGCGGTCTCTTCTCCGGTGTTCTTGGCCTTCAGCTGAAGGGCATTGTTGGCAAAGCGGACCGGAAACATGAGGTTCTTGAAGAAGTTCCGGACGCTGATGCGGGCTGGCTCAGGAACCGCCCAGGCCCAGCCGCGAGCAACTGGATCCAGCAGGTTCAGGTAGAGCCAGTCATTGAAGCCGGTAACAGTCCGGTTGTAGCCCTCAAGTGGGTCGTAGACCTCCGGCTTGGAGGCCTCAAATTCGCTTTCAAACTCATCAAATCCGTCGAAGCCTGAATCCATTGAGTCGTCCGCCTGCGCCCAGAGGGGCGGTCCCGCGTAAGTGACGGGGGAAAGGCGGTTCAGGTCCGGACTTCCGGTAGGGGCCGCCACGCTGAGGGAACTCCAGCAGAGGAAGATTCCAGCAACAAGCGCCAGGCGCGTCAGCAAAGTCATGAATGCATCATAAAAAGGAGGATCAGGGCCGAAAACGGCAGTCTTCCAGAGGGAATCACCCTTGAGCCTATCGCAACTCTGACAAGTGTCCATCCCGGAATTGCAACCCATTGTTTCATCACGGCATTCAGTTTCTCAGGGGAATGGCGCAGATGAAGTCCTGGTAGTAGGGCTGATGAAATTCCTGGAGCAGCCGCTGTAGCTCCGACAGCGGATCAGGGTGGTCATCCACACGCAGGTGACACCAGGGGAAGGGCTGTTCCCGGATGGTGAGCAGGGCCGCCGATTGCCGCCCTCGTTTGTCGCCTCCAGCAGCTTCTCCCGCCTGCAGTGCGTGAAGCAAGCGGACCTCCAGCGGCTGATCGAGAGACGCCTCCAGAGAGGCCACGCAGGCCGCAACGACTTCCGGACCCGCGAGCAGGTTCCCGGCGACGCTGTAGTTGGTACCAAACTGATGGCCGGCCCACGGCTGGGTTCCGGAACCGGTCCAGGCCCAGGAACGTCCCTGAGCGTCCACTCCGTGCAGTTGCCGCAGGTCGGCGTCCGGATCTTCATCAAGGGTGGCTTGTAGCGCCTCCGGGAGAGCCATTCCGGCAGTCAACCGAGTGAGGCTGTTGAGCCCCAAGTGCGGATTGGTGGCGGCTTGGGTAGCGACGGCGCCAACGCCGTGACGCAGGTGCGGCACCAGGGCACCCACCGCAAAATGCTTGGTGGCAACAGCCACTCCAAAGTGGGGTTGGTCGGGGTCTTTGACCACCAAAGAATACGTCATGGGAACACCGGGGAGAAGGATGGGGGTTATTTATCATGATAAATTGTTGACAGCCTCAAATTTATCATGATAAATTCGGGTTGATGCCGCAAGTTCGGCAACTCCTCGCTATCCTCTTTGGAGAATGATCATGCTGAAAAAAACATGGAAACGGCTGGTGCTGGCAAGCGCCGCCCTGTTGAGCTTTGGGCCGCTGGCGCATGCCGCGACGCCCAAGGACGTCTTGGTGGTCGCCCAGATTGCCGAACCCAAGTCCATGGATCCCCATACCGTCACGGCCGTGAACGACTTCCGGATCCTGATGAATGTGTACGATGGGCTGGTGCGCTACCGCAGCGGCACCCTAGAGGTGGAGCCGGGCCTGGCCAAGTCCTGGGAGATCAGTGACGACGGACGAGTGTACACCTTTTCTCTGCGTCAGGGCATTCAGTTTCACGACGGTACCCCGTTCAATGCAGAGGCGGTGAAGTTCAACTTCGACCGCATGCTGGTGGAAGGGCATCCCTTCGCTGAAACCGGACCCTTCCCGCTGTCGTTCTTCTTCTCTGCCATCAAGGAGACCACGGTGGTGGACGAGTACACCGTGCGCTTCCGCATGGATGAACCGTATGCACCGCTGCTCTCCAACCTTGCCTACCCGACGGGGCTGATCCTCTCTCCGACGGCGGTGCAGAAGCACGGCAAGGACGTGGGCCGGAACCCGGCTGGAACCGGGCCTTACCAGTTCCGGGAGTGGAAGAGCAACCAGCATGTCATTCTGGACCGCAACGAGAACTACTGGGACGGACGCCCGGGCCTGAAGTCAGTCGTCTTCCGCCCCATCACCGACGCCAACACGCGTGTCGCGGAGATGCTGTCTGGAGGCGTGGACCTGATGGTCGAGGTGCCGCCGGACAACGTGGCCACGTTTGCGTCCAACAGCAAGTACGCCCTCCACGAGCAAGCGGGTCCGCACCTGTGGTTCCTGATCCTCAACCTCAAGGAAGGTCCGCTTCAGGACAAGCGGGTCCGGCAGGCGCTGAACTACGCGATCAACAAGCAGGCGCTGGTGGAGAACGTTCTCCAGAACACCGCCACAGTGGCCAGCGGACCGACCCCGGCCGCCTTCTCCTGGGCCTACAACGATTCCCTGCAGCCCTATCCTTATGATCCGGACAAGGCCCGTGCATTGATCAAGGAAGCCGGTGCCGAAGGCGCAACGCTGACGTTCTACGTGACGGAAGGAGGCTCCGGTATGCTGGATCCGGTCCCGATGGGAACCGCCATTCAGGCCGACCTCAAGGCTGTGGGCCTGAACGTCAAGATTGAGACCTACGAGTGGAACACCTTCTTGGGCAAGGTGAACCCCGGACTCGAGGGCAAGGCCGACATGGCGGAAATGGCGTGGATGACGAACGATCCCGACACCCTGCCATTCCTGGCGCTGCGCACCTCCGCTTGGCCGGACCAAGGGGGCTTCAACTCCGGGTACTACTCCAACCCCCAGGTGGACGAACTGCTGGAGCAGGCTCGTGTGAGCACCAGTCAAACCGTCCGGGCGGCGCTCTACAAGGAAATGCAGAGCATCGTGCATGAAGATGCCCCGTGGGTGTTTGTTGCCAACTGGAAGCAGAATGCGGTGACAGGAAGCAACGTTGGGAATTTCCAACTGGAGCCTTCCTTCCTGCTCCTGCTGCATCAGGTGACGAAAAACTAACGGCTCCAACGAGGGTGTCTCCGGGCACCCTCACCGACCCTCTTCTGCTTCGACCCTCATGTGGCGTTACACCCTGCACCGTCTGCTGCTGACGCTCCCGGTTCTTTTGGGGATCTCGGTGGTGGTGTTCCTCATCATGGCCTTGATTCCGGGGGACCCGGCCACCGCGATTCTGGGCGCTTTTGCGACTCCGGAAAATGCGGCGAAGCTACGGAACGAACTGGGGCTGGACCGCCCCCTGATTGAACAGTACTGGACCTGGGCAGGTAACCTGCTATCCGGAGACTTTGGGCGCAGCTACGCCCTCAACCGTCCGGTGCTGGACGAGTTGCTGGAGCGCCTTGGCCCCACCTTGCTGCTCGCCGGTTCGGCGTTGCTGCTCTGCATCCTGCTGGGCATCCTCTCCGGAGTCCTGGCCGCGGTTCGGCAGTACACCTGGGTGGATCAGTTTCTCACCCTCTTCACCCTCTTGGGCATTTCGGCCCCGTCTTTCTGGTTAGGCCTAATGGCCGTGTCGCTGTTCTCTGTGCAGCTGGGTTGGCTTCCGGCAAGTGGCATGTTCACCCCTTATGGTGACGAGAGCTGGAGCGACCTTTTGCAGCACCTCCTGATGCCAGCGGTGACGCTGGGGCTGGTTGCGTCAAGCGTGATTGCTCGCCTCACCCGGACCAGCATGCTGGAGCAGATGCGGCAGGATTACGTCCGGACCGCCCGCGCCAAGGGAGAGCGGGAGACCGCAGTGGTGCTCCGGCACGCCTTCCGGAACGCGCTGGTGGGGTTGGTTCCTGTGCTGGGACTGCAGGCAGGCTTTGTGCTGGGAGGCGCGGTGTACATTGAAACCGTCTTCCAGTGGCCCGGCATTGGCCGGATGCTGGTGAACGCCATCTCCACCCGGGACATTTTGCTGGTGCAGGGAGGCGTGATGCTGGTGGCAACCCTGTACGTGCTCCTCAATCTGCTGGCAGACCTCCTTCAGCATGCCCTCGACCCCCGGATTCAGCACTGACATGAATGCCACCTCTCCTGCACGTGAATTCTGGCAACGGCTGAACCGAAACCGCTTGAGTACGGTGGGCTTGCTGCTGCTGGTCAGCCTAGGCTTGGTTTGCCTGCTGACGCCGTGGCTGCCGCTTCCGGACCCGGATGCCACCAACCTGGCCAACCGCCTGAAGCCTCCTCTGCATCCGGACCACTGGCTGGGCACGGATGAGCTGGGGCGCGATCTGCTGTCGCGCCTCCTTTGGGGCACCCGGGTGAGCCTTGCTGTGGGCTTTGTGGCAACGCTGGCCGCGGCTCTGATCGGCAGCACCATTGGTCTGCTTTCAGGCTACTTTCAGGGCTGGATCGACAGCACCCTGATGCGGGTGGTGGACACGCTGATGGCGTTTCCGTACATGCTCCTGGCGCTGGCGATTGTGGCCGCGTTTGGTCCGGGTCTGCTGAACGCTTTGCTGGCGATTGCCATTGTCAACGTCCCGTTCTTCGCCCGGACGGTCCGGGGAGCAACCCTTTCCTTGGCCCGTCGGGAGTTTGTGCTGGCCGCGCGGCTGGGAGGAGCTTCGCACGCGGAAACCCTCTGGCGCGAACTGCTCCCGAACGTCCTCCCGGTGGTGGTGGTGACGGTTTCAACGACGGCAGGCTGGATGATCCTAGAAACCGCCGGACTGAGCTTCCTCGGCCTGGGGGCCCAACCCCCAACGGCTGACCTGGGTTCCATGTTGGGAGAAGGGCGCAAGCTGCTCTTCACCGCGCCGCACGTTTCCACCATTCCGGGACTGCTGATCCTGGTTCTGGTGATCTCCTTGAACCTGCTGGGAGACGGCATCCGGGACGTGCTTGATCCCCGACTCCGGGGCGGAGCGCTTCGGAGCCCCCAGCCGCAAACAGAAGTGACCCGGACCACCACGCCCGAGCTGCCCACCCCGGCGTCCGGGAAACTGGTGGTGCAGGAATTGACCACCGAGCTGGTTCAGCACGGGGTGGGGGCACCGCTGGTGCGGAACCTCAACCTAGTGCTGCAACCCGGTGAATGCCTGGGGCTGGTGGGGGAATCTGGATGTGGCAAATCCGTTACGGCGCTCTCTCTGTCGGCCCTGGCGGCGTCGCCACCGCTGCGCATCACTTCCGGAGTCGTCGCGCTCGAAGGCACCGATCTGATTGGGCTACCCTTGCCCCTTTTGCAAGACATCCGTGGTCGCCGCGTTTCCTACATTTTTCAGGACCCTCTGGCGACTCTGAATCCGGTGCTGACGGTGGGCACGCAATTGCTGCAGATCCTGCACCGGCATCAGCGTCTGACCCCTCAGGAAGCTCGAACTCAGGCGTTGGAGCTGCTGGAACGGGTCCGGATCCCTTTGCCGGAGTCACGCTTTGAGGCCTTCCCGCATCAGCTCTCTGGAGGCATGCGGCAGCGGGTCTGCATTGCGATGGCGCTGGCGAACCGTCCGGAGGTCCTCATTGCTGATGAGCCAACGACTGCGCTGGATGTGACCATTCAGGCAGAGATCCTGGCGCTGCTGCAGGAACTCCGTGAAGCCTTTGCCCTCTCCGTTATTTTCATTACACACGACTTGGGAGTGGTGTCGACCCTCTGTGATCGAGTAGCGGTGATGTACGCCGGGGAGGTGGTGGAGCTCGGCCCCACTGCCGAAGTGCTGGCGGCACCTGAACACCCATACACGCAGGCGCTGCTGCAGTGCACTCCGCGGCTGGGTTCTGGAGCGAAGTCGCACGGTGGCATCCCCGGAACCCCTCCTGCCCCAGGCAGCATTCCAGAGACGTGTAGCTTTGCCGAACGCTGCCCGCATGCCTCCGGAGCCTGCCAAGTGGTGGTACCGCTACGGTCGACCGGTTCCGGACGGCAGGTCCGTTGCACCCGCGCCAAGGAAGTCCATGCCTGAGCCCTTGCTGAAACTCACCGAGGTCACTCGGAGCTTTGTCCTGCGCCGGGCACAGTGGGGTCGCCCTGAAGAACGCCTGCAGGCGGTGGGGGGCGTGAGCCTAGACCTTCCTGCCGGAGCGGCGCTGGGGGTGGTGGGAGAATCCGGCTGCGGAAAGTCCACGCTGGCCCGGATGATGGTGGGGCTGGATGAGCCGACCAGCGGGGAGTTGCTTTTCAAGCAGCGCTCCTTGCAGGAGTGGCTGAAGGAAGACGCCCTCGCGTTCCGGCGTTCTGTGCAGATGGTGTTTCAGGACCCTGCCGGATCCCTGAACCCGCGGCAGCGCATTCAGGACCTGCTGGACCTCCAACTTCGGCGCCTTACTCCCTGGCCCGGGGAGCAGCGGCAGCAACGCATCCGGGAAGTGCTCGATCAGGTTCAGCTGCCCACGACCGCTCTGGGGCGCTTCCCGCACGAGTTTTCCGGAGGTCAGGCGCAGCGGATCAGCATTGCTCGGGCGCTGGTGTCGATGCCAGAACTGGTGGTCCTCGACGAGCCGGTTTCGGCGCTAGATGTTTCGGTGCAGGCGCAGATCCTTCAGCTGCTGGACACGATGCGCCGGGAGCTGGGCGTGACGTACCTGTTCATCAGTCACGACCTGGCCGTGGTGGAGCAGCTGTGTCCTGACACCGTGGTCATGTACGCGGGACGCCTGGTGGAGCGGGGTCCTACTTCAGAGCTGTTCCGGAACCGGCGTCACCCGTATACCGACCTGCTGGTCCGCAGCGTTCCGGTTCCGGGACAGACGCTGTCGATTCAACCGGGGAAGGCCTTTGAGGTGGCTTCAGGCACGGGGTGTGCGTTCGCGCCCCGCTGTCCACGTGCGACCGATCACTGCCGGGAGCAGCCGGTGCTGCAACCGGTGCCTTCTTCTTCTGGGCACGCCTGTGCCTGTCACCACCTGCTGGATGAAGCCTGTGACGTCCTCTGATGCTTTTTTGTTGGAAACCCTCCAGACGCTGACGCGGATTCCGAGTCCGAGCGGACGCACGGAAGAGGTGGTGCAGTGGACAGAGGACCTGCTGCGAAGCTGGGGCCTGACGCCAACCCGGACGCGTCGTGGGGCGCTCAAGGTTCGCCTTTCAGGACGCGACACGCAGCGGGCCCGGGCCCTGACGGCGCACCTGGACACACTGGGGGCGATGGTCCGGAACCTCAAGGACAACGGCCGGTGCTCCCTGGCATCGGTTGGAACCTGGTCCAGCCGTTTTGCAGAAGGAGCACGGGTGACGCTGCACACCGATGAACAGGACTACCGCGGGACCATCTTGCCGCTGCTGGCGTCAGGACACGCCTACAACGAAAAGGTGGACCAGCAGCCCGTCAACTGGGATCAGGTGGAGCTGCGCATCGACGAGCCCTGCCTCAACCGATCCCACCTAGAAGCACTGGGCGTGCAGCCCGGAGACTTTGTTTCGGTGGATACCGGGACCGAGGTGCTGGAGAACGGGTTCATCTTCTCAAGGCACCTGGACGACAAGGCGGGTGTGGCCGCGTTGCTGAATGCACTCCGGCTGTTGGTTGAGGCGCAGGTGGAGCTTCCGTGCAACACGGACCTCATCCTCACCGTCCGGGAGGAACTGGGCGACGGCGGCTCAGCGGTGCTGACTTCGGATGTCTGGGAGCTGGTGACCATTGACAACGGCGTGCAGGCGGCGACTCAGCACTCCCGGGAGTTTGGCGTCACCCTCGCGGCTGGTGACAAGACGGGGCCGTTTGACCGGAACCTCGTCCGGCACCTGACGCAGCTCTGTGTCGAGCACAACCTCCAGCATCAGCGGGACCTGTTCCGGCACTACCGTTCCGACCTTGCTGCGGCTGTGGAGGCCGGTTTCGACGTCCGTACCGCCTTGATTGCCATTGGGCTTGATGGCAGCCACGGCCACGAGCGCACGCACCTGGATGCCCTCCGGACGGCTTCGGAGCTGGCGCGACTCTACCTCCTTTCCCCTCTTCTGGACTGAACCGTGACCCTACGCATCAATGGAAACCGCCTCTGGGAAAGCCTGGTGACTCTGGCCGAAATCGGAGGCACTCCGCAAGGAGGCGTGTCTCGTGTGGCACTGAGTGAGGAAGACCGTCGGGCCCGGGACCTGCTGCGTGAGTGGGCGGCTTCGTCCATTGATGAAACCCACATTGATGAGGCCGGGAACATCTTCCTGATCCGTTCTGGCAACGAGCCTCAGGCGCCGTTGCTGCTGACCGGCAGCCACTTGGATACGCAGCTTCACGGCGGTCGCTTTGATGGCGCTTATGGCGTGATGGCCGGGCTGGAGGTGCTCCGGACGCTGGCTGAGCAGCAGCAGCGACTTCCGTATGGCGTGGCGCTTGTGTGCTGGACCAATGAGGAGGAAGCCCGCTACTGTCCGGCGATGGGCTCTGCCGTGTTTGTGGGCAAGCAGACCCCTGAATCGGCATGGGCCTGTGTTGGCAATGACGGCAGCGTGTTTGGCGAGCGCCTGCGTCAGATCGGCTATGCCGGGACGTCCCGGACGTTGCCGCTGCAGGCGTACTTTGAGGTCCACATTGAACAGGGACCCGTGCTGGAGCAGGAGTCGCTTTCTATCGGAGTGGTGGAAGGCGCACAGGGGCAGATCGCCTTTGACGTGCTCATCCGCGGTGAAGCCGGGCACTCCGGAACCGTTCCCATGCGGCTTCGACACGATGCCATGGCCTGTGCCACAGAAGCCATCCAGGCCTGCCATCAGCTCGTGCTGGCTGAGGGAAAGGGCGTGTTCACCGTGGGAGCCTTTGCGCTGGAACCAAACTCGCGGACCACCATTCCCGGCGAGGTGTGCTTTGGTGTGGATCTGCGGCACCCGGAGGCGGCTCAGCTCGTGACACTTCGGCAGCAGCTGGAAGCACAGGTCCGAACGATCGCCGCAGCGCACGGTTGCTCCTTGGAGGTGAACCCGCTGTTTCACAAGGAGCCTGTGGTGTTTCATGCCGACTGCATCACGTCTGTTCAGGCGGCCACCGAACAGCTGGGGTACCCCTTCCGGCGGATGGCGTCTGGGGCGTTCCACGACGCGTGCCTGCTGGCAGAAGTCACCCCGACCGGAATGATCTTTGTTCCCAGTCAGCAGGGAATCAGTCATAATCCCTTGGAGTATACCGCTCCGGAGGAACTGGAGCGTGGCGCGAATGTTCTCCTGCACGCCCTTTTGCGGCATGCTGAAACCCCTTTAAGGCACAATGGCTGACGAGCACCCCCGTCCCACCCGCAAACGTTCGGATGTGGTCGCGGAACAGATCAAGGAAGACATCATCAACAAACGCCTTCCTGCAGGGGAACGGCTTTTTGATGAGAAGGACTTTCTGAAGACCTATCGGGTGAGCAAGGGGACCATGCGGGAGGCGCTCAAGGCGCTGGAGGTGCAGGGGTTGGTGAACATCCGAACCGGACCCGGCGGGGGGGCTTCGGTGTCTCGGGTGAGTCCCGAAAAAGCCAACGAGCTGCTGTGGAACTATTTCTTCTCCCGGAACGTCTCGGTGGAGGACATCTACGCGATCCGCAAGGTCATTGAGCCTGAGCTGGCAGCTAGCGTGGCACAGCACCTGGAACCAGAGGACCTAGCGCATCTAGAGGAATGCGTGGGGCACTGTGCCATTGAAGGCTTTGAAGCAAGCGACCGGGCCCAGCGCATCCAGGAACTCGACTTCCACCTCGTCCTCGCCGATGCCTGCCCCAACCCCGTCCTCTCCTTCTTTGCCAAGTTCATCCTCAGCCTGCTGGCCCGCATCTTCATTCATGAGGAAATGGACTCTGATCCCAGCATCAGCGAGCAGCATCGCCAGCACGGGGTGGACTACCACCGGAACCTCTTGGAAGCCTTCCGGGCCCGGAACCCCGAGATGGCGCGGCAGGTGATGATTGAACACATGGAGTCCGCTGAGGCCTTCATGCTCCAGTGCAACGCCTCTGCTCACTGAGTGGATTTTCTCTGCTCGTGCCCCGAAAAATCCCCCGCTGACTGGCTCCGGACTTGCGAATTCGTGACGGAACTGCCAGAAAGTCTTGTCTTTACCACCATCTAAGCTATTTTGATTAGTTTGCAGATTCACCTCGGCTTGCAAAGGAAACCGTGCGCAACAAGCTGATTGCAGGAAATTGGAAGATGAACGGCTCGGCAGAGCTGGTACTGGAAATGTGTTCTGCCCTGTCCTCAGAATTGAAAGGCCTCCAGAGCGAGGTCCTGATGTGCCCGCCCTTCACGCTGCTCCGGAAGCTCCGGGAAGCGGCAGAGGGAACCGAAATTCGGGTGGGCGCCCAGAATGTTCACAGTCAGGTCAGTGGCGCCTACACGGGTGAAATTGCTGCCCCGATGCTTCAAGACGCGGGAGCGACCTACTGTCTGGTGGGGCACTCGGAGCGCCGGAGTTACTTCGGTGAGACCGATGCCATTGTCCGTGACAAGGTGGCGGTGCTGCTGCAGCACGCCATTCAACCGGTTGTCTGCGTGGGGGAAACCCTAGAGCAGCGTGAGCAGGGCACCCATGAGTCCACCGTGGCCCAGCAGCTCCGGGGAGCATTCTCAGAAATTGCTTCTGCCGACCAGCAACGCTGCGTCATTGCCTATGAGCCCGTGTGGGCCATTGGAACAGGAAAGACTGCCACGCCGGAGCAGGCCAACGCCATGCACGCCTTCGTCCGTGAAGAAATGGGACGCCTGGCGAGTCCGGAAATTGCTGCAGGCCTCCGCATCCTCTATGGTGGCAGTGTCAACGCCAAGAATGCTGAGGAGCTGATGTCCCAGCCCGAAATTGACGGAGCCCTTGTGGGAGGCGCAAGCCTCAAGCCCGCCGACTTCCTGACAATCATTCAAGCGGGTGGTTAACCGCGTCATTCCTTCACCCTAACCCTCAGGTTTCATGTTCAGTATCCTCTTGATCATCCACGTAGCCGCTTGTCTGATGATCATCTTCTTTGTGCTTCTTCAGTCCGGACGTGGAGCTGAGTTGGGCGCGGCCTTCGGAAGCGCTGGTCAGGCAAACTCCGTACGCAGTCAGATGACCGGGGTTGCCAAGATCACCACCGGAGTGGCCATCGTCTTCATGCTCACCTCCCTCTCGCTGGCCTACCTCTCTTCAGAGGCTGCGAAGGATTCAGTGGTGACGACGACTCAGGAGGCACAGGTGATTCCGGGAACTGAGGCCCCCGTTGTGGAAACCCCCACGGAGCCTGCGGCTCAGCCGGGAACCATTGAACTGACTTCTGAGGAAGAGAAGCCCTCCGATCTGCTGGAGCAGAAAGCAGCCCCACCGGTTCAGTCCCAACAGTAAGCCTGAGCGCATGAAGACGCTCTACCTCCTCCGCCATGCCAAATCCTCCTGGGACCACCCGGAGGTGGCGGACTTCGACCGCGAACTCAACGCCCGAGGGGAGCAAGCCGCCCCTCGCATGGCGCAGGTCCTGGAGCACCTCCGTCCTGTCCCTGACTTCCTTCTGACCTCCACAGCTCGTCGAGCGCTGCAGACCGCAGAACGGGTGCGTGCGCACCTGAGCACTCCCCTGACGCAACACGAGGAAGCAGGCCTCTACCTAGCCTCTGACGCCACGCTTCTGCAGCACATTCAGCAGGTGCCGGCCTCTGCGCAAGGGTTGGTGGTGGTTGCCCACAACCCGGGCCTGGCTGACCTCATCGAAGCCCTCTGCTTTGGACAAACCTTTGGGCATGTGGCCCTGAAGACCGCGGGTCTGGCGGTGCTGGACGTGACTGCCGATGGCTGGGAACAGGTGTTTCCGGGTTCGGCGACGCTGCGGGCGCTGCTGCCTTCTCGGCTGATGCACGACCTCCTTTCTTAAAGTCAGACCCTCTCTTTTCTCCTCTTCTCTCTGAAAGCTTTCATGCGTGATGCGAAACACGATGTCCGGAGCGACTACCCGCACTTCCTGCAGATTCCCACACGTTGGATGGACAACGACGTCTATGGACACGTCAACAACGTGGTGTACTATTCCTACTTTGACACAGTGGTGAACGAGAACCTGCTGCGCCGGTTGGGAAAGGACATCCGCACCCTTGAGGCAATTGGGGTGGTGGTGGAAACCGGGTGCCGCTACTACCAGGAGCTGAGCTTTCCTGAGGTGATTGATGCGGGGTTGCGGACCGTGAAGATAGGGCGCACCAGCGTGGTGTATGAAATTGCCCTCTTCCGTGAAGGAGAAGCGAATCCGGCAGCAACCGGACGCTTTGTGCACGTGTACGTGGATCAGGTCAATCGACGTCCCGTGGAGATTCCAGCCGAGCTGCGTGCGGTGATGGAGTCCATCTACGTTGAGGTCCCAGACGCGGGTTAGACCAGCACCAGGCCGGTTTCTTTTTCGTCCGTGAGCCCGGCCTGCACCAGAGCCCGAGCGGTTTCCTCAAGCCGACGGAAGTACACCTCCGGATGAGGCGTCACTAGGTCGGCGCCGGTTTTTCCCTCCCGAATGCGTTCCTGCACCACCGGTCCAACCTCCAGTACCTCATACACCGGCACCCGCCCTGAGTAGCCGGTGCCCTGACAGTGGGGGCATCCGACCGCCCGGTGGCGATGCGGCGGGCAGCACCTTCGGACCAACCGTTGCGCGACCACTAGCAGCAGCGTCTCCGCCAGCAGGTCGTGACCGAGCCCCAGGTTTTCCAAACGCTGAAGTGCTGTGACCGCATTGTTGCTGTGCAGGGTCGACAGCACCAGGTGCCCCGTCAGGGCCGCCTTGAGGGCAATGCCAGCGGTTTCCTCATCTCGAATTTCTCCCACCAACAGCACATCCGGATCCTGACGCAGCGCAGCGCGAAGGGCTTCGGCAAACCCTAGGCCTGCCTCTGGATCCACCGAAACCTGTGTGATTCCCGGAATCTGATACTCCACTGGATTTTCAATAGTGAAGAGGTGCTTCTCCCGTGAGTGGATGGTCCGGAGGAGGGCATAGAGGGTGGTGGTCTTGCCACTTCCGGTGGGACCCACCAGGAGGATCAGCCCACTGGGCGCCTGTGCCGCCTGCTGAAGCACCGGGAGGTCGGCTTCCAGAAAACCAAGGGCGTCGAGTCGGTGCTGCACCGGCACTTGATCCAGCAGACGGAGGACGAGCTTTTCGCCCTGAAGGCTGGGCATGCTGGAGACCCGGACGTCCACCAGCCGTCCGCCCTGAGAGTGATGGACAAAGTGTCCATCCTGCGGGCGCCGCCGGACCGCGATGTCCATGCCGGAAAGAATCTTCACCCGAGAAGTCAGGGACGCCCGGAGGTCGGGTGGAATGAGGTGCTGGTCTCGGAGGTGTCCATCAATCCGGAGCCGGAGGGTTGCGCCTTCCGGAGTGGGATCGAGGTGCAAGTCGGAGCTGCGGAGCTCCAAGGCTTCTTCCAGCAGTTGCTCCAGCACGGGCTCGGCCTGGGCTTCCGCCCCATAGGCAACTCGGTCGTCCGGGGGCGTCAAGGCGTTCCCTTCCTGCAGACCCAGGTACCACTTTAGAGGCGAGTTCAGGCAGCAGGTGGCCTGGGCCATGCCGTCCCAGCGACTTTCTAGGGTCAGGACCCCCAGCACCTGCGAGCCCGACTGGTACAAGCGGATGCCGAACTGGTGTTGAAGGTGCTCGCGGAGTGGCGCATCGGGGAAGGGCGGAAACGAGTGAGAGGCCGGAAGCAGCGGGAGGCCGTAGCGTCGAGAGGCCTGAGCCAGCACCGTGGGTTCCTCCAAAAGGTTGAGGCGCACCAGCTCCTGCGCAAGAGCCCAGTCCGGAAGGGCGTGCTCGGTCCGGAAGCGGTGGAGCACTTCGGAAGAAAGGATGCCGGCAGCAACAAGGTCGTCCAGCAGCGAAGGCATAGCCGATCAGGGGGTGAAGTCCGGGGGCGGTTTGCGAACATTGTTCTTGAACGCCGGTTCCGGAGGCGATGCAGGCGGGGCAGAAGCAGAGGCGGGAGGTGTGTCCTTGAAGGACTCATCGGATGAGAGCACCGGGGCTGACTGGGTCCAGCGCTGAACGGAGTCTCGCACCAGTTCCAGCTGTGCCATGAGGGCGTCCCGTTGGGTTTTGTTGAGGCGGTCCCAGCCCTTGGTGATGCCGTCAAACACCTCCCGGAGGTGCCGACGTTGACTGAAGGAGCCTCCTTCTGGAAGCTGAGTGACGCTGGGGCGCAGGCGGCTCATGCGGAGCTTCTGCTCCCGGCTGCGCAGCTCGTTGTAGTTCCAGCGGAACACGGAGGCAATCCGTCGCAGCAGCTCATCGTCTGGGGCGACTTCCCCGGCCTCCAGCAGCTCATAGTAGTCGGGGCTGACCTCGAGCAGGAGCGAGACGCCGTCTATGGACTGGCCTAGGCCTTCTCGGGTTTGGCGCAGCAGGGTTCCGATTCCGGAGGTGGGGTGTTCCTCAAGTTCCGGAAGCTGCAGAGGCGCCGCTGGGGGCAGGCGTTCACGGAGCTCCTCAAAGGAAAGGGGCTTCTGGGGGCCGGTGAAGACCATGGCGTTGTGCCGCCGAACCCGTTGACGGACCTGGTGAAAGTTCCAACGGTAGAGCGTGCAGAGCCGCTGCAGCAGTTCTTCCGGAACCGACTCCCCGGCTTCAAAGGACGCATACTGCTCCTCCGGAATGCCCATCAGGGTGGCAATGCCCAGAGGCGGTTGCCCGGCGTTTTCCCGTGCCTCCCGGAGCATCTTGGCAAGGCTCCACTGTTCTGAAGACGGTTCTTCCACGCGTTTGCGATGGGAAGGCGTTCGCTGTGCCAGCTGCTTGACCTCCTGATAGTTCCACTCAAAGAGCGCACACAGGCGTTCCAGAACGTCTTCTGGTGGAATCCAGTTCTCTTCCAGCCGTGCGTAGTCTTCCGGATCCATCTGCATCAGCAGCGCCAGCGCTTCCACGCTTTGACCGATGTTGAGGCGGAAGTCACGGATCATTTCATTGAGTTTGGCCATGGTTGGGCATGAGTCTTGGATTCAGAGCCTGTTGCCCCTTCCCCTTTGATCACCTGAACGCGGGAGACGGGCCTATTGGGATTCAAGGTTATGAGATTAAAAGACTTCTTCAAAATTCTCTTTGCCTGCGGTAGCGGGCTCTGCTGGGCAGTTTCTGCAGGGGCCGAGACCAAGAATGCGGGATTGGGCCCAATTGAAATCCGTCCTCAGTTTCCACTGACCCAGGCGTACCTGGCGCTGTCTCCGGAAACAGCGGCCACGCTGCCGTCCGGAACCGTTCGTTATTCGTACAGTCTCGCCGTCGCCAATACCTTTGTCAACACACAAGGCGGGAGCAACCAGATCACGCAGGAGACGGTGGACCGGGGCCTCACGACGGCTGATTTTGAAGACGATTCCGGCAACGTCGTTGCCGGGTTTGGCCTCTACCTGGACGTGGAGAGTCAGCGGCACACCCTGCGCTGGCGCCGTGGCATTGGACCCGCGTCGGAGTTGGGCTTTGAAGTGCCCTTTGTTTCCTTCAGTGGAGGAAGCATGGACAGTACCATTGAAGGCGTCCATGACATCATTGGCATCTCCAATGAAAAGAATGAAGGCGCGTACCGAGCTTTTTCTGACCGCAACCAGTACGCCCACTACATCATCCGAGACGGCACCTTCGTCCAGAGCAATGAGACGCCCCTCAATCTGGTCCGTGCAGAACCTAGCTTTCACTGGAAGTGGATGCTGACAGAAGGGGGGGACGTGATGCCGGCAATCAGCCTCAAGCTCTCCTACAAGGTGGGGGACTCGGATCGAAGCGGAAACCTGGGACTGGTCCGCAGCGGCGGCAGCGACTGGGCGCACCAGTGGCTGTTTGCCAAACGCTTTGATGGCTGGCTGGTGTACTTTGGAGACGGGCTGGTCCGGATTGGTGAGACCAACGGTCTGGCATCCTTCCAGAGCCACCGCTTCATGGCCATGGAGTACCGCTTCAACGACGGGTACTCCTTTCTCTTCCAGCAGGCCTCCCAGAGCAGCATCTTCCCAGAAACAGAAGCGACGCTGCGTCTTTCAAACAGTGCAACGTCCGGAGGACAGGAACAGCGCAACGCCAGCCTGAGTGTGCCCAGCAGCGTCATCATGGTGGGGCAGAAGGTGGTCTGGGGCCGGCTCCACTGGGACCTCGCGATTGTGCAGGACTACAGCAACTTTGGCAATGAAGTGGACTTTGTCGTCTATTCGAACGTGGGGTTGCAATGGTGAAGAAGTGGTGGGTGAGCCTGATGCTGGTGGTCACTGTTGCCGGAACCGCCTGGGCTGTGGATGAAACCTTTGTAACGATTTCGACTCAGTCCGGAACCCAAGATACCTCGAAGCAGGCGCCGATTCTGGGAGAATCAGAGGGTTACATCCAGGCTCTGGAGCGCACCCAAGGTGCCCTGCAGTCGGACCGAACGGTGAGCCTGTCCGGAGTGTCGCTGGACTTCTACCGCGTCCATGGCCCATCAGCAGTCGGGTTTGAAGTGAAGCTGCAGCGCTATGAGAAGCAGTACCTGTTTGCTAACGGAGCAAACGTCAGCCTGAGCGTTCAGCAGTTCCTCTATGGCGTCAATGCCTACCACCGGGGCGGGTGGTGGTTCCCGTTCATTGGAATCGGCTCCGGAAGCGTCTACGGCAAGGTCAGTGAGTCGCTGGAGCTCGATGGCACCGCATACAGCGCAACGACCTTTGGTCAGGTGGCAAACCCCTACTTCTTCCAATATGGAGTCCGCTTCCCCTTTGGCTCGTTTGGGCTCCTCCTGGTCCGTCAGCACCTTTCGGCAACCATGCAGGTTGAGACTGAAAAGACGCCGCTGGAACTTGGAGGCGAGGCAACTCTCTTCGGGCTTTCCCTGATCTTCTGACGGGCGCTTAGGCGACCCGCGTTCCGTTGGCAACCTCCTGAGACGGGTGCAGCAGCACCACTCCGCTCTCCTCCATTGCCCCCAGCACCAGCACCTCCGACTTGATTCCGGCAATCCGCAGTGGCGGAAAGTTGAGGACGGCAACCACCTGGCGACCGACCAGGGTTTCTGGTGTGTAATGCTGAGTGATCTGGGCGGAACTGGTTTTGGTGCCCCACTCGCCGAAGTCAATCGTCAGCACAAATGCCGGCTTGCGGGCCTTGGCGTTGGGCTCCACCTTCAAGATGGTGCCGACGTGCATCTGGACCTTGTCAAAGTCACTGTAGTCAATGGGGGTCAATGGGTTGCTCCTGGGTGTGAGGTTCTTGACATTTTGAAGGCACCGCCTATGCTTTTTTGAATTCCGGATCTGCCGGTAAGGCAGAACCTTCCCACGAACATGAACCAGCCATCTCCGATTCACCCAGCCTAACGCCTGTGGCCAGGGTTGTGTGAACGTGGGTTGCCCGGGAAACGGGGCAGCCTCCCGTGCTTGGAAAGGAGATTTCCTATGATCGACGCATACGGTCGAAAGATCAACAAGTTGCGTGTGTCCCTAGGAGAGGCCTGTAACATGGCCTGCACCTACTGTGTGACCAGCATCAAGGACCACGTTCCCTCCCCCAAAGCCCTGCCGGGCGATCAACTGCTGCACCTCGTCGGGTTGCTGCACCAGCATGCCGGCATCGAAAAGGTCCGACTGACCGGAGGCGAGCCCCTGCTCTTCCGTCACGTCGTGGACTTTGTCCAAGGCGTCCAAGACCTCGGCATTGAGAGCATCGGCATGACGACCAACGGCCTCAACCTGAAGAAGTTAGCGAAGCCGCTCCAGGCTGCAGGACTGAAGTCGGTCAACGTCAGCCTAGACTCCCTTTGCCCAGAAAACTTCCGAAAGATGGGACGAGCCGGGCGCCTAGACCGCGTGCTTGCTGGCATTGATGCGGCTGTTGAAGTCGGGCTGGGAGTGAAGCTGAACATGGTGGTGGTGCGTGACGCCAACGAGCATGAGGTGGTGGACCTGCTGGACTACGCGGTTTCCCGAGGCGCTGAGGTGCGCTACCTAGAGCTGATGCGCATGGGACCGCTCCACCAGAAGGAGCCCTTTCCGTTTGTGTCCATGCAGGAAATCCTGGATCGCATTGGAGAGCGGTACTCCTGGCACCGTGTTGAGGCGGAAACCGACGCCACCGCTCAGCGTTTCTGGGTTCCCGGAGGGCACTTCGGAATCATCCCCAACGAAAGTGCTCCGTTCTGCTCAACCTGCTCCCGCCTGCGGTTGACTTCTGACGGGCACCTGGTGGGCTGCCTGAGCAACCCAATCGAAACCTCCATCCGGCACCTGCTGGAGCAGGAAGAGGTGGCGGAAGACCTCCAGCACCTGGTCCGGAAGTCGGTCGCCTACAAGCAACCGGCAGCCTTCACCGGCTCCGAACTCGGGATGTCCCGAGTTGGTGGGTGATGCGTAAAAGACTTGCTCCGTTTCTGACTTTACGGTAAAAAGATAAGTTTAGTTTTTTCAACACTCTTTACCTCAGTCAAGGTTTCATGAAACGGACTTTCCAACCGAACGTACGGCGTCGTAAGAAGAAGCACGGGTTTCGCGCCCGCATGGCGACTCCAGGGGGTCGCAAGGTGATCAGCCGTCGCCGAGCCAAGGGGCGCAAGCGCCTGAGCGCCTGATGAAGGAGCGGAGTTTTCCCAAGTCGGTTCGGTTGAAGCAGGCTCGGGAAATTCGCCCGGTCTTTTCTCATGGAACCTACCGTCCCCTTGGGTTGATCAGCGTCAAGTACCTCCCCAGCCAAGCTGAAACGAGCCGCTTCCTTATTTCCATCAAGAAAAAAGTTGGGCATGCTCCCCTGCGCAACCGCTTAAAGCGGCTGCTGCGTGAAGCCATCCGGACGGAGCGACACCGACTGGAGCAGAGCTACGACATCTGCTTCATGATCACCCGCACACCAGGACGTCCGGCGACGCTGGCGTACATGACGCGGTCAGTCCGGGGACTGTTCCAGGAGCTTGCGCACCCTGCATCCGAAAACCTGCATTTCGCACCCCGAACCGCAAGTCACGTTGTCTGAGGACTCAGCTACCGAGACCCAAGCACCTCCCAGGTGGAGCATTCGTCCCCTCCTGTGGATCATCCGAGGGTACCGCCAGTGGGTGTCTCCGCTGCTGCCCCCCTCCTGTCGTTTTTACCCAACCTGTTCGCAGTACGCGCTGACAGCGTTGGAGTCTCATGGCCTGTGGAAAGGCGGGTGGCTCAGTGCCCGTCGTCTCCTGCGCTGTCATCCCTTTCATCCGGGCGGGGTTGATCCTGTGCCCCGAACCTTCCACTTCAAGTCTTCCTCCCGATTCTGATGGAAAAGAACACGTTGTTGGCGGTGGTGCTCTCCATGGCTATTCTGGTGGGCTGGTCGTTTTTCTTCCCCCCTCCAGAGCCTCCGAAACCAGACACCCCTCCTTCGGCTGAGGTCTCTCAGGCGCTGGACGAAGTGGCCGCCAATGCGCTGTCCGGAGAGTCAGGAAGCGCTGAGGTGGCAGCAGACACGGCTGCTGCACCAGAAGCCCCTGTTGTGGCCGTAGATGCCAGCCTTCCGTCCCGAGAAGTGGTGGTGCAGACCGACCGCTTCCGGGTGCTGCTGAACAGCCGCGGAGGCGTGGCGACGAGTCTGCAGTTGACCAGTTACGACCACACCAAGCCCCGCCTGACCCTGAGCACCTGGTTCCCCTTCCTAGAAGGGGTGCTGGGGCCGGACTATCAGCTTTCGGTGACCGAGGGCAACCGGGTGGAAATGCTGAGCCGCTACGTTCCCAATGTGGAAGCCTTTGGGGTGCAGTTTGAAGATGACGCCGAACTGACTCAACGCTTCCGGAACGCCAGTTACGCCATTTCGGTGAACGGACAAACCCTGGAGCCCGGGACCGATCGGCAGACCTTCTCCCTGGGAGAAGCGGATGAGTCGATGACGGTGGAGCTGCGGTCGGTGGAAGTAGGAGGCGTGCAGCTGGTGAAGACCCTGACCTTCCGCCAAGGTGTGCACCTGATTGACTACGACCTGCAGGTGATCAACCGCTCCTTCTCGGCCAAGCCCCTGAAGGTCCGGCAGCTCTTCGGCGAGGCTCGTTTCCACGAAGGTGAAGTGGACAGTCGTGCCGGACACCGTGGTCCGGTGTACTTCAATGATGGCCTAGAGACGCATGGCATCGACGAAGCGCGCGACACGCTGCGGGTACCTAGCTTTGAATGGCTGGGGCTGGAGGACCACTACTTCATCAGTGCGGCAGCTCCACTGGCGCCGGTCAAGGAGGGCTTCTACCAGGCCCGAGAAACAGAAGGAACCGGGCTGGCTCCCTACTACGGCATCCGTCTGCCCCTCGTGGAACTGCTTCCGGGCAAGCTTGTGGAGGTGCCCTTCCAGCTCTACTTTGGTCCGAAGGACGAAGCGGAGATGACCAAGTTCGGACGGAATCTGAACCAGTCCCTCAACATGACCCTAGAGTCTCTGGCGGGGCCGTTGCTGTCGCTGCTGCGAGGCATCTATAGCGTGGTGGGGAACTATGGGGTGGCCATCATCATCCTGACGGTGATCGTCCGGCTGGTGCTCTTCCCGCTGACGTACCGCGGCATGAAGAGCATGAAGCGCATGCAGCAGCTGGCGCCTAAGATGAAGCGCATTCAGGAGAAGTACAAGAACGACAAGGAAAAGCTGCAGATGGAGATGATGGGCCTGTATCGCAAGAACAAGGTCAATCCGCTCGGAGGCTGCCTTCCGTTGCTGCTGCAGATTCCGGTGTTCCTAGCCCTCTACAGCGCCCTTTCCAGCGCAGTGGAGCTCCGGCATGCGCCCTTCGGACTATGGCTCAGTGACCTGTCACAGGCCGATGGCTTGGGCATCACACCAATTCTGATGGGGGTCACCCTCTTCTTCCAGCAAAAGCTGACGCCGCAGAGCGCGGTCATGGATCCGACTCAGGCGAAGATCATGCAGCTGATGCCGCTGGTGTTTGCTGTCTTCAGCTTCACCTTCCCGTCTGGACTGGTCCTGTACTGGGTCACCAGCAACCTGCTCTCCATGGGGCAGCAGCAGATCATCAACCGGATCAAGACTCCGGAAATTCAGGACTGATCCTAGTCCTGCGCAAACACCTGGGTCGCCGCGCTCAGCAACTCCGGAACCTGCTCAAGGGGAAGGTCGTTGATGCCGGCGGCCTTGGAACGTCCTCCGCCTCCGAGCGGTCGGCAGATCGCATCGGCTCCATGGGGGCGAGATAGCGGCGCCCGGACGCTGACCAACCCTCCGCCCCTTCCATTCTCCACCAACAGCACCAGCCCCTGATCCGGGAACTCCCGAATCGCCTCATTGCTGAAGACTCCGGCCACACGACGCCCCCAGGCTTCATTGGGAAAGCGGAAGAAGCGAACCGTCTCGGTCTCTACCTCTGGAGACACCGCTTGGGCGTGCTGCTGATCCTCGTGAAAGAAGGCCCGGAGCGCTGGAAGGGCTTCGGAGTGCTTGGCAAAATCGAGGGGGCTCTCAAACGGGTGCAGCTGCTCAAAGAGGTCCGCTGGCGCGTAGTGCAGGTCCTGCAGCGTCTCTCCGTAACCGTTGTAATTGAGCAGCTCTCCGGTTTCCTGAAGCAGAGCGATTTCGGCTTCGCTGAGACTGAGGGAAGCGGCCAGTTGCTGGGCGGTCCGGTGCTGATTGTCTCCAAATGCCCCTGCGATGGCCCACAGGCGAAAGGCGCCTTCGAGGTGCCGGTCTACCAGGGTGCTGGTGCAGACTTCGGGATCGGGATCAATGTAAGACGTGAAGAGCGGGCTGTCCGGGAGCGTTCCGGCAAAGTGGTGGTCGAAGTAGTGGACGGTGTTCTGCTGTTCCAGCAGCTTCAGCAGCGGGGTTCGGTTGACGTCGAGGGAGATGTCGAGGACGGTGATCGCGCACCCGGAACGTTCCTGAATCCGGGAAAGGAGCTGAATGTCGCGCTTGACTCCGGTGATGCGTTCCGAGTGGATGGGCTGGTGCAACCGCAACTGCTGCAGCGCACACAACCCATCAGCATCTCCGTTGAACACATCAATGTGTGGAGGTGTCACTGGGCAAAGAAAAAGATTTGCAGACTGAACAGGGTTGCAAAGAGCACCACTCCCCCCAGAGCGATGGTGATGGGAGTGTTGAGGGCTCCGTTGCTGCGAAACCGTCGGTTGACCTCGTGCTTCTCAAAGCGACGGATGGGGTCCCGGCGGATAAAGGTTTGGCTTTTCATCACAGACATGGCGCTCGAAATGACAAAGAGAGTGCATCAGACCCCCCAAAGGGGACAGATCAGTCTCAGCAAAAAGAGTGCCTAAATTTAGTCTGTTAAACGATTCAGGGCGCGAGTTTGGTTCCGGAGGTAGTGATCGGCGAGGACCAAGGCCACCATCGCGTCAATCATTGGGACCGCCCGAGGCAGCACGCAGGGGTCATGCCGACCCTTGGCGCGGAGCTTGGTGGCCTCGCCCGACTGGGTCACGGTGTCTTGCTCAAAGTTGATGGTCGCTGTGGGCTTAAAGGCGACCCGGAAGTCGATGGGCTCTCCGTTGCTGATGCCCCCCTGAATGCCACCAGACCGGTTGGTTTGCGGGCGGATCTGCCCGGATTCGGAGGTGAAGGCGTCGTTGTGCTGAGACCCCTTGAGGAGGACGGAGTCGAAGCCCAAGCCAAACTCCACTCCTCGGGTAGCCGGGAGGGACATCATCGCCTTGGCGAGGTCGGCTGTGAGTTTGTCAAAGACGGGTTCACCGAGTCCCGGAGGCAGGTTACGGGCGTGGGCGCGGATGATGCCTCCAACGCTATCTCCTCCTTTGCGGGCTTCCAGGATCCGGGCCTCCATGCGGGCGCTGGCTTCCGGGTCCGGACACCGAACCACACTGGCTTCAATGGCGTCTGCGGTCACCTCCTCCGGGTTGATGTCCGAACGCAGGTCGTGGATCTGTTCGACCCATGAGAGGATTTCGGCGCCGCACAGCTGCTTGAGCAGCTTCTTGGCAACGGCCCCTGCGGCCACACGTCCGATGGTCTCCCGGGCGCTGGAACGACCACCACCCATCCAGTTCCGGAAGCCGTACTTGCGGTCGTAGGTGAAATCGGCGTGGCTGGGACGGTAGAGTTCCTTGAGGTGGTCGTAGGCCTGGGGTCGGGCGTCTTCGTTGCGGACCAGCACAGCGAGCGCGGTGCCGGTGGTGCGTCCGTCAAACACGCCAGAGAGGATCTCGGCGGTGTCGCTTTCTTTACGCTGTGTGGTGATCTTGCTCTGTCCGGGGCGCCGTCGGTCCAGGTCGGTCTGAATGTCGTCTAGGGAAAGTTCCAGTCCGGCAGGGCAGCCGTCGATGACGACGCCGATGCCGCCGCCGTGGGACTCGCCCCAGGTGGTAATACGGAAAAGGTGGCCGAAGCTATCGCCCATGTCAGTTTGTGGCTAAGGGTTGGAGGTCGGACAGGTCGGCCTGCTTCAGGTTGAGCGAGGCGGCCAGCGCCTGATTTTCGGCAATGCCAGCCTGCACGTCCCGAGGGTGGTGGCAGTCGGAGTTGCAGATGACCTGAATGGGGTACTCCTGAGCCAGCTCCCAGAAGGGGAGCCACGGATACGGCGCGCGCGCGCCGGTGGAACCCGGCACCTTCGGCTTCCGGAGGCCGTAGCCGTTGAGTTCCAGTGGCACTCCGGTTTCTGCAGCCGCCGCAAGGATGTCCCGGGAGCAAGCGGCGACGTCTTCCGTCCAGCTCATCTGCACGCCTCCGAAAAGGTCTGGATGCGCGATGAAGGCGAACAAGCCGGTTTCCATCATGTTCTGGAGGTACTGGGCATACGCGTTCAGCTGAGGGGCGGTGCGCAGCTCGACGAACGAGTTGAGCCACTCTCCCTGAAACGGGGTGAAGTGTCCGGCGCCAATGAGGTAGCTGAAGTTGCGGGCGCCGAGAAGCTCGTCGGCAAAGTAGTGGTGAAAGTCCGGGATGTACTCGCATTCCATGCCCAGCAGCACCTGCACCTCCGGAACCGTTTCTGCTGCGCGGTGGACGGCTGCAACGTAGTCGTCCAGCTCGTCAAAGCGCATGCGGACGTCCGGCCACCGGTTGTCCGGAAGCGCGGCGTGGTCAGAGACCCCAAAGGTGTGCATGCCGCCGCGGGCCGCTGCTTGAACGTAATCGACGACGTCTTCATCCGCATGCTGGCAACGGAAGGTGTGGGAATGGTAGTTGGCGAGTGGCAAGGCTGGGTGTCATCACAAAAGGATTGAGCTTGAATGAACGAAGATAGCAACGGGTTACGAACGTGCAAGGAGATTTCGCCGCAGCTTGACCCTGAGACGGGCTTTGGTACGATTATCGCGTTCATTCAACGCGTTTCTCCCCCTCCCCCTTTACGGTAGCTCCTCATGCAAGATGTTCATCATTACGACCTCGCTGTCATTGGCTCAGGCCCCGCTGGAGAGAAGGCCGCCATGCAGGCGAGCAAACTCAAGAAGCGAGTGGTGGTGATTGAGCGGAAGCCGAAACTGGGAGGGGCGTCGCTGCACACCGGAACCATTCCCTCAAAGTCGCTCCGGGAGACGGTGGTCAACCTCTCAATGATCCGGCAGCAGACGCACGGCATTCAGATTTCGTTCAAGGACAACCTGACGACGGATGAGCTGATGTACCGGAAGCAGGTGGTGATTCAAGAGCAGGAAAACTCCCTGAAGCGCAACCTCGACAAGAACCGAGTGACCACCATTGTTGGAACCCCCCGGTTTCTCAGTCCAACTGAGATTGAAGTGGTCCCGCACGACGGAGGGGAACCGTTTCAGCTGACCGCGGATTTCTCCATCATCGGAACCGGTTCCAGTCCCCGTCGTCCGAAGTGGGCTCCGTTCGACAACGAATGCGTGTTCGATTCCGACAGCATTCTGAAGATCAAGCACCTTCCCAAAAAGATCACGATCATCGGTGCCGGAGTCATTGGCTGCGAGTACGCCTGCATCTTCGCGAAGCTCGGCATCCGCGTCAACCTCATCGCCCGAGACCGCAACGTCCTGCCGTTCCTAGACCGGGAGATCGCAGAAGCGCTCATCTACCGGATGCGGAACCAGCGCATCACCTTGCGGCTGGGAGAGAACGTGAAGGACATCAAGAAAATTGGCCCCGAAGAGGTGCTGGTGGAACTGGAAAGCCAGAAGGTGCTACCCTGCTCCACCGTGCTGGTTGCCGCCGGTCGGACTGCCAACTCCGATGGGCTGGGGCTGGAAGAAATTGGCATTGAGCTGGGGCACAACCTGCTGATCAAGACCAACGAGGTTTACCAAACCGCTTGCCCGAACATCTATGCGGTCGGAGACGTCATTGGCTTCCCTGGGCTTTCGTCAACCTCCATGGTGCAGTCCCGGATTGCCGTTCTGCACGCCTTTGGGGAGCTGCAAAACGAGTCGATGCCCAAGGAGTTTCCGTACGGCATCTGGACCATTCCGGCGGTGGCGATGGTGGGGCAAACGGAGGAGGAACTGACGGAGGCCTGTGTTCCGTATGAGATCGGCGTGGCCCACTTCAAGGAAATCTCCCGGGCCCACATCATGGGGGAGGAAGAGGGCATCATGAAGCTCATCTTCGATCCGGAAAGCCTGAAACTCTATGGCGTCCACATCATCGGCCCCCGCGCCACTGAGTTGATCCACCTGGGGCACTCGGTGATGCACCTCGGCGGAACCATCCGGTACTTCATGAACGCGGTGCTGAACTGCCCCACCTTGGATGAAGCCTACCGGGTTGCGGCCTTCAACGGCATCAATCGCCTCGATCACGACTCCCTCTGATTGCGGAACCGGAGCCATTCATCGGCTCCGGCGCCCCGTCGCTTCTTAAAAACTCCCAAGACGGCTGGATCGGACATTTCCCTTGACATCCGCCTTGGCACGATGTTAGCTTATTAGCACTTTCTTGAGATGAGTGCTAACGATCGATCAGGCAACAAGGGGGATTCATCCAGGGACCGCATGGCAACGAGAAAGCAGGGTCAAGACATTGACGAACGCATGCAGATGGTGCTGCGTGGCATTGTAGACAGCTACATCGAAAGCTCGGAGCCTGTGGGGTCCCGGACGCTCTCGAAGCAGTTGGAGGTTCAGTTCTCTCCGGCGACGATCCGCAACATCATGTCGGATCTTTCCGAGATGGGGTACCTGATGCAGCCCCATACGTCCGGGGGACGGATTCCGACCGACAAGGCGTATCGGTTCTATGTGGACTCGATGGTGGTGGCGAATCAGCTACCAAACAGCATTCAGAGTCACATTTCAGAGCTGTCGAGGCTGGGGACCACGGCGCCTGTGGAGGTGCTGCTGCAGAACACGACGAAGATCCTCGCCGGGCTGACCAAGTTCGTGTGCCTGGTGACGGCGCCGAAGACGGAAGTGAGCCTGCTCCAGCGCATTGAGTTCATCAAGGTCAGTGCCCGCAAGGTGCTGGTGATCCTAGTGACCAAGTCCGGAGTGGTCCGCAACAAGATCATTGACACTCCGGAGGACTTCCCTCAGGACTTCTTCAACACCATCTCCGCGTTCCTCAACGATCAGTTCCAAAACCGGTCTCTGCTGCAGATCCGGGAGGAAATCCTCCGGAGCATGGTGGAGGACAAGGAACGTTACGACCAGCTTCTTGCTCAGGCGGTTCGTCTTGGCAAGAAGGCCTTTGAGCTGGATGAGCGGGAGGAGATGTTCATGGAGGGGCAGTTCAATCTGCTGAAGAACGAACGGTTCCAGAGCACCGAGGTGGTGCAGCACCTGATGGACGCGTTTGAGCACAAGAGCATGATCATGGATGTGCTGGATCACACGGTCCGGGCGGAAGGCGTGCAGCTGTACATTGGGGTGGAAAACGAGTCAGAGAGCCTAAGGGACTGCACCCTGGTTGCCGCGAACTACCGCAACGACAACAACGTATTGGGGACCATTGGTGTGATTGGTCCCACGAGCATGAACTACCAGCAAATCATCCCTGTCGTGGACTACACGGCCAAAATTCTATCCCAAGCCATTTCTGAGCAAGCCTATGACTGAGAAGAAGAAGGCCGCCGAGCGGACTCCGGAACAAGACGACCAGCAGGTCGATTCAGCAGAAGCCGACGCTGCGGTGGATGCTGAAGCGTCGGGTGCAGCTGAAGGCGCTGCTGCGGAGAACGGACCCCTCGGAGACGATGATGAGGTGCAGCGCAAATTGGATGAAGTCCAAGGGCGTTACCAGTACCTCAATGCCGAGTTTGAAAACTACAAAAAACGGATGGTCCGGGAAAATTCGGAGCGCTTGAAGTACGCCAACGGAGACCTGATCAAGGAGCTCCTTCCGAGTTTAGACAACCTGGAGCGGGCGATTGATCACGCCAAAAAGGAAGAATCCAGCCGCGAGAGCATGATTGAAGGGCTGGAAATGGTTTACAAGATGGCCCAGGAGTCCCTGGTCAAGTTTGGTGTCACCCGCGTTGATGCGTCAGGTCAGGTCTTTGACCCGAACCTGCACCAAGCGGTGGGCATGGTTGACGCCGAAGAGGTTCCAGAGAACCATGTTGCTGAGCAACTCCAAGCGGGCTACACCCTCTACGACCGTGTGTTGCGTCCCTCCATGGTGAGGGTAGCAGGCAAGGCGTAACCTTAATCAGACAAAAGGAGAACTATGGGAAAAGTGATTGGCATCGACCTGGGAACAACCAACTCCTGTGTGTCGGTGATGGAAGGCGGTGACCCGAAGGTCATCCAAAATGCCGAAGGGGCCCGCACGACTCCCTCGATGGTCGCCTTCAACGACTCCGGGGAGCGCCTCGTGGGCCAAGTGGCGAAGCGACAAGCGGTGACCAACCCGAACCGGACCATTTTTTCGGCCAAGCGCTTGATGGGACATGAGATCAACTCCCAAGAGGTCAAGCACACCGAAACAATTGTTCCTTACAAAATTGTGGAAGGAGCCGGAGGCGGTGCCTACATTGGGGTGGACGACAAGAAGTACTCCCCGCAAGAAATCTCGGCCTTTGTTCTGCAGAAGATGAAGCAGACCGCCGAGGAGTACCTGGGAGAAACGGTGACCGAAGCCGTGATCACGGTTCCGGCCTACTTCAATGACAGTCAGCGTCAAGCCACCAAGGACGCCGGTAAGATCGCCGGTTTGAACGTCCTCCGGATCATCAACGAGCCGACCGCGGCTGCAATGGCTTACGGACTCGACAAGAAGTCCGATGAGAAGATCGCCGTCTTTGACCTAGGCGGTGGAACCTTCGACATCTCGATCCTTGAGCTCGGAGAGGGTGTGTTTGACGTCAAGTCCACTAACGGGGACACCTTCCTCGGCGGAGACGACTTTGACAACCGCCTGATTGAGTTCCTGGCCGACGAGTTCAAGAAGGAGCAGGGCATTGACCTGCGGCAGGACAAGATGGCCCTGCAGCGTCTCAAGGAAGCTGCTGAGAAGGCCAAGCACGAACTGTCCTCCAGCTCGGAGACCGACGTCAACTTGCCCTTCATCACGGCTGATGCCAGCGGACCGAAGCACCTGAACCTGAAGATCACCCGTGCCAAGTTCGAAACCCTGGTGGCTGATCTGGTGGACCGCTGCCTGGAGCCTTGCCGGAAGGCGCTCAAGGATGCTGGCCTTACTGCCAATGACATCGACGAAGTGATCCTGGTCGGAGGAATGACCCGGATGCCGAAGGTGCAGCAGATCGTGAAGGACTTCTTTGGCAAGGATCCGAACAAGAGCGTGAATCCGGACGAGGTGGTGGCCATCGGTGCCGCCATTCAAGGAGGCGTGCTCAAGGGAGACGTCAAAGACGTGCTGTTGCTGGACGTGACCCCGCTGTCTCTGGGCATTGAGACCCTGGGGGGCGTCATGACCAAGCTCATTGAGCGCAACACCACCATTCCGACCCGCAAGAGCCAGGTGTTCTCCACTGCGGCAGACAACCAGCCTGCAGTCAGCATTCACGTGCTGCAGGGAGAGCGCGAGATGTCTGCGGATAACAAGACGCTGGGCCGCTTCGAGCTGGTGGGCATTCCTGCGGCACCCCGGGGCGTTCCGCAGATTGAGGTGACCTTCGACATTGATGCCAACGGCATTGTGCACGTCACCGCCAAGGATCTGGGCACCGGCAAGGAGCAGCAGATCAAGATCACCTCCTCCAGCGGTCTGTCGGATGAGGAAATCGACAAGATGGTTCAGGACGCAGAGAAGTTTGCGTCTGAAGACAAGACGAAGCGCGAGAAGGTGGAGCTGAAGAACCAGGCGGAAACGCTGATCTACAGCACCGAAAAGTCCCTGAGTGATCTGGGAGACAAGGTCCCTGCCGATGACAAGGCCAAGATTGAGGCCACCAAGGAGCAGCTCCGGAAGAGCCTTGAAGGGGACAACATTGACGCCATCCGCAGCGACATGGAGGCCCTCACGCAGGCGTCTCACAAACTGGCAGAGATGATCTATCAGAATCAGCAGCCTGGGGGCGATGACTCCAACCCGGGTGACGATGGTCAGGCGGGTGCCGGCGGAAGCCAGGAGAGCGCCAAGAAGAAAGACGATGAGGACATCGTTGACGCTGATTATGAAGAAGTGAAGAAGTGAGCACAGCGCCTCCGGGAGACCCCCGGAGGCGTTTCTTGGAAAGATTGAGGAGACCCCCTTGGCCAAACGCGATTATTACGAAGTTCTCGGGCTCAGCAAAGGTGCCTCGAAAGAGGAGATCAAGAAGGCGTACCGCAAGGTCGCCATGAAGTACCATCCGGATCGCAACCCGGGTGACCAGGAGGCTGAGGACAAGTTCAAGGAGGCCACAGAAGCCTTTGAGATCCTGAGCAACGACGAAAAGCGGAGCCGCTACGATCAGTTTGGCCATGCCGGAACCGAAGGCATGGGCGGAGACTACGGAGGCTTTGGGAACTTCGGCGGGGGCGGAGGTGGCTTCAGTGACATCTTTGGAGACATCTTCGGTGAGTTCTTCGGTGGAGCCGGTGGACCTGGAGGTGGCGGTGGCCGTCGAGCAACGAGAGGCGAGCGCGGTTCTGACCTCCAGTACAACCTGGAAGTCACCTTTGAGGAAGCCGCATTCGGAGGCGCCCGCGAGATTGAGATTCCCCGAATGGAAACCTGCGACACCTGCAGTGGCCTCGGGGCGCATTCTCAGAGCGACATTGAGATCTGCTCCGACTGTGGGGGCAGTGGCCAGCAGCGCATTCAGCAGGGCTTCTTCAGTGTGGTCACCACCTGCTCCACTTGTGGCGGACGCGGCAAGACCATCAAGAACGTCTGCAAGAGCTGCCGAGGACGAGGCCGCGTGCAGAAAACAAAGCGCCTGCGCATCAACATCCCGGCCGGTGTCAACACGGGGTCACGCATTAAGCTCACCGGAGAAGGGGAGCACGGCACCAACGGAGGAGGCAACGGTGACCTGTACGTGGTGCTCCGCGTCAAGGAGCATCCGGTCTTCGATCGTGACGGTTCCGACCTCTTCTGTGAGGTTCCCATCAGCTTCACCCAAGCCGCTTTAGGGGCAGAGCTGGAAGTTCCGACGCTCGAAGGCAAGGCCAAGCTGAAGATTCCCGCCGGCACACAAACGCACAAGATCTTCCGCCTCCGCAACCAAGGCATGCCCGAACTCCGCGGTGGCGGACGCGGGGACCTGCTCTGTCGTGTGCAGGTGGAGACGCCAACCAACCTCTCCGCCCGTCAGCGAGAGCTGCTGGAAGAATTTGAGTCCGTCAGTGGCAGCGACCACCACCCCCTCCGGGACAAGTTCTTCAACGCCATTCGGGACCTGTTCTCATAACCCTCCTCCCGGGCTCAAGGTCCGGGAACTTCCGGCGGTCGAATCAAGGCGTAGCGAAGAAAGTCCACGCCCTTGAATCGACTCCGTTCCAGCTGTTCCACCACAAAGCCATACTGCTCAAACAGCGGTTTGGAAAACGCAGAAGCGGCCACCGTCACAGGCTGGTTCGGATCGGTGTGACTCAGCAATTCCTCCAGCAAACCTCTTCCCACTCCCTGCCTCAGGTACGCGGGCGCAACAAACAGCGCTGACAGATATCCCGGAAGCTGCAGGCCTCCAAAGCCCTGAGGGGTTCCGGACTCATCAGCAGCGACAAAGGTCTGAGCGTTCTGAATCCATTCGGCAAACCCCGGATCGTCCGCAAAGCTCGCCCACGCCTGCACCTGTTCTGGAGTGTAGGCGCTAGGTCCCAGGTGCTCAATGGCGTGACGGTACACCTGACGAACGGCGTCCAAGTCAGCGGCGTTGAAGCGCCGGATGCGGAGGGCCGTCACCCCATTGCGTTGGGAATGACGAGGACCAGCCACGGCACAAATACCAGCAGGGCCAACCGGAACACGTCCGCAATGAGAAACGGAAACACGCCCCGGAAGATGGTGGGTGTGGAAACGTCCGGAAGCACCGAACGGAGCACAAAGACGTTCAGGCCCACCGGTGGGGTGATGAGGCTGATTTCAGTCACCACGACGACAATCACCCCAAACCAGATCAGGTCAAAGCCCAACTCGGCCACCAGCGGATAGAAGATCGGCACCGTCAGCAGGATCATCGACAGGCTCTCCAGCACCGCCCCCAAAACAAGGTAGATCAGCAGAATCAGTCCGATCACTGCCAGCGGCGCCCATCCGGAGTCCTGCACCCAGTCCGAGAGGTCGCTCGGAAGACCGGCAATGTTGACAAAGTTGGAAAAGAGCAGCGCACCGATGAGGATGAAGAACATCATGGCGGTGGTGTGCGTGGACTCAACCAGCACCGAAAAGAGCATCTTGCGGTTCAGCTTTCCCCGAAACCAGGTGAAGGCCAGGGCTCCGGAAGCACCAATGCCGGCTGCTTCTGTGGGCGTGAAGACGCCGAGGTAGATGCCGCCGATGACCAGCGCAAACAGGGAGAGGATGCCCCAGACGCCTTTGAGCAGACGGAACCGTTCGTTCATGGGCATGGGCTCTGCTCGAGGCCCGAGCTCCGGCTTGAACCAAGTCACCACCCACACAGCGGCCATGTAGCCCAAAATGCCCAGCACGCCAGGAAGGATGCCGGCGGCAAAGAGCTTCCCAATGTCCTGCTGCGTCATCACTCCGTAGAGGACCAGAATCACGCTGGGAGGAATGAGGATCCCGAGGGTGCCTCCGGCGGCAATCACGCCAGCAGCCAAGGAATCCGCGTAGCCGTAGCGTCGCATTGAGGGCATGGTCACCTTGGCCATGGTGGCTGCAGTGGCCAAGGAGCTGCCGCACACGGCGCTGAAGCCACCACAGGCGACTGCGGTGGCCATCGCAAGTCCGCCCCGTCGGTGGCCGAGCCAGGCGTTTGAGGCTCCGTAGAGTTCATCTGAAAGTCCGGCGTAGGTGACCAGGTTTCCCATGAGGATGAAGAGCGGCACCACCGAAAGTCCATAGTCCATGCCGGTTTCCAGCGTCACCTGGGCGACCATGGCCAATGCGGGGTCCCAGCCAATCATCAGTCCCAGCCCGCCGAACCCGACCAGCGCCATGGAGAAGGCGATGGGGACGCCAAGGAACATGATTGTCAGCAAAATGACAATGCCAGTAAGCCAAAATTCGATGGCACCTCCTTAAAAGGGCAGTAGGGGTTCAGGAGTGGCGGATGACACGAAGGGCCTGGGCAACAGCCAAGGCGGCACTGACGCCAATGAGCAGCGCAGAAAGGTAGCCGACCGGAGCCAGGGGAATGAAGAGGTAGGCGGTTTCGTCGCCATATTCAGCCATCTCTGTGGCCTTGATCCAGACCCGCCAGGTCATGACAACCAGGACCCCTGCCATGATCAGAGCCGTGAGGACATTCTGAATCCGGAGGGCTCGGGGGGGCAAGCGGTTGACAAAGAGGCTCACAGAGACGTGCTCGCCGGAGCGGGTCACCAGCGGCAACCCGGCGAAGATCAGCGAGGCCATGAGGATCTCGGTGATCTCAAAGGCGCCCGGGATGGGGGCATTCAGCAGGTACCGTCCAATCACATCGAAAAAGGTGAGGGCCATCATGGACAGCAGCATCGCTGACGCAATCAGGCCCAATGCCTTTCCGAGCCAATCGGAGGCCGGAGCTTGGGGCTCCGAAGGCTCAGGACTCATGGCTGATAGGCCGCTGCTTCGGCACGGAGCATTGCCAAGGCCGCCTTGCCGTCAATGCCTTTGTCGTTCAGGCGTTGCAGCACCGTCGTCTCAATGCTGGCCAGCCGAGACTTGAGCTCATTCATGAGTGCCGGGCTGGCTGTGGAGACCTGCATGCTGGCGGCTTCCATGGCCTGCTCACCAATCGTGTCGGCCTGGTCCCAGCCACGTCCGGCCAGCTGCGCAAAGGCTTCTCCAGAGACGCTGTCCACCGCGCGTTGGTCTTCCGGACTCAGGCGGTCCCACTTCCGCTTATTCATGATCAGGAAGAAGCTGGTGTTGTACATGCCTCCGGGGACGATGGTGGCATACTTCAGAACCTTGGAAAGCTTGAAGGATCCGATCGACTCCTTGGGAAAGAAGATGCCATCGGCAACGCCACGGGAGAGGATTTCGTACGACTCGCTCGCAGGTTTCAGCAGCGTCACGGCTCCGAGCGCCTTGCCGACGTCATTGACCACGCCTCCGCCAACACGGATCTTCATGCCGTCCAGGTCAGCAACCGACTGGATGGGCTTTTCGATGCTGTACATGTGTCCGGGCCCATGGGTGAAGACGCCCAGCACCTTGGTGCCTTCGTGCTCGTTGGCCGCGGCAAGGTACTTCTCATGCGTCCGCCAGTAGGCGACCGAGATGGCTTCAGCACTGTCTCCGAGGAACGGAATTTCCGCAATCTGGGTGGCCACAAAGCGTCCTGGGGTGTACCCGTGGACTCCGAGGGTGACATCAGCAATGCCGTCTCGGGCAAGGTCGTAGTGACTCGGGGGCTTGCCCAAGGGCTTGGCGAGCAGGTTGATCTCCACATTCCCGTTGGTCGCTTCTGCCACCCGGTCTGCCCAGGGCTGAATCATCAACGTCGTGATCGGATGCGTTGGGGGAAGCCAGTTGGAAAAACGGAGGGTCGTCTTGGCCTGGGCGGAAGCCGATACCGCCAGCAGTCCTGCCAAAAATCCGGCAGCAAAGAGCTTCTTCATGCATTCTCTCCTGAGAGGTTCAAAAAAGAAGGGCCTCTTGGTGGGCCCGAACACGCGGAGTCACTCCGCAAGCGTGTGCGCCTGTTGGCGCAGTTCGTACTTCAAGACCTTGCCCATGGTGTTCCGAGGCAGCGTCTCTAGGAAAATGAAGGCCTTGGGGTGCTTGAAGCGAGCCAGGCGCTCATTCAGGAAGGCCTGCAACTCCGTCTCGGAAACAGAGGCCCCGGGCACGGGCTCCAGAAAGGCAACCGGAACCTCGCCCCACTGCGCATCAGCTCGGGCGACCACGGCTGCATCCGCCAGCGCCGCATGCTCCCGCAGAACAGCTTCTAGTTCCGCCGAGTAGATGTTCTCTCCCCCGGAAATGATGATGTCCTTCTTGCGGTCATGAATCGTGAGGAAGCCTTCTGCATCCTGCACCCCCACGTCTCCGGTCCGGAACCAGCCGTTCACAAACGCTTCAGCGGTGGCATCGGCGTTCCCCCAGTACTCCTGCATCACATTCGGTCCGTGCACCCACAGCTCCCCAGAGGTCCCGGGAGGAGCCTCTTGGCCTGAATCATCCACTACTTTTACCCGACAATGCAAGGCGGGTTTTCCGGTGGAACCGATTTTTCGGAACGCTTCTTCCCGGCGAAGGACGGCGGCAATGGGCGCTGTTTCAGTGGAACCATAGACCTGCCCCACAGGCAGTCCCCGCTGGTGAAAGCCCTCGATCAGGTTCACTGGCACCACAGATGAACCCGTGACCAGCATCCGCAACGAGGTCAGGTTGGTGGCAGACCACTGCGGGTGCTGTAGCAGCGCCTGCATCGTGACAGGCACCAGCAGCAGGAGGCTGGGCTGCTCCTGCTCAATGAGTGTCAGGGTCTGAGCGGGGTCAAATCGGGGCGTCAGCACCACCTCTGCTCCCGCATAAAGTGCCGGAGTGGTCTGAATGTTGAGGGGCCCCACGTGAAAAAACGGGAGCACAGCAAGGATCCGGTCCTGACGGGTCAGGTCATGAAGGTGCAGGCTGTTGAGGGCGTTCCAGAAGAGAGCTTCTTGGGTCAGCACCGCTCCTTTGGGGTGCCCGGTGGTTCCGGAGGTGTAGACGATCAGCCAGGGTGCCTCAAGGGACACATTGGGATTGGTGTCATCCGGTCCGGACGCGTTCAGGACGTCGGTGTGTGGCACCCACTCGGGCGCGGTGAACTCAAGCGCCACGCGGTGAAGTTCCGGAACGGCTTCCTGAATGACGTCGGCGTGCCCCTGAAAGTCCGCTTCTGCAATCAGAACGTGAGCGCCGGCGTTTCTGACGATGTAGGCGTGTTCCGGAGGAGCGAGCCGCCAGTTGAGAGGAACGAGCACGGCTCCGAGGCGGGCACAGGCGAAGAGCACCGCCAGGAGGTCCGGGTGGTTGTAGCCCAGGAAGGCCACACGGTCGCCGCGGCTCACCCCCAGCTCGTGCTTGAGTCCTCGGGCCCAGGCCCGGACCCGTTCGGCCAGCTGCTGATAGGTCCAGGTCTGCTCGGCTTCCAGAGAGCGGAAGAAGCGCAGCGCCGGACGGTCTGGGGTAAAGTCGGCATGCCGTTCAATCCACTGGGCGGCGTTCACGGGAGGGCCTCCAAAAAGTGCTGCAGTTCCTGGTTGAAGCGCTGGGGCGCTTCCAGCGGAATCAGGTGCCCGACGTCCTCTAGGCACACGAAGCGGGCGTGGGGGATTTTTCCAGCCATGCGCTGCATCACTGGAGCCGGGGCGTTGGTGTCATGGGCGCCGGCGAGGAGCAGCGTCGGGACGGTGATCTGGCTCAACAGGGCTCGCTGGTCAAAACGGGTCAGCGCCAGCAGCGCCTGCGTGTAGGGCGCTTCCGGAACCTGACCCATGCTCCTGAGGGCCAGGGCCTTGCCGATAGGATCCGGCTGAGGACCCAGCATCCGCGCGAGAGCCTGAGGCGCTAGGTCCTTGAGCGTCTGACCTGCCCGGAGCGGCGCCAGTCGCTCCTCCAGAAACCTCTGCTGCCAGGTCCCTTCAGCCTTGCCAAAAGCCGGACTGGTGGCCACTAGGGTCAGGGACCGTACCCATTCCGGACGCTGAGCAACGAGTTCCAAAGCCAGCATGCCGCCCAGCGAGTGCCCCACCCAGTGGGCCGGCTCCTGCTCAAGGTCCGGATGCGCCGTGGCCAGCAACTCCGGAAGCTCGCTCAGGTGGGTGTAAGGGCGCTGGGGCGTCCCTCCGTAGCCCGGCAGGTTCCAGGCGTGGCAGGAGTAGGCGGTGGCAAAGTGCTCCAATTGCAGCTGCCAGCTTGAAGCATCGGTTCCGATGCCATGCAGAAAGATCAGCTTGGAGCGGCCTGTAGGTGTCATCAATCCGGTTTCAGAATCGTCTCATGCGGTCGGCCGATACCGTACCCAGATCAGAGGCGGAAGCGCAACCCCTTTTTCAAAAGAGGAACGGCGTCAGAGCGTCAGGGCTTCCACGGTGCAGTGGGAGGCCTCCAGAGAAATACGGTGAAAGGACGTGGGTGGCCGTCCGGGCTTGTGGCGCATCGTTGAAGAGGCGGAGTTGACGACATCCAGCGGTGACCCATCCGGGCGGGTGAAGGTCAGGTGCCAGTTTCGGTGCACGTGTCCGTGGAGGTACAACCGAATGGCCGGGCGTTCCCAGACCCATGCTCGGACGGCTTCCAGCTGGTTGAGCTCGTGACGGTCATGCACTTCCCAGCCTTCCGGAAACCAGAGGGGGTAGTGGTTCATGAGCACAAACCGGGTGCCTGCGGGTTGAGCCTGCATGAAGGCGTCGGTGGCCGCGAGGGTCGGTTCCCGGACGGTTCCGGATGCCTGCAGCCAGGAATTGGGGTGGGTGCTGTCCCAACCAATGAGCCACCAGTCCGGACCCAGCGGAACCGTCAGGATTTCCTCCGCCGTCCACCAGCGACCGAAGAACGCCTGAAAGCGGTCTGGGGTGCAGGCTTCCGGGACATAGCGGTCGTGGTTTCCGGGAATGACGTGCACGGGACGTGAGCCCTCCAGTAGCGGCGCCAGGTGCGTGCGGGCGTGTTGAAATTCGGACTCCAGCGCCAGCTGCGTGAAGTCCCCGCTGATGAGCAGGTGGTCCCAGGCTTCGGAGAGGAGCCGCTCCCGGAGGCGTTCAAACCGTTCAGGAGGGTAGTCGGCCCGGCGACGCAGGAGGAGGTTCAGGGAGCCCAGAAGCCGTTTGGACGCCCACTCGGAGTAGTGGTGCGGAAGGGCGTGGTAGTGCAGGTCGGAAACGTGTACTAACGTGAGGGGAGACGCCACGAAATTCGAAACTTTACTTGTCATTTTAGGGGATTTCTCCTACCTTTTCGGGTTTCGGCATCCTAGATCGCCAAATCCCAAAAGTGTCTTATGCGGCCAAGTCTGGCCTGTTCCCGCCCGGTTCGCAAGTCATCTTGTGGGACCGCATCACCCTGGAACCAAAAGGAGAACCCCCCATGGTCTTGACCATTGTCGCCCTATCCTTGCTAGGGCTTGGAGTTGCACTCTACTACTCCATGAAAATATCCGGAATTCCTCTGACGCAAGGCGTGGAGAACCCGGAGGAGGCAGACAAGCTGCGGAAGATTTCCTCAGCCATTGCAGACGGCGCCATGGCGTTTCTGAAGCAAGAGTACCGCTACATGGCGTACTTCATGATCGGCTTTGCCGTTCTCATCTCCTTGCTGGTGGACGATCACCACACGCCAGACACCAACGAAGGCCTCTACACCGCCTTCGCCTTCCTCCTGGGCGCCGTGATCTCCATTGCCTCCGGTTTCGTCGGCATGAAGATCGCCACCATCGGGAACTCCCGGACCACGGTTTCAGCCAAGTCGGGCATTGGGAAAGCCTTCCAGGTGGCCCTGCAGTCTGGTGCTGTGATGGGATTTGGCTTGGTTGGTCTGGCTGTTTTGGGATTGGCTGTGATCTATGTGGCGCTGGACTCGATGCTGGGCTTCCCGCAGGACCAGACGCACATCCTCATGGAAGTCATGGCTGGCTTTGGCCTTGGCGGTTCCTCCATTGCGCTCTTCGGACGCGTCGGGGGGGGCATCTACACCAAGGCGGCGGACGTTGGCGCTGACCTGGTGGGCAAAGTGGAAAAGGGCATCCCGGAAGACGATCCGCGCAACCCGGCGGTGATTGCCGACAACGTGGGAGACAACGTTGGTGACGTGGCCGGAATGGGCGCGGACCTGTTCGGTTCATGTGCCGAGAGCACCTGTGCCGCTCTGGTGATTGGCGCAGTCGCATTTGCTGCCGACCTCGGAGCCCTGCTCTACCCGATCATGATCACTGCAGTGACCATTCCGCTGAGCCTGCTGGTGCTGCTCATGTTTGGAAAGGCGGAAACCGAGGCACAGGTGGCTCCGGTGCTGAAGAAGCTCCTCGTCGTCTCGACGGTGGTGAACACTGCTGTCATGCTGCTCCTGACCCTGGGCCTGCTCCCAGATGAGTTCATCATTGACGGTGTGGACTACAGCAACCTGGGCATCTTCTTCTGCTATGCCATTGGTGCCTTCGCCGGTCTGGCCGTGGGCCTGCTGACCGAGTACTACACCTCCCACGACTTCAAACCGGTCCGGGAAGTGGCCAAGGCGTCGGAAACCGGTGCCGCCACGAACATCATCTTCGGCCTGGCTCTGGGCTACGAGAGCTCCGCGGGCTCCATCCTTGCCATCGCCGTGAGCATCTTCGCCTCCTTCTCCCTTGGCGGCATGTACGGGGTCGCGATTGCTGCCATTGGCATGCTGAGCACCCTTGTGATTGGCCTCGCCATTGACGCCTATGGTCCGGTTGCGGACAACGCTGGCGGCATTGCGGAAATGACAGGCATGGGCGAAAGCATCCGGGACCGCACCGACGTCCTAGACGCCGCAGGCAACACGACTGCTGCCATCGGTAAGGGCTTTGCCATTGGTTCGGCCATCCTGACTTCACTGGCGCTGTTTGCGGCGTTCATCACCCGGGCCAACTCCCTGCAAGGGGGTGGACTGGAAACCCTCAACCTGCTGGACCCGCTGGTCCTGACGGGAACCTTCGTGGGCGCGATGCTGCCGTTCATCTTTACGGCCATGACCATGAAGTCGGTTGGAAAAGCGGCCTTTGACATGATCGAAGAGGTCCGCCGACAGTTCCGGACGATTCCGGGCATCATGGAAGGCACCGGCACCCCAGACTACGCTCAGTGTGTGGCGATTTCGACCAAGGCCGCAGTGCGCGAGATGATTCCGCCAGGAGTGCTCATCATGGGAACTCCGCTGGTGGTGGGCTTCCTTTTTGGGGTGGAAGCCGTCGCGGGTGTGCTGGTGGGCTCCTTGGTTTCGGGAGGCGTGCTGGCCATTTCTTCAGCCAACTCCGGAGGCGCTTGGGACAACGCCAAGAAGTACGTTGAGAAGGGCAACCTGGGTGGCAAGGGCACCGATACCCACAAGGCTGCTGTGGTGGGAGACACCGTGGGGGATCCGCTCAAGGACACCTCTGGTCCGTCTCTGAACATCCTGATCAAGCTCTCGGCCATCCTGAGCCTGGTCTTTGTCCCCTTCTTTGTGGAGTACGGTGGCCTGCTGATCGGCTAATCCGGATCCTCCTGAGCATCGAGGTCACCCCCGGGTGACCTCACCCCTCCTCAGGTGCAGAACAGAGCTGCACCAGCGCCTGCGCCATCACGCGCGCCGAATCCATCATATCCTCAATGACAATGTACTCATCGGGCTGATGTGCGAGCTCAAGCAGTCCGGGGCCGTACGCCACGCAGTTCTTCAGGCGGCCAATGCGGTCGATGTGCTTCTGGTCATAAGTTCCGGGAGAAACAACGTACTCCGCTGGTTGCTGAAGCACGGTTTCAATTGCCTGCGTCAGTGCCTGTGACACGGGAGCCGTGCGTTCCGTGAGGGTGGGGTGCACCTCAAACAGGTCCTGGAGGCGGTAGTCAAAGCCGGAACGGTTTTGCTTGAGCTGATCCAGTAGGTCCACCACCTCCTGCCGGACCTCGTCTAGGGGCTCCTCGGCGAGGAAGCGCCGGTCGATGATCAGGCGGCAGCGGTCGGGAACACAGGGGGAGGGGAGTCCCGAGCTGCCGGCTTCGCGTTCCGGTTGCCCACCATGGAGGGAGTTGAGGTTGAGGGTCGATTGACGGGCGGCAGGCGGAACCACCGGCATGGCGGTCTGCTTCTCCTGAAGCTTGGGCAGCAGCTGAGTCTCCACCTCGTGCAGGAAGGCGCCCATGTGCCGAACGGCGCAGTTTCCGAGGAATGGCATTGATCCGTGGGCGGTGCGACCCAAGGTTTCCACTTCAGCCCACCAGACGCCCCGGTGCCCAAGGCAGATGCGGTCCTTCTGCAACGGCTCCGGAATGATGACATGCTGCACTCGCTCCGGTGAAAAGTACCCCCGCTCCGCAAGGTACGCAACCCCTCCGTAACCACCGGTTTCTTCATCAGCAGTTCCGGAGATCTCCAAGGCTCCGGCAAAGTCCGGAAAGCATTCCAGAAAAGCCTCCACGGCAATCACGGAAGCGGCCAATCCGCCTTTCATGTCACAGGTTCCGCGACCGTAGATCCGCCCGTCCCGGATTTCGGCGCCAAAGGGATCCACCGTCCAGCCTTCCCCGGGAGGAACGACGTCGATGTGCGAATTGAAGTGAACGCAGGGGCCGGGCCGGGAGCCTTCACGGCGAGCAATCAGGTTCCAGCGGGGGTAGCGGTCGCTGTCTCCAGGCGTGCCCTCCCCCCGGACCCAGCTGAGGGTGAAGCCCTGAGGCTCCAGTCGAGTCGCCAGCACCTCGCAGAGTTCGCGGTAACCGCTGCCCGGAGGGTTGACGGTGGGCAGGCGGACCAGCTCCTGAGTGAGGGCGATGCATTCCGCACGACGGGCCTCCACGGCGGCGTGCAAGGATGCAGAGGAATTCAGCGGGGCAGCGTGTTGAGTTGCGATAAGACCTCCTTGAGGGCCCTGAGGCCCTGCTGGTTTTCAGATGGAGTGCGGGAGGCCCAGCGCAGGCAGCCGGCCCGTTCCAGCCCAGGTTTGTCCGAGCAGTCCCGGACGTAGACACCGTGCTCCCACAGTAGCGTGAGCATCACTGCTTCTGCAAGCTCTGGGTGGGGCAGCTGGAGCAGGGAAAAGTTGGCCGCAGAGTCAAAGACGCGTCCTTCCGGAATCCTGCGGAGGGCGTGGTTGAGGTCCTGAGCGCTGGTGATGGCTGCACGGCGGATGCGATCGAACTGCTGCTGAAAGGAAGGCTCGCCGAGCTGCTGCAGGAACCAGGTGGCCAAGCCGTTGAGGTTCCAGAGGAAGCCATCTTGCTGCAACTCCTGCAGGCGTTCGGGAGCAAGGGCGGCATAGCCCACGCGGAGTCCTGCCACGCCGTAGTCCTTGGCGAGGCTCTTGATGACGATCAGCTGGGGAAATTCCTCCAGCCAGCCCTGCACAGTGGGCCAGTCTGCCGGATCGTGGGCGCTGTAGGCGATGAAGCTTTCGTCCACGATCACAGTGGCCACCTCCGGAAGGGCCTCAAGCAGAAAGCGGAGGGTGTCGTGAGCAAGCAGGTGGCCATCTGGATTGTTGGGGTTGATGAGGATCAGCGTGTCGGCTCGGGCCTGCTGCGTTGCTGCGACCAAGGCTTCCGGATCCAGCGCAAACTGCTGGTCGGGGGAGAGCTGAAACGGCGTCACCTTTCCAAAACGTGCTGCGAGTTCGTGGTATTCCGTAAAGTTGGGTTGCACGACGAGGCTGTGGTGAGCAAAGCGCCGCAGGGTCGCCTGAATCGCTTCCATGGCACCGTTCGCCAAGAAGAGGTGCGACGCCGGAACGCCCAATGCAGGGGCCACCTGTTCCGCCAAAGCGGGTGCCTGGCTGGGGTAGTCCTGGAGGAAACGGCTCAGGGGCACCGTGGTGAGTGTTTCCTGCAGAGCGGTCCGGACGAGTTCGGTGGCGGGGGGATTGGTGAGGAAGCAGGCGTCCAGCCGGACCTCCAGCTGCGGGAAGGCCTGCTGCAGCGTGCTGAGGCTGGGTGGATGACTGCCGGCAGCTTGTTTGAGGTGACGGTAGTGGGCAGCAAAATCCTCAAAAACCGGGGAATTCATGCTAGGGTGTCTCGTGTCTCAATGATTGGGTTGCGGGAATCCGGAGCACCAGCCCCATTCAGGACGGGCGCCGTCCGGGACGCGATCCGCTTACTGCCATTCCGCCACATTGTTCATCTCATGCTAAAAGGAGGGCTCATGAGCCTTGCAGGAAAAACCCTTTTCATCACCGGTGCCAGTCGTGGCATTGGTCTCGCCATTGGCCTCCGGGCGGCGCAAGACGGCGCCAATGTGGTGATTGCGGCAAAGACTCAGGAACCCCACCCCCGGCTTCCTGGAACGATCTACACGGCCGCAAAGGAGATTGAAGCGGCCGGCGGACAGGCGCTTCCCTGCGTGGTGGATGTTCGGGACGAGGCCTCTGTTCAAGGAGCCGTGGAGCAGGCTGTGCAGCAGTTCGGTGGTCTGGACATCCTTGTCAACAACGCGAGCGCCATTCAGCTGACCGGAACCCTGCAGACGGAGATGAAGCGCTACGACCTGATGCACCAGATCAATACCCGTGGAACCTACCTGTGCTCGCAGGCCTGCCTGCCGGCCTTGCTGAAGGCGGAGAATCCACATGTCCTCAACATCTCTCCTCCCCTGAATGTCGAGACCCGTTGGTTTGCTCCGCATGTGGCCTACACGATGGCCAAGTTTGGCATGAGCCTGTGTGTGCTGGGCATGGCCGGAGAGTTCCGGAAGCAAGGAGTTGCCTTCAACGCCCTCTGGCCCAAAACGACCATTGACACGGCTGCCATCCGTAACGTCGTTGGAGCCGAGTTGGCCAACCGGAGTCGGACACCGGCCATCATGGCAGATGCCGCGTATGAGATCTTCACCCGTTCCAGCCGAGACTGTACCGGAAACTTCTTCATTGATGAAGACCTTCTGCGCAGCGCCGGCGTTTCTGACTTCTCTGGCTACGCGGTGACGCCGGGAATGGCGGATTCGGAACTGCAGGCCGACTTCTTCATCTGAGCCCCGAAGAAGTGGTTTTACGTCCGGAATCGGAAAAAGCTTGAGATTCCGAAAGGAGAGCGAGATACTTCAGGGTTTGTTTTGTGTTGAAAATTTTGGGAGAAACAAATGACTTACGTCGTCACCGCGAATTGCCAGAAGTGCAAGTATACGGATTGTGTGGAAGTGTGCCCGGTTGAGGCATTCCACGAGGGCCCGGAGATGCTGTACATCAATCCAGAAACCTGCATTGACTGCAACGCGTGTGTGGAGGAGTGCCCGGTTGAGGCGATTTATGCGGACGTGGATGTTCCGGATCAGTGGCAGTCCTTTGTCCAGCTCAATGCGGATGGATGCGAGGAGCACCCGGTGATCACGGAGAAGCAGGAGCCGCTGCCCACCGCCCGGACGCTGGAAGAGATTCGAGCCGCAGGCTGAGGGATGGCTCTGCGTGTCCGGATTCATGACCTTCCGAACACCCATGCCCTCGAACATGCGGGAGTCCTGGAGCCTGAGGAGTTGCCTCGGCTTCTGGAGGAAGGGGGGCAGGTGCTGGAGCCGTTGCACTTTGAAACCCAGCTGAAGCGAGATCAAGAAACGGTCTACTTTCGGGGAACGTTGCAGGGGCGTGTGGAGCTGAGCTGCTCCCTGTGCCTGGAGCCGGTTCCCTGTGAGGTGGACGAATCGTTTGGCCTCATCTTACTGCCGGAGCATGAGCAGAAGCACCTTGCTCCGGAACTCGTGGTCAGCGAAGCAACCGTTGACACGGACTATTACACAAGTGATGAACTGGACCTGGGTGATTTGCTGGAGGAGCAAGTGCTGCTTGCGCTCCCGCTGAAGCCGGTCTGTCAAGAAGACTGTCACGGGCTCTGTCCCGGATGTGGCGCCAATCTGAACCGAGAGGCGTGCACCTGTCCGGAGCCTGATCTTTCCGACAGTCCATTTGCGGCGCTGCTACCAAAGCGTCCTTCCTGAACATACTAAAGGAACCATGCCTGTCCCCAAGTACAAAACCTCCCGGAGCAAGCGGGATAAACGCCGCGGTCAGATCAAGCTGGCAGCCCCGGCTCTGTCTTCTTGCACCAACTGCAGTGCGCTCATCCGCCCGCACCGGGTCTGCCCGGAGTGTGGTCACTACAAGGGAGTGGAAGTCGTTTCGGTCGACTCCTTCTCCTGAGCCCCTGCCCTAAAAAATCATGGCCATTGCGGTGGATGCGATGGGCGGCGACACGCCGCTCACGATTCCTGTCGAGGCAGCCGTCCGAGCGGTCAATGACTTTGGAATTGAAGTTGTTGTCGTTGGAGACGAGGCCTCCATTCGCCAGGAGTTGAAGCGATATCAGTTCGATCCGGCGAAGCTTGAGGTAGTGCCGTCCACAGAGATCGTGGAGATGCATGAATCTCCGGCGCTGGCATTGCGACAGAAGAAGGATTCTTCCATTCGTGTGGCCATTGATCGCCTCAAGCTGGGCGAAGTGGAAGCGGTGGTGAGTGCCGGAAACACCGGAGCAGCCATGGCAACCGCCAAGTTCGTCCTCAAGTCCATCAAGGGGGTGGAGCGTCCAGCCATTGCCACCCTCATGCCCTCCATCAATCGGTCACAACCCTTTGTCATTCTGGACATTGGGGCCAATGCCGACTGCAAACCCCTGTACCTGCTTCAGTTTGCCATGATGGGCGCAGCCTACGCGCAGGCAGTGCTGGGAGTGGAAAATGCTCGGGTCGGGCTGCTCAACAATGGGGAGGAGGAGGGAAAGGGGAACCTGATGCTCAAGGAGACCTACGGACTCATGAAGCAGAGCACCCTCAACTTCTACGGAAACATTGAGGGCAAGGCCATGTTCAAAAATGAGGTGGACGTGGTGGTCTGTGACGGGTTTGTGGGGAACATCGCCCTCAAGGTGGCCGAAGGGACCTTCGACCTCATTGGCAATGTCCTCAAACAGGAAATTCAAAGCTCTTGGCTGGCCAAGCTAGCGTATTTGGGGATGAAGAAGCCCTTTAAGGCGCTCCGGGACCGGGCGGATTACACAGAAGTCGGTGGCGCTCCCCTGTTGGGCGTCAATGGCATCGTCATCATTTGCCACGGAAGCTCCACACCCCACACCATCCGTAACGCCATCCGGCACGCCAAGAACTGTGCGGATCTGAAGCTGAACGACCTCATTGGCCTCCGGGTCAGCGAGAACCTAGAGGTGATTCAGGCCGCTCAGCAGATGGAATCCGCTTAGCGGTAGAAGGGGTTTTCCCCACTCTGGTGATCCGTGATGTCAAAGACCCCAGCGACCTGCGGGATGTTTTCCTTGATCATCACTTCGACTCCCTGCTTGAGGGTCACGTCGATCATGCCGCATCCTTGGCACCCTCCTCCGAATTCAAGATAGACCGCATCATCCTTGATGCCGTGCAGGCGAACCACGCCTCCGTGCGAAGCGACCATGGGGTTGATCTGCTCGTCGAGAAGGATCTGCACCTGCTCCTCAAGGCTGCCGTCCAGCTTCCGGAGGGAGAGGGTGGGGTTCTGGATCTCCAGCGCTCCTTCTGCATCGACAAAGACCTCGGTTCCTTCAACAAAACCGATCAGTTCCTGACGGATGCTCCAGCGAAGGCCTGCGCCTTCCCAGGTGATCAGTTCGGCATCGGTGGCCTGCGGGAGAAACGCCATAGCGTAGTTGCCCTTGAGCGCAGACTTGGCATCGACTTCAATCTGCACTACCTGAGCTGAGTGCTGACTCAGTTCTTGGTGCAGGCGGTCCGCCGCTTCCGGAGTCACGGTCAGCCAATTCGGTTGCGGCTGATGCAGCTCCTCAAAGTCTTCAATGAACCAAAAGGTGTCAAAACCGTTGTCGTAGAGGATCTCAGCAGCAGTCAGGACTTCGCCATCCGGGCTTCCATAAAGCAGGATGTCACCCGTGAAGGGCATCTGGTAGATGGAGTTTTCAAAGTGCTCAATCGGAAGGCTGTGCGCTCCAGGAATGTGAGCGGCCTCGTAAGCAGCAGGACTGCGCAGGTCAAAAAGATATGGCTTGCGGGACGTCCGTCGCTTCTCCCAGAATGCCTTAGCGTCTACACGGTAGGTTTCCGGACGAAAGACGTCCTCGTCAGAAAGGTCGGTGAACTTGAACATGGGGACTCCAAACATTGCAAAGGGTCAGGTGCCTTGGGGCTTCTGAGAAATAGCACCATTTTGGTACGATTCATTTTAATCAGCGATCCAAAGAGAGTCAATGAATCCGATTGCTCCACAAAAAATAAGTGAGTTGCTCAAGCGGCCGCGACCCTGGGTGCTAGCGCATCGCGGGGTGAGCCGGTTTTTTCCAGAAAACACGCTGGAGGCGTTCCGGGCCGCCGTTGCCCAGAGGGCGGACCTGATCGAATTGGACGTTTCACTGAGCCACGATCGCGTGCCTGTGGTGATTCACGATGAGACACTGGATCGAACGACCAACGGGTCCGGACGGGTGGCCGACCACACCGTGACTGACCTTCAAGCGCTTGATGCCGGTAGCTGGTTGGGTCCGGAGCACCAAGGCGTCCGCCTCCCCACGCTGGAAGCGGTGTTTCAGGAAGTGGGTGGTCAGATAGCGATCAATGTGGAGCTGAAGCCGGAAGGATTTGAAGCCGCACCGGGAGCAGACGCGCTGGAGCAGCAGGTCCTGGCGTTGATTCAGAGCCATGGTTTGGAGGAAACGGTGGTGATTTCCAGCTTTGAGCATCGCTTTTTCCCCCGGATCCGTGCAGTGGAGAAGCACCTGCCGCTGGCGTTGCTGTACGAAACCCTACCAGCCGCCGAGGTTGCGCTGGCCGCCTGTCAGGACTGGGATGCAGCGGCTGTGAACCCGAATGCCAAAGGGGTCGAGCCGGCTTGGATCGCCGCCATTCATCAGGGGGGGCGACGAGTTTTGCCCTGGACAGTGGACGATCCTGAAGAAATGCGTAAATTATTGGGGTGGGGTGTTGATGGTCTGTTTACCAATGACCCCCAAACGCTGCAGGCGGTGCTGGATTCTAGGGAATCCTGAACGAAACCGCTTGCTCACAACTCCTGGAAGAGAGTGGACATGACTCAAACCAATGTGGCGGAACCGGAAGATTCGACCCGTTTTTCCAATGAGACCATGCGTCGCGATTATGAGCGACGGCGGGCCCTGCTGTTTGTCGGGCTCATTGTCGCCAACCTGATGCTGGTCAGCTTTGTGCTCGTGCCCCTGAATCGCTTGGGGTACTTGGACAACCATTACTACCTTTTCGGAGCGAGTGCCGTGGTGTCGATCTTCTGGGGGTGGTCCCAGTGGAAGCGGTGGGACCCGAACAGCGAGCAACTCAACGAGCCCACGGAAGCAGCAGAGGCTCGTGAATCCAGCGAGTCCGCCACCCCATGAAGTTCCCATGAAGTTTGAGGAAGTTTCCCCGTCCTGGGTGATCACCATTGAGCTGAGCCTAGAGGAGGCACCGCTGCTGTACTGGTCGGCAGATCGCAAGAACTGGGTGCTGGAACAGCGTCACGCGAGCCGTTACGCTTCTGAGGAAGAGGCGCAGGCCGTAGCTGGAGGCCTCTCTCCGCGGTATCCCGAAGGCGTCTCCGGAGTCGTCCGGCCTCAGCTTCTGGCGTCCCTAGGGGCGCAGGAGGCCGAGGAATGAAAAAATTCATTGACAAGCGATTCTGTCCGGAACATAATTCTTGTTTGCATTGCCGCTGGCATAGCTCAATTGGTAGAGCAGCTGATTTGTAATCAGCAGGTTATGGGTTCGAGTCCCCTTGCCAGCTCCAGCCAGATTCAGTGGGGAGATACCCAAGCGGTCAACGGGATCAGACTGTAAATCTGACGGCTCAGCCTTCGAAGGTTCGAATCCTTCTCTCCCCACCACGCCGCGGCAAAACGTGCATTGAAGTTGAACAGGCCTTGGTAGCTCAGTGGTAGAGCGTTTCCTTGGTAAGGAAAAGGTCGGCGGTTCAATCCCGCTCCAAGGCTCCACGAACGTCCTGACAAAGGCAACATGAGAGAAACGATCCACTTGGAGTGTACCGAGTGCAAGCGGCGCAACTACGTGGCTTCTCGTAACAAGAAACTCAAGCCCAACCGGATGGAAATCCGCAAGTACTGCAAGTGGGATCGCAAGCACACGACCCACAAGGAAACCAAGTAGGTCGTCCCAAACGCTGCACTTCGGTGAAAGTCCAACAGATTGTAGGGCAGTAGCTCAGCTGGTAGAGCATCGGTCTCCAAAACCGAAGGTCGCAGGTTCGAACCCTGTCTGCCCTGCCATTGTGGTCCCTTCACCCGGCAGAACCTTCCTGAGGCCTTCACCCAAGCGTCTGCAACGCCCTCGACACCCCTTAGGCAAATCATGTTCAAGCGAGTCCAGCAATTTTATGAGGACGTGAGGTCCGAGTTCAAGCGGGTCCAGTGGCCCAGCCGCGAGACCACCTTAAAGTCCACTTCGGTGGTGCTGGGCGTCTCCTTGGTGCTGGCCATCTACCTGGGCATTGCGGACCTGGGGCTGTCCAACGTGATGAAAATCTTGATCTCCGGACAATAAGCGAATGACGGACCCCGAAGAACAGTTGGAAGAAACCCCGGTTCCCCCTGCAGCCGCTCCGAGTGCCCCCAGCAATCCACGGGCGAAGTGGTACATCCTGCAGGCCTTTGCCGGATACGAGACTCGCGTTGAGAAGACCATCCGCGAGAAGCTCCGCATCAAGGAAATGGAACACCTCGTTGAGGAAATCTTCATTCCTGCGGAAGACGTGGTCCGGACCAAAGGCGGCAAGCAGCGCAAGATCAATCAGAAGTACTTCCCCGGGTACATTCTGATCAACATGGAACTGACCCCGGACCTGTGGCACCTGCTCATGGGGGTGGACCGAGTCTCCGGATTTGTCGGAGGCACCCAAAAGGATCCGCTGCCCTTGGACGAAGAGGAACTGCTGGCCATCCGTCAGCAGATCAGTGAAGGCTTCCAGCAGACTTCGGAGAGCGAAGAGTTCACGGTGGGACAGAAGATTCAGATCACCGACGGCCCCTTCAGCAACTTCAATGGGGTCATTGATGAGATCAACACGGAGCGTAGCAAGCTGAAGGTGCTGGTGAGCATCTTCGGACGGCCGACCCCGGTCGAGGTCGAATTCGATAAGGTTAAGCACATTTCCTAAAGAGGATACTGAGGCACCATGGCAAAAGAAGCATCCGCATTCATCAAACTTCAAGTCCCGGCCGGGAAAGCGAATCCCTCACCGCCCATCGGACCTGCTCTGGGTCAGCACGGCGTGAACATCATGGAATTCTGCAAGGCCTTCAACGCCCGGACGCAGGGCATGGACACCATCATTCCGGTGGTGATCACGGTCTACAAGGATCGCTCCTTCGACTTCATCCTCAAAACCCCTCCGGTTCCCATTCTCATCAAAGAGGCGTTGAAACTGGATAAAGGGTCGGCGACCCCCAACACCAACAAGGTCGGAACCCTGACCCTGGCTCAGGTGGAGGAAATCGCCAAGAAGAAGATGCCTGACCTCAACTGCTACTCCCTAGAAGCGGCGATGAACACCGTCAAGGGCACTGCAGAGAGCATGGGCATCGAGATTGCTGCTTAATTTAGGATACTCGTCATGAAAAAAGTCACTAAGCGCGGGAGACTCATCCAAGAAAAGGTAGACCGCAACCGAAACTACGACCTCACCGAGGCCCTGCAGGTGCTCAAAGAGGTTCAAGGAACCAAGTTTGATGAAACCGTGGAAGTCGCGCTCCGGCTGGGCGTTGACCCGCGGAAAGCCGACCAGATGGTCCGAGGTACCTGCGCGCTGCCGCATGGGCTCGGAAAAGAAGTCCGTGTGCTGGTCTTTGCCAAAGGCGAAAAGGTCAAGGAAGCTGAAGAAGCTGGGGCCGATTACGTAGGCGGAGAAGAGCTCGCCAAGCGCATCCAAGAAGAAGGCTGGATGGAGTTTGAGCGGGTGGTGGCCACCCCGGACATGATGGCCATTGTGGGACGGATCGGAAAGATCCTCGGACCCCGAGGCCTGATGCCAAACCCGAAAGTGGGCACCGTGACCTTTGACGTCGGACCCGTTGTGCAGTCGATCAAGGCTGGACAGGTGGAGTTCCGCGTGGACAAGGTGGGCAACATGCACGCCCCAGTGGGCAAGCTCTCCTTTGATCCAGAAAAACTGCGTGAGAACGTGGTGGCCTTTGTGGACGCCGTCAACCGGCTCAAGCCGTCGACCTCCAAAGGCATCTACATGCGCAATTGCAGCGTCAGCTCCACCATGGGGCCGGGCCTGCGCATCGACCTGCAAACGGTCCGCTAAGCCCATTCTCTTTTTTCGTTAGGCTGATTGTCGAAGACCGTAGGGGCCTGAGGGCATAATCGCACTGCGACCCTACCGAGACCGCGTGCCTGCGAACCTCTCTGTTCGCACCTCTCGCTCTCCCCTTCCTTCGTCTTCAGCTTTCATCGGGTGGCACCCGTGCCTCCCTGTTCTGTCTAACCCTGCTGGAGAGTCCGAAATGGACCGTTCCCAAAAGGAGCAATTCCTCGAAGAACTGCGAGGTATTTTCGGCAATGCAACCAGTGGCGTTCTCGTCGACTACCAAGGCATGAGTGCCGCGGAAGTGGTGGAGCTGCGTCAGAAGTTGCATGAGGTCTCATCCTCCATGAAAGTGCTGAAGAATACGCTGGCTCGCTTGGCAGCTCAAGACACCGCTTTTGCTGAACTGTCGGATCAGTTCGTCCAGACCCGGGCGCTGATCTACAGTGACACCGACCCTGTGGGGCAGGCAAAGGTTGTGGCTGATTTTGCTAAAACCCACAGCAAGTTACAGGTTCTCGCCGGTCTGTTGGCCGATGAAAACAAAGTTTCGGTCTTGTCTGACGCGGAAGTAGATGCCCTGAGCAAACTGCCTTCGAAAGAAGAGCTGCTTGTGAAACTGCTCTTCCTCATGCAGGCACCGGCTACTCAGTTCGTACGAACCCTCAACGAAGTCCCGGCGAAGTTCGTGCGTGTCCTTTCTGCAATTGCTGAAAGTAAAAACTAACCCCTTACCACAGAACCGATCATGTCGATCACGAAAGACCAAGTTATTGAGTTCATCTCCAACATGTCTGTCTTGGAACTCTCCGAGATGGTCAAGGAACTGGAAGAGAAATTCGGCGTGAGTGCTGCTGCTGCTGTGGCTGCTGCTCCGGCTGCAGGTGGTGCTGCACCAGCTGCTGCTGAAGAGAAGACCGAGTTTGACGTCATTCTGGCCGATGCCGGTGACAAGAAGATCAACGTCATCAAGGAAGTGCGCACCATCACGGGCCTGGGCTTGAAAGAAGCCAAGGAGTTCGTTGAGTCGGCACCGAAGGCCGTGAAGGAAGGGGTCTCTAAGGAAGAAGCCGAGGAGATGAAGAAGAAGCTCGAAGAAGCGGGCGCCAAAATCGAGATCAAGTAATTGCTCTCGTAGGGGGCTCCTCCCGGAGCCTCCTTTTTTACGGACGAAGGTTCGTCCCCGCTCCTTCAGAACTCCCCCTCGCTCTTACTCCTCAAAAAGCTCCAACCGGGTCACTCGCGTTGAGGACTCGACATGGGTTCCGGACGGTAGTGCCGCAGCAGGTAGTGCAACGCCTGTCCCAAGGCCTGACGGCTGTATCCGGGCATCACCAGCTTAGACACCGAACCCAGACGGAGCGCCTCTTCCGGATTCAACAGCTCCCGTTCATAGCGGGTGGTTAGCTCGGCCAGCGCCCGCTCCCGAACGGCGGTGGCTTCTGCTTCCGGCGTCCCGGACCGTCGTGCCGCTTCGTAGGCACCAAGGATTTCACGGTACTCGTCTTTGTAAATGAACTGCCGTCCTGCCGGGCCCATCACAGCGATGCGAGCACTGGGGAGGGCAAAGACAAAGTCAGCGCCAATGTGAGTGCTGTTCCAAGCACAGTAGGCCCCGCCAAAGGCGTTCCGGACAATCAGGGTCAGCCGTGGCACCCGCAGGTCGACGATTGCATCCAGCAGCTCCCGTCCGGCCTGCACAATGCCTGCACGCTCCTGCTCGGATCCGGGAGCGTAGCCGCTGACGTCTTCCAGGAAGATGACCGGAATGTTGTAGAGGTTGCAGAAGCGGATGAACTTGGCCCCCTTCCGAGACGCGTCCACATCAATGTTTCCGGAATTGAAGGCGCTGTTGTTGGCAATGAATCCGCAGACCTGTCCGCCCATGCGTCCGAACGCGGTGATGATCTGACGGGCACGGACGGGTTGCAGCTCAAAGTAATCGCCGTAATCGACCAGCTGTTGCAGGAACAGGCGCATGTCAAACGGTGTGTTGAAACCAGACGCCGGGTTGGTGAAGGTCTTGTGAAGCAGGATCGCCTCTTCCTCCACATAATCCTCCAGCGTGGGAGCCGTTTGCCGAACTGGAGCAAAGGAGTGGTTGTTGTCCGGCAGGTAGCTGAGCAATCGGAGGGTCAGGCGCAGGGCTCCGAGTTCATCTGGAGCCGTCAGGTCCACTACGCCACTCTGGCTGTGCACCTTGGGGCCACCAAGGTCGTCAGCGGTGATGTCCTCCCCGAGGGCCTGACGGACCACATCCGGACCGGTGAGGCCAAAGAAGGTCTGCTCCGGCTGAATGACAAAGGACCCCTGCCGAGGCAGGTAGGCGCCTCCGCCGGCGTTGTAGCCAAACATGAGCATCAGCGAAGGAACCACGCCACTGATCTTGCGCATGGCACTGAAGGCTTCGGAGTAACCGTCGAGCCCTCCGACTCCTGCTGGGACAAACGCACCAGCGGAATCGTTCATGCCAATCAGCGGAATGCCATGCTCGCCGGCCATGAGGATCTGGCGAGCCAGCTTGCCGCCGTTGGTGGCGTCCATGGAACCGGCTCGGACGGTGAAATCGTGCCCGTACAGCGCCACGTCCCGTCCCGCAATGTTGAGGATTCCGGTAACCATGCCGGCGCCATCGAGGTGGGCGCCCCAGTTCTGGAAGGTGATGTGCGGTTCCGCATCGGTCAGCACCCGAATCCGTTCCCAGACGGTCATCCGCTCCTTGATGTGCTGCACTCGCACCCGAGCCGGACCGCCTCCTTCCCGAGGCTTGGCCAGGAGTTCCTCTGCCCGACCCATCATCTCTTCGTAACGGTTCGGGTGGCGAGACGACTCAGCGGGCGCGTCAAAGGGATTGTTGAGGGTTGGAGCTGTCATGAAGGCTGTCTGAATGAGGGTCTGGAGGAAGGGAGGCGGATGGCGTCCCAAGGTTGCGGAGGCCGAGTGTAAGGCGTGTTGCGTGTGGGGGCAAGCTAAAGGCGCCTGCTCACCCGCTGATGAGCTGGTTCATGGAGAGCATGGGCAGGAGCACGGCCAAGGCAATGAAGCCCACCACGCCCCCCATCAGCAGAATCAAGGCGGGCTGAAGCAGAGACGTCAAAGACTCCATCAATCCGGAAACCTCATCCTGCATCCGGTTGGACACCCGTTCCAGCAATTCGTCAACCCGCGCGGCCTCCTCGCCAATGGCAACGACGTGCCGGACGTATTCTGGGAAGTACTCAATCCGTCCCATCGCCGAAGAGAGCGGAATGCCCTTGTTGTTGACGTCAATGATGAGCTGATCCAGCTTCTGCACAAAGAAGCGGTTGTCGACCACGTGTTTGGAGATCTCCAAGGCGGTCTTGAGGTCAATGCCGGAGTGCAGAAGGAGACCGAGGGTCTGGCTGAAGCGGGCGACCATCACCTTGATGCGGAGCGTCTTCAATCCCGGAAGGTTGAGCTCAAGGTAATCTCGCCACCGCTGCCCCGGTGGACTGCGCCAGAAGGAGACAAAGCCCATCAAGGCGGCAAAGACCAGCACCAGCAGCAGCAGCCCGTTGTGAGAAACAAAGTCACTGAGGCCCATGAGCAGCCGAGTCGGCAACGGCAAGGCCGCCTGCTGAGACTCAAAGATCTGTGTTACCTTGGGCACCACCGTGGTCACCATGAACGCAACCACCGCAACCCCAAAGACGGTCATGAAGGCCGGATAGATCAACGCCGACCGGAGTTTGGAACGCAGCTGGTCCTGCTGCTCGTAGTACTCGGAGAGCCGTTTCATGATCACCCCCAAGGAGCCTCCGTTTTCTCCGGAACGGACCATGCTAACGTACATGCCAGGAAACGCTTCCGGGTGCTCCCCCATGGCGTCGGCAAGAGATTGCCCTTCCACCACACGACTCCGGATGTCAGAAAGGATGCTCTGGAACTTGGGATTCTCCGTCTGAGGAATGATCAGCTGAAAGGCCCGGTCGTAGGGAATGGTGGCGTCCAGCAAAACCTCCAGCTGGCGGGTGAAGAGCATCAGCTCGCGACCAAATCCAGTTTGCAGCTTGGGGAGCTGGAAGCGCTTACGTGGCTTCGTCTCAGCAGCGACCTTGCGGCCTCCGAGGGCAAAACGGCTGGTCCGGATGTCTTTGGGAAACCAGTTCTTGGAGCGCAGCCACTGCTGAACCTCTGCCTCGGAGGTGGCATCCTGAGAACCCTTCTGCAGGCGGCCTTGGTCGTCGTAGGCTTGGTAATGAAAAATGGGCATAGGGTGATTCCACTGAAGAAGTCGGTCTTGGAATCCTACTGGAAGCGGCCTTCAGGCGCAACTCCGGGAGCAGCTTGCCAGACGATCCTGATGCCTCAGGCGCAGCAAGGGACCGGGAAACTGCATTGAAACTTGAGGGATTTGCGCGAAACTAAGCCCACGGCTTCAGGCAACTCAGGAGCCCCTTGACCCCTCGCACGGATGAACTCCCATGACTGCTGTTGACCTTCTCGAAAAGCTGGTGAGCTTTCCGACAGTTTCTCGTGACTCCAACCTTCCGCTGATTGAGTTTGTGGAACACTACCTCGCTGAGCACGGTGTCTCGTCGGTGCGGGTGCCCAACGATTCCGGCACCAAGGCGAACCTTTATGCGACCATTGGGCCCGCTGTTGAAGGCGGAGTGGTGCTTTCTGGGCATACCGACGTGGTGCCGGTGGAAGGACAGCCCTGGAGCTCAGACCCCTTTACGCTGACTTCACGCGGGACACGTTACTACGGGCGGGGCACCTGTGACATGAAGGCTTTTTTGGCGTTGGCCCTGGCGTTGGTTCCTGAAATGGGAACGTTGAAGAAGCCCCTCCACCTTGCGCTTTCCTACGATGAGGAGGTGGGGTGCTTGGGAGCTCCACGAATGATTGAGCAGCTCCAGCGTCAGGTGCCCAAGCCTCAGGCGGTGATTGTTGGAGAGCCCTCGATGATGCGGGCGGTGACGGCGCACAAGGGCATTGCGGCGTTCCGGACCACGGTCACGGGACATGAAGCCCATTCCAGCCTCGTTCACCAGGGAGTGAGCGCTGTGATGAATGCGGCTAAGCTCATCAACTGGCTGAGTGAACGCGGGGAGCGTTTCCGCAATGAGACCTCCACGACCACCGGATTTGAACCGCATCACACGAGTGTGCATGTAGGAACCGTCCAAGGTGGAACCGCGGTCAACATCATCTCCCGTCAGTGTCAGTTTGTCTGGGACGTCCGGACGGTGCCTGAAGACACGGCCCAGGCGGTGTTGGAGGAATTTGAACGCTTCTGTGCCCGGGAGATCCTTCCGAAGATGCAGGCGGTTCATGAGGGCACAGGCATCCGGACTGAGGTCCTGGCAGACACGCCTCCGTTGCAGGAGGATCCAGATTCGCCGGCCACTCAGTTGGCCCAGCAGCTGGTCGGGACCACCCACACCTCGCGGGTGGCGTATGCGGCAGAGGCGGGTCAGTTTCAGCAGGCGGGCTTTCCAACGGTCATCTGCGGTCCGGGTTCCATCGAGCAGGCCCATCAGCCCGATGAGTTCATTGAGGCGGAGCAGCTCCAGGCAGGAGAAGCCTTCTTGCGCCGGTTGGTGCAGCACCTCTCCTGACGCCGGCACCCGTCTTCACGGTTTGCACACGATTCCCTGCTACACTGAGCCTGATTTTTCCACAACTTCTTCAAGAAGGCGCACACGATGATTTGGAAAAGCCGGCTCGGGTGGAAGCTCTTCAGCGTCCTCATGCTGAATGCGCTGATCATCATTGGGGTCATGGCCGGAGCGTTTCAGCTCAGCATTTCGCAGGATTTTGAAAACCTGGTCCGGGAACAGGCACGGGACCGGTTGGAGCAGCTGGCCCGGACCCTGGGGCAGGCGTACCGGGTCGAGGGCAGCTGGGAGGGCGTGTTGCGCCGCCCAGAGCTGCGGGGGCTGTTCATGATGCAGCCTTCGTCACCGCCGCTTTATTCGTCCAAAAAGAAAAAGGACGATGACGATGAAGAAGACGATGATGACGATTACAAGGATCGCCGGCGCCGGATACGCCCGCCACGGGTGATGCACATCAGCCTGTTTGACCAAAAAGACCACCTGCTCATGGGGCCGCTGCTGCCACTGGAGTCGATCTCGGTGCCCATCACGGTGGCCGGAGAGGACGTGGGACGCCTAGCGGGGTCGATTCACTTACGGGGCAGCGACACCCGCGAAAGCCTGTTCCTGGAGCGTCAGATGCTGCTGATGTGGGTGTTGGCCGGCTCCATGGCGGTGATGGCCCTGCTGGTGGCTTTTGGCGTTTCCGCTTACCTGCTGCGCCCCATCCGGAGCCTAGCCGGAGGAACCCGAGCGATTGCAGAGCGGAATTTTACGGTCCGGCTGGAGCCTTATGGGAAGGATGAGCTTGGGCAGCTGGCTCGGGACTTCAACGCGATGGCTGCTGATCTGGAATCGTTTGAGGAGGAGCGCCGGCGGTGGATTGCAGATACGTCGCATGAGCTGGGAACGCCGCTGGCGGTGCTACGGGGGGAAATTGAAGCCCTGCAGGATGGCATCCGTGAGCCGACTCCAGAACGCCTGACCTCCCTGCACCACGAAGTCGTGCACCTGACGCGTCTGGTGGAAGACCTGAAGCTGATCAGCCGAGCTGAAGCCGGGCGTCTGGAACTGAACCTCCGGCCTGTCGAGCTGAAGGGGCTGCTGGAGGAGACCGTGCAGCGCTTTGAGGCTCGTCTTCAGCAAAAGGGCCTGCAGCTGCAGCTGCAAGCGACGCCGGATCTGTATGTGTCCGGAGACAGTGAACGGCTGGAGCAGGTGCTAGGGAACCTGCTGGAAAACGTGTTGCGCTACGCCGATGCTCCCGGAACCGTTCGGCTCAGCTGTGAAGCAGCTGGGGACCAGGTCCGTTGTCGGGTGGAAGACTCTGGACCAGGAGTGCCCGCCGAGCTCCTGAGCCAACTCTTTGATCGTTTCTTCCGCGCAGAAGGTTCCCGCAACCGCGCCACCGGAGGCAGTGGCCTAGGCCTCGCCATTTGCAAAAACCTGATTGAGGCGCACGGCGGCCGCATCTCGGCGCAGCCTTCTGCACTCGGTGGGCTTTGCATTGACCTTCAACTCCCTCACAAACCCCCAACATGACCAACGGCACCATTCTGATTGTTGAAGATGAGGTCAAATTAGCGGAGCTGCTGCGGGATTACCTGCAGGCCTCCGGGTTTGACACGGAACTCCTGCACCGGGGAGACGGTGTGGTGGAACACATCCGCAGCCGGGAACCCGACGCGATGCTGCTGGACCTGATGCTTCCGGGCATGGACGGGACTGAAATCTGCCGTGAGGTCCGCAAGTTCTCCCAGGTTCCCATCTTGATGGTGACCGCCAAGACTGAGGAAATCGACCGCCTGCTGGGGCTGGAGCTGGGCGCTGATGATTACATCAGCAAGCCCTTCAGTCCGCGGGAGGTGGTGGCCCGCGTGAAGGCGGTTCTGCGACGGGTCCGCCTGCCGCAAAATGAAGGTCCGCTCCTCAAAGCCGGACCGCTGGTGCTCAATCCGGAGACCCACCTTGCCCACATTGAGGGAACGGCCCTAGAGCTCACTCCCACCGAGTTCGGCCTCCTGAAGGCCTTCCTGCACCGTCCGGAACGGGTGTTCTCCCGAGACGAGCTCCTCAATCAGGTACAGGGGTACGACTTTGCCGGATACGACCGGACCATTGACACCCACATCAAGAACCTGCGCAAGAAGCTTGCGCCCTACGACCTTGATCGCTGCATTGCGTCGGTCTATGGCGTGGGCTACCGCTTTTCCCTACCGTAAAAAAACGCCCTCCACATTCATCCCAGATTCCCTTCAAAATCCCTCCACATTCCCCCGTTATTCTGGAATCAAGTTGAGCGGGCAATCGCTCACCACAAGCGAGCGATCCTGCTCCCAGAATGAAACCACTGACCCAAAGAGGGATTATGAAAAAGTCAATGAAATGGATGATCACTGCACTCGTCGGCACCGGCCTGATTGCTGGAACTGCTTTGGCCCACCGTGGCGGTTATGGAGACCGTGACGGAAGCCGCGATGGCTACAACGGCTCTCGTATGGAGGACCGTTGGGATCGAAACGATCGACGCGGACGCAACATGGGAATGGGCATGGACGAGGCTGCGCTGGACATGCGCCGGCTCTTTCAGCAAGACATGACCACCAACCGCGTAACGGCTCTGGCAGAGATCAGCGGCAAATCGGAGTCTGAAGTCAGCGCCCTGCTCCAGAACCGCTCCATGGGAATGGTGATGCGTGAATTGAACGTGACCCCGCAGCAGCTCCAACCGGTCCTGCACGCGAAGATGGTGATGTCAGTCTACCAAGCCGTCGAGGAAAAACGGATCACGCAGGAAGAAGCCGACCGGATGTATTCCATGATGAGCCTGGGGCCTCAAGGCGGTCGCCCAGCACCCCGTGGACAGGGATACAATCAGAACTGGGACAACGACGACGATGACAACGACGACAATTCCTACCGCCCTGGTCCAGGACGGAATCGCCCAGTGCCTCCGGCTGCGACTCCGGACGCCACCAACTGAGCCTCTCTCTCCGAGGGGGCTCTGGCCCTCTCGGAAAAAAGTTTCCCCCATTTTTTGAAAAATCCAATGGGTTCCGTCTCAAGGGAGTATGAACTCCTTTGAGACCACCCAAACCCGCTAAAGAGATTGAAAATGAAAAAAGCCACGACCCTGAAGTCCCTGTTTGCCGTCCTGCTGACCTCTGGAATGATTGCCGGAGGCGCCTGGGCCAGCACCCTGCCCACTCATGTTCCTCAAGCGACCTCTAGCCAACAAACGATCCTTTCTGAAGTGGGACGGACGTTCCATGGAGAGGTGCTGCAGAATCAGGCCGCCGTTTTGGCTGACCTCAGTGGGCAACCGCTTGAGACCGTGCAGAATCAACTAGCCCATCGTCCTCTGGTGCAGCTCATCCGTCAGTATGAACTGAACCCACGAAACGTGGCCACTCGGTTTCAGGCCCGGATGGTGTCAACGGTGATGAAGGGGTTGCAGGAGCACCGCATCTCCAAGTCCGAGGCGGAAGCAATGTACGGGGCGTTGCAGAAGGCTCAGCAGCAGAGCCCGTTTGGCGCGCTGCTGAAGCTGATCTGATTCCGGAAGACGGAAAGGCGTCCGTCCGCATGATCTCGGACGGACGGAAGGTGAGGGTTTAGAAGCTGTATCCGGCGCTCAACTGCACCACATTTGCAGAACCGGAGTACTTCCCCGTCAGGTCGGGGTTGCTGTCTGTTTCACTGGGCAGAAAGGTGCTGTTGACGTACGCAAAGTCCACCAGCAGGTCTCCAGACTTGTAGCCTGCTCCCAAGTAGAGGCTGTTGCGTCCCTTGCCATCTGGAGTGGTGGGCCCCAGGGTTTTTGCCGGAATGGGGCTGGCCGTCTTGTAGTAGCCACCACGAAGCTTCACGGAGTCCATGAGGCTATAAAATCCCCCGACCTTGTAGTCTGTAACGTTGCTCCACTGCTGATCAATGACCGTTTGTCCGGTTCCCGGAAGCCCCTGGTCGTAGTTGATGACAATCTTGTCATACGCCATCCATCCCGAATGCAGCAGTCCAAATTCCACCGCATACGCTCCCGCTTCATAGCCATCTCCTGAGCTGAAGGACTTGAGGGAGGCTCCAAACTCCAGCAGGTCCGGATACTTCAGGTTGACGCTGAGGTCGCCATCTGGGAACAGAGGAGTGTAGGTCGCAGGCGCCTGAGCTGTGTCAAACTGCGCCTTGCCCTTGCCCGGAATGGTGAAGCCTGAGTTGTAGGTCACTCCCACAGCCCAGGTTCCCTTGTCATATAGCAAAGAGCCGTTGACGCCCATGGTGTTCCCTTTACCACCGAGGGTTGCCGTGAAGCTGTCGGTGCCGTTGTACACCACTTCACGCTCAAGCAGCACCTGGGCGGCAATGAAGTTGATTCCTCCTCCGTAGGAAAAATCCCCACTTTGCCGGGCAAAGACGATTGGTTGATTGAGGGTCGCGAGCTTCAGCTTGGTCAGCACGTCTCGGCCGGCCCAGTCTTCAGGCCACTCGATGGAGGAGTTGAAGGGGAAGTAGATTCCGGTGCCGGCAGCCCAGTCGCCATAGTTGTGCATGAGGTAGAGGTGCGGCACCATCGCGGACGGGTGCGTGGTGTCTACCGCATTGTTGCCCTCTAGGTCCTCGTAACTGAACTTGGTCTGGTACTGCCCTACACCTCCGTAGAAGTGATTGCCCTTTTCCAGCTTCACCATGGCAGAGGGGTTCTGTGCCACCAGTCCGGCGTTGTCGAAAAAGGTCAGACCGGTTTGTCCCTGCCCCGTGTAGGAGGCACCGGACTGGCCGGTATGAAAGCCGGCCGCAAAGGTTGTGGAGGCAAGCGCCGCACAGGAGAATGCGGCGAAGAAGGTACGAATCGCTTTCATGTCATTCTCCTCAGGGTTAGTTCGAGCAGGTAAGTGGATCAATGGTTTTGGAAGGATCGGGGATTTTACCTGTTGCCAAGAAGCAGGCAGCCTGCAGCTGTCCCTGCTGGGTGGCAGTGGTCGCCGCGTCCAGCAAGAATCCATGGCCGGGGGTCCCACCGGTATAGTTGGCGGTTTTCAGGGTCCAGCGCGTCCGTGGGTTGCTGGCGTTGTCTGTTGCCGTGTCCCCATCTTCAAGGTTGGTCAACCCCATTGCCTGGGCGAGCATTGCGGTGTTGTTGTTGGGAACCACCGAGTCGCCCTGCATTTCCTGCAGGAGGACTTGAGCTGGATACGTCCGGTTAGCAGAGGCAAGGGGGTCCACGGAGCCTGAGAAGGTGGCATGGGAGGCTAGGAAATCAACCCCAAGCAGGGTGCTGTTCAGTGCGTAAACCCCAGCTTTGGTGCTGAGGTCGTAGCCACGTGACTGGGCAACCGTGTTGCGGACCTGCTCTCCAAATTCGCCATTCAGGATGATGTCACTGAGGTCTCCTCCTGGAACGTTCAGGACAAACTTACCCGCTGGGTACTGACCCGTTGCGGCAAGGTTGGCTCCAATGATGCCTCCCAGCGAAACGCCAAGGAATTGGATGGTGCTGGGGTTGGGGGTGAATCCAACAGCGGCTTGCAGCTCTGGGTTGGCTTGCAGCAGAACATTCAGGCGAGTGAGGTCGGCTTGCGTCTGGATCATGTAACCCACTGTGAGGACGGGGTTGTCCGGTCGCATGAAGAGCCCTCCGGAGTCTCCGTAGCTCTGAGCCAGTGTATTCTCTACCGTCCCATCGGCGTCAGCATCCTCATAGGCGCGCTCCCCGTGCCCCCAAATGTCCATAGCAACAGTGGTCATCCCATACCCTGCAAGGGTGTTGGCGATGGCGAAGACGGTGTCCTTGTTGCTTGTGATGCCGTGCTGATAGATCACGACTCCTGTGGGACTGGCGGGCTTGATGACCCAGACGCCGATTTTCCCTGTCATGCCGGTGACGCTGTTGGGGCAGTCGCTTCCGGGAGAGGCGGCCCTGTTCTGAAGATCCAAGGCCCACTGGGTGACGCCGGTGACCGAGTCTTCCCCGTTATCGGCAAGAAAGTTCAGGCAGGGGAAGTACCCTTTGTAAACCGTGTCAATATTGTCCATGGGAACAGTGGCACCACCTGCACTGAAGATGGCTTGTAGGGTCGCCTTCAAATCGGCCCCAGTCACACTGGTGTTGTCTGTGGAGGGCGCTAACGCCGTTCCTTGGGCATAAGCGCCTAAAGAAGTGGCGCTCTCCCAGACGGGGTCAACCAGAAAGGCTGTTGTGGAGTTCCCGATATTTCCAGTCATGGCAGTCAAAAGAGAAGCTGCCGCGCTCTGTTCTGCTGAGCTGGCAGGCTCCTCAGTAGTAAACGTGTACAGCAGCGCTAGGTCCGTGTACTCACTGATAACGTTGGAAGCTTTCAAGGCCGCGACAATGGTGCCGTTGTACGCGCTACGGACGCCCTCTAGGGCTGTGGCGCTGGCCAGTCCTCCATCGCTCTCTGCTTTGTATTTTTCGCGGATGAGGGTGTTGACGATCTTGCCGTTCTCCACAATTTTATTCGGCCCCATCAGCAGATCACCGAGGATGTCCGCCTCAAGATCGTCTCCGTTGGCATCTCCAAGAGCCTTCTTGACGGCAACGATGTAGGTTTTGTTGTCCGTGAACGTACTGCCTCCCGGTACCAGAACCAGGTCACCATTGGAGTCCTGATAAACGGATTTGAAGGTGCCTCCGGTTACAGCAGTTCCTGCAAAGTCATGCGTGGGCAAAGGACTAACCACAGCACTGGGATTATCTTCGGGAAAGATGAGAATGTTTTGCGCATACAGGAGGCTGACGGTCGAGTCAAGGCTCCCGTTATCTGAGTAGAGGTTGGGAAGGGCACCGCTGAAGGGGATGCGTAGGGGCATGGTCTTGGCGGTTCCTGTCAAGGTCGAGGCCCCAGCGCTGCGGAGCGTGCTGTTGACGGAGCTCAAAATGATGTCGTTGGGTTGTGGAACCCGTCCGGCGTCTGTGCTGAACTGCGCAATGGTCGCCGTTGCGGCCTCTTCGCCTGCTGTGATGGAAGGGGTGGGGTCGGAGCTGGCCGAGTCCAGAATCTGATCGGCGCATCCTCCCAAACCCAGCAGAAGGATCAGAAAAAAATAAATTTGCCAATAGTGGTGCTTCATAGGAGACCTCCTTGAAAGAATATCGGACAAGCCCTTGCGCCTCCGGCGGGGGCAAGGTTTGCGGGAATGGTCTTTCAATGCTGAGTGCATTGAGGGGGCTTGTCAATCGCTTTTTACCAGCCCTGAGCAGGCCGTGTGGGAGCAATGGAGCGACGGGAGCGCTTCAGAGGGAAGAGGGGGACGAGGACGGGGCTGCAGGAAGCTGCTTCCGGATCCAGTGGTGCCACGCGTCGAGTCCCTCTCCAGTTCGGGCAGAGACGCGGAAGAAGGTCAGGTCTGGGTTGACCTGCCGGGCAAAGGCTTCGCACTGGTCTGGGTCAAAATCGACATACGGGAGGAGGTCGATCTTGTTCAGCAGCATCACCGAGGCAGCCTGAAACATGTGAGGGTACTTCAGGGGTTTGTCTTCCCCCTCTGTGACCGAGAGGATGGCAACCTTTGCGGCCTCTCCTAGGTCGAACAGGGCTGGACAGACAAGGTTCCCAACGTTTTCAATGAAGAGGACTGTGCCCGGATCCAGGCCCAGCTGCTCCACGCCTTGCCACACCATCTGGGCCTCCAGGTGGCATCCGGTACCGGTGTTGACCTGAACCGCGGGGCATCCGGTACGGTGAATGCGTTCGGCATCATGCTGCGTGGCTTGGTCGCCTTCAATCACCGCCAAGGGGAATTCTGGCTGGAGCGTCCGGAGGGTGGTCTCGAGCAGAGCGGTCTTTCCTGAGCCAGGAGAGCTGACCAGATTCAGGGCAAGGATGCGCTGTTCCGCAAACCAGTTGCGGTTCTTGAGCGCAAGCTGGGCGTTGTAGGCAAGCAGGTTCTCTTCAAGGTGCAGGACGTCAGGTGGAGCCGCGGGCGCTGGCGCCTTGGCCGGAACCGACGGGGTGATTTGCGAAACAGGGCCCAACTTTTGAGGAAGGTGGGTCAGCGTGACAACGGCTCCCTCGGAGCAGCCACAGGTGGTACACATCAGCGCAACTCGATTTCCTGAAGAAACAGTTCGGTGCCAGACGCGACAGAGGTCCGAAAGGAGCCGCAGGCACAGGGTTCATAAAGCGTGGAGGCCGGAAACGTGGCCCCGCAGTCGAGGCACTTCAACTGCCCCGGAGGCTCCTCAATGTCTAGGTGAGCGCCTTCGAGCACGGTGCCATCGGTGCAGGGAGCAAAGCAGAAGCGGACCGCCTCTGCCATCACCCCACTCAGTTGCCCAATTTGCAGCTTCACCCGGACAACGGACCGCCCTGCAGCGTGGGCCACGGCAGAGGCCACCAACTGTTCGGTGATTGCCAGCTCGTGCATGCTGTCAGCAGATCCGGGGAAGCTGATCGCCGTGGAGGACGTCCAGCATCCGTTCGGCGCCGTAAGGCGTCTCCAGCACCACGGTGTTCCGGGGGGTTGCTTCCACCTGTCCAACGACACAGGCCTGAGCCCCTTCCGGGCAACGTCGCATCGCGTCCAGCACCACCGAGGCAGCGGCTTCCGGAACAACGGCCACAAGGAGGCCTTCGTTGGCAAGGTACAGTGGGTCCAGTCCCAGCAGTTCGCACACGCCCTGGACGGTCTCCCGGATGGGCAGGCGGTCTTCCTGAAGCCGGAGGCAGACGCCGGAATCACGGGCAAATTCATTGAGAACGGTAGCGACGCCGCCACGGGTGGCATCCCTCAGGCAGTGCACGTCCGGAGAGGCTGCAAGCATCGCCTGCACCAGACGATGCAGGGGCTGACAGTCACTCTGAACCGGAACCTCCAGATGCAGCTCGCCCCGGGCGTCCACAATGGCAGCGCCGTGGTCACCGATGAAGCCGCTAACGAGGATCACGTCTCCCGGCTGAGCCTGGTAGGACGCAATGGTGCAGCTGGCAGGCACCAGGCCAATCCCGGAGGTGTTGAGGAACAGCCGATCTGCTGCGCCCCGTTCCACGACCTTTGTGTCCCCGGTCACAATGGGAACGCCGGCCTGAGCCGCCGCGTGGGCCATCGACTGCACCACCTGCTCGAGAACCTCCAACTCCAGTCCTTCCTCCAGAATCAGCGCACAGCTCAGCGCCAGTGGCAGAGCGCCTCCCACGGCGAGGTCGTTGATGGTGCCATTGACCGCTAAGGTGCCGATGGTGCCACCGGGAAAGAAGAGCGGGTTGACGACAAAGCTGTCAGTGGTGAAGGCGACCCGATGCCCGGGAGGAACGGTCAGCTGCGCCTGATCCTGAAGTCCGTGAGCGTCCGGGCGCCCGAAGGCTTCCAGCAGCACCTGATCGATCAGCTCCTGGGTGGCGCGTCCGCCACTTCCGTGTGCGAGGGTGATGGTGGAGCGCTTCATGACGGCACAGCGGTGTGAGCTTGCTGGCGGGAACGGTAGCGGTAGTAGGCGGCACAGGCGCCTTCTGAGGAAACCATCAGGGCACCCAGTGGTTGCTCTGGGGTGCAGCGGGTGCCAAACATGCGGCACTGGGCTGGCTTCAGGTGCCCCCGGAGGACGTCTCCACACTGGCAGCCTTCCAGCTCGGAGCCGGGTTCAGTGGTGACGGAAAAGCGCTGTTCCGCGTCAAAAGCAGCAAAGGCCGGACGCAGCTGCACCCCGGAATTCGGGATGGTGCCCAGTCCCCGCCAGGCACAGGATTCCTTCAGCTCAAACACCTGTTCCACGGCACGCTGTGCGGCAGGATTGCCGGCTTCTGGAACCACGCGCCGGTACTGGTTTTCCACGGCGCACCGCTGTTCCTGCAGCTGCTGGAGGAGCATCCAAATGGACTGGAGGACGTCCAACGGCTCAAACCCGGAAACCACCAGCGGCTTGTGGAATTCTTCAGCAATGAAGGCATAGGGCGCCAGCCCAATGATCATGCTGACGTGTCCGGGACCAATGAAGGCGTCAATGCGCTGGTCGGGATCCTCGAGCACGGCCCGCAGGGTTGCTGGAATGGTGATGTGCTGGCAGAGGATGGAAAAGTTGCGCACCTCCTCCTGAGCCGCCTGCAGCACGGTCAGAGCGGTGCTGGGCATGGTGGTCTCAAAACCGAGCGCAAAGAAAACGACCTCTTGGTCCGGATGCTGGCGAGCGAGGCGGAGGGCGTCTTCCGGAGAGTACACGATGCGGACGTCGGCCCCTTCTGCTTTGGCCTGGAGGAGGCTTTTCTGAGAGCCCGGAACCCGGAGGGCGTCTCCGAAGGTGGCCAGAATCACCGACGGCTGCTCCGCTAACGCTACGGCCGCATCAACACGCTCTAGGGGGAGCACACACACCGGACATCCCGGACCATGAATGAGCTCAACGCCTTCCGGAAGCAACTGATCGAGGCCAAACTTGAAGATGGTGTGCGTGTGACCGCCGCAGACCTCCATCAACCGGATGGGCGCCTGGGCGGAGGCTCCCAGTTGCTGAACCTGCTCCTGGATGCGCTGCCGCAGGGTTCGGACTTTTTCAGGGTCGCGAAATTCGGTGACAAACTGCATGTTATCCTGCGGAAGCTGCCGTGTCGGCGTGTTCAGCCAATTCTCCCAAGGCGCTGAGGAGCTTCAGGGTCTGGTAGGCCTCGTCTTCATCAATGCGGCTGAGGGCAAAGCCCACGTGCACGAGCACCCAAGTGCCAACCGCGGCCTCCATTTCAGCAGCGTCTTCCACCACACAGGCTAGGTTGACGACCCGTTGGACTCCACCAACGTTGACAGTGGCTTGTCGCCGTTCGGCATCATCCACCGCGATGACCTGTCCAGGAATTCCTAAACACATAAGGCTTCTGTTTCTAAGAAGAAAGGGAAAGGGAGTCAAGGGTCCGTGCCGCTGCAATGAGCGCTTGTCCCAGCGCAAGGCCCCCATCATGGGCGGGAACCTGCTGAGGACGGAGGACCTGAAAGCCGGCTTGCTGCAGCTGCGTTTCCAGCAGAGTCAACAGCCTCTTATTTTGGAACACCCCGCCCGCCAGTGCAACCGTATTGGTACGGATAGACGGGTGACTTTGCTGTGCCTGCTGCAGTCCCTCGACAAGGGCCTGGGCCAGTCCCCGGTGGAAGCCGGTGGCCAGCTGAGGCAGCGGTGCCTTTTGCTGAAGGTCCCGGAGCAGTGCCTTCCAGAAGGGACGTGGGTTGAGCTCCAGCAGTCCGGAAGCGGACTCGAGTTCCCAGGCAAAGGGGTAGGTGTGCGGAAGCGTCAGGTCCACCTGAGCCTCCAGCAGCAGGGCGGCCTGTCCTTCAAAGGTGATCTGTTCTGGACCCAACCCCAGCGCGCCGGCAACGGCGTCAAACAGGCGTCCTCCGGAGCTGGAGCGCGGGCTTTGAGACGCAAGGGCCTGCAGGGTGGGCCAGGGCTTCTGCTGCAGCCTCCGGGTGAGGGGAAGGTCCGGGAACTCCTGAAAGAGCACTTCCAGCCCAAGGCTCTGGTCGAGGTGGGCCACGGTGTTGCGCCACGGTTCCCGCATCGCTTGGTTGCCCCCGAGGAGAGGAATCGGCTTCAGGCGCCCGATCCGCTCAAACTGCTGGTAGTTTCCATAAAAGAGTTCTCCGCCCCAGAAGGTCCCGTCGTCTCCGAGTCCCAGCCCATCCAGCAGCCATCCCCAGACCGGAGGGGCATCACGTGGAACCTGGTGTTCGCCAAGGCAGGCCGCAAGGTGGGCGTGGTGGTGCTGCACCTGCAGGAGCGGCACCGTGTGTTCACGGGCCCAGTTTTCCCCAAAACGGGTTGATGCGTAATCAGGATGCTGGTCGGTGACCACCCGTTCGGGGCGCGTGTCGTACATTTCCAAAAAGCGCTGAATGAGGTTCTGGTAGGCCTGATGGGTCCGGAACTCATGCAGGTCCCCCAGATGGGGCGAGAGCACGGCCTGCCCGCCTTGGAGGAGGCAGAAGGTGTTTTTCAGGTCAGCGCCACAGGCGAGTAGGGGCGGTGCCTCAGTGAAGCCGGGGGGCAGTGGAAAGGCCTCTGGAGCAAAACCACGAGCGCGGCGCAGCATCTGAGGTCCTGAGGGCAGCACCCGGAGCACAGAGTCATCGCAGCGGTTGACGATGGGGCGGGTGTGTCCCAGAAGCGCGTCGGCAACGTGTCCCAGCTGCGTCCGGACCTCTTCTTCCTCAAGGCACTGCGGGGCGCCGGGTGGGTTGGCGGAGGTGAGCACCAGCACCTCTGGTCCTTGCGCAAAGAGGAGGTGATGCAGTGGCGTGTACGGAAGCATCCACCCCAGCGTGGTGTGTCCGGGAGCCAGCGAGTCCGGAAGTGAAGCATCAGGCCGCCGATCCAGAAGAACAATGGGCGCCGCAGGATGCCGGAGCCACGCCTGTGCTGCTGGCGGAGCGAGGCTGAATTTTTGGAGCGTGGCGAGGTCCTTGGCCATCAGTGCAAACGGCTTGTCCGGACGGTGCTTGCGGGTCCGGAGGCGGTCCACGACCTCCGGTTGCTGTGCGTCACAGGCGAGGTGGAAGCCGCCCAGGCCCTTCACGGCAACAATATGGCCCTGACGCAGCAACTGCGCTGCCGCGGTGAGAGGATCTTCCGGAAGCACCAGCGCGGGCGGGTTCCAGACCTCTAGGTGCACCGTCGGTCCACACTCTGGACACGCGATGGGCTGCGCATGAAAACGCCGGTCGGCGGGGTTGGCGTATTCCGTTGCACAGGTGCCACAGAGCGGAAACGCTGCCATGCTGGTCCGGGAGCGGTCGTAAGGGACGGCGTGGAGAATGGTGTAGCGGGGGCCGCACTGTGTGCAGTTTGTGAGGGCATACCGAAAGCGCCGGTCCTGCGCATTCTGCAGTTCCTGCTGGCAGTCTGCACAGGTGGCCAGATCGGGCAGCACCTGCGGACCCGTGCCCCTGAGCGCGCTGGCTGCAATGGTGAACGCCTCCGGAGGCTCCCCGCACAGGGGCTCCGACGTCCAGGACTCCAGCTGAGCGACTGACGGCAGCTCGGCAAGGAGTTCATGCGGAAAGGCTTCAAGGACGCTGGGGCTTCCCCACAGTTCCACCGTGGCTCCGGCGCGATCGTTGTACACGCGTCCTGTCAGGCGGTGGTGCTGTGCCACTCGCCAGACGCTGGGACGGAATCCCACCCCCTGAACGCGTCCACGAAAGTGAAACCGGCGACCGAGCATGCTCCTCTTTGCAGGAAAATTCGGAAAAGCCTTACCCTAAGCGAAGACGTCCGGAGGTGCAACGCGAACCGGCGCCTGAACCCAACTGGCTTGCAAGTTCCGGTCACTCCGGGAACTGTATCGTTTGCCGGCCCAACTCCGAATCTTCTAACATCATCACCCTATGTCGACCCCTGTGCTTCACCGCCTCTCTCGTATGCTGCAGACCCCCACCGACGTCGCCAGCCTGGTTCTGCTGCGAGTGGCCTTTGGACTGATCATGACGTGGGAAGTGACCCGCTTCTTTCTCTACAACTGGATTGAAGACCTCTACATTCAGCAGCGGTTTCACTTCAAGTATGAGTGGTTTCAGTGGGTGGGGGATTTGCCTGGAGACGGGATGTACTGGGTCTTTGCGGCCATTGGCGTTTCCAGTTTCCTGATCGCATTAGGGCTCTTTTATCGGTTGGCAACAGCGGTCTTCTTTTTCGCCTATACCTACGTTTTTTTGATTGATCGGGCGTACTACAACAACCACTTTTACCTGATTGCGCTCTTTGGATTTTTGCTGATGCTGGTGCCGCTCAACCGGGCCTGGTCACTGGATGTGGTGTGGCGTCGCCAGCCGGCAAGCGATGAGTTGCCTGCATTTTGGCTGTGGACCGTCCGGTTTCCCATGACCCTGGCCTATGTGTATGGCGCAATTGCGAAGATGGATCCGGAGTGGCTCAGTGGCCGAGCGACGCTGGCGCTGATTGGGAAGGGGCTGGAAGGAACGGCGTGGGAGCAGGTGATGCACCTGAGCTGGGTGCCCGTTTTCTACGCGTGGTCCGGAATGCTGTTTGACCTGCTGGTGCCCTTTGCCGTGCTCTGGAAGCCGACACGCCTGCCGGCGTTTTTGGCCGCGGTTCTCTTTCACACCCACAACTACTTCGTCTTTGACATTGGCATCTTCCCCATGCTCTCGCTGGCGCTGACGCTTCTTTACTTTCCTCCGGATTTTCCACGGCGGTTGATTCCGACAGGGCTCAAGCAGCGCCTCACGAGTTGGTATCAGGAGCGGGCCACCCGTCAATCCGCGGCTCCGGCTCCGCAGTGGGTGGTGGCGGTGGTTGGGGTCTTTGTGGTCTTCCACCTGCTGTTTCCCTTCCGGCACTTCCTTTATCCCGGGTGGACGCTGTGGCACGAAGAAGGGCACCTGTTTGCGTGGCGGATGATGCTCCGGCAGAAGCAGATCGACGTCCGGTTTGACCTGCAGCACCCGCAGACCAAGGAAGTCCGCTATGCGCCGCTGGAGGACTACCTGAACGCCTCGCAGATCCGGAGCTTTGCCGGGAACCCCAACATGGTGCTGCAGTTCGCTCACCACCTGTCTGACCTGGTGCAGGCCAACGCGGGATTTACGCCCATTGTGACGGCTCAGATTACGGTTTCGCTCAATGGGCATGTCCCGGTGCCCATGGTCAATCCACAGCTGAACCTCGCCTCCATTCCTCCCTTTGAACCGGCGTACCGCTGGGTGACACCGGTGCTGCCCTAAACGCCAACGCGTCCTTGCAGACGACGCACTTCTTTCCTGCTCCCTCGGTTCCGTTTTTCCTGCTCCTTCGGTTCCACTCTGGGGGGGGATGGGGCGCTTTCTGCTCCTTCGTCTTCTCCTTTGTTTTGGTTCGGAGCTGTCGTACTGCTTTCCCTCTGTGAGCTTCGTTAAGCGGACGTCCTGTTTTTTTCCTGAACGCTTTGTTGAGGCTCCCCCGGAGCAGAGTCAAAGGGAGAAGCGGGTTTTCTCTTCGTTTGGGCTGAGAAGGCCCGTTCTCATGCCTGGAGCGGAGTCGAGGGAGAATAGTTAAGCTAAGCGCGGAATCGAGGGGACGGTTAAGCTGAGCAGGGAAGTGAGCAAGACAACCCGGGTTCTTGCGTTCCTGAGCGGAGCCGCAGGGGGAAGTTGAAAGGAAGCTGAGAGAGGGGAGCTGCGTGCCGTACAGAGGGCTACAGGAGTCGAGGAGAGGGTTTCAGGGGCCTGAAACGAAAAAAGCGGGGCGCCTCCGTCCGGAGGGCCCCGCTTAGCGACGTTGAGCGTGAGCTCGGTCTTACGGCTTCAATTAGAAGCTGTAGGACATGTTCACTTCGATGTCGGTCATGGTGTAGCCGT
>CBFIGY010000013.1:0-75992 GCA_965662235.1 uncultured bacterium
GACCCACCTACTGCTGCCATTAGTTGAGAAAAGCACTCACGGAAGAATCATCAACCTCTCATCCGAATTATACAAAAGAGGCGAGGCCACCCTAGCAAAGCCGTCTTCCACCCAAAAATTTGATGGCAGTCAAGCGTATGCCAATTCAAAACGACTCATTATCATCTTCACCAAAGAAATGGCAAAAAGGCTGAGGGGGCAATCCATTACGGTCAACTCGGTTCATCCGGGAGTGATTGGAACGGACGTTTTCAGAGAGTATCCCAGATGGTTCAGCAAATTATTAAATTTCTTCATCTCAAAACCGGAGGCAGGAGCTGAACCGATTGTGTATTTAGCCACAGCGGAGGAAGTCTCAAATGTAACCGGAGAGTACTTTTCAAAAACACAACTTTCAAAAACGATCGACCTGGTGAATGACGAGAAAGTTGCTGAACAGATCTGGAAAGAGACGGAGGCGATCTTAGAAACCAACCGTCTATAAAGGGGGGACGCCGATCAGGACCGGCGTCTGGCGTGAATGAAACCTCAGACGTCTGGCCAGGCCACCCACTGGTTGCCTGACTGGTGCGAACGGAGCGCTGCCTCAATGAACCGCATGCCGTCAACTCCGGCGTCCAGCCCAGGAAAGCTCACCGATTCGGGAATCGGCTCCCCCCGCCGGAGGGCCAGGAGCGCCTCGGCAATGTCCGTGTAGAGGTTCGCAAATCCTTCTAGGTACCCTTCCGGAAGCCCTGCTGGCACCCGGGTTCCCCGTGCCGCCTTAGACGACAGCCCGGGTCCCCCTCGTGTCAGACGCTGAGGCGGTTCCCCCAGGGGGGTGAACAGCAGGGTGTTGGGCTCCGACTGCACCCACTGGAGGCTCGCTTTTTCCCCATAGATGCGCAGGCGCAGGTCGTTTTCGTGTCCCGGCGCCACCTGGCTCACCCAGAGCATGCCCCGGGCGCCTTCGGCAAAGCGGAGGAGGACGTGAACGTTGTCGTCCAGTTGCCGCCCCGGCACAAAGGAGTGCAGGTCGGCCAGCAGGGCCTCTGGGGTCAGGAGGCTGACGAAGCAGGCGAGGTGAAAGGCGTGGGTGCCAATGTCGCCTAGGCTCCCGCCGTTGCCCGCTCGTGCCGGATCAGTCCGCCACTCGGCCTGCTTGTGTCCGCTGCGTTCCAGATCGGTGCTCAGCCAGTCCTGCGGGTACTCGACCTGGACGACCCGGATGCGGCCAAGCTCTCCGTTGGACACCCGGTGCCGGGCTTCCTGAATCAGGGGGTAACCGCTGTAATTGTAGGTCACAGCAAACAGGCACTGCTGCTGGGCGGCCAGCTCCTGCAGCCCTGTGACTTCCTCTAGGTTGGCGGCCAGGGGCTTGTCACAGATGACGTGAATTCCGGCTTCCAGAAACGTCCGGGCCACGGGCACATGCAGGTGGTTGGGGGTCACAATCACCACCGCCTCAATTCCGTCCGGACGCTCACTTTCCGCCCGGGCCATCTCCTCGTAGTGTCCGTAGCAGCGGCTGGGGTCAAGGCCGAGGGCCAGCCCGGACTGCAGGGCGCGTTTGGAATCGGCACACAGGGCACCGGCCAGAAACTCGTAGCGGTCGTCCATGCGGGCCGCAAGCCGGTGCACGGCTCCAATGAAGGCGCCTTCTCCACCGCCCACCATGCCGAGGCGAATCCGTGGTTCAAAGTAGGACTGCTGGAATTCCATCCTGGTCTCCTTCCTGACACGAATGCAGGCATCACGCGCCCGAGGCCCGTTGCCGCATGCGCTCCATCATTGACTGAAAGCGTTCCTCCACCGAGCCCCTGGACGGGGGGGCAGAGGAGGGAAAGTCGGCCCGAGGCCGTGGTTCAGAAGTCGGTTGACGTCCGGCAAGCGAACGGGTGTGTCCCCGGACCTGCTCGGGATTCAGGTGCGACTGCACCATCAGGCTCACTCGCTGAAACGCCTGCTGCCAGCTAGGGTCCTGGGCATGCAGGTGCCGCTGCAGCCAGTGGAGCCCAAAGGTCCGGATGAGGGCCTCACGGCGTTCGGCAGAGGCCACATACACCACGAGTGAGGCCCGGTTGGGGGAAACCCGGTGCACAAAAGCGGGCATGGTGCCGTGTTGCCACTCCGGTGGCACCAGGTGCTGCCAGCGCTCCGCCAGGTCGGCGGCGACCTCTTGGTCGTTCCGGGTCTGGGCCAGGTCCCCCACGTGGCACCGAATCGCGTCTACCTGGAGCCCCGGCAGGTGCTGATGGAACAGGCGGAGGTAGGTGGCCTCTTCAAAACGAATCGCCTGAGCAATGGAGCCATCGTACACGGTCAGGTGCAGCACCACCTGCTGAAGCCGGAACTCCGCCCGCCGGCGCAGCACCGCCTGTTCCTCCTCCGTCAGGTGCCGCTTCAGCCCCTTCCGCAGCGCCCCAAAGAAGACGTCCGGACGCGGGAACGAGCGGCCTTCGAGACGCTGCAGCACCGCGGTCCAGGGGGTCGCCCCGAGCGCATCGGTCACCTGCTGCACGTACGTGGGGGTCAGGGTAAACTGACGGGTCACCGAAAAGTTCCGCGGATACGTGTTCTGGGTCAGGAACGGATCAAGCTCCTGTAACCAGAGCTTGCGAAGTTGCGCCAACTGCATTAAATGCTTCTGTCCGGCTGCCTCGAAGATGCGTTGCAGCACCGAAAGGGCCGAAAGCGGGGCAGACGACTCAGAAGCCTCGTAGCCAATGGCCTTGAGAAAGGCGGACGGCGTCGCCGAACGGGAACTCAGCGGCATCGTCGTTCCTCTGGATTGCGAACCAACCGAACCTGGACCATGAGCGACATACCTGGGATTTTAGCAGCGATGCCTAATTTGCAGGATCCGTATTTTTCCAAAACGATCATTCTGCTGTGCAACTTCGACCGGGACGGGGCCTTTGGATTGGTCATGAACCAGCCCTCAACCCTGCAGGTGAAGGAGGTCCTCACGGATGCCTTCAAGGACCACCCGGCCTTTGAGGTGCCTCTGCTGGTGGGAGGTCCGGTGCAGCCCGAGTCCTTCTGGGCGGTGCACACCAACGACTTTGAGGGAGAAAGCACCAGCCGCCTTTCTCCCGAGCTGAACCTCAGTGCCGCGCCCGATGTGCTCAAGGCCCTGATTGAGGACCATGGCCCCGCGCAGTACCACCTGGGCTGCGGTTATTCCGGGTGGGGCGCCGATCAGCTGGACCGTGAGATTGAGGAGGAGTCGTGGTGGCTGGGTCCGCTGGAAACCGACCTCATCCTCCACTTCGACTACTCCCACCGCTGGGAGACGCTGCTGCAGCGCTGGGGCATTGACCCGCTTCAGGAGGCGATCCAGCAAAACGGATACGTCTAACCCTCCCGGGTCGGCAACCGCTTGCCGTACACCACCGAGTCCTGAAAGTCGTACGCCTGCTGCTTGCGCTCCGGCAGGTGCTCAGCGGCCAGCGGACGCAGTCCTGCCTGCACAAAGACGTGCGCGCTCCCCGTCGTCAGGGAAAACAGCAGTGTGCAGTTCCACTCCCGGGCCTGCTCCAGGGCGGCCTGCAGCAGCTCCCGGCCCACCCCACGGTTCCGGAAGGTGCTGTCCACAGCGAGGCTGCCGACTTCCACAGCCAGCTCCTCTTCATAGCGGATCAACTCGCAGCACCCCACCACCTCCTCATCGAGGCAGAACAGCAGGAAGCGGTCGATGTGCCGGGTCAGGTCCTCCGGTGTCCGCAGCACCAGGGCGGTTTGCTGCACGGGACGCTGCAGGATGCGTTGAATGGCCGGAATGTCGCTCAAGCGGGCGGGACGGACCTGATGGTACTGGCTGTCGGTGACCAGCACCCCCACTCCGGAAGGCCGGAACAGCTCGGCCAGCAGGCTGCCTTCCAGGGTGCCATCGATGAGCTGACAGCGGGCGACCCCCCGTCGGCAGCCCTGCACCAGAGCCTGGTACTCGGCGGCACGTGCCGGGGTCAGCGCTTGCTGCTGCAGCCACTGCTCCATCGCCTCGGTGGTCAGCTGCAGGCCCTGCTCCGGCATCTCCAGCGCCGTTGCGCCAATGAGCATCAGCTTGCGGCTCCGCAGTCCGGACGCCAGCGCCACTGCGGTTTCGGTGGAGGCCAGCACCCACTCCCGTCCCTTCTCGCCAACGGCCAACGGCGGCACAATCACCAGGCCGCTTTGCTCCAACGCGGCCCGCAAGGCCACCAGGTCCACCTGCTGCACCCGTCCGCAGCGGTGGTCCTCCGGAGCATTGAGGAGCGCCATCGGTTCCGCCTGGATCCAGTAACTGGTCAGGGGACGCAGACGCGGATGCGACGCGCTGAAGTGATGAAGCAGTCCCCACACCAGTGAGGCCACCACCGGACGCACCTGTGGCAGGTGCTCGGCAGTGACCAGCAGGCGCTGCTCCTGCCACTGCACCGGGATGCCGGCCGCCTCGAACTGCTCCTGCAGCTGCGGCGTGACGTCCGGAACCAACACCAGACGCAGCCCAGCCTGGTGCAAGAGGATGATGTCTTCCAGCAGGCGTCCGGAGGGCTCGGTCAGCAAGGCTCCGTCTAAGTGCAGAACCATCACCGTCTCGCGGAAGCCCTCTAGGTACGGGAGCGCCGAGCGCAGGTGATGCAGAAAGGCTGCATCGTCTGATGCAAAAGGGAAGAGGTCAGCCACCGAAATCCGTTGCTGCTGTGAGGTTCCTGGAGCGGGCGTCGCTCCTCGGGTCAGGTGCTCCCCCAGCCTTAGGCCATCGGCATCACCGGAGACGCAATTCTCCGTTGAAGCACACGCCGGTCGAACCCGGGAGGGTCAGCGGGCTTTACTATGCCCGGAATCCGCAGGAACCGCAAGAAGAGCGGCGTCCCTTCCCGACTGGAGCGTGCAGGAAACATTGACTATTTCCCGTCTGCGATTCAGGATATTTGATATTTCTCCCATGACCTTGTTCGGTAGTTCTAACTCATCATGATCATCTCCTACAAACTCTCCCGGAAGGCTCTCAAATCGCTGCGCAAAAAGGGACTGAGTACCACTGCGATTGAAAATTTGGAGTCTCTGGAAGAGAAGTGGTTTGAGACCCAGGAAGCGTTTTTGGGACAGCTCCGGGCCATGCCGGCGGCCGGGGAGCTGGCCCCGTACGAATCGGTGATCGTCCGTCAGGCCAAGGGGTACCTGCGGCTGGACAAGTGGATCCACAACCGCACCATCCGGGAGTGGGTCGAGGCCCTGGTCTTTGCCCTGGTGGTGGCCACCGTGGTCCGGACCTACTTTGTGGCACCGTTCAAGATTCCGTCCGGGTCCATGATCCCGACCATCCAGATCGGGGACCACATCTTTGCGTCCATGTGGACCTATGGGTCACCGGTGCCGTTCACCGGCACAAAGCTCTTTCCGCAGACGGTGGAGCGCGGAGACATTGTCATCTTCCCGTACCCCCGTGATCCGTCAGTGGACTACATCAAGCGGGCGGTGGGCCTTCCGGGAGAGACCCTGGAGGTCCGCAACGACCAGGTCTTCATCAACGGAGAGCCACTGGAGGAGCCCTATGCCTTTTATGATCCGCTCCAGCGCCTGCAAGCCCGGGGCACTGCGCCGGTGAGCTTCTTTGGTCCGGTGACGATTCCAGAGGGGAAGCTCTTTGTGATGGGGGACAACCGTTACAACAGTGCCGACAGTCGCTTCTGGGGGTTTGTCGACATCAACACCATCATGGGCAAGGGGCAGTTCATCTACTGGTCCCACGACCCCCGAGAGACCCTGTTTAGCGGGTACCACCTCGACCGCCTGTTCACCTTTTTGAAATGAGCCACGTCGGAGATCCGATGCGAACTGCTGAAGCGTCCCTTTCCCGAAACGATCCCTGCTGGTGCGGGAGCGGAAAGAAGTACAAGAAGTGCCACTGGGGAAAAGACCGGGCCCAGGCGCTCCTTTCCACGCCGGCCCCGCCGCGTCCCTCCCGGACCCGAGATTCTCGGAAGATCATCCTCAAGACCGAGGAGCAGATTGAAGGCATCCGTCGCAGCTGTCAGCTGACGAAGCAGATCCTAGATGCCCTCACCGACTTTGTGCACGAGGGGCAAACGACAGAGGAGATCAACACCTTTGTCCATGAGATGACGCTGGACCATGGAGCCATTCCGGCGCCGCTGAACTACCGGGGCTTCCCCAAAAGCGTCTGCACCTCGCTCAACCAAGTGGTCTGCCATGGCATCCCGGACCAGACCCGGCTTCAGGATGGGGACCTCATCAACATTGACGTCACCTGCATCCTCGACGGCTACTACGGGGATGCCAGCCGCATGTACCTGATCGGCTCCGTTGCCGAGCCTGCCAAGCGACTGGTGGACGTGACCCTCGAGTGCCTCCAGTTGGGCATTGAGGAGGTCAAGCCCTTCAAGACCGTTGGCGACATTGGACACGTCATCCAGCGCCACGCCGAGGGGCACGGCTACTCCGTGGTCCGTGAGTTTGCCGGACACGGGGTGGGGATTGAGTTCCATGAAGCGCCTCAGATCCTGCACTATGGAGAACCGGGCACCGGCCCCTTGCTCCAACCCAACATGGTGTTTACCATAGAACCCATGATCAACATGGGACGTCCTGAAAGCAAAGTTCTGAAGGACGGGTGGACTGCCGTCACCGTTGACGGGTCCCTGTCCGCACAGTGGGAACACACGGTGCGTGTGACCGAAACCGGCGTCGAAATTCTTTCGGCCTGACTCTGAATCCTGCCATCTAACGAGACTTGACATGGATCCTTGGAACCGCAATCAGAAGAAATCTCCGTGGGACAAGAACCAGAATCCTCCGGACATTGATGAGCTTCTGAACAACCTGCAATCGAAGTTCAAGGGAGGACTGCCTCAGAAGAACTTTGCCATGCTTGCCATTGCGGCCGTGGTCGTGATCTGGCTGGCCACCGGCTTCTTCATCGTGGACCCTCAGGAGCAGGGCATCATCAAGCGGTTTGGCGTGGTGCAGCAGATCGTCACACCGGGTCCGCACTACCACCTGCCCAGTCCCATTGAAACCGTCCAGATTGAGAAGGTCACCGCAATCCGACGCATCGAGATTGGCTTCCGGACCATCGACCCCGGCCCGCCCGCCAAGTACCGGCAGGTCCGCAAGGAGTCCCTCATGCTGACGGGTGACGAAAACATCGTGGACGTGCAGTTTACGGTGCAGTACCGCATTGCCAACCTGGAGGACTACTTCTACCAGATGACCGAGCCAGAAGAAACCGTGAAGGCCGCAGCCGAGTCGGCCATGCGGGAGGTGGTCGGCGACAACAAGGTGATGGACGCCCTGACCGTTGGAAAGAGCAGCATTGAGAGTGCAACCGCACAGCTCCTGCAGGAGACCCTCAACAGCTACCAGTCCGGAATCCGCATTGAGAACGTCAAGCTCCAGGACGTCCACCCTCCGGATCAGGTGAAGGAGTCGTTCAAGGACGTGGTCAGCGCCCGGGAGGACCGGGAGAAGATGATCAACGAGGCTGAGGGTTACAAGAACAACCTGATCCCGACCGCCCGGGGGGAGGCGGCTCAGATCCTCAACAAGGCACAGGCCTACTACGATGAAACCGTGAACCAGGCCATTGGCCAGGCAGACCGCTTCAACGCCATCTATGCGGAGTACCGGCAGGCGGAGGACATCACCCGAGAACGGATCCAGTTGGAGACCATGGCACGCGTGCTGCCGTCCAGCAACAAGGTGATTGCGGACAAGGAGCTGGGGCAGAACTTCCTGCCCTTCCTGCCCATCACGGAAATGCAGAAGCAGGCCAGCGCCAACCGCTGACCCTCGTCCCTCTGACACCCCCTCCCGGGGGTGTCCCCTCACGGACGCCCTGTCTCCCCCCTTGACTCCGTTTCGTTCCCCATGAATTCCACGCCACGAAACGTTTGTGGTTGCTCAGGAATTTCAATAAGGTAGCGTCAATTCTTTTTTGTGCCTTCTGAACGGCCACGTTTCACTCCGGAACTTTGGTGACCGCCCTATGCCGCAGACTCCCCCTTCTCCCGCTCAGCCTGCCACGGATGGAGCGTTCTGGAGTCAGCTTCCAGAAGGGGTCACTCCGGAAGCCCTGCAGGCGAGTCTGACCAAAAAACTGGAACGGCTGGGGGTCTCGCTTCCCTACCGTCAGGCGGTCTTCAGCCTCGTCCCAGGCGCCCCGCCTCCTGATTCCCCTGAGGCACAGCTGCACGAGCAAGCGCTCCGGGACCTCCTCGACCGTCCTCTGCAGGCGCCCACTCGCGAGAGTGGCATGGCGGCCATGAAGCTGCTCATCAACCTCGCCCGCAACACCCAGCTCCTGGCAGCACTCCTTGCCGTGCGGCTTGAGGGCATTGAGCTCCTGCACGACCACCCCGCCGAAATGGTGGTCCTTCCTGCCCAAAAAGCCCTCCACATCTATGCCCCACTGGCGGCTCGGCTCGGCATCTTCTGGATCAAGGCAGAGCTCGAGGACCTCGCCTTCCGCATGCTTGATAGCGAAACCTACCGGGACCTGAAGCGGCTGGTGGGCAAGCGCCGGGACGACCGAGCTCAGCAGGTGGAGGAGTTGACCCGGGCCATCCGGGAGCTGCTGGAACAGCACCACATGAAGCCGGAAATTCAGGGGCGCTACAAACGGTTCTACTCCATCTTTGAGAAGCTCCCCAAGGTCGGTTACGACTTTGACCGCATCCAGGACCTCATCGCCTTCCGCATCATTCTCCCACGCGTCCGGGACTGCTATGCGGCCCTGGGCTACATCCACGAACGCTGGAAGCCCAAGGAGAAGCGTTTCAAGGACTACATCACTCAGCCCAAACCCAACGGCTACCAGTCCCTCCACACCACCCTTGAGGTGGGCCCAGACAGCCTCATTGAGGTGCAGATCCGGACCCATGCCATGCACTCCATTGCCGAGTACGGGGTGGCCGCCCACTGGCGCTACAAGGACCAGCGCCGGGGCCTGAACGACGAAGGCGTGGGGGACGAAGGCGCCAGCTCAGAGGCGCAACGTCAGGAACTGTCCCTCGACTGGTACGATGACCGGACCTTTGTCCAGACTCCGGCTCATGAGGTTCTGGAACTGCCCCGGGGAGCCACCGCCCTCGACTTTGCCTACGCCCTCCACAGCAAGATTGGCGACACCACCGTGGGCGTCAAGCTCGATGGCGCCATTGTGAAGCTCGACACCAAGCTGCCTTCCGGGTGCCAGGCTGAGGTCCTGACCTCCACCAAGCAGGTTCCCAGCAAGGAGTGGCTCGAGTTTGTCGTCACCCCCCGGGCACGGCAAAAGATCCGTTACGCAATCCGTCGTCAGCACCGGGCGGAGCTACGGCATCAGGGAATTGAGCAGGCGGAGAAGGCGTTTCGGCAGGCCGGACTGAACTGGAACCGGCTCCTCAAGGAAGGGCGTCTGGAGCAGGCCTGTCAGCTCAACCGGAACCAGAGTCTGGAACACACCCTGTTCTGCATTGGTGAGGGGAGTGTGCGGGCCAGTGAGATGGTGGGGTGGTTTGCGGAACCTGAAGAGGCGCTGAAGCCCCTGGAGCCGCCCCGGGAGTTCCGGCATGCGCCCAACGCACCGGCGCGTTTTGTGGTTTCCGGGCTGGGGGACATTGTGACGCGGGTTGCCAAGTGCTGTCACCCGGAACCGTTTGTGCCGGTTGTCGGCTACCTGACGCAGGGACGAGAGGTGCGGGTGCATCGAAGTGACTGCGAGGCCCTGAAGGACCTGGAGCCGCAGCGGCTGGTTGAGGTCAGCTGGTCGGTGGCTCCCGAGGGCCGTCCGGAAAAGAAGTAACGCTCAGGCCGCTTCTTCCTGCAGGGTTTGCAGCACCGCCTGCCCCATCGCCGAATCAGCCAACGGACGCGTCAGTTCCCCCAAGGCGTTCATCTGATCCTTCAGGGCCATGGCATCCGGGCCCCCCATGGCGTTCCGGACCACCTCCATCTGCTCGCGGATGGCCTGACGCTCTTCCTCCGTCAGGGTTTCCTCGGCAACCGACCAGCACTGCTCAATCCCCCGGAACATCCGCTCCGCCGTCAAGCGGAACTCAATGAGCTGACGGGCATTGAAGTCCTCCCGAGCATGCTCAAAGGAATCTTCCATGATCTGGTCGATCTCCGGTTGGGTCAGCCCATGGAAGGGAATGACCTCAATCTCGGCTTCGGTGCCGCTGCGCTTCTCCTGGGCAGAGACGGTGAGCAATCCGTTGGCATCCACCCGGAAGGTCACATCCACCAAGGGGAAGCCCGCCTTCATGGGGGGAATGCCCCGGAGCTTGAAGCGTCCCAGGTTCCGACAGTCGGCCACCAGCTCCCGCTCTCCTTGGAAGATGTTGATGTCAATGGCCGTCTGGTGGTCCACGTTGGTTGTGAAGGTTTCCGTCGCCTCGGCCGGAATGGTCGTGTTGGCGTTGATGAGCTTGCTGAAGGTTCCCCCCAGGGTTTCAATGCCCAGCGCCAGGGGGATGACATCGAGCAGCAGGAAGTCCCGGCGTCCTCCTGCCAGCAGGTGCCCCTGAATACCAGCGCCAATGGCCACCACTTTGTAGGGGTCAATGGCCACATGAGGAGCCCGTCCAAAGTACTCCGCAACCGCCTTCCGGACTGCCGGAACCACGGTGGAACCGCCCACCAGCACGACCTCATCAATCTCTCCCGGCTGCAGCTGAGCGTCCTGCAGCGCCTTCCGGCAGCTGTCCAACGTCCGCTGAATCAGAGGCGCAATGGCGGCATCAAAGGCCTCTCGCGTGACCACCCCCTGGTGCGTGAATCCGAGCTCCGGAAGCTCCAGCACGTACTCGGCTTCTGGAGAGCCACTGAGCTGCACCTTGATCTCCTCTGCCACCTTCTTCAGACGCTGCTGGGTGCCAGCATCCTGAAACTGTGCCTCCGGATGCTCGGCTCGGACCTGTTCCCGGAGGAGGGCCACCACTTCCCGGTCGAAGTCATCGCCCCCAAGACGCGTGTCTCCGTGCGTGGCAATGACCTTGAAGAGCTTCCCAGAAAGCTTGAGGAGGGAGAGGTCGAAGGTTCCTCCTCCGAGGTCATAGACGGCCACGTGTCCATCCTTGCGCTCATCCAAACCATAGGCAATGGCGGCAGCAGTCGGTTCATTGATGATGCGGACGGCTTCCAGCCCTGCCAGCTGAGCCGCGTCTCGGGTGGCCTGCCGTTGGGCGTCATCAAAGTAAGCCGGGACGGTGATCACCGCCTTGTGGACGGGCTCTCCCAAAATCACCTCCGTCCGGCGTTTGACCTCCTTCAGGATCTCAGCAGACACCTCTTGGGGCGTGAAGCGTTCGTCTCCCACCCGGACCTTCACCAGCTTCCGCTGCGCGGCTTCCACAGCATAAGGCAGCTCCTGGAGCTCGGATTCCAGCTCCTCCAGGTCCCGTCCCATCAGACGCTTCACCGAGTACACCGTCTGTTCTGGAGCCGTCAAGCGAAAGGGCTGAGCAGCGTCCCCAACCACCCACTGCCCTTCCCGGCGGGCCAGCACAGAGGGGGTGATGGGACTTTCGCCCGCCTGAGCGATCACCTCCGGGCCTTCCTCAAAGACGGTTGCCGCGAGGCTGTTGGTGGTGCCGAGGTCAATACCGATGATGCGTTCCATGAAGGGTCACTGAGGGTCAGGAGTGGTCAAAGCGCTCCAACAGGCGACGGAGGTAGCGCTCTGCATTGAGCGTGGTCTGAATGAACTGCAGGGCTTCCGGATCAGGCTGCGCCTCGGCCTGTGCAAACCGGCGGGGCAGCTCCGTGAGCAGAGCCTCATGACGGGCCTGCAGGTCGCTTCGGGTCTGTGCCTGCTCCTCTGCGGAACCGCTTTCCAGCAGGTCGTCCAGCGACTCCTGGAGCAGAAACATCTCTTCCAGAAATCCCGGAGGCAGGCTCCGTTCGTCCAGAGGCGTTTCGGCCAGGCGTGGAAGCAGGTACGCGGCCCGGGAGACCGGGTTCCGGAGCGTCTCCACCGCCCGGTTGAGCAACGACGAAGACACCTCGCTCTGGTGCTGTTCACGGCGTCCGGAGGCCGCATAGAAATCCGGATGCAGCTCCACCACAAGCTGCTGAAAGCGTTCCTCCAGCTCGTTGAGGTCCAGTGCATAGGACACCGGCAGACCAACGGCCTCAAAGTAACTCAGCGTGTGGGGAGGGTGCTGCAGGGTGTTGCAGGTGAAGCAGAACAGCCGAGACTGCAGGGCTGCTTCACACTGCTCACAAGAGAAGGAACTCAAGGGCTCAGGCTCGAGACTTGTAGTCCTTGATCGCCGCCTTGATGGCGTCCTCGGCCAGGACCGAGCAGTGGATCTTGACCGGAGGCAGGGACAGTTCCTCAACGATCTCGGTGTTCTTGATGGCCATTGCTTCATCAAGGGTCCGGCCCTTGACCCACTCGGTGGCCAAAGAGGAGGAAGCAATCGCGGAGCCGCATCCGAAGGTCTTGAACTTGGCGTCCACAATGCGGTCGTCTTCCACCTTGATCTGCAGCTTCATGACGTCTCCGCACTCCGGAGCGCCCACGAGTCCGGTGCCCACGCCTTCTTCTTCCTTACCGAAGCTTCCGACGTTCCGGGGGTCTTGGTAGTGGTCAACCACTTTTTCACTGTAAGCCATTGAGTCTCCTGTATCAAAAAGGGATTAGTGAGAGGTCCACTGGACCGTCGTGAGGTCAATGCCGTCTTGCACCATTTCATAAAGCGGAGACATCTCTCGCAGGCGCTTGACGGCCTTGGTGACCTCAGCTGCTGCATAATCCACCTCCTCCAGAGTCGTGAAGCGACCCACGCCGAAGCGGATGGAGGAGTGGGCTAGGTCGTCTCCAACGCCCAGCGCGTGCAGCACATAAGAAGGTTCCAGGCTGGCGGAGGTGCAGGCGGATCCGGAGGAGACCGCAATGTCTCCAATGCCCATCATCAGGCTTTCGCCCTCCACGTACCCGAAGCTCAGGTTCAGGTTGTTCGGAAGCCGCTCCGTGGGGTGCCCGTTGAGGAAGACGTAATCCAGCTCAGCGGTCAGCTTGCTGTAAAGGCGCTGGCGGAGGCTGATCTGCCGCTCAGTTTCCGAAGCCATTTCCTCAGCACACAGCTCAGCGGCCTTGGCCATGCCCACCACACCGGTCACATTGAGGGTTCCGGAACGGAGGCCCCGCTCGTGGCCACCGCCAAACATCACCGGGGCCAGACGAGCCCGGGGACGCTTCCGTCGGACGTACAGCGCCCCAACGCCCTTAGGTCCATACATCTTGTGACCACTCAGGGAGAGGAGGTCGATGTTCATCTCATCCACATTGATCGGAATCTTGGCGTAGGCCTGAGTGGCATCGGTGTGGAAAAGCACCCCGTGCTTGCGCGTGATGCGTCCAATCTCAGCCAGCGGATGCAGGGTGCCAATCTCGTTGTTTCCTGCCATCAGCGAAACCAGCACCGTGTCCGGACGGATGGAGCGTTCCAGCTGCTCCAGGTCAATGCAACCGTCCTTGTCCACGTCCAAGAAGGTCACGTCCCACCCCTGCTGCTCCAGCGCATGAAAGGGGTCAATGACCGCCTTGTGCTCAATGGGACTGGTGATCAGGTGCTTGCCCTTGCTCTTGTGAAACTCGGCAGCGCCCAGAATGGCAATGTTGTTGGACTCCGTGGCTCCGCTGGTGAAGATGATCTCCTTGCCGGTGGCATGGATGACGCTTCCCAGCAGCTCACGCGCGTCTTCCACAGCCTTCTCCGCCGTCCAGCCAAAGGAATGGTTCCGGCTGGCAGCATTGCCGTAGATTTCCGTGAAGTACGGGAGCATGGCCTCCACCACCCGAGGATCCGTGGGGGTGGTGGCATTGTAATCAAGATAAATTGGCAGTTTCATACGGCTCTTTGGTACCTGAGGGAAGCACCGCTTCCTCAATGATCGACGCAAGGGTGGTGTCTTCCATGAACGCTTGGATGCGCTGATGAAGCACCGTCAAGGGACCGCGGGTGGGACAATTTTGAGCCACCTGACAACGGTCCTCCTCATGAATGCATTCTACAAGTTGAAACTCCCCGTCCATGGCCCGCACCACCTCTGCCAGCGTAATGTCAACCGCCGGACGCGCTAGGACGTAACCGCCCCGTTGCCCCCGGATCGACTCGGCCACCCCGGCCCCCACGAGCTGCTTGAGGATGTTTGCCGCCATCGGCTGAGGCAGATGGTAGTGCGTGGCCACTTCCTGAGCACTCACGGGGACCTGAGACTCTCCAAGATGACTGAGCAGAATGATGGCGTAGTCGGTCTTTTTGGAAAGCTTCAACATTGTCGGATTCCCTGATGAATTTTAACCTGAAATCAAATTAGCACTGGTTCGGTGCTATTTCAAACAGAAATCCGCAGAAGGGGGAGAAATTCCTGAAGGGGACATGGAAGGAGGACAAACGCCCAAGAGCCGTTTTCCGGGGCAGGACGCCCCTCCCTTGGAGATCGGGAAGGGGGGTTGGGTCAAGGCGAACCCGTTTGGTCAGGGACGCTCGGTGACCTCGAGGGCGGTGTTGACCATCAGGGCCGACTGCCCATCTCGGTTGAGCACCTCGATCTCCAGGGAGTCCGGAGCAATCTTGAAGTAGCGGGAAATGACCTCGTACAGGTCACGCTTCATGGCGCCCTGATCGGCATCTGAAAGCTGGATCCGGTCCTTGCTGAGCACAAGCTGCAGCCGGTTTTTCGCTGCGCTGGCGCTCGGTTTCTTGCGCAATAGGCTAAACATGGGGGGCTCCTTTACCTTCCGAAGAGTTTGGCCAACAGTCCGCGTTTTTCCTCAAAGCTGGGAATCGCCAGGTCTTCTCCCATCAGGCGACGGGAGATGCGGTGGTAGGCTTGGCCAGCGGGAGAGTGCTCATTGAGCACGGCCGGAATGCCCTGGTTGCCGGAAACCACGATTTCTGAATCTTCTGGAACCACGCCCAGCAGGTGAACGGAGAGGATGTCCACCACGTCTTCCTGACTCATCATCTCACCGGCCTCCACCATGCGGACGGAGAGACGGTTGACCACTAGGTCCGTGTTGACGTCATGGTGCTGAAGGAGGCCGATGATGCGGTCGGCATCACGGACCGCAGAGACCTCTGGCGTGGTCACCACCAGTGCCCGGTCGGCTCCTGAGATCGCATTCCGGAAGCCCTGCTCAATGCCGGCCGGACAGTCGATCATGACAAAATCAAACTCCTGCTTGAGCTCCTGGTTGAGCTTTTCCATCTCTTCTGGAGAGACGGCGTTCTTGTCATCCACCTGTGAGGTCGCCAGGAGGAACAGGTTCGGGTTCCGCTTGTCCCGGATCAGGGCCTGACGGGCCGAGCACCGTCCCTTGACCACATCCACAAGGTTGTAGACGATTCGGTTCTCCAACCCCATGATCAGGTCTAGGTTCCGTAAGCCGATGTCGGCATCGACCGCCACCACCTTCTTCCCAGCGTTGGCCAAAGCGGTGCTCAGGTTGGCCGTGGTTGTGGTTTTCCCCACCCCCCCTTTTCCGGAGGTGACGACAATGGCTTCACTCATGGAGTCCTCAATCGCTCAAAAAGTTGGCAGCGCGGCGCGCTACAGGGTCACAGTTTCAGGGTGCCTAGGGTGATCAGGGGCAGGCCGCTGCGGCCCATCCCCCGCTTCTTGTTTTCGTGACGGCGGGCTCCTTGGATCAACGCCTGCAGCTCCGACATTTCATAGGGCGGGCTTTCAATGACAATCTGACCGTTTTCCACAAAGGCCTTTTCTGGCCCGAGGAGGTACGGGGAGGCTTCTTCGGCAGGAGGACGGGCATACAGGCCCCCGATGCGCAGCTGCGTCGGGGCCAGCCGCAGGGCAAACACCACCGCACTCAGGTCCCCGGAAGCACCGGCGTGCACCACCCCCCGGACGGCGCCCAGCACCATCACGTTGCCCTCAGAGACAATCTCGGCGCCCGCGTTCAGGTCTCCGAACAGCACCACCGACTCCTGGGTGTGCACCTTCTGTCCGGACCGCAGGGTCTGGGCGACAATCAGTCCTGCTTCAGTCTGCAGTCCAGCCAGGGGGTCCTCTTCCTCCACCACCGGCACCTCCACTTCCACCACCTCCGCAGGCACCTCCAGGGTGGGGAGGGAGAGCTGAGCCTGAAGCGGCAGGGGTGGGGGTTCCGGGACCGCAGGAGGGGCAGTGGGCTCCGGAGGAAGGAGCTGCAGATCTCCTTCTTTCAGAATGGACTGAAGGCTGTCAAACTCTTCCGAGGTGACCGGGCGTCCGGGACGGAGGCGGATGGGGGAGCCTTTGAAGAACCGGTGGATCGAGTGCTCCTGCACCAAGCGGCGTAGATCCTGCTGGACCCGGGCAAAGGGGACCGAATCGTCCAGCACCAGGCCCAAGGAGCCGCCATATCCCTTGATTTCCACCGAGCGTTCGGCCTCAGCCCAACCCATTTTCCATCCATTGAGTACTGTGGTTGCCACAAAGACCTCCTATATCTAGCACATGCTTGAAAAGACACAACTCTTTCACCTAGACTTTCTCGACGCTGCGTCCGGACGGGACGCTGGAGGCGCATGAGTTCTCTGGAGCTGGGACCGTGGGGACTGGTGGTGCTGGCTGGCGTGGCCCTGCTGGGACTCCTGGGCGCCCTGACGCTCGCCGTCCGGCACCGAGCGGTCCGGGCCAAAACCCGGTTTTCCCGCTGCGACCGGGTGGTCCGGGCGCCAGAGGCGGTGCTGTGGGGACGTCCGGTGGCCGACTGGGCCCTGGGGTTTTATGCCACTGCTCTGCTCAGTGTCGGGTTGGGGCTCTATCAGGACGCCCGCTGGCTGTGGCTTCTGGACGGGGCTGTTATTGTGGGGGTGGGAGCAACATGTTACTATGCGTTCGTTCTCTTGTTCCGACTCCGAGTGATGTGCCTCGGCTGCTTGAAACTCTACTTCATCAACCTGTTGATGGCAGCCCTCCTGGTGGATTATCACTGGAATACGCTGATTCTTTTCTTCTCATAGACTTCTTTCCAACGAGGCCATGATGGATGCATCCTTAAAGAGCTTGCTGACGCAGTCTGTCCAGCGGGACGTTTCCGATGAGATCTTTCCCTTCAGCACCTACCTGGAGTTGCTTCACCAAGAACCGTGGGCGGCCCGGAACACCTTCCAGATGCTGCATGACATGATCCTGAGCAGTGGGGTCGAGCACGCCCTCATTTCCGGGAAGCCCATCAAGCACCACTACCGGTTCTTTGAGAATGCAGAGATGATCGGCCCCTTTGTGGTGTTTGGGCAGCAGAAGGCCAAGGAAAACCTGATTGAAAAGATCAACAATGCCAGCCGCGGACTTGAGGCCTCCAAGCGCCTCTGGGTCCTGCTCGGTCCTCCGGGCGCTGCCAAGTCCCGCTCAATGGACGGCCTCAAGAACGCCCTCAAGGAGTACTCCCTGAGCCCACAGGGCAAGACCTACACCCTGCTCCTGCCCACCGTCGATGAGCGTCTCAAGGACCGGGCTCTGTTTGAGGAAAACGGCGTCTGGTACCTCCAGTCCCCCGTCTTTGAACGTCCGCTGCAGGTGATTCCAGAGTCGGCCCGCAAGGCCTTTGCGGCCCAGCTGACCCAAGAGCTTGACCGGACGGCTGTGGAGGAGTGGCTGCACCAGCACCCCCACTACGACGATGAGTTTGCCATCCAGATTTCCGGACGCCTGTCCCCCTTCTCAGACTACGTGCTGCAGGACTTCATGCGGGCGAAGCGCATTGGCTTTGTGGAGATGCTGGACTACCTCAAGGTCAAGCGCATGGTCTATGATGCGCAGACCAAGACCGGCATCGGCTCCTACACGCCCCGGGATGAGAAGAGCCAGGAGGCCGGGTCCCTGGTTGGAAACATCGACTACAGCCTGCTCCCCCGCTTCGGCTCAGAAAGCCACCCCCTCGTCCACGACTACAAGGGGGAACTGTGTGCCGGGGCCAACGGGTTTGTGGAGATCCATGAGATCCTCAAGCTCTCAGACAAGTTCCTCTATGAGATGCTGTTTGCCACCCAAGACCGCTTCTTCAAGCCAGAGGGGCAGCCGCCCATTCCGTTCAACGGGGTCATCATTGGGCACACCAACTTCCATGAGTTCAACATGTTCATGGAAAACTCCTCGTTTGAGGCCCTGCGGTCCCGGACGACCTTCATTGAGATGCCGCTCTCCGTGGACTACCGGCAGGAGCAGAAGATCTATGAGTTCACCTACGCCAACGCGAGCCGGAACTGGAGCAAGTCCAAGAAGCACCTGGCCCACACGGCTCCGCACAGCCTGACGCTGCTGAGCCTTGTCTCGGCCATGTCCCGCCTCTACGAAAGCAAGCAGAATCCGAACCTGACGTTGCTGCAGAAGGCCCTCATCTATGCCGGACGGGCGGACAGCGGGGTGGACAACAACCTGGCCAAGATGATCATTGACGAGTTCGAGTTCACCAAGCCCTCCGAGGGAACCTTTGGGCTCGACCCCCGCTTCATTCAGAACGTCTTTGAAAACACGGAGCACTTCCAGATCAACGAGTATGCAGCCAACATCAAACGGCTTCAGGAAGAGTCTGGTGACCACGCGATGCTCACCTCCATTGCTCTGGAGAACCCCTGTGTGACACCGCTGGACCTCTACGTCCGCATGCAGAACAGCATCAAGGACAGCTTTGCTTCTCAGAAGTCCCGGCTCAATCACTACGTTGAGAAGATCCTTCCTCAGGCCAAGAGTTGGATCTTCGGACAGATTGCCAGTGACGTTTACAGCGCGATTTTACGGGACGATTCGGTGATTGAGACGACGTGGAAGAAGTACACCGACCACGTCCGGGCCTTTGTGCTCAACGCCAAGGTCAAGCATGAGGTCACGCAGACGGATGTGCAGCCTGATGAGAAGTTCATGCAGGCCATTGAGCAGTACCTGGGGGTTCCGGACAAGGATGTGTTCCGGAAGGAGCTCAGTGACGCCATTGCCAGCGTCAGCTACGGGGTCATTCTGGCCGATGAGCCGAGCTACCAGAATGCAATCAAGAAGTATGTCTTTGAAAACGAGTTCAAGTCTGGGGAGAACATGAAGCTCCTGGGCTGGATCAAGAGCGGCACCAGCACCGCCGTGGTCAACGACAAGGAGCAGGAGCGGCTCAACGACACCATCCGCTACCTGGTGGAGGTCCAGGGCTACTGTGGGAAGTGTGCCTTCCAGGCGCTCACCATCACGGCCAACGCCTCCAGCATCACGCTCTAGCTTGCCATGCGAGGAGGGGCCGGATACCGCTGCAGGATCCGCCCCTTCAGCGTCTCAATCAGCTGCTCTGCAGACGCCGACACAGGCGTAGAAAGCTCCCGTCCATAGTCCACCGACTCCGCTTCCACCAAGAATACCTTCACGTGCTGCGGGAAGCGGTCTGGGTAAAGCTGCCTTCCGGTCACCAGGGCCTGATCCCAGCGGAAGTCGTGCGAGTTGAAGGCCACCTCCGAGTGAGTCGGCAGCTCTTCCTCCGTCAGTTCCAGCAGCGTTCCGGCCGGAGCGTCACTGGTGCACGCGTCAATCACCCACAACTCCTCACACCCCTGGGCCAGGAACATCAGGTCGATTCCGGACGTCCCGGCCTCAACCAGATGCACCTCCGGAGGGAGGGTGGGCAGCTGACGCTGGAGGGCTTCAATTACATGCACCCCCACCCCGTCGTCCTGACGGTTCAGGTTGCCGCAACCGATCACTCCCAACGGAGTTGACCCCGAACGGAGGTCGCGTTTTTTCTTCTTGCTGGAACCTCTTTGCATTGTGCGCTAAGCTCATTGAATTGATTCAAAATGTGACACTCTTCAAGCAGTCCTCCCCTATCCAGTATGCCCACAAATCTACGGAAGTATACCCCTCAATTTTCCCTCAAATACGGCTGCAATCCCCACCAGCAGCAAGCCGCGTTGCACACCCTGGGGGGCCTGTCGCTCCCGTTTCGGGTCCTCAACGGACAGCCCGGCTACATCAACCTTCTGGACGCGCTCAACGCCTGGCAGCTGGTGCAGGAGCTGGATGCAGCCCTAGGGCTCCCAGCCGCTGCGTCCTTCAAGCACGTCAGCCCTGCAGGAGCCGCTGTCGGCGTTCCCCTGAGCCACGAGCTGGAGCTTGCCTACGGAGTGTCCAATCGACGCCTGAGCCCCCTGGCTCTGGCCTACGTCCGGGCCCGAGGAGCCGACCCGATGTCGTCCTTTGGGGACTTCATTGCGCTGAGCCGGACGGTTGATACCGAGACCGCAGAAGTGCTGCGGACCACGGTTTCCGATGGCGTCATTGCGCCCGGATACGACGCTGAGGCCCTCCATGTGCTGCAGCAGAAGAAGCAGGGCAACTACCTGGTGCTGCAGGTGGAGGAAACCTACTCGGCGCCAGAGCAGGAATTCCGCGAGGTCTTTGGCGTGGGCTTCGAGCAAACCCGCAACACGCATCCTCTGACCGCTGAAACCCTGCTGCACACCCGGGTCACGGACCAGCAGGAGCTGCCCGACGACGCCCAGCGCGACCTCGTCCTGGCCTCCATCACCCTCAAGTACACGCAGTCGAACTCGGTCGGATACGCCCTGGGCGGTCAGATGATCGGCATTGGCGCCGGACAGCAGAGCCGGATCGACTGCACCAAGCTGGCAGGACGCAAGGCGGACCTCTGGTTCCTGCGGCAGCATCCCAAGGTGCTGGAGCTACCGTTTGCCGATCACGTCAAAGGGGTGGCACGGACCAATGCCCGCATCGCCTACATTGAAGGAGACCTGACGCCTCCGGAGCAGGCACGGTGGGAACAGCTCTTCCTCCAGGTCCCGACGCCCCTGAGGGCGCCCACCAAGCGGAAGTGGCTGAGTGCCCAGACCGGTGTAAGCCTGGCCTCCGATGCCTTCTTCCCCTTCCGGGACAACCTAGATCAGGCCGCTCGGCATGGAGTGTCGTATGTGGTCCAACCGGGAGGGAGCAATCGAGATGAGGAAGTGATTGAGGCGGCAAATGAGTATGGCATGGTGATGGCGTTCTCCGGCATCCGCCTCTTCCACCACTAGCCCCTGAGGAACGCAGGTCGAGCCCCCCGCCTGCGCCCCATCAGCATCAGAAGACCGACTGTCCTGTCGAGTCCGGACGGGCGATGGCGTCAATGGCCATCTGCATCGTGATGCTTCCCACCACACTTCCCTTCTTGTCCAGAACCGGCACCGGAACATGGCCACTCTTGGCCAGCTTCGGCAGAGCGTCTTCCAGAGAGGATGTCACGGAAAGCCCGGAAGTGGCTTCTGGTTTGTTGTCGGGGTCCATCACGGCACGGACCAGCAGCACGCGAGCCCGGTTGATGTCCCGGACGAAGTCGGTGATGTAGTCATCGGCAGGTTTGAGGACGATCTGCTGCACCGTTCCCTGCTGAATCACCTCTCCGTCCCGGAGGATCGCAATCTTGTCTCCCAGACGCAGGGCCTCATCGAGGTCGTGGGTGATGAAGACAATGGTCTTGTGCAACTCCTCCTGCAGGCCCAACAGAATGCTCTGCATCTCAGAGCGGATCAGCGGATCCAGAGCGCTGAAGGCCTCGTCCATCAGCAGGATGTCGGCGTCGGTGGTCAACGCCCGGGCCAGGCCCACGCGCTGCTGCATGCCTCCAGAAAGCTTCGGAGGAAACTGGTCCTCAAAGCCAGACAGGCCCACGCGATCAATCCACTTTTCCGCCCGTCGCTTCCCTTCCTCCTTGGAGATGCCCTGGATGTCCAGGCCGTACATGACGTTCTCCAGAATGGTCCGGTGCGGCAGCAGAGCAAACTTCTGGAAGACCATGGACGCCCGGTGGCGTCGGAACTCCCGCAGCTGCTGCTTGCTCATGGAAAGCACCTCTTCGCCTCCGACGGTGATGCTTCCGGAGGTGGGCTCAATGAGGCGGTTGATGTGCCGGATCAGGGTGGATTTACCGGAGCCGGACAGGCCCATCACCACCTGGAGGCTGTTGGCCGGCATTTCCAGATTGATGTTGTTCAGGCCGAGCACATGGTTGTGCTGGTCCAAAAGCTCCTGCTTCCCAATCCCGTCCTTGACCAGAGGCATCACCGACTGAGGGTCGGGGCCAAAGATCTTGTAGAGGTTTTCAATGTTGATGAGGATTTCGGGGGCCTCAGACATTCGGACCTCCCGCACGGTGCCGCTGCAGGCGTCGTCCGTACTCTTGAGAAACCCGGTCGAAGATGATGGCGAGGGCGACAATGGCAATTCCGTTGAACAGCCCGAGCGCCAGGTACTGGTTCGAGATGGCCTTCAGCACGGGCTGTCCCAGTCCTCGAACGCCGATCATCGACGCAATCACCACCATGGCCAGGGACATCATGATGGTCTGGTTGATGCCGGCAAAGATGTTCGGAAGCGCCAGCGGAATCTGCACCCCGGTCAGGCGCTGCCACGAGCTGGCTCCAAAGGCGTCTGCGGCCTCCAGCACCTGCTTGTCCACCAGGCGAATCCCTAGGTTGGTGAGGCGTACAATGGGGGGCAGGGCATAGATCACCACGGCCAGCATGCCAGGCACCTTGCCAATGCCGAGCAGCATCACCACCGGAATCAGGTAAACGAAGCTGGGGATGGTCTGCATCACGTCCAGAACCGGTGTGATGAACGTCTGTGCCCGGTTCGAGCGCGCCATCATCACCCCAATGGGCATCCCCACGACAATGCAGATGAGGGTACACACCGTGATCATGCTCACAGTGCTCATGGTGTCCTCCCACATGTCCAGGTAACCAATCGCCAGCAGCGCCAGCACGGTTCCAATGGTAATGCGGACACTCCGGCTTCCCAACCAGGCCAGCCCGGCAGCCACCATCAGGATCAACGGCCAGGGCGCATGGGTGAGCAGGTTTTCCAACCAGATGAGGAATTGAAGGAGGGGGTCAAAGAAGTTCTCGAGGGCCTCCCCGTAGTGTCGGGAAAAACTCCGGAAGCCCTCGTCAACAACCTTTTTCAGCTGCAACAGGTCCCGGCGTCCCATGGTGGGAAAGCTGAGTAAAAAGTCAGAGTCCAAGTCATTCTCCGTAAGAGGGTTACCTCAGAAGGGCGGTTGAAGGAGAGCCCGCAGGCTCTCCGGTTCACCAATTCTTCAGGAGATTTGGATCAAAGGGCTCGCTTGACCTTTGCAGCCACGTCGGCCGACACCCAGGAGCTCCACATGGCTTCTTGAGTGGCCAGGAACTCATAGGCGGCATCTTCACCCGTGGCCTGGTTGGCGTCCATCCACTTCAGCATGCCTCCGAGTTCATCCAACGGAATCTTGCGGGCCTTGATGTACCCCAGCGCGTCAGAGTCGCTTTCCATGAAGCGCTTGGTGACCACGGTGTTGACTTCAGACTTCGTCCAGGAGGACGGCTTGGGGTCCATGCACTCGTCTTCGCTCAGGGCGATGCAGTTGTTCCAGTTGTCTGCGTCGTACGGGGCGTTGAAGTCCACCGGCACCATCGGGTACTTTCCGAGGATCACGGTCGGGGCCCAGTAGTAACCGAGCCACGGCTCCTTGCGCTCATACGCCTTGGCAATCGATCCGTCCAGACCCGCACCGGAACCGGTGTCCACCAGGCGCCAGCCCTTGTCTTCCATGTCGAAGGCACGGAAGAGGTTGTTGGTGGCCAACTGACAGCCCCAGCCGGAGGGGCAGGTGTGCAGGGCGCCCTTGCTCGGATCTTCCGGGTGCGGGAAGAGGTCCGGACGCTTCATGATGTCCTGCAGGGTCTTCAGCTCGGGGTGGGCTTCGGCAAAGTACTTCGGAATCCACCAGCCCTCACCGGCGCCCACGATCGGAGTCGCGTTCACCACCATCAGGCGTCCCTCGCTCTCTGCCTTCTTGAGCGGGTTGCGGACGGCGTTCGCCCACAGCTCCGGAGCAATGTCCGGCTCCCCCTTCTCATCCATGGACGCAAACGACGTCATGGTCGCGCCAGCAATCAGCTCCACGTCACAGTTGTAGCCTTCCTCAAGAATGATCTTGTCCAGGTTGGCCATGAACTCGGCGGAGGCCCAGTTCATCTCTGCAATGGTCACCTTGCCACAGGCAGCAAATGCCGAAGGAGCCCAAAAGAGAATCAGCGCGAGGACCATTGGAAAAATGAATCTTTTGTTAAATCGATTCATTGAGTTCGGGGTGTTCGGAAAATCCGTCATTTCAATCCTTTAGTGAAGTTAGCGATGCGACCCCACTCCGTGGTGGCGTCTGGGGACCAGATGCGAAGAAAGAGGCATAGCGGGAGGGTCCCCTTGCGTTCAAGGCCTTGGGCCTAAAGACCGTCCTGGGTACTGAGCAAATCAAGGAGGTTTCGGGTATGCGTGCGAGCATTGGCAACTCACGGAACATCCGCCTCCTTTTCGACACAAGCACGTGCCCCCGGGGGGCTTGCGGACGTGGGTTCTATGCCCTAGAGGGTATGTAATCTACAGAGCCCCTTGCCTTTTGTCAAATAAGTCACCGATAACGCTGAACTGCAAATTCCTGATTTTGGTTAATTATCCTCAAAAACCATTGTGACTTCGGTAAGATAGCCCGACTGGGGGGCGCTTGTGTTCGCCCAGAGATTTGATTAGACTGCAAGCGTTTTGATGCGAGCGAGTGAGCTTTTTTGAGGTCAGTCGCAGCGGTCCTGGTTCTCAACCCTTTAGTCAGAAAGTGGTCATGCGGGTGACCCTGAAAGCGGCGGCCACTCTGGATGGCAAGATTGCCACCGCCACTGGAGAATCGAAGTGGATCACCGGCCCGGAGGCCCGTCAGTGGGGGCACCATCTGCGGGCAGAGCACGACGCCATTTTGGTGGGCATTGGCACCGTGTTGGCGGATGATCCGGCGCTGACCACCCGGGGCGTCCCAGGCGGGCGTTCCCCGGCCCGTGTGGTGCTCGACTCGCAGGGTCGCCTACCGGCTCACGCCCAGGTGCTGGCTCCGGATGGCCTCCCGGTTTGGGTCTTCACTGGCGCCGCTGCACCGCCTTCCCCTTCTCCCCTCCGTCCCCGCCTGCACTGGTGTGCGGCTCCCACAGCCCGTCCGGAAATCCCGTGGGTGCTTGAGCAGCTGGCCGATGCGGGAATCACCAGCGTTTTGGTCGAAGGCGGTGCCCAGGTTCATGCCGCCTTCCTAGCCGCCCAACGGGTCCATGAATTAAAACTTTTCCTTGCACCCAAAGTGATTGGGGGGCAAAATGCCTTGTCCTGGTGTGCCGACTGGGGGGTAGGGGCCCTCGCTGAGACGGAACGCTGGGAAATTAAAGGATCTCGCCTGCTGGGAAAGGACCTTCTGATAGAAGCTTCATATTTGATTTCTTAAATAGGTTGGTAGTTTTGCGAACTGATGGACCGGTTGAGGCCCCGTATCCTGTTCCTCGGCTTTGACCTGAAGCGGTTCTCATTTTTGTCCCTCTCTTCTTTTCCCTTCTGCAGGTACATTCGAAGTCATTCCGATAAATAACTGATTTCTGAATAAAAAGATCTTTTCCTGAAAAAAGCCCCGTGTTCCAAGCGTTGGTTGCGTTTCGTCCTTCCATTCAGCAGCAACTTTTTTTTCTTGTCGTTGTGGTCAGCGGCGTCCTCTGCTTTGCGATCGGAGGATTGGTGCACTTCCGGACCATTCAGTACCTCGAAACGGTGCAGACGGAAGACATGGCTCGGCTTCGCTCCCTTGTGGCTCAGGACATTGGTCGATTCTTTGAACAGCACCACCACCCGAACCTTCAGGTGGGCCTGCCCACTCCCGCCTCACTGACGAAAGCAGGCAACCCGCAGAACCGTCTGCTGCTTCCGGAAACCAACCCCACTGACCCACTGAAACAGTGGGAAGCGTTCAACGAGTTTGAGACCACGCTGCTGCTCAACCAGCCCGAGGTCGCCCAGGCCCTCAAGCTGGCGCAGCGCGGAGAAAGTCTGCTCATCAAGACCAGTGTTCCCTCGCAGCCCTTGACCTTCTACCTTCATGTCTTCCGGGACGTTGGCCGCCAGAGCAACCACCTTGGTCTCTACGCCTTCTATCCCTCCGACCTGACTCGCATCCTCCAAGAGCACCTCAACTTTGAACGTCAGGACAACGGGCTGGTGTTCTGGCTCCGGGACGCTCAGGGGCATCCGCTGGCCTATGCCGCCGACCCTGGAGAGTTTCATGAATCGACCCCGACGCTTCCGCCCCTTTCGACCTCGGTGAACCTGTTGATTGGGGAGACCCCGATTCAGGTTCCGGGCAGCACCTGGACCCTGACCACTGTCCGGGACCGCTCCGAGATCCTAGAACAGGCCTGGGAAATGGTGGCTCCGCTCTGGGGACTGCTCGTTTTTGTCTTCCTCGTCTTTGCCAGCGGAGGTTTCTTCCTTTCCCGAAAGATTGGCGTCAGCGTCAAAAAGGTGGTGGCCCAGGCAGAACGCCTGTCTGCGGGACGTTACCTCACCCCTCAGGATCAGCCCCTGACGCGCCAGAATGAACTCGACGCCATCTGTCAGGCCCTGCTGCAGATCTCCGAGGGGTTGCAGGTGATGGAACACGAAGCCACCCGCTTCATTGACGGCGAGGCCACCCGGATTGTCCAACCGCGTTCCTGCGAGGACAGCATGGCCTCCACCTTCAACCGCATGATTGAGGTCATTCACCAACGAGAAGCCCGGCTGAAGGAACAGGGGGAGCTGAACGAAACCATCCTCAACTCCCTCACCGAGGCCATCTTCATTGTCCGCCCCGATGGACAGATTCAACGCGCCAACCCCGTGGGCGCCTCCTGGCTCGAGGGGGCTCCCCACGACGGACCGCAAAACCTGATGAACCTCTTTGCCGATGAACAGGCGCTGCATGATCAGGTTCTCAAGCAGGTGCAGCATCAGCTGGAACTCCTTCAGGCGCAACCGGACGCGTTTCAGCAGACTCTGGAGGCCATCCCCCTCCCCATTGTCGGCATCGCCCCAGACAGTTCCATTCAGTTGACAAACAGCCGCTTCCTCCAGGCGACCGGCTACCCCGATGGCCTGCAGCAGCAGCCCTTTAGCACCCTTCTGCCCCCGGCGCTGCAAGGCAAGCATGATCAGTTTGTCCAAGAGTTCTTTGAGTCCCACCAGACGCGTTCCATGGGGCAGGGCATTCGCTTCCCCATCGTTACCGCCGGTGGCGTCACCCGGCACTTCGAGGTCGCCCTCATCTCGCTGCATAGCCATCGCCCCCTTGCCTTGGCGTTCCTCGCGGACCCTGCCACGCAGGAACGTTGGGAGATCTTCCGACTCGTTTTCTTCTCCAGCCTCTTTGAGAAAACCGAGAGCCAGCGCATCCACCGGCTGCAGAAATCCAGCGGAGAAGTCCTTCCGGTCCTCATCTCCTCTGCGCTTCTCAACGATTCCTCCGGAACCATCACCGGTGCGGTTGTGGCCATGCGGGACCTGACGAGCTTCCAAAAGGTTCAGCGTCAGCTTCAGCAGTCAGCCAAACTGGCCTCGCTTGGTGAAATGGCCACCGGAGTGGCGCATGAGATCAACCAGCCCCTGACCTTCATCAATGGCGTCCTCTTCGACCTGGTGGAAGACCTCAGCGAAGGCGTGACGCTGGATCCGGAACCGACGCTGCTGGACCTCAAGGAGAGTCAACGTCAGGTGCAGCGCATCACCCAGATCATTCAGCACATGCGTCTGTTTGGACGGCACCACTCCGATGCCCGCCACGCCGTCACCCTGAGCGACATTGTCAACAACGCGCTCCTGCTGCTGGGCAAGAGCCTCCGGAACGCCAACATTGAAGTGGAGGTTGTGCTGCCTGAGGAGGAGGTGCTGGTGCAGGCCAACCCGATCCAGATGGAGCAGGTCCTCATCAACCTCCTGCAGAACGTTGTGGACGCCATGACGGAGCTGACCACGCCACGCGAGCAGAAGGTCCGGATTGAGCTCAAGCGGGTGCGCAACAGTGGGGTGCTGACCCTTGAAGACAACGGCCCCGGCATTCCGGAAGACGTTCAGGAACGCATCTTCGACCCCTTCTTCACCACCAAGGGCCCCAGCAAGGGAACCGGACTGGGCCTTTCCATCTCCCTCGGCATCATTGAGGCGCACGGTGGGAACCTCCAGTGTCGTTCTCAGGAAGGCACCGGGACCACTTTTGAAATCACCCTTCCCCTGGGTTTTGAGTCATGACGTCTTCCCCTCCCAAGGTGCTGATCATTGATGATGAGCCACTGGTGCGCCGTACCATTGAGCGCGCCCTCCGGAACCTTGAGGTGCAGCTGCACGCCGCAGAGGATGGGGAGGCCGGGCTTGAGCAGATTCAGACGCTGGCGCCGGATGTGGTGGTTCTGGACCTACGCATGCCCGTCATGGACGGTCTGCAGGTGCTGAAGCAGCTGGAGCTCCGCGCCGACTCTCCTCTCAATGTCATTGTCCTCACCGGACATGGCGATGACGATGAGCTCCGGGAGTGCTACGCCCTGGGCGCCCGGGCCTTCCTCAAGAAGCCCTTCAATCCCATTGAGATGCGGGCGCTGGTGCAGCAAAGCCTCGCCGTCCTGCACGCCCAGCAGGCCCTGCTGGAGGTCAATCAGCAGCTGGAGCAACGGGTGCTGGAACGGACCCGCGACCTGAACCAGCTCAATGACGCCTTTCGGCGCTTTGTCCCTCGGCAGTACCTGGAACGGGCCGAGGCGTCTGAGATGGAGGTCTTCCGGCCTGGGCACTTCCATGTGGAGCCGATGACGGTGCTGTTCCTCGACCTCCGGGACTTCACCAATCTGACGGAACCCCTCACGCCACTGGAGACGTTGGAGTTCCTCAACCGCTTCTTCGGCCTCCTGGTTCCTGTGATTGAGGCACACGATGGTTTTGTGGACAAGTTCATGGGCGATGGCCTGATGGCCCTGTTCGACCGGGAGGAAGGAGCCGCACATGCCGTGCAGGCAGCGTTGCAGATGCATGAGCAGCTGCAGCTCCACAATGCCGAGCGTGAGAGCCTGCAGCAGCGTCCGCTGCGGTTTGGAGTGGGCATTCACACCGGACTTGTGGTGGTGGGCACCATTGGATCCGAGTCCCGCCTCGACTCCACGGCCATCGGCGACACCATCAACTCTGCATCCCGCCTGGAGCAGCTGACCAAGCAGTACGGCAGCTGGCTGCTCATCACCGAAACCACCCGCAAGGGGTTGGATCCACAGCACTTCCAGACCCGGATGGTGGACTGCATCCGCTTCCGGGGCAAACGCAACCCGCTCCGCATCTACGAGGTCTTTGACCACCTCAGCCGACCCGCACAGGACCTCCGGCACCAGCAGGCTCCGCTCTTCAACGAGGGCATGGCGCTCTATCAGCAAGGACAGTTTGAGCAGGCCCTAGAGGCCTTTGAACGTTGCCTGGCCGTGGATCCGGAGGACACGATTGTGGTGGAGTACCTCCGCCGCTGCCACACCTTCCTCAAGTACCCTCCGGAGCACTGGGAAGGGATCATGGACGCCAGCGACGAGCTGCTGCAACGGGCCCGACGCCGCACCGCCCCCCGGCTTCCCTTCATGATCCCAGCCTCTGTGCAGCGGAGCCCTCAACACGTCGTCTCCGCCCAAACCCTCGACCTCTCCCGCTACGGTCTGCGGCTTGCGTTGGAGGAAGCGGCCGGCATCGGCGAGATCCTCATGGTCCGGATTGACCCCGATCACCTGCAGATGGAGCTGGGGCTGGGTCGTCCCTTTGAGATGCTCTCACAGGTGGCCTGGACCCGAGAGGCCCCCAGTGAGGCTCCAACGCTGCCCTGGCAGATTGGAGTGGAGTTTGTCACCCTCGATCCGGAGCAGGAGATCTGGCTCAACCGCGTCCTCATCAACCTCTCCGAAAACGCGCCTCCTTCCCCCTCTTCCGGAGTGGCTCATGCCTAAGAATCGCATCCTTCTTGTCGATGATGAGCGCATTGTGCGCGACACGGTCCGCCGAGCCCTGCGTCATGAGACGGTAGACGTGGCAGAAGCCGAAAACGGTCAAGAGGCCGCCACCCTCATTGAAAGCTGGAAGCCTGAGGTCATCTTCCTCGACCTGCGCATGCCGGTGCTGGATGGCCTGGGGCTGCTTCGGCAACTGCACCTCACCTCTGACTCCCCCTTTCAGGTGATTGTCCTCACCGGACACGGAGACGATGACGAGCTCAAGGCGTGTTACGACCTAGGCGTCCGGGCCTTTCTCCGCAAGCCCTTCAACCGGATTGAGATCCGGTCCCTCATGCACCAGAGCCTCGCCTTCCTGAAGTCCCAGCGCCAGCTGCAGCTGGCCCTCTCGCTGCGTTCCGAGCAGTTGGAGCAAGCCGAGGCCGAGCTCTTTCAGGCCTCCAAGCTGACCCTCTTGGGGGAGTTTACAGCAAGCATGGTGGAAGACATCAGTCAGCCGCTGGGCCTCATCAGCCTCGCAGTGGAGAGCGGACGTCGGGCGCTGGAGCAGCAGAACTGGGACCGGATGGAACGGGTGATCGGACGTCTGGAGCAGGGAACCCAAAGCACGGTCGACCTCCTCAACCGCATGCGCGCCTTTGGTCAGCAGAAGCTGGAGTCCCCCTACCCCCTCCGGCTCAATGACGTCCTCAGGCAGGCCCTAGAATCCATGCAGCAGCCCCTGGAAGAGGCCCAGATTGAGCTCCACCTGGACCTGCAGCGTGACCTTCCCGAGGTGCATGCCGTGTCCGGACAGCTGGTGCAGGTCTTCACCCACCTGCTGCTCAATGCCAAGGAGGCACTCAGTCAAAAGCCAGCAACCGCTCCCCGGACCCTCCACCTGAAGACCTGGAGCACCCCCACCGACATCAGGGCTTCTGTCCGAGACAACGGGGGCGGCATTCCGGAAGACCTCCTCCCTCACCTGTTTGAAACCCTCTACACCACCCCGGACAAGCAGGTTGGTGCCGGACTTGGACTCTCCATCAGCAAACGCTTGCTCGGACTTTATGAGGCTGATATCATAATTAACAATTATCCCAATGAGGGAGCTGAATTTCTCCTCACGTTCCCTCTCAAATCCTGAATCTCCCGTCCCCAGCTCCTTCTGGAAGGAACCCCCACTTGTGGATGCACTTGTCATGAAAAAGCCTAATTTATTGCTGGTGGATGATGATACCAACATGCTGGCCTCGCTTCAGGACCTCCTCGAAGACGACTACACCGTCTTCATGGCCCACAATGGAGAGGCGGCGCTGGAGCTCCTTCGGACCTCTGGGATGGATTTTCCGGTGGTGGTTTCGGATCAGAGCATGCCCCGTCTGCAGGGGCACGAGCTGTTCCGCATCATTCACCGCGAGTTCCCTGACACCCTGGGGATTCTGTTTACGGGTTTTCCTGAGGTGGAGAGTCTGATTCAGGCGGTCAATGAGGGGCACATCTACGGATGCCTGCGCAAGGACTTCCAGTCGCAGGACCTGGTGCAGCTGGTCAACCGGGCCTACCAGTGGCAAGAGAGCCTCCGGGGCCTCAAGGCCCAGGCGGGACTGGGTGTCACCGATCAGCTCGAGCAGGAGCTGCAGCGGGCCTGGCGGTATGGCTTGGAGTATGTGGGGGTGTTGATCGACTGGTCGGGACCCGCAGCTCCGGAACGCCTGAAGCAGCGGTTGCGCAAAAGCGATGTGGTGGGAAACCTCAATCACTCCCGGAGCCTGGTTCTGCTGACGCACACGCCACTGGACAAGGCCAAGCCGGCGCTGGACCGCCTTCTGACCACCTGCCCCGAATGCCAACTGGGCATCCTCAAGCCCAGTTCGGAGCAAGAGCCTTCGGTTGAAGCCTACCTGCTCACCCTGAGCACTGAGCCGTTGCAAACGGTCACCACAGCCCTGACTGGAGCTTAGAGGTCCTCCAGGATCTGCATCAGGTCCGGGACCTTGAACGGTTTGTCCAGAAACCGCCACACGTCCAGCTCCTTGAAGAGGTGCTTGAAGCTCACCCCCTTCACATCGGCCCCACCAGACATGACAATGACCCGAAAGGTCATGCCCTGCCCTCGGACCACCCGCAGCAGTTCCTCTCCATCCATCTCTGGCATGATGTAATCCGTGATCATCAGGTCCGGATGCCCTGCCTCCAGGGCGATCAAGGCTTCCTTGCCGTTGGTCACGCCCCGCACCTCATGGTCCAGGGTTTCTAGGATGTCGATGAGAACGTCTCGGAAGACGGCGCTGTCCTCTACTACCAGTATTTTAGCCATGCAGGGTCTCAGGTGGATCGACGGGTTGTTTGGGAAGTTGAATGCAGAAGCAGGCCCCCGGCCCCTGGTTCTCCACCGTGAGGCGTCCGCCTAGGTGCTGCTCCACAATCATCCGGGACATGTGCAGGCCAAGGCCAGTGCCCTGGCGGTCTCGTTTGGTGCTGAAGTACGGTTCAAAGATACGCTCCCTCAGGTCCTCCGGAATGCCTCCTCCGGAGTCACAGACCGTCAGCAGGAGGAGGGCCTCCTGATCCTGCAGGGTAAAGGTGAGGGTACGTTTGTCGTCTGGGATATTCTGCATCGCGTCCACCGCATTGCTGATGAGGTTCAGCAGCACCTGCAGCAGTTCGCTGGGAAGGGACTCAATGAGTGGTGCTTCCTCAAATAGCACAGACACCTCCACCTGAAACCGCTGGAGCCGCTGTTCCATTAGGCTCAGGGCCTGGTTGCAGACCGCGACGAGGTCTGTTGGCTGCGGCTGCTGCTCCGCCTGCAGCATCTTCCGGAAGTCCTCAATTGTCTGGGAGAGGTACTCCGTTTGAGCCTGAATCTTATCCAGTCCTTCCGCCATGCCTTCATCGGTGAGCTTCTTCAGCTGCCGTTTGAGGATCATGCCCTGCGCTAGGGTGCTGATGACGGCCAGGGGCTGACGCCACTGATGGGCCACCATGCCGAGCACTTCTCCCATGGTCGCCAAACGTGTGGCCTGCCGGAGTTGCCGCTGCGACTCCACCAGCGCCTCATTGGACTGCTTCAGTTCGGTGTTTGATTCCTCTAGGTCGCTTTCTGCCTGCGCCCGTTCCTCCATCAGGTGCACCATGGTCTGCTGGTACACCTGCACCGCCTCCACCAGCTGCATCACCTCAAAGGTCGTGATCTGCTTCGGATCAAAGGTCATGGGTCGCAGGTAGTGGGTTCCGTTGAGGTTCCGCCACCGCAGGCTGTGGTCCGTGATCTTATCGGCAAGCCCCACCAGCGGACGACTGAGGCGTCGAGAGAGGTAACTCACCAGCGCCAGGGAGAAGATCAGCGACACCCCCAGCATGATCATGAGGTTGCGCATCTCTCGCTGCAGAATCTCTTGCTCAAAGTCATCATTGAACAGCACCATCAACCGTCCCAGCGGAGCACCTCGGTTGTTGAGCAGCACCGAAATCTCCAGCAGCCGCTCACCTGCCTGAAGCTCCTGGCCCTTGAGCTTCAGGCGTTCCTGCAGCTCAATCGTTTTGCTGAAGAACCCCTGTGCCCGGTACCCCTGCAGAGGAACAGAACCGCTCTGCAGCAGCCCCACTACCTTGCGACGGGGAAGGTGGTTTTCCTGAAAAAACGACGGATCGGATGCATCCAGAATAGTGCCCTCCTGATCCAGCACATACGCCAATTCCACCTGCGGCAACGCGCTCATCTCCCCGAGGGTGATGTTCAGCAACGCCCAGTTTCGCGACAGCACCGAGTCCGTGCAGTCCCGGACAAAGGTCATCACCAACCACTGGTTCAGCTCCAACTGCTGCCGCTGCTGGGCCTGAGCGGCATACCAGAGCTGGTAGGCAAACAGAAGGGCGGCTGTCAACGACAGCAGGCCTCCAAACCAAAGAAACAGCTGTGCCTGAATCCGGAGTCGCTTCATGCGTTTACTTCACCCGGATGCTCTCAAGGTGGAAGAAGGCCTCCAGTTTATTCGGAAACAGAGCGGCCGTCGCCGTCGCTGGTTGCACAGGGAGGACAACAAACCCGCCTCCAAACGTCTCCGGAATGGGGTTGCCTTCAAGGGAGTAGGCCACCAGGACCTGACTCAGATCGGTTTCTGGAGGAAGCAACAGGGAGCTTCCCAGGGTGGAGTGCAGCTCCAGGCTCTGATTGGCGGGCCGATGGGGAACCAGATGGTGGAGCGCGACCACGCCCACATCGGTGCTTTCATTGGGAACCATCACCCCCTTGCGCACCCCCCGGGGGATGGGCAGGACACGAGCCAGCTTGGCTTGAGGCGCCCGCATCAAGCGCTCACGGCTCCACTCTTCCACAGCGTCTCCCTGCTGAACCTGAACGGCCGGCACCAGGTCCAGGTGTCCAAAGAGAACCCTCTCGACGTACCAGGTGTAAAGCCCAATGTCTCGATTCTGCTCACTGACCACCTTCAGCGGTCCCCCCCGACGCGGAGAGATGGGCTTACCGTTCTGCTCAAACGCGAGCAGGGCGCCCGCCTGGATCAGGTCTTCTAGGGGCTCATGGGTGCTGTAACCGTCATTGGCCAGCATGGTCACGTCACCCTCAAATTCAGTCAGGCCGAGCAATTCCGGGAGCTTGGCAATGGGGATGCCGCCAAACTGCTGGGGGCCATCTTTGGCAAAAATGGGATCGGTGATCTCAATGGTCGTGAGGTACGGACGCAGGTCCGCTTCCTCAACCACCACCTCCTGAACCTCTAGGTTGGCGTTGCGGGCATAAAGACGCAGCTCAAAGTGGACGGCCTGCGCTGGCGTGGCCATCAGGGCCAGGCCGAACAGGCTCAGCAGCAGGAGGCTCCGGACAAAGCCGGATCGGTGTAACGGATGCATGGGGTCCTTAAGTTAAGGGGAAACAACAGGAAAGATGATCTGTACCAAAGTGCCGTGGTTCTCCTTGCTCTGGAGATGAAAGACGCCATCTTGGTCGGCAATGATGCTCCGGCAAATGGAAAGCCCGAGTCCGGTGCCCTTGCCGGCCTCTTTGGTGGTAAAGAAGGGGTCTTCAATCCGCTGAAGGAGCTTTTTCGGAATTCCGGGGCCTGTGTCTTCCACTTCTAGGTAAACCTGATCCTCGTTGCGGTACACCCGGAGGATGAGTTGTTTGGGGCCGTTGAAGTGCTGGAAGGCGTCTCGGGCGTTGCTGACCACCTCCACCAGCACATGCTGCACCTGCCCAGGAATGCAGCGGATGGTGCACGGCTCATCGGTGTACTCTTCGAGCAACTCAATGCCTCGTCCCACAAACTGCTGACGGTGCAGGTCTGAAGTGGCTCGGGCGAGGTTCCGGGGGTCTTCTTCCACAAAGTCGGTCTGATTGGAGACCTGAGCAAAGTGCCGCAGTTGCTGAATGACGACGGCAATCCGGTCCACGTGTTCGTCAATGCGTTCCAGCGAGCCCCGGACCTTCTCAGGGCGTTTTTCCAGCTGCCCCATGGCCCCACTGACCGAGAGCTTGATGATGCCGAGCGGGTTGTTGATTTCATGGGCCAGTCCGGTGGCAATGCTTCCCAGCGACGAGAGCTTGGTGCTCTGCACCAGCTGACGCTGCAGGGCCACGCTGTCTCGCTGGTGCCGGACCAAGCGGGCGTGATTTTCCAGACGGGCCAGCATCTCTTCCCGGGAGAAGGGCTTGACGAGGTAGTCGTTGGCGCCGGCCTTGAGGGCCTCAATGACCACCGAGTACTCTCCTGCTGCCGTGAGGATGATCACCGGCAGTTCCGGACGGTCGAGGGGTCCTCGAATGGTCCGGCACAGCTCAATGCCGTCCATCTTCGGCATCACAAAGTCCGTCACCACTAGGTCCACCGGGTGCTGCTCAAGCAGGGCAATCGCCTCTTCCCCGTTGGCAGCATCCAGCACCCGGGCGCCGCGCTTGCGGAGGATGCGGGCCAGGATGGTTCGGATGGAACGGGAATCGTCCACCACCAGGATGTTGATGTCCTCCAACGAGCTTTCATCTGCCAGCAGCTCCTCCAGGTACTCCTTGAGGCTTCCTGGGGCAAAGGGCTTGCGGATGAACTCCACGGCGCCAGCGTGGAAGGCCCGGGCGTTCAGGTTGGGCTCCTCTTTGCTGGAAATGACGATGATCGGAATGTGCGAACACTGCGGGTAGTAGCGGATGCGCTGGATGGTTGTGATGCCGTCAATCTCCGGCATCTCCACGTCCATGGTGATGGCGTCGGGCTCCAGCTCAATCGCCAGGCTCATGGCCTCGCGACCACTCTCAGCCTCATAAATTTCCGCATTGGCCAGGCTCGAGAGTTCCTCGCGGATGATCTTCCGGGAGCTGGGGCTGTCATCAACAATCAAAATTTTCAGGGGGACCATCTTTCTCATTTCTCCTACTCACTCAAGGAGCGGTTGTCGCCATCGTCACGCCTCGCACACCCCTCAGTCCCAGAGCGTTTGCTTGGCAAAAAAATCAAGAATCTGGTTGAGCAGGGTCTGCTCCTCCGGAGCAACGTAAAGGAACTCAATGCCGAACTCCCCCCGCCCTTCCACGGAACGGTTCCAGATGGTGGTGCCAATCACCTCCAGCGGAGCCAGATCGGGAATCACCGGACGTCCCTGGTCCCAGTACACCGTCATCCGCACCGTCACTCCCACCGGAAGCGACTGCTCCGACTTGACCCGTGCCCCGGAGCGGGACAGGTCCAGCAGCTCTCCTGTGGAAAGGACCGTTTGCTTCTGGGTGCTCCGGCGCTCCTCAAACGTCACCGGGACCAGGACGTTGTAGCGCTCGGCTCGGCTGGTCCGGGCATTGAAGAAACGCTCTTCTGCTTCACAGAGCACCTCCTCGGAGTGCATGCCCTCCGGAGGGTTCTCCCGGAAGTAGTTGCAGCGCTTGATGTAGTTGATCGTCACCGGATCTTCAGGAAAACGCTCCAGACACTCCCGAAACGGGTGCAGCGCCTCCTCAAAGAGCCACGCCTTGTACAGGGCCATTCCCTGAAAGAGCAGCATCTGCGTCTCACGCTTCACGGCCTGCAGCGCCTCAGAGTCGGTGGCAAACACCTCATACACATTCACCAGCCGCTGCCGGCCCCGAACCCGGAGCGTGTCCACCTCCCGGACCGCCTGGGCCTGCGTCTTCAGGGCGGCATGCGTGTGATGAGAAATGAGGATCCGGGAGCCAAACGACTTGGTCAGGCTTTCCAGACGTGCAGCCAAGTTGACGGCATCTCCCACCACCGAAAGGTGCTTGCCGCGCAGGTTCCCCACCCAGCGGTGTCCGACAATCACAGGACCGGTGTTGATGCCAATGCCCGCCCGGAACTGCCGAGCCCGAGGGCGGGCGTTGAACTCATCCAACCGTTGCTGCATGGCCACTGCCGCTTGGACGGCATGGTCAGCGCTGAACTTTCCCTCAAAGAGGGCCATGAGGGCGTCGCCCATGAACTTGTCCACGACACCATGATGCCGCTCGACCTCGAGGACCAGGGCATCAAAGATCGCATTGAGCATGCGGAACCCCGTCTTCGGGGTGGTGGACTCGACATGCGTGGTGTAGCCACGGATGTCCAGAAACAGAATGGACAGCTTCATCTCGCGCAGAGGAGCGTTGTCTTCGCTCAGGGCGTCGGTGCTGGCAATCCAATGGAGTCCTCGTTTCCTAGAAGAATTCGACATCGTCTAATAGGTCTTCCTCGCTCGCCTCCGCTGGTGCGGTCTCCGCTTGCTTCTCAGCCGGGTCCCAGCCCTCAAACAGTCGACTCAGGACCTCCTGAAAGGGTTCCTGCAGACAGGACTGATGAATGGTCCGTTCCACATCTCGGGAGTAGAGGTGTTCCAGCTCTGAGAGATCCAGGGGGGAGGGAACCTCGGTTTCCGGTTCCAGCGTGTGTTCCAGCTCGGCGTGGAGGAGTTCAATGAGTTGATACGTGAGGCGGACGCGGAGTTCCACCTGTTCCCCAAAGGAAAGATTTTCCAACAAGGTGAGGATTCCGCCAGCTAATTTCCACGTCTCCCGTGACACGGCCCCCGTCCGGGCCAGCATGGCCACGCTTGCCTCCCGGAATCCCTGCAGGCGCTCATTGAGCGATGCCCGGGTCCGGCCTACGGATTCGAGCTGCTGATCCAGAGACTGCTCCAGCGCTTCCTGGAAGCCAGCAATCAGCTCCAGCCCCTCCTGCAGGGTGGAGACTTCTCGAGACAGCAGGGTCTGTGCTTCCTCAGAACGGTGGATGACCTCATGGCTCAGTTTTTCCAGGTGCAGCGACTGCTCTCCGGCATCATTCGGAAGCAGCATCGCGTTCACGGACATGCGGCGCAGGTCGTTTCCAATGTCCTCAATGGACTCCAGGTGCTCCCGGGTCAGGCGCAGCCGTGCATTGACCTCCTCCATGGCCTCCAGCACACGCCGCGTCACCCCTTCACTGCGTCGGAGCGTCTGCAGCAGCGCCTGCAGGGCCAGGTCAAGCTGCCGGACGCCGGCACTCAACGGACCTTCCAGCCCCAGGATTTCTCCGACTCGGGAAACCTGATTCTGCGCCCGCTCCGAAATGTCCCGGAACCGGGCGTCCACCTGCTGCTCCACCTCATCGGTCTTGTGGAGCACATACGCCAACTGCCCCAGCTGAATTTCCAGACACTGCTTGGCCCAACGCCGGGACGCCACCGTCCCGTCTTCCAGGCGCGTTCCTGCGAGGAGGAGGGCCTGAGAAACGTGCTCCATCTGCTGACGGGTGATGTCATGGAACTGCACCGCCATCACCACCTGGTTGAGGTAGGGGACGATTTCCTCTGAGTCCTTGCGGATCCAGCTGCAGGAGCTGACCACCTTGCGCATCAGGCTGCGCATCTCCCGGACCCCATCTTCCACCTGACGCTGCAGGGCCTCTGCTTCCAGAGGCATCAGTTCGCTCAGGCGGACCTGCCGCATGACGGTAAAGAACTCCTCCTGTGCCTGTTCCGCGCTCCAGGTCATGGAAAGCCGGGTGTCGGCCATGTGTCCGGCGAGGGTGGTGATGCCCTCAGACAGCTGAACAAAAGCCCGGGGGTGCGAATGCTGCTGCCCCTGCAGGTTCATGAGGACCCCGATGATGCGGACCGCGTGGGCAAGGCGCATGAGGAAGCCCCCCACCTGTTCCAGAGACTGGGTCCGTCCGGTCAGGTCGTGCAGACTGGGCAGGGTCCCGGTGAGCAGGGTGGTGCTGTCTCCCACCTCCCGTCCTCCTTCCCGGAACAGCGTCTCTACCTCATCAAGCTGCCACCCCTCGCCCGACTGAATCCGGGCTTCGACGTCGCCCACTTCAGCCGAGTTGTTCTTGAACTGGGTGGAGACGCCGTAGATCTGGTCTCCGAGCAAGAGGAAGTCCTGCTCCGTTTCCGCAGAGATGCTCATCAGTCCCTCTGCAGCCTGGCGCAGGAGGGCGGTTCCGGAGGTCAAGTCAAAGGAGGCGGTCATGGTCTCTTCAATCCCACAAATCGACATCCACAGGACGCTGCGGACGTTGCTGTTTCTCTCGTTCACGCTGAACCTCCCGGATGAAGCTCCGGTCGCGCTCAACGACTTCAGACACTTCCGTACGCTGGACCTTCCGGACGTACACGGAATAGTCCCGCGAGTCAAAGTAAATGACGCGGCCAAACACCCCCTCTAGGTCGGCCGCCACCACCGGAATGCGGTCCTCTTGAAGGAAGTTCACCACAAAGCGGGCGTTCCGGCCCCCAACGTCCAGCATGGGCGCCGCGTGTTGGTTGATCTGAAGCACCGCCGCGCCGCCAAAGACCTTGGCCTTGAGGTGCTTGCGCTGGGCGCCCAGTTTCATCATCCGGTTGATGAGCAGTTCCATGGCGTTGATGCCGTATCGTCCAGCATCACTCTTGAGCATGAGGTCCTGACTGCTGTACGACTGCGTGCTCAGCAGAAAGTGGTTCATGCCCACAATGTGATTGACCGGATCGTACAAACAGGCCGAGACACACGACCCCAGCAAGGTGATGAGCACCACGTCTTTTTCAGACGCATGATACTCACCCGGCTGTACGCGTATCTTCATGCGACTGTCGAACAGTTTCGGAGCTCTTGACATGTAAAAAAACCTTTCCGTATTTTAAGATCCGGAGTGTGCTTTCCGGAGCACGGCGACGGGAATTGAATCCAGTGGCAGCACCTGATGGGCGCCTCCCAGTTCAATGGCTTCTCGGGGCATCCCAAAGACCACACAGCTTTCCTCATCCTGGGCAAAGTTGTAGGCTCCGGCCTCAGCCATTTCCTTCATGCCCTTGGCGCCGTCATCGCCCATGCCGGTCAGGATGACCCCGAGGGCATTCTTGCCCGCGTACCGGGCGGCAGAGCGAAAGAGGACATCCACCGAGGGACGGTGTCGGGAGACCAGGGGGCCCTCACGGACCTCCACAAAGTATCGGGCGCCGCTGCGTTTGATCAGCGTGTGGTGGTTGCCGGGGGCAATCAGGGCCTGCCCAGGCAGCACACTATCGTTGTTCTGAGCCTCCTTCACCGTGATGCGGCAGAGGGAGTTCAGCCGTTCCGCAAAGGACCGGGTGAAGTGCTCTGGCATGTGCTGCACCACCACAATGCCCGGACACTGCACCGGCATCTGTTCCAGAAACACCCGCAGGGCCTCGGTGCCTCCGGTGGAGGCTCCCACCACAACCACCTTTTCTGTGGTCTGCACCATGGCGTGGCTGCTCGCTGCCGGCAGCACAGCGTCTGCGGTCAGCTTCGGAGTCACCGTCATGGAGCCAGCTCCCGGAGGACGCCTCATGCGAGAAAGCTTTGCTGAAGCAGCCGCCCGGACCGCGTCTCCCATGAGGATGCGGGACTCTTCAAAGAAGTCTCGGACCCCAATCCGGGGCTTGAAGATCACCTCCACGGCACCATACTCCAGAGCCTTCAGCGCAGTCTCCGACCCCCTTTCCGCCAGGCTGGAGCAGATGATGACCGGAAGCGGGTGCTGGGTCATGATCTTCTTCAAGAACGTCAACCCATCCATGCGGGGCATCTCCACATCCAGAATGATCACATCCGGAACCTTGCTGCGCAGACGCTCGGCCGCCACAATGGGGTCCGGTGCCAGCACCGAGACCTTGATATCGGGGAGCGAATCCAACACCTCCTTCAACCCTTGACGCACCAGGGCGGAGTCATCAACGATCATCACATCAATCATGACCTTCCTTCAACACTCATAAGAGCCACACCCCTTTCGGGAGTTCCATCCGCAGCACCGTGCCGCGTCCAATGCGAGACGAGGCGCTCAGCTGCCCACCATGTTCTTCTACAATGCCATAGGCGACTGCCAGTCCCATTCCGGCACTCCGTCCAACCTTGGTGCTGAAAAATGGTTCAAACACCCGTGGCAGGTGTTCTGACTCAATGCCACAGCCGGTGTCCTCCACCTCCAGCACCACCTGTTCTTCGGTCTCAAAGCTCCGGAGCCTCAGCTTCCGGGTCTCCTGCGCCTGCATCGCCTCTAGGGCGTTGAGGAGCAGCTGAAACACGGCCAGCTCCAGGGCGGCTGAGTCACAGATCACCTCCGGCTCGGGGTCAACCCACTCCTGCTCAATGGCAATGGCGTCCTCCTCAAAGCGAGCCCGGAGCAGCTCCAGGGCATGCTTAACGATGCTCTGCAGCCCCACCCGCTCCCGCTCCGTCCGGGGGTTGCGTCGGGAGAAGGCCTCCATGCTTTCCAGCAAGAACCGGATGTTCTCCAGTGCCGCCTGAACCGACTGCCCCTCGGATTCCTCAAGGCAGGGGGCTTCCTTCAACACGTTGTTCAGGACCTGCAGCGAGTCGTCCAGCACCTCAGACAGCGACGACGAAAGGGTCCGCAAGGCGCTCATCAGCGACGAGAGCTGCTCCTGCTTCCGCTCCTGCAGCTGCTGACGCCTCAGATGGATGAGCCGGACCTCGTTCTTCAGACGGGCCTTCAGCTCTTCCCGGGAGAACGGTTTGGTGAGAAAATCCGAGGCGCCATTCCGCAGCGCCTCAATCATCGACTCCTGCTCATTGAGCGAGGTCAGGACCAGGATCGGCGCCTCCTGGTAGTGCTCATTTTCGCGGACCTGCTTGCAGAGTTCCAGGCCATCAACGTGCGGCATGAGGAGGTCCGTGAAGAGGATGTCCACCGGATGATGTCGCAGCAGCTGCAGGGCCTGCCGTCCGTCTTCGGCTGTCAGAACGCTGGCGCCATTGTGTTCCAGCAGCCGCTGCAGGAGGTTCCGCACCGATGGGGCATCATCCACGACCAGGCACCGGATGCTTTCCAGAAAGCGTTCCTGCTCCAGCAGCTCCCCGGCATAGGCCGCTAGGCTTCCTTCCAGAAAGGGCTTGAGGAACAGCTCCACCACTCCGGTTTCAAACGCCCGCTCTCGGATGGAATCCGACTCGGCAGAGGTGATGAGGATGACCGGGATGTGCGCGGTCTCCGGCTGCTGCCGAAGCTGCTGCACAAACGCCAGCCCGTCCATGCCTTCAATCTCCAGATCGGTGGTGATCAGGTCCGGCACCCATTCCAGTGCCAGCGCCAGCGCTTCATCGGCAGAAGCCGCCTCCTCGACGGTCACTGCCTCCAGCGTCTCCAACTCCATCCGGATGAACACCCGGGCCGATGCGCTGTCATCGAGCACCAAAATGCGTCGAGGGGCTGTCATAACCGCTTGTAGGTCGCAGGCGCCACAATCCGCAACGGCAGATCAAACTCATGCAGGGTTTCCGAGTGCCCCACAAACAGGTACCCGCCACGCTTCAGGTGCGCACAGAGCCGCTGCAGCACCTGATACTGAGTTGGTTTGTCAAAGTAGATCATCACGTTCCGGTAAAACGTCACATCTGTGGAGTAGGGCATCCGGTACTGCTCATCCATGAAGTTGAGCGCAAAGAACTCCGCCCGCGACCGCAGCTGCGGGACCACCCGGACCTTTGGCAGGTCGCGGTTCTTGCTCCTCAGGAAGTACCGCTTGAGCAGAGGCAGCGGAATCCCGGTGGTTCGGTTTTCTGAATAAATGCCCTGGAGCGCCGTCTGTACGGACCCGCTGGAGACATCGGTGCCCAGAATGGAGTAGGGGTGCTTGGTCGGGACCGGGTGCTTGCGGAAGTACTCCTCCATTACCATTCCCAACGTGTACACCTCCTCTCCGGTGGAGCACCCGGCGCTCCAGATCCGCAGAGGGTACGTCCGTCCCGGAATGCGGACGAGTTCTGGAAGCACCACCTCGGCCAGGTACGTGAAGTGGTCGGGCTCCCGGAAGAAGTCCGTCTTGTGCGTGGTGACCAGGTCCACCATGAACGCCAGCTCTTCCACCGCTTCATCCTCAAAGAGGTGGTCGAGGTACTGTCCAAAGGAGGTCATGTGCAGCGCCCGGAGGCGTTTCTGGAGGCGGGTTTCCAGCATCACCCGCTTTGTCGCTGGCATCTTGACCCCCAGGTTCTCTTCAATCCAGGCGCCCAGGACCTTAAAATCAGCGGTTTGTAAGTGAATAAAACTCATGATGCGTCCAACAAAAAAACCGTGTCAGAGGGACTCCTGAGACGGCTGAGAAGGCTCAAACGAGCTCGGTAAGTCATCCACCCACGCCTGCAACGCCTCCTGACTGGCCTGTGGGAGCTCAAGAAATCGGTTGACGTTACGGTCCTTGAGCATGTCCAAGGGGACGGTAAACTCGGTGATCAGACGATCATCGGTGTTGCGTTCCAGGGGGTTCAGCGTCTTGAGGTACCGGACCACTTCATGGTCCCCCATCAGGAACAGCTGAGGTAAGAACGTTTCAGGCTTCAGGCCAAAACGCTTCAAGGTGGCCGCCACCTGCGGACGGGAGGCACGACGGACCACATCGGCGTACTTGAGTCGGAAGTCGGGAGACTTGGAAGCAATCATCAGCAGGTCTCCCGGAACCGTCGAGCGCCACAGGGACACCTGGGGAAACACGGAACGGAGCGTGTAGATGAGGATCTTCAGGTTCCGGGGAGACATGTGGTAGGCCGGAAGCCACTGGGCCAGCATGCCGTTGGCCGACAGGCTCTGCTCCACCTGCTCGTACCATTCCAGCGAAAGCAGACTCGACTCTCCCTTGATCCAGGGATTCGAGGGCTGTGAGATGATCAGGTCAAACGGTTCCTTCTCACTGATGAGGAAGCTCCGGGCATCCCGAGCCACCACCGTGGAGCGGGCGTCATGAAGAACACCGTGGTTGTAGCGCTCAAAGAAGGAGGCTGCCCGGACCACAGCAGGCGAGATTTCCGCGGTGATCAGGGTTTCTGGATCGTGCAGCAACGCTGTGCCACTGGTGATGCCACTGCCCAGGCCCACCACAAACACGCGCTCCGGATTGGGGTGCAGGATCATCGGAAGCGAAGCCAACAGGGTCTGGGTGGGCATGTCGCCACTTCCCCCGGCACTCGCATCCACCTTGCCGTTGATCATCAGGCTCCGTTTGCCCTCGGCACTGTCCATGACCGCCACGGTTGCCACTGGGCCCATCTCGTAGTAGACCATCTCAAACTTCCGCATCGCGGCTTCCCACACCAGCGACTGCTTCGCCTGCGACACATCCTCTCGCTCCAGGGCCATCAGGTTGTAGTTCCGGGAGGAGTCGTAGTACTGGTTGGCATAGAGGTAAACACCACTGCTCATCAACCGAGGCGACCACGGCTGATTCAGCAACAGGCTCAACGCCGCCACAAAGGTCGTGGGAATCGCCCACCGGAGCCGAAGCCCCGGGGTCCACTCCGGGTGACTCATGAGGATCGCTAGGCCGATGGCAAAGCTGATCACCGCTCCCAGCGTGACGGTGCCCTGCATGCCCATGCCGGGAACCAGGACCACTCCGGCGAGCGCGGCTCCGATCATGGCGCCCATTGTGTTGACGCCGAACACACGGCCCACGGCCTTGCTCGGAGAACGCGTGTTGGCCCCCAGTGCCGCACAGACCGTGGGGAACATCATTCCCATGGCAATCGTGGGGACCAGCATCACCAGTGCGGCCAAAAGGAAACGCAGCACCTGCACGCCTCCCCAGGTGTCCAACAGCTCGCGGTGCAGCGACAGGTACAGGAACGGCAACCGCTCCATGAGGATGTTTGCAACGAGCACCGATACGGCCAGCACCAGCTGCAGGAGCACATAGAGGGTCCGGGGCGAAAGACGTTGGTCCAGGTGCCGGTAGGCGTAGCTCCCAATGGCAATGCCCAGGAGAAACGTTGCCAAAATGGTGGTGAAGGCATACGACGTGGTTCCCAACAGCATGCTCAGGGTCCGGTTCCAGGCAACCTGGTACCCGAGCGCAACCGCGCCAGAGAGGCCGTAGCTCCAGAAGATGAGCCGAGCATTGAAGGAAAGACGGGGCAGCGGCTCCTCATGCAGCGGCAGGGTCGAATCGGCTCCCCCCTTGCGCTGGTGCAGCATCCAGAATCCCACCCCAATCAGGAGGTTGAGGGAGGCGGCAATCCAGGTGGTCCCAGAGTGTCCCAAAAACCGGAGCAGCAGGTACCCGGTCACCAGGGTTCCGGTGAGGGCCCCAAAGGTGTTGGCAGAGTACAGCCGCGCCGTGTTGACCGCCAGCAGACGCTCAGTCCGGGTCAGGTACCGGCTCATCAGCGGCAGCGTTCCTCCCATCAAGAACGTCGGTGGCGCCAGCAGCAGCACCCCAAAGAAGAAAGGCACCAGGGTCCGGGACTCGGCCAGGAGCGGAAACTGCTGATACAGCATCGCATGCAGCGCCTGGGCGCCCTCCACCAGAAAGGGGAAGAGGAGGGCGTAACCGCCAATCCCCCCTTCGAGGAAGGCATACGTTCGAGCCAGCTGAGTTTCCCCCCAGAGGTCCCCCTGCTTCCCAAACCACCAGCCCCCCCAAGCCAGCCCCCCCATGAAGCCCGTCAGGATCACCGTCACTGCGGTTGTGGACGACCCTAAAAAGTTGGTCAGGGTCCGGATCCAGATCACCTCATACGCGAGGCTGGCGGCCCCGGAACCAAAGAAGAACAGCGTCAGCCACTGCTCAAGCTTCAGGCCCAAGAGGGTCGCATTGAGGGGGGTGCGGGCGGGGGAGGGTGTCATGAGAATGCTGTTTCGTCCGTTTCAGGGAAGGGGGAAAAGGAAAGAGGAGGGAAGCTCCCTCCCCCAGTCAAGGTGCTAGAGGAAGCCCTACTGATCTTCAGGCAGGGCGACTTCGCTGAGGTTCTGAGCCAGGCTCAGTTCATCCAGGGTGAAGATCTTTTCCAGATCCAGGATGGTGATGAAGCGCTCATCGCGCTTTCCCATCCCCCGGATGAAGTCGATGTGCAGCCGCGTTCCCAGCCGTGGAGGCGGGGTGATGTCCTCGGTGTCGAGGTCGATCACTTCCTGAACCGAGTCGGCCAGGGCTCCCAGCATGGTGCTTTCGCCGTCAATGGTGACTTCAATGACAATGACGCTGGTGTTGACCGTTTTTTCCACACGGCCGATGCCAAACTTCAGGCGCATGTCCACCACCGGCACCACGCTGCCCCGGAGGTTGATGATGCCCCGCATGAAGTCCGGCGTTTTCGGCACCTTGGTCACACTGTCAAACTGCAGAACCTCCCGGACGTTGCTGATGGAAAACGCATAGATTTCCTGGTCCAGCACAAAGGTCAGGTACTGATTGGAGATCGTCGACTGATCTTCTTCGCTCATATCACTCCTTAATGTTCGTCAAACCGCAGAAACCGGGTGACCTCCCCCTCCGTAGAGGGGGAGGGGCGACTCAGAACCGCTCGAAGTCCTCATCTGCAGAGTCGGCTCCGCCCATGTCGAGGTCCACTCCACCACTCTTCTGCGATCCGCTCTTCTTTGGAGGAGCAATCTGCTTCGGTTTGTCTCCACCCGACTTGGCGCCACCGCCCTGGCTCTTTGAGGACGGGTGATGCGGAAGGTGCGCAATCTTGGTGTGCGCTCCCTGTCGGTGGAGGCTATGCCGGGAGCTCTCCAACTTGAAGAACAGCATGGCCTGCTGCAGCTGCTCGGCCTGAGAGCTCATTTCCTCTGTAGTGGAGGCGAGTTCCTCAGAGGCCGCCGCGTTTTGCTGCACCACCTGGTCCAGCTGCTGGATGGCGGCATTGATCTGCTGGGATCCGGAGTTCTGCTCCCGGGACGCAGCACTGATTTCCTGGACCAGCTCGGCCGTCCGTTGGATATCAGGTACCAGTTGCTCCAGCATCTTTCCTGCCGTCTGTGCCACCTCAACGCTGCTGCTGGCCAGGGTGTTGATCTCAGCAGCAGCCGTTTGGCTCCGTTCCGCGAGCTTCCGGACCTCAGAGGCCACCACGGCAAAGCCCTTGCCATGCTCACCAGCCCGGGCAGCTTCAATGGCCGCGTTGAGGGCCAGCAGGTTGGTCTGCCGGGCGATCTCTTCAATGATGGAGATCTTGTCAGCAATCTGGTTCATCGCTGTCACCGTGTTGACCACAGCGTCTCCTCCCTCACGGGCGTCATCCGCCGCCTTGCGGGCAATCTTCTCCGTCTGCACCGCGTTGTCGGTGTTCTGCTGAATGTTGGACCCCATTTCCTCCATGGAGGAGGAAACTTCCTCGACCGATGAAGCCTGTTCCGAAGCTCCCTGCGAGAGCTCCTGTGCCGTGGAGCTGACCTCCTGGGCTCCTGAAGCAACGTTGTCCGAGGCGTTCCGGACCGTCTCCACAATCTCACGGAGCCGCTCCGTCATCTGCTCAATGGACGCCAGGATGCCGGAGTTCCGTTTCCCTGCACGGCCCTGGTTGAAGTCCACATCCAGGTCTCCGCCAGCCACCTTGTCCACCATGATCCCAATCTCAGCAGGTTCTCCTCCCACCTGTCGGACAATGGACAGAACCACCCAGAGGGCAATCCCCAGCCCCAGGATCAGGCTCACGACAATGAGGATGAGCAGGTTGTTCCGGGTGTCTTCATAGAGGGCGTCACTGGAAAGCTTGATGGTCTCCAAGTCATCTTCGTTCTTCTGAACAATGTTGGCCATGATGGCAATCGACTTGTCGTTCAGCTCCCGGCCTTGGCCAACTGAGAGGTTGAAGGCCTTGGTGTTTCCGTTCTCCCGGGTGATGGACTGCACCTCCTGATTATGACTGAGGTAGTCCTGATAAAGGGGGCGGAATTCCCGGATGAGGGCCCGTCCCTGATTGGAGGAAACCTGCTCCAGCTCGTTGAGCCGCGACTCCAGTTCCTTCCGGATTTGCTCGGTCGCTTGGGCGTACTGATCCATGTCCTTGTCGGTGGTGGAGAGAATGACGTTCTTCTCCGCCCGTTGCAGCTCGACTAGGTTCTGGTTGATGCGAGCCCCCAGCTTGATGCGGTTGACGATCACCCGGAGGGTCTCCAGGTCCAGGGCTTCATCGGCCTGCCGGTCATTGAGGTCCACCACCTGCGTCATCACCGCTGCCGCCTTGTCAAAGGCAGCGCGGGAGTCATTTTTGGAAAGCTCCTGTGCCCGGACGTTCGAGTTCAGACGTGAGAAGCTTCGGACCTCCTGATGGACCTTCATGTAGTCGTTGAAGGCGGTACCAAAGGAGTCCAGCTCTCGCTTTCCGGCTTCATCGGCCAGTTCCCGGAGTTCTCCGCGCCGCGAGTCCATATCCGCTCGGATGCCATCAATTTCCTTGGCATAGACATCCATGTCCTCCTGGGTCTTGGCCAGGATCATGTTCTTCTCCGCCCGGGAGATGGCCACAATGCCCTGGTTGATCCGGGCCGCCAGTTTGATCTTGACGGCTGTGTTATCAGCCACAAAGTTCAGCTGATCATTGACCCCGCCGAGCCCATTGATTCCCATCCAGGAGCTGATCGCCATCAGGACCAGGATGATGATGAATCCACCGAAGAGCTGCGTCTTCATGTTGATTCGCATAAGTACCTCATCAGATGAAGTGTTGGAAAAGCATGGATGGGAACTAGCCTCTCACCCAATTCAAGTAACCAAAGCCCCCCTCCTCAAGTGCCTCACCCAAGGCACCAGGCAGGGGTCGCTCCAGTTGCAGGTCAATGCCCTTGCTGCGGGCGAGCAAGTAAGCGGCATGGATCAGCTGCACGCCCGCAACATCGGCCCGCTCCATGGAACCCCATGCGATCCGGATCTCCTCCGGATTCTGCTGAAAGGCATTCAGGAGTGTTTGTTGATGACGTGCCACTGTGTGGATGGTCAGGTCCCCCTGCAGCGAGACCGTCTGCGGATTGGAACTCATGACGCCTCCTGATTTTTGGAGCCCCCCGCCTTTTGCGTCAGCGTGAGGACGTCCAAGATGAGGGCGATGCCACCATCGCCCAAAATCGTTGCCCCGGAGATGCCGACCACGTTCTTGTACAGCGATCCGAGGTTCTTGATCACCGTCTGGTGCTCTCCCACCACGTAGTCGACAACAAAGCCAATGGGCGCCCCTTCGTCAATGATCACCACCTGCTGAATCGCAGGAGGGGTTCCGGAGACATCAAACATCTCACGGATGTAGAGGTAGGGGACGAGGTCGTCCCGAACCTGCATGACCTGACCACGGGTGCTGTTTTCAATCTCTGTGGTCCGGAGCTCCACCACCTCGTCCACAGAGGAGAGGGGGATGATGAAGCTCTCGTCGCCGACCCGTACCAGCATGCCTTCAATGATGGCCAGGGTCAGGGGGAGACGGAACGACAGCTTGGTGCCGGCGCCCATTGTGCTGGAAAGGCTCACGTGTCCGCCGAGGGACTCGATGTTGCGCTTGACGACGTCCATGCCCACCCCTCTTCCGGAGAGGCTGCTGACGGACTTGGCGGTTGAGAAGCCCGGCATGAAGATCAGCTCATGCAGCTCCTGCTCAGTCAGCTCAACATCCGGACGGATGAGGCCCCGTTCAATGGCTTTTTTCTTGATGACCTCGGCGTCCAGCCCCCCACCGTCATCACTCACCTCAATGACCACCTTGGCCCCCACGTGTCGGGCGCTGAGGTGAATGTGCCCCTGCCGAGGCTTACCCTTCGCTTGGCGGGCTTCTGGATCCTCAATGCCGTGTCCCATGCTGTTGCGGATGATGTGGACCAGCGGATCATTGAGCTGCTCAATCACGGACTTGTCCAGCTCCGTGTCTTCTCCCTCCGTCGTCAGCCGAACCTCCTTCCCCAGCTCCGAGGAGAGGTCTCGGATGAGGCGCTTGAAGCGGCCAAACAGGGTTCCGATGGGGAGCATGCGGATGCCCATGGTCGTGTCCCGCAGATCAGCGGTGAGGCGCTCCACCTCTTCCGAGAGCAGCAGCAGCTCCGAATCGCTGCGGTGCTTGACGGTCTGGCTCAGACGGGCCTGCACGGTCACCAATTCTCCCACCAGGTCCACCAGCGTGTTGAGCTTCCAGAAGGGCACCCGGATGGTGGAGGTGTTGGCCTGCTCCCGGGTCCGCTCCTGCTCCCGTCGGTGCTCCTGCTCCCGGTTGCGGAAAAGCTGCTGCTCGTTGAGGGCCGAGACAATGTGTCCTTCATCCACCCCTTGCTCCAGCAGGATCTCACCGATGCGGCGCTCATCGTCTTCCTCAATCTCCCGGATCTTCAGATCACAGTCGTCTTCCACAAACATGAAGACGTCCCGGACGGCATTGATGCCCCGGTCGGTCCGGAGGAGGATCTCCCAGTACACCCGGCACTCCTCGGGGTTGAACTGATCAAGGGGGAGGATCTTTTCGGTTTGGGCCACCACGTTGCCTTCGCCCAGCTCCAGCAGCTCCCGTAGGAGCAAAAGCGGGTTGGTGCCCCCCTTGAAGAGCTGAGGCTCCGGCTTGAAGCTGATGCGGTAGGTCTGGTTGGCCTTTTCTTCATCTGGACTTTCGGCGTCCAGGTGTGGCTGGGGCGCTTGCGGTAGGTCTTCAAAGAACCCGTAGCCCAGGTCTTCTTCGGCAGAGGCCGGTTCTGGTTCTGGGGCGGCCACCGGTTCTGGTGCAGCGGCAGATTCAGAGGCTTCCACAGGAGCCGGAGTCGCCACCGGCTCGGCCACAGGAGCTGGCTTCGGAGCCGCAGAGGCCGGGACGTCATCGTCAACGCCCTGAGCGAGAAAGTCCCGAAGGCGCTGAATCAAGCCACTCAGAGCCCCCGAGTCACTTTCCTGTCCCCCTTCCACTTCCTCCAGCATGCGGTTGAGGCGGTCATGAACCTCCAGCGTCAAGCCGATCAGGTTGTGCGTCACCCGGCGGGTGCCGACCCGGACCTGGTCGAAGATGGTTTCCATCTCATGAGTGAGCGAGGCGATCTTATCGAACCCGAACATGGAGCCCGACCCCTTGAGGGTGTGCATGACGCGGAAGGTCCGGTTGACCAGTTCCGGATTGTCCGGATCCTCCTCCAACTCCAGGAGCAGCTGCTCCAGCTCGTCGTTCAGCTCACGTGCTTCCTCGAGGAAGACGAGCCGTCCTCGTTCAAATGCCGAAGCCATTACCCAAGCACTTTCTTGGTCACCGCGATCAGACGCTGGGGATCAAAGGGTTTGATAATCCATCCGGTGGCGCCGACTTCCTTGGCCTCTTGCTTCTTGGTGGCTTCAGACTCCGTTGTCAGGACAATCACCGGCACAAACTTGTAGTCAGGGTGCTGCCGCACAGCCTGAATGACTCCAATGCCGTTGAGGTTGGGCATGTGCAGGTCCGTAATCACCATGTCAATCTGCCCACTCAGCCGGTTGACGGCATCCTGCCCGTCCTCTGCGGCCTCCACGGTATAGCCGGCCTCTTCGAGAGTCAGGCGGACCATCTGCCGGACGCTGTTGGAGTCGTCAGCGATGAGGATACGTTTGCTCATATGCTGGTCTCAGTTACTTGATGAAATGCCGCTGATGGACCCGACACGCGGGATCAGCTGTGCCCCGACGGTGGAGTGAGGGCATGAATGAAAGAAGTGGAATCCAGCAGCACCACCGCGGGCCTGTTGTCCTTCCGGTTGAAAAAAAGCCCCGGGGTGGGGTTCTGAAACAAGGCCGCCTGCGCCTCCGGAAGCGGTTCCCCGTCTTCCAACGCCAGCCACTCCAGTCCCAACGGGTGCCCCAGCACCTCCACCTCCTGACCCTCCTGCTGCAGGAGCAGGAGGCTAGGGGGATCGTGAGGACGGGTGGACGTCACCCCAAGCACGTCGTGCAGCACAGGGGCCGAGGCGTCTGCAGGTGCAGCGGCCACACGACGCACACAGGCGGCTTCTAGGGCAACCGGAGGTTCTGTGGCCAGCCGCAGGGCCAGCACCTCCTGTTGCGGAGGACGGGCGTCTGCGTAGTGCGGCACCGTGCGTTGAATTTCCCGAGACTCGGTCTCAAGGGTGAAGAGTTGTTCCACATTGAGCAGCGGCACCGATTGTTCCCGGTAGCTCAGCATCCGTTGCACCAGCGCGCCCAGCTGCGGGGGAGGGGAGCCCGCCGGTTGCTCGTCGGGCTCTCCCACGCCAATGACCTGTTCCACCAGCAGCCCCCAGATGAGCCGGTCCTGCTCCACCACCACGACATTCCCATCCAGGTGCTCCTGGGTCAGTCCCAGCTTGCGCGAGGCCATCACAACCGGAAGCGCCTCGCCCCGGAGGTTCATGACCCCCAGCAGCTCCGGCGGCGCGTTGGGAACCGGTGTCCACGGATTGAGGCGCTGCACCTCCAGCACCGATCGACGGGGCAGGGCCATCAGCTTGCCGGCGATGCGGAAGAAGAGCATCTTGCGGGCAGTGGTCTTCTCTTCCAGCAGGGTTGCACCCATCACGACACCTGATCGCGAAGTTGTGTGAGCTGCTGCTCCGTGCTCGACAGGCGTTCCGACTCAGAGCGCAGCGACTGCTGGACCTCGCTGAGGCGGTTGCGGTCCTGCCGGACGGACTCCAGGACGGAGTGGGCATCGGCAAGCACCAGTTCCAGGGTCTCGCGGCAGTAGTTGAGGTTTTCCAACTGGTGCTGCTCCCGGTCAAGGAGGTGCTCCAGTTCCAAGCTCTGCCCCCGCAGTTCCAGACGGAAGTGCCGAAGCTGCTCCTGAACCTGACCAGCCACCGACGACGCATTGCCCGCCAGCTGACGAGCCTCCTGGATGAGGTTGAGGACCGCCTGACGCTCCTCGTCATCCAACGTGTCGGCGCTCCCGCTATGAGCAGAAAGCAGTTCCGTCTGCACACACGCCTGTAGCCACTCCTCCAGCTCCCCCTCCATGCGCCACGCGTGCTGAATGAGCGCGCCCAGGTCATGCAACAGGGTCCGGAGGTGCTCATGAGACGCCTGAGCCGAGGTGGCCATGTGGCTGAGGACCACCAAGCTCTGGGTGAGGCGTTTGATCTCATCATCAAGGTGCTTGCGGGTCTGTTCTGTGACCGCTGACATCGACTGAAACTCCTGCTCCAGCTCCAGCCCCAGTCCACGGGCCCGGAGGATCAGGTCCCGTTGCCGTCCCAATTCCTGCTGCAGGAGGTGGGTGGTTTCGGTTTCCAGCTGCTCCGCGTTTTGACTTTCTGGCGCCACCAGTGTGAGCCGTTGTGCTTCCCGGAAACGGTCGAGGGGACGCAGGGCACAGGCTTCTGCCGCCAGTTCCGTGAAGTGCAGCACCTCCTGCTCCTGCCCCCGGAGCACCCGAGAGGCCCAGGACACTCCGTCTCGGAGCAACAGGACATCGGTCTTGATGCGGATCAGGCCTTCCGGGTGGTAGAGCGAGGCATGGTCCTCCACCTGACGCAACGTCGTGAAGCGCTCCCGCCAGCCGTTGAGCTGCGAGGCTCCCTGAGTGACCCACTCGGAAAGGGAAAGCAGCATCTGCTCACTCACAGCAGAGAGGGTGGAGGTGACCTCGGCAATGTGCCCTAGGTTCCGGACACGCTGCTTGCGAGACGTTTCCAGAGCGGCATTCATGGCCAGAAAGCGAACCTCCCCGTCCAGCCGGGACACGGAGGAGTGAAGGTGCTCCTGCACCTCCTGCCGGATGTCATCCAACGCCTGGGCGCTTTCTGCCACCTTGGTGTGCAGGGCACTGGAGACCTCCATGGCGGAGTGCAGGGCAGAGAGGTTCTGGGCCAGCTCCTGAGCAAGCCCCCGGAGGCTGTGGAAGCGGGCACCGGTCTCCAGCAGCTCCTGGCTGCTCTGCCGGACCTGCTCCCGAATCGCTTGGGAGGAGGCTTTGAACTCACGGAGGTCCGCAGTCAGGGTCGTAAGAGACGTCCCCAGCTGCTCGGCCTGCTGGAGGGACTGAGGCATTACGCTGCTCCACTCGATTTGAAGTCCCAGATGGCCTGGTCTTCAGTTTCATGAATCTTGATGAACCGGGAGAACCCGCAAATGTCGAGGATCTCGTGCACCTGCTCTCCCACCTGCACCAGCGCAAAGCCACGGCCCTGGGCCTTGAGCTGCTTGTAGCAGTCGGCCACCAGGCCAATGCCACTGGAGGTGATGTAGTTCAGCTCACTGCAGTCGAGGATCAGGCCGGTGCTCTCGGCATCCTCCAGGAAGGTGTTCAGCTCCTCCCGGGTTTCCCGGGAGGCTTCGAGCCCCAGCTGTTCCCCCAGGGTCACAACGTGCACAGAGTCAACGGTTCGGTGTTTCAACGGCATCAGGCGGTCTCGGTTAAAGTAACAGGCTCAGGTCTTCACCCGTGAGGACCAGTAAGGGGGCTCCCGTGCCCATAACGATGCACCCTTCAAAGCCTCCCTCTGCCAGGAAGGGGTGCAGGAAGGGACGGATGACGCCCTGTGTGAACTTGAGGATCCGGTCAGCATGGAAGGCCACCTGCTGCCGACGGGAATCTTCGAGCACCAGGATCACCCCCGTCTGAGGCACCGGAGGCGCCGATCCCAGACCCAATCGGGCCTGCAGGTCCAGGTAGTGGCAGGTGATGCCCCGGTGCTTGAACACCCCCTGCTCTGGAACCGTGGGGTGCAGCGACAGGTCCACAATCTCCCGGATGACGTCGTAGCGGATGGCCACGGTTCGGCCGGCCAGTTCCACCACCAGCACCTTGCGGGACTGCAGTCCCAGCCGGAGGGGGCAGAACAGGGTGATCTCAGATCCCTTGCCCAGCTCAGAGGTAATGCGCACGTCACCACCATGGTGCCGGATGGTGCTGGCCACCACATCCATGCCAACTCCCCGTCCTGACACGTTGGTTACCTTCTCCGCCATGGAGAATCCAGGCGCCATCAGCAGCTCAAACGCCTCCTCATCGGTGTACTCCGTGTTGGGCTGCGCCAGTCCACGCTCCAGGGCCTTGCTCAGCACCCGCTGAACGTCAATGCCGTTTCCGTCATCAGAGACCGTGAGGCGCAGCATCTCCGGCTCCAGCCGAGCTGCCACCCGCAGGTTCCCCACTTCTGACTTGCCCCGCTGCTTACGGACGTCCGGGGTTTCAATGCCATGGTCAAGGGAGTTCCGGATCAGGTGCACAAACGGGTCACCCAGCAGATCAATGACCGAGCGGTCCACCTCCAGGTGCTCCCCGCGGAGCTCCAGGGAAACCCGCTTCCCGAGGTCCCGCTCCAGCTGCCGAAGCATCCGGGGCAGGCGGTCAAACAGTTCACTCAGGCGAGAGGCCCGCAGCTGCTGCAACGACTCCTGCAGGCCACCAAACCGCTGCTGCACCCGCTGCACCGCGCCTCGCATCTCCATCGACATCCGAGGGTCCAGGCTCTGACGCGTCTCCTGTTCCAAGGCGTCCAGGTGGTTCAACTCCGTCACCACCTCTTCAGCATGGCGGGTGAACTCATTGAGGTCGTCCATGCTGATGCGCATCATCTCCCGACGCGTGGCCTGTGCCTCGTTGGTGGCCGCAGGAGCGCTCGGTGCTGCCGGGGTCCGAGCCGAGCCAATCCCGAGCATCTCCAGAGCAAACTCGCTGGCGTCATGAGACCGGACGTTGCACTTGCGTTCCAGGCCCTCCACCCAAAACTGTTTCCAGAACTGCTCCACCATGTCCGGAACCAGACGGGCCAAGGCGCTGAGCGAATCCCAGTCCAGCACCGGCTCCGGAGCATCCGGGTAGAGCAGCTTGTCCATCTGGAGCACCAGCGGCTCGTAGCGTTCAATGCCATCCGGAGGCAGCCCGGCTCCTGCAGCAATCAGCTCCTCCAGTCCAATCAGCACCTCCCGGACTGCGGGGGTGATGTCCTCGCCCTCCGACGTAAGCACCGACTCCAGCAGCACGCTCCGGACGACCACATCCACCTCCAGGGACTGCTTCTTGGTGAAGTACGTTTCCAGCGTGTCTAGGGCATCCAGCACCTCCTGAGGCGGAGGCGCCGCGGCGCTGCGGGCCCGTCCCGACTCGGCCTGTTCCACCAGGTTCCGGAGGCGGTCGGCCAGGGGCTCCACCTTCTCCTCCGAAGGCTCTTCCTTGTTGAGGTTCTGGAGGAAGCGCTCAAAGCGGTCATCCAGCTTCATCTCCTGCTGCCGCATGCGCTCCAGCGCATCCTGAAGCAGGTCCACGCCCTCCAGCACCCGAGACTGTTCACTGTCCCGTAGCGCCCGGCTCTGGCCCTTGAGCTGCTGCAGGTAGCTTTCAAAGACGTGCGCAAAGGACTGCAGGGCCATGAGGTCGAAGAAACCAGCGGTTCCCTTGACGGTGTGGACCCAGCGGAAGATCGCCGCCAGGGTCTCAATCGGCTGTTCCTCGAGTCGCTCCAGATCCTCCTGAATCAGCTCCAGACCATTGAGGGATTCCTCCACAAAGGCCTGAATGATCTCCGGATCAAAGAAGGATGCGCTGATGTCGGCAGAGACGGTTTCGGTCATGTGCTCCCCTTTTGCACCTCCCGAGCTAGTTGGAGCCAGTAGTTCCGGCGTCGGAGCATGGTCTGGATGGCCTGCCCAAAGGGCTCCCAGTCCAGTGGAAAGAAAAACAGGTAGTCCGCGCCCTGTCGGTTGCTCCGGGCCACCGCCTCCAGGTCCCGCTCCCGGGCCAGGAAGATGAGGCTGGTGGAAGGCGCCAGCTGCCGCGCCCGCTTCTTCCACTCGAAGCCATCGAAGCTGCTGCTGTTGATCTCAATGATCAGCAGGTGGCAGGGGTTGCGGCTGAGGAAGCTCATGAAGCCCTTGGGCGTGTGGTGGTAGATCACCTCAAAGTCCTGCTTGAAGAAGGACTTCAGCTCCTCATTGGTCTCGGTTTCGGCCAGGGTGGCCACCACAAACGAGGGTTGAGGGGCGTCACTCATGCGTCCTCCCATCGCTTGGTCATGGTGATGCGGTTGCCGCTGTCGCTCCAGTCCACCGAACTCATGATGCCCTTGATGAGCAGCAGCCCCCGCCCATGCGTCTGGGTCGGACTGGCGTTGACGTCACCGCGGTAGGCAGAGGGGTCAAATCCGGGGCCTTCATCTTCCAAGGAGACCCGAAGCATCTCAGCATCCATGTCCACCTGAATCCGGACCTGCCGGTCCTTGTAGTCAGGATCCTCTGAGCGGGTTCCCACCATGGCTTCAAACCGTTCCCACGACTGGTCCTTGAGGGAGGACGGGAGTTCCAGGTTCCCGTGGATGATGGAGTTCGTGAGCGACTCCTGCAGGCAGAGGTCAATGAGGTGCACCGGGACCTGGTTGCTTTCACAGAGGGGACGGTAGAGGGACCGGAGCGTCTGCACCGTGGCGGCAATCAGGTCCGGACGACTGGGCACCAGCAGGCGCAGCTTGAGGTTGCTGACGGCCAACAGCTCCGTCTGGCGGCTGCTTTCCTGCTGCCGCACCTGCAGGCGCTCCAACGCTGACTGGAGGACATGGAAGGCAAAGGGCTTGAGGATCAGGTCCACGGCGCCGAGCTTCAGGGCTTCCACAGAAGTCTGCACGTCACCGTGCCCGGTGATGAGCAGCGTCGGAGTGTTCATGCGCGACCGGACCATGCGTCGCAGCAGCTCCATGCCGTCCATGACGGGCATGCGGATGTCTGAAAGCACGGCGTCAAAAGGAGGCCCAGCTTTCAGCAGCGCCAGGGCTTCTTCGCCATTGCCTGCAGACGCCACTTCATAATCGGCATCCTCCAGCAACTCTACCAATGAGTCCCGCCATCCGGGCTCATCGTCCACCACCAGCAGTCTCATGAGACCCTCTCCTCCTGAGTCGCATGCACCTCAATGCCCATCAAGGTTGCATCGTCATCAAAGCGGTCCTTCCCCGCAAAGTTCAGCACCGACTGCATGATCTTTTGAGTCATGTTTGAAAGGTTCTCCTCCCGGAGGCTAGAGAGGGTCTTGCGCAAACGGGGCTCCCCAAACAGCTCGGAGCTGCGGCTCTTGCCCCAGGCCGGATTGGTCTCCAGCAGCGCATCCGTGTAGATCAGCACCCGGTCCCCGGGACTCAGCTGCACCTTTCCCTCGCCATACTGCACGAGGTCACTGGGCAGCACCCCCAGCACCACTCCATCGGTGGAGAGGCTGGTGATCTCCTCGGTCCCCTGACGGATCAGGTACGCCGGAGGATGCCCCGCACAGGTGTAGGTCAATTCCTGCGACTGCTCATCAAAGATCATGTAAAAGAGGCTCGCGAAGCGTCCCGGAGGCATGTAGTCATTGAGGGTGTCGTTGATCCGGGAAATCGCTTCCTGTGTGGAACTAAGCCCGCCTCCCACCTGCCGGAAGGTGAGGCGCAGCATCATGGCAATCATCGAAGCCGACAAGCCGTGCCCGGTGACATCCGCCACCACCATGCCAATGAGGTGATCGTTGAGGCGCAGAACGTCATAGAAGTCTCCACCCACCTCATCCATGGGAATGAACTCCGTCTGAATCTGCAGGCAGGTAGAAACATCTAGGCTATGTGGAAGCAGAAGCTCCTGAGCCACCCGGGCCTGTTCCAGGTCGTAGCGACTCTGCTTCTGCAACGAAATCAGGTGCTCATTGAGCATCTCCACCATCTCTAGGTGCCCGTTCATCCGCCGGTTTTCCTGCAGCAGGGAGTGGTGCTCCAAGAAGAGCGCAATCAGTTCATCAGCAAACTGCTCCGGATGCTCCTGCAGCAGCGAGGTCTGCAACAGCCCCGGCTGACTTCCCTCCGAGAGGGCACCAATCGCAACCGCCAGTGTTTCCGGGAACTTTTGCTGAAAACGCTGCAGCTCCTCCGCGTTGGTTCCAATGATCAGCGTCGGAGAAGCCCCTCCTGGACGAAGTGCCCCCAGGGCCTGTTCCACCTCCTGATAGAGTTCAACCGTGAAGCACCGGCCCAGGTGACGCTCCAGCGTCGCCAGTTCGGGAGTGGAGCCAAGGAGGAGGATCAGGTTGGGTTTGATGGTCTGTGGACTCATGAGTCAGCTGGCAATGCGGTCGAGGGCAACGTCAAGGGAGGGGGTGACCTGGAGGAAGCGGTCGATCTGCGTCAACGCGATCGTCTGCCGGACCACTTCATTGGGGCCACTGAGGAAGAAGGGAACCCGCTGGTTGAGGGAGAGTTTTGCCCCATACAGGATGATGCCAATGCCCGAGGAGTCGAGAAAGTCCAGGCTTTCCAGGTCCAGGACCAGGCCCGAAGGGGTCTCCTTCAGCAACGACTCCAGCTGCTGCTTGAGCTTGGACACATTGGAACTCTCCAAGGTTCCGGACAGGGTGACCACCTGGACGGATCCGTTCTTTGTAACATCAATCTGTAGGAACACGGCTGCTTCTTCTTTAATGATCGAAAAAGATGCAATTTATTTTTATTTTTTGATTTTTTCCCTGAATTTCAGGAAAGAGCGCTATCATACGTATCCAATTTATTATCTCAAGATGATATTTCTCAGGAAGGAGACGGAAGCGGACGGGTCAGGACCCTTGTGGTGGGGAAAGCATTGGGGGCTTTTTCAGGGGAGGCTGGCAACGGTGGTTAGATTTCATAGTGCATCCCCTGAGCTTGCAGGGTCACCACAAAGCAGGCCCCTGACGGCATTGGCTCGCAGCGGAGCTCTCCTCCTTGCTCCCGCATCAGCCCGTGGGCAATCGCAAGCCCCATCCCCCGGCCCTTCCCCAGGGGCTTGGTGGTAAAAAAGGGCTCAAAGACCCGTTCCTTCAGAGCCTCCGGGACACCTGGCCCTGAATCCTGCACCCGGACCTCTAGCATTTCTGACCCTGAAGACGCTTTTCGCACCTGGACCCTGAGGTCAATCTGCCGCCGAGGCTGCTGCCGCATGGCATCAATGGCATTGCTCAGAAGGTTCACAAACACCTGCTCCATTTTACTGGGCACTCCCAAGGCCCACGGCAGGTCAGCAGGGCACTCTTTTTTCAGCTGAACCTGATGCGTCAGCAGCCGCGACCGCAGGACGTTCTCGGAGCGCTGCAGCACCTCCTTCAGGGAAAACACGGAGTTGCCCTGACCTTCTTGAAAGCGCCCAAACGTCCGGATGTCTTCAATGATCTGGGAGATGTGCTTGCACGCCTGCTGCGCTCGCTCTAGGCTCCGGACCAGACGACTCTTGCGGATGTCCGCCCGCTCCAGTTCCAGAAGAACCTGATCCAGCGTCAAGTAAACCTGGGCCAGGGGGCTGTTGATTTCATGGGCCATGGCCGTGGTGATTTCTCCAAGGGAGATCAGCCGAGCCTGCTTCTGGACCACTTGACTGAGCTCCTGACTCCGGGTGCTCCAGGTGTTCAGGACACGCAGCCCCCACCCAACCAGCAGCATCAGCGCCAACCACGCCCCGGCCGCACTCCAGGCCAGTTGAGTCCGCAGCGTGGTGTTCTGTTGCTGAAAGGCCTCTGCGGAAAGAAAGGTCACAAAGAACCAAGGGGCCTCGGTGCGACGCTCCAGCTGCAGGACGCCTGCTTGCTGCCGTGCGGTCCGGATGGGCGCATAAGGCGTGGAGCAAAACAACCCCTCTTCATTGGCGCCACACTGCGGTGTCGCGGAACGGACCGTCTCCCAGGTGAGCGGATGCTCCGCCTGCAGGCGATCCCCCCAGTCCCCGGCCTCCAGGAACCCCCACTGCTTCTCCGAGCCAAACCCAACAAAGAGGCGTCCCTGTGTATCCAGCAGCAGCTCCTGTGTTTCCTGAGAGGCACTCACCCGAGTCAAGCTGTTGAGCAGGCCGCTGCCCAGGTAGTTCATCACCACCATTCCTGCACGAACGCCAGCAGGATCAAACACAGGCGCCACCACCCGGATCACGGGCTTGTAGGGTTCTTCCACCACCCCATTCTCCTGGTTCAGGTCCAACTCTGAAAAGAGCACCGTCCCTCTCGGAAGCAGCTGCCCCTCCTGAAAGTACTCCCGCTGTGACTTGTCCTGCAGTTCCTCCGTGGGCACCACTCGGGGAGCCCCAGCGGAAAAGTTGACGCGGCTCACTTCCTGCCCGGTGTTGCTGAGCAACCGGATCTGATCGTACCCCTGTGACGCTTCTCCAAAGTACAGAAACTCTTCGGCAATCCGGGCACTTGCTCCTTCTTGATTGAGCAGACGCTCCGTGTTCACCCGGACGTGCCTGACTTCATCGAGCAGGCGCAGCATCCGTTCCTCCCAAACCTCCTTGGCGGCAATGTGAAACTGCTGACGGTTCTGCCAGTTCTCCCTCTGGAGCTGCAGGATCGACTGGTCTTCGAGAAACCACACCAGCCCGGAGCCTGCTGTGATCAGCAACAGCAGCAGCCAACCACGGACCTGAAGCCAAGACGTCACGGCCTGGATGAGTGGCGTCACGCCCCTGTTCCTCTCGGTAACGGTTTCCAAACAGCTCGGCAACCTCCCTGGCCCTTTCGAGGGGGAAGCAGCTGTCCTTTTGAAGGGGGAATCAAGCGCGCGCCTGCAAGGCGGCCTGGAGGGTTTCTGTCAGCACATTGAAGCCGACCGGTTTACGGAGCAGGGCAAAGGCTCCCAGACTGAGGCAGTGTTGCTCAACGCGAGCATCTAAGTGCCCGGAGTGGATGACAACCCGAGAGGCCTTCACGGTCTCGGGCGTAAGGGATTCCAGCACTTCAATCCCGGTGAGGACCGGCATGTTGATGTCCAACAGAACCAGCTGAGGAGGCTGCTGCTGACGGAGGCACTGCAACGCTTCTCCCCCATCCTGGGCCTCAATCACCTGATAGTCCTCTTCTAGGAGCATCACCATGGCTTCCCTGAGGTCGTGATTGTCTTCGGCGATCAGAAGCGTCGCCTTGGAATTCAGTGAGTCAGGATCGGTCATGAAAATGCGGTCACTTCAGCCGTCAACAGAGCTTCACCGGAGGGGCCCTGTTTCTGGGATTGCGGCACTCAATCCAGCATCCCTCTCCGGATCCGTGCTCTTGCCTGTTTGACGTTGAGCCGTTTTGTCCAAAAAACAGTCTTACAAAACGAATGTAAAGCTTACTTGAAAAGCGGAGTCAATCAAGAAAATCTTTTCAAAAAAAAAAAAAACCAAGCATAATCAAAGTGCTAAATCTGTAAAACCCATGAAACAGCTGTTCTTCACCCGGGTTGCCCCCTTGGAAGAGCGGCCAGTTTTCTGAAAACCGGAACTTGTTAATTTTCCTCAAAAAGATTCTTTTCAGGAAAATTGAAGAATTTACTTTCCTGAGAGGGAGGGGGGCCGCCCCACCTGACTGGGCATGAGCCGTCAGAAGGTTCCGAAAAAGGAACTCCTTCCGCACGACTTTCTCGGAGGCGCCGCCAAAGTGGGGATTGATCTGGGGATTCCGATGCCCCAATTCGATTGTTTGTCGAGGCGTCTCCTGCTAGGATGGGGACTTTCCTGCTCAGAGCCCGCGATGCAGGACCCAATTGAACCTCATCACTATCATGTTTCAGGAGTCTGGATGAAGAAACTCGGTATTCTGTTTGTAACCCTGGCGACCAGCCTCTTGCTGGCAAGCGCGGTGCAGGCCGCAGGAGACCCCGCCAAAGGGAAAGCCCTTTATGGCGTCTGTGCCTCTTGCCATGGAGCCAATGGCGAAGGCAATCAGGCCTTGAATGCCCCGATGATTGCAGGGCAGCAGGAGTGGTACACGGCCCGGCAGTTGAACAACTACAAGGCGGGCGTTCGGGGCACCCACCCGGAGGATACCTATGGCGCGCAGATGCGTCCCATGTCCATGACCCTGGCCAATGAGCAGGCGGTCAATGACGTTGCGGCCTACATTGCGTCCCTGCCAGCCGCAGCGCCTCAGGTGACCCTGGGAGGAAACGCTGGAGCCGGAAAAGCCATGTATGGCGTTTGTGCCTCTTGCCATGGCGCCAACGGAGAGGGCAACCAAGCCCTGAATGCGCCCCGGATTGCGGGTCAGCACGACTGGTACACGGCTCGCCAGCTGAATCATTTCAAGAAGGGCATCCGTGGCACCAACCCGAAGGACACCTACGGCATGCAGATGCGCCCCATGTCCATGACGCTGCCCGATGATGCAGCCGTCAACAACATGGCCGCCTACCTCGCTTCCCTGAAGTAAGCTCCTGGGCTCCCTGCGGGGAGCCTTTCCCTTCCCCCAGCCCGCTTCCGGCGACAAAATCCTTGTCATTCTTGCCGGATTTCTTTAGGTTTTCCTGCATCCGCGACCCCCCTTTTGGGTCTTCCCTTGGAAGGTCTCGCCACCCTCCCATCCCAGACGTGGTCTCTTGTTGAACCTGCAATTTTCCCTTGAAAAGCGAGCCAACCCCACCCTCACTGGACGGGCGGTGGTCCTCAGCTTGGCGCTGTTGCTCTCTCTGGCAATGGGGGGACTCTTCTTGTGGGCTGTGTCCATTCCGCCCCTGGAGGCCTACGGACTGGTCTGGCAGGAGGTGTTTGTCTCTCCGTACGGGCAGCAGGACCTGATGGTCAAGCTGACGCCGTTGCTGCTGACCGGAGTCGCCGTGGCCGTGGCCGCACAGATGAAGCAGTGGAACATTGGGGCCGAGGGACAGTTTCACATGGGCACCTTTGCTGTCACCTGGGTAGCGCTCAACGTGTCCGGACTTCCTCAAGGCGTGATGCTGGTGCTGATGGGACTGGCCGCTTGCGTGGGAGGAGGACTCTGGGGCGCGCTTCCGGGATGGCTCAAGGCTCGCTTGGGGGTGAATGAGATCATCACCTCCTTGCTGCTGAACTACGTGGCTGCAGCGTGGATCGACTACCTGCTCTTTGGAGAGTGGAAGGACCCCGGAAGCAACAACTTCCCCATCACCCCCACCTTTGACGCCAGCGCCCGGCTTCCATTGCTCGGACAAACGAGCGTGCATGCGGGGCTGCTGATGGCCCTGGTGGTGATGCTGCTGGTGGCTTGGGTGATGCAGAAGACCCGGCTCGGATTTCAGATTCGCTTGGCGGGTGACAACCTAGACGCGGCACGCTACTCCGGGATCTCCACCCAGCGCCTGGTGCTGTTCGTCTTCACCGTCAGCGGCGCCATTGCCGGGCTTGCCGGATTTGGCGAGGTGGCCGGCATTCACTACCGGCTGCAGCAGGACATTTCCATCGGCTACGGCTACACCGGAATCATTGTCGCCTGGCTGGCCCGCAACCACCCCCTTGGGGTGCTTCCCAGCGCGCTGTTCCTGGCCAGCATCTTTGTCAGCGCCGAGGTTCTGCAAATCGACTACGGACTCCCCATCTCCATGGTTTACCTCTACCAGGGGGTGATCCTCTTCACCGTCCTGGGGTCTGAGATCTTCACCGAGTACCGCCTGCGGATCAGGCGCCTCTCCTCCTCTGTCTAGCGGATCGCATGGAGTTCTTCACCCAACTGCTGATTGCCACCATTGAGATGGGCACCCCGTTGCTCTTTGCTGCCCTGGGAGGGGTGCTGAGCGAGCGGTCGGGGGTCATCAATCTGGGCATGGAGGGACTGATGCTGGTGGGCGCCCTGCTGGCCTTTGTCGTGAAGCTGCACACCGGATCCTTTGCGCTCGCCCTGGCCGCTGCGGCAGGAGTCGCCGGACTCGTGACCATGGTCCATGGCTTCGTTTGCTTGGTGCTCCGGGCCAACCAGATTGCCTCTGGACTGGCGTTGACGCTCTTTGGCACCGGACTGAGCAGCATCTTTGGGAACACGCTGGTGGGCAAGACCTTTGAGGCGCTCCCGCATTGGACGATCCCGGGACTGAGTGCACTTCCGGTGATTGGCCCAGCCTTCTTCGACCGTGATCCACTGGTCTATGCCTCCTACCTGCTGGTCGCCGCGCTTTCCTTCCTCTTCTACCGGACCCGTATGGGCCTGACCATCCGTTCCATGGGCGAGGCACCAGAGGTCTGTGACTCCCTGGGACTGTCTGTGATCGGCTGGCGGTTTGCGTGTGTGGTCGTGGGGGGCATGATGGCTGGCATCGGCGGGGCGTACTTTTCGCTGGTCCTCAACCCCTTTTGGGTGGACAACATCACTGCCGGACGAGGCTGGATCGCCGTGGCCCTGGTCATCTTTGCCTTCTGGGATCCTGTCCGGGCTGTCTTTGGGGCCTACTTGTTTGGGCTGGCCATTGCGCTGGAGCTCCGGTTTCAGCTCCTTGGGGTCACGCTTTCACCGTACCTGTTGAAAATGCTCCCGTACGCCCTCACCATTTTTGTCCTCACGCTGGTGACGCTCCGCAACAATCGCCTCGGCATTCAGGTGATGCCGGCAGCGCTGGGGCGTGTCTTCTTCCGGGGTGAAAAGCACTGACCCGTCAGCGGGCCTGAGCGGTCTCGGGTCCTGATGCCGGAAGCAGTTGCTCCAGCTCCACCGCATACTCTTCCAGCTTGACCGCCGCGTGCTGCCGCTGCTCCGGTTTCAGGAGGGCGTCAATGGCCAGCACCCGCTGCTCATACCGTCCCCCCTTCCAGTTGTTTGGCACCGGATTCGTCCACCCAGCCTGCCACTCCCGGAGCCAGGCTTCCGCCTCTGCTACTGAGGGGCGTCCTTCCAAAAGACGAAGGAAGGAATCCTGCGTCTGCTTGCGACGTTCCATACGGATCAGGGTTTGGTCTTCAGGCGCCGAGGTCTGGTCGTACACGTCTCCAAAAGCCTCCCGTTGCGCGGTGCTCACGTCTCCAAACCAATCCTCTAGGGTGGTCAGGGTTTCTTCGCGACGCTCCTCGCGGCGGTCCTCTCGGGGCTCCTTCAGGCGGTCCTCCCACTCCTCGTTGTCCTCCGCAATCCGTTCCTTGAGGTAGTCGATCTGCTCCGGCTCCAACCGAGCCAGCAGCGCGGCAGCATCTGGACGCAGACGGTCAAAGAGCCGATCCCGACCCGCCTCCACGTCCGCCAGCCCCGTCCGCCACTCAGCAGAGGTCAGGCCGTCCTGACCGTCTTCCTGCACACGCCGCAGGAACGCAACGTACTGGGGAAGTTCCGTGCTCCGGTGCCACTCAAGGTGCTGAGCCAGTTGCTCGTTGAGCCAGTCTTCCTGCTCATCCGTGAGGTTGAAGTAATCGTCCACCTCCCAGCGGATGAGGCGGTCTAGGTTGTTGTAGCCCATGCCAATGAAGGTGCACCCGCTGAGGCTCAGGGCCCCGATTCCAAGCAGCAGGACTTTCCATTGCTTCTGCGCCATAATTCCTTTTTTTGAGACTGTTTGGAAAAATTTCCTCCAGCCTACCGCATCACCGACACAGCACAAGTAACCATGCGTATCGGTCTTTTTCCAAAACCGATGCAACATTGCTTGAATGTTTTCCATCCTTCTCCTACTTTCTTGAGACCTATTGATCCCAAATTGTCTCACACCTGCCATCCATTTGTTACCGGGGACCCCTTCATGCCGTTGACCGATTCACCGGAGTTCATCGCCCAGACCAAGCACGCCTTCCGGAAGCAGGGCGACCTCGCCGCCGCCTTTGCCTCGCTGACCGAATTCCTTGAGGCGGAAGTGGCCGAAATCGTTGCGGAGCAGGCAGCAGGACAGTCGCCGATTCCGGAGCTTTCCTACACCGAGCTGGCTCAGGGAACCGTCTCAGACGCCCAGCGGGCGCAGGTTCAGAAGCGTGGCTGCGTCATCATCCGGGGGGTGTTCGATGCGGCAGAAACCGAGGCCTGGAACGAGCAGCTGGTGGACTACATCGAGCAGAACCACTACTACGAGCGTGCGCAGGAGAAGGCCGGAATTGACCAGTACTTCAGCCAGCTCAAGGCAGACCGACCCCAGGTGTTTGGCCTCTACTGGTCCAAGCCGCAGATGTGGGCCCGGCAGGCGGAAAGCATGGCGCAGACGAAGCGTTGGCTCAACGGGCTCTGGCAGGTCGAAGGACCCCAGGGCCCCGTCTTCGATCCGAACCGTGAGTGCACCTACGCCGACCGCATCCGACGCCGGGAGCCCGGTGACAACACCCTCGGCCTCTCTCCCCACGTGGACAGCGGCTCCATTGAACGCTGGCTCGACCCTGGTTTTCAGCAGGTCTATGCCTCCCTCTTCTCAGGAGACTGGCAGGCGTACGATCCGTTCAACGCCGCCCACCGTCTGGACACAGAAGAAGTGCCCTCTCCCGCTGTCTGTCACATGTTCCGGACCTTTCAGGGCTGGACGGCCCTGACGCCTCAGGGTCCGGGAGACGGGACCCTGCAGCTGGTGCCCTCGCTGATGGCCATTCCGTGGATGCTGCTCCGGGCCCTGCAAACGGATGTTCCCGAAGGCGACCTCTGTGGCGCTCAGGCCGGACGGGCCCTGCGGGTTTCAGAAGAGTACCACGCTCTGGTCCTCAAGGGGCTGGTCCCCATCCCTCGCGTGTTTCCCGGCGACACCGTTTGGTGGCACCCGGACGTGGTCCATGCGGTGGAAGACGAGCACCAGGGTTCCGGATACAGCAACGTCATGTACATTGGCGCCTCTCCCCATTGTCCCAAAAACGTCGCCTTTCAGGAGCGGCAGAAGCCTGCGTTCCTGGAGGGAAAATCCTGTCCGGACTTTGCGCCGGAGGACTATGAAGTCGCGTTCACTGGACGCGCCACGCTGGACGACCTGAGTGACCTCGGGCGGCAGCAAATGGGATTTGTTCCCTGGTAAATTTTCCCCTCTTTCCTTTTTGGAGTGAAGCATGAGCCGATTGGTCTACATCCTCAATGGTCCCAACCTCAACCTGTTGGGCAAGCGGCAACCGGAAATCTATGGGCACGAGACCCTTGCTGACGTGGAGGCTCAGTGTCAGGCGGAGGCCCAGCCACTGGGACTGGAGGTTCAGCTCCGGCAGACCAATGCGGAGTTTCAGCTCATCGACTGGATCCATGAGGCCCGGGAAACCGCTGGGGGCATCATCATCAATCCGGCCGCCCTCTCTCACACCTCGGTTGCGGTGCTCGACGCCCTCAACACCTTCGAGGGCCCTGTGCTGGAGGTCCACATCTCCAACATTCACAAGCGCGAGGCCTTCCGGCACCACTCCTTCGTTTCCTCCCGCGCAGAGGGCGTCATTGCCGGCTTTGGCATCGAAGGTTACGTCCTCGCGGTCCGCCGCATGGGCACCCTGCTCCAAGGAGCTTCCTGAGGCGCCCTTGAACTCTCCCACTCCTCCCCGCCGGAAACGGGATCCCGAACGGGTACGCGCCAACATTCTGGAAGTCGCCTCACGCGAAATTGCCGCTCACGGACTGAACGGGGTCCGGATTGACGAAATTGCGGCCAAGACGCAGACCTCGAAGCGGATGATTTATTACTACTTTGGGGACAAGGAAGGGCTGTATCAGCAGGTGCTGGAGGAGGCTTACCGGACGGTCCGGGAGCAGGAGCAGGCGCTCCAGCTGCCCCACCTCCCGGCCGTGGAGGCCCTGAAACGGTTGGTGATGTTTACCTTTGACCACCACCGGAACTTCCCAGAATTCATCCGCTTGGTGATGGTGGAGAACATTCATGAGGGACGGCACCTCAGCCGCTCTTCGGTCATCCACCGCCTCAATCAGAACGCCATTCGGCACCTCAGTGCCGTTTACCAGCGGGGCCTCTGTGAGCAGGTCTTTCGGGAGGGCCTCACACCGCTGGAGCTGCACTGGGAGATCAGTGCCCTGTGCTTCTTTTACGTTTCCAACCAGACCACCTTCTCCACCATCTTTGGCAACCGTTTCTGGACTCCGGACGGGATGCTCCGGCACCGGCGGCAGGTTCTGGAAATGGTCCTGCGCTTTACCCTGCGTCCGGAGTGCCTGGACCAGCACCTCGCTTAACCGCCTCTGGCGCCGGCTTCAGCAACCACGGCAGGCACCGGTCGGCAGCGCCCTGCTGTGATTCAATCAGAGCCTGTGCCTGTGCGCCCTGCGTCTGAGCAACGTCCGGATGCTGCAGCCAGCCCTTCAGCACCGCGGCAAACGCCTCTGGGGTTTCCACTGAGTGAGCCACTCCGGCCTCCACCATGCGCCGGGCCTCCAGCGCGTTGTCAAACCGAGGGCCAAACACCACCGGCAGACCACGTGCCGCAGGCTCCATGGTGTTGTGAACTCCGGTGGTGAACGCTCCTCCCACGTAAGCGGCATGGGCGTGGTGGTAGATTCCGGCCAGCACCCCCACCGCATCCACCAGCAGCACCCGCGTCTCCGGCGTCAACGCCTCACGCTGGCTCCAGCGCAGGACGGGTCCCTGAGAGGAAAGGCGAGCTTCCAGCTCCTGAAGGTGTGGCTCATGCGGCTCATGCGGCACCAGAATCGCCAACAGCTCCGGATGCGACGCCAGGGCCTGTTCCAGTCCCGGAAGGAAGCAAGCTTCATCGGCCGGCCAGGTGCTTCCAGCGACCCAGACAAAACGCTGCTGCAGCCACGCCGGGAGCTCCGGAGGCGTCAGGCGGTCCCGACGCTCTAGGACGCTGTCGCAGCGGGTGTCACCCATGACCGTCAGGGGCTGTGCGGCAGGCCAGCTTCGGCGGATGCGGGCGGCGTCTTCTTCTGAGACAGCATGGAGGCTGTTGAAGCAGCGGTAGAGGGTTCGGTAGAGGCTCCGGCCCAGCGGGTGGGCTTCCCGGAAGGAACCGGCGTGGACGATGGCAGAGATGAGGTGCAGCGGCACCGATGCACGGGCGACCTCCCAGATCAGTCCGGGCCAGAGGTCGTAGCTGACAAACACCACCTGCTGAGGCCGGATGAGGCGCAACAGGCGCTGGGCGTTGGCCAAGGTGTCTTCTGGCAAAAACGACGTGAAGCACAGGGTCTGGGACCCGGCTTCCCGCTCCAGCCAACGGTCTGCATTGATGGAGCTGTACGTCAGCCCACACTGCCACCCCTGCGCCTGAAGGCGTTCCATCACCGGGAGGGCCTGCAGGTACTCCCCGGCACTGGCCACATGAAACCACGCCAGTGGCTGGTCCGGGTTCCGGTTCTGCAGTTGCTCCTCAAGCCGGTCCCACAGCCCCTGAAGGCCTTCCAGCCGAAGTCGCAGGTTCTCCCGTGTTCGGGCCTGACGACGGACCACGATCAGCAGCAGTTGCAGCAACAGGGGGTAGATGCCTTGCCAGAGGCGGGTTTCCAGGGCAGACCAAACGGACACGGCTTAGCGGGACGAGGGGGCGTTTTGGAAGGAGCTTGGGAGGATGTTGAACGGGAGCAGGCGGATGACGATGGGCAGCAGCACGGTGCCTCCGGGGAGGGCAAACAGCGCGAGTGCCGGAACCGCCTTGAGGACATCCTGGATCTGCTCCGAAACGCGCTTCCACTCCTCCTCCGTCAGCGGCGTCACGGTGGCCTTCATCAGCAGGTCATACAGTTCCTTGGTCTCCTGCACCTCCTGGATGATGCGGTTGAGGTTGAGCTTGATGAGCTTGATGATGTTTTCCTCCACATACTCCTGCATCTGCCGGACGGCGGGGTTGTTGTGCAGGAAGGCAAAGCGGTGCCCATGCTGCTCAAAGAAGCGGGCCACTGAGGCATAAAGCAGCTCTCGCTCCGCAGGAGTCATGCCCACCTTTTCAGCAACAGCGGCAATCAGCGAACGTTCCTCCCAGGCCTCATTGTTGTCAATGAGGGAGAGCAGGATCATCTGCTCCACCAGGTACCGCCGGAGGATGGGGGAGTGAAAATGAAACGTGACGTGCTCCAGCCGGTAAGGCTCCCGGAGGGACCGTTGCAGCTCCTCTAGGTCCGCAGCCGGCAACCCGGACTGCCCGAGGTAGTTGTTGACCACCTGACGTTCGGTGTCGCTAATGACGTGATCAGCCCAGATGACGGCAATCAGCGCCTGCAGCAGCCCTTTGCGGAAGCGCAAGTCCTCTTCCAGGATCGGGGCCAGCGGGGCCTCCGGATCCTGCCGCAAGGCCCGGGACCAGCGGAGGAAGGTGTGCAGGTTGAGGAAGACAAAGGCGTTCTGCCGTGGATCTGAAGAGTAGCCCGCCACTGCGACTCGGTTCAGCAGCACCTTCTCCAGCCGAAACAGGCTTTCCTGAAACACCTCGGAGGTGGCCAGCAGCTCCGGCAGAGACAGTTCCTCCGGAAACCGGTAGTAACTCTGCGGCAAAAAGAACCGGAGCAGGCGCAGCGTCACCTGCTTCACTTGCTCTCCCGGCTCCGGACGCGTCAGCTGCGTCCGCTCTTCCTCCGCCAGGGTCAGGCCGAACAGGGTTTCCAGAAACAGCAGCAGCGGCCCCCCTTGTGGATACGGAAAGGCCAGTGCCTCGCAGCGCGCCCACAGCTCTTCTGAAACCACAGGGCACCCCAGGAGCATGCCGGTGCGGTGCAGCTGCTCATACGCCTCCAGCTCCAGTTCCTCCTCGGTCGGAGGCGGGGGCGGGGGATAGAAGACCGGGCGGACGCTGGGGAACGGATGATCGTGGCGGAAGTGAAGGTAGCGTGCCAGCCACCCCGGAGTGCGTGGCATCAGTTTCTGCATGGATTGCACGGGCCCTAGTTGATGGAATGTCGTTTGCTTGGCAAACTGTACCCAAAATGCGGCAGAGAGTCAGCATATTTTTCATCCTCCTCTGGCTGCCGCCCGTTTTTGCCTTCAGGCGCTGTTTCTTCCACTAGGCTTCATGAAAAAATTCCTGCTCCTCGCCTCCTTGGGTCTCCTTGGTACCATGCTGGCCCTGGCCGCCACCCACACCTTTCTGGACCAGGCCATGAAGTACCGGGACCAGGCGGTTCACAACTTTGTGACCTACTTGGTGAAGGGGGAGCGGTACCCGATGATGCATGCCATCTACGAGCTGCGCTTCACGGTGCTCAAGCAGGAGCTGGGCATCAGCGCCCGGGCCGACACCCGCGAATGCGCCCTGCGCCGGACCTACAGCAGGGAGGTTCCAGCAGACAAGCTGGACTTCTGCAGCCGCTACGACACCGTGGTGGACTTTGCCCGGGAGAACGTGATGACGCCTCACCTGTTTGAGGCCGCCTACCTGGTGACCGAAGCCACCCTGATGGGCGAGTTGGAGAAGCAAAAGGCCCGCAAGGAGATGCGTGTTTGGATCAAGCAGAAGCTCAACTGCCTGAACGACCCATTCCGGTGCGGACGTGATGAGCGGGCGCTGCTGGAACGCCTCAACGGCTTTGCTCCTGAAAACACCCGCCTCTTCATCACCCTCCTTGCCAACCTGGAGCGCAAGCTGTTTCCGGAGGAGCAGCAGCTCTCCGATGCCTTTCAGGAACCCATTGAAACCCGCTGCATGGTAGTGCCAGCCGGCTTCCGGGACTCCATTCAGAGCGGCATGGCCTTCATTCCAGGAGGAGCATTTCTGATGGGAGGAGGAGACGAAGCCATGCGGGAGGTCAAGGTGGATGGGTTCTGGATCGACCGGTGCGAGGTGACCAATTACGACTACGTCCGCATGGCCGCTCAGGATCCTTTTCTGCGCAAGAGCACCTTCCCCCGGAAGTTCCATGACGGAGGGTACCTGAACCACTGGACGGATGACCTGCAGCCTCCGTTTGGCGAGGAGCTGCGTCCGGTGGTGAACGTGTCGTGGTATGCCGCCCGTTACTACTGCAACGCGGTGGGCAAGCGTCTGCCCTCAGAAGCCGAATGGGAAAAAGCCGCCCGCGGAGGCGATGAACAGCTGTACTCCTTTGGCGCCGATCCAGCTTTCCTCAAGGACTATGCGTGGTACCGTCCCAACGCCCTGGGGAGTCCCCGACAGATCGCCGAGCTGCTGCCCAACGGCTTTCAGCTCTATGACGTGCACGGCAACGCACAGGAGTGGGTGTATGACTGGTTTGCCCCACGTCGGGTCCTGAGCACCGAAAATCCGCAGGGGCCGTCGATTGGGAAGTACCGGGTGATCAAGGGGGGTAGCTGGAACGATGACGCCCGCCACCTAGAGGTCGGCCGCCGCCGGGACGCATTGCCCATGATGACCACTCGGACCACCGGGTTCCGCTGCGCCTCCGATCTCCCTCCGGAGTAAGCCGTTTAGCTGACGCCCTTGACCGCTTTGAGGGCCTGCACGGCCTTGTGGAGCCGGAACTTTTCGGTCCAGCCAAACTCCTGATACTCCGGCTTCTCCACGTGGTAGCCGAAGACACCGCTGCCGATCCACAGCGCTACCCCGCTTTGGTGACGAGCCCAGTACTCATCCATCCGCCACTCCTGGGGCTTGTTGTTCATGCTGTTGATGATGACATCGAGGTTGTTCTTACGTGCCATGAGAGCCAAACGTCAAGGGGCCTCCGTCCTGCTGTCAGGAGGGAGGAGGGCGCTTAGAGGAACCTTCCTCGTGTTGATGATGGGAGTGATGGGGTGCCAGGCGCCCATCCTAGTGCAGGAGCGCCTGCCCCGGTATCCGGAGTGCTGGGAGGAGTACCACGCTGCAGCCATCGACGACTGTGAACGGGCCCATGACGCGCGTCAGCGGGTGGAGATTCGGAGTGCCATGCAGCGGAGCTGGCGCATCCAGGAGCGGATCTACAACGCCAAAGACGCCTGCGAGCGGAACCCAAGCCTGGTGCGTCCGGACAGCTGCTACGTCTCGCTGCAGCCCAGCCGCCTGCCCAAGCCCCCCTTTCACCTCAAGGGCTCCGGCCCCTTCATTCCCAAGCCCAAGGAGAAGAATCAGCCGTAGCCACCATCTTCAATGAAGACCTCCACCTGCCCCTCGCAAAGGTCCTCGCGCTGGAAGATCTTGAAGGCTTCACGCTGGATCATGATCTTGTCCTCCATGTCCAGCTTCCCGTCTCCGGTTACGTCCTGAAAGACGTGGATGTGGTCCATGAGGCCATCGTGTTCTCGGTCGATGGCCACCGCGATGCCGCGGCCCTGCGGATCGAGAAAAGAGATCATGTCCACCTTGCCATCATCGTTGAGGTCCAGTAAGTTGGCGTAGATGTAAACACCACGTTCTTCAGTTGCCATCGTTCTTCATCAGTCGTCCCTCGACGAGGGAGGTTGTGGGGATACGAGCGAAATGAACGTTACCTTAATTTTCCCGCAGGGGAAACACAATGCAAAACCGCGGACAGGAGGAGGCACGGGCACCGGTGGCTTCTTGGGGTCCCGGAGAGGAGAAGGCATCATGCCAATTTGGCAGCATTGGAGCATCTGGGCCATCCTAGCGGCGGTCTTTGCCGCCCTCACGGCGCTCTTTACCAAGCTGGGGGTGGAGGGAGTGGATTCGGACTTTGCCACCTTGGTCCGGACCTTCATGGTGGCGGGGGTGCTGGTGGTGCTGGTGAGTGGGTTGGGCAAGTGGCAAAACCCCTTGACCCTGTCGGGAAAAACCTGGCTGTTTCTGGGACTCTCGGCGCTGGCCACGGGCGCCTCCTGGCTCTGTTACTTCCGGGCGATGCAGCTGGGACCGGTGTCCAAGGTGGCCCCGGTGGACAAGTTCAGCCTGGTGCTGGCGACCCTCTTTGCTGTCGCCTTCCTTGGGGAGCGTCCGGAGCCACGGGAGTGGTTCGGGATCGCCCTGGTCGCCACAGGTGTGCTGGTCCTTGCCTTTCGTTCCTGAGTCCCTCCCCTGCTTCCCGGCTTTGGTCTTTTTCTTGCTTTGACGAGGAAGGACCTGTCCTCCTCTGGAACCGGGACCACAGGTTCCTCCATCGCAACAACGCTCCTTAGAAGCGGCACGACCACTTCCGCACGACTCACTCTTAGACGTTAATGTACCGACTGACCCGTTGCTTGCTGCTCGTTTTTTCCGCGCTCCTCCTCGTGTCTGCTTCTGCCTCGGCGCAAGCCAACCTGAACCTGAACGACCCCTTCGCCTTTGAGCGAGAGCTCGTCAGTGGCTTCAGTGAAGACGGACGGATCAAGGTCCTCCTCCTGACCCTGCTTCCGACGGGGATGACGGAGACCGCCGCAGAGGAGATTTCCAAGGCCCTGCAGCTCAACCTCTTCAACACGAACCACTTCACCGTGGTGGGTCCGGGAGAGTGGAACGCCCAGATCCAGGAGCGTGACCCGACCCTGGCCGACTGTCACGACGTCTCCTGCGGCGTCCGGGTGGGCAAGCTCTTCAATGCCGACAAGGTCCTCATTGGCAACATTCAGAGCAGCACCATTCTGGACGGCAACGGCAACGAGATTGCCGGCATGGACCTGACCATCCGCATGGTTGATGTGGTCACCAACATTTCGGACTTTGAGGATGAGATCCAGTTCAACGATGCGCAGATGCACGAAGCGCTCTTCCGGCTGGCCACCCGTATTTCGGAAAACACCCTGCTGCGGGGTTACGTCATTTCGGTCCGTCAGAACGGACTCACCCTGGACCTGGGACGGGCGCATGGCCTGAAGTCCGGGAACCAGATTGTCATCTTCCGCCCCATCTCCACCAACGCGTCCCTAGAAGGACAACCGCTGGAACTTTCCAATGAGAGCATTGCCATTGCGGAACTGATCCGGGTCAATGACATGTCCTCAGATGCAGTCCTCAAGCAGCAGTTCTCTCCGATCAACTCCGGTGACCAGATCAAGACCTTTGTGAACGTCAACAAGCGGGTGACTCTCATTTCAGAGACACGTCGTGAACTGGACACCCGGAAGCGTTTGCAGCCCAAAACACGGCCCCTTGAGCTTACTCCTGAGGTGGTGGTCAGTGACAATGGGAAGGAAGAGTGGGCCCGCCGCTTCATCAGTGCTCGGAACCAACAGGAACGCTGGATGTTCATCACCGCTGGAGCAGGTGCCCTGACGCTGGTGCTACTTGCAGACGGATCCTCCTCGCTTGGCGGCGACCTGGGCACCTACCTGCCCTGGCTCAGCGGAGGCGTGGCGCTTTATGCGGGTTACAACTTCCAGCAGTCTCAACGCCTTCTTGATGAGTTGACCGTGGAAGGCCGGACCCGCGGATTCCTCAGTCACCTCAACCTCCAGGTCACCCCAAACGGGCCGCAGCTTCAGTTCAGCTACGATTTCTGATCCCCCTCCAGCGGGCCCTGCCCGCTCCCCAAAAGCCTTTCCCCTTTGGGTCCCCCCTTCTCTTTGACAAAGAAGGACTCCCACAAGCCACCTGCCGGCGGAGAAAGCCCCTTCCAGAAGAACGGGGCTCATCGCTCAGCCTCCGGATGCCTTTACCAACTGGTTG
>CBFIGY010000014.1:0-74779 GCA_965662235.1 uncultured bacterium
AAAATCAACGATATCCCCTGGCCCACTCCCACGCACATCGTGCACAGAGCATAACGACCTCCTCCACGCTGAAGTTCGTACGCTGCCGTGGTCACCAAGCGGGCTCCGGACATCCCCAGCGGGTGTCCCAGAGCGATCGCACCGCCGTTTGGGTTGACATGCGCCGCCTCATCCGGGATCCCTAGGTCCCGCAGAACTGCCAGTCCCTGGCTCGCAAAGGCTTCATTCAGCTCAATCACATCCATCTGCTCCACAGACAGGCCCAAGCGGGACAGCAACTTCCGAGAAGCCGGCGCGGGTCCCCACCCCATGATCCGCGGTTCCACGCCTGCGGTGGCCATCCCAGCAATCCGGGCCAGAGGCGTCAGTTGGTAACGCTGCACCGCCTCCTCAGATGCAACCAGCACGGCACAGGCGCCATCGTTGACGCCAGACGCATTGCCGGCCGTCACCGTTCCTCCTTGACGGAAGGGCGTTGACAGCTTGCCCAATGCCTCAAGCGTGGTCTCCGGACGGGGGTGCTCATCCACCTGCACGACCACCGGATCCCCCTTACGCTGAGGAATCACCACCGGAGTCAGCTCGGGCTCAAAACGCCCTGCAGCCTGAGCCGCCGCCGTCTTCTGCTGCGACCGCAGGGCAAACGCGTCCTGATCCTCTCGTGAGATCCCGAACTGCTCGGCCACGTTCTCTCCCGTTTCGGGCATGGAGTCAATTCCATACTGCTGCTTTAGAAGAGCATTCACAAAGCGCCAGCCGATGGTCGTATCAAACACCTCTGCTTGCCGCGAGAAGGCCTGGGTCGCCTTGCCCATCACAAAGGGGGCCCGACTCATGCTCTCAACCCCTCCGGCAATCACCAGCTCACCCTCGCCCGACCGGATGGTCCGTGCAGCCAGGCCAATGGCGTCCATGCCCGACCCACACAGCCGATTGACTGTGGTGCCTGGGACCGAAACCGGAAGCCCGGCCAGCAGGGTGACCATGCGAGCGACGTTACGGTTGTCCTCTCCTGCCTGATTCGCACAGCCGTAGATCACCTCGTCCACGGCACTCCAGTCCACCTGTGGGTTGCGGTCCTGAAGGGCCTTCAGCGGAATCGCCCCTAGGTCGTCAGTCCGGACTCCTGAGAGGGCACCGCCGTAACGTCCAATCGGCGTCCGGACGGCGTCACATAGATAAGCGTCTTTCATAATGTCCTTATCAAGGAAGCTCGCTCGGGCCTTCTTTAAGAAAGAAGCGTCCCCTGAGCTTCAGTCACAAACGCGCCTCCTTCGGTGTGGAGGCAAAGGAGATGAGCATTTCACAAGCCCGCTACTGACGTCAAGCAAGGATCCAGACCCGGCAACCGCCTTTTGCCGAGTTTTGCATTGTACTCCCTCCGCAAGTTGCTAACGTCTTCGCACAGACTCAACTCAACGGCTGGATTCCCGTACGCTCCGGCTGCCGCTCCTTCTTCTTCATGAGGCCCTCTGCGTGAAGCCCTTGCTCCTGATTTCTCAACAGACGGATGAGTGGCGTGGCTGGCTGTTCGGAATCCTGGGCATGCTGATGTTCAGCCTGACGTTGCCCATGACCCGGCTGGCGGTGGCGCACCTTTCTCCTTACTTTATCGCCTCCGGACGAGCACTGCTTGCAGCAACCGTTGGCTTTTGCATCCTCCGGATGACAAAACAGCCCTGGCCCACACGCCAGCAGTGGTGGGGCGTCTGGCAAACCGGACTGGGCGTCATCGTCGGCTTTCCCTTCTTTGTCACAGTGGCCATGCAGCACGTGCCGGCTGTGCACGGCAGCGTCGTTCTGGGCATTCTTCCCTTGAGCACCGCCATCCTCGGCGCGTTGATGCTGCGGGAACGTCCTTCCCTAGGATTCTGGGGATGTGGACTGCTGGGAAGCGGAGCTGTCGTCTTCTTTTCTTTGCGAGAAGGGGGAGGTTCGCTGCAAGGAGCTGACGGACTCCTCATGGGCGCCGTCCTCTCTGCTTCCTATGGATACGTCCGGGGGGCTCAGCTGAGTGCTCAGATCGGTGGGTGGCAGACCATCTGCTGGACTCTGGTCGCCTGGTCGCCCCTTTTGCTACCGCTCACCCTCTGGACGGAGCAGCAGCTCACGCACCCGGTGCCCTGGAGCAGCTGGATCGGCTTTTTATACGTTGCCCTGTTCAGTCAACTGTTTGGCTTCTTCGCTTGGTACAAAGGCCTCGCACTCGGAGGCGTGGCTCGGGTCAGTCAGACACAGTTACTGATGCCCTTCTTCACGCTCTTCTTTTCGTCGGCCTTGCTAGGCGAAGAGGTGGACCTAGAAACCTGGGGATTTGCGGCCCTTGTTCTGATCATTGTCGCCGTTGGCAAACGGATGTCCGTGCAGACCACCCGGTCCCAGACTCCAGATTAAGGTTGACGTCCCCCAGGCAAAACGTTATTTACACGCAAACGGAACCCAAGCGCGCCTCTTTGCTGTTCTCACCGGGAGCCCTGTGCTGCCAAACAGCCGGCACGCTGCTCCTTCAACCACGAAAGGATCCTCATGGCAGTGGTGTACACGGACATTCCTCGATTGGATGCAGCGCTCGCTGCAGAATTTGACTCCCTGGACGTTGCAACGGTCCATGAGGCTCAGGGCCGGAAGGGGCTGCTGGCATCGTACATGCGTCCCATCTACCGGCCTGCCCAGGTGGCTGGAACCGCCGTCACCTGCGAGGTGCCCCCGGGAGACAACTGGATGATTCATGTGGCGGTGGAGCAGTGCCAGCCGGGAGACCTCCTCGTGGTTGCACCGACCAGTCCGTGTGAAGACGGTTACTTTGGAGACCTCCTGGCCACCTCACTGATGGCCCGTGGGGTCCGGGGCCTCATCATTGATGCTGGAGTCCGCGATGTCGCCACCCTGACAGAAATGGGCTTTCCCGTGTGGTCCCGTGCCATCTCGGCTCAAGGCACCGTGAAGGAAACCCTTGGCCGGGTGAACGTGCCGCTCGTCTGCGCCGGCGCCCTGATTCATCCGGGGGACCTCGTGGTCGCCGACGACGACGGCGTGGTCGTGGTGCAGCGCGATGAGGTAGCGTCAACGCTGGAACGGGCCAAAACCCGTCTGGCCAATGAAGCCGGCAAGCGCGAGAAACTTGCTTCTGGTGTTTTGGGACTCGACCTTTACCACATGCGCGATCGCCTCAGCAACAAGGGGCTCCAGTACCTCAAGTATCCCGGAAGAGGCTGACATGCAAACCGCCGTTCCTGCGTACCTGATGCGCGGCGGAACCTCCAAGGGGCTCCTCTTCTGTGCCGATGACCTCCCAGACGATCCAACGCTGCGAAACCAGGTGCTCCTTGCCGCAATGGGCTCTCCGGACGTTCGGCAGATTGATGGCGTCGGGGGCGCCCACCCGCTCACCAGCAAGGTGGGAATTGTTTCGCCGTCAGAGCATCCGGAGGCAGACGTGGACTACCTCTTCCTGCAGGTGGCCGTGGACCGTGCCGAGGTCAGCGACAGCCAAAACTGCGGCAACATCCTTGCGGCAGTGGGTCCCTTTGCACTGGAGCGCGGCCTTGTGGCTCCTCAGTCCGACTGCACCGACGTCCGGATCCGCATGGTCAACACCAACACCTTTGCCGTGGCACGGATTGAGACCCCGCAGGGCCAGGTTGGTTACGAAGGCTCCGCCCGCATTGACGGTGTTCCCGGAACGGCGGCGCCGGTGTTGCTCGACTTCCTCGACACCGCCGGTTCCAGCTGTGGCGCCCTGCTGCCCACCGGCAAGGAGCGGGACACCTTCGACGGCATCGAGGTCACCTGCATCGACAACGGAATGCCCGTGGTGCTCCTGCGCGCCACTGATCTGGGGAAAACGGGCGCCGAGGCTCCGGAAGACCTAGAGTCCGACCCAGCCCTGAAGGCCCGCATTGAAGCCATCCGCCTGCAGGCCGGAGTCGCCATGAACCTTGGAGACGTCTCACAGAAGACGGTTCCCAAGATGTCTCTGATTGCACCCGCTCAACACGGAGGACTCCTTGCAACCCGGACCTTCATTCCGCACCGTGTTCATGAAGCCATTGGCGTCCTCGGAGCCGTGAGTGTGGCCACCGCGTGTGTGCTTCCGGATTCCGTGGCCGCGCCGTTGGTGCCACAGGCCTTCCATCCCGGACGCCACACCGTTGACGTGGAGCACCCCACTGGTTTCTTTACGGTGGGGCTGGAGCTACAGGACACCGGAGGCTCCCTGCAGGTGACCCGTGCAGGGCTGCTCCGCACCGCTCGCCTGTTGATGCGAGGCGAGGTGATGGTTCCCCAAAGCCTCTGGAGGCGCCCATGACCGTCCTTTCCTCAGTCAACCCTTCTGACGCTGGAGCTCCCCTGCAGGCGCTTCCGTTTTCCCAAACATCGACTCTGATGAACCTGCACTTCCACCAACAGGAGGCGCGGGCTCCCCTTTTCCTTCCCCCCAAGGAGGCTTCATGATCATCGACTGCCACGGACACTACACCACGGCTCCGGAGCCGCACCAGCGTTTCCGCGAGGCCCAGTTGGCCGCATTCAAGGACCCGGGACTTCCTGCACCGCCAGAAGCCATCATTTCGGATGACCAGATCCGAGAGAGCGTGGAGGCCAACCAGCTCCGCCTGCTCCGGGAACGTGGAGCCGACCTGACCCTGTTTTCGCCGCGAGCCTCAGCAATGGCGCATCACCTTGGAGACGAAGGCGTCTCACAGCGCTGGACGGAGGCCTGCAACAACCTCATCAAGCGAGTGGTGGACCTGTATCCGGAGACCTTTGTCGGAGTCTGTCAGCTCCCGCAGTCCCCGGGAGTACCAATTGCTCAGTCGATTGCCGAGCTGGAACGCTGCGTCCAGGAGCTTGGCTTTGTCGGCTGTAACCTGAACCCGGACCCTTCCGGAGGGCACTGGACCTCGCTTCCTCTCACAGACCGGAGCTGGTATCCGTTTTATGAAAAGATGGTTGAGCTGGAGGTTCCGGCCATGATCCACGTCTCCGGATCATGCAACGCCAACTTTCATGCCACCGGCGCCCACTACCTCAACGCCGACACCACCGCGTTCATGCAGTTTCTGCAGGGAGACCTCTTCACCGACTTCCCCACCCTGCGGTTCATCATTCCCCACGGCGGAGGCGCGGTTCCGTACCACTGGGGACGCTACCGAGGGCTGGCGGACATGCTTCAGCAGCCTCCGCTCGCCGAGCACGTGATGAAGAACGTCTTCTTTGACACCTGCGTCTACCATCAGCCCGGGATCGACCTGCTCTTCAAGGTCATTGACATTGACAACATCCTCTTTGGCTCCGAAATGGTCGGCGCCGTCCGGGGCATTGATCCGGAAACGGGATGCTACTTTGACGACACCAAGCGCTACATCGAAGCCCTCAACTTGGACCCGGAGGCCAAGCACAAGGTCTATGAAGGCAACGCCCGGCGCGTCTACCCCCGGCTGGACGCCCGCTTGAAGGAGATGGGAAAATGAGTGATTTTGTTGTGGATGCCGATTGGCTGCCCTGGCACCCGTCTCCTTCAAAGCCGCGTTTCCAGGTTCCGGAGGGCGCCGTTGATGCACACTGCCACGTGTTTGGTCCCGGACATCAGTTTCCCTTTGCTCCGGAACGCAAGTACACGCCCTGTGACGCCTCCAAGGAACAGCTCTGGGCGCTGCGGGACTTCTTGGGCTTCTCCCGGAACGTCATTGTGCAAGCGACCTGTCATGGTGCAGACAACCGTGCCCTGGTGGATGCGCTTGAGCACTCTCAGGGACGGGCACGGGGCGTTGCCACTGTGCGGCAAGACGTGACGGAGGAGGAGCTTGAGGCCCTGCATGTGGCCGGAGTCCGCGGGGTGCGGTTCAACTTTGTCAAACGCCTCGTTGATGCACTGCCCTTTGGGGCACTGGAGACGATTGCGGCGAAGATCCAGCCCCTCGGTTGGCACATTGTCATCTACTTTGAGGCCGCAGAGCTTCCGGAGCTTTACTCCTTCTTTACGGCTCTGCCCACTACCGTGGTGGTGGACCACATGGGACGTCCGGATGTGCAGAAGCCCGTGGAAGGGCCGGAGTTCAGTCGGTTTCTGCAGCTGCTGGACGAGCACCCGAACTTCTGGTCGAAGGTGAGCTGCCCGGAGCGGCTTTCTGTAGAAGGACCTCCTCGCTACTCCGACGTTTTCCCCTTTGCCCGGACGGTGGTGGAACGCTTTCCAGACCGCGTGCTGTGGGGAACCGACTGGCCTCATCCGAACATGAAGTCGCACATGCCCGATGACGGGCACCTTGTGGAGGTCATTCCCCACATTGCCCCCACACCTGAGCTTCAGCGCAAGCTGCTGATTGACAACCCCATGCGCCTCTACTGGGCCGATTGAGCAACCCCCATGGCACTCGAAAAACCGTATCTTGACATCCCTGGGACCATCATTTTTGATGCCGAGCAGTCCCGCAAGGGGTACCACCTCAACCAGTTCTGCATGTCGCTGATGCGGCCGGAAAACCGAGAACGCTTCAAGGCTGACGAACGCGCCTACCTCGACGAGTGGCCCATGACCGAGGAGCAGAAACAAGCGGTCCTTGCCCGAGACCTCAACTGGTGCATGCGGACCGGAGGGAACATCTACTTCCTTGCCAAGATCGGCGCCACCGATGGGAAGAGCTTTCAGCAGATGGCCGGAAGCATGACCGGCATGACAGAAGACGAGTACCGCGCCATGATGATCCAGGGCGGGCGATCTCCGGAAGGAAACCGCTACCTGGGTGAGGACGGCGACGCGCAACCTCACCGCCAACCTCAAGGGGCGTCTCAGCCCGCTTCACCAAAAGAGTGACCATGGCCTCCATTTCTGCCTCTGTTTACACCTCTCATGTCCCAGCCATTGGTGCTGCTCTGGACCTTGGCAAGACCGAGGAGCCCTACTGGCAGCCACTCTTTGCCGGCTACGAATTTTCCAAAAAGTGGCTCCAGGCCTCTCCGCCGGATGTTATTTTTCTGGTGTTTAACGACCACGCCACCGCGTTCAGTCTGCAGATGATTCCCACCTTCGCCATTGGCACCGCTGCCACCTTTCAGCCAGCTGATGAAGGCTGGGGGCCTCGCCCGGTACCGGTGGTTCAGGGGCACCCGGAACTCGCGTCGCACATTGCCCAATCGGTCATTCAGCAAGACTTCGACCTCACATTGGTCAATGAAATGGACGTGGACCATGGACTCACGGTGCCGCTGAGCCTGATGTGTGGGCAGCCGGACGCGTGGCCCTGCCCAGTCATTCCGTTTGCGGTCAATGTGGTGCAGTACCCGGTTCCCAGCGGACGCCGTTGCTTTCAGCTGGGGCAGGCCATCCGGAGGGCACTGGAGCAGTATGATGAGCCGCTGAACGTCCAGATTTGGGGAACCGGTGGCATGAGCCATCAGCTCCAGGGCGCACGCGCCGGGCTCATCAACTCCGCGTGGGACAACGCATTTCTGGACCAGCTCATTGCCGATCCGGAAGCCCTAGCGGCCACCCCGCACATTGAGTACGTCCGGGAGGCCGGCAGTGAGGGAATTGAGCTGGTGATGTGGCTCATTGCCCGGGGCGCAATGAACGATGTTGCCGGAGGCCCAGCCCCTCGGGTCGCCCACCGGTTCTACCACGTTCCTGCTTCCAACACGGCGGTGGGGCACCTGATTCTTGAAAACCGATTCTGACGGTTCTTTCTCCCGAAGGAGCCTGTTTCCCCAATCAGAAAGGAAACCATGAAAGTGATTCTTGCCGGCCCTGGAGCCTTTGGAAAAAAACACCTAGACGGCCTCCGGAAGATCAACGGCGTCGAGGTGGTGGGGCTGGTGGGGCAACCCCTTGAGCCCACGCAGGCGGTCGCCCAGGAGTATGGCATTCCCTTCGCGACCACCGACCTTGCAGAGGCCCTGGCTCTGCCCGGCGTCCAGGCGGCCATTTTGGCCACTCCCACTCCTGTTCATGCGGCTCAGGCCCAACAGTGCCTCCGGGCAGGCGTGCACGTTGAGGTGGAGATTCCCCTTGCAGACTGCTGGGCCGATGCAGAAGCGGTGATGAAGCTGCAGCAAGAAACCGGACTCGTCTGCATGGTGGGACACACCCGACGCTTCAACCCCTCACACCAGTGGGTGCACCAGCGGATCCAGGCTGGAGAGCTGAACCTCCAGCAGCTGGATGTGCAGACCTACTTCTTCCGACGAACCAACATCAACGCTGCCGGAGAGCCCCGGACCTGGACCGACCACCTCCTCTGGCATCATGCCGCACACACCATCGACCTCTTCCAGTACCAAACCGGAGAAGAGGTCGTCAAGGCCAACGCCCTTCAGGGGCCCATGCACCCAGAGCTGGGGATTGCGATGGACATGTCCATTCAGCTCTTGACCGCGTCCGGAGCCCTCTGCACCCTCTCCCTGAGCTTCAATAACGATGGCCCGCTTGGCACCTTCTTCCGTTACATCTGCGACAACGGAACCTACCTTGCTCGGTACGACGACCTTGTGACCGGACGAGATGAGCCGATTGATGTCTCGCAGGTGGATGTTTCCATGAACGGCATTGAGCTTCAGGACCGAGAGTTCTTTGCCGCCATCCAGGAAGGGCGAGAGCCCAACGCCAGCGTTGCCAAGGTGCTTCCCACGTACCGGGTGATGCATGACCTTGAACAGCAGCTAACCGCCTGAGCCATGAAACAGCGAACCCTCGGAACCACCTCTGTCCCGGCCATTGGGCTGGGCTGCATGAACCTCAACCACGCCTATGGCACCCCACCGAGCAAGGATGCCGGACAGGCTCTCCTCACCCGCGCCTTTGAACTCGGCGTCCGGCACTTTGATACAGCGGCTCTCTATGGGTTTGGTCGCAATGAGGAGCTCGTTGGCGAGTGGATGGCCCCCTTCCGCAAGGAGATTCACCTCGCCAGCAAGTGCGGCATGCAGGGCGTCAACGGCGTTCGGGTGATTGACGGGCGGCCTGAAACCCTCCGCGGAACCCTGGAAGACTCGCTCCGGCGCCTCAAGACCGACTTCATCGACCTCTATTACTTGCACCGTTGGGACAAAACCAAGGTGCCGATTGAAGACAGCGTCGGCGAGTTGGGACGCTTTGTTGAGGAAGGAAAGATTGGGGGCGTCGGCCTCTCTGAAGTTTCCGCCTCCACTCTGCGACGTGCCCACGCGGTGCATCCGATCACCGCGGTGCAGAATGAGTACTCCCTTTGGACCCGGAACCCTGAGATCGCTCTCAAGGAAGCCTGTGCCGAGTTGGGAGTCACCTTGGTGGCGTTTTCTCCAATGACCCGCGGGTTCTTCTGCAACCCCCACTTGGATCCCACACAGTTTGAGGAAAAGGACATCCGCCGGAGCATGCCTCGGTTTCAGGAGCCGCAGTTTTCGCAAAACCGGGACCAGCTGCTGCCCCGCTTCCTCACCCTTGCTGAGCAGGCCGACTGCACCCCGGCTCAGCTGCTCCTAGCGTGGCTTCTGGCGCAAGGGGAGCACGTCCTCCCCATTCCCGGCACGGCTCGTCTGGCGCACCTTGAGGAAAACGTCGGGGCCGCCTCCGTCACCCTCAGTCCTGAGGTCTTGCAGGCTCTGGACGCGCTGGTCAACATCCGGACCGTCCACGGCCCTCGCTACCCTGCAGGCACACAGCGGGAGATCGACACGGAACAGTTCGACGAGGAGTTGGAATAACCCCTTCCTACTTGAGGCCTCGAGACCCGGTTTCGAGGCCGCCTTGCTGACTGACCCGGAGCCCGTCCCAGACGCCAAGCGTTTCCCGTCCCCCTCCTGAAAAACCACCCTGAAAGCAAACCCGCCTTGCAGGTGCAACGCTGGGGTCCGTATACTGGCTGATTCACTCCGGATGATTCTTCCCGACCTGTGTGCCCGGCACGTCTCCCTGGTCGGTGTGATTGCCTCAGCTATCCCCTACATGGAAAACAAGGCCCTTCGTAATATTGCCATCATTGCTCACGTCGACCACGGCAAGACCACTTTGGTTGACCAAATGTTCCGCCAGAGTGGGCTCTTCCGGGAAAATCAGGACATTGCAGACCGTCTGATGGACAGCATGGACCTGGAACGCGAGCGGGGGATCACCATTGCCGCCAAGAACTGCGCCATTGACTGGAAGGGCATCAAGATCAACATCCTAGACACTCCCGGACACGCCGACTTTGGCGGTGAAGTGGAGCGCGCGCTGATGATGGTCGATGGCGCCATCATCCTCGTTGACGCTTCCGAGGGGCCGCTGCCGCAAACCCGCTTCGTCCTCCGCAAAGCCCTTGAGGCCGGACTGAAGATCATCGTCGTCATCAACAAGATCGACCGTCAAGATGCCCGGGCTGAAGAGGTGCTGGACGAGGTCTACAGCCTCTTCATTGACCTGGATGCCAGCGATGAACAGATCGAGTTCCCGGTACTGTATGCGATCGGACGCGACGGCATTGCCCAGACCAACCTGAACGAACGGGGCACCGACCTCGCTCCTCTCTTGGACCTGATCGTCGAGCACCTGCCTGGCCCTCGGCACGATCCGGAGCAGCCTTTCCAGATGCTGGTCAGTGACCTTGGGTACTCCGACTACCTCGGGCGCCTTGCCATTGGACGCATCGTCAACGGCAGCATCTCCCGGAACGAGTCCCTCGTCTGCCTCAACGAACAAGGCGAGCTGATTTCCCTGCGGGCCTCCAAGCTCCAGGTCTACTCAGGGGTTGGCACCGAAGACCGGGAACAGGTGGACCCCGGAGAAATCCTGGTCCTTGCCGGCATCGAAAATGTCCACATCGGAGACACCATCTGCACCCGAGAGGCGCCGAAGGCCCTGCGCCGGATCACCGTGGATGAGCCGACGGTGACCATGCTCTTTGGCCCCAACACCTCGCCCTTCTCCGGACAGGAAGGCAAGCTGGTGCAGTCGACCAAGATCCGGGACCGCCTGAAGCTTGAGACCCTCCGAAACGTGTCGTTGCAGTACGAAGAGGCGCAAGGGGAATCGTTTCTGGTGAAGGGACGGGGCGAGCTGCAGATGGCCGTGCTCATTGAGACCATGCGTCGCGAAGGATTTGAGCTGACGGTGGGACGTCCGGAGGTCATCTACCGCGGTGAAGGCAGCCAGCGGGAAGAGCCGATTGAAGACGTGTTTGTGGACTGCGAGGAGCAGTTTCTGGGCATCGTCTCTGAGAAGCTGTCGCTGCGCAAGGGACGAATGGTGAACCTCGTCAACCATGGCACCGGACGCATCCGGGCCCAGTTTCATGTGCCCACCCGGGGCCTGATCGGGTACCGTTCCGAGTTTCTGACGGACACCCGGGGCACGGGCATCCTCAACTCCTACCTCCTGGGCTACGAGCCCTATCGCGGTGACTTCCCCACCCGCCTGACGGGCTCCTTGGTTTCCGACCGGTCCGGCGAAGCCGTCGCCTACGCCCTCTTCAATCTGGAGCCCCGGGGACGGCTGTTTGTGGTTCCGGGCACCCGGGTCTACGAGGGCATGATCATTGGGGAGCACAACCGCAACAATGACCTCAATGTGAACGCCTGCAAGGAGAAGAAGCTCACCAACGTTCGGGCTTCAGGGAAGGATGACAACATCCAGCTCACCCCGGTCATTCCCCTCACGCTGGAGCGCTCCATTGAGTGGCTGGCAGAAGACGAGTGCCTCGAGGTGACCCCCAAGAACATCCGCCTCCGGAAGCTGTGGCTGACGCTCAATGAACGCGAACGGTACGGCAAACGCAAAAAAAGTGCCTGAGTCCGCACGGAAAAGCCCTTGAAAAAGCAAGGGCATCCGAGGCAAAATAGGTCCTTTCGGATCATCCCTTTTTCTCGTAAGGAATCCCGTGAAGCGCTACACCTTCAACCGACAGAACTACAACATCTTCAAGAGCGACGCTGAGGCCGAGCGTCCCTTCCTCTACTTCTTCTGGGGAAAGTTTGACTTCCGCCTCATCCTGGTTCCGACGGATGCAGAAACCGCAGAGGCGGCGCCCAAGAAGAGCTTTCAGCGTGAAGGTCAGTTCTTCACCGTAGAGGCCTTTCAGCTCAAGCACCACAACGCGTGGTTCGACTACGTCAAGCCTACCGCTCATGGTCTGCAGCTGGAAGAGACCAAGTGGCAAAATGGAGACAAGGCCCACTACATGGAGATTCCGCAAAACCTCCACGGCCTCGCTTGCCAGATGGCCGCAGAGGAATTGGGCCTCGCCCTGCTGCATCACGCGACGGCTTCATGAACCACCCGCTCCCCTCCCGGCGCAAGGTCCACATCCAGACCTGGGGCTGTCAGATGAATGAGTATGACAGCGACAAGATGCTGGAGGTCCTGCGTCGTGAAAACTACGAGTTCACCGAACAACTGGACGATGCCGACCTGATCCTGCTCAACACCTGCTCGGTCCGGGACAAAGCGGAACAGAAGGTTTACAGCTTCCTCGGCAGCCTCCGGGAACTGAAGCAGCAGCGTCCGCACCTGAAGGTTGGGGTGGGCGGATGCGTGGCTCAGCAGGAAGGACGGGAGATCCTGCGACGGGCGGACACCGTGGACCTCGTCTTTGGCACCGACAACCTCTATGACCTCCCGGATCTGCTGGCAGAGGTGGAAGGCGGACAGCGCCTCGTTCAAACGGAACGGATCCAAGCTCGTCAGAAAGTCCGGAACTTTGTCCCCGGCTACGCCTTTGAGCCGAGCCAACCCGGATTGAAGGCACACCTTGCGATCACCAAGGGCTGCAACAACTTCTGCTCCTTCTGCATTGTCCCCATCACCCGGGGCCTAGAAGTCAGTCGCGAGCCAGCCGACATTGTCGCTGAAGCCCAGCGCCTTGTTGCTTCCGGAACCAAGGAAATCTGCCTGCTTGGACAGAACGTCAACTCCTACAAGGCCAACGGAGTCTCCTTTGTCAACCTGCTGACGGAACTGGACCAGCTGGAGGGACTGGAACGCCTTCGCTTCACCTCCCCGCACCCCAAGGATTTCCAGGAAGAGCTGGCCGACGCGTTTGTTTCGCTGCCCTCGCTGTGTGAGCAGTTGCACCTGCCTCTGCAGTCGGGTTCAAGCGCCCTGCTGCGTCGCATGCGTCGCTGGTACACACTGGAAAAGTACCGAGACAAGGTGGAGCTGTACCGCTCACGGGTGCCGGAAGGAACCCTTTCCACCGACCTCATTGTGGGCTTCCCAGGAGAGACGGAAGCCGACTTCGAGGCGACCCTGTCGGCAGTCCGTGAATTCCGCTTTGACCTCATCTACGCCTTCAAGTACTCTCCTCGTCCAGGAACACCAGCAGCCGAGTACGACGGGCAGCTTCCGGAAGACGTCAAGCGGGAGCGGTTGCGGGTGCTGCTGGAAGAGCAAGACCGCATCTCGCGAGAGCGCAACGAGGCGCTGATTGGGACCACTCAGGAACTGCTCATCGAAGGCCCCCATCCTCGGCGCCCGCACAGCCTCACCGGCCGGACCCGAGGAAATCACGCCGTTTCTGTGGCACACCGCCACGCCTCCGTTGGTGACCTCCTTCCGGTGCGGATCACAGCAGCCCGGACGTATGCTCTGGAAGCCGAAGCGCTCTCCTGACCTCCTACGCCCCCTCGGCCTGCCCGCGCACGTCGGGGCGGGTCTTTTCGTTTGTCACACAACCCTGTAGCAGCGTCACCGTTGCTCCTCTCTCTCATCTGGCACGGATGCTGGCCCCTAAGGTCATTCACCACCCCAAAGAACTGCAGTGTCCGGTGTGCCGGAAGCCGGGGGAGTGTGACCGCCACCTCGTGGAGTCGTGGCAGGAAGGTCGGCGGCCAGACCACCTAGGACGCCTGCTGAAGGAGCATCCTAACGCCTTTCCCATGCGGGGTCCGTTGCGAGAACGGTTTCCCAACCCTGAGGCCTGCTTTGAAGGATGTGTGCTGGTGGAGCACGACGAGCACCCTCCTTCCGGACACCTTCCCCTCTTCACCGGAGAGGCTCTGATTCACAGCAACCGTCCGGTGCGCTGGATCTCCCTCTATCACCGAGAGGGGCCTCAGCTGCTGGAGCAGTACCAGCGCCTCATCCTCGCTCAGCTGAGCCGCTCCCGGCAGGTCCGGACCATCCTCAAGACGCTCAAACGCGGATCCTCCAAGAAGCTTCAAGGTGAGCAAGGCTCGCTCTTCCAAGAAGACGCCCCCGCGCCTTCGCCCCAAGCCGACCCGAAAGCAAAGCCTTCGCAATCCCCCACGCCGACGCGTCGACGTCCGGCCTCCCGGAAGGCGTCATCCGCTTCTACGGCGGCTACCGCTCCTCCTTTGTCCTCCAAACCTCCAGCCGAGCACTCAGAGCCTCGACCCGTTCCTCCGGAAGAAGAAGCATTGGCTCAGGCGCTGGCCCCTCTGGATGAAGCACGTCCCTCAGGAGCCTCCGGGCGAGCTAACCCCGACGTTTCAGAAGCGGTTTCTCCGGAATCAACGACCCCGGCGCCGGAAGTTCCGGATTACGTTGATGAGATGGCAGAGCACCTTGCGGGTCCGCTGCAGCCTCTTCCTGATGAGAACGATCCGGTGCTGTATCAGCTGATTCCCGATGATGCGATGGAAATTGCTGCGTTTATGTCAGGCTTGGATTCCGAAGAAGATGACGGCAGCGATTCCATGTCCCGGCGCGACCGTTCCCTCTGGGCAGAAGAAATGATGAAGAACCTGTTGTAGCAGTCAGCCGGTCGGATTCGACGGCCGGAAGATTCGCTCCCACGGCAACTCCGCCAGCAGCATGCCGGCGAGAATCAGCCCGCACCCTCCGATCTCCGCAGCACTCAGCACCTCCCCTGCCCAAAAGACTCCGGTAAAGGCCGCAAAGACGGGCTCCATGATGAAGATCAGCGCGACCCGTGTGGGCGTGGTGTGCTTCTGAAAGTGCGTCTGCGCAAAGAACGCGATGGCGGTGGCAAAGATGCCTGTCACAACGAGTGCGCCCAGCACCTCCGGACTGAAGAGGATTTCCGGATCAAAGATGAGGCGCCAGTTCTCCGTTGCCCCTGCAAACCCAGCGCTAAGCAAAGCCACCACCGCCGTCTGGATGACCGTCAGCGGTAGCGCCGCGTGCTCCTGGGTATACCGAGCCGTGAAGACGATGTGGAGCGCAAAGGCGGCTCCGCACAGGGCGGCCAGCACGTCTCCCGGATTCCAGTCCCCCAGCCCACCTCCAGTCAGGAGAAACAGCCCCCCCACAGCCACCGTCACTCCGAGCAAGGCGCTTGGTGCAGGACGGCGCTTGAGGATCAGCAAGGTGAAGAGTGGGACAAAGATCGCGTACAGGCCGGTCAGAAACGCCGTCTTCGAGGAGGTCGTCAGGGTGAGGGCCACGGTCTGCAGCCCAAACGCCAAGCAGAGCCAAAAGCCCAGCAGCGCTCCGTGCAGAAGCAGCCGTTTGCTAGGCGCTGTTCCTTGGCGTCCCCACCAGACGCTGGCCAGCACTCCGGCGGCAATGGTAAACCGGACCGTGTTGAAGGAAAGCGGCTCCAGCAGAGCCACCGCATTCTGGACCACCACGAAGGTCGTGCCCCAGACCAAGGCGACGCTGAGCAGAATGCCATCTGCCCGAAGGTGAGAGCTCATGAAGAGGACAAAAAGGGGAGGGCGTCAGTCAATGAGGGAGCTGTCCCGAACCCGGGGATTGGGAGGCGTTCGCGGCTCACGGGGGCGTTCACAGAGGGCGTTGTCGGTGTAGTTGACCACTCGACGCAGGGGCGGGTCTTCGGACTCATACACGCAGCTGTCCCCCCGGTTCACCCAGGTGGTGGAGCACCCACTCAGCACCAGCATGAGCCCCGTCAGGCAAGCAAGTTGCAGACGGACTTTCAAGAATTTAGGGTTCACTGCGAGGCCTCAGCATTGTTTTTGCAAGAGCTTCCGTTTGGAGGAAGCAGCGCTTGTTGACTCCCTAGAGCAGCAGGCTCATTCGCGTACTGCTCTCAGAAGGATAGGTTTTTTTCCCGTAAGATCAAGATGAAGCGCTGGTCCTCCGCTCACTCAATCATCTGCAGCTAACGTATATTTGTGACGATTCAAATCGGCACGGGGCTTTCCCAGAATCCCGATTCGCTTCTGGCCACTCGAGAGGCCTACCAACAGGCCTGTCGCGCTGCCGGATGCGATCACCCCCCCGACTGGATTCTCCTGTTCTTCAACACGCCTCACATGGAGCAATCCGAGCAGATCCACGACCTGCTGGCGGAAATCTGTTCGTGTGTGGTGGGTGGGAGCTTTTCCGGAGTGCTGACGGGCGCTGGAGAGGTTCTGGAGGAGCCTGCCATTGCGCTGATGATCGGCGTCACTCCGGGCGTCGAGGCCAGTGGCTTTGTTCACTTTCAGGAACTGGAACACAGCATGAGTGTGATGCAACAGGTCAAGGAGACCCTGGAGCAGCAGGCCCACCAGCCACTCCTGTTGACCTTTCCTGACACCTATGAGCACCAGCCCCACAACCTCATCAACACCCTCAACTTCGCGCGTTCCCGTCCGGTCGCCTTTGGAGCCGCTTCCTGCAACGACGGCACCTATCAGCAGGCCGTCCAAGTGGGGCCTCGAGGAGCAGCTCTCAGCGGCGTGTCCGGAATCACCTTCTCCGGCATTCCTCACTTTCAGGCCGGAGTCACTCAGGCGTGTGTCACCATGGGGGAGCCCATGTTCATCACTGAGGTCCGGGACAACCAGATTCTGAAGCTGGATGACTTTCCGGCGCTTGAGGTGTTCATCACCGTGGCTTCCGAGCTGGGGATCCGTGAGCTGGAAACCGCCGCCCAGCACCTGCTCTTCAGCCTGCCGCTGGATCGGCAACAGCCCAGCTTTGGAGGAGAGTCCGCTTTGGTCCGGGGCCTGACGGGCGTTGATGTGGTTTCGCAGGGACTGGAGCTGGCCGAGTTTGTTCAAGAAGGCATGGTCGTCTCCTTTGCCTACCGCAGCGCTGTCACCGCCGAACAGGACTTCCGGGAGATGCTGCAGCGCCTCAAGCAGCAGGACGAGCGTCGCCCCAGCTTTGGTGTCTACCTCAACTGTGCGGCACGAGGAACCGCGCTTTACGGGCGCCCCAACGTTGACACCGAGGCCATTCGGGAGGTGCTGGGAGAGTTTCCGCTGATCGGTTGTTTCGGAGGCTATGAGCTGGGCACCGTCTCTCAGGGACTCAACCTCTACACCCACACCGGCGTGCTGCTGCTCGCCTACTTGGACGAGGCATGACGCTCATCCGGATCCTTCTAGGACTGAGCGTGTTCCTGAGCGGGTGTGGCTACACGCTGGAGCGGGGCAATCCGCCCCTCCCTGCAGACGCACGGACCCTCGCGCTGCTGCCGGTCCGGAACGAGACCTATGAGCCCGGGCTGGAAACAGAGGCGGCCGCTCAGATGCAGGAGCTCCTGCGCGCCAATACGTCGGTTGTCCTGACCATCCCGGATCAGGCCGATCAGGTCCTTGAGTTCACGCTCACCCGGCTGGTTGAGTCCAAGACTGAAGCCACCACAGATGCCCCGGCTGGAGTCACTGTCAGCCTCAGTGCGCAGGCCAGCCTGCAGGACCGACGCTCCGGAGCCTACCTCTGGGAAAACGTCGGCGTCCAGGCCTCCGTCAGTGAGTCCGCGGTGAATGACTCCCTGGAACTGACTTCGGGCATTCAAACCACCCGGATTCGACAGGACCTCCTCCTGGAACTCTGCCGCAAGGTCTACGACCGCATCTTTTTGGATTTTTAAGGCACGTTTCTTCTTTCTTCTTTCCGGAAACCCCTTAAAATATCGGTTTTTTCCTACTCAGCACTACAGTTCCCTTAAGCATCCGCTCAACACTGTAGTTCCCCCAACAAACCATCAGGAGTGGCCATGCAGGAAGCAGATCAAGCTTACTTCCGGACTCGGCTAACAGAAATGAAGCAGGAGCTTCAGGGAGAATCAGAGGAAACCGTTCATGAAATGCGGGAAGAAAACACGCTGTTTCCCGACCCGAACGACCGAGCCTCGCTGGAAAGTGACAACATCAACCTCCTCCGAATCCGCGATCGTGAACGTAAGTTGTTGGCCAAAGTGGAAGAGGCCCTGGAGCGTTTAGACGAAGGCACTTTCGGGATCTGTGAAGAGTGTGGGGAAGAGATTGGCGTTGAGCGCCTGAAGATTCGCCCGGTGACCACTTACTGCATTGCCTGCAAGGAACAGCAAGAAGCTGAAGAACGCCGCGGTTAAACGTCCCTCCTGATCACGGCTCTTCGGAGCCGTTTTGCTTTCCTTTCCTCACGACCCTCCCTTGACCTGCTTCTGAATGAACTGAGCCACCTGCTCAGGGTCATTGAGGTTCAGAACCGGAACCGGAACCGCTTGGGGAAGGGGCGCATCGGTCGCAATCGCAATCACTCCCGGCACCTGTTTCTGTAACAACGGATGCCCCAGGGCCGGACGATGCAGCTCCAGCTTGGGAAAGTCCTCTCGCTTGAAGCCCTCCACGAGCACCACGTCCAGTTCCGTGAGCGGAAGCGTTTCCAGCAATGCAGTCAGTTCAGGCGCCTCTGTCCGTTCCGGAGTCTCGCGCACCAGTGCCCAGCGGTTTTGCGATGCGACCAGCACCGCTTCAGCGCCTGCCTTTCTGAGCTCGTAGCTGTCCTTGCCAGGCCGGTCCGTTTCAAACTCGTGATGCGCGTGCTTCACCAGTCCCACCCGGAGTCCGGCGTTCCGGAGCAAGGGAATCACCTGACGCAACAGCGTTGTCTTTCCAGTACCGCTGAAGGCGCAAATGCCCAGCACCTTTGAAGGAATCACCGCCACGCGCGCTCCGATCCCTGCAGGGGCCCCAGCAGCAGGTTGATGCCCACCGACAGCACCAGCAGCAACAGCCCCAGCGCAATGCCCTGTGCAAACTCCCCCTTGCTTGTTTCCAGCGCAATCGCCGTGGTCATGGTCCGTGTGTGGTGCAAGATGTTGCCTCCCAGCATCATTGAGGCGCCCACTTCCGAAATCAAGCGTCCGAACGCCGCCGCTAGTGCCGTCAGCAGACTGAAGCGAACCTCCTGCAACAGCGTCCACGAGGCTCGAAACGGAGAGGCGCCCAGCATCCGGGCAGCTTCCCAGGTTTGCCGAGTGGATGCCCTGAGGGCGCCGTGCATCAAGGCCACCAGCAGCGGGAAGGACAGTACCATCTGCGCCAGCATCATTGCCTCTTGGGTGAACAGCAAACGCAGGCTGCCCAGCACCCCCTGACGCGTCAGCAGCAGGTACAGCAGCAATCCCACCAGCACCGTCGGCAACGCCATCAGTGCGTGGCAAATCGACAGCACCCACCGTCCTCCCCAAATCCGCCCCAATGCCAATCCCAGCGCCAGCCCCAATGCCAAAGGAACCGTCAGCAACAGCGCCCTCAGGGAGACGGAAAAAGACACCCCCACAATCTCCCAGAGGGCCGGATCTCCTTGCAGCAACAGCAACAACGCCTGCTGAAAGGGTTCCCACAGCGACTCCATCAGGGACGGTCCTTCACCGCCGTTGGAATGAACAGGGGCGTTTCCTGCACCGTGAACTCCCGGATCAGCTGCTGGCCCGACACAGAAGTCAACCACGCAATGAAACGCATGGCGCCTAGGTAATTCACTTCCCGGTACCGGTCTGGATTGACCGCGATGATGCCGTAGGGATTGAACAAGCGGTCATCGCCTTCCACCAGCACCTCTAGGTTCAGCTTCTCCCGGAAGGCAAGCCAGGTGCCGCGGTCCGTCAGCGTGTACGCTCCCAGTTCGGAGCTCATCACCAAAACCGCGCCCATGCCCTGTCCGGCTTCTCGATAATTTGCAGTTTTCGGCATTCCGCCAGCAAGCGCCCACAGGGCCCGCTCCTTTTTATGTGTCCCGGAATCATCTCCTCGCGACACAAACAGCGCGTCTGCCTGACGCACCCGCTGTAGCGCCTCCGGAGCCTGCGTCAGGCCACGGAGACCCGCCGGATCTTCCGGGGGTCCCACTAGGACAAAGTCGTTGTACATGACCGCGCGCCGGTTGACCCCGAACCCGGCGTCCACAAAGGCCTGCTCAGCCGCTGGCGCATGCACCAGCACCACATCGACGTTTCCGTCTTCTCCAAGCTTCAGCGCCTTGCCGGTTCCCACAGCAATCACCTGAACCTCATCCCCCGTCTGCGCCTCATAGACGGGGAGCAACGCTGCCAGCAATCCGGAGTTGTCCGTACTGGTCGTTGTGGCCAACCGGAGCGGAGCAGCCTGCACACAGGAAATGCTAAACAGAAGGGTCAGGAGCCAAAGCCCCTTTCCGAAGAAGCTGAAATTCAGAGATCGCAGTTTTGTCATTGCACGGTTTTTCGAGTCGAAGTGAAGTCGGTTCCGCCTCAAGCGTCAGGTGCCTTGCGGACGAGCCGGCCAGCGTCCGGTGCCGGCTCCAGCCCAAGCGTCCGCAGGAGTTCCTGCCCCTGGGGAGCGGTCAGCAGTTCCAGAAACGCCTGGACTGCAGGCTGTTCCAAACGAGCCTCCGGGATCAGAAAATCGTACTCTTCATCCTGCAAGAAGTAAAACACGAGCCCTGCGTCCTGAGCGACCGACTCAATCGTGATGCCCCAATCCGCGCGGCCCTGTGCCACTGCCGTTGCCACCGCATTGTGAGAGGACGCCTCCATCCAAAATCCGGAGGGGCGCGCTTCTCCCAGCAGCTGGTCCAGCAGCACCCGGGTACCGCTGCCTCGGTTTCGGTTGATCATCCGAAGTTCCGGATCAGTTAGCCGTTTCCGCAGCGCCTCCTCTTTCATCCCAGCCAGATCCAGCGTCTGAGGACGGACCACCAGCCCCTGCCGACGCCGGTAGCCCTTGACCCAGCGCAACCCGGGAGTCACCAAGTGCTCGTTGTAAATCCCGGAAGCGGCATCCATCAGGTGCGTGCCGGCAAGGTCGCACTCACCGCGCCGCGCCGCGCGGACCCCACCCATGCTGCCCACGGCGAGACTCCGGCTCTGCCACCCCTGTTCCCGCAAGCGGCTCAGGAGCCGATCGACTCCCACGCAGTGGCTTCCAATGACCATCAGATCGGGCAGGCTCGCGGACTCCCCAAGCAAACGCACCCTTACGGGACGCCCGGCCTCCACCCGCTCCACTTCACGGGGAACCTCCACAAAGCCATCCGCACGTGCAAACCCAGAAATCGACCCCGACCCCTTGCCTGTTGGGTAAGCACTGAAACGCGGAACACCGCCAGAGGCATCCGCTTCCGGAGTTCGGACCAGGTGCACCATCTGGAAATCCGTCCGGCCCTTATCGGTCTGCAGGGGAAACGGGAGGATCGCTTCCACGTCACGATGCTGCTGTGGAGGAAGCCCAGCCAACGCCCGGAGCACCGGCGCCACAAAGCGGGTAAACGTAAAGATGGCCGAGGTGGGAAATCCGGGAAGAATGGCCGCTGGCGTTCCTTCCAAAACAGCAAGGCAGAGGGGCTTCCCCGGTTTCAGCGAAACCCCATGCACCAGCACCCCGGGGTGGCCAAACCGCTGGAAGACACGGTGGTTCAGGTCACCTTCTCCCTTTGAGGTGCCTGCCGACAGCAACAGCAGGTCCACAGACTTCAGAGCTTCCCGGACCGTGCCCTCAATGAGGCGCTCCTCATCCGGAAGCACCCCCAGCAGGTGTGGCACGCCGCCCTGCTCCTCAACGGCATGCGCCAGGAGGGTGCTGTTGCAGTCATGAACCTTGCCCGGAGCGATCGGAGCACCAAGGGGCAGCAACTCGTCTCCGGTGGAAAGGATGCCCACACGGGGCTTGCGCCACACCCACACTTCGGCCAGGCCCAGCGCAGCCAGCGTCCCAGCTTCACGGTGCCCCAACAAGGTGCCTCGGGGGAGCACCAGCTCTCCAGCGCCTAAATCCGAACCAGCCGCCGCAATCCCGGCCCCGGGCGCAATTGGTCGTGTGACAGCAATGCCTTCCGGAACCGGCTGCGTGTGTTCAAGCATCACCACCCCATCGGCGCCTCGCGGAAGCATTCCTCCCGTGGAAATGGCCGTCGCAGTCCCTGAAGTCACGGCGGCTTGCGGCACCACGCCACAGGTCAGTGATTCCGTATTGAGCCTCAGGATCACGGGTGCTGACTCTTCTGCGCCAAAGGTGTCCACGGCACAGACCGCAAACCCGTCGAAGTTGGAGCGGTCAAAGAACGGAACGTTGTGAGGAGCCAACACATCCCGGGACAGCACACGCCGCGCCGAATCGAGCAAGGAAATCCGCTCCTCTCCGAGCGGCTGAGGCTGAACCGCCTCCTCAAACACCCGCGTCGCCTCTTCTGCAGAGACCAATGACAGGAACTGCTCTTGCTGCATCAGTACCTCCAGACCACAATGGTTTCGCCAGACGCCAGACCTTCCGAATGCTCCTCTGTCAGAAAGAACGCGTCCGCCCGTGTTGTCGATGACAGGATCGACGCGCCTGCCGAGGCCAAAACAGAGGCTTCGTCGCCCTCCACCCGCAGGCGAACGTATTCCACCCGCCCAATTTGAGAAGAGAGCTTGGTTTTCAACCGGACGGTCTGAGGACGGTAAGGCCACTCTGGAGCCCGCCCGCCCAGCAGGCGCAGGGCCCGGGCGACCAAGCAGTCATAGGCACAGAGTGCTGAAACCGGATTGCCCGGAAGCAAGAAGACCCGCTTGGTCCCGATCACGCCAAATCCGGTGGGGGCTGCCGGCTTCATTGGAATGCCGTGCACCAGCAGGCGTCCCAGTTCGGCCACCAGAGACGGCGCCTGATCTTCTAGGCCAACGGAGGTTCCTCCCGTGACGATCACCACGTCCGTGTCAGCGGTTTCCAGTGCCGCCCGGAGCGCCTCCGGGTCATCGGGAAGCCGCTGAACGTTTTGCAGCTGTCCCCCGTCTCGCGCCACCAGTGGCTGCAGCATCACCGAGTTGCTGTCCACGATCTGGGCCCCTTTGGGAACCGTCCCGGGCGCCAGCAGCTCCGAACCTGTCAGCAGCAGCGTGACCGTTGGACACCGCCGCACCGAAACCCACGTTTCTCCCACAGACGCCAGAAGCCCAAGGTCCTGGGGACGCAGCTGGCGCCCTTCCGGAAGCAACTCGTCTCCGGCCTTGAGGTCTTCTCCGACGCGACTGACGTGCCGCCAGGGTGGCAGAGCTTCAAGCACCCGAACCTCATCCTGCTCCCGTTCCGTGGATTCTGCAGGAACCACAGCGTCCGCCCCTTCCGGAAGCGGAGCCCCGGTCATGATCTCCACCGCCTCCCCTGGCCTCACTCTTCCGGAGAAGGGGCGTCCCGGAAGCGACTGCCCGATCACGTGCAGTGGTAGTGGCTGATAGAGCCCGGCACCAAAGGTGTCTTCCCCCTGAACCGCGTATCCATCCATGGCGGCACGGTGAAAGTGTGGCACATTCACCGGTGCGGTGAGTGCTTCCGTGAGCACGCGTCCGACCGCCTGCTCCACCGAAACACGCTCGGCGTCAAGAGGAGAACAGTGCTGCTCTAGGAGGGTGAGGCATTCAGAGAGGGAGGTCCGTCGCAAGAAGCCACGCATCCGGATGTCATCAGACGGCATCAGGCGACCTCTTGCCAAGACGTCCGAGCGGGTCCGGACGCCTGAAACAAACGGGGGGCGTTAGCGGGTGGGGAGAGCGTTGCGGATCTGCGCATACACGTCATCAGGGGACTGCATGCCGTCGATTGAAACCAGCACGCCCTTCTTGGTGTAGTAGTCAACCAGAGGAGAGGTTTGCTCATGGTACGTATTGAGGCGGTTCCGGACCGTGTTTTCGTTGTCGTCATCGCGCTGAATCAGGTCTTCACCCGTCACATCATCCTTGCCTGCGACCTGCGGTGGATTGAATTCCACGTGGTAGGTGCGGCCGCTGGGCTGATGGATGCGACGCCCGGAGATCCGCTTCACCACCGCGTCATCGTTCACCCGCAGTTCCAGAACCCGCTCAATGCCCACGCCTAGGTCGGAAAGCATGCCGTCCAGCATTTCCGCCTGCACCAGCGTCCGAGGGAAGCCATCGAGCATGAAGCCGTTGGCACAGTCCTCCTGCTGAATGCGCTCCTTGACGATCCCGGCGACAATCTCATCAGAGACGAGCTTCCCGGCATCCATCACCGCCTTCGCCTGCTTACCAATCTCCGAACCCGACTTGACGGCTGCGCGGAGCATGTCCCCCGTTGACAGCTGCACCAGACCGTAATCTCGAATCAAATTGTTGGCTTGTGTGCCTTTACCAGCCCCCGGAGGACCGAGCAGTATAATTCTCATAATGGGCTCCTATTCTCAGAAATAAGGGTTTTGCCGCCGAAACGATCGCATTCTATTCCGTTCCCTGGGAAAGCTCAAAGAGTTTTCCTGAGAAATTCCAAGTGGATGAGTGAAGGAGTTCAGGCGGACAGGGTTCCGGAAACACCGGACTTCTCCACGGCGTCCAGGTAAACCGGAACCAGCTGGTTGGGCGCCAGCGACACCCCAGCGGCCGGACGGAGGTTCACCCGCAGGTAATTGTCAGTAAACCCACTCAAACGACCGTCGGGACGAGGTGATTCCAGCAGCACCTCCCGGACGGTGCCCAAGAAGCGCTCCTGAAAGAGGCGACGCTTGCGACGGCTCAGGTCCCGGAGGATCTCACTGCGGGCCTGCTTCTGCTCAGGCGTCACCTGATCGGCACGACGGAACGCCGGGGTGCCCGCCCGCTCTGAAAAGGGGAAGACGTGGAAGTAGTCGATCGGGAGCATGGTCAGCAGGTCTCGAGTCTCCTCAAACTCAGCGTCTGACTCTCCGGGAAACCCGACCATGACGTCGGTGCCAATGCAGAGATCCGGAACGGCTTCAGCAGCGCGGGCCACTTCTTCCGCATACGCCGAAGCCGTGTAGCGACGCTTCATCTCGGTCAGCACCTTGGTGGAACCCGACTGGAGGGGCAGGTGTAAGAAGGGAACCAGCTTGTGCTGAGGGTCGGCCATGTACGCCAGCAGCGGATCCGGAACCGTCGTGGGTTCAATGGAGCTGATGCGGATGCGGGCGAGGTCCGGGAGCTCCTGCAAAAAGTCGATGACCTCAAGAAGCGTCTTTCCGGACTCGTCGTAGGTTCCCACGTTCACGCCTGTCAGGATCAGCTCTCGGACCTGCTCCTGTTCCACCAGCAGGCGAGCCTCTTCCTGCAGGTTGGCAAAGTCTCGGGAACGGGACCGTCCACGGGCAAAGGGAATGATGCAGAAGCTGCACATGAAGTCACAGCCGTCCTGCACCTTCAGCGAAGCACGGGTCCGGAACACGCCTGCTGGCTGCTGCCGAAGCGGTGCCTCTGGAGCCACCTCGGGAAGCAGAGGCACCACGGGAGCAGCAAACGCCTTCCGGGAGATCTTCTCCTTGACCACCAACGGCGTCTCCTGAGCCAGCGCCTCTGGCAGAAACTCCCCCAGCCTCAGCTTCTCCGCGTTGCCGATGACCAGCTGGACGCCTTCAATCGCAGCAACCTCGTCTGGCGCCATCTGCGCGTAGCACCCCACCACCGCAACCGCGGCGTCCGGGTTCTTGCGCTTCAGCGCCCGGATGGCCTGCCGGTTCTTGGCATCACTGTGCTCGGTGACAGTGCAGGTGTTGACCACACACAGGTCTGCGGGCTCTTCCTCAGAGACCACCTGCCAGCCTTGCTGAACCAGGCTCCGGGCCAGGACTTCCGTTTCCGATTGATTGAGCCGGCACCCAAGGGTTTGAAAAGAGACGCGCTTCACGGCGATGCTTCAAAAGGAGGGATTCCCCCGGATGGAACCGAGGGGCATTGAATTCCGTCCAGCGACGGTTCAGGGGTTGGGATTAAGGAACACCATCCGGTTTCCAGAAACCGACTGGACGGCAACCTCAATTTCCTGCTCCAGGAGGTCACGGCGGATCTGCCGGCGGAGGCGGCTCTTCTCTTCCGTGGAGAACAGCTCCAGCTCCAGGTACTTGTTGGTGTTCTGGAGTTCCTTGAGTTGCTTGAATCCAGGGGTGCCTTCCAGGTAATCAATGATCTGGTCTTCCTGCTCAAAGCTGAAGTCCCGGAAGATCAGCTGGTAAGCGAAGCCCTGGTCATCCACCCGCTGGTAGTAGTCGGCAATCTGGCCAATGGCCTGACGAGCGACTTCCTGTCCGGCGCGTTCTCCGGCCTTGCCCAGCATCCGGAGCCAGTCGTAGGGACCCGGAGGGTTGGCGGCCAGCTCCTTGCCTTCCACTGCAGCATCAGCGATCTGCCGTCCTGTCGAAGTGTCAAAGGCTTCCAGCCGGACAAGAGCGCGGGTGACCCAGAAGAGCCCGCCCTTTTCATCCTTCTTGCCCCCAATGACTTCTACGCGCAGCACAATCTCTGCCTGCTGATCTAGGGCGGCAGCAATCAGCAACTCCGTGGAACGGTTCACGCCGGCAGCTTGCTCAATGGCTCGGCTGACCTGCTGGGTCTGCTGCTCATTGAAGATGCGGAAGCCCGCTTGGTTCATCTGATTCCGGATTTCCCCCAGCGTCTGAGAGACGGCGCTGTTGTCCGCTGGAAGGGCATGCGGGTCTCGGCCCTGATACAGCACCATCAGGCGCTTGCTGCCCATCTTCTGATGAAGGATGCGCAGCGCCGTCAGCTTGTCTTCGATCTTCCCTTCTGAAACCTGGGCGCGGATGCGGACCTCAAATGAGGTGCCATCTCCGCTGACGCCTTCCTGGAGGATCTCGTACTCGGTGACGTACCCTTGGCTGCTGCTGTAGATCTCGTCGCGGATAACCTCGTAGTTCACCGCCAGGGTATTGGAGTCGATGAGGGTGCCCACGCCTTGTTCCACAGCCTGCCGCAGCGCGTTCTTGAGGGCCTGGGTCCGGGCGCTGGAGGTGTTGTTTCCGTAAATGGTGGCGGCGCCGGAGGCTTCCACCTCTGCGGCTTGGAGAACAGGATGGACCCCTGCGAGCACGAGGCAGCAGAGGCTCAGAAGAAAAACTTTCATGAGAAGGCTTTAGTCCAGTTGCAAAGGTGGCATGTCTGCCGGTTGTAAATCCACTCGCTCCGTCGCTTCATCGAGCAGGGGCAGTTCCACAGGCTCAAGCACCTGCTCCTCTTCCGCCTGCTGAACCTGTTCGGCTTCTTCCAGCCGGATCTTGCGGTCTTCCAGCCGAACCGCCTGGACCATGGCTTTTTCCGGAGGAGGCGCTTTGCCAGCGGCTTCAATGGTCCGCTCCATCATGGTGTCCAGCGGATTGTAATCTCCCATGGCGTGCTGCATATCCGTCCAAGCCTGGGCGTACTTTTCATTGGGTCGGTAGGCATTCGCTTGCGCAAAGTGGTACGCCGCCAGTTCCGGCTCGCCTCGCATCTCATAAACCACGCCCAGGTCGTAGTGCGCTGCAGCTAGATTGAGCGGTTCCCAGGAGCTGGAGACGCGGGTGTGCGCTTTCACAATGCCCCCGTAGAGCATGAAGTCCCTGCGGGAAAGCTGCCGGAGGAGCGCCGTATCAATCTGCTCCTGTGAGAAGGTCTGCTTGTGCAACCGCAGGAGGTTCTTGAGGACCTCCCGTGGGAGCTTGGCGGCCTTCATCTGCACAAAAGCTTCATCGCTGAAACGGAACAGCGTGTCCGCCTCATAGGCTTGTGGTTCAAAGAGGAAGTAATTCCAGCGCTTGATCGCCTGATTGTAGTCACCGTTCGCCGCATACTCGACCCCTTCTGCAATCTGCGGATGCTCTCCATCAACCAGCCCTAGGCTCCAGGGCCGCTGATGCCGTCCGGTTTCCAGTTCAACAATGCGGTTCCGGGCCACGGGTCGGAGGCGTTGCAGAACACGCTTGAACGCCAGCTTGCCCAGCCGTGTCATTTCGTCTTCAGCAGCCGGGATGAGGAGGATGTTTTCTGCACCGGTGTAGCTCTGTTGGAAGCTCACCTTTTCCAACTGAACATCCAAAACAGACCCATCGGTTCCCCGAAGCGTCAGTTCCAGTTCTAGGTCGAGGGTCCGGTGGATGATCCGTTCCTGCCGAGGCATTTCAATGAACTCAAAGGCCTGCTTGGTCACCGCGTCCCCAGAGCTCTGCTGCTGCTTCACCCGGCTTTCAGCAAGCGCCAGCCGGGTCTCATCACGCATTTCCTCTTCATCACGGATGGAGTGCAACCGCACGTCTCCCTCAAGGACGGCCACACCGGAGGTGCCGGCTTCCGGAAAGTCTGGGACCGGTTCAAAGTACGGATCCTCCCGGATTTCCTGCTTGAGGACTTCGCGGAACAGAGCTGCGTTTTGCCCGGTGAAGCGGTCCACATGGAGGCCACTGATGCCCACCAGAGCCGAAGACTCCGGAGGGGCGCTGTAGTAGATTCGGGTCGGCGAACAGCCGCCGAGCACCCAAAGTGCGACCAGTACCAGCAGCCCTGAGAGGCGGCGCTCAATCGGTGGTAATGTCATTAATCGTATTTTGAAGCGTTTTGTTCTGGTCAATGGTCCAGGTATCGAGTGCCGCATCGTCATCGAGGTTGGCCGTCGCCTGAGCCGTAAAGGTTGTTCCGGTTGCTGTGGGCAACGTGTAGGTGTAGGTCGCGCCGCTGTCGATCTCCAGATCCAGGTCTGACAGAGAGGAGGCATACGTCTGATTCATCGCATGATAAATCTTCTGGGCCGTATGCAGGGCACTGAGGGTTGCCTGAGCTTCCGATTGCCGAGTGCGTAGCAGGTAGCCTTCCAGACGAGGATAGGCGAGGGTCGCCAGGATTCCGATGATGACCACAACGATCATGACTTCCATCAAACTGAATCCTCGACGCACTGCCGGCATTGGCGCTCCATGCAATAAGTGTGACGTGCGGCGGGCGGAGGCTTGCGCCTCCGAAAAGGTAGGGGCTTAGAGGCCTCGGACGGACAGGGCAGCCAGCTCCATGAAGGTTTCTGGGAAAATTCCCAGGTAGAGGACCGCAACCGCAGAGCCAATGAGACCGGCGATGGCAAATCCGGAGGCCTGACGGACCTCTTGCGTGGAAGCCGTTTGCCCTTCCCGCATGTACATGTAAACGATGACCCGAAGGTAGTAGTAAACGGACAGGCCGCTGTTGAGGAACCCAATCACTGTCAGCCAGACCCACCCTTCTTCCAAAGCTGCGCTGAAGATCTGCAGCTTGCCCGTGAAGCCACCGGTCAGCGGAAGCCCGATCAGTGACAGCATGAACAGCGCCATCAGGAAGGCGAGGAAGGGGCGTTGCTTGGCGTATCCGGCCAAGTCGTCGAAGGTCTCCGGGGCCTTGCCGTGGTGGGCAATGGTCAGAATGCCGAAGGCGCCGGTTCCCATGATGGCGTAAGCACAGGAGTAGAAGAGGATGCCGCTCAGAGCTGAATCCGTCCCCACGGTCACAGCCACCATGACGTAGCCAGCGTGAGCGATGGAGGAGTAGGCGAGCATGCGTTTGACGTCGCTCTGCTGAAGCGCCATCAGGTTGCCAATCGTCATGGTCAGCACCGCAATCAGCCAGAGCAGGTCGCTCCAGTTTTCTGATCCCATTGGCATGCCCGTTAGCAGAATGCGAACCAGCATGGCAAAACCTGCCGCCTTGGCAGCAGCCGACATGAAGCCGGTCACCGGAGTCGGAGCACCGGAGTAGACGTCCGGGGTCCACATGTGGAACGGTACCACTGCCACCTTGAAGCCGACGGCGATGATGATCATGGACCCGCCCACAATCGCCAGCGGATTGGTGGCCGCGCCTGCTTGGCTGAGAGAGTAGATAATTTCTGGAATCAAGGTGCTGCCGGTCGCGCCGTAGAGCAAGGAGAAGCCATAGAGCAAAAAGCCCGTTGAGAAGGCTCCCAAGAGCAGGTACTTCAGTGCTGCTTCTCCCGACCGCGGAACGCCGCGGCGCATGCCCACCAGGATGTAGCTGGAAATGGACATGATCTCCAACCCGATGAAGATGACCAGCAGGTCCAGGCTGGAGGTCATGAACATCATCCCAATGACCGAGCTGATGAGGAGCACGTAGTACTCGCCATAGTTCATGTCGTGGTCTGCTAGGTACTGCCGCGAAAGAAGCACCGTCAGGATGCCGACGATCAGGTAGATGCTTTCGAAGAGGATTGAGTAGCCATCGGCCACCACGGTTCCGTAAAATCCGGAAGCGTTGGTGCCGTAGAGCTGAAACTCGGCGTAGAGGGCGATCAGGAAGCCACCCAGTGTTGCCACCGCCAGGGTATCGGTTCGGTGCTCCTTGGGAGCAAACAGATCGGCCATCATGACCGCCAGGGCCACCACAGTGAGGATGATCTCCGGAATGATTGGAATAAGGTCTTTGGCGGTGATGAATTCCATTCGGGAACTCCTAGGACATTAACAAAAGGTCGCGTGGCGCTGGAAGGACCTCACCCGAGGCGTTCCACAAACCGCTTAACACTGAAGATATAGATTTCGGTGTCAAAGCGCTAAAAAGTCAAAGTGCATAACCTGTCACAGCAACTTTGAGCAATCAAGCCATTTCAAAAGGTCAGCAGGTGCCCCAGCTTGCTCTGCTTGGCACGGAGGTAGGCTTCGTTGCTGGGGTTGGTCGGCGTCTGCAGCGGCACCCGTTCCACCACCTCCAAGCCGTGCCCCTGAATGCCCACAATCTTCCGCGGGTTGTTTGTCATCAGGCGCATGCGTCGGACTCCTAGGTGGTAGAGCATCTGAGCCCCCAGGCCGTAGTCCCTCAGGTCGGGCTGAAAGCCGAGTTCCTTGTTGGCTTCAACCGTATCAGCCCCTTCTTCCTGCAACCGGTAGGCCCGGATCTTGTTCATCAGCCCAATCCCACGTCCCTCCTGAGGCAGGTAGAGGATGACGCCCTTGCCTTCTCCTTCCACCAGTTCCATGGCCGCATGCAGCTGCGGACCACAGTCGCACCGGAAGGAGCCAAACACGTCTCCCGTCAGGCACTCCGAGTGCACCCGGACCAGCACCGGCTCATCCGGCTCCCAGCTGCCCTTGACGAGCGCCACGTAGTCGCTGTCATCCAGCCGGCTGCGGAACCCAATCACCCGGAACGTCCCCCACTGAGTGGGCAGCACGGCCTCTGCCTTCACGTCCACCAGCGTCTCATGACGCTTGCGGTACTGAATCAGGTCGGCGATGGTGACCAGTTTGATGTTGTGGTCATCGGCAAACTGCCGAAGCTCCGGGTAGCGGGCCATGGAACCGTCGTCGTTCATGACCTCACAGATGACGCCTCCGGGCTTGAACCCTGCCATCCGGGCCAAGTCCACTGCAGCCTCCGTGTGTCCCGCTCGCTTGAGGACGCCTCCCTCTTGGGCCAGCAGCGGAAAGATGTGTCCCGGACGACGCAGGTCACCGGGTCCGGTATCAGAAGCCATCGCCACCTGCACGGTTCGGGCACGGTCGGCGGCAGAAATTCCTGTGGAGACCCCGGTGGCCGCTTCAATGGTGACCGTGAAGTTAGTGCCATGTCCGGAAGTGTTGTCTGCCACCATCAGGGGCAGGTCCAGCTGCTTGCAGCGGGCCTCATCAATTGGCATGCAGATCAGGCCTCGCGCGTATTTTGCCATGAAATTAATGGCTTCCGGCGTAATTCTTTCTGCCGCACAGATGAGATCACCCTCATTTTCCCGGTCGGCATCGTCCACCATCAGGACCATTTCACCGTTGCGGATGGCCTCAATGGCTTCTTCAATTGTCTCAAAGCGGGTTTCCGTCATGAAGTCTCTCGGAAGGAGGCAGGAATAAATCGTCAATCGTGTCAACATAGCCTACTCAGACGGAACGGGCAATTCCGATTGTCGCTCCAAGGAAGCCGCGCTGTCAGACCGGACGTCAGCCTTGATTTTTGCTTGCGTGCCAGAGGAAATCCGTTACGTTGTTCGCCAATGGAGCACTCGCCTAACTCTTACCCCAATACACCCTGATATGAAACGACGAAAATCCTTCATCGCCCTGGTTGCCTTGCTGTTCCTAGGAACCACTGGCGCCTCTGCTGAGAGCCCGTTGAGCCTCGACTTCTCTCAGGCCTCAGGGGATCCGGAAGACTGGTTTGCCTCCCAAGGCTGGGAATTCAAGGAGGACATTGGGGACATGAATCCCCGCTTCGAAAACGGACGCTTTGTGGTTGAGCCCACCGACGATGACCTGGGCCTGGTAATCCGGCAGTTTGAGGAAGGCTCCTACCTAGACGGCGTGCAGCGCCTGCGCATCTCCTGGGGAGTAGAGCAGTATCCGGACGGCGCCGACTGGAGCGGTCCCAAGGACCAAACCCGCAACACACGTGAACCGATCTCCCTGATGGTCTTCTTTGGGGATGAGAAGGTGGACAGCGGCAACAGCTTTGTCCCGGACCTGCCTTACTTCATGAGCTTCTTCCTAGGAGAAAAGGAACGTCCCGATCAAGCCTATGTGGCCAACTACTGGCAGAAGGGCGGGCGGTACTTCTGCATTCCGTGCGACGGCAGCCTCAACAAGACCTTTGTCACCGATGTGGAACTGCCCAAGCTCTTCCAGCAGGAATTCGGCAAGGCCATGCCTCCCATCAGCGGACTGACGATCGAGATTGACGTCCAGAAGACCAATGAAAAGAACGGCCGACACGCCAAGGCCTACATTGAGCGCATCGAATTGCTCAACTGAGCACTCCTGCGTTTGCAGGCTCCTCTGAAAACAGAGGGGCCGTCACCTCGCTTCCTCATGTGACGCCTATGCTTGAAACGGATTCAATCTCCTCCAGCGAGTCGGAAGGCGCCTTCAACGAATTCATCGAAGACCAGCTGGAAAACCTAGTGGACTCCATCCTCACCGAAGGGGACCTGACCTCTGTCGGTGAGCGGGGCAGCGACGTCATCGTTGAAATTGACGACATCATCGCGCCCACCTTCACCTATGGTGACGAAGGCGGCGGAGGCGGTGGAGGGGGCTCTGGTCCCGGACGAGGCGGCGGAAAGATTCGCTTCAGCGTCCCCTTCGACTTCCTCATGGAACGGGTTGCGCGCTCCTTGCGCCTGCCCAACCTGAAGAAGGAAGGCAAGGGACGCATCAAGGAAGTCACCCACGAGTTCAAGACCTTTGGTCCCGTGGGCACCATCTTGGACAAAAAGCGGACCTTCAAGCGAGCCCTCAAGTCCAGCATCGGCATGGAGGTGTACCGTCCGGAAGAGGGACAGCACACCATTGAGTTTCACCGTCGCGACCGCCGCTACCGGGTTCCGGAACGGGTGGAGAAGCCCAAGTTCAAGGCGGTCGTCTTCTACATGGGAGACATTTCCTTCTCCACCTATGGTGAGCGCCTGAAGCTAGAGAAGCGGCTGGTGGGCTTCATCCAGCACTGGATCGATTTCAACTACGGCGCCAAGAATGTGGAGCACCGTTTCTTTGTGCACGACGCCGACGCCCATGAGGTGCAGGAGGAGGATTTCTATCAGGTAGGCAACTCCGGAGGCACCCTTGCAGCGCCGGTGTACCAGCTCGTGCACCAAGTGGCCACCAATGAATACGACCCGTCATCAACCAATTTTTACGGGTTCTACTTTGGAGACGGGGAGCTGTTTGATGAAGATGCGAAGGAGATTGTCGCTGTTCTGGAAGACCAGATGCGGCCCATCTTCAACCGCATTGGCATCGTCGAGGTCCAGCCAGGACGGCTCAGCCTACTGAACCGTCAGGTGGCCACGCAGTTTCACCGAGACCAGGTGATCCGGCTTGGTGAGATCAACGACCGTTTGGAAACCATCGAAGTGATCAAAACCCTGTTCGCGGAACGCTGATGCGGAGCATTCAAACCGACCCTGAACTGCACTTTCTGGAACAACGGGTCCTGCACCACGCCCGAGACTTCGGACGGACCCTCCCCGAGATGCGCTTCTTTGTGCTGGACAGCACCGAGTTCATGTCGTTGCTGGAAAAGGGCGTCTACCCCACCTCCCCGGTCAACATCTGGGAAGGCAAGCGTATGGTGGGCCGCAAGCACCGGGTGGAAACAGGACAAGAATCTGCCATTTATTATGAGGTTGTCCAGACCGGCAACCCGTCTTACGCCTACCTCAACCACACCAACTCACCGATGATGCAGGCGTCGGTGATGGCACACGTGGTCGGGCACTGCGAGTTTTCTGAGCTGAACGTCCTCCGAGATTCGACTCAGGACCGGACCGAGTACGTCATGCACCTGGTCCGCAAGGTCGACCTCGCCCGGCAGCAGATGGGAGAGGTGCACTACTCTCAGTACTGGAACGCCTGCGAGTCGCTGATCTCGCTGATCTCCCCGCACTCTCAGTACAACCTTGCCCGCTCCGTCGAAACCGACACCCCGGCACGGCAGCAGGAAACCGATACCCACATCGCTGAGAAGCAACCGCCCTCGCCCCTTGCTCCCATCTCGTCGACACTCGATGCCCTGCTCCTGCAGCCCGACCCGGATCAGGCCTGGTACAAGGAGATGCAGTCGAAGATCCGACAGGAGACCCTGAGCCGCAAGGGGTACAAGCTCCGGGCACCGTGTCAGGACATCTTTGGCTTCCTCCGGAACCATGCGCCCACAAGTCGCTCGGAGAAGACGCTGCTCAACTACCTTTACACCACCCACTTCACCCACGACTTCATCATCCGGACTCAGATCATGAACGAGGGCTGGGCGATGTACTGGGAGAAAAAGATCATGCTGGAGCTGTTCAAGGAAAAGGCGGTCACCGGTATCATTGACTACGCCCGGGTGTTTTCTGGAGTCTGCTACCCTCGTCCTTATTACGCCCGCAACCCGTATCACCTCGGCTTCCACCTCTGGAACCACATTGAGGAACTCTACCGCGAGGGCAAGGTTTCCCTGGCCTATGCCGAAGAAACCGACCAGTCCGTCAAGGACCACTGGAAGCGGGAACCAGACAAGCCGCCTGTTGCCTACATGGAAGACCTCATCCGGACGGTGACGGATTACGAATTCCTCCGGCGCTTCCTCACCCCAGCGCTGGTCCACGAGTTCCACCTCAACCGCTTCCACCGGGCAGAGGCGCAACGCCTGCGCCTGCCGCCAGACAGCATTGTCCAAGAAGACCGGAACTACGTCTGGCTCGATCCGGAGCCCGTCAAGGAAGAGATGCTGCAGTTCTTTACGCACTTCCACCGGCCGCGGATCTACCTCATTGATACCGACTTTCAGGATGGTGGCCTGCTGCTGTACCACCGGGACGATGGCCGCCGCCTCCGGAAGGACTGGATCAAGCCCACCCTCAAGAACCTCAACATGGTCTGGAAGGGGCCGGTGTACCTCATCTCCCGCAACTGGCTCTACTCCTTTTCAGCCAACCTGTTTAAGGAGACCGTGGTCACCGAGCTGCGCTTTGAGGCCATTCTGGAGCGCATGCAGCGCTCTGAAAAACCGTTTCGGATGTAGCTCATGCCTGTGCGGATGGTTAGCTGGAACATTCAGTATGGAAAGGGCACTGACGGGCAGGTTAATTTGTCCCGGACCTGTGACGTGTTGCGGTCCGGGGACCCGGACCTGATCTGCCTGCAGGAGGTTGCTCGGCATGACCCGCAGCTGGACGGAGCCGACCAATTCGCCGAACTGCAGCAAGCGTTTCCGGACCATGAAGCCTTCTGGGGCGCAGCCGTGGAGCGTCCGGGAAGAGCATCAGGGCAGCGTTATGGATTCGGAAACGTCATCCTCTCACGCCTCCCATGGACGCAGGTGCAGCGTATCCGGCTTCCGTATCCGGCAGACCCGCAGTTTTTGTCCATGCCACGGCAGATGATTGAGCTGTCCCTCGCCTGTGGGTTCCGGCTGCTGACCACTCACCTTGAGTTCTTTTCCGAGTTTCAGCAACTGGCTCAGGTGGAAGCGCTCCGGGAGCACGAACTGGAGGCGCAGGAGCACGCGGCAGCACCAGGTCCTAGCAAGCCTGGAACACCGTTTGACGCCCCTCCGGTTCCGGCAGGAGCGGTGCTCTGTGGTGACCTCAACCTGACGCCTCAGAGCCCGTCTTATCGGCACCTCACTTCTGCAGAAGGAACCGGACACCCGGTTTGGGAAGACGCCTGGGCCCTGCTTTCTCCGGAGCACCCGCACCCTGCCACCTGTGGCGTTCACCCGGACCCTCAGTGGCGTGAAGGTCCGCACTGTCGCGACTACTTCTTGGTCTCCGGATCCGCCCGTCAGCAGCTCCGGCGCCTGTGGGTCGACACCGAAACACAGGCCTCTGATCATCAACCCGTCTGGCTGGAGTTGGACGCATGAAGTACCTCTGGCTGAGCGCCCTGCTCTTCACCGCCTGCTCCTCAGGCTCTTCCTTGCAGTACCGGACGGTCCCTGACTCCAAGTACCTCCTTTCCTGCCAAAGCACCCCGCACAACTGCTTCCGCCGGGCCGACTTCATTTGCGGCAACCGCCTCAAGGTGCTGGGGATGTCGCTCCAGGAGGAAGATGCGCAGGTGCTGATTTCCTGTCGATGAACCACAGCCTCCTCCCGTTGCCTTGAATTTGCATGGCCTTGCGACAGTGACGCAAGACCCCTTACGCAAATGACGTTTCATGCGAATTTTTGGCTTACTTTTCCTCGGATTCTTTCTCCTCAGCACCACCCTAGAAGCCGCAGGGCCTCCGTGGCGCCTACGCTTCATCGCGCCTCGGAGTGAGTCCGGAGCCCTCCAGTTGAATGAACAGACGCCTGAAGACGCCTCCAATTCCAGTGGCAAGGGCTTCTCCCTCATCTTTGGGAACGGCTTCGGCTTTGGCATTTCCAACATGCAGACCGACGGTTCTGTCGCTGGAAACCCGGTTTCCGTCAGTGCCGACAGCCTAGATGTGTCTTACACCATCGGGTCTCGCTGGAGCCTCACGCTTGGCGTGGGCACCATCACCGCTGGTGACTCAACGCTTTGGCAGTCTGGAGTGGCTTATGCCACTGGGAATGTGGAGGGCCGAACGGCACTGGGCCTGCTGGGCCTCCCGTTTTTGGGAGGAGAGGTGTTGGTGGGAATGCGAGGGGATGATGTGGAGTACCGGGGCTATCGCTCTGCTTCCAGCCCCAACCCGACCAGCACCGTCCTCACGTCTTCCACCCGTCAGGTGATGCTGGGCTTCGGGCTCTTCTTCTAGCCGATCAGCTTTTTCGCATCTCAGACTCAATGTTAGCCAGGGCTCGCTTCAGGTTGGGCTCTGGCAGCGTCGCTTCTAGGATCACCAGTGCGCGCTTGTCGTCCTGAAAGAGAGGAAAGACCAGCACCTCCTGCGGAAGGACCTGCCGGGTCCGGAAGAACGTTTGATCCGTCTTGCGCGAAAAGCCCTCAAAGACCTGGTTAAACTTCTCAAAGTCAAACTTCCGGACCTGCAGGGCCTGCTTCTGGTCGATGTTCCGCTTGAGCCGGTAGGTCAACTCATCCGCCACATGTCCTTCCACATCCTTGGAGTTCTTCCGAACCGTGTTGGAAATCACGGCAATTCCTCCTGCCTTTCCCTGAATCGTCTTGACGTACAGTTGGTCCAGAAAGGTCTCCCAGTCGGGCCGTACCACATCATGCCCGCTGGCCTGAAGGTTCTTCTTGCTTCCAAATAGTCCAAACATGGGATCTCACATGCTGATGAGTAGAGACAGCGTCTTAAGTGAGACGCTGGGACTTAATCTTGCCGAAATGGCCCTAACATTCAAGTAGCACGATGCATCGCCGGCTCCCCCCTTGTTCTCAGCTGGAAGCCACCCGCCTTCTAGGTAACTCTACGTAGTGAGGGGCTTGCCTTTCCGAAAAGGATATGCTTTGATTCTACGCTAGTCGCAAAGCGATTTTTTTATTTGAATACTCAAATACTACCTCACCGACCGGCACCCAACGGTCCGGGGGGATCACTCCAATTTCATGAGGGGATCATGAGAAAAACGCTAATCACCGGATTCGCCCTGCTGCTGGCAGGAGTCGCCTGGGGAGAGAGCGATGCTGAGCGCATTGCCCAAGGAAAGGCGATTGCCTGGAACAGCACCAAAGGCAACTGCTTGGCCTGTCACATGATGGATAATGGGGACCTGCCTGGAAACACGGCCCCGCCTTTGATGATGATGAAGAGCCGCTTTCCTTCCAAAGCCGCGCTGCGGTCCCAGATCTGGGATCCGACGGTCCGCAACCCGAGCACCTTCATGCCGCCGTTTGGCAAGCATAAGATTCTGACGGAGAAGGAAGTGGATCTGGTCACCGACTACATCTACTCGCTCTAATTGAACCGCATCACCTGTAACGATCCACGAGGAGAGATCTCATGAACCGAAGATCATTCTTGAATAACGTCTTCCGTACGGGAACGCTGGCCTCCTTGGCCGTCGCCGGACTGGCGCTGCCCAAGCAGCTGCTTGCCGCCTGGAACCAGAAGGCCTTCAAGTCCAAGCAGTACACCGATGCTGTCAGCGAGCTGTATGGCTCGGCCAGCATGGAGCAGTCAGACAACATCATCCTCAAGGCTCCGGACATTGCGGAGAACGGCGCGGTGGTCCCGATCACCGTGGAGAGTGAGTTGCCAAACATCGAGTCCATCTCGATCCTAGTGGAAGCGAACCCGTCTCCGCTGGCGGCTGAGTTCCAGTTTGGTGCCGGCATGCGGGGCTACGCCTCCACGCGCCTGAAGATGGGAAAGACGTCCAACGTCCATGCCGTGGTCAAGGCTGACGGCAAGCTCTATCAAGCGACCAAGGAAGTGAAGGTCACCATTGGTGGCTGCGGCGGTTAATTCGGACAACATTCCCACTCACTCAAGGAGACCATTATGGCAAACAGTGTTCGCATGCGCGCAAAGGCAACGGGAGACATCGTTGAGGTGAAGGCCCTCGTTCAGCACCCCATGGATACCGGACAAGCCAAGGACAAAAACGGGAACCTCATCCCGGAGTACTTCATTCAAACCGTCGAAGCCAAGGTCAACGGCGCCACCATGCTCAATGCTCAGTGGAGCGTTGCCGTTTCCAAGAACCCGTACCTTGCCTTTCAGTACAGCGGCAAGAAGGGAGACAAGATCGAGTTGGTCTGTGTAGACAACAAGGGAGAGACCTTCACCGGCAAGACCAGCGTTCGCTAACGCCAAACCAGGATGAGGCTTGGGCCTCATCCCGTTAGGAGATAATTATGAAGAAGTTGATGATCAGCGCCCTCAGCCTCCTGTTGGTGGGAGGAGGAGTGGTCTCAAACGTCTGGGCCGAAGCCAACCCAGAAGAAGACCGCCAGCACTTTGTGCAGTACTTTCAGCAGCGGTTCCCAGAAATTGCGATGGAAGACTACGTTGATGGCGCCTACGCTCTGCCGGTGAATGCTGCCGGTCGCGAGGAGTGGCTGACCATTGAGGAGTTCCCTCCGTATGAGCTCGCCCTCGGCGAGGGTGAGGAGCTCTGGAACACCCCTTTCCAGAACGGAAAGACGTACCAGGACTGCTTCCCCTACGCTCTGGAAGACGGCATCAAGCAGCACTACCCGCAGTGGAGTGAAGAGCGCCAGATGGTCGTTACCCTTGAGCTGGCGCTGAACGAGTGCCGAGAGGCAAACGGAGAGAAGCCGTTTGGCTGGAAGAAGGGCAAGATCGCCTCCCTGAGCGCCTACGTGGGCTTCATGTCCCGAGGCAAGGTTCAGAATATGGAAGCCCCCAGCACACCAGGCGCGCTGGCAGCGTATGAAGCAGGCAGGCACCACTACTACGCCAAGCGGGGCCAGCTCAACATGTCCTGTGCCGACTGCCACGTCTATAACTCCGGCATGCGGGTGCGTTCGGAGACCCTCAGTCCTTCCCTTGGTCACACCACGCACTTCCCGGTGTACCGGTCCAAGTGGGGCGCCATGGGAACCCTGCACCGTCGTTTCGGAGGCTGCAACGAGCAGGTCCGAGCCAAGTCCTTCAAAGCGCAAGGTCCAGAGTACCGCAACCTGGAATACTTCCTTGCTTACATGAGTAACGGCATGGCGATCAACTCGCCCGGAGCCCGTAAATAAGGAGGTTTCTGATGAAAAAACTCACCCTTTTGCTGGGAGCGGCCCTCCTCACATCCGGAGTGGCGTTTGCCCAGTGCAACCAAGACACCTACAAGCAGTACCGGGCAGAAGCCGAAGCCTCTCGCAAAAAGGCCGCTTCGGTCGGTGGCGAGTGGTGGATGGCCACGCTCCCTAACCCCATGAAGGACGCTGAAAAAGCAGCCAAAGCAGGCAAGTACGAAGAAGCCTGCGAGTTGGTCATCATGGTCCGAGACTGGGGCGAGCTGGGTTATGCCCAGGCCATGAGCCAAAAGGATGCGGGTCCCCGCTTCTAAGTTCCTTAAGAGGCTCCTTCCCCCACGAAGGGGCCTCTCCCCAACCGTTACAACTTCCATACTGTTTTCGTCTATGCATTTGTCGCGAAGGGAGTTCATGGGACTTCTGAGCGCTGCAGCCGTCGCAGGGGTGACCCCCTGGAGGCTTCAGGCTCAGGAAAACCCTTATGATTTCAAGCCGTTTGGCAACGTCTCCCTCCTCCATTACACCGACTGCCACGCTCAGCTCCTGCCCATCTACTTCCGGGAGCCCAACATCAATCTCGGCATTGCGGGCATGCGGGGCAATCCCCCTCACCTCGTCGGGGAACAGTTCCTCAAGCACTACGGCATTCCGAAGGGCTCGCTGGAGGCTCACGCCTTCACCTACCTCGACTTTGCAAAGGCTGCAGAACAGTTTGGAAAGGTCGGGGGCTTTGCTCACCTCAAGACCCTAGTGGATCAGGTCCGGGCCGACCGTCCGGGCGCCCTGTTGCTTGACGGGGGCGACACGTGGCAGGGTTCTGCCACCTCGCTGTGGACCAATGCCCAGGACATGGTGGATGCCCAAAAACGCTTGGGCGTCAACGTGATGACCGGGCACTGGGAGTTCACCTTTGGCGATGCCCGTGTGACCGAAATCATTGAAAACGACTTTGCGGAAGCCGGCATCGACTTTGTCGCCCAAAACGTCGTGGACACCGCCTTTGAAGACCCCGTCTTCACCCCATACGTCATCCGGGAGATCAACGGAACCGCGGTGGCCATTGTCGGTCAGGCCTTCCCCTACACCCCCATTGCCAACCCGCGCTACATGGTCCCCGAGTGGTCCTTTGGCATCCGGGACGACCGCATGCAGGAGATGGTGGACCAGGCCCGCGACGAAGGCGCCGAGGTCGTGGTTGTGCTTTCCCACAACGGCATGGACGTGGACCTGAAGATGGCCAGCCGAGTCACCGGAGTGGACGCCATCATGGGCGGGCACACACACGACGCCGTTCCACGGGCCATTGAAGTGGAAAACGCCGGAGGCAAGACTCTGGTGATCAACTCCGGATCCAACAGCAAGTTCCTCTCGGTCCTCGACCTCGACGTCCGGGACGGTCAGATTCGGGGCTACCAGTATAAGCTGCTCCCGGTCTTCTCCGACCTGCTTCCTGCCGACGCCGGCATGCAGTCCTTCATTCAGGAGGTCCGGGCCCCTTACGTCGACAAGCTCAATGAGGAACTCGCCGTCACAGAAGAACTGCTCTACCGGCGAGGGAACTTCAACGGGACCTTCGACCAGCTCATCTGTGATGCCTTGATGGAAGAACTGGATGCTCCCATTTCCTTCTCCCCAGGGTTCCGGTGGGGCGTGAGCGTGCTTCCGGGGCAGCCCATCACCTTTGACAACCTCATGACCCAGACCTCCATGACGTATCCGACGGTGACGCGGAACCTCATCTCAGGAGAGCAGCTCAAGGTCATTCTGGAAGACGTCGCCGACAACCTCTTCAATGAAGACCCCTACTACCAGCAAGGGGGAGACATGGTCCGCGTTGGAGGCCTGCAGTACTCCATTGACCCCGCAGCCCCCATGGGACAACGCATTGACGCCATGGAGCTCAACGGCAAGCCCATTGACGCGTCCAAGGAGTACCCGGTGGGCGGATGGGCCAGTGTTGCACAGCCGCTGGAGGGAGAGCCCGTGTGGGACCTTGTTGCCCGGAACCTCAGGGCCAAGAAGGTCATCACCAACCTCTCCACCAACGTCCCGACCCTCAAGGGGGTCCGCAGCAACCCGGGCCTGGCCCCGCTTTGATTCGCCTTAATGCAACTGGCGGGAGTGGTTCCCGCCCCACTCAACCTTAGGAGAGCTCATGAAGGAGATTCGTCCGGAAGAGGAACAGCAGATCAACCAGGAGTATGCCGACCTGCTCAATCGGCGTAAGTTCTTCAAACAGGCCCTTGCCACCGGAGGTGCTTTGGCCGCAGGGGCTTCCACGGTGATGGCCGAGGCCCAGACCCGCAACCTGCCACCCAACGTCCCGGAATGGTCCCAACACCTGGGCCCCGGAGTCACTTCCCGCGGCTACGGCATTCCCTCGGAGTTTGAAGCACACGTGCACCGAGGCAACGTCAGCTGGCTGACCGCCTCTCCCAACTCCTCCATCAGCTTCACTCCGTTGCAGCACCTCCAGGGCATCATCACCCCGAACGGCCTGCACTTTGAGCGACACCACGGCGGCATGCCCACGATCAGTCCGGAGGAGCACCGGCTGGTGATCCACGGCGGCAACGATGCCGATGGCACCCCGCTGCTGAAGCGTCCGCTGTCCTTTACCATGGACGACCTCAAGCGTTTCCCCAGCGAAAGCCACATCCGCTTCATTGAGTGCCCGGCCAACAGCGGCATGGAGTGGAAGGGGGTGCAGATGGACTCCGTGCAGTTCACCCACGGCATGATCAGCTGCTGCGAGTGGACCGGGGTTAAGGTTTCCACCCTCCTCGAAGAGGTCGGCATCAACCCGAACCTTGTCAAGCGAGCGCTCTATGCGCAGTCCAAGACCGCCCCAGAGCTGGCAGCAGAAGGCCTTGATGCCGCCAACGGCGCTTGGTGTCTCGCGGAAGGAGCCGATGCGGGGGCCATGGACCGCAGCATCCCGCTCTGGAAGCTGCTCGATGACGCCATGATCGTCTATGCCCAAAACGGCGAGGCGCTCCGTCCGGAACAGGGTTACCCCATCCGCCTGCTGGTTCCTGGCTTTGAGGGGAACATGAACATCAAGTGGATCCGCCGCCTCAAGCTCGGCATCCACCCGTGGCGCACCCGTGAGGAGACCTCAAAGTACACCGACCTGCTCAGCGAAGGGCAGGCCCGGGAGTTCACTTGGGTGCAGGATACCAACTCCGTGATCACCTTCCCCTCGGTGGGACAGCACCTCGACCGTCCCGGACGCTATGAGCTGAGCGGACTCGCCTGGACCGGCCGGGGCTTCATCAAGCGTGTGGATGTCTCACTGGATGGCGGACGCAACTGGACCGAGGCCACGCTGCAGGAGCCGGTGCTCTCCAAGTGCCTCACCCGCTTCCGCATGCCGTTTGAGTGGAAACCCGGCATGGAGATGATGCTCCAGAGCCGCGCCATGGACAGCACCGGATTTGTGCAACCCACCCTCGCCCAGCTCCGAGACGCCCGTGGCGTGAACTCGATCTACCACAAAAACGCGATCTACACCTGGAAACTCGACGGAAAAGGAGACCTGTACAATGTTCAGATGGGCTGATTTCTTCAAAAAGTCCCTCCTCGCCGGGACCCTGTTGGGAATGGCGAGCACGGTCTCTGCCGGCGATGGACTGGTTTACGGAATTGGGAGCGCCATCTCCCCTCAGGAACTCGCAGGCTGGGACATCAGCATCAACGAGGTTGGAGAGGAGCTGCCTGCAGGGGTGACCACGCCAGAGGCAGGTGAGTCCCTGTACATCATGAAGTGCGCTCAGTGCCATGGGGAATTCGGAGAAGCCGTTGGGCGCTGGCCGGTGTTGGCCGCTCCTGGAGCTGAAGAGACCCTGAACACCCTGGAGCCCACCAAGACCGTGGGCAGCTACTGGCCCTATGCCACCACCCTGTTCAGCTACATCCGCCGGGCAATGCCGTTCTATGAGCCGCAGTCGCTCACGGTGGAAGAGACCTACGCCATCACCGCGTACGTCCTCTACCTGAACTACCTGCTGGAGTACGATGAGGAACTCGACCGCGACAAGCTCATCTCTCTGGAAATGCCGAACCGCGACAACTTCATTCCGGACAACCGCCCAGACACACAGAATGTGGCCTGCATGAGCAACTGTCCGGAGATGAAACCGCTGCCGGTGATTCGGTAATTCACACTCAAACGCTGACTCTTACACGTGACAGTCGGGCCTTGTCCCGTCCTTTGGGGCCACCGGCCCTTTTTTCTCAAAACCCGCCATTTGGGAGGTCATGATGAAGCATTTTTTGAGGAAGCCTCTGCTGGGCGCCCTGCTAGTGGGCGCGGGCCTGAGTCTCGCCACAGCGGCACAAGCAAATGACAAACGCGGCATGGTGCTCGCGCTGTCGTGCGCTTCGTGCCACGGGACCAACGGCAACAGTCCGGGCTCCATCCCTGCAATTGCTGGCAAGTCTGCTAGCTACATTGAGAGCGCCATGAAGCAGTTCCGCAGCGAAGAACGCTACGCGACCGTCATGAATCGAATTGCCAAAGGGTACACGGATGAGGAGATCAAGCTCCTCGCCGAGCACCTGGGCAACCAAAAGAATTAAGGAGGCACCATGCAGGTAACCCGAAGACAGTTCAGCAAACTCTTTCTGGCGGCCGGAGCCAGCACCCTAGCCGGTTGCAACGTGGGCTCACAGGCCCGTGTCAGTGCCTCCAGCGCCCGCGTGGTCGTGGTCGGAGGTGGTTTTGGAGGAGCCACCGCAGCCAAGTACCTCAAGATGATGGACAACTCCCTAGAGGTGACTCTGGTGGAGCCCAACAAGACCTTCTACACCTGCCCGTTCAGCAACCTGGTGCTGGGAGGCCTCAAGCAGATGGACGACATCGCTCACAGCTACACCAAGCTGGAAAGCCTCTATGGCGTCAAGGTTGTCCACGCCCGGGCCTCCAAAGTGGAAGCCGACGCGGTGGTGCTCGCCGATGGGTCCCGAATTCCATTCGACCGCGCCGTCGTCTCCCCCGGGGTCGATGTCCGGTACGACAAGATGCCCGGACACAGCCCTGACGTCGAAGAAAAGATGCCTCACGCCTGGAAGGCCGGTCCTCAGACGGTTCAGCTGCGCAAGCAACTTGAAGCCATGCCTGACGGAGGCACCGTGGTGATCTGTCCTCCCGCCAACCCGTTCCGCTGTCCTCCCGGACCCTATGAGCGGGCCAGCATGATGGCGCACTACCTCTCTCAGAACAAACCCAAGTCCAAGGTCCTCATCTTGGACATGAAGGAAAAGTTCTCCAAGCAGCCCCTCTTTACCGATGGCTGGAACCTTCACTACCGGGATCTCATTGAGTGGCGCCAAGGCAGCGCCGGTGGTCAGGTTCTGCAGATTGATGCCAAGAACATGCAGGTTGAGACCGATTTTGGCTGGGAGAAGGGGGACGTGATCAACTTCATCCCAGCTCAGTGGGCAGGAAAGATTGCTCGTGACTCCGGACTGACCAATGAAGCCGGCTGGTGCCCGGTCAATCAGATCACCTTTGAGTCAGAGGTGATGCCCAAGGTGCACGTCATCGGCGATGCCAGCATCGCGGGCGCCATGCCGAAGTCGGGCTTCTCGGCCAACAGCCAGGCCAAGGTCTGTGCCGCGGCCATCGTTTCGATGCTGCGGGGCGAAGACCCGGTGGCTCCTTCGTTTGCCAACACCTGCTACAGTTTGGTGACTCCCAACTACAGCATCTCCGTTGCGGCGGTGTACCGCTTCAACGACGGCAAGATTGCCGGTGTGCAGGGAGCCGGGGGCGTGAGTCCTAAAAACGCCGATGCTGCGGCACGGGCCCAGGAAGCGGTCTACGCTCAGGGGTGGTACGACAGCATCACTCAGGACATGTTTGCCTGAGCAGATCCGGGGCCGGACCTTCTGGCCCCACTTGATTCCAATTGATTGAGACAACCAAGGAGAGACAATGCAGACATTGAGGCATTGGGGAGTACTGCTGCTGACCAGCCTGGCGCTGACCACCACCGTCTGGGCCAAAGGTGACCCGGAACGTGGACAGTGGCACTATGCCACCTGTGGCGGCTGCCATGCATCCAATGGTAACGGCATGCCGAAGCTTCAGAGCCCTTCTCTCGCCGGACAGGAAGCCTGGTACCTCAAGCGCCAGATCCTCAACTTCAAGAAAGGCATCCGTGGCGCTCACCCGGATGATGAGCTGGGGCAGTGGATGCGTCCCATGGCCAACATGCTCATCGACGAACAGGTCGTGGATGACGTCGTCGCCTACCTGACGTCCCTTGAGGCCTACAATCCTCCCAAGACCATTGAAGGGGACCTGGACGTGGGCCAGCAGGCCTATGACGCCAGCTGTGCCTCCTGCCACGGATCCGAAGGCGAGGGCAACTTCAATCTGCAAGCCCCCCGCATTGCCGGGCAGCAGGACTGGTACGTGGTTCGTCAGCTCAAGAACTTCTACACAGGCGTCCGCGGCGCTCACCCGGAAGACAAGTACGGGTCCATGATGCGCGGCATCTCCCTGACCCTTCCCGACGAGCAGGTGATCAACAGCATCGCCGCCTACGTTGCCACCTTTGAGCGCAAGCTCTGACCCCGTCAGGAGGGTGAATGGTTCGCGTTTTAATCCTCCTTGCTCTCCTCCTCCCGCCTGGGCTGGCCTGGGCGGAGTCCCTCCCGTCGGTTCAGGACCTGGCGGCAGATGCGGCCACAATGCGCCGTGAGAAAGCGGTGCTGCTGCTCGTCTTCACTGAAGAGTACTGCCCCTACTGCCACCGCCTGAAACAGGGCTACCTCCTTCCCATGGAACGCAACGGCGACCATGCCGACCGGCTCCTCATCCGGGAGGTGCCCCGAGACCACCCCACTCAGTCTCTGCAGGACTTTGACGGCTCTGCTCAAAACGTCCGGACCCTCACAGAGCGCTACAACATCTCCTTGGTGCCAACCATGCTCTTCTTGGGTCCCAACGGCGAGGAACTCGTGGATCGGTTTGTCGGACTTGGGCCAGAAGACTTTTTCGGGTACTACCTCAATGAAGCCATCGACCGCGCTCACCAGCGTTTGATCGCCAACGAGGGCTAACGCCCGTCTGGCACCCACGGGTGCTCCACCGGCTTTTGTGTTTTCAGGAGGGTTCATCCTCGCACGCTTTCTCTTCCTCAACCTCTGCGTCAGCCTCTTCACCGGCCCCATCAACGCCCTGCTGCCGATCTATGTAGAGTCGGAGCTCCAGGCGCCGCCCTTGGTTTCAGCAGGCCTCAATTCGGTTTTCCTCATCCTCGGAGGCCTCTCTGCGGTTCCAGCAGGACGCCTCTGCGACCGCTGGGGGCTCAAGCCCATGTTTGTGCTGGGCACCTCCGGAAGCCTTTTGGGCGCCCTGCTCTTTCTCCAAACAGAGCCCCTCTTCCTGCTGCCCCTGAGCATCGGTTTTGGCCTAGGAACCGGCTTCCTTGTCACCTCCGGACACGCCTACCTGATGCACAGCGTCCCAGACGCACAGCTCAGCAGCCGTTCCGCCTACTACTTCCTCGGCATGACCCTGGGCACCTCGCTGGGAAACTTCTTGGCTGGACCCGTAGTGGAGCATTTCGGATTTGCCACACTGGGGGAGGGGTTGCTGATTGGACTGATTGGACTGCTGATCGCCATCGGACGCCTGCTCCCGGAGCCCGAACGCGTTGAGTCTCCGTCGGAAACATCAGTGGATCCGGCTCCTGCTCTGCTGAAGCGCCGGTCGGTGCAGCTCATCCTGGCAGTCCGGTTTCTGCCCACCTGCTACTGGGGCACCGCGACCCTGCTGCTGCCGTTGCTGATCTTTCGGGCCACAGACTCCGTGGCCTGGTCAGCCAGCTACGTTTCCGTCAGCCTAGTGCTTGCTGCGTCCGGGCAGGTGCTCATTGGCAAGTGGGCGGACCGGGTGGGCCCCAAGCGTCCGACGCTGCTGTCGAGTGTGGGGGTGGCGGTTTGTTCCGGGGGGGCCGGTTTCTTCACAGATTCCCTGGCGGGGCTCTTTCTCTTCGGCACCGGAGGAGCTGTGTGCGCTTGGGGCGTCTCCACCATGCTCCCACGCCTGATGAACGCGGTCGCTGGACCTGCGGAAAAGGCCCAGGTGGTGGGCTGGTCTCACCTTGCCTGGAGCCTCGCCATGGTCACCGGGAACCTCTGGGGAGGATATGCCGTGGAGCAGCACACCGGGCTGCCGTTCTTCTTGGTGTTCTGGGGGTGCTTGGCAACGGTCTTTGCCTTTTCTTGGCTCTTCCGGGAACTGGACCGCACTCAGTCAAAGGCCAACGCCGAGACCGTTGCCCCCATCACCTGATCCGTAAAGGGGCACCACGCCCGTCCGCCCGAGCTGGCTCCTGCAGCCACAAACAGCGGTGCTAGGTGTTCCTCCCGGGGGTGGCAGTTCCGGGCCTGAGGCGCCTGCTTCCAGTCCACCAGCTGCTGCTGACGCTCCGGTTCCGGAAGCGCCGCCCACTCCTGCAGCCAGGCGTCAAACTCATGTGATTCCGAAAGCACCGAGCCTGAAAACATCCGGGGCAGGTTGTGGTAACTCATGCCAGATCCGACAATCAGCACCCCCTGTTCCTTGAGCGGACGCAGCGCCTGACCGACTTGATAATGAAACGCCGGGTCCAGATCCGCTCGAAGTGACAGGGCCACCGTGGGCACATCCGCCTCCGGAACCGCAACCTTGAAGGGAATGAACACCCCATGATCCCAGCCACGGTGCGGGTCGGGCTCTGCAGGAATCTGAGCCGCCTGCAGAAGCGTCAGCACCTGCTGCGCCAACTCCGGATCGCCGGGCGCCGGCCACTGCAGCTGATACGTGTGCTCCGGAAAGCCATAGTAGTCGTAAATCAGCTCCGGTTCCGGATGCGTGGTCACCTGCACCACCGGCGTTTCCCAGTGAGCTGAGATCACGAGCAACCGGCGGGGACGCTCCGGGAAGGTCTCCAGCAGTCCCTCCAGCCACGTCTGCAGGCGCTTCCACGTGTCCGGAGGTCCCATGGTCCAGTCCATGAAAAAACACGGGCCACCGCCGTGTGGCAGGTAGAGGCTGGGTAAGTGAGTCGACATGAGAGGCTCCTGAAAAAAGACGGGGAAACGCAGGCCTTTAGCTTGCGGAAAAGCCCCCCAAAGCTCAAGCGCCCCTTTCTCGAACCAACCCGCTTCCGGAGTTCCGCTTGAAACTGGAAGAGACACCGCTCAAGATTTTGATTTTACGATCTGTTTAGAGAGCCCTCTCATGTCCCTGCTTCCCTTTCGCCGCTCCAGTCGCACCGTCCGCATCGGAGACCTTGCTGTTGGAGGCCAAGAGCCCATCCGCATTCAGTCCATGCTGACCTCTGACACCACAGATGTTGCCGCATGCTTGGCTGAAATTGAGCGGCTGGATGCCGTTGGGTGCGAGATGATCCGGGTCACGGCGCCGAACCAGAAGTCTGTGGAAGCCCTTGGCCGCATCCACGCTGGCATGCGGGAACGCGGCATCACCCGCCCTCTGATTGCCGACATCCACTTCAATCCGGCGCTGGCGGTGGGAGCCTGCGAGTTTGTTGAGAAGGTCCGGATCAACCCAGGCAACTATGCCGACCGCAAGAAGTTTGAGGTCCGGGAGTACTCAGAGGACCAGTATGCTGAGGAATTGGAGCGCATTGAGCAGTCCCTCCTGCCTCTGATCGCCAACCTCCAGCGTTACGGACGGGCGCTCCGGATTGGCACCAACCACGGTTCGCTCTCCGACCGTATCATGAACCGTTACGGCGACTCTCCGGAAGGCATGGTTCAGTCGGCCCTCGAGTTCCTCCGCATCTTCCGCAAGCACCAGTATCACGACATCGTCCTCTCCATGAAGTCCTCTAACCCAATGGTGATGATGCAGGCGTACCGGTTGTTGGTGAAGCGGATGGACGAGGAGGGAATGGACTACCCACTCCACCTGGGCGTTACTGAAGCAGGGTTCGGCCCTGACGGACGCCTCAAGAGCGCTGTGGGCATTGGCGGGCTCCTCGCCGACGGACTGGGGGACACCATCCGCGTCTCCCTCACTGAACCTGCGGAGAATGAAATCCCTGCGGCCCGGCAGATTCTGGAAGAAGTCCAAGGGCAAACCTCGGTGGCTCAACGGCAACAGGCGTCCTTCAGCGGAACCCTGCAAAAGGGCGAGTTGATTCCGGAAGGCCCCCACGTCACGGCCACCGCCTCGGTGGACCTACAGGGCCTTGAAGTCGGAGGCTCCGCGCCGTTCCGCCTGCTGGCGCTCAGCGACTACACCATTCCCGGACTCGGCCATGAGGTCTTTGACAGCCTGCTCCAAAGGGACCAAGCGGGCTCCGTGCCGTTCCGCCTGCTCCAGGCGCCAGAAGCCGCCTCGACGACGCATCCGGAGCTGCTGCTGCTGGACGCAGAGCACCCGCTCGGGCTGGTCCGGGAGTGGCGCCAGCAGCTTGACCAGGCAGAGACCCCGTGGCCGATCGGATTTGTGCTGCCGGCCATGGAGCCCGACGCCCTGCCCCTTGGGCTCGCTGCGGAGCTGGGCACCCTGATTGCGGACGGCCTCCTGCAGGCCCTCGTGTGCCCCACAGCCAACTCAGAGGCGCCGGAGGTTGAGTTTGCGCAGATGCTGCTGCAGGCCACCCGGGTCCGACTCTACAAGGCTGACTTCATCTCCTGCCCTTCCTGCGGACGGACCTTCTTTGACCTGCAAACCACCACTGCCCACATCAAGGAACGCACCGCGCACCTCAAGGGCGTCAAGATTGCGGTCATGGGCTGTGTCGTCAATGGTCCCGGCGAGATGGCCGATGCGGATTTTGGCTACGTTGGTGCAGGACCCGGCAAGGTGCACCTCTACAAGGGACAGGAACAGGTGGCCCGGAACATTCCCTCCGAACAGGCGGTCGATCGTCTGATTGAGCTGCTCCAGGAAAACGGCGTCTGGAAAAATCCCTGAACGTCCCCCATAATCACGAGGGCTCTTCCTTGAGCCCGCTTTGCTGTGAAGCGCCGCCACCCTTTTTCCAACTCCACCGGCCACCCCCTATGCCCATTGCTCAAAGCGTCCGTGAGTCCATGCAGCGATCCTCCTGGATCCGTCAGATGTTTGAAGAAGGCGCCCGCCTCAAGGCCCTCCATGGCGCCGATCAGGTGCACGACTTTTCCATCGGGAACCCTGTGCTGGAGCCGCCTGCCGCTTTCCATGAGGCTCTGCGGGGACTGCTGGAAACGCCGGCCCCCGGACTGCATCGCTACATGCCAAACGCCGGGTACCCGGAAGTTCGGGCCTATGAGGCTGCCGAGCTGAAGAACGCCACGGCGCTTGAGTTTGTCGCAGAAGACATTGTGATGTGCTGCGGCGCCGGAGGAGGCCTGAACGTGGTCCTCAAGGCGATGCTGGACCCCGGAGACGAAGTGATCGCGCTGGCGCCGTATTTTGTGGAATATGGCTTTTATGCCCAGAACCACGGCGGAGTGCTGAAACCCGTCTCCACCAACGCCCGCTTTCAGCCGGACCTCAACGCCCTCGACGCGGCAATTGGTCCCCAAACGAAGGTGGTGCTCGTCAACTCTCCGAACAACCCCACCGGCGTGGTCTACTCGCAGGAAACGCTGGACGCATTGGGAGCCCTGTTGCAGGAAAAGGAGCGCGAGGTCGGGCACCCGATCTACCTCATTTCTGACGACATCTACCGGCGCCTCACCTACGACGGCGTCACCAGCGGAAACGCCCTGCTGAGTCACCCCAACAGCCTGCTCGTCACCTCGCACTCCAAGGACCTGGGGCTTCCGGGAGAGCGCATCGGCTACATCGCCGTGAACCCCCAGATTGAGGAGCGAACGCTGGTGCAGGGGGCCCTGGTGCTGGCCAACCGGGTGCTTGGCTTCGTCAACGCGCCGGGACTGATGCAACGCATCCTGCCACAGATCGGAGACGCCACCGTTGACATTGCCGCCTATGAGCGCCTCCGGAACCGCTTCCTTGAGGTCCTTGAAGCCTGTCACTTTGACGTCGTCCGGCCCCAAGGGGCCTTCTACTTCTTCCCGAAGGCTCCGGAAGCGGATGACATCGCCTTTGTCAAACGAGCGCAGGAACAGCGCCTGCTGCTGGTTCCCGGGACCGGATTTGGCGCGCCGGGTTACTTCCGGATCTCCTTCTGCTGCACCGAGGCCGAGATTGAACGGGCGCAGCCCGCCTTTGAGCAACTGGCCCGTCACTATGGGCTGATCTGACCATGCCCTTTGCCGACATCCTCGGACAGGAGCAGGCGCTGGAAACCCTCCGGCGGGTGGAACGTCAGGGCCGGATGCCGCACGCTTGGCTCTTCACCGGACCGGCTCACACCGGACGCTTCCGGGTCGCCGAGGCGCTGGCGCAGTGGCTCAACTGCGAGCAGGCCAGCGGACTTCTGGAAGAACGGAACGATGATGCCTGTGGCGAATGCCGGGCCTGCCGACAGATCGCAGAACGCAACCACCCCGACTTCCTGGTCCTGGAACCTGACGGAAAGAACATCCGCATGGAGCAGATCCACCAGGCGCAGCGGTGGTTGCAGCTGCATGCCGACCGGGCGCGCTGGCGGACCCTCATTCTGGACGGGGCGGAGCACCTCAACCGGGAATCGTCAAATGCCTTCCTCAAAACTCTGGAAGAGCCTCCGGAGGGCACCCTCATCATCCTGATTGCCCCGTCTCCTGAACACCTGCTTGAGACCATTGTCTCCCGGTGTCAGCCGCTGCACTTCCGTCCACTTTCCGATGACGTCATCCGGACGCTGCTGCGGCAGGAGGAAACGCTTTCTGAGGAGCAGATCACCGCCCTGCTGCCTCAGGCCATGGGAAGCCTGCCAGTGGACCTGCTGGCAAAGGTGGACACCATCCGGACCGTTCAGGAGACGGTGCTGCAGTGGCTGGAACGGCCGGGCCCCGCTACCCTCGAGTCCGTTTTGAGCACCGTGGGCGGGTGGGCGAGTCCCAAAAATGACGAATGGCGGCTGATGTTGGACTTTCTTGAGCGCTGGTTCCGGGACGTGGCATGGCTCCAGCACGGATTAACCGCAGAGCACCTGCTGCATCCGGAGCTGCACGCCTCTGCTCAGCGCGCCGCCACCCGCTTTCCGCCTCAACGGGTTCAGCACCTGCTGACTCGGCTGACGGAAGTCCGTCACGCCATCCAACTCAATGCAAACAAGGCTCTTGCCCTGGAAGGACTATGGATCGAACTCAACCACGCTTCTGGACACGCCTCCCCTTCGCCCTCCTCCTGATGCTGCTCGGGGGATTCCTCATCCCGGCTGCTGGGCACGCCCGTCAGCCCACCCCCATGGAGCTGGAGGTCATTCAGACGGAAACCCGGACGGCCTTTGAGGAATTCCTCAAGCTCTGGCAGGAGGAACGGTACTTTGAGATGTACGAGCACGGACGCCGCCAGTCGAAGGACCTGATCGGCCTTGAGGAGTATGCCACCCGCATGGTGGAGCTGGACTGGGTTCCGGTGGGGCTCACCGCTCAGACTCCGCCGGTGGTGTCCTTCCGTTTCCGGACCATGCTCTACGTGGAAGCCACGATCACCTTCCGGCACAAGAGCATCGCCGACCTCCAGTTTGAACGGACCCAGTCGTTCCTCATGCTGCAGGAAGATGGCGAGTGGCGCTTTGACCTGCTGCAGATGATCCGCTCGCCCTTCTATGTGCCTGTGACGGCCTCCAACCCCTGACCGTCCGGACTCGTTTTGGCTGACGCGCCCTTCTCTCCTGAGGCTGAGGGACTCGACGAAGTGCTCACCGGGACCCTCCAGCGGGTCGTCTTCTCGCAGCCAGATCGGGGGTTCATGATTGCCAAGTTCCTCCTTGAAGACGGCGACACCCTTGTCACCGTCAAGGGCACCCTGTTTCAGGTCAGCGAGCAGGAGACGCTTCGCCTCAAGGGACACTGGGAGGAGCACCGAACGTTCGGCCTCCAGTTTGCGGTGGAGGAATTCATGCCCGTCCAGCCCTCGACCCTTGAGGGCATCACCCGTTTCCTGGCTTCCGGCGTGTTCAAGGGCATCGGCGAAGCCACTGCCCGACGCATTGTCGACAAGTTCGGCACCGACACCTTCGAGATCCTCGACCGCTCTCCAGAGTCCCTCCTTCGCGTCAAGGGCGTCAACAAGACGCAGTACCGGACCCTGATTGAAGGCTGGGAGGACCAGAAGGGCATGCGGGACGTCCTCAGCTTTCTGCACGGACTCGGGGTTGCGCCTTCTGTGGCCCAGAAGATCTTTGCGGAATACGGTCTCAATAGCATCCCCAACCTTCAGCACAACCCCTACCAGATCACCGACCTCCCAGGCGTCGGCTTCCTGACAGCAGACGGCATTGCGCGCAAGCTGGGGTTTGATGAAAACTCTCCGGAACGGGCTCAGGCGGGGCTGCTTTACCTGCTTGAGCAGCAGGCCATCAATGGGCACACCTGCTTCCCCCGGAACGCGCTGGTGGAGCTGGCGCAACGGGAGCTGCGCATCCTCCCGGATGTCACAGAGCCTGCTTTTGCACCACTGCTCGAAAGCCGCCAGATCATTGAGCTGCCCGGAGGAGACGAGCCTCGCTTTGCTCAGCTGAAGCTCTTCCATGCGGAACGTCGCATCGCTGAGAACCTGATGCGCATCCTGAACAGCGATCCGCTGACCACGCTTCCGGACCCGCAGGGGCAGATTCAGCAACAGGAGCACCTGCTGGGCCTGAGCCTTGATGAGGCGCAGCGCGAAGCCGTGGAAGCGGCCATGCAGAACAAGGTGCTCATCATCACCGGAGGACCTGGCACCGGGAAGACCACCATCGTCCGCTTCATCCTGGCCCTCATCCGTTCGCAGATTCCGAATCTGGCCCTCGCTGCTCCGACAGGTCGAGCCGCCAAGCGTCTCAACGAAGCCACCAAAACCCCGGCTTCCACCATTCACCGGCTGCTGGAGGCAAACAACCTTGGCTTCCAGCGCAACCGAGACCTGCCCCTGGAGCAGGAGCTGATTGTCATCGACGAATCGTCCATGATCGACACCCTGCTGATGGACGCGCTGCTGCAGGCCGTGCCCCCTTCGTCGCGGCTGTTGCTGGTTGGAGACGTTGATCAGCTGCCCTCTGTTGGACCAGGGTCGGTGCTCCGGGACTGCATTGAGTCGGAACTGGTGCCGGTGGCTCGGCTAGACCGCATCTTCCGGCAGGCTCAGGACAGCCGCATCACGGTCAACGCCCACAGCATCCGTCGTGGGATCCTCCCAGATCTGGACCGGGTGGCTTCCGGGGCGGAGCTGCGGGACTTTTACTTCATCCGCGAACCCGATCCGGAGCAGGTTGCAGAGAAGATTGCCACGCTGGTTGCGGAACGCATCCCCAAACGGTTTGGGCTCGACCCGTTCCAAGAGGTTCAGGTCCTCACTCCCATGCACCGAGGCATCACGGGTTCTGTGGCGCTCAACCAGAAGCTTCAGCAGATCCTCAATCCCGAAGGCCCGGCAGTGGAACACCGCAGCCGCCTCCTGCGGTTGGGAGACAAGGTGATGCAGCAGCAAAATGACTATGAAAAGGAGGTCTTCAATGGAGACACCGGACGGATCCTGAGCGTCGATACCGACACCCGGACGGTGGTGGTGGAGTTTGATCAGGGGCTGGTGACTTATGAATCAAAGGACCTGGACCAACTGCTGCTGGCCTACGCGATCTCAGTCCATAAGTCTCAGGGAAGTGAGTATCCGGCAGTGGTCATTCCTCTGACCACACACCACTACGTGATGCTGCAACGGAACCTGCTCTACACGGCTCTCACCCGGGGCAAGCAACTGGTCATCCTTGTCGGCACCGAACAGGCCGTCCGGCACGCTGTGGAGTCTGAGCAGACACTCGTCCGCTACACCTACCTTCCCGACCAGCTGCAGGACGTCAACGCCCACCTCAGCCAGTTCCTATAGGCGATTCTTGATCAGCAGTCCGGTCGCCAGCGTCAGAAAGATGAGGCTGCTTCCCCATGCGGCAAACCATGGCACGAGGTACCCCGTACCGCCCAGGGCCAGGAAGATCTGGTTGAGCATCCAGAACACAATCCCCAGCAAGCAACTCAGGGCCAGCGACTCCGCCGTGGTGCCCCGTCGGTCATGAGAAGCCGAGAGGGCGAATCCGATGAGCACCATCACAACCAGCGCCACGATGTAAGCAAACTTCTGGTGCAGCTCCACCCAGTACCGGGACACGTCCTGCCCCTCGCGGCTGAGCCGGATGGCTTCCTGATACAGGGTTTCCAGCGGAAGGTGATGCGGGTCCTGAGACTGCGTAAGGTTGACGGACGGGAACTCATCAAGCGGGAGCGCTGTTTCCTTGTCCCGGAGTGTGAGCATTCCTGCCTCTTCAAAGAAGCTCTGCTCCACCTTGGGGAAGCGCCAGTACTTTTCCTCGAGGCGCCCGCGTCCCAGCTCGGTCCGTTCCTTGAGCCGGTAGGGTTGGTTCTCCCAGCGAAACAGCGTCACCCGCCGGACCTCGTTCGCACGCGTCCGGACCCCAATGTGGTAGAGCTGGTCTGCCCCTCCGAGGCGCCACAGGGACGGCAACCGTTTCTGCGTTTCCTGCTGGGTCCAGTTCTTCATCATCCACGGCGTTGCATAGTGCTGGAGGCCGTAGTTGATCGCGCCAATCCCCAGCGTCAGCGCCAGGATCGGTCCTACCAGGATCCACCCACCAATTCCGGAGGCACTCATCGCCGCCACCTCAGAGGTCTTGTTCAGTGCCCCGAAGCAGGCGATGGTTGCCAGCAGCACCGTCACTGGCACCACCAGCTCCAGAATCTGCGGCACCTGCAGCGCTGTCTCCTGCCAGAACCGAATGAACTCCTCCCAGCCCTCAAAGATGTTGGAGAGGTTGCTGAAGACGTTTCCCACCAGGATCATCATCACAAAGGCGGCCAGCAGGAGCAGGAAGAAACGCAGGAACTCAGAGGCCACGTAACGGGCGATTAACCAGGGCATGCAGGGGGTCGATCAGAGAAAAACGGTAAAAAATTCAGCATACGGCACGCTCTTGGAAACAAAAAGCCAATTGCAGCCACTGTCCCCGAAACCGGACCCGCCTCCCGCTGTGGACCTCTGCTTGCATCAGGTAGGGGAAGACAGTCGCCGAATTTTTGCTCAGACGCTAGGAACGGATGCAGAAATCAATCCTTGTTCTTGAAGAAAGTCCGGCAATCCAGGGAATGATTGCCTCTACCTTGCCTGACGGACTATTGAGGGTCCACCAGGAGTTGGATCCGAACAAGTTTGTTCAGCAAGCCCGTCAGGTGCACCCGGACCTGATCCTCCTGAGCAACAGCGATCGCCTCCGCAACTACCGCACCTGCCGGACGCTCCGGCACGATGACTCCCTGCAGCGCGTGCCCCTGGTGCTCCTGCTCAACGGACGGGACTCGATTGACGAGGCCACCCTCCGGGAACTCGGCATCTCCGGACACCTGCGCAAGCCCTTTGAAGTCGGACTGCTCCACGAGCAAATCCGACAGCACCTCTCTGAATCACTGGCCCAGGCCCTCATTTCAGCGGTGCCTCCTTCGCAGACGGCCCTGCTGGATTCCACCCGGATCTTTGACTCGGAACTCCTTGAACTGATTCAGCACGATCCTCCAGAGATCTCTGAAACGCCGGATGTTGATTTTTCCAGCGAGATCACCGAGGATGCAAGCAAGAAATCGCAGCCCGAACGCTCCTTGTTGCGGGCAGCAGCCGTTACTCTCGAAAGTTTTTTTGGCCAAGAACCTGCTCCCGACAGGCGGCCTCCCAGCCTTGACTCACCAGCACTGAAGGACGTCATGAATGCCAAGACACACACCAGCGGCTCTTCTGGGTTTGTAGAAGATGATGATGTGTTGCTCGCCCTTGATGAGAACGCGTTTGACCTCGAGTTGGAGTTGGACGACGACCTCATCCTCGAATCCGAATCTGAGACGCCCCCTGCTGCTGAGTTACCTGACGACTTGCCGGACCCCTTTGATGAGCCCCTAGATGAGCCGCTAGGCGAGTCCTTTGAAGCGGAACCCTTTGAAGCGCCTCCGGTTGAAGCCGAGCCCAGCCCCCTCCTTAATTCGGAGATGGAGGACCGGATTGCTCAGGAGCACATGGACTTCGACGATGAGTTTGCGGACGAGTTTGAGCTGGAACCCATGGACTCCCTAGAGCCGCTTGAGGCACCTGAACCGGCTCCGGAGCCCGCTTCGGCTCCTCTGAACGGACACTCCAGCGCCATGCATTCCTCCGGAGGTCTGGTGGACATTGACCTCGAATCCGAGCCGATGGAAGCCACCCCAGACCCCTGGAGCGGGGGCACGGTTCCGAATCAGGAACGCCGTCAGGTGACCGACATCCGCCTAGATGAAGACGACGCCCTGAGCATTGAAGACGGCTTTGAACTGAGGGAGTCCGCCCCCAGTGAGTTGGCTCACGGAGACAGCATCCTCCTCACCGACACAGAAGACGGCATCTCTTCCGGACTCGACGATCTTCCTGAAGACGAGTTTGCTCTCAGCGAATCGGGACTCGACGATCTTCCTGAAGACGAGTTTGCCCTCGAAGAACCGGGATTCGATGACCTCCCGGAAGACGAATTTGCTCTCAGCGAATCGGGGCTCGACGACCTCCCGGAAGACGAGTTTGCTCTCAGCGAATCTGGGTTTGACGACCTCCCGGAAGACGAGTTCGCCCTCGAAGAATCTGGGCTTGACGACCTTCCTGAAGACGAATTCGCTCTCAGCGAATCCCTTGATGATTTCCCTGAGGAAGAGCCTGCCGAGCCCCGCTACGACACCTCCGGAGGTGACTGGGAAACGGAAGAGCTCTCTGCCCTTGATGATCCCGGAGCTTTAGAAAGCGCCCCACCAGTGGTCGCTTCAGCAGGCACTTCGGTCACCGCAGGGGCTCCTCAGCCAACGGCAGTGGAAGACGCCCGGGACTACGAGCTGGTGGCCATCGCCCTTTCCACCGTTGAAGACAACGTCTTTGACAACACCCTCCTTGCAGCAGGGGGCGTGGAACTGCCTTCCGATGGCAACCACCCTTCGCCTGAAGAGCTGATGGAGATCTCTTCGATGGAGGAGATTGAAGCCGGCCTGCATGAGTCCATTGGCGACTACGAGCAGGAGATGCTGGAAGAGATGGAGCCCGCCCACCTACGCGGGATGGAAGAGGAGGAGTTTCCGCTGGATGAATCGGATCTGCAGGAGCTGGAAAACCTCGACCGTGGCATGAGCGCGTTGGCAGAAGACATTGAGCCTGAAGAGGAAGAGGACTTCGATGACCTCTCTGAATCCTGGGATCAGGCCCGAGACGGAATCCGCGAGTTCATGATCAAGTCCCTAGACGGCTACCTCGATGAGGAGGAGTTTGAGAAGCTGGATCAGCGTCCGGATTCCTGGGACGAGCCTGCTGATGAAGAACTGCTTGAAGAAGGGGAGGAGTTGCTCGAAGAAGAAGCGCTCCGGATGGAGGCTGAGCCTCTGGAAACCTTTGACAGCTGGGAAGAAGCCGAGCAGGCCTTCTTGGAGCACGACCGCTACGGCGACGACGATGGTCTGGAGACGCCTCCGGACTTTGCCTCTGTGCCTGTGGAGACCTTTGACAGCTGGGAAGAAGCCGAGCAGGCCTTCTTGGAGCACGACCGCTACGGCGACAGCTCTGCCCCGGAGCCCGTGGAAGTGGCTCCGCCGGAAGAGATGGCTCCGCCGGAAGAGGAAGTAAAGTTGGAGCCTGCAGCCGAGGAGCCAAACCCCTCGTTCTCAGACGCCATCACCATGTCCCGTGGACAGATTGAGAAGCTTGTGGAAGACATGATCGCCCGCTCTGTGGAGAAGGCGATTGCCAAGGTCATTCCCGAGTTTGTGGATCAGGTGGTCAAGAACATCAACCACCGCGACTGATTCCTCCGGCAACCGGTACCTCCGGTTGCCACCCCTTCCCGCCTGGGGGTTGCAGGCCTCTGGCGCTTCGCGTCAGACCTCCTTTCCAACCCATTTTTCCGTTATCCGATGATTGCCAAAGCGCATTCGGCAACGGTGCTGGGCATTGAGGCGCACCCCATTGAAGTTGAGGCGGACCTCTCCATTGGCCTCAGCCAGTTCACCATCGTTGGCCTCCCCGACGGAACCATCCGGGAAAGCCGTGACCGCATCCTGGCGGCCATTGGCAACTCTGGCTGCACCCTTCCCGTCCGCAAGGTCGTTGTCAACCTAGCCCCAGCGGATCTCCGCAAAATCGGTTCCGGCTTCGACCTCCCCATTGCGGTGGCGCTGTTGGCCGCCGCAGGACTGGTGCCTGCCGAAGCCCTCCAGCAGTCCCTGATCGTTGGCGAGCTTGCGCTGGATGGCCAAACCCGTCCCATCCGGGGGATTCTTCCCATCGCGCTGGCCGCTCAAAAAGCAGGGCTCCAGAACCTCATTCTCCCGCAAGCAAATGAAGCAGAAGCCGCGGTGGTTTCTGGACTGCGACGGGTGCCGGTGCGGTCCCTGAGCGACGTGCTGGCCTTCTTTCGGGGAGAAGCTGATTTTCCGGAGTCGCCCATTGATCCGCTTGCGCTCTTCCAGAGTCAGGCCACGTTGGCGGAGGATCTGCAGGATGTGAAGGGTCAGGAGTCGGTGAAGCGGGCCATGGAGGTTGCCGCCGCAGGTGGGCACAACCTGTTGATGATGGGACCTCCGGGATCAGGGAAGACCATGCTGGCCCGAAGGCTCGGTAGCATTCTGCCACCGCTGGAGTTTGAGGAGGCGCTGGAGTGCACCAAGATCCACAGCATCGCAGGGCTGCTCCCGGCAGATGTTCCGCTGCTTGCCGAGCGCCCCTTCCGGAGCCCGCACCACACCATTTCACAGGCCGGCCTCGTGGGCGGAGGCAGCATTCCCGGCCCCGGGGAAATTTCCCTTGCCCATAACGGCGTCCTCTTCCTCGATGAGCTTCCGGAATTTCCACGGACCGTGCTGGAGCTGCTGCGGCAGCCACTGGAAGACCGACGCCTGACGATTGCCCGCGCAGCAATGACCCTTGAGTTCCCCTGTAGCTTCATGCTGGTGGCGTCCATGAATCCGTGCCCGTGCGGCTACTTCGGAACCCCTCCTGGGTCGGGACCCCATGACTGCCAGTGCCCACTGCCTCAGGTCCAGAAGTACCGCGCCCGCATCTCCGGACCTCTGCTGGACCGCATTGACCTGCAGCTGACGGTTCCGGCGGTTGAGTACGCCCACCTTGCTGAAACCCGAAAAGGAGAGAGCAGCGCCGACATCCGGGCACGCGTTGTTGCCGCACGGCAACGGCAACAGGTGCGCTTCCGGGATTCTTCGACCCGGTCCAATGCCACCATGACGCGGAGGGAGCTGGAAGAATGGGTGCCGCTGGAGGCCAAAGCCCAGGGGCTTTTGGAAAACGCGATCACCCGGATGGGCTTCAGCGCCCGGGCTTACGACCGCATCCTGAAGGTGTCCCGGACCATCGCCGACCTTGAGGGCAGTCCCCACGTGACACCAACGCACGTCGCCGAGGCCATTCAGTACCGAAGCCTCGACCGTCCGGTAACATGAGGGCCCGTCAGCTGGCGGCTGTAGCGGCACTGGCGCCCAGCAGGAGGCTTCCTCCGGCACGGTTCAGCCAGACCCGCGTTTGCGGGCGCCGAATGAAGCCGCTGAGACGAGACGCCAGCACCGCGTAGGCAAACACGTTCAGTGCAGCCAGCACCAAAAAGGTGGCGCCCAGCTCAACAACCTGCGGCACAAACGGTTGGTCCGGAACCAGAAACTGCGGCACAAAGGCGAGGAAGAAGACGATGCCCTTGGGGTTGAGAGCGGTTGTGATCCAGGAACGCCAGAGCATCTCCTTGCCCGACTTCCGGAGGGTTTGCGCATCTGCCTCCTCAGTCGCTTCAACCGGCTCTCGCCACATCCGGAAGCCTAGGTAGGCCAGGTAGGCCGCACCCACCCACTTGAGGATCTGAAAGAGCACGGCTGCGGTCTGCAGCAACAGCCCCAACCCCAGGAATGAAACCGTCATCGCGGTCAAATCGCCCAACGTCACCCCAACAATCAGCGGAATCGTCGCCGCCCGTCCCCGGACCAGGGAGTAGCTGATGACCAGCAGAATCGTTGGGCCTGGAATGGCCAAGAGAATGGAGGTGGCGGCGAGGTAGGTGATCCAGGCTTCAAGGGACATGGAGGTTACACGGTCAAGGGTTCGGTTTCGGCGGGTTGTCGACGATCACGGCCCAAAAGCTCCTCGAAGTAGCACATCTCCCGCAGACGCGAGTAGATCCGCTCTCCCACCCGGGTCCGGAGGGTGTCTGCCATGAACTGAGCTGCAGGCTCGGTCCGGTCACGTTTGAGGATGCGCTCGTGTAGCGTGCTTTCCTCATGCTCGGTGTAGTTGGTGGTGATCATGATCATCCGGTCTCGGTTGTAACGTTCCGAGATGAGGGTATCGAGGATGCTCAGCTCCCAGTCGCTGTTGCGGCCCTTGCCGAGGTCATCAATGACCAGCACGTCTGCCTGCAGGTGCGGCCCAATGATTTCCAGATCCGACTGGTTGTTGTTGTACCCCTGCCGGAGTTCATGCAGAAGCTCCGAAAAGCCCTGAAACACGCATGAGACCCCCAGCTCCACGGTGCAGCGGTAGGTGAAGCCGGCCATCAGGTGCGTCTTTCCGGTGCCCGGTGGTCCCATCAGCACCAGCCCCTTGAGGTCCTGCTCCACCTGCTGTGACTCCGTTTGCCGGAGGTGGTGGGGCAGGTTCCGCAGCGTCACCTCCAGCAAGCCGAAGGCGGAAGAGTTCTCAGCATCCTGATCCTGGGGATCCAGTCGGCTGTGCAGGTACCGTTTGGGGATGCGGGCCTCGTTGTAGAGCTCCAGGTGCCGCTTCAGGCGACTGCAGTCCGGACACGCCATCGCCGTTTCTCGGTCCTGATCGTCGTAGGTCAGGACAAACCCGGATCCTTCACAGGTGGGACACGGCTTGGGGGTGCAGTCGCACAGTCGGGCCCGAGCGTAGCGCTGTCCGGAAACGGTGTGCACAAAGACATGCGTGTCGTGACAGCGGAGGCAATTCGGAGTGGACGGCGGCATAACTCTTCAGAAAAGGGTTTTGAAGTCGATCGTATGGGTTTAGGATAATCGCTGTGAACAGTCAAATCCTCCTCTTGTCCGGAACGGGTCACCGGCCCGCCTCGGCTTCCTTGCAACCAAAGAAGACCTCATGCCCTTTCAGCCTCCTGCTCTGCAAAATGACCTGATCCTCCGTGTCCTTCAGCGTCAACCGGTGCCTCGTGTGCCCGTCTGGATGATGCGTCAGGCAGGACGAACGGATCCGGAGTACCGCCGCTTGCGGGCAGAGGATGGGCGAGCGCTGGAGGAGCTGTTTGCGGACGTGGAGCGCTCCATTGAGATCTCGCTGCTGCCTCAGCGTTTTGGGGTGGACGCAATCATCATGTTCCAGGACATCCTCACCCCACTGACGCCGGTGGGGGCGCCGTTTTTCTTCCGACCCGGCCCCCAGCTGGAAGCCCCCATTCGCACCCTAGAGCAGGTGCAGGCGCTCCGTCCCCTCCGCTCGGCACGGGACCTCACTCATGTCGGTGCGCTGCTACAGGGCCTCCACGACCGCCTCGGTGGGGCGTTGCCGGTCCTTGGGTTTGCCGGAGCCCCCGTGACCCTGGCATTCTTCCTCATTGCCGGTGGAAGCCCCAACCGGGATCCTGATGCCGTGCTCCGTTTTTTCTCGGAGGAACCTCAGGTGACTCAAGCCCTGCTCGACTTCCTCACCGACCTGACGATCGACTACCTGGGTTACCAGCTGGAGAATGGCGCTCAGGCGGTGCAGCTGTTCGAGTCCTTTGCCGACGTTCTGCCCCGGGAGCTTTATGAGACCCTTGCCTTGCCGACGCATCAGCGCATCTTTGCAGCCTTGAAGGACCAAGGCCCCACTCTGCTGTTTGCCAAGGAATGTCCGCACCTCGACCTGATGCTGGAAAGCGGTGCTCAGGCCCTCAGCGTGGGGCGCTGCGTGGATCTAGCCGCCGCCAAGCAGCAGGCACCCGAGATGGTATTTCAGGGAAACGTGGACAACACCATCCTCGCCGATGGAACCCCGGAGCAGGTCCGGGCCGCTGTGCAGGCTTGCCTGCAGGCGGGTGGCGGTGCCCACCACATCCTCAACCTCAGCCACGGCCTTCTGGAGCGCTCTCCGTTTGAGAACGTCCTTGCCTTTGTGGAAGCCGGAAAGGCCGGACTGAGTCGCTGACCCCTACTCCGGGTCCGTGATGGTGAACTCCAGGGGCGCAAGCCCGTCAATGGAGCCGTAAATCACATCGCCCGGCTGCACCGGTCCCACGCCCGCAGGAGTTCCTGTGTAGATCAGGTCACCCGGCTGGAGGTGGTAGAAGCCCGAAAGGTGGCTGATGATCTCCGGAACCGACCAGACCAGATCGCTCAAACGCGCGTCTTGCTTGACCTCCGTTCCCACCTTGAGGCTGATGCGCTGATCAGCAATCGCCCCAAAGTCCTCGGCGCGGGTGATTTCTGTCAGCACAGCCGAGTGCTCCACGTCCTTGCCCAGGTCCCACGGACGCTGCTTGGCCCGTTCCTTCAGCTGCAGGTCCCGGCGCGTCATGTCCAATCCGCAGGCATAACCATACACGGCATCAGCGGCTTCTTCGACCCCGACCCGGAACACCGGCTTGCCCAGTGCCACCACCAGTTCCATTTCATAGTGGAAGTTTTCGGTTCCTGGCGGATACGGCATGGAGCCTCCGGAAGGCGCCACTGCGGTTGCTGACTTGGTGAAGTAGAAGGGCGCCTCGCGGTCGACCTCCGTTCCCATTTCAGCAGCGTGGGCGGCATAGTTGCGGCCCACACAGAAGACGCGATAGACCGGGTAGCGGTGGGTTTCTCCCTGGACGGCAACAGAAGGGGGTTCAGGAAGGGTAAACAGGAGCTGACTCATCAAGGCCTCTTGGTGAAGTCCACTGGCCCTCACAGGACGTCGGGAAGGCGATGTGCGGGAACTTCGAAACCCGGTACAGGGGAAGCACCGCCGCAGCCGGATGCCACAACCAGTGGATGAAAAAAAGAAAAGGGTCCCGGCAGATCAGGACGATGGCTGGAGTAGCATCGCAGCATCCTGACGCGTCGGCAATATGTTTCCGGAAGTCCGCTTCCAGAAGTTGGCTTCCAGCCCCCCGAAACGGCACTGTTGCCTCGGGCTCCTGTAGGGGTTTTTCAGCCCTGTTTTCCCGCCTCTGCACAGGGATTTCCGCACGGCACTTTCCCGCATAAAGCTTGTGATTCGGTTCATTTTTGGAATCCTTTTGCAAGGACTCTATTCTCCAAATTTCCAGGATCGTTCCATGCAGACACAATCTGAGTTGAACGCGTTTCAAAAGTTGGCCATCGCCACCGTACTGGCCACCCTGTTTTTGGTGTTTGTCGGAGGACTGGTCCGGGCATCTGGCGCTGGGCTGGGTTGTCCGGACTGGCCCCACTGCTGGGGAAGCTGGTGGCCGCCTTCTGATGTTTCTCAAATCGACGCCACCCGTTACGACCTGTCCCTGTTCAATCCGGTGAAGATGTGGACGGAGTACGTCAACCGCCTGATCGGAGTGACGATCGGGTTGCTCATCACCGCGACCTTTGTGGCATCTTTTGCCTACCGGAAGACGCGGCCCACGATCTTCTGGGGCGCCTTTGGGTCGCTGCTGCTGGTTCTCTTCGAGGGCTGGCTGGGCGCGCTGGTGGTCCGTTCGGAACTGCACCAGGGCATGATCACGGCGCACATGCTCGGAGCGGTGCTGCTGGTGAGCCTGCTGCTGTACATCACCTTCCTGGCCAATGAGGAGCACTGGCGGATTTCGCTAGATGAGGGGCTCAAGGGCAAGCTCCGGCGCATCGGGTGGGTGCTCTATGGCGCCACCCTCTTGCAGATTGGCCTTGGCTCTCAGGTCCGAGAGGCTCTGGGGGAGATCCACCGTTCCTTCCCGGAGTTGGCTCGGGCCGACTGGGTAGCCGAGCTGGGTTGGATCGATCACATCCACCGCAGCTTCTCCTGGGTCATTATTGCCGCCAGCCTGATGCTGGTGTGGCAGCTCCGTAAGCATCAGGCGCCCCAGACCCTGCAACGGGTTGCCTTCTTCATTTTGGGGGTGATCCTCCTGCAGGTACTCATGGGCGTGGGGCTGGTCTATGGCGGCGTTCCGTGGGGGCTGCAACTGCTGCACACCGGATTCAGCACCGTTCTCATCTGTGCGGAAAGCTGGGCGCTGCTCATGCTCCGTTCTCCGCAGCCCGAGCGGGTTCAGACGCGCTCCTTTGCTTCTGTCAACCAAACCACCTGACTTCCAACGATGCCTAACACGACCGTTTCCAACCGTACGGCCACCTCGGGTGTTCTTGCCCTCAGCGTGGTCATCTTTGCCTTCCTCCTCTGGCTACTCTACCTCCGGGAGCCGGAAGCGGGCGCCAGCGAATTCAACTGGGACCTGACCTTCATGCCAGCCCTGAATTCGCTCATGAACGGACTCAGCGCGCTGTGCATTGTGTTCGGCATCCGGGCCATCAAGTCCGGGAACCGGACGGTGCACATTCGCTTCATGCTCTCTGCAGTCGCCTTTTCGGCACTATTCTTGGTAGGCTACCTGTTTTACCATGCCGTCCATGGCGACACCCGTTTTCAGGGAGAGGGCTTGATCCGGACGGTGTACTTCTTCATCCTCATCAGCCACGTGGTGCTTTCAGCAGTGGTGCTTCCCCTGATCCTGATGACGTTGTTTTTTGCAGGGACCGAACGGTTTCCCTTCCACAAACGCATCGCCCGCTGGACCTACCCGGTGTGGCTCTACGTTTCCGTCACAGGGGTTCTCGTGTACCTGATTCTGTACCACTGGCCCATTGAAGCCGTCTGACCCCCATCCTTTACCGACCGTTTGATTCATGGCGAAATCCCGCAAGAAGACCCTGTTCACCTCTCTAGAGAAACGCAGCATCTACGGGCTCAGCGGGATTCTCTTCTTTCGCATGTGCGGACTGTTCCTGCTGCTGCCGGTCTTCAGTGTGCTGGCGCAGGAGCTTGAGGGCGCCACTCCGGCGCTGATCGGCCTTGCCTTTGGAGGGTACGGACTGGCTCAGGCCATTCTGCAGATTCCCATGGGCGCCTGGAGCGACCGCATTGGCCGGAAACCGGTGATTGCCTTGGGCCTGATGCTCTTCATTGCCGGAAGCATCCTCGGCGCGCTTGCTGAGAGTGCCACCATGATGATCATCGCACGGTTGCTTCAGGGGGCCGGCGCCATCAGCTCCGCCATCTTCGCCCTCATTGCCGACCTGACTCGAGACGAGGTCCGGACCCGCGCAAACGCCGGACTGGGGGCCAGCATCGGCCTTGCCTTTGGGATTGCCTTTGTTGCGGCGCCATTGCTGGCAGACGCGCTTGGGCTTTCTGGAATCTTCTGGCTGATGGCGCTGATGGGCCTGGCCAGCCTCCTCATCCTCTACTGGGGCATTCCGGACCCGGAGCGTCCTCCGCAGCCTTCGCAACTGACCCTCCGGGAGGGCCTGAGCCGCGTCTGGGCCATCCGTCCGCTCCGGACCATCGACTGGGGCGCATTTGTCTGCAGCACCGGACTCTCTGCCATGTTCTTCCTCATTCCGCTGCGGCTGGTCAGCTTGGGCTGGGAACACGGTGACCTTTGGCAGATCTACCTCCCGATGCTCTTTGCCGGAGCCTGCACCATGATTCCGGCAGCCATTGTTGCCGAAACCCGGAACCGCTTCCGAGAGGTGATGCTGGCTGGAAACCTCTTTCTGATCGGATCCCTTGCGGCCCTAGCGTGGTCCTGGGAGCACCCGGACAGCGCTGGCGTGATTCTGGCGATGATGCTCTTCTTCATGGGCTTCAACGTTTTTGAACCGCTTTTCCCCTCGCTGGTGACCAAACTGACCACCGCCGACACCAAAGGCACCGCCAGTGGCGTGTACAACCTTTCGCAGTTCACCGGACACTTTGTGGGAGCCGCCATGGCAGGCGCCCTCTACCGTCAGCACTTCTCCTGGCTCCTCATCGGAGTCGGTGTGCTTGAGGGGCTCTTTCTCTGCGGCACCTTCTTCTTCCCCAACCCCCGCAAGCGGGACCTTCCGCCCCAAGCGGAGCCGGTGGCCAGCTAACGTTTTTGACGACAACTTCTGATGACTGATCCAACCAAACCCCAAGTGTTGCCCCTCCTGCCCATGCGTGAGGAAGTGGTGTTTCCGCAAAGCACCACGCCTTTCTTTGTGGGACGCAAAGCCTCCATGGAAGCGCTGGAACGGGCCCTCAATGGAGACCGCAAGATCTTTGTGGTCACCCAACGGGACGCCTCGGTGGAGGAACCTCAGCTGGCAGACCTCCATGAAGTGGGCGTGCTCGGCAAGGTGCTTCAGGTCATGCGCCTGCCCAACGGAACCGTCAAGGCCCTCTTTGAAGGGGAGCAGCGTGCTCAGCTGATTGGCGCCCGCCTGCGAGACGAGTACCTGGCACAGGTCCGGCCCCTCAAAGAAGAGGTCGCAGAACCCGACAAGCTGGAAGCCTCTGCGCAACGCGCCCGGGACCTGTTCATGCGACACCTGAAGCAGAGCAAGAAGAAGACACGGACCGAGCTGCTCAAGAACCTCGACAAGGTCGATCTGGAATCCCTTGCCGACCTCATTGCCTCGGCTCTGGAAATTTCCCGGGACAGCAAGCAGCAGCTCCTGGCGCTGACCGATCCGCAGGTCCGGCTGGAGCAGATTGCTTCGCTGCTGGAAGAAGAAATGGAAGTGCAGTCGCTGGAAGAAGAGGTCCGCCAGCAGGCTCAGAAGCAGATCAGCCGCACCCAGAAGGAGGACTATCTGCAGGAGCAGCTCCGGTCCATTCAGAAGGAGCTCGGCCAGAGCGATGACCTCCGTTCCGAGGCCGATGAGTTGGCTGAGCAGATTGCCAAGAGCCAAATGCCTGCCGAGGCCCGGGAAGAAGCCGAGAAGGAGCTGAAGAAGCTGCGCATGATGTCGCCCATGTCTTCAGAAGCCAACGTGGTCCGGAATTACCTGGACTGGCTGGTGTCGATGCCCTGGCAGGTCCGGACCGAGGACAACTTTGACCTCGACAAGGCCCAGCAGGTGCTCGATGACGACCACTATGGGCTGGAGAAGGTCAAGGAGCGCATTGTTGAGTACATCGCGGTGGCGCACCTCAAGGGCAAGCTCAAGGGGCCGATCCTTTGCCTCGTGGGACCTCCAGGGGTGGGCAAAACCTCGTTGGCAAAATCCGTTGCCCGGGCGCTGGATCGCAAGTTTGTCCGCATCAGCCTTGGTGGGGTCCGAGATGAAGCCGAGATCCGCGGGCACCGCCGGACCTACATTGGGGCCATGCCGGGGAAGATTGTCCAGTCCCTTCGCAAGGCCAAGAGCAGCAACCCTGTGATGCTGATCGACGAGATCGACAAGCTCTATCAGAGTTCCATCAGCGACCCCTCTGCAGCCATGCTGGAGGTGCTGGATCCAGAACAGAACGCCACCTTCATGGACCACTACCTCGAAGTGGAGTATGACCTTTCCAATGTGCTCTTCCTCTGCACCGCTAACTCGGTTCAGAGCATCCCGGGTCCGCTTTTGGACCGGATGGAGCTGATTCAGCTTTCAGGTTACACCGAGCTGGAAAAGCAGCACATCACTGAAAACTTCCTGATTGCCCGTCAGTGCGAGCAACACGGCCTCACTCCAGAGCGCATCCGCTTCCGCAAGTCGGCGATTCAGGAAATCATCCAGCACTACACCCGTGAGGCCGGCGTCCGGAACCTTGAGCGCGAGGTCGGCAAGATCTGCCGAAAGGTGGTGACACGGCTGGTCAAGAGCGAGGAAGACAAGACCGTCATCGTCACGCCCAAACTGGTGGCAGAGCTGCTCGGGGTCCCGCCGTTTCAGAAGGATGCCAAGGAAGAGGCCAACGAGGTGGGGGTTGCCATGGGCCTGGGGGTGACTTCGTTCGGTGGCGAGCTGATGCTCATTGAAGCGGCGCTGATGCCCGGTGCCGGAAAGATTCAACTCACCGGCAAGCTCGGTGACGTGATGCAGGAATCTGCACAGGCTGCCTATTCCTACGTCCGGAGCAACGCGGACTACCTTGGCATTGATCCGGAGCTGTTTGCCAAGAGCGACCTGCACCTGCACCTTCCGGAAGGCGCCACTCCGAAAGACGGCCCGTCCGCTGGACTGCCCCTGACCATTGCCATCATCAGTGCCTTCACCAAGATCCCCGTCCAGCACAATGTTGCCATGACCGGCGAGATCACCCTCCGGGGCCATGTGACCGAAATCGGAGGCCTCAAGGAGAAGCTCCTTGCGGCCAAGCGTGGGGGCCTGAACCTTGTGCTGCATCCGCTCGAGAACGAAAAGGACCTGGCGGACATTCCACACGAAATCAAAGGGGGCTTGGAGCTGCACGCCATCCGGAACCTGACGGAGGCGCTCGAGATGGCACTCGAGACCCACCCAGCGCTCCTGCGGGGCCAGAAGTCCCCCTCCGAAGGCCTCCATGCGCCGCCCTCGGAGCCCGCTGAGGCCACTCCGGCCCAGTAAGTTTTTGTCTTTGCTCACTTGTTTTTGTCTCATGTGCTGAAGTATGTCACGCAATCAACTTGACCCGAATTCCTCCCTCTACCGTCTCCGCCACAGCCTGGCCCACGTGCTGGCCCAAGCCGTCCTAGAGTTGCGTCCCAACGCCAAGCTCGGCTTTGGTCCTCCCATTCAAAACGGCTTCTACTACGACTTCGACCTTGAAGAGCCCCTGACCCAAGAGGACTTCCCGGCAATTGAAAAGCGCATGCGCAAGATCATCAACTCGGGACAGGTGTTTGAGTGTGAAACCCTCACTCCAGACGAGATGAAGCACCGGCTGGAAAGCACCGGACAGGACTTCAAGGTGGAACAGGTGGAAGAGCTTGCAGCCCAAGGCGAGGAGCTGACCCTTTACCGAAATGGCCCCTTCTGGGACCTCTGTGAAGGTCCGCATGTGACCAACACCAAGGAGATTCCGGCAGACTGCTTTTCTCTCGACTCCCTTGCCGGCGCCTACTGGAAGGGCTCCGAGGACAACAAGATGCTTCAGCGCGTGTATGGCCTGGCGTTCTCCAGCAAGTCCGAGCTGCAGGACTTCAAAGAAAAGCGACGCCTGGCCATGGAGCGTGACCACCGCAAGCTGAACACCACCCAGCACTACTTCGTCATTGAAGAAGAGGTGGGCAAGGGCCTGCCCCTGTGGATGCCCAACGGCACCGTCATCCGGGATGAGCTGGAGAAGTTTGCCAAGGAGCAGGAGTTCCTCGCCGGGTACCAGCGGGTGGCCACACCACACATCACCAAAGAGGACCTCTACCACACCTCCGGGCACCTGCCTTACTACGCAGACAGCATGTTCCCGCCCATGGATGTGGACGGAGAGCAGCTCTACCTCAAGCCCATGAACTGCCCGCACCACCACATGATCTTCAAGGCTCAGCCCCGGAGCTACCGGGAGCTACCGGTCCGGTTTGCGGAATACGGCACCTGCTACCGCTATGAGCAGTCCGGAGAACTGGCTGGCCTGCTGCGGGTCCGGGGAATGACCATGAACGATGCCCACATCTACTGCACTCCGGAACAGGCCCGAGAGGAATTCATCAACGTCATCCAGCTGCACACCAATTACTATGAGCACTTTGGCCTGACGGATTTCTGGATGCGCCTCTCGCTTGCAGAAGCCGATGCCACCAAATACGTCTCGGAGCCTGGCGTGTGGGAGCAGGCGGAAACGATTGTGATGTCTGCCATGGATGAAGTCGGGGTGCCCTACGAGGCCGTCCGCGGCGAGGCGGCCTTCTATGGCCCGAAAATTGATTTCCAAGTGTCGAATGTGGTGGGTCGTGAGGAAACCGCCTCCACCAACCAGCTGGACCTGGTCATGGCCGAACGCTTCGGGCTGACCTACAAGGGGGCCGACGGCAAGGAACACCGCCCGATGATCATCCACCGGGCGCCCCTGGGCACCCATGAGCGCTTCTGCGCCTTCCTGATTGAGCACTACGGCGGAGCCTTCCCCAGCTGGCTGGCGCCCACTCAGGTCCGGATCATCCCGGTTGCCCCCGGTTTTGCCGAATACGGTCAGCAGCTTGCCAACGACCTCACCCAGCACTTCATCCGGGCAGAGGTGGATCACTCAGCAGACTCCTTTGGCAAAAAGATCCGCAACGGGGCCACCTCCAAGATCCCGAACCTTGTGATTGTCGGCGCTGACGAACAGAGCCATCAGGCCGTTACCTGGCAGCGTTACGGCAGCCGAGACAAGCAGACCCTGGCGTTTGAATCCTTCCGTGAGCGGCTGCTGACGGAAATTCGGACCCGAGCCGACTGGCGCCGTCCGAACGCGTGAACCCTATCCTATGAGTGAGTCTCATGACGGATGAAGCGGAAATTCCCGAGCTTTTTACCCTACCGACTCCGGAACCCGTCGCTGACAGCTTTGTTGAGGAACTGGCCACCCGCATCGTGGTCAGCTTCCAGAAGCAGCTGGACCCCCAACTTGCCGCCTCTGAGACCTCGAAGCTGGTCTACGATGAGACGTATGAGGACAAGATCCCATACTACCTGGAGGCCATTGACATGCTGCTGCAGAACCCGGCGACCGACAAATTCGCCGCTCTCAGCTGGTCAGGCTTCATCGCACAGAGCGTCAACAGTCAGGAATTTGACGACTACTTCCTGAAGGTTCTCGACTACATGCTCAGCGGCTACTACAAGATGGAGATGCCGGACGTAGAGATGAAGGAGAAGCGCTTCTCGGGATACTCTGCGATCATGGCTCGGACGTTCATCAAGATGACGGAGATGAATGCCTCCAACGCTGACTCCTGTGCAGAAATCTACGGCAACCTCATCCGCAAGGAAATGGGGCTGGATGCACGGGCTCAGGTCATTGAAAAGGAGACCGGGGTCAATCCGCTGCCCAGCATGCAGAAGATGTACGATGACGTCATCGACTACCTGACGACTCGAGCAGAATTCCGGGCCTCCTCACTCAATGAGGAGAACCCGTACGAGTTTGTGGGACCGCTGGCGGAGAAGCTGCGGGGCACCCGCCGCTACGTCATGCAGGAGGTGATGAACCAGCGGGCGCTGGAAAAGAAGAAACAGCTCGAAATGGAGCTGGAGAATCGCCTCGCCTCTGCTGAAGAAGTCGTCATTGCCACCAAGCCCTTCTCCGAAGGACTGAGCTTCTTCGTCAAGGAAAAACGCTACAACTTCAAATTCTTGGCTGTGGAAAAGGTCCGGATGACCCTGCAGCTACTGGGCTCCATCATGGGCGCACTCTACTTCTTGGCAGGCTACATGAGCCTCTGGGACATCACTTGGTACGATGGGGTCGTGGTCTGCATCATCATGCTCACCTTCTCCCGGATTGCAGGCTCTCGGAAGCGCTTCTCCCAGTTCTATCCGACAGACGTCAGTAAGGAGCTCGAGCAGTGTTCCACCGATTTCATCAATGTGATGCGGCACATGTCTCACGACCAGATGGAACACTTTGTTGCCCGACAGATCATGATGGACCGCAACCAGAACTTCATCACCATGATTCCGGACTTCATCAAGTACCTTTACGCCATCATGCCCGACCGTAAGAACATGGTCATCACCGTTGATGAACTCTCTGAACTGGTGGAAAACGCCGAAATCGAAGTGGCCAAGCAGCTCCGGGGTCAGGCATGAGCACCGCCCAACGCCTCTCCACTCTTCAGGATCACCAGATTGGCGAAACCGTCCTCCTTCGCGGGTGGGTCCGGACCAAGCGCACCGCCAAGGGGTTTTCCTTCCTCAACCTCAACGATGGCTCCAACCGCGAGGGGCTGCAGGTCGTGATCGACGAGTCCACTCCGGATTATGAGGCACTGAAAGCGGTTGGCACCGGCGCAGCCCTTGAAGTGGAGGGCGAGTTGGTCCGCTCCCCAGGCAAGGGACAGGCCTTTGAGCTCCAGGCCAAGCGCTTTCGCATCTACGGACTCTCCTCTGGCGAAAGCTACCCTCTGCAGAAGAAGGGACACACGCTGGAGTTCCTCCGGGAGATCGCCCATCTGCGTCCCCGCACCAACACCCTGGGCGCCGTCTTCCGGATCCGCAACACCCTCGCGTGGGCGGTTCACCGCTTCTTCCAGGAGCACGGCTTCCTCTACGCCCACACCCCCATCATCACCGCCAGCGATACCGAAGGCGCCGGAGACCTCTTTCGGGTCAGCACCCTGGATCCCGAAAACCCGCCTCGGACCGAATCCGGAGGCATCGACTACCGCGAGGATTTCTTTGGAACCCAGGTCAACCTGACGGTTTCCGGACAGCTGGGCGCCGAAGTGATGGCCCTGGCCTTCACCAACGTCTACACGTTTGGGCCGACCTTCCGGGCTGAAAACTCCAACACGTCCCGGCACCTCGCCGAGTTCTGGATGATTGAGCCGGAAATGGCCTTCATGGAGCTTCCGGAGATGGTCCGGTTCACCGAGCAGTTCCTCAAGTTCCTCGTCTCCGAGTGCCTCGACCGGCATCCGGACGACCTTGAGTTTCTGCAGAAGATGTACGATTCCGAACTGGTCTCCAGCCTGGAGCACATCCGGGATTCCACCTTTGAGGTTCTGACTTACACCGAGGCGGTTGAGATCCTGCAGGCTTCCGGACAGACCTTCGAGTTTCCTGTGGAGTGGGGCGCGGACCTGCAGTCTGAGCATGAACGCTACCTCACCGACACGCACTTCCGTAAACCCGTGACCCTCACGGATTACCCCCGGGACATCAAGGCCTTCTACATGAAGCAGAACGATGACGGCAAAACCGTTGCTGCCATGGATG
>CBFIGY010000015.1:0-72945 GCA_965662235.1 uncultured bacterium
CCGTAAACCGTGGAGGCACCTCCAGCAGGTGCAACGCACGGCGGTCTGCGGACCCCGTGAGGGTGACTTTGGGGTTGCCGCAGGCCACCGGACGGTAGAGGATGGCGTTTGGTTCTGTGGGAGGACGGGTGTTGTCAAACCAGTGGCTGTGCTGAAAAAGCTCGTTGAAGGCGGAAATCAGCTGCTGGTTGGAGCGGAAGTTCTGATCCAGCGTGAAGGGCTCCGGCCGTCCCGTTTTCGCCAAAATGGTCTGGCGGGCTTCTAGGTAGGTGTGCACATCAGCGCTCCGGAACCCATAGATGGCCTGCTTGGGATCCCCAATCACCACCAGTCGAGTCGTGTCTCCCTTCAGAAACACCTCTCGGAAGATGCCCCACTGGAGCGGGTCCGTGTCTTGAAATTCGTCAACAATGGCGCACTGGTAGCGGTTCCGGAGGGCCTGAGTCAGAGGCGACGGAGCCCCTTCCTGAGGCTGGACGTTCTCGTAAACCCGCTGGATCATGTCCTGATAGTCAAGGGTGCCTTGCTCCGTTTGCAGGCGGTGCACCTCGTTCCGGATGTCCGGAAGCAGCAACCGCAGCAGCCAAGCGTACTGTTCTTTGGGCGTGGAAACGTCTTCCGGCAGTGGAGGTTCCGGCAGCAAGGGGCCGGAGTGCCCAAGCAGGGTTTCCAGGTCTTTGGCCAGTTCCTGGACATTGATGGAATCCTGCAGCGCGAGCTCCTGGAACAGGGCCGAGGCGAGGTGGTCTCCGGGAAGAACTTCGCGGCGCAGGAGCGTGCGCAGGGCCTCAGGGACGTGCTGGTGCAGGCCCCGGACTTCATGGTGAAACAGCTGGCGGTTCTCAAAGGCGAACTCGGTGAGCACCCGGTTGCAGAAGCCGTGGATGGTCAGCACCGGCAGCGTCTCAAACTCCAGCAGGGCCGACTGCAGGTGCGTGCGGGCATCTGGCGTGAGCGTCCAGCAAGGGCCGTCGTCGTTGTCGGATTGGTCGGTCTGGAGCACCGTTGTCAGGCGGCTCCGGATGCGTTCCCGCAGTTCTGTGGTGGCCTTCTCGGTGAACGTCATCAGGAGCAGCTGACGAGCCTCCAGGCGGGCTTCCAGCAAAAACTCCAGCACGAGTTCCTCAAGCGCAAAGGTCTTGCCGGTTCCGGCAGACGCCTCGACCACGGCATGCTGATCGCGCTGCAGATCGAAGGCATGACCGGAGGCCCGAAACAGATTGGAGTGTTTACGGATCGAAACCGAGTTCATTGGGAAACCAAAGGGACATCTGAAGAATCAGATACTTTACGGTTTCAAGGATCTACAGTCAAACTCAAGGAGTGCGGAAACCGACCTAGGCGGTGGTGCGAGAACAGGGGGACCACTGGATCGCAAGGTCGGTGGTCAGTGGTTGGGAAAAGCAGGAGGGCTCCTCTTCAGGAACATCAGCGCTGAAGAGGAGGAGTGCGGTCAAAAAACAGGGCTACTCGACCTTACCCAACTGGATGGCCGGAGGCTCTTCCTTTTGGTACTTCTTGTGGACGTAAACCGGTCCGTCGAAGTGGTGGACCACATAGTCCGTGTTGCTGCCCATCAGCAGCCGTCCGAGGGTGGAGTGGTCGTGTGCCGCCATGGCAATCAGGCCGGCATTGAGCTGCTCGGCGAGCCCGAGGATGCGCAGGTAGGGGGTGCCAAAGTCGACATGCAGCTCCACCGGGGATTCTAGGTTGAGGGTGTCGAGGATCTGCTGCATCTGATCCTTCGCCTGCTGGGCCTGTTCCTGGTGATGGCTTCGGAGGACGCCGGATTCTAGGGACATTCCGTAAAACGCGCCACCGCTTCCCGTCAGATAAACCTCTGGAATGTCCATGACAAACAGCAGGTGAAGGGTGGCACCGTGGCGAAGCGCCAGCTGATCCGCCTTGTGCAGCAACGGTCCTGAGATTTCCCCTAGGTCCACCGGAACCACCACCACCTTGGGGTTGAGGGACTTCGCGGGTCGCTTGTACACATAGACCGGGGAGTGCCCTTGGTGCAGGATGGTGTCGGTGTTGCTGCCGAGGAACAGCCGCCCCACCAAGGTGTGTGCGTGTGCCGCCATGATCACCAACTCCGGCTGAACCTCGCGCATGGCGTCGAGGATCGCGTCGGCGGGCTTGCCAAAGCGGTGCAGGCGCTCATGGGGCTGATGAAAGGGAAAACGCTCGATCCATGAGTCGAAGGCGTCTTGGGGGTCTGCCAGCTCGCCCCGATCAATCAGGGACTGCACCTCTGGGGTCCGGCAGTGCAGCACATGGAGCTTCCAGCCTTTTTCTTGAGCCCAGCCATCGGCGAATCGCAGGACCTCTTCGCTGATGGACGTGCTGTCAACAGGAACCAGTATTCCGGGTTTCATCACTCCTCCTCTCAGTTCGGGTCAAGGTGATTGGGATGGCGGTGCGTCCAGTTGCTGAAGCATCGCTTGGTAACGTTCCTCCTCCTCATCATCTAGGATGATCTTGTAACGCACCCGCTCCGGGTCGTCAAAGAGGCCGTTTTTCCAGCCCCAGAGAAACGCGGCCAGCCCTACGCCTCCGAGTAACAGAGACACGCCTAGCATCAGCGGCAACACATCCATCCGGTTCTTCCTCCTATGCAGGTTTCAGCGTCCGTCGTGAACGCAATGAGTTCAGCACTACCAACAAGGATGACAGAGACATGGACAGCGCGGCTATTAGGGGAATTACCCAGCCGCCAATGGCAAGGGGGAGCGCGATGAGGTTGTAGATGAGCGAAATGCCAAGGTTTTGCCGGATCAGGTGAAAGGCATGGTGAGAGATCTTGAGCGCACTGACGAGGGCCTCGAGGCTGTTGCTGAGCAAAACGAGGTCGGAGATTTCCAGGGCCTTGTCTGCGGACGCTCCCATCGCAATGCCGAGGTCGGCCTGTGCAAGCGCCGGAGCATCGTTGAGCCCATCTCCCACCATGAGGACCGAAGCCCCGCTGGCTTGGAGGTTCTGCACAAAAGCGAGTTTGTCCTCAGGAGAAGCCGATGCGTGGACCCGTTCCGGAACAAGGGAGCAGGCTTCTGCAACCGCATGTGCGGCTGCAGGGTGGTCGCCTGTGAGCAGGTGCACCCGGAGTCCCAAGCTCTGCAGGTGCGCAATGGCGGCCTGACTCCCAGGACGGATTTGGTCGTGAATGACAAAGGTCCCACAGAGGGTGTGGTCGATGGCAAGGAAGAACAAAGAGCCGGCTGAAGTCAACACCTGCTGCAGGTACGCTTCCTCTGCAGGAGAAAAGCGAACTCCGGATTCACGCAGGAAGGAGAGGCTTCCGCCCAGCACTTCGCGTCCTTCCCAGTTGGCCCGCAGCCCACGTCCGGCGACTTCCTTGAGGTGACTCAGCGTTACCGGACTCAGCGCGTGTGTCTCGTAGTGCTTCCGGATGGTCCGGGAAACCGGGTGCTTGGACTGAGAGGCGAGGGCAAAGGCCAGGGCTTCTTGAGGGGTGCCTTGCCAGGTGACTTCGGAGACCTCCGGGGTCCCGGCCGTGATGGTTCCGGTTTTATCCAGCACAACGTCGGTCACCTGTCGTAGGGTCTCAAACTGGGCTCCGTCCCGGAAGAGGATCCTTTGCGAAGTCGCCACCGAGAGTCCCGTCAGAACGGCGATGGGAGTGGCTAGGGAGAGGGCACAGGGGCAGGCAATGATCAGGACCGCCATGGCGTTCATCAGGGCGTGCTCCGGACTCGAGGTTGTCTGCCAGACCCAAATGAAGGTGGCTGCCGCGACTGCGGTGATGCCGAGCACAAAGTAACGGGCCAGCCGGTCGGCTAGGACTCGGATGCGGGGCTTGCTGGAGAGCGCGTCTTCCACCCGCCGGATGATCCGGGCCAGGGTCGATTCAGCCGCCGCCTTGCGAACCTGATACCGAAGGACGCCATCTTGGCAGATGCTCCCGCTGCTCAGTTGCGCGCCCGGCTGCTTGTTGACCGGCAAGGGTTCGCCTGTCAGGTGCGACTCATCCACGAGCGCCTCCCCTTCGAGGACCTCGCCGTCTGCGGCAACGCGTTCCCCAGGTTGCACTTCAAGGACCCAGCCGGGAAGGATGTCCTCCAACGCGGCTTCCTGGCGTTGATCTCCGTCGATTCGGGTGACGGAAAAGGGCATCAGGTTCTGAAAGGCGCGTCCTTGGTTGAGGATCTTGCGGATGCCGAGTTGCTCCAGGTACTTGCCAATGGAGAGGAACGCGATGAACATCGCGACCGCTTCAAAGTACGTGTTCCCGCTCCGGACCAACGCGGCATAGGTGCTGTAGAGGTAGATCAGGGTGGTGCTGAAGGCAACCTGGAAGTCCATGCCCAGAGAACCCAGCTTGAGGTCCCGCCACGCGCCACGAAAGAAGGGCACTCCAGAGTAGAACAGCACCGGAGTTGCCAGGGCAAAGCTTGCGAGGTTGAGGAGGTCTTCGTGCCGTTGCTCCATGCCCGTAAAGTACCCGGCGTACTGCGCAATGGCGATCCACATCAGGTTCATGGCCCCGAAGATGGCCAGCATGAGTTGCGGGAAGCGTTCTCGCGTTTGGGTCTCTTCCTGGTCCAACCCAGGCAGCACCAGCGGCTGAGGTCGGGCGTCATAACCCGCGCTCTGGATCGCGTCAATGATGCGGTCCAGGCCCGTCTGGGCTTCATCCCAAACAAGCTTGGTGCGGTGGGTGCTGTAGTTCAGGTCTGCTTCCAGCACTCCGGGGTGAGACTGGAGGACCTTCTCAACGGTGTGCGAGCACCCGGCGCAGCGGATGCCTTCTAGGAGCAGCGACACAGAAGCCTTGCCGTCTGGACGAGGCTCAAGGTAGTTGCGACGGAAGGCTTCAGTGGTGAAGTCCGGAAGCGTGGGCCGCGATGATGCAGCCGCGCCGGACCTCAACCCTGGAGCGGGACAGGCAGTGGCTTCCATGAAACCTCAGTTGCGGGAGTTCTGGAGCTTGGCGATGCGGGTTCGGGAGTTGTAGTAGGCTGAAGGCACAAAACCCTTCTCATCCGCGACTTCAACAAGGTGCGTCCGGGTGACCTCGAGGTCACCAACCGTGATGTCAAGCCGCAGGAGCCAGACGCCAGGGGCCGGAAGGGTGACCTCTGCTGTAAAAACACCATTGGTGCCCATGAGCGCGCCCACCGGTTGGTCGTCCTGATTGGTGGCTTCGCGGGTTACCAAGAGGTTCACGGAGGCGTCTGTGACCGGGGCGCCCTGTTGCGTCAGGGTGAAGGTCCAGTGGTTGGGGCCCAGCTGTGCCGGTGTTTCGGGCGTCACTTGGTAGCCCTGCTGATCAAAGGCGGTAGACATCTGGATCAGGTCGTTGATGTTTTCATCGACCCACTGGTACCGTCCGTCGATGCGGTTGTCGAACTCCACCGGGTAGTCCACAACGGCAATCTTGATGGTCAGGCCAACCAGGCTGGTAAAGGCTACCAGGACGGCGGTGATGCCCCAACCCCACGCGTTCCTGCGCAGGCTTCCTGCAGGAGTCGAGGGGGCAGGGGAAGACAGAGGGTAGCTATCAGGCATGATCGTCTCCTGGTTTGGGAAAAAAAGAAGCCGGGTTTTGTGGAAAAAAGTCCTGAGCTGCTGACGGAGCCACGCTCCGAACTGACGGAGCAGCAGCAGGGCGCTGGAGGCGGCGAGTCCAATGCCTCCCCAAAACTGCGGGGAGAGCAGCTCGTCGGGGATGCCGGCAAAGTGATGCGCCCAAGCCACCGAGGCACTCAGCAGCAATAGCGTCGTCAGGGCGGCGTGCTTCATTCTTTGAGTTGGCGCGGCATGTTGACCTCCTTGTCGGGAGGAAAGATGAACACGGAGTTCTTCACCGTTGCCACAGCCTCAGGGGCATCCACGGCATAGGCCCGCAGCTTGATGGGCAGCGAGGTGTTCCGGGACGCGTTCTCAACCAGCATCTGGTTGGTGCTCAAGATCACCACCTTGCGGCTCCGGCCTTCTGCAAGGATTTTGAAGGGCTTATCGGGACGGAGGATCTCCACGCCGTCTAGTCCTTCGACTTGAAGCATGAAGTCGTGAGGCTGGTCATCAATGTTGGTCACAAGGACCACGTAGTGATTCTCGACCCGCAGGCCATCATCCTTGACGCTGTAAAGTTCCGTGGTCCGGTTGACGTTCAGCAGCAGCGTTTCTCGGTTCCCTCCGCGGTAGACGAGGAAGGCCGAGATGGAGACCAGGACGAGCAAGTAGATCCACACCCGGGGACGGAAGAAGTTGATGGGCTGCCCCGCAAACTTCTTTTCGCTTGCCCAGTGCACCAGGTTGGGCTTGTTGAGCCGCGCCATCACCGGCTCACAGGCGTCCACGCACTCAAGGCAGGAGATGCAGGCGAGCTGCAGGCCTTCTCGGATGTCGATGCCCGCCGGACACACGCGCACACAAGCTTCGCAGCCGGTGCAGTCGCCAGAGGCGTCCTTCTGCTTTTGCTTGTTCTTGGCTCCTCGAGAGCCATCGGAATTGTCTCCACGACCCTGATCGTAGATGGCGACCGGCGTGTCCCCGTCAAACAGAACCGTCTGAATCCGGGCGTACGGGCATGCGTAGCGGCAGAACCGCTCCGCAATCCAGGTGATGTCAATGAGGAAGAAACCGGCAAATCCGAGCCAGAATCCAAGGAGCAGCACGTGTTCCTGAGGCTCATGGAGCAGGAGGTCAAAAAATTCGTAGGGACTGACAAAGAACCACATCAGGTTGGCTGAAGCGAGCAGCATCAGGGGCGTCAGCATCAAGATGCCGAGGCCAAACTTGACGCGTTCCAGGGGCTTCTTCAGCTTGAGAGGACGATTCTTGATGTGCCACTTGCGCAGGCCGAGGATTTTTCCCTGAATGAGGTCCCGGTAGAGGGAGCGGAACATCGTTTGCGGGCACCCCCACCCACACCAAACCCGTCCTCCCAAGGCGGTGATCAGGAAAATTCCGACAAAGAAGAGGATCAGAACCAGCGGAATCAGATAGAGTTCCTGCATGTCGTAAACGATGCCCAGCAGGTGAAACTCCAAGTGGAGGAAGGACATCATGAAGAGCTGGTTCCCGTTGATCTGGATGAACGGCACCGCGAGGGTAAACAGCGCAATGGCCACGAAGGCACGGTGACGAATTTTATGGAAGGGAATCCGGGAGAGGGAGGCTGGAGCGGAAACGTCGAAACGCGACGTCCGCTCCGATGATCGGAGCGGAGAATTCATGCAATCATTGAGTCAAGTTAGGCCGCTTCGGCATCTACCGTAAGCGTGCCACATTGTTGGTTAACCGGCACCGCAATATCAATGCGCTTGGGCTTGGGAAGGTTCAGGGAGTTCATGATGTTGACAAACTCAGACTCCGTTTTGCCTCCTCCAATTCGCGGATTCAGCTGCTTCTCCTCCCCAATGGTGGAAACGGTGAAACCTCGGTAGTCGTGTCCAGGGTACACCTTGGTCGCCTCCGGGAGCGTGAAGAGCTGCTCGGTGATGCTGCTGTACAGCTTCGACGGATCTCCCTGCTGGAAGTCCGTACGACCGCAGCTGCGAATGAAGAGGGAGTCTCCTGTGAAGACCATGTCTTCGGCCAGGAAACTGGTGCAGGCGTCCGTGTGTCCCGGAGTCGCCAGGGCCTTGATTTCAAAGCGCCCGACCTGGACGGATTCGCCATCGGCGATGAGGACATCGGCACAGCCAACACCTGCCGGACGCCCCACCACGGTCTGGGCTCCCGTCTTGGCACGCAGGTCTCCTGCTCCCGTGACGTGATCCGCGTGGACATGGGTGTCCAGAATGTAGTTCAGCTTGAGGCCTTTGTCAGCAACCAGCTGCAGGTCGCGCTCCACCTGCTCCTTGACAGGGTCGATCAACGCCGCATCCTTGGTCTCAGGATCCCAGACCAGGTAGGTGTAGGTCCAGGTTTCGTAGTCGAAGAGTTGCTCAACAGCGAGTTTGGCTTGGCTCATAAGGATTCTCCTAGAGGGGTCTCAGACCGAGTTAATATTTGAGAAACAAAATATGCGAATATTTTAATGAAGTTTCTCAGGAGAAACATACGTAATTCTACTCAGTCAGCTGGTGTTCCAGTTGCGAGACCCAGTCGTGCTCGGTCTCCAGAAGGGTGGCGTTCTCCCAGGGAGTCCAGTTCTGTTGCTGCTGTGGCAGGAGGTCGACAGTGGCATCTGAAGCATCCTGTGTGCGGCGCTGCAAGCGTTCCCGGAGGTGAGCCTCTGGAGCCGTACAGACCAGCCGGTGCACCGTGAATCCCTGCAGGGCATCAAGGGCGGCCCGATGTTCCGGACGCAAAAAGGTGGCATCCAGCACGACAGAAACACCGACGTTCAGCAGGGCTTGAGCGGTGCTGATCAAGGTGGCGTACGTTTGTTCCGTGAAGGCTGGCGTATAAAGCTCAGCTCCTCCAGGCGTCAGCGGGCTCTGTCCGGCAAGGTGCTTCCGGATGGCGTCAGAGCGCAGGTGCACAGCGCCTTGGTGCCGAGCCAGCCAACGGCCCACGGTGCTCTTGCCGGATCCGGACAGGCCTGCGACCACATAAGCGGTTGGGGGCGCAGGTGAGATCCAGGATTGGGCAAGATCGAGGAAAGCGCGGGTTTGCTGCCGAAAGCCCTGACGCTCCTGTGGACTCAGGGTGGTGTTGTGAATGGAGTAGGATTTGATCTTGGCCCGGACACAGGCCCGCAGGCTGATGTAGAACGGCAGCAACGCGCTCCCAGCAAAGTCTCCGGAGTGTTCCAGCCAGGTACTGTAGAAGGCAAACGCCAGGTCCTGTCGGTTCCGGATGAGCAGGTCACAGACCATAAAAGCGGCATCATACTGCACATCCGTGCTCCGAATGGAGCGGCTGAACTCAATGCAGTCAAAGGGCACGGACTCCCCTTCGAGCCAGCAGACGTTGTTAAGGTGCAGGTCACCGTGGCACTCCCGGATGAGTCCCCGGGTCCCACGTTCCTTGAGCGGCAGCTGGTGGGTTTCCAGAAAGGCGAGCTGAAACGCTTCGATTTGCTCCAGTAGCTGGACTGGAAACACCTCTCCGGCGTGTGATGCCAGGTCCCGGAAGTTGTCCTGAGCGAGCGAGCGGAGGGCTGAGGCAGAGCCGTACGAGGCCACTTCCGCATCAGTAGGAGCCTCGTGTTGCCAAAGCGCAAGGCGGTGTCCTAGGTCCTCAAGGTGAGCGGCCTCCAAGGCGCCGTGCTCCAGCATCACACGAAAGAGGCTTTCCTGCGGGAACTCTTTCATCTGAACGACGTAGTCTTCCGGAGGAATGGGGCTGGTTTCGGTCAGGACCCGGAAGCCGTCGGCGGTGCGGCTGACAGGCAGCACGGCCTGATAGAGAGAAGGAGCGAAGTGTCGGTTCAGGCGCAGCTCATCCTCACAGGCCGCCTTGCGCTGAGCCAAGGTGGAGAAGTCGAGGAACCCGAAGTCCACGGGCTTCTTGAGCTTGTACGCGTAAGGGCCGGTAAGAAAGACCCAGGCCACATGTGTCTGGATGAGGCGGATGGGCTGACGAACGGGGTGCGGATACGCTCCCGGAGACGTCAAGGCTTGGACCAGTTCCGGAGGAGGCATAGGCGAGAGGGGTCACCCAGGACGCCGCAAGCGCCCTGGTGTCAAGAGAGGAGGAGGCCCTAGCGGCTGCTGTCCGGGGCGTCGACGGTGTAGTAGTTGGTGGCTTGTTCCTGCTGAACCACCAGGGCTTCATACCCCAGAATGCCGAGGCAGCTCACTAGCACCACGACCAGCAGCAGGTATCCGAACAGTCCGTGAAGTCCAAACATAATGGGTTCTCTCAGTTGAGTTCTGTGGAAACAAAGGCTCCGAGCGCCTGATACTGGATGTCGCTGAGGGTGCCTTCTGCAGCAAAGCTGGGCATATTCCCAATGTAACCGGCCTTGCCATGTTGCAGGATGCGGACGATGTCATTTGCAGACCCGTAGGTGGTCAGGTCCTTGGCAAAGTTCGGGATGTTCCCAGCAGGGCCCATGCCCTTTCCGTCCATGCCGTGACAGGCCATGCAGGTGGCATTGAAGATGGCTTGTCCAGCGGCCGGGTCTCCGGCAGCCGGAGTTCGCCCAGCCAGCTGGATGACGTAGGCCGAGACGTTGGCGATGTTCTGTTCCAGGTTTTCCTGCCCAAACATGGCAGCAATGGTCGGCGCCTGCGGGGGCATGGAAGGCGTCATGTAGCCCAGCCCCTTGGAGCCATTGTGGATGACGTAGGAGACGTGCTTCTCCGTTCCAAACTCAATCAGGTTGGCGGCCACGCCATTTTGTCCCTCACCGGTGTAGCCGTGACACGCGACACACTTAGCATTGAAGAGGGATTCGCCCATGGCAACTAGGGTATCGTGGTCGGCATTGGCCCAGTTCTGGTCAAACTTTTCTTTGTAGGTGGCCACTTCCGCATCGTACTGCTGCTCCTGGGTCCAGTCCCAGATGGGGAAGCCCATCATGACGTACCAGAAGGAGAACCCGATCAGGCTGATCATGATCAGGTGGAGTCCGAACGGGGTCGCATTCAGGCCTTCGGCGATGCCGTCAAAGGTGTGGCTGTCGGTGGCTTCCAGACCCTTGGAACGCATCCGTCCCTGGATGAAGTAAATCAAAATGGCCACCGACGCGATGGTCACCAGGGAGATCACCACCGTGATCTGGGTCGCGGCGTCGTTGAACATTGCCCACATAAACTACTCCTCAGTCAGTTGCAAAAAGTCAGGTGGCAGAACGGGGAGGTTCTCGCCCTTCAAATGGTTCTTCGTGGAAGATCAACTCGCCGCGACGCTCAATGCGTTGGCCCCGGGCCACCGAGCCGTAGAGGTACCAGAGGAAGCCGTAGAGGCTGATGCCCATGAATGTGGTAAAGACCACGTATAACCACTGTCTCCAATCCATTCAGCCTCCTTACTTGAGTTTGTTGAGGTAGGCAATCAAGGCGACCACGTCCTTGACGTCTCCTTGAGCGTAGGCGTCCTTGACCCCTTGGTCCTTCATCATTTCGACAATGGGGCCGGCTTCTTCAAGGATGAGCTTCTGGGTCTGCTCTAGGGTTTTTCCTGATTGCGGGTTGTCGCCCTGGTCGTAAGGCACCCCAAAGATGTCCCGAACGGTGACCATTTCGGCGTGCACGGTGCCAACGTCCACACTGTCTTCAAAGAACCAGGGGAAGTTGGGCATGTTGGAGCCTGGGCTGACGGCACGGGCGTTCTTGAAGTGAGCCTCATGCCAGTCGGTGGTGCGGTAGTTCCCGACCCGGTGTAGGTCCGGACCCGTCCGGCGGGAGCCCCAGAGAAACGGCCGGTCGTAGGCATATTCTCCGGAGACGGAGTAGGCGCCGTAGCGGTCTGTCTCAGCCTTGAAGGGGCGAATCAGCTGGGAGTGGCAGGCGTTGCAGCTCTCCCGGATGTACACCTGCCGTCCTGCCAACTGCAGCGCGGAGTAGGGCTTGAGTCCGGCCACCGGGCGGGCGTTTTCCGTGAAGGAAGGGATCACCTCGACGATGCCGCCGATGATGATCAGGACGAAGATGCTGACCCCCATCAGCAACGGGTGCTTCTCAATGATCTCAAAAATTGAGCCTGTTTGTTTTTCCTGCATGGTCGTTCACTCGTTGAATGAAAATCCGGGTTCAGGCGACCTGTGCCGAGGCAGCAGGGGCATCTTCCGAGGAAGTCAGCTGGGCTTCCGGGGCTTTCTTGATCGTCATCCCAATGTTGTACATGAACATCAGGAAGCCGCTGAGGTAGAGGGTTCCTCCCACGGCCCGCAGGCTCCAGTACGGCACCATCGCCCGGACGGTGTCCAAGAAGCTGTAGGCCAGGTTGCCGAACTGATCCGTGGTTCGCCACATGGAGCCCTGCGTGATGCCGGCAATCCACATGCTGGTGAAGTAGAACACAATGCCCAGGGTCTGCACCCAAAACTGGTTTTCTGCCAGCTTGACGGAGTAAAGACGGGTGTTGTACATGCGTGGTGTCATGTGATAAATCGCGCCCATGATCGTGAAGCCCACCCAACCAAGTGCGCCGTTGTGAACGTGTCCGACAATCCAGTCCGTGAAGTGGGCAATGGCGTTCACCGACTTGATCGCCTGCACTGGACCCTCAAGGGTCGCAAAGCCGTAGAAGGTGCTCCCGATGACCAGCAGCTTGGCAATGGGGTCAGTCTTGAGCTGCTCCCACTTGCCGGACATCGTCAACAGGAGGTTCACCATGGAGCCCCAAGACGGAATGATCAGGACCAGGGAGAAGACCATGCCCAGAGTCTGGACCCAGTCAGGAACCGTGGAGTAAATAAGGTGGTGCGGACCCGCCCAGAGGTAGACGAAGATCAGGCCCCAGAAGGACCACAGCGACAGGCGGTAGGAGTAAACCGGTTGGTTGGCCTGCTTCGGGATGAAGTAGTAGGAGATGGCAATGATCGGCACCGTCAGCACGAAGGCCACGGCGTTGTGCCCAAACCACCACTGCACCTGCGCATCATTGGTGCCCGCATACATGGAAACGGAATGCCAGAACTTGCCGGTGCCGGTGACAAACCAGGTCGGTACTGCCAAGCCGTTGAAGAGGTACAGCATGCCCACGCCCAAGAAGCTGGCCATGAAGTACCACAGCGACACATAGAGCGTTTTTTCCTTCCGAGCCCCGAGCATGGCAAACATGTGAGCGCCCCACATCAGCCACATCACGACCACCACCACGTCCAGCCACCAGGGCAGCTCATGGTACTCTTTGGAGGACGAGTGTCCGGCCATCAGGGTGTAGGCCGCCAGCACAATGATGAGGTTGAACGTCGCCAAGTGCGCCTTGGCCAGTCCCGGAAGGACCATGCGGATCTTCAGCACCCGCTGAGACACGTAATACCAGGCCGCAAAGATCCCGGAGAGCGTAAAGCCAAAGATGACGGCGTTGGTGTGCAACGGCCGCAGGCGGTTGAAGCTCAACCAGGGAAGGTCGGCGTTCAGCTCCGGAAAGACCAACTCAAATGCGAGGGTCAGTCCGACACTCATGCCGACAACGCCCCACAACAGGGCCGATAAAACAAATCCTTTGGCTACTGAGTAGTCGTATTCGGTAAAGGATTGCGTGGAATTCATGACGCGTCTCCAACGGTGAAACGGGTTAAAATGTACCCGCCTACTCTAGGGGGATGCCCCCGGATCGACCATCGGTAAATCTACGAAACAAACTGATGCAGAAAAGAGAAACCTCTCATGAACTGGTGAATGTTCCGGGGTCTGGTACGCTGAAAGGAGGCCGTTTGCCGGGTTCCGCAACTGCGCGAAACCTCGGTGCACCGAGATCAACAATGAGGTGGGAATGAGGTTACTGCTCCTAGAGGATGAACAAAAGGTCGCAGAGTTTGTGCAGAAGGGCATGGAGGAAGCCGGCTTTGTCGTGGAACGCGTGGAGCGCGGTGAAGACGCCTTGAGCCTGGCGCTGACGGAAGACTTTGACGTGGCCGTGCTCGACGTCATGGTTCCCGGTGTGGACGGCTTGACGGTCATCCGTAAGCTACGGGAATCGCAAAACCGGCTTCCGGTGCTGGTTCTGAGCGCCAAGCACACGCTGGAAGACCGGGTGGCGGGACTGGAGCAGGGGGCGGATGACTACCTGGTGAAGCCCTTTTCCTTCACGGAACTCCTGGTCCGGGTGCAGGCGCTCATCCGGCGATCCTCCCAGAAGGCAGAGCCCACCTCCCTGCGCTTTGCCGACCTAGAAATGAACCTCCTCAGCCGCGAGGTCAAACGGTCTGGACAGAGCCTCAGCCTGCAACCTCGGGAGTTCAGTCTGCTGGAGTACTTCCTGCGGCATCCGGAACGGGTGCTCTCCAAAACGTTCATCCTGGAACACGTGTGGGGGTACGACTTTGATCCGCAGACCAATGTGGTGGATGTGCTGGTCTCACGGCTCCGGAGCAAGGTGGACAAGGACTTTGACACCAAGCTGATCCATACGCTCCGGGGGGTAGGATATGTTCTTAAGCAGAGCTAAGCGGCTCTGGCCTCGGAGCCTCCGGGCTCGGTTTACCATCCTGGGCGCCGTCCTGTTTCTCATCGCAACCGTCTTTATCGTCTTCTTCTCCGCCTTTTTGCTGCACCGGGAGTTTGAGTCCCGCGTTCAGGAGGCCGTCCTGGGGCAGCTGGACCGCTACGCGGCCTTCAACCGTCAGTCACCGGTACGCCTCCTCCGGACCCTAGAACGCGAGCATGAGCAGAACCGGCTCCGTGGCACCTGGGTCCGCTGGCAAAACGTGTCCGGGGTCCTTTGGGAAACGATCCCGGCCGACTGGGAGCAGGACCGCGAGGCCCTGGAGTCGGTGCTGGTGGTGCACCTCAAGTCCGGAGACGACTGGAGCCGTGCCACCCGGCAGCGTTATGAGCTTCCGGACTGGGCCAGCGTTGATGAAGACCACCACCCCATCCAGTTCGAGGAAGAGCTGCTGATGGCGTCTCGACTGCTTCCGGATGGCTCGGTGCTGGTTGTTGGGGAATCGCTGGCTCGGTTTCAGGTCTTCATCCAGGTGTTTGGGCGGAGCATCTTCCGGGGCGTGTTGATCATTGGCAGCTTCAGTGTGCTGGTGGGGTGGTGGCTGTCACGACGCTTGGTGCGTCCTCTGCGGAACCTGGTCCGGACCACTGAGACTGTGGCTTCAGGAACCCTCAGTGCGCGAGTGCCGGAACCGGATAGCACGGGTGAGCTGGAAGAACTGACCCAGCTCTTCAACCGCATGCTCGACCGCATTGAACGACTGGTCAGCACCATGAACGAGTCCCTCGACAATGTTGCCCACGACCTGCGGACCCCGCTCACCAAGATCCGGGCTTCGGTGGAATCGGTGCTTCAGCGCCCGGACCCGAGTGCCGAGGAACTGCGGGAGGCGCTGATGGACACAGCAGAGGAAGCCGAGAAGATCGGGACGCTCCTCAATGCGCTCATGAACCTTGCTGAAGCGCAGGCCGGAACCCTGAAGCTGCAGAAGCGGACCGTGGACCTTCGGCAGATTGCAGAAGAGGTTTATGGGCTCTATGAAATGCTCTCTGAAGAACAAGGGGTGACGCTGGTTCTGGAGCGGCCCGACGTGCCCGTGAACGTTGAGGCCGACCCCATCCGACTCCGGCAGGCCGTGGCCAACCTAGTGGACAATGCTCTGAAGTTTACGGAAACAGGGGGCCTGACCACCCTCTCGGTAGCGATGACAGCGACAGGAGCTCAATTGGTGGTGACCGACACAGGGGTTGGCATTCCTCCGGAAGACCAGCCGCGTATTTTTGAGCGACTCTACCGGGCGGACAAGAGTCGTGCAACCCAGGGGCTTGGTTTGGGGCTCAGCCTAGTGCAGGCGATTGTCCGGGCGCATGAGGGAACCATTCAGGTGAAAAGCGTTCCCGGAGAGGGCAGTCGGTTCTGTCTGGAGTTGCCCCTTTCAGCGCAGGTTCTTCCGGGGTAAGGAGGCGCTTTTGCTTGCAGACTTCCCCGGGTTTGCCTATAACAGGGCCCTTTGTGAGCGGTCCTCAATGAGGATGGCAAGCGCGAACCACGATCACCCCTTCTTGAGAGTGTGGATGAAAACCGTATGGGTGTCAGGCCTGCTGCTGCTGGCTGTGCACGTGTCTCCCCTGTGGGCCAACGATGCTGCGGCAGAGGCCTTCCAGGAGTACTTGGATTTTGCGACCTATGAAGCGGGCATCATGGTGCCTCAGCAGCTGACGAAGGAAATTTTTGAGTCAGCGACCTTTGTGGACACGCGGGACCTAGCGCAGTATGAACAGGAGCACATTCCGGGTGCCCGGCACATCGAATGGCGCGAGCTGGTTTCTCGCCGGGAGGAACTGCCCGCGGACGGGCTGGTGGTGCTGTACTGCAATACCGGAAGCCTCTCTGCGCAAGGGGCCTTTGCCCTGAGGGTGCTGGGACAGGAAAATGTAGTGGTCCTGCAAACCGGACTCATTGGTTGGAAAGCCGACGCGCCTTATCGTCCCTGAAAAATGGGCGAACGCTTAATGTGAATCCGTTCTTCACACAGCGTTAACACGTTCTTAACAAAAGCCCTCTATCGTGGTTATCTCATGCAGATGCATGAGGAGAGCAACACGCTGTTGCCTGAATTCACAACCTCGACGAGAGCATTTCTATGATCCGCAAGTTTGCTGCAGTGGCTGCTGGTGCCCTGCTCCTCTCTACCGCCGCTCAGGCTCGTGACCAGATCCAGATTGTGGGATCGTCCACCGTGTACCCGTTCACCACCATTGTGGCTGAAAAGCTGGGGCAAAAAGGCTTCAAAACGCCGATTGTGGAAAGCACCGGAACCGGCGGCGGCATGAAGCTGTTCTGCGCCGGCGTCGGCCCGAACTTCCCGGACATGACCAACGCGTCCCGCGCCATCAAGGGTTCCGAAAAGGAACTGTGCGCCAGCAACGGTGTCACGGACATCATTGAACTCCAGGTGGGGAACGACGGCATCGCGTTCGCCAACAGCGTGAAGGCGCAGAAGCTGAACTTCACCGCGGAGCAGCTGTGGATGGCCATGGCAGAAAAAGGCCCGAAGCCCACCCGCTGGAACGAGATTGACCCGGCGCTGCCGAATGTTGAAATCAAGATCCTGGCACCGCCTCCCACCTCCGGAACCCGCGACGCTTGGAACTCCCTCATCATGAGCAAGGGCTGCGACTCGGCGGTCAAGAGTGCTGACAAGGACGAGTGCGAGCTCTTCCGCGAAGATGGCGCCGTTGAAGAAGCCGGTGAGAACGACACCCTGATCGTGAACCGCCTTGTGGCTGATCCGGAAGCCTTCGGCATCTTCGGCTTCAGCTTCTTGGACCAGAACCAGGACCGCATCCAGGGTTCTTCCATCAATGGCGTTGACATCAGCCTCGACACCATCCAGACCTACGAGTACCCGATCGCCCGCCCGCTCTTCTTCTACGTCAAGAAGGCGCACATTGGTGTGATCCCGGGCATGAAGGAAATGCTGGACGAGTACGTCAGCGACGCAGCCACCGGTGAGTACGGCTACCTCGGTGACGCTGGCCTGGTGCCGCACTCTGCAGCCAAAGAAGCTGAGATGCGCAAGCGCGTTCAGGCTCTGACCACACTGAGCATGTAAGCTCTTCGGGGTGGCAGGTCCTCTGCCACCCTTTCCCTCCGCCCTCGGGGCTCCGCACACGCCTTTCTTCCTTCAAACTCCTTTCTCACAAGCCACTCTCCCGCTCGTTCTTCTTGCAGGTGTGGGGGAACCTTTGCATGCTAGCAAGCAGCTGCGCCCCAACCCTTTGTGAGAACAACATGACCTTTTGGAAGCCCCTTCTGCTGGGATCCCTGGCCCTAAGCCTTTCCAGCTGCCTTGTCTTGCCTCAAACGGAACCGAAGGCTCAGGACTGCGAACTGGCCACACGGAGCTGGACGCTGACGGTGGTGAACGCGGATGTTGACGCCCAAGTGACCCTGAACGAGATGCAGCGGCTTTCGGCGTCTGACTGCGATCGTCCGGAGTGCCTGATCCTAGTGGCACCGGCCTTGGCGGTTTCAGCCGGGTCTGCCATTGTTTCCGGATCGGTGATGGTCGTGGGGAACTCACTGCACTGGTTGGAGCGTCAGGGACGCTGTGACGACAGCACCACCCGACAGGCCGTGAGCGTCATGCGAGGCTCACTGGAGTCAGTCGGCGGGTGGGTGCTGGAGACGGGAGGAGACGTGATGGACTGGTTTCAGGAGCAGGCAGGGCTCTAAGGCTCCTTGCCGTGCTGAATCTTGGGCCAGTAGGTCTCGAAGTTGAAGCTGGGGGAGTGACTGCCGACGTGACACGAGGTGCAGGCATTTGTAGCCACCTGTGGCATCTTGACCGCCTCCGGATTGGCCAAGTGGGCCCGGGCGGGTCCGTGGCAGTTTTCACACTGAACGTTCATCAGGTGCGGTGTGAGCTGAGGGCTGAGGAATCCATTTTTGCCCACAAACGCCTGCACCTCAGGAGAAAGTGAGCTTCCGGAGGTGGGCTGCCACGGCTTCAGGCCGACAACATGGCATTCCAAGCACTCCGGATCAAAGTGCTTTCCCTTGGCTTCCAGAGTGGCAAAGGCGTGTGCGTGTCGGCTGCCCTTCCAGACCTTGGCTGCTTCAGCATGGCAGGCTTCACAGACCGCGGCTCCGACAAAAGGTGACTGCTGCTGCTGTTGCTCCATGCGGTCGAGATTGGTGAAGAACAGTTCCTTGACGCGGTCATCATACCGCTGGAACGCTTGGGTGAGCTGCGGATCATCCGGAACACTGCGCCTGAGCCAGTCCACGCCAAACTGAGGCGTGGCCGTGACCTCGCCCGTGGCCTGAAACTGTTGCGTATCCGCCTGCCATACTCCCTGCAGCAGCCCCTGTCCCTTGGTAGGAATCATCGCCACGGTTCCGGCCTCGGTTGTCCGGGTCATCACCTGCTTCAACTCATCTGCGTTGGTGCTTCCAGAGAGAATCAGGTCAAACTGCCCGGACTGCTGAAACTGCATCAGCTCGGCGTCGGTTCCGCGAAACAGAAGGATTTCATATGCATCGGAGCGTGTCCACTGTTCCAGCGCTTGGGCCACACCATGGACCGCGGGCGCCTCATTCTCATTCTGATAGATCAGCGTAGGGGACAAGAAACCGCGGACCCGCGCCGGAGTGCCCTGGAGCTCCAGCTGAACTTCCTGTTGAAAGGGCAGGGTCCCGTTTTGGTTGCTGAGGAAGTACGGCAGGTCTTCTGCGAGCGCGTCGAGGCCATAGAGCCACTCGTTGGGCCCGACCAGGATCACACTCGGGCCCATCTGCCGGAGCGCGGTGTGAAGCACCTCCACCTTGAGGTTCCCCTGCTCCGAGGGCTCCGGAAAGTTGTTGCCGAGGTCCAGGTACACCACCGGTCCAGAGGCCTGCTTCTGTTGCAGGAAGGTGGCCCGCCGGAGCAAACCGCCCATGTCCCCTTCTTCCGCACAGCCGCAGGGTTTGATCTCCCCCCGTAGGTCTCCGGACATGATCAGATCCGCTCCGAAGAGGGGAACCGTTGTCAGCAGAAAAAGGCCGAAGGCACTGACCAGTTGGCGGATCATTCGTATTCAGAAACGCAAAGAAGTTCTCGGAACGATACCAGCCCGTCTCCTGCCACACTGTCTTCCTGATCGAGGTCATTCATGTTGCTGACACCGGTGGCAATGCTGGGGAGCGCGGCTTCATAGCTGAAGGTGTAGCCGGATGCCGACTTGTAGACCTTCCGGAGGCTGGTAATCGTTGGACCTATGTTTGTGGTCGGTGCGATGATGTTAGGATCGACATTATTCTGAATCTCTGTCAGAGGCACAAGGTTGCGCTGCCTTCCCCCAGTCAGTTCGGCAAGCGTCGTTGAGTTGTCTGCCGAGTTCTTGGTGACAAAGAAGACTTTGTCGAACTCATCGGTTGCCGTGCAAGCAGTACCGTTTTTCCTCTCCAGGCCATTGTCAAGGGGCTGAGTCGATTCCAGCAGATCCGTCCGGAAGGAGCTGTCTGCAGCAACGCCCATTTCAGCAAAGTCGCTATTGAGAGACTCCGTTGCTGTCACAATGCTGGTAGCCAAACCGGTTGAAAGGTCCGCGTTGATCGCCTGAGTCAAGTCAGTGACATTGTCAACCTTCAAGAAAGCAATCATGGTGCTGGGGGTTCCGAGAGGACAGCTCCCCTGAATAAGAGAGGCATTATCGACATAATCACCGTAATCCGTACCAAACGGAACACACTGAGCGCCATTTTGAACGTAGCGGGTCCCATTGATGACGACCTCGAAGGTGGCATTATCGATGGAAAGCACCGGGATCGTGACATTGTTCAGGCTTCCGGCACCGGTGAAGTTATCAATCTCCGTATTGGAGATGTCTCCATCTCGGGGAGATCGGTCCATGGTCCCATAGACGGTGTAAAGCAGGTCTGCGAGGTTGGCAAACATAGACACTTCACAGTCTCCGTTGGCGCAGCTTCGGCTTCCGGTGCGCTTGACCGCGTTGGTGGTGCAGCGGCTGCTTGACGTAATGTTGTCGGAGCCAACAAGGCACAACGCGTTGGTAATGTACTTGCGGTTGCCTGCACTATAGTCTGTCGCGTTGTCGAGGTTTTGGATATTCAGCGCCGTATTGAGGTTGTCCGTGGCCCCCTCCTTCAGGAGGTTGCTCACCGTAATGCCCGCCTTCCCCAAGTAGGCGCTGGCTTTTTCGTAGTTGGTGCAGTCACCGGCGATGACCGCGTCAAACTGAGAGTTGTCTAGGTCGATGCTGCAGCCGGCAGCCGTTTCCTGAGACTCTCCGCAGGCCGTGAGGAGGAGGGTCGCTCCGGCAAGAAGGAGAAGAAGTGAACGTTTCATGCGAGTACCAAGCTAGAGAGTCAGGTTTCCGGAGTCGGCGTGGTGGCATCTTCTGAAGCCTCTTCTGGCAGAGGAGGAAGTTCCTCAGCAGGAGGCGCAATCACGGCGTCAATCTGGTAGCGGGTGACCACATCAAGGGTGGCCAGGCTTTCGACCATGGGCCCGACTTCTTCCGGATACAGCGGGTAAGCGGCCAAGAGGGCGTGCAGGTAGCGACGTTGCAGATCCAGCCCATTGGCGGCATCCACCTGCTCACGAAGCACATCCAGCAGCGGGCCCGGACTCAGACGCTGCGCCTGGAGCGAGGGGTACACGTGCGCCACCAGCTCGAGTTGCTGCAGCAGTGCCAAGCGAACCACTTCCGGCGTCTCGGAAAGTTCAAGGTCCTGATGGAGACGGTCGAGGGCTTGGAGCACCTGGGTGAGCACGTTGGGATCGTCAAAGCGGTAACCACGCTCAAGTGCCGGAACAAGGATCTGCTCCACCACGCCTCGCTTGGTCATGGCTTCATCGTCATAGCCAGCCAGCGGAAAGGCCAGCAGGGTGGAAGAGGTGGCACTGCCTCGCTGTCCCGTTTGCTGCCGCGTCAACTCCTCCTGAAGGACGGCGTCCCAGTGCGTGAGCAGGAAAATGGTGGGCTGCAGCTCCAGCTCCGTCAGCATTCCTGAAGAGGGCACAGGCGGTTGCGTTGCCGGGTAGCCATAGAGCTGCATGCGCTCCTGCATGGCGCTGATCATCTGTCGCAGTTCCGACGGAATTTCTTCGTCGGGAATCCACTCCTCCTGCACCAGGCGGTCGAAGGCCTCCTGACGAGCCGGACTGAGGCCGAAGCGATGAGTCTCTCCTGTCAAGAGAGCAATCTGCGCCCGGACCCACAGGGGCAGGTCATTGTTACGCAGGATGTCCCGAAGTTGCTTCCAGACGGTTTCCTTCAGGTCCTCAGAGTCCCCCTGCCACTCCTTCTTCTCCGCAGGCTCTTCGCTGGCCAGCATGTCGCCAGCTTTCTCGCGGATGCTGTCGGAGCAGACACTGTCAGGACACTTGTCCATGGCCATGTTGCCCCACTGCTCAATGTCCTTGCGGATTCCCTCGTCACAGATGTCGACAGGGCAGCGGTCGAGGGTGGGAAGAGCGGTGAAGAAGCGTTTCAGACTGGAAGCGGCTTCTGCCTGGAGGGCAACTTCCCATTCCGGAAGGTGCTCCACGACGTACTCAATGGCGTCCATCCGTTGGTCAACTTCGACCCCAAAGCGCATGGGCTGATCATCGACCATCTCCTCAAATCCCAACTCGCCTGTGGTGACATCAAACACGCCCTTGAGGGCGGCGACCTTGAGGTGTGCTGGCCACTCGGGTGACTCTAGGATGTCGGAGATGCGGGAAAGGCTGCGGTCCCGGACGTCCCCATCGTCACTGCCAAAGGCCATGAAGGCGAGGGCCCGGACGGCGATTTCTCGCTTGCCGACATCGTCCATGTATTTCGAAATCCAGCGGGCCTCCTTGAGGGCGCTGACCTTTTGCTGAACGGAGCCATCGTAGGCTTCATACTTCAGCAGTTCCATTTGGGCCTGAAGCTCCTCGTAGCTGGAGCTCTGTTCAAAGGTCAGGTACGTCAGGCGTCCCTGAGTGGTGCATCCGGCCAGCATCAGCAGGACGGCAGCGATGACGGTCAGTTTGTTCATCATTCGTCTCCTCATGTGGTCAGAATATCAGTCCGGCCTGGAAGGCCCAGCGTTTGTCTTCTTTTTCTCCGGCATAACTGCCGATCTCTTCAGAGTATTGTGCAAAATCGAGCTTCAGTTTCCAGAGGTTAAGCGACAGGCCCCAGCTGCTGTAGGGACCATTGCGTCCCAGCCGGAAGGAGACCAGGTGGTGACCGTTGTTGAGCTTCTCCCACCCCACCTCGGCGCCCAGCTTGAGGTTCCGTTGGGTGAGGAACGAATCGCTCAGCCCCTGTGCGCCCGTGAGGTCCAAGTAGTCGGCAGCGAGGATGAAGTCAAAGCCTTGAAACTCGGATTCAGTGGCAATACCGGTGTTGATGGTCATGGGAACCTCTCCGGCGTTGCCGAAGTTCAGGCCTCCTAGGTTTTGGATGCTCAGGGCCACCTTGGGAGAAAGGTTGTGAAACTCCTCTAGGTGGTAGGTTGCGCCCAAGTCGGGAGCAAAGGCGAGTTTGTTGTCGCCAATGGCCTCAATCTCCTTTTGAGCCTGATCCGTGTCTTCATTGAGGGTTGCAATGACGGCGGGATCAGAGAGACGGAAGTCCTGGTTGTAGACACCGACTCGCTGCACCAGCTTGCCACCGACACCAACATCCAGCTGGTGGTCCAGAAAACTGAACCCGACGCCGGCTGCCAATCCTCCCTGCACATAAGCGGTTCCGTGCAGGTAGGGGAAGACGGGGTTCCGGACCTGGAAGTCGAAAAGGGTGTTGCTGAAGAGCGCCCATCCAAACCGAGAGTTGACAAAGGACGGTAGGTTGACGCCGGCTTCGACGTGAATGTTCTTGCCGGTGATTTGCCCCAAGCCATCAATGTCCGTGTTGTCCGCATCCACGCTTCCTTCCAGCCCCCCTGAAGAAACGTTGCTGGCGACATTCACCGAGGCAAACTCAAAGATGTTGTACATCACGGAACGCAGACCGGCGGGGTTGTAGAACAACACCGACTCGTCGTTGGCCGCAGCGGTAAAGGCGTTTCCCATGCCACGGGCACGGATGCTTTCTTTGACAAAAGCCGCTTCTTTGGCGGAAGCAACCGTTGCTCCCATGAGCACAAGAAGTCCACTGAGGAGGAGCTTCCGGGTCGGTTTCCAAGTCATGTGCAAAAGGTCGGGATAGGGTTAGGAGGGCTTTTGGGAGTAAAAGAGGTCTTGCGAGAACTGAATCAGGCGCTGCTGGATTTGCTCATGTGACTCTTCCGGATACTGATCCTGAAAGATCGTGAAGCCCAACATGTTCCAGGCCACCAGGCCTTCCTCCAAATCCAGTCCGTTTTCATCCATCAGATGCAAGAAGTCCCGAACCGTCTGCTCGACTCGGATGCGTCGTTTGAATTCGTCAAGGGGGGCTGAATCACTCATAAAAATCCTGAAGAAGCAGAGGCTGCCCCGAAAGCAACCTCCGCAGGGGGTTAAGCCGCAACAGAGGGCAGGCCTGCCAGCGCCATGGCCAGCTCCTGCTCATCGTAATTGCGGTCTTCTAGTTTGCCGGCAAAGTAGTCCGTGTACGCCTGCATGTCGAAGTGTCCATGCCCACAGAGGTTGAAGAGGATCGCCTTGGAGGTCCCCTCTTCCTTGCAGCGCAGGGCTTCGTCAATGGCGCCTTTGACCGCATGGTTGGCTTCTGGAGCAGGCAGGATGCCCTCGGTTCGTCCGAAGAGCACCCCGGCCTCAAAGCAGGCGTTCTGGTGATACGCGACAGCCTCCAACAGACCCAACTCCTTGATGTGACTGATCATCGGAGCCATGCCGTGATAACGGAGGCCCCCGGCGTGGAATCCGGGAGGAACAAAAGTGGACCCCAGGGTGTGCATCTTCACCATGGGCGCCAGGTGCACGGTGTCTCCAAAGTCATAGGCGTACTTGCCTCGGGTGAGGCTGGGGCAGGCCGCTGGTTCCACTGCCAGCACCTTGACCTCCTGACCACCGCGGAGTTGGGCGCCGAGGAAAGGAAAGACGAGTCCCGCAAAGTTGGACCCTCCTCCGGTGCAGCCCACGACGACGTCCGGATAGTCATTGGCCATTTCCATCTGCTGGATGGCCTCAATGCCGGTGACGGTCTGGTGCAGGAGGACGTGGTTGAGGACGCTGCCGAGGGCGTACTTGGTGTCGTCATTCAAGGCCGCGACTTCCACCGCTTCCGAGATCGCGATGCCGAGGCTTCCGGTGGAGTCCGGGTTCTTTTCCAGGATTGCCCGTCCAGCCTGCGTTTTGTCAGAAGGAGACGGTGTGCAGCGGGCGCCAAAGGCTTCCATCATGGCCTTGCGGTAGGGCTTCTGTTGGAAGCTGACCTTGACCATGAAGACCTCAATGTCGATTCCAAACACCCCTCCGGCAAAGGCAAGGGACGATCCCCACTGGCCGGCTCCGGTTTCTGTGGCGATCTTGGTCACCCCGGCCTGCTGGTTGTAAAAAGCCTGGGGCACCGCCGTGTTGGGCTTGTGGCTCCCGGTGGGACTCACCCCCTCATACTTGTAGTAGATGCGGGCCGGCGTATCGAGCGCCTTCTCCAACCGCCGAGCCCGGAACAGTGGAGAGGGACGCCACTGGCGGTACACCTCGCGGACCGGCTCCGGAATCTCAATCTCGCGCTCCGTGCTCACCTCCTGAAGGATCAGGTCCATCGGAAACAGCGGGGCTAGGTCGTCCGGACCAATCGGTTGCTGCGTGCCCGGATGCAGCGGGGGCGGAGGCAGCGACGGCAGGTCGGCAGCAAGGTTGTACCAGGATTTGGGCATCTGCTCTTCAGAGAGCAGGTACTTGACGGGCTCGTTCATGATCAATCTCCAGTAGGAATCAAGTCAGGGCGGTTTCGCATCAGTGCAGACGGACGACCACGCGTCCTCGCTGCTGCCCCTGCAGAATTTTATCAATCTCTGGGAACAGGGTGTCGAGTGTGCATTCGAGGGTGAGGGCCTCAAGCTGCTCCAGTTTCCAGTCTGAAGCCAGGCGACTCCAGATCGTCTGCCGCAGAGGCATGGGGGTCTCTTGCGAGTCCACTCCCAGCAACGAAACGCCCCGAAGGATAAACGGGAATACGGAGGTTGGCAAGTCGGGGGAGCCGACCAGTCCGGTAGCAGCCACGGCCCCTCCGCGTTTGGTGCCCTTGAGGAGAGTCGCCAAGGTGTTGCCGCCCACGGTGTCTACCGCACCCGCCCACCGCTCCTTGAGCAGCGGACGTCCAGAGTCGTCATCAGCGTCTTCTCGGGAAATCAGCCCTGCTGCGCCCAACTGCTTGAGAAAGGCTTCTTCCTGCGGCTTTCCGGTGGCAGCAATGACGGAAAATCCCGCTTTGGCCAGCAGCGCAACAGAGACGCTGCCGACGCCTCCCGTGGAGCCGGTCACCACCGCCTCGCCTTGATCCGGAGACACGCCATTCTGTTCCAGCAGGTGGACAGACAGGGCGGCCGTGTAGCCTGCGGTTCCGTAGATCATGGCTTCCCTCAGGCTCAGGCCACTCGGGAGCGGCACCACCCATGCGGCAGGAACCCGAATGTACTCGCTGAACCCTCCGGAAGTGTTCATGCCGAGGTCGTAGCTGGTGACAATGACCTCGTCCCCTTCCTGAAAGGCATCACTGCTGCTGGCAGCCACCACGCCGGAAGCATCAATTCCCGGGGTGTGGGGGTACTTCCGGGTGACTCCTCGGTTGCCAATGGAAGACAGACCGTCCTTGTAGTTCAGGGAAGAGTAGTGCACCCGAACCAGAACCTCCCCTTCAGGCAGGTCGGTCAGGGACCGCTCCACGATCTCTCGGGTGAAGGTTTTGTCTTCATTTTCAGTAACAAGCATGGCTCGGAAGTTCGTGTCCGTCATTTGTGCGACTCCGTTAGGTTCAGTGGGAAGTGAAGGGTTGCAGGAAGTGAAAGGAAGCGCCTAGGGGGTGTGATGCGGAAACTCGACCACGTCAGCAAGCGCCTCCAGGTCGTCTTCATCACAAGAGAGCATCTCGGTTTCGTCTTCACTGAGGTGGAAGAGGAGCATCGGCCCAAAGCAATCCACACCGTTGAAACGCCAGGGCGTTTGTCGTTCCTGAAGCTCGCCCTCGCCGTCGATGTAGCCGTGCAGGGACCCATTGATTTGGACCAGATCCGTGGCATCACAACGGAGGAGGTCACAGAGCGTTTCCAGATCCAGTGTGGCTTCAAACAGGTCGATGCTTGGGGTGTCAGGATCAATGAGAATCCAGTTACCGTGCTGCAGGAAACTCATGTTCTGACTTTCAGGTGGAGCACGGGGATTTTACGATGCAGCGTGAAAGGAGATGCATGGAGAAAGAAACAATCACAATTTACACGGACGGCGCCTGTTCCCCGAATCCCGGAAAGGGAGGCTGGGGCGCGGTGCTGTTGGCACCAGAGCGTGGGCTCCGCAAGGAGCTCTCCGGGGCAGAGCCCGATTCCACCAACAACCGCATGGAACTCATGGCAGCCATCGAGGGCCTGAGAGCGCTCCGCAAGCCGTGCCGGGTGACCGTGTTCACGGACTCTCAGTACCTCCGGAATGCCTTTGAGCAGTACTGGATCCGGTCGTGGCAGCAGAAGAATTGGAAGACTGCCGCCGGAAAAGCGGTTGCCAACCAAGATCTCTGGAAGGCGCTTCTGGAACTCACTCGCCAGCATGAAGTGACCTGGAAGTGGGTCAAGGCCCATGATGGCAACCCTGAAAACGAGCGTGCCGACGCGCTGGCGGTGGCGGCCCGGAAGTCGCTGAGTGGTGCCGCTTAGAGCCGTTCGCGGATGAGCCCAATCATGGTCTGGATCTGGGCTTCACTCAACTGACCATCAACGCTGAAGAGCACCGATCCGTCGCGATCGAACACGAGGACGTCGTTGCTGTCGTCAGCAAGCCCCCACTCTTCCACCAGCACCTTCTGGTAGTCCCGGACGTAGGTGGTGTTGGGGTAGTCTTCCTGCTTGCTTTCCAGCTTCACCTGAATCACCGCATTGGGAAGCCACGTGGCGGCCATGTTGACCACCGCCACCGAGCCGTACTGACTCCGGTCGAAGTTTTCTGCGCTCAGGGCCTCAGACGCTGCGTTGTTCAGGTCACTTTCATCCGGGTCGGCATAAAACAGAACGTGCACCTTCCCCCGCAACTCGTCACTGCTCCACGTGCCTCCGGTGACCCGCTCCCCTCGCTCGCCCTCCAGCACAATTCGGGGCGGGATCTCTCCAACCGGGAGTTCGGCGTGAGCCACTAGGGGGAGCCCCATTAGTAGCCATCCGAGCCATCTGCGATGCTTCATGTTCCTCCACAGGTGAATGCGAACTAAAATCAGCCTGCCATTACGCCAAATCTCAACTCGATCCGCCAGCGGTTTTTTTGGACGCTTCCTGGATTCGACATAGCGGGAGGCGGCTTCGGCTTTATTTTTCCGCCGGAGTCTCATAAGGTTTCTGCACTTTCGCCTCCGGATTATTTGGCTGGAGCCCCCCATCTTGTAGCCAGCCACAACCCCCTTTTCTGATAGGAGAGATTCAATGACTGAGGGAATTCAGATCACCGGAACCATGCATGCTGGTTTTGAAAGCATTCTGACCCCGGAGGCTCAGGCCTTTTTGGTGATGCTGCACCGCAAGTTCAACACCCGTCGCCAAGAGCTTTTGGCACGCCGTCAGCAGATTCAGCAGGCCATTCGAAACGGGCAGTACCCGACCTTTCTGGAAGAAACCCGCTCGGTTCGCGAAGACGACTGGCAAGTCGCCCCCATTCCAGAAGACCTGCAGGACCGGCGCTGTGAAATCACCGGACCGGTGGATGCCAAGATGATGATCAATGCGCTCAATTCAGGCGCCAAGGTCTTCATGGCAGACCTGGAGGACTCAAACACCCCGAACTGGTACAACCAGATCCAGGGGCAGCTGAACCTCATTGCGGCTCATGAGCGGACTCTGCAGTTTGACAGTCCTGAAGGCAAGGCCTACCGCCTCAAGGAAGACGGACTGGCGGTGCTTGTGGTACGTCCCCGAGGCTGGCACCTTGAGGAAAAGCACATCCTCATCGACGGCGAAGTGGCCTCCGGTTCACTGGTGGACGCCGGCCTCTACCTCTTCCACAATGCTCAGCGGACCCTTGGCAAGGGCACAGGCCCCTACTTCTACCTGCCGAAGATGGAAAACCACCTAGAGGCTCGCCTGTGGAACGAGGTCTTTGTTGCGGCTCAGGAAGCCTTAGGTGTTCCTCAGGGATCCGTCAAAGCGACCGTGCTGATTGAAACAATTCTGGCGCCGTTTGAGATGGAAGAGATCATCTACGAACTCCGGGAACACATGGCCGGCCTCAATGCCGGACGCTGGGACTACATGTTCAGCACCATCAAGAAGTTCAGCGAAGATCCCGAATTCCTCTGGCCTGATCGGGCTCAGGTGACCATGACGGCGCCGCTCATGCGGGCGTACACGGAACTGCTGGTGCGCTCCTGTCACAAGCACGGCGCCCACGCCATCGGTGGCATGGCGGCCTTCATTCCCAGTCGCCGGGATGAAGAGGTCAACAAGGTCGCGCTGGCGAAGGTCCGTGAAGACAAGCAGCGTGAAGCTGGAGACGGCTTCGACGGTTCCTGGGTGGCGCACCCGGACCTGGTTCCCGTCTGCACCGAAGTCTTTTCTGCTGCCTTTGAGCCCGGACGCGTCAACCAGAAGCAGCGCATGCGGGAAGACGTGCAGGTGACTCCCGAGATGCTCCTGAACTTCAAGATCCCCGGAGGCATCATCACCGAGGCCGGCGTCCGGAACAACATCAGCGTTGGCATCCAGTACATTGAGGCCTGGCTCAAGGGCAACGGGGCCGTGGCCATCTTTAACCTGATGGAAGATGCGGCAACGGCTGAAATCTCCCGGGCCCAGCTGTGGCAATGGATTCGGCATCCGGAAGGGAAGCTGGAGGATGGCCGCAAGGTGACTGTGGAGATGGTCCGCTCCATGATTCCGGAAGAGCTGGCGAAGATTCAGGAAGCTTACGGAGAGCACTACGACGAGGCATCCTTCCAAAACGCCGCTCAGCTGCTGGATGATTTGGCCACAGCAGAGGCGTTTGAGGACTTCCTGACCCTTCGAGCCTACGCTCAACTGGACTGACGGTTCGCAAGGAGGGGGACTTCTGCCTCCCCCTCTCTGGGGTTCTTTTTATGTTTCACGAGATTAAACGAAGCGATTGGGCTCTGATTGCCCTAGTTCTTTTGTTCGGGCTGGTTTTTTCCGGCGTCGCCTTTGATATTGTCCTCCGAGTGGGGGAACAGCGAGGTGGCCGTGCGGCAGACGCCATGAGCAACGCCGGGTTTGTGTTGGGTTCCGGGGTGCTGATGACCCTGATCCTGAGCACCTACCTCGGGCTCAACGCCCGGCAGAATCACCTCCTCCGGGCCCGGGAACGGTCACTGCACCAGGCCAAGGGGTTGCTAGAGGACATCATGCTCCACACGCCTCACGGACTGGCGGTCGCATCGGAGCAGGGACAGGTTCAGCAAGCGAACCCTGCTTTTTCCCAAATCTTCGACCAGGTGGACGCGATTGGGACGTCTCTGTTCCAGCTGCTTCGACTTTCAGAAGAGCAGGTGCAGGACCTCACTCAGGCAGACACCCCGCATCCTCTGCAGGCCTCGCTCCGGGTTCCGGCCCACGGGGAACGCAGTGAGCAGAGCCTCGAATTTTCCCTCCAGCGCCTGAAGCTGGGGGAGGAAGAGGACAGCCTGATTGTTGCGCATGTGTTTGATGTGACTGCCCGCAGGCTCCTGGAGGCCCGAGTTCACCAGGCGGATCGCATGGAGGAACTGGGACGGCTGGTGAACGAGATTGCTCATAAACTCAACACCCCGCTCGGGGCGATCACCAACAACGTTGAGTTGCTGGAGATGCGCATCGACCGCGGAGATACCACCGGACTGAAGAAGCAGGCCCAGCGCATCCTGACGGCTGCTGAGGAAGGCGCTGCCTACGTCCGGAAGCTCCGGGAACTGCCAACGCTGCAGGAGGAACTGGCTCCGACGGAACAGACGGTGCTCGCGGTGGCGGTGCTGGAAGACGTGCTGGAGCAGATCCACGGGTTCCTGCTCGGCAAACAGGTGCTGGTGCAGCGTAACTACAACATCAACGATGAACGCCTGATCCGCTGTCACGACGGCATTCTGCGCAAAACCCTGAGCGCTCTGCTGGTGCGGGCGGTGTTGAAGGTGGAAGCCCATCCGGAGCGACTCCTGACCCTAGAGCTTCCTCTGCATCCGGATGAGGTCACCCTGGAACTCCACTACACCGACCCGACGTCGCCTCCTCCGGAACCAGCGTCTCCGGACTTGGAACTGCTGGCCCACCAAGAGGCCATCCGGCACCTCGGAGGCGAGCTGACGGAGCGTTCCGAGGCCCAACACACCTGTCTCTCCCTTCGACTTCCCCTCTCTGCCTGAACCCTGCCGCCTCCTGCGGTGTGAAAAACCGCGTGAGGCTTCTGCGGCTCGCCATACTTTTTGCACGTAGGTTTCCTCACCGATCAACGGATCGGCTGAATTTCGGTTTCGGTTTACACACCCTAGGCCGTTCGCTATAATTCTCTCATTGTTTTGCCAAGGCAACCTTTAGCTTGATAAGGAGCAACATGCGTTTTGGAAATCCCCAATCCCTGGCTTACGGAGCCGTGCCCGCTTCGTCCGTTTCCGTACAGGAGCGCCTGGTCTTCCTCAAGAAGGTCTATGGCCTCCTCGGGGCTTCGCTGCTGACGGCAACCGTCGGGGCCTACCTGGCCAGCGGACCGCTGTTTGAAGTGATGATGAGGCTGCACATGCCGCTCTTCCTGCTGGAAATCGGCCTGATCTTCTTTGCCTCCTACGCCGCGCGCAAACCCGGCCTGAACATGATTGCGCTCTTCAGCTTTACCTTTGTTTCAGGGCTGACGCTGGGGCCGATCTTGGGGCTGTACATCATGGGCGGAAAGTCCACGGTCATTGCAGAAGCCTTTGCGCTGACCACAGTGGTGTTTTTTGGACTGAGCGCCTACGTCGTCTTTTCCCGGAAGGACTTCAGCTTCATGGGCGGGTTCTTGATGACAGGACTGATCATCTTAGTGGTCGGCAGCCTCATCAACATGTTTGTGGGCAGCTCCATGGGGTCCTTCCTCATCTCTGGAGTGGCAGTGTTCCTGTTCAGTGGCTTCATTCTCTATGACACCTCGAACATCCTTCGGAACTACAGCACAGAAGACTACGTCAGCGCGACCTTGGCGCTGTACCTTGACATCCTCAACCTCTTCATTGCGCTGCTCAACATTCTGGGCTTGAGCCGCGACTGACCCCCCGCAATGCGGCGCTTTGCCTGGGGATTCCTCTTCAGCCTCCTGGGGCTACCGCTGGTCGGAGTACTGGCGCTGGCCCTAGGGCTTTCCCTGACCTACCAAGACGCCCTGCTCGACTTTGAGCAAGCGGTGGAAGCGATCTCGACCAACACCATCCTGCTGGACACGGAGGGGAAGCCGTTCCATACCCTGCACAGCGGGGAACGTCGGCAGGTGGTGGAACGTCGTGAGACCGGACGCTGGATGCAGCTCAGTGTCTTGGCGGCAGAAGACACCCGCTTCTTTCACCACCGGGGCGTGGACCCCATCCGGATCCTCTCCGCCCTGTGGGTGAACCTGCGCCATGGAGAGGTCAAGCAGGGAGCCAGTACCATCACCCAGCAGCTGGTCAAGGTCCTCCTCCTCAGTCCGGAGCGAACGTGGACCCGTAAGGTCCGGGAGGCCCTCATTTCCATTTCGCTGGAGTGGAAGTACGACAAGACCGATATCCTCGAAGCCTACCTCAACACCATCTACCTCGGACACGGCAACTATGGAGTCGAGCAAGCGGCCCAGAGTTACTTCCGCAAGCACGCCGCTGAATTGACCATTGGCGAGGCAAGCCTGCTGGGGGGCATCATCCGCCGCCCCGAATTTTACCTCAAGGTCCCCAACAACCTCCCCGAAAAGAGCGAATTTTATCCCCAGTCGGCGCTGCTGGAAGCCCTGAACCGCCGTGAGTTGGTCCTCCGAGAAATGGCCCGTCAGCGCTGGATTACAGCAGAACAGTGGCGGGAAGTCCGGGAGGAAAAGCTCCAGGTGCACCTCCCCAAGCGTTTTAGTGGCAGCGGGGCATACTTCATTCAAGAGGTGGTCAAGCGTCTGAAGAACAACCACAACCTGGCGCAGGTGTATGGAGGTGGGTATCGGGTGTACACGACCTACAATCCGGAGCTTCAGGAGTTGGCTGAAGCCGCCACACACTCCATTTACGAAGGCGACACGCCGCACTCTGCACAGGTGGCACTGGTGTCAATGGAGCCCAAGACCGGGTTTGTGCGGGCCCTGGTCGGAGGTCGGGATTTTGGGGAGTCTGAATTCAATCGGGCGGTCCAGGCGTTGCGGCAACCAGGATCGTCGTTTAAGCCGACGCTCTATGCCACAGCCCTAGAAAAGAGCTTTGCCCCCAACAACGTTTTTAAGGATGAGCCCCTGGTGTATGAATGGGTGGACGACCTAGGCCTGACCAGCTTCTATTCGCCCGGGAATGCCGATGGCAAGTTTGGGAAGGAGCGGACCTGGCTGGGACGAAACGGGGTGGAGTACACAACCGATCACATGACCCTAGCCAAGGCCCTGGAACGCTCCGTGAATACGGTCGCGGTGCAGGTGCTGGATCAACTCGGCATTGGTCCTCTGACTCAGCAGGCCAAAAAGGTGGGCCTGGAGGTTGATGGAAAGATGGGACTCTGCATCGCGCTCGGTTGTTCCGGAACCACGTTGCTGGACCTCACCACGTCTTACACCCCCTTTGCGAACGGCGGCATTGCGCGACGTCCGGTTTTCATTACCCGCATTGAGGATTTTACCGGCAATATCGTTTACAAGTATGAAGCCGACCCGGGCATTCAGGCCTATTCACCATGGACCGCACACCTGATGAATGAAATGCTCCGCCGTGTGGTTCTAAAGGGCACCGGCCGCAACGCCCAGTGGGGCAACAGAGATGTTCCCATCGCTGGGAAAACCGGCACCAACACCGATGGGCGGGACGCCTGGTTCGTTGGCTACACACCTGAACTGGTCACGGGGGTCTGGATTGGCAAAGACGACAACACCGCTATGCCGTGGGAGCAGGGTGGACGAACCCCCGCTCGCATCTGGCGACGGTACAGCAAACCGGCTCTGCAACTGGTACCGCCACAGGAATTTCCAGAACCACCGGAGCACGCCTTGATGCCCACCTGCTCTGTGAGTGGAAAGCTGGCCACCCAAAACTGTCCGGATGTGGAGTACTACTCCTACCAGCTGGACGCACTGCCAACCGAATACTGCACAGAGCATCCGGGCTTCCCCCTGAAGCACCTGGTCTCCATGGACGATACGCCCGTTGCCGAACTGCCGGATGCGCTCGTTCCGGAAGACGCCACTGTGGCTCAGCCGGAAGTGCTTCAAGACGCGGGACGCTTCCCCGCTCCGGAAACCCTTGCCCGGCCGCTCCCGGCTGTCCCGGAAGTGGCACTGGAGCCCAGCCCACCGGCGTCGGAGTGGCGTCCGGACGCGGCACCTGGAGAGGCGCGTGTGCTTCCAGAACCGACTCCTCGGTTCCGGGACGTTCCGGTGACAGAGCCTGAATTCTCTGCTCAGCCCACCTCTCAGGAGCGTACGAGTCGCTTCCGGGATGTTCCCACGCCGGAGCCAGAAGCATCGACCCTTTCAGATGCCGCTGCCGATCCGGACTGGCGGGTGCCGCAGGATCCGGATGTGCCCATTTTTGAGCTGGAACCTGCCTCCGGGTCTCGGCGAAACTCGTCAGAAGGAGGACGTTTCCTGGATCTACCTGAAGTCTTCAATACCCCCTACTCGTCCAACCGCGGAGCCCTGCCCTCTCGTTGAGAATCAAGCATGCGTGTCTTCTTGTTGTTGCTGGTGAGCCTCAGTGTGCTCAGCTGTTCCGGCCCCCGGCCTGAGGGGCCAGCAGAGGTTTCTGCGGATCGAGGCATCCGCCGCACGGCTCCAGACCCGAGCGAGCGAGTCGCTTTGGTGCTGGGAAATGCCGAATACTCAGCGAGTCCTCTGAAGAACCCGGTGAATGACGCCCGCGCCATGGCGGCTTTGCTGGAAGAGGCTCAGTTTGAAGTCCAGCTTCTGGAAAATGCCACCTACGCCCAGATGGAGGATGCCCTTCATGCCTTTGGGCAGAAGCTGAGCCGCGCTCGGGTGGCGCTGTTTTACTACGCTGGACACGGGGTGCAGTCGCAGGGACGGAACTACCTGATGCCGGTCGACGCATCGGTGCAGAAACCGCATGAGCTGCGTTACCAGACTCTGGAATTAGGCCGCATCCTGGAAACCATGGAAAGTGCCGGAAGCGCCACGAATCTGGTCATTCTGGACGCCTGCCGCAACAACCCCTTCGAGTCGGCATGGCGCTCTGAGCAGCGCGGATTGGCACCGGTCCGAGCGCCCGGAGGAACCTTTGTGGCCTTTGCGACAGCTCCGGGAGAGGTTGCAGCAGACGGCTCCGGACAGCATGGGCTTTATACCGAGGCCCTCCTGCAGAACCTCCGCACGCCCGGAGTTCCGGTGGAGTTGGCGTTCAAGCGGGTTCGGCAAGACGTGTTGCAGGCCAGCAATCAGCAGCAAATCCCCTGGGATCAATCGTCCTTGACCACGGACTTTCGCTTCTTTCCGGGTGCGGCGCCTCCTGAGATCGCTGAGGTGCCTGAGCCTGTGGTTGTGTGTGACGAACCGTGCCAGCAGCAGCGGTTGACATCCATGCGGGCCGAGTTCAAGGAGCTTCGGGAGCGGGAGTTGGAGCGCCCAGAGGCGGCCGAACTGGTCCGGCGCTGGCAGGCGTTTCTGCAGACGCATCAAGGGCGTTCCGCTTCAGTGACAGAAGAAAACACGATGCGCGCCAAGGCCCGGAAGCAGCTCGCCTTCTGGAAGCAGGAACAACAGGCCCTCCAGTCGAATGAAGACCAGAAGCGCCAGCAGTGGCGTCAAGGGGTCTGGACGGAGCCCGCGACCCGGATGGATTTTGTTGCAGTGGAAGGAGACCCCTTCTTCCGTTTGGGAGACCTGCTGGCCGACCAACCTCAGTGGGAAGAGGTGGCGGTTCCACGCTTCTGGATGTCCCGTTACGAGGTGACCTTGGCGCAGTGGGAGGCGGTGATGAAGAGCCCTGCGGAAGCTCCTCCTGCAGACTCCGTTCAGGACTGGGTCAAGCAGACCCTCCGGAAGGGCTGGGAGAGCGCTAAGCAGGTGGCGCAGCAGTACCTTCCCGAAAAACAGATCCCGGTTGTCGGCAAGACGTCTTCAGAAATTGCCGATTTTCTCTCTCGCCTCAATGCGCTGCATCCGGAAGGGCCGGAAATCCGCCTTCCCACTGCAGCAGAATGGGAGTACGCCTGCCGAGAAGGAGGACGGCGGACTCGATTTGGTACAGGAAAGATGACCATTAGTTTGTATGACGCTAATTTTCAACCCGAGGCGAAACGCCCTGCTTTTGTCCTAGGTCCCGGACGTGAGGACACGAAGCTGGCGCCCGTCGGTTCGTATGAGCCCAATGCCCTCGGCCTTTATGACCTCAGCGGCAATGCCGCGGAGTGGGTGGACGGTTTGGATCAGCTGCGTGGGGGCAGCTTTCAGGATGGCGGAGCCGCGTTGCAGTGTGCCGCGTTGCAGCAAGGACGCCTGTGGGGGCGAGATCAGACGGCTGGCATCCGACTGGTGAGAGGGTACTGAATGACAGAATCCATTGACCCTGCTCAGCAGCCGGAAGCATGGCTGGAAGCTCACTACTCTGAACTGGAGAAAGTGGTCCGGCACCTCTGCGACCGCAAACGCCTTTGGGGAGACGAGGCCGAGGAGTTTCAGAGCCTCGCGCGCCTGCACTTTGTGGAACGCGACTACGCCGTCATCCGGGAACTGGGCCAGGTGCAGTCGGTCCAGTCATTCCTCTACGCGGTGCTGTCCCGGTTGCTGGTCGATTACATCCGGCAACGTAAGGGCCGGTTCCGCCCGTCTCGCAAGGCCGAGGGCCAGGGCGAGATCGCGGTTTTGCTGGAACGGATGGTCCTGGAGCAGCGCCTGACCCTGGAAGAGGCCTTTCAGTCCCTGACCATCACCCACCAACGGGACCTCAGCCGTCAGGCGTTTCAGGAACTTTGCAACACCTTGGACCTGCAGCGGGGGCGTCCGGAACTGCAGAGCCTGGAGGAGCCGGAGCTCCTGCCGGCTGCAGAAGCCTCTGTGGAAGAGCTGGCCTTTGTCACGCCTCGGGTGCTCCTGGAGCCTGCTCTGGCTGAGCTGGAGGCGCTGCAGGAAGGACTCAGCTCTGAGGATCGTTTGCTGCTGGAGTGGCGCTTCCGGGACCAACTCTCCATCAGTGAAATTGCGCGGGTGCTGAAGATCACTCGCTACCATGCGGAGACCTCCCTCCAGCGTCTGCTGCTGCGTTTGCGAGAACGCCTGCTGGAACAGGGACTTGACGAAGATCACTTGCGACAGCTCTTGCGTTTGCTTGGATAATCCTATCGTTTATTTTGAAAACCTGTGGATCGTCCGTCCAGACCAAGTGAAGGTAACAACCCCAATGTTTTGGGCGGCTGATGGAGATTGGATTTATGTTGAATGATTGCCCCTCAACCCAGACGATGGCCAACTTTTCGGATGGCACCCTTCCGGAAACCGAGCACCGCAAGGTGGTCGATCACCTGGCCGCATGTCGAGACTGTTCCGAGTGGATGGCGGTGCTGATGGAGACCAAGGAGGCGCTCCCGCATCTGTTCCAGGAGGAAGCGGAGTCCCAAGTGGCTCCGGTGGTGAAACTCCCGCCGGCGAACAAGCGTCGCCCAGCGCCAAACCGTTCCTTCCAGTGGAAGCCCCTCTTGGTTGCCGCGTCGATTTCAGTGGTCGCCGGACTGAGCCTGCTGAGCGCCTTCTCCGGAGGCCCCAAGCTGGAAGGCATGGGCGCAGCCGCTGTTGCCGAACGACTCCGGAACCTGCCGGCCCCAGTGGAGTCGGTTCCAGAAGAGACGATGATGGCGTTTTCCAGCACCACGACTCCTGCACAGTCCGCCTTCACAACCGGATTGCTGATGACGCGTTCAACGCACTACCTCGTGAACCACGAACTCAAGGCCGCGGCAGCGACCTTTGAGCAGCTGGAGCAACTCAATCTCAATCCGACCCTCAACCGCCAACTCTACGTCTGGAAGACCTGGGCCAAGCAAACGCGCGATGCCTCGTATGCCCTTCCTCCGGAGGTGGAGCACTGGGAAGGACGCTTTGCTTCAGATGCTGAGCGCCCCTACCTGCACCTCGGAGAACTGGCGGAAGGAAGCCGCATTGCGATTCTGCACCAGGATCAGAGCTTCTTCCGGGACCTCCCAATGCGGACCCTCCGAGCAGAACTGGAGGACGCCCAGGCGCTGCCAGGTGTTTTCCGAAGCTTGGAAACATTGGAACTGCTGGCACTTTCGCCCAACCCGACCGACCACCAGTGGCAAGAGGCGGATGAAGCCGTCCGAGACCTCATCCTGCTCTTCCAATGAAAACCCTGGTCTTCTGGAGCCTGCTGACGCTGAAGATCGCCTGTGTTGCGGTTTGGTTGCTGGTCTCGCTTGGAGTGGCGCTGGCGCAGTCGGACCCCCGAGCACACGCCGCTTGGTGGGTGGAACAGCACGGGGCTTTGGAAGAAGCCTCGGTTCCAGAAGCCGCTCGGGTCCGGAAGGTTTTTGACCGTGTGGTCCATGTGGCCGACAAACGCGCCGGACGCTGGCCCCAGTTGGTTCTACTCCGCTCTCAACGCCCTCCCCTCGCCCTTTCGCTGCCTGACGGTTCCGTGCTCCTCAATCACGCGGCCCTGAATTTCCTCTATCAAGTAGACAATCCGGAGCTCGGAGACACCCGTGCCGCGTTTGTGCTGGGACACGAACTGGCGCACCTCGCACAGGATGACTTCTGGCAGGCAGAAGCCTTTGCGGCCTCTCAGGCAAATCCCCAGTGGGAGCAGTCGGTAGAAGACTGGCTGAAGGGAACGCAGCAGGCAGACACTCCAATCCTGAGGGAACTGCAAGCTGACGCCTATGGGCTCATCTACTCCGTCCAGGCGGGTTTTGCAGCAGGACCGGTGCTGGATGAAGGTGCCCGCTTTTTTGCCGATTGGGCGTCACAGTCACGGATGCATCCGCACGCCGGCACCCACCCTCCGGATGCGACCCGTGCCGCGATCCTTCAGGCGTCGCTGCACCAGGTCCGAGCGGTGCAGGACTGGTTCGACTTCGGAACCCTGCTTCTGCAGATTGGGCGCTTGGAAGATGCGCGGGTGCTGCTGGAGGAGTACCAGCGTCGCTTCCCCGGACGCGCAGTGCTCAACAACCTGGGCGTGGTGGCGTATCAGCAGGCGATGGGGCAACTTGCGGCCTGCAATCCGGTGCTGCCGCTCTCCATGATGACGTCCCTGCTTGTCGACACGGAAACCCGAGGGGCTGGAACCCGTCAGGGGTTGCACAACTGCCTCAAGGAGGAAGCGGTGCAACGTGGCTTCCAAGATGCCGCCCGCTACTTTGAAGAAGCCAGCCAGCGGGATCCGGACTACGTTCCGGCATGGAGCAACCTCGCTTCTGTAAGGCTTTGGAAGGGAGACGCTTCAGGCGCAATGAGCGCCGCGGATGAGGCCCTGAAGCGGGACGCAACGCTTCCGGAAGCGCTCAACCTGAAGGCGCTGGCGCTCTACCGCTTTGGGGTCCAGACCGGAATCGACACTGCTGACCGTGCTCTGAAGGTGCTGGAAATTCTGCAACGCCGCTATCCCGACTATGCTCCGGCGTCCTACAACCGGGCGGTGCTGCTGACGGAACGCCAGCGCTCAGCAGCGGCTCAGGAGGCATGGCAGCAGGCGCTTGAACAACCGCTTCCGGTGGCGTATGCCCAGCACGTCCGAGAACAGCTGGGCCGTCCTGCGGCTGCTCCGGCTCCGGTGCGAGCTCAGGTTCCGGCGCCCATCGCCCTCGGCTCCAGCTCATCTGAATCCGGAACCGTCACTCAACGCCTGCGTCTGGGCAGCTTCCGGGCGTCCGTTTCTGTTCAGGAAGACCTGCGGATTCTGCGTCTGGGACGTTCTGTGGAGCTGATTCAGCAGGCTCATCCCGACCTCGACCCAATAACCCTTCCGCGTCCCAAGCTCCGGCACCGCCTTCCTTCCGGAGAGCTGTGGCTCTATGAGGACTTTGCCCTAGAGCTCCGGGACGGTCTCAGCCACCGTGCTTGGTGGTTTGCCCCTCAGGACCGTTCCTGACGTTGGTTCCTGCCGCAATCTTTTGATTTTTTCTCCAGCTTCTTGCATCGTTGTGGCTCAGCTTTCACAGGTGCGTCCTGTGACCCTCAGAGAGGGATCCTTCTGACTGATTTGCCTCAAGCCATCACCATGCCTGACACGCCTCGTTTGCTCATCACCTGCCTGGACCTCGAAGGGGTTCTGATTCCAGAAATCTGGTTAGGCCTCGCCGACCGAACCGGTCTGGAGGATCTTCGCCTGACCACGCGTGACCTTGCGGATTATGACGAGCTGATGCAGCACCGGTTGCGGGTCTGTGAGCAGCATGGGCTGGGACTTCCGGACATCCAGAAGGTCGTGGAAACCATGGCACCGATGCCCGGCGCCGTTGAGTTCCTCCGCTGGCTCAAGACCAAGGGCGAGGTGGTGATCCTCTCAGACACCTTCCGCGAGTTTGTGGAACCGCTGCTGCCGCAGCTGGAGCACCCGACCCTCTTCTGTCATTCCCTAGAGGTGGAGCCTTCGGGCAGGATTGCCAACTACTGCCTGCGCCTGCAGGACCAGAAGCGCAAGGCCGTCGAAGCCTTCCGGAGCCTGAACTTTCAGGTGGTGTCTGCCGGTGATTCCTATAACGACATTTCCATGCTCCAAGCCTCCCACTGGGGACTGCTCTTCCGTCCTGCAGAAAAAGTGGTGGCTGAGTATCCTGAATTTCCGGTGACCACCGATTACGCTGGCCTCCAGGCAGAGCTGTCCAAGCTTCCGGGCTATGCGTAAACCCTCTCGAAGCCCTCGTTCCGGAGGCAAACCCGCAGCACGGGGACGCCGTCCAGGCGCGCCTCGGAGCCGTGAAGAAGTGCTCTACGGCATCCAACCCATTGCAGAAGCCCTCCAGCATCGTCTCCGTCCCCTCGAAGCGCTGTTGGTGAAGAGTGGAGCGCGCAACTCACGGATTGAGGAGCTGGTGCATCAGGCACAGGCGCTTCAGCTACCGGTCCGCTCAGTGGAAGGCCGTGAGCTGGACCAGCGGTGTCCGGGTGCAGTGCATCAGGGCGTGGTGCTGGAGTGTGGGGAGCGGGAGACCCTAGAGGCGGAGGCCCTGCCTGACGCACGTCGGCAGCCGTATCCGGTCCTCATGGCGTTGGATCAGGTGGAAGATCCGCACAACCTTGGAGCCATTTTGCGGACCTGTGGCTTCTTTGGTGTCGACGCGCTCGTGATGCCCCGAGACCATGCACCACCGCTTGGGGGAGTGGTCGCCAAAAGTTCCACCGGCGTGTCCGAGTGGTTCCCGATCCTCAAGGTGCCGAACCTGCACCGTTTCCTGACCCAACAGCAGCAAGCTGGTTACTGGGTGGTTGGGTTGGACATGAATGGTGCCGAGCCGCTGACAGCGCTTCAACGGGACCGAGCGCTGATTCTGGTGATGGGAAACGAAGGGCAGGGACTGAGGCCACTGACGCGACAGACGTGTGACTGGGCGGTGCAGATTTCCGGAAGCGGGGCTGTGGAATCATTGAACGTCAGCAACGCTGCTGCGATTACTCTGCATCAGGTCTTTCGGGAAGCGTAACTGCACGGACCTCCGTTTCCACAGTTCCATCTGGGAGGTGAATCTCCAGCCGCTCCCCGACCTGAACGTCTTGGGCGTGCCGCAGCGCCTTGCGGTTGGGCTTCCGAACCATGGCATATCCGCGCTGCACCTGAGCCAGTGGACTGAGGTGCTGCAGCGCTTCCGCATGGGCGCTGAGCTGTTGCTTCCGGCGGGTGAGGTCTTGCTGCAGCGCCCGCTCCAGACGAACCTGCAACTGCTGGAGGTACGGGGTGAGGTCCCGGAGGTGCTGCTGAGGCGCCAGCACCCGGAGGGTCTGATCTGCCTGCTGCAACCGCAGCTGCCGTCGTTCGTGCTGACGAGCCCAGGTTGCCTGCAACCGGCCTTCGAGGTCGTCCACCCGCTGCTGATAAAACGCAATGGCTCGTTCCGGGGAGGCGATTCGGTACTGAAGCTGCTGAACACGTTCCTGAGCCCGCTGCGTTTGACGCTCCAAGGACCGGATGAGCTGATTCTGCAGCTCGTTGACGGTGTAGAGCAGATCTGCCCGACGCGGCACCGCCTGTTCCATGGCTGCAGAAGGCGTTGGAGCCCGGACGTCTGCAACGAAGTCGGCAATGGTGTAGTCGGTTTCGTGACCGACCGCTGAGATGATCGGTAACGGCATCTCAAAGATGGCCCGCGCCAGTTGCTCATCGTTGAAGGCCCAGAGGTCTTCCAACGACCCGCCTCCTCGTCCGCAGATGACGACGTCGACTCCCAACTCCTGATGATGCTCCGCAAAGAACCGGAGGCCGGCGAGCAGCTCCGGAATGGCTCGGTCGCCCTGCACAGAGGCGGGATAGAGCAGCACCGGAATGCCGGGGAAGCGGCGGTTCAGCACCGTCCACATGTCATGAATGACGGCTCCGGTCTGAGAGGTGACAATGCCAATCCGGTTGGGCAGAAAGGGAAGGGGCCGCTTGTGTCGGTCGTCAAAGAGGCCCTCACGCTGGAGCCGGTTCCGGAGCTGCTCAAACGCCAGCTGGAGCGCCCCCACGCCCTTGGGTTCCAGTGAAGAAGCCTGAAGCTGGTACTCGCCCCGTGGGCCATAGACGCTCACACTGCCCCGAACCACCACCTCCAAACCATGCTCCGGACGAAACGGCAGGCGTGCTGCCGCGTTCCGGAACATCACCACCCGAATCTGTGCCTGCGTGTCCTTGAGCGTGAAGTAGAGGTGCCCGGACGACGCCCGGGTGAGGTTAGAAATTTCGCCCTCCACCATCACGCCCCGGAACTTTCCCTCTAGGACAAAACGGATCTGCTGTGTCAGTTCAGCCACCGTCAGAGGCTGCGGAGGCGAAGGGGGCGGCGGGGGCTCTGACGGAGGAGTGGGTTCCGGAGTGCGGGGCTCCGTTTCCACAATGAACGGAATGCTGGTTTGGTAGCTTTTCTTAGCGGGCATTCCGGATTTCTGTCAGGCGGTTTTCATAGTAGTCGCTTCCTGAAGGCGCCTGGGCGCGGGGGCTCTGATCAGCTAGGCGCAGCGCTTCCTGAGCAGCGTGCAGGGCCTGCTCATACAGCCCTTGCTGCCGGTACCCTTCAGCAAGAGTGTCCCAGATGAACGCCGCAGGCTGATGTGCCAGAGCCGTCTGAGCGAGCTGAATCGATTCCTCTAGGGCCTCCGGATCATCGGCGCGGTTTTCGGCAAGGACCCAAGCTAGGTTGTTCAGGGTCCGGGGATCTTCTGGGGCCAGCTCCAGGGCCTGCCGGTAGTAGCGTTCGGCTTCTTCCAATTGCCCTTGAGAGTAAGCGAGGTCTCCGAGTTGCGTCAGGAATCCGGAATCTCGCGGAGAGAGGGATTCGTTGTGCTGCACGTACCAAGTGAGCCACTGACGGATGCCCGCGTTGGAAGTGGCGTAGCTGTTGATGCCAATTGTGCAGAGCAGGGTCAGCACGCATCCGAACTGAATCCAGCGGACGCGCCGGTGGTGTGCGGAAACCTTCTCAGGTGCTTGGGCGCCTGCTTTGAGGAAGTTGAGGCGGTCGAGGATGCCGTAGTGATGCCAGTTGGGTTTTTCGGGGTCAATGCCATTGAGCCAGGCGACCTTCAGGAGCGCACGTCCCATGGGCTCCAGACCCACGCGTTCCAGCGCATTGCAGTCTGCCTGACGTTCGAAGTTGCGGCTCAGGAATCCCATTCCGAAGCGTAGGAACAGCAGCAGCGCGAGCACCGTGAAGCTCCCGTAGAAGACCGCAGGCAGTTCCCACTCCCCAAACCACTCGGTGACCGTCAGGGCCGCTGAGAGCAGCATCATGCCCTCCAGAAAGGCAAAGAACGCGAAGGCGTAAAAGAGCAGGTGCTGCTTGCGCAGGTGCCCGGCTTCATGGGCAATCACCGCTCGGAGTTCTTCTGGAGTGAGGGCGTTCAGCAGCTGTCGACTGATGAGCAGGTAACGGAGTCCGGGAAGGAGGCCCACGACGCCGGCGGTTGCGCTGGAAAGCAACTCCTCCGGCCAGATCAGTACCTTACGGACTGAGACGCCATTGACCCGCAGTTCTTCTTCAATGAGGGTGCGGCCTTCGCTTTCCGGAAGCGCCTCTAGGTTCCACGCCGTCATCATCACTGGAGGCGCGAGCGCAATCATCAGGACCAAGCTGCTCAGGGTGCTTAGAAGGAGTTCCCAGTTGAGGGGCAGGTCTCCGGTCCAAAGGGGCAACGCCGCCAGCCACAGGGCATGGACGCCGCCGAGCAGCAGCAAGGGGAGCTGCAGACGGAGGCTCCGGATCAGCCGGGGAGCATAGGCTTCATGACGGTGCTGAAGGGGCGTGAGGGCCAGACCGTCGAGGAGCCAGAAGTGGACAATGAGCAGCGCAAACGCCCAGCCATCCGGATTCCACCACCCCTGAAACGTGCCCTGCAGGCGCAGGTCCAGGGCTTCGGTGTAAATGGCCCCCAGCCAAGCAGAAAAGATCAGCAGGCGCTTGAGGTGCTGCTGCCGCTGCCGCGTCAGGGGCCGGCCTTCGAAAGACGCCTGTCCCAGCCAGAAGGCGAGGCCCAGGAGGATCAGCAGCGTCAGAGGCCAGGGGAGGTTCAGCCACGCCTCCGGGCGAATCGCGGTATCTTCCGTGAGCAACGACAGGCTGAGCGAGGCAAGGATGAGGGGAAGAAAGGGCAAGAACATGAAGGACTCGTAACCGAAAACAGATTCAGGTATGGTTGTTACTTTTAACTTTCAATTCAGGAATACATGGACTCCTCACCTTCCAGCAATGTACACCATCTGACGAGCAACGATAAGCAGATTGTCTTGGTTGGAACCGCTCATATCTCTCAAGCCAGCGTGGATGAGGTCCGTGAAGTGATTCAGCACGAGGCGCCTGATGCCGTCTGCGTGGAGCTGTGTGCCTCCCGTCTGGAAGCAATCCGGAACCCGGATGCCTGGAAGAAGACGGACCTCTTTCAGATCATCAAGGAGGGAAAGACCTTCTTGCTGCTGGGCAACCTGCTGATGTCTTCCTTCCAGCGTCGCATTGGCAAGCAGTTGGGGGTGCAGCCGGGAGCTGAGATGCTGGAAGGCGTCCGGGCGGCAGAGTCGACAGGGGCGACCCTGGTGCTGGCAGATCGAGACGTCCGGACCACCCTGCAGCGCACCTGGCGTTCCCTGAAATTCTGGGACCGGACCAAGCTACTGGGGCAGCTGGTGGCCAGCGTTTTTTCCAATGAAGAGGTCTCGGCCGACGAGATTGAAGCGATGAAGCAAGGGGACGCGCTGGCAGAAGCCATGGATGCACTGGCCAGTCAATCGCCCCACATCAAGCGTGTCATCATTGATGAGCGGGACGCGTACCTAGCGGAAAAGATCCGCAACGCTCCAGGTGAGAAGATTGTGGCAATCGTGGGGGCCGGGCATGTTCCCGGGATCCTGAAGCAGATTGACGAGGCCCACGACCTTGCCGAACTGGAGTACGTTCCGCCACCGTCCCGCTGGGGAAAGCTGCTGAGCTGGGGGCTTCCGCTACTGATTGTCGGGCTCATCGGTTACGGCTTCGTCGTTTCTGGACAAGACGCTAGTTTTGAGATGATTCAGCGCTGGTTCCTCATCAACGGGGCTCTTTCTGCAGTGGGGGTGCTGGCCGCATTCGGGCACCCACTGACGATCCTGACGGCGTTTGTGGCAGCACCGTTCACGTCGCTGAACCCAATGATTGCCGCCGGCTGGGTCGCCGGACTGGTGGAGGCCTTTGTGCACAAGCCGAAGGTGGAGGACTTTGAGAGCCTCAATGAAGACATCACCACGCTCAAGGGCTTCTGGCGAAACAAGATCACCCGCATTTTGCTGGTGGTTGTCTTTGCCAACCTAGGGAGCAGCATCGGCACCTTCCTAGGCGGTTTCGCCGTGGCGAGCCTGCTCTAGGCCTTAGTGGTCAAACGCGAGGCTTTGGAAGTAGAGCCCAAGGCGGGCTTGAGTGAAGGCGTGAGGGTCGTCCGGAGGCGTGAGGTCTTCCAGAAACCGAAAGGGCTCCCGAGGTAGGGAAAACTGAGGCCGACTGGGATCCAACTGACTCCGGATCCAGTCCTGGAACTTCTGGTTGAAGGCCTCGGGGTCACGCAGGAACGGGTGAGACGCCTGGGCGCCACTGGCGGAGTAGAGGAGGTCAAAGCGCTCCGTCTGCAGAGCCTGCACCACGGTTTCTAGGTACGCCTGTGCGGCAGAACGCAGCGGTACCTGAAACGTCCCATGCCCCGCTTCACCCCGCGAGAGCAGGTAGGCCTCCCGTGACGTGGTGTCCTGCAAACGTCCGGCAGCATGGAGGGTGACGAGTTCGAGAAACGGCAGCAGCCATTCCTTTTGTGCAGACGACTTCTTGGCCTCCAGAGCGCGCCGGACCAGCTGAAGGCTGATGCGCGGTTGGTCTCCGTCGCACAGCCACCACCCGGATGCGCCGGAAAGCGTCACGTTGCTGATGACCAGTGGCGGTCCCAAAATCCATGCCTCTGGAGCGCGTTTCCACGCTTCCCGTTCCCACGCACTCAGCGGCCCCACGCTCAGTCGACGGGGCACCAGCTTCGGACCACCCGTCGGCTCAGACCATTCCTGCACCTGTGCTTCCCACCGCTGCATCAGCCCCAGGTGCTGTTCCCGGAGCCCGTCCTGCAGCACACCCGGGGGAAGCTTCCCCCGTTGCTCCCATCGCTGAAACACCTGGCCATACGCCTCCTCCCAGCCCCTTGCGGACGTCAGGGCGTCGCCCAGTGCCTCCCGCAGCAAAAGGGTTTCTTCCAGAGCATTGAGCTGAAACGGCTCCTGCTCAACGTCTGTCAGGTCCTCCTCATCAGAAGCGAGCCGCAGCGACCGCTGGGTCTGTGCAACCAGAGGGTTCTCCAGAAAACGCTTCAGCTGCCCAAGCGTCAGGTGAGTCGCCTGAGGCAGCGTGAAGGCTTCTGGATGCAAGGGAGCCGTCAGTTTGGCCGGAAGCTTTGTGTGAAGCAGGGAAAACAGCTCAGAACGTTCCGGAAGGGGCTGGGAGGCCTCCAGCTGCTGCCGAAGCACCTGGGCCCGTGCCTGATGAAAGGCGGAGAGGCTGAACTGAGGGAAGTCGCCGTCCGCAAGAGGTTCCAGCTCCGGGAAGTAGCGCGGATCGTACGAGGTCAGGGGGAGCCGCTGCGGGAGCAGCCGATCCTTCAGGTAGCCGGTGTTGAGGGTCTCCAGCAGCAGCTCCACCAGAGAAGACGGCTGCTGCGGTTCTCCTTTCGAGTCCTGGTTGAGGTAGCTGAGGATCAGGCGGTCGCTGGTGGAAATCAGGGTTTCCAGAAACTGATAGTGGTCCCGTTCCATGGGGGAAACGTCTCCAATCAGCCGCCTCCGGAGGGTCTGGTCCTTGGTTCGAGGCACCGAAACGTCACGCAGGTCCAGCTGATCTTCCGGAGCCTTGGACGGGAAGGAGCCTTCTTGCAGTCCCAAAATGAAGACGACCCGAAACGGAATGGGCCGCATCGGCTGAAAGGGCGACACCGTCACCCCTTCGGCGAGGTAGTGACCTTGCTGAAAGCGGGTCCGTTCGTACTGCTGCATGAAGAATTCCAGCACCAACGGGTAGCTCAGGGGGGCATCTTCCGTGGGCAACACTTCAAGGTGCGCAAAGGTCTGGGTGGTTTCGAGCAGCCGTTGGAAGGCCTCTTGGCCATAGTCGTCTTCAGGCCGCAGGTAGGTGCTGAAGAAGCGGTGGAGCAGCCGCGACCATTCACGCGCTGAAGCGTGATGGGTGGCCAAAAATCGCGCATCTGCGAGCAAAGACTGCAGAACCAGCTGAAACTGTGCGGCGCTGATGGCGTCCGCATCCCCAACGGTTCCGGGAACCCAGTCCTGGTCGTCCCAGGCAACAGATTCCTGGTCGGCCTCCAGGTAGCTCCCCAAAGCCAAGCGTTGAAAGCCCTGTTGCCAGTGATAGCGTTGTTCCGGAAGGTGGGCGTAGCCGTGTTCCTGAAAGTCTGCGGCGTCTTTGCCAAAGTAGATGCCCAGGTCCTCGCTCCACTGAACCCACGCCTCCGTGTCAAGGGCTTCTTCGCCCGAGGGCGTCTTCAGCACCTGGAGGAAGCAGGGATTCTGGAGCAGGCTCAGGACCTCACGACGGGAGAAGTCGCCTAGGCCGAGGTGCAGCAGCTGCCGAGCTGCTTCCATGAGGGCTCCAGACGCGCCGTGGTGCCCATCCACCAGGTGGTACGGAAGCCGATACAGCGAGCGAAAAACCTGCTCCAGTTCCCACTGGTACAAGCTGAGGTCTGGGGCAATGACCGCAATTTCGTTGAAACGCAGGGGCTCCGGATGGGAAGAATCCTGGACCAGTTCCCAGATGCGGTTGGCCACCTGTTCCACCTCGCGGCGAACCGTCGGACAGCCGACGACCTCAAGGCTGCCATCTGCCGGAAGCATCAGTTGGGTGGCTCCGGAACGCTGAGGCTCCCGGACCAGAAGGTCGTGCTGCAGGTGCTGAAGGACGGTTCGTCCGGGAACACCATCGGGAGCGTCTACCTCAACAGAAGAGGCATCGGCTCCAAGGGGGTCCCGGAAGTGCGCAAAGAAGTCCCAATCGCCCCAGCGGTTGAGCATGCGGATGTTCTCACGGCCCGGATAGCCCCATGCCTTCAGCAGCGGATGGTCGGGGTCGTTCCTGAGCAACTCCCCGGGGGCAAGGTCGTTCCAGGTGACTTGCGTCCGCCGGGCCTCATAGAGGTACTGAAACGCCTCCGGACGCTGCTTGAACTGTCGCCGTTGCTTCCAGTAGGGCTCCAGGTCCTCCCAGAACTCCATGCAGGGGTTGAGCGTGTAGACGCAGACCTCCCGGACCTGCTCCACCTGCTGCGTCAGCACCTTCTGGTGAAATGCGGAAAGGTAGGAAAACCCGAAGAGGTGCAGCTTGGGACGCAGGAGGGCCGGTTGCTGCTGCTGCCGGGGCTGCTGGTGCCATTCCTCAAAGAAACGGGGCAGGGTGCCCAGTTTCCGGACCTCGCCCTCGGTTTCAGCACGGGACGCATTGAAGCGGGCCACCAGTCCGGTTTCCCCAAACAGGCGGTTCCAGATTTCCTGCTGCCACGCTTCTAGGGGACGGGCGGATTCGGGCAGGCGGTATTCCTTTTTCCGCCAGAGCTGCAGCATGTCCTCTCGGTTGTACTCGTACTGCTGCATCAGGTGCGCGATCTTTTCGGCAAGCTGAAAGAGTCGTCGTTCCTGCGCCCGGACGGAGGCATTGGGGTCTTGCTGCAGAAACTGCCGGACGGGCGCCCAGAGCGGATTGGGATCGTCAGAGACGTCCCGGAGGAGGGCAATGAGGAGTCGCTGCAGCTGCAGGGTGGTGAGCGGCTGCCGACGCGTGGTGCCGAGGCCCTCCTGCAGCGTCTCCTGCAGCGCTTTTTCCAGCAGAACAAACCGGAAGTTGGCTGCCACACCCAGACGTTGCGCCAGCTGCAGAGAGAGCCACTTCTGCAGGCTAAAGTTCGGGACAGCAAGCACCTGAGGCTCAAAGGGATCGGTTCGCTCGAGCTGTTCGGCAAGAGGCGGAACCAGCAGGTCTAGGCGGTTGGCGTAGTGCAGCCGAGGCATGAGACGGGTCAGGCCTCCTCAAGCTGCCGGAAGAAGCACGTTGGAGCGCCCGTGTGGCAGGCGGGTCCGGTCTGCTGCACCCGGTAGATGAGGGTGTCAGCGTCGCAGTCCACCCAGATCGCTTCCACTCGCTGCACGTGTCCAGAAGTCTCCCCTTTCTTCCAGAAGGCTTGCCGGGAGCGGGACCAGTAGTGGCCCCAGCCTGTTTCCAGAGTCAGGCGCAGCGCGGCTTCGTTGACGTAGGCCAGCATGAGGACCTCGTTGGTGGCGCTGTCTTGAGCAATGACGGGGAGCAACCCGTCTTGCTTGGCAAAGTCCAGTTCAGCCAGAGAGACAGGGGTCAGCGGAGTGGAAGCGGTCATGGAGGTGTTACTGAGGAACCAGGGTTTGGGTGTTTCCGGAGGTGGCTTCACGGCCAAAGGTCATAGGAAGATACTCCACATTGCGGTGAGGTTCAATCAAGTCGTCGTAGTGAGGGCTGAGGACGTTTCCGGACTGCCCGGTGGTGTGCATGAAGCGACTGGTGTTCCAGTCAGAGAGGTCGATGATCTGACGGTAGCTTGGACCCCAGTGCTGGGCATACCGTTCATGCGGTTTGTAAGAGGCCACGTTGACGGTGTTGCGGTCGCCTCCGTTTTCGATGCTGCGGTGAAAGAAGGGCTTGAGGTACGGAACCTCACTGAAGGGCGTGTGTGGGTACTGGGTCTGATGCAAAGCCCCCCAACGCCATTCCTGCAGGTCGCGCCCCAGCCGGTTTTCCAGCTCAGCCAGAGCCTGATGCAGGGCCTGCTGCAGCATGTCCGTACAGGTTTCCCGGGGGGTGGTCTTGCGGTGATCGCACCAAAACCGTCCCTGCTCCGGATCGGTGAGGAGGTTGACCAAGAAGACCTCGTGGTTGCGCCGCGCAAGCTCCTCATAAAGCCGAGGCCCCACCTCATCCTCCAGCAGCACTGCGGTGAGGTGCGAGAGCCACGCTTCAAAGAGGCTGGCGGCAACGCTGTCTCGGGAAAGGTCTCCGTTCCACTCCTTCAGTAAAGCAAGGGCCTGCTGGTCTTGCTCAGAAGCAGCGGGCGTTTGCAGCAAGAGGGGCAGCAGTTTCGGGATCAGGGCGTTGTGCTGGTCGCCCTGGATGCGGGCCATGTCGTCAACGGTCAGTTTCTTTCCAGCCTGCAGGCGCTCCTGGAGCAGCTCCCGGATGCGCTCTGCCCGGTAGGGCGGCATCCAGTTGTTCGAGAGGTGGTAGGGGTAGAGGTCGGAAACGACCTTGTTGTTGGCTGTGACCACCCACCCTTCCGGAGGGTTGTACGCCTGAGGCAGTTGGTCGAAGGGAATCCAGTCGGTCCACTCGTAATCGTTGGACCATCCTGGCGCCGGAGTCCAGCCCTTGCCCTGCGACCGGATGGGAATGCGTCCGGGAGCGATGTAGCCGATGTTGCCCTGGCGGTCGGCATAGACAAAGTTTTGGCTGGGGGCAACGTACTGCCGGAGCGCGTCCCGGAACTCCGTCCAGTTCTCGGCCCAGAGGATGTCGGTGAAGGCATCAATGGTGGTGTCATCTGGATCCAGAGCGGTCCAACGCAGAGCCAGCGGTTCTGCGGTTTCAGTGACATCGCTGATCAGAGGACCATGCCGGGTGGCCCGGGCGGCCCAGAGGAAGGGCTGGTCCCGTCCCTTGACCAGGATGGGCTCTTCAGTGAGGGTCATCCGGTTCCAGGTTCCGTTGACAAGGTACTGATTGGGCTGGTCGGGGTTGATGCGCTCGCGGTAGAGGTCCTGAACGTCTGGGCCCATGTTGGTGACCCCCCAGGCGATCTGGTCGTTGTGCCCAATGGGAACACCCGGAAGCCCAGGGAAGGTGGCTCCGGTGACGTGCAGGGTCGGTCCCTGAAGCTCGACGAGGTACCAGATGGAGGGAATACGGGTGCCGAGGTGCGGATCGTTGGCCAGCAACGGCAGCCCAGAGGCCGTCCACTTGCCGGATACCACCCAGTTGTTGCTCCCGACGTCAATGCCCCGGAGGCCCAGCTGGTCCTGAAGGAAGCTGTCTAGCGTCAGCAGTTCCTCCACGCTGGACGACGAGAGCCCTGCGAGGATGCTTGGCCCTTCTTCGGGATACTGGGGAAGCAGTTCCCGGGTGCGTTGGGGGCCCAGAAGTTCTTCCAGCCGGACCCGAAGAAGCTCCTGCGAGTAGTCGCCTCCGAGGTCCCAGGCCATCAGCTTCGCCCAAACGAGCGAGTCCACAGGCGTCCAGGGTTCCGGTTCAAACTGAAGCAGCTGAAACTCAATGGGCAGAACCGGAACCTCCTGGATCCAGGCGTTGACGCCGGCGATGTAGTGCTCAAACAGCGTCCGGGTCCGGGGCTTGAGGTGCGTCCAGGCTTCCTGAGCGGCCCGGCGGACTCCGAGGGTTCGGAGGAACTGGTCAATCTTGAGGGTCTTTTCTCCCAGGATTTCGCTCAGGCGCCCGGCGCCAACCCGGCGGTTCATTTCCATCTGCCAGAGCCGATCCTGGGCATGCACCCAGCCGAGGGCAAAGAAGGCGTCGTTGTCGCTTTGGGCAAAGATGTGGGGCACGCCTGCCGAGTCCCGGGTGATGTCAATGGGGCCCGAGAGGCCGTCGAGGGAGTAGGTGCCGGAGGAGCGGGGGAGGCTGAACCAGAGGTACCCTCCTCCGGCCAGTGCAGCAAGGATGACAATCAGGATGCCATAGACCAGCATCCGTTTGAAGAAGCGCTTCAGCATTTACCCCCCGGTCTTGAGTGCCTGCCGGACCTCTCTCCTCGGTCAAGAAGGGCGGTTTCCGTGAGATCCAGCAAGATTTCCTGCATTGAAGGCTCGCATGATCTCCGATAAAGTAAAAGCCTCATGCATCAATAATTCGCGAGCCTTCCGGTTTGCTCTACCTGAGAGAAAGACATGGATACTGTAGTATATTCAATGAAGCTGGTAAGCGGTGACGAACTCCTGGCTCGAGTTGCTTCTGAGGATGACGAGTGGTTTGAGCTGGAGCAGCCCATGACCATTGCGATGACGCATCAGGGCATGGCGATTGTTCCTCTGCTGGCTCTGGCAAAGGAGCAGCCGCGCATCAAGGTCCGGAAGAACAACGTCATCGCCTACGCCGAGGCACACAGTGAATTTTCTGGCCGGTACCTAGAGGCGGTGACCGGAATCACCACGGTGCCCCCCACCGGGATTGAACTGGCGTCTCGCTAACGCTGCCAGAACTCCGCTGCCAGCGGCGCATGCCGCATCAGCCCCAGGGCCTCCACCGCTTGCGGAAGCGAGGCCCACGGCACCCACACCCGCTCCACCTGCGGATGCGAGGCAACCGCCCAAACCCACAGCATTCGCGCTGAAGCCGTCCGGAGCTCCGGAGGCAAAAACGGCTTCAGGGCCCAGCGGAAGGGCTCCGTTTCGTTCCACAGCTGCTGCTGCAGTTCCGCTCGCCGCGACAGGAACAGGAGCCGCAGTTCCTGAAACAGGGCGTCTTCCGCATGCCGCACCCGCGGTTCTTCCTGAACCTGCGTCTCCCGCAGGTACTGCAGCAGTTCCGGAATCAGAATCCCTGCCATGAAATCATCCCAGTCGGTCACCCGCTGACACGACGCCTGCCCGGCTTCCAGCAACTCAAAGTAACGGCTTCCTAGGTCGGTAACGGTCCGGGCATCGCGCTCCTCCAGCAGGTACCGCAGCTGCGTCCCGTAAACGGCGCTGGGGGCGGCAGGAGCCGGATCGGCTTCGAGGTAGTGGGTGCTGGGGTGCAGGAGCACCTCCGGATGCTCCGGATGCCACTGAGGGGTCAGGTCTTCAGGAAGCAGCCAACTGGCGTCAGAAAGAAGGAAATCGAGAGGAGCCCCCAGCACCTGCTCTGCTAGGTACCGGAAGGTTGCAGCCAGGTGCGTTTTCTGGGGCAGACCGATCGTGCCGATTTGGGTGCCAGCCAAGAGGCCTTCCTGCAGGAGCGGAACCGGCTCGGCAAGAGAGAGTTCGGCAGGCGCCTCGAGGTGGATGAGCAGCTGCTGCCCACCGAGGCGTCCGAGGTCCGGAAGAACGTGCAGCAGCGAACGAGCATTTGAAAGCCCCACATACAGGCCCATCCGAAAGGCGGTCGCGTCTCGGCGCCAGAAGGTGTGGTAACCCAGCCGCTGAGAAATCTGTTCGGTGGTTTCTGCAGCGGAGGGCCCACGACTCATGGAAAGAGGTCCGGTTAGGGGAGAAAGTTTTGCTCAAACGTGGCAATGAGGGCTTCGGTAAAAGGCGCATCACTTGCCAGGTCGCGGCCAAAGACTTCCTGAACCTGCAACAGCGCCCGGACGTAATCGGGCAGGCGGTCGGGGATCAGAGAATCAGCTTGACGGAACCCGGACTGTTCCGCAAGCACCTGAAAACGTTCTGCCAGAGGATCCTGGACGGTGAAGGGCTGGAGCTGACCATTGAGCCCGGTGACGTAACGCATCCAGGCGGCAATGGCTCGGGTGATTCCAGGCGCCGGACGTCCGGATGCCTGAAGGTCACGGAGGGTTCCGAGCAGTCGCTGAGGCAGCTTTTGTGACCCGTCCATGGCAATTTGATAGAGCCGGTGCTGCAGCGCAGGATTGGCGTATCGCTCCAGAAGCGCATCGCGGTAGGCCGGGAGGTCGGTGCCCGGAGGCAGGTGGAGGGTGGGGATGATTTCATGGTTCATCAGGTCACGGAGCATCGCCTCAAAACCGGGCGCCTGCACCGCGTCTGAAACGTATTCCAGCCCTGCCAGAAAACCCGTGTAGGCGAGGGTGGAGTGGGTGCCGTTGAGCATGCGGAGCTTCATGTGCTCAAAGGGCCGAACGTCGTCCACCATCTCTGCCCCCACAGCGTCCCACTGCGGACGTCCAGCGACAAAGTGATCCTCAATCACCCACTGTCGGAAACGTTCCCCCACCACAGAGCCCGCATCTGGACCTCCGAGCAAAGCCGCAACGGTTTCTCGGTCAGCGTCTGTGGTGGCCGGAACAATGCGGTCCACCATGGTGCATGGGAAGGACACGTTTTGCTCAATCCAGGCAGCGAGCTCAGGATCTCGTAGCATGGCCAGCTCAAGCGTCAGGCGCCGGACGACCTGTCCGTTTTCCGGAAGGTTGTCGCAGCAGAGAACGGTCACGCCTCCGGAGCCCTGTTGCTGACGCTGGGCCAGTCCCTGAACCAGGAAACCCAGCGCGCTCTGAGGAGCTTCCGGGTGGGCAAGGTCCTGCACAATGTCTGGGTGCTGAGCATTGAGGCGTCCGGTGGCCGGATCGTGGCAATAGCCCTTTTCGGTGACCGTCAGGGAGATGATGCGGGTTCCGGAAGCTGCGAGACGTTCCAGCACACGTCCGGGAGCTTCTGGGGCAAAGAGCACCTCCTTGACCGCGCCGATGACGCGGATGAAGTCGCCGGAGCCATCGCGCTCCAGCAGGGTGTAAAGCCCCTCTTGCGGAGCAAGCTGGTCTCGGATGTCCGGACGCCGGAGGCTGACGCCGCAGATGCCCCAGTCGCCGCCAAAGCGCTCCAGGACTTCGTCGGTGTAGAGGGCCTGGTGTGCGCGGTGGAAGGCGCCAATGCCCAGGTGGACGATGCCGATGCCAACCGCGTCTCGGTCGTAGCGGCGGCCAAAGTGTTGGTGCAGAGCAGAGGTCATGGTTCAGTCAAACAGGTAGGCTTTTTTGACAAGACGGTAGGCCAGGTCGATGGCCACTTCACGGGCTTCGTCTTCAGGAAGCCGGTGCTCACAGACCAGTTCCGCCAGGAAACGGCAGTCGATGCGCCGGGCCATGTCGTGCCGGGCCGGGATGGAAAGAAAGGCGCGGGTGTCGTCGTTGAACCCAACCGTGTTGTAGAAGCCTGCGGTTTCGGTGGTGTGCTTCCGGAAGCGCAGCATGCCTTCGGGGCTGTCATGGAACCACCAGGCTGGCCCCAGCTTGAGGATCGGGTAGTGTCCGGCAAGTGGCGCGAGTTCGCGGCTGTAGCTGGTTTCATCCAGCGTGAAGAGGATCAGGCTCAGGTTGGGCTCGTTGCCAAAGCGGTTGAGCAGCGGTTGCAGAGCGTGGACGTAGTCGGTGGGGGCAGGGATGTCGGCGCCCTTGTCGCGTCCAAAGCGCTGGTAGAGGGGCTGGTTGTGGTTCCGGAAGCAACCTGGGTGCAGCTGCATGACAAGGCCATCGTCCAGACTCATCCGGGCCATCTCGGTCAGCAGCTGACCCCGGAACATTTCAGCATGCTTGCCGGTGAGCTGTCCTGCCAGCGCCCGGGAGAAGAGGCTTTCGCACTCAGCCGTCTCTAGGTTGGCAGTGACCGCGCTCGGGTGTCCGTGGTCGGTGGAGGTTGCCCCCATCTGCTTAAAGAACTCCCGGCGCTGCGCTAGGGCCTTCAGGTAGCCCGACCAGGTTCCGGTGTTTTCTCCGGTCAGGGCGCCCAGGGCTTCCACGTTTTGCACAAAGCCCTCAAACTCTGGATCGACCACGGGGTCGGGTCGGAAGGCCGTGACCACCTTTCCAGACCATCCGGACTGCTGGATTGCCTGGTGGTGGACCAGTTTGTCCAGCGGCGACTCGGTGGTGGCAAGGACCTCAATGTTGAAGCGCTCAAAGAGGGCCCGGGGCCGGAAGGCATCAGAGGCAAGGAGCGCGTTGACTTCGTCGTAAATGGCGTCTGCCGTTTCTGGCGTGAAGGGGGTTTCCACCCCGAGCACCTCATGAAGGGCGTGGTCGAACCACATCCGTGAAGGCGTGCCACGGAAGAGGTAGAAGTGCTCGGCAAAGCCTTGCCAGATCCGCCGCCGGTCCGACTCCACAGGGCTGCCGTCACGTGTCGGAATGCCGATGCTCTCAAGCGTCACGCCCTGGCTGTAGAGCATGCGGAAGAGGTAATGGTCGGGAATGAGAAAGAGGTCGGTGGCGTTGCTGAAGGGCTCATTGTTCGCAAACCACGACGGATCCGTGTGTCCATGGGGGCTGATGATCGGGAGGTCCTTGACCTCCGCATACAGGCGCCGCGCCACGGCACGCTGGTCCGGATCAGAAGCAAAGAGACGGTCAGGGTGGTTGTACAGAGTCATGAAGGATCCTTAGGTTGGAATTCCGGCAAGTTGCAGTTCTTGCGCACGGTGGCACGAGACCCAATGGTTGGGAGACACCTCCTCCAGCGTGGGCACCTGCTGGCGACACTGGTCGGTGGCAAACGGACACCTGGGGTGAAAGTGACAGCCGGAGGGGGGATTCGCCGGACTCGGCACTTCTCCCTCCAGTGGCGTCATTTGGGAGCGGACGCGTGGGTCTGCGACCGGAACCGCTGACAGCAGCGCCGCCGTGTACGGGTGCCGTGGTGCCTGAAACAGCTCCTCACTTGGCGCCGTTTCCACGATCTTCCCCACGTACATGACCGCCACCCGGTCGCTGATGTGCTTCACCACGCTCAGGTCATGAGCAACAAATAGGTAAGTCAGCTTGAGCTGCTCCTGAAGTTCGAGCATGAGGTTGAGCACCTGCGCCTGCACCGACACGTCCAGGGCTGAGACCGGCTCATCGGCAACCACCAGCCGCGGATGCAGGGCCAGGGCCCGAGCGATGACAATCCGCTGACGCTGCCCGCCACTGAAGGCATGCGGAAAACGCTGCATGTACTCCGGACGCAACCCCACCAGACGCAATAGTTCCGCAACCCGGTCCGCCCGCTCCTGTCGGTTGGTGACACCGTTGACCAGCATGGGCTCCCCAACGAGGTCAAAGAGGTTCATCCGCGGATTGAGTGAGGCAAATGGATCCTGAAAGATCATCTGCATTTCACGCCGCAGGGGCCGGACTTCTTCTGGCGTCAGCTTGGCCACATCCACCAGCGTCCCCTCTTTTTTACGGAACCAGACCTCGCCGTCTGTGGGCGTCACCGCCCGGAGTAGGCATCGGGAAGTGGTGGTTTTGCCGCATCCGCTTTCCCCCACTAGCCCTAGGGTTTCGCCCTCGTTGAGGAAGAAGGTGACATCGTCCACAGACTTAACGTGCCCAACGGTTTTCTTAATGAACCCCTTGCGGATGGGGTAGTACTTCTTCAGGTTCCGGACCTCAAGGAGCCGTTCTGGTTGCATGGTGAAGGAGGTCGGGGTTGGAGAGTCAGGAGGCATCCACCTCCTTGTGGTGCAGGAAGCAGCTGACGGTCTGCTCCGTTTGAACCGGCTTCAGCGCCGGGACCTGCTCGTTGCAGACCCCAGAAAGCGCCTCTGGGCAACGCTGGAAGAAGGGACAGCCTTTGGGACGGTTGAAGGGGTGCGGAATGGATCCTTCAATGGTCGGCAACGGCGTCCGGTGAGCCGTGGTCAGCTTCGGAATCGATTGCAGCAAGGCGCGGGTGTAGGGGTGCTGGGGATTGTGGAAAATGGCGTCGACGGGTCCGGTTTCCATGACCCGACCGAGGTACATCACAACCACGTCGTCGGCCAGCTGAGCAATGACCCCCAGGTCATGGGTGATGAAGATGATGGCGGTGTTGTGCTGCTGCTGGAGCTTCCGGAGCAGGCTCAGCACCTGGGCTTGAGTGGTGACATCAATGGCGGTTGTGGGCTCATCGGCAATCAACAGAGTCGGGTCGCAGGTCAGGGCCATGCCAATCATGGCACGCTGCCGGAGGCCTCCGCTGAGTTCCCAGGAGTAGCGTTCCATGGCGCTTTCCGGATGCGGAACTCCCACTTCCCGAAGTCGCTCAATCACCTGCTGGTGGGCGTCTTTCTTGGAAAGCGGCCGGTGCAGCATCAGGGCTTCCGTCAGCTGGTGCCCAATGGTGTGAACCGGACTGAAGGCGGCCATGGGTTCTTGAGGAATGAGCGCAATTTCGTCGCCTCGGATGGCCCGCATCTGTGAGCCTCGGGCGTTGAGCTGAGCCAAGTCGAGTGGTGCGCCGGCCTGCCGGGACTGGAACCAGATCTCGCCACTGGCGACCTCTCCGGGAGGTTCGATCAACCGGAGGATGGACTTGATGGTCGCACTCTTGCCGCATCCGCTTTCGCCCACAATGCCCAGCACGCGTCCGGGCTGTACATCGAAACTGACACCATCCACGGCCTTGACGGTGCCTTCATCTAGGTTGAAAACCGTCCGCAGGTTCCGGACGGAAAGAAGAGGAGTCGTGCTCATGTCCGGGCTCAGCTGTAAGGATCGGCGGCATCCCGGAGTCCGTCTCCGAGGATGTTGAGGGCCAGCACGGTGATGATCACCGCCAGTCCCGGAAGCAGCAGCCACGGCGCCAGCGCAATGGACTGCAGGTTCTGAGCTTCCTGAAGCAGCACCCCCCAGCTGATGGCCGGAGGCCGGAGGCCCAGTCCGAGGAAGCTGAGGAAGGTCTCGTTGATGATCATGACCGGAATGGCGAGGGTGCTGGTGGCAATGATGTGACTGGTGAAGGTGGGCAGCATGTGCCGGAAGATGATGCGCATCTGGCTGCATCCGGCGAGGTGAGCCGCCATGACAAAGTCCTCCTCCCGCATCGAAAGAAAACGTCCCCGCACCTCTCGCCCCAAGGTGGTCCACCCGAGCAGAGAGAGGATGAGGGTGATGGCAAAGTACGTCTGCTCCACCGTCCAGTCTCGAGGGAGCGCTGCAGTCAGTGCCATCCAGATGGGAATGGGAGGCAGGGACTGCAGGATCTCAATCAGTCGCTGGATCACGAGGTCGATCCAGCCGCCGTAGTAGCCCGAAATGCCTCCGAGGAGGATGCCCAGCACAATGCTGAGCAGCACCGAGACCAGTCCAATGGAAAGCGACACCCGGGTGCCATGCATCAAGCGAGACCACTGATCCCGGCCCAGACGATCTGTTCCCAGCAGGTGAAAGGTCTGACGAGAGCTGAGGGATTCAACTCCAATCAGGTGCCGGTTGGTGGTGAACAGTCCCAGCACTTCATACTCGTACCCCTGCGCAAACAGCGTCAGTGGAATGATCTTCGATTCATCTGGAACCCACTCCATCTTCAAGGTGGTCCGGTTCCGTTTCCCCTTCAGCGGAACCGCGTGCAGCTGCAGCTTCCCGTCATGGAAGAGGTGGATGCCCTGCACCGGCATGAAGGACTTCCGGGCGCTGGTCTTGTTGGGGTCCTGCAGACTGAAGAAGTCTGGAACCAGCGCAATCAGGGCCACAACAATGAGGATCCAGCCACTGATGAGCGCCAGCTTGTGCTTCTTGAAACGCCACCACACCAGCTTCCAATTGGGAGCCAGGTCAATGGCCTCTTCCGCCTGAAGCGGTTCTTCGGGACGAGACGCCGAGGGGGGAGGCGAAGGAGAGGACGACACAGTCATGAAGCAAGAAGAGTGAAAAAGTTCAAAGGGGCATCCCGGCTTGGTGCCAGCCATCGAGGGTGGCGCGACGGCGGCTCCAGGTGTCAGCGGGATACGGGCGGTCCCAGTTCCGCTGGTGTCCGGGGTGATCAGGAGTCAGGGTCATGTACGGGTACGACTTTTCCTGGTGCCCATCGGTCAGGCCCTGCATCAGGTGCCGGAAGAGCGCGGCGTCTAGGTCCTGCTGCAGCGGAGCCAGAGCTGGGTCGCCCCAGCGGTTGTGCTGCTCCTGGGGATCGGCTTCTAGGTCGTGCAGCGTCACCAGTCCATTTTTGTAACGCGAGAGCTTCCAGGAATCCTGCAGGAGCATCGTGCCAACTCCAGTGGCGCCGAGTAGGTGAGTCCGGGATGTTGCCGTGGCGTCCTGAGGAAGGGGAACCGAGTCCTGCGTGCTGGCAGAAACGCCGGCCTGCTCAAGGAAAGTGGCAAACAGGTCGGTCAGGGACACCAGTGCCTGAGAGCGTCCGGGCGTGTAGGCCGAGCCGCGGACCAGCAGAGGAATGCGCAGGGACGGTTCATAAAAGAGGGCCTTGCCCACGAGGTCAAAGTCTCCGAGAAAGTCTCCATGGTCGGAGGCAAAGACAATGAGGGTTTCTCGAGAATCGTCCCGTTGCTCCAACGCCTCCAGAAGGCGTCCCACCTGCTGGTCAATGATCTCAATCAGGCCCAAGTAGTGCCGTCGGATGCGAGCCTTGGCTGCTTCAGGAAACTCCCGAAAGTCCGCCTGAGCAGAGCCGGTGAGGTGCGATTGAACGAATCCGGGGCGGAACTGCTCGGAATCCGCGGTGCCGGGCACAGCTCTGGGGACGTCCCGGTCCTGAACCCGATCCAGCACTTCCTGAGGTGGATTGTATGGGTCATGAGGACCGGCAAAAGCCACCCAGAGGAAAAACGGTTCCTCAGCCGGGGCTTGCTGAAGGAAATCCACGGCCCGGTCGCCAATCCAGACGTCCACCTGGTGTTCCAGAGGAATGGGGCTGATGGACGCCATTCGTCCTTCGCGGTACTCCGGTTCTTCTGGGCCTGCGAGCTTGCGGAGTCCGTGAGTCGCAAGGTAGTCTGCGTAATCATCCTGAATGTGCAGGTGCCGCTTGTCCTCCGCGATCCAACGGTGCTGAAACCCCTCTGGGCGGTCCCAGGGAATAAAGTGCATCTTGCCAATGGCCTCTGTATGGTACCCCTGTTGCGCAAGCAGCGTCGCTAGGGTAGGAAGGCCACAGGCATCATGATCGGGCCGGAGCCAGTAGTTGTTGGTCAATACTCCGGTGGAGAGCGCGTTGTGTCCGGTCAGCAATGATGCCCGGGCAGGAATGCAGATCGGGGATGGCGAGTAGGCACGTTCAAAGACCAGACTCTGGGCTGCCAACCGATCCAGGTGTGGCGTTTGCGCAAAGGAGGCCCCGGCGTACCCCAGAAAGTCGGGACGCAGCTGATCGGGCATCAAGAAGAGGATGTTCGGAGGCGCCGACGTCATTCATCCTCCAGACGGATCCGGGGGTCCAGCCACGCCAGCAGGATGTCGGAGATCAGGGTTCCGACCACGGCCAGCATCATGTAGAAGAGGATGATGGTGCCCGCAAGGAACATGTCCTGGCTGATGAGGGCCCGGAGCAGCATCGGCCCGATGGTGGGCAGGTTCATCACCGTAGCGACGATCACGCTTCCGGAGAAGATCAAGGGCAGGTACCAGCCGATGGTGCTCACCAGCGGATTCAGAGCCAGCCGAACCGGATACTTGAGGACGAGGCTCCACTCCGACATGCCCTTGGCCCGGGCCATTTCCATGTAAGGCTTCTTCAGCTCGTCCAGCAGGTTGGCCCGCATGACCCGGGCGAGTCGGGCGGTGCCGTCGAGTCCGAGGATGACCACCGGGAGCCAAAGGTGCTTGAGGAGGTCAATGACCCGCTCTGTGCTCCAGGGGGCGTCGACGTACTCCGCGGAAAAGAGTCCGGTCACACTGACGCCGTAGTACTTGAACGCGATCCACATCAGCACCAGCGCGGTCATGAAGGTGGGGGTTGCAACCCCGATGTAGTTAAAAATCGTAAAGAAGTAATCCAGCAACGAGTACTTGCGGGTGGCCGAAAGGATGCCAATGGGAATGGCAATGGCCCAGGTAAACAAGAAGGTCCCGAGCCCGAGCGCCAGGGTCAGCCCCATGCGTTCGCCAATCAGCTCGCTGATGGGACGTTGCCAGTCAAGGGAGACGCCGAGGTCTCCGGTCAGCATGCGACTCATCCAGCGGAAGTACTGCATGTACATGGGCTGGTCGAGTCCGTAAAGGGCGCGTAGGGCGTCAATCTGAGCCCGTTCCATGGACGATCCGGACGCGGCCAGCTCAGCGATGTAGCTGGTCAGGAAGTCCCCCGGAGGCGCCTGGATGAGCGCGAAGGCGATGATGGAGAAGATGAGCAGCAGAAACGGCAGCAGCAGGAGCCGCTTGATGATGTAGTACAGCATTCCGGGAAGTGCCCGATGAAGAAAACCGGAGCCCCGAAAGGCTCCGGAAGAGGAGGCCCCTTCTGCTCATGAAGAGGCCTGAACGGTGTTACTTGGTGAAGAAGTACTGCTCCAGTCGCGTGTCTCCCGGCGTCCGCAGCGGCCAGTCGTTTCCGGCAACTTCCGGAACGTTCCGGAGGTTGTCGTTGGCGACCAGCACCCCTTGGATCATCGGGGTCATGCCGACGGTGCCGATTTCCCAAACGTTGTCCGCCCAGATGCGGAACAGCTCCTGAGCCAGAGCGACCTGTCGGTTGCGCCCCGAGGTCTTGGCTTCATCAATGATGTCCACCAAGCGCTTGATCTCAGCAGGCGGTGCCTGTCCTTCCTTGCCACCGGACGCGTACCACTTGGCAACAAGCGGGGCAAAGGTCAGGGCAGGGTCGCTGCGGGGGTCAAACTTCGGCTGTCCGCTGAAGGGGAATCCGGTGGTGTCCTCGTTCCAGATTTCCGCCATCAGCTCGTTGGCCGGACGCATGGCAAAGTGCTGAGCACGCTCCCGAACCTCAACGTGGGCCTTGACGCCCACCTCTGCCCAGTTTTCCACAATCAGCTGCGCAATGTCGGTCCAGGCGCCAAACTGCGGCACCACGCTGATTTCAATGTCCAGTGTCTGACCATTGGGCAGCGTGCGGAAGCCCTGAGCATCCTTGTTGGGCAGAATGGAGTCGAGGATCTGGTTCGACTGGTTGGGGTTCAACTCCGTGTAGCGGAACGCGTACTCATCCCCCGGATAGTAAGGATGGAACGGAGCCGGAACTCCTTGGCGTGACTCGCCCAGGCCAAAGAAGGCGAGTTCCTTGATGGCCTCACGGTCGATGGCGTGTGAGAGGGCGATCCGGAACTGCTTGTTGCGGAAAAGCTCTCCCTCGGGTCCCTGCCAGGTCTGGTTAAACATCACCACGGCGTCTGAGCCTCCGAACGTCGGCCAGGTGACCACTCGGTAGTTCGCGTTCCCTTCGTTCTCCTTGAGCACCGGGTAGCTGCTCATGTTGATGTGACGTCCCTGGAAGTCGATCTCTCCAGCCACAGCGGCCAGGTTGAGGGCTTCCTTGTCCGCGTAGAAGGTGAAGCGGATCTCATCGATGTACGGCAGCTGGTTGCCTTCCGGATCCACGCCAACGAAGTAGGGGTTGCGCTTGATGGTGAACACCTTGTCCGAGACGGTGGTGCCATCTGGAACCCAGGCAGCCATTCCCGGGCGGTTGCCGCTCAGGTGAGGCAGGGCTTCCACGGCAAACAGTTGCGTCCAGGTATCAAACCCGGCGGCCTGCACCTTCTGGTTCAGGTCAGCCTGAGAGGCATACTTGGGGTGGAACTGCTTGAGGTAGTGCTCTGGCACAAACACGAGGTTGCTGATCGACTTGTCTGCACCGTCTAGGTTGGCCATGTTCAGCAGGAACGCTGTGTTCGGCTGCTTGAAGGTCCACTTGACAAGGTAGTCGGTGAGCTTCTCAACGGTGGCAGTGGAGCCGTCGTCGTTCTTCATCCAGCCAACGCCTCCGGGCATCAGCTCGTCATTCAGCAGAATGTCGTTGTACCAGAAGAGGATGTCATCGGCGGTGAAGGGCTGACCGTCTGACCACTTTGCTCCGGGACGCAGGCGAATGATCCACTCGGTGAAGTCCGCATTGGACTCCCAGCCGGCGGCAATGTGCGGCACAATCTGGCTGCCGTCCGGGGCATAACGGACCAGAGCGTCGTAGACGGCCCGGGTGTAGTTGTTGTGGTCTCCAGGGCCTAGGAAGGCGCGACGGAGGGTGCCTCCGTATTCCCCAATCTGATCAACGACGGGAAGCATGAGGGGAATTTCAGGAAGGCGCTCATTCAGCGGAGGCAGGTCGCCGGCCTTGACACGGGCAGCGAGCTCGGGAGCCTCCCCGGCTGAGGCGCTTCCGGCTCCCAGAAGAGCCGCCAGGCCCAAGGCCCCTAGCGATTTCAGGAGAGGAGAAGTCAGTTTCATGTGTTGTCCTTGTTAGGGCTAGAACCAGTTCCAGCGTTGTTGAAACCACGGTTGTCGCACAACCGTCACCACGATTGGAGCCATGCTCCCAGGTCAGGTCATAGGCATCGTTTTCAGGGTTAGGGTTCAGAGAGAAAGTTGCGACGCAGAGTCCGGATCCAGGTAGAGCCGGGCGTGCGAGATGGTCCGGAGGATGGAGCCCGGATGGGCTTCCGTCACCGGAAGCGTCAGGCAGGCCTTCACGGCCTCAGCCTTGCGGGCTTCCGGGACAATGCAGAGGACGTGCTGAGGAGCCAGAAGCGCCGGAATGGTCAGGGTGATGGCGTGAGTGGGCACCTCTTCCAGCGAGCTGAAGTGCCCCTCGCCGACCTGCTGCCGGCGGCTGCTTTCGGCTAGGGCCACAACCTTGACCCAGCTGGGGTCGTCAAACCGAGCGTCCGGGGGATCATTGAAGGCGATGTGGCCATTTTCCCCAAAGCCCATGGCAACGAGGTCCACAGGGTACTGCCGCAGGAGGGCTTCGTAGTCCTGACACGCCTGCTCCGCCTGTTCCGGATCCCCCGGGACCGGGTGAAAGTTCCCGGGCTGGACGTGCCGAATGATGTGTTCCTCAAGAAAAAGCGGGAAGCTGGCGGAGTGCCCATAGGGCAGACCCAGGTACTCATCCATGTGAAAGACCCGGATGCGGGACCAATCGAGCCCGTCCTGATCCCTCAGCGCATGCAGAAAGGTCAGCTGCGAGTTTCCGGTGGCAAGGATGACGTTGGCGGCTCCTCGGGCGTCTAGGGCGTCACGGAGGATGCGGAACGCGTCCTGAGCTGCGGCAGCACCCATGGCCGCATTGTCCGCATGCACCTCCACCGGCAGGTGATCAACTTGAAAGGTTTGGACGGGAACAGGCATGTTGACGTTACTCCGAAAGGGATTCGAGCAGGCGGATCGAGTAGATCAGCGCGCGAGGAAGGTGAAAGGGGTCTTTGACCGGCAGGGTCTTCAGGTACGGCTCCCGGGGCACCCCGGTCCGGTCTAGGTTGTGAAACCAGTCTCCGTGCGGGTTGGGAAAGTGGGCAAAGGCGTAGTCGTGGACCTTCCAGTACCACTCCAAGGCCCACTCCTCGCGAGTGACGTGATAGGCCAGCAGCAGCGCCTGCAGACTTTCGGTGTGCGGCCACCAGATCTTCGCCTGCGGTTCATGCCAGGCGGGAGGGCCTCCATTCGGGTGACAGGCGAGGAAGAGTCCGCCGTACTCAGAGTCCCAGCCCTTTTCCAGGTGCCAACGGATTGCCTCCATTGCCAGCTGCTGTCGGTCGCGGTTGCCGTGGTAGCGGTAGATGCGTTCCATGAACCACATGCTCTCAACGGCGTGTCCCGGAATGAACGTCTGGCCGATGTCGCTGGAATCAAGCGCTCCTCCGGGACGGACGAACTCGTGCAGCAGCTCCTCTTCTGGACGCAGGTGCTGGGTCATGACGCGTTCCGCCAGTTCCAGAGCGCGGGCCAGCACCTCTTCGTTTCCAGAGACCACCCCGAGCTCATGGAAGACGAGGGCGAACATCATCAACGGTCCATGTGACTGAAAGCCTTCCGGAATTGGGTGAGGCTGCGTGGGGAAGGAGCCGTGGTCGTCCAGCAGGGGGCTGGCGTGCTGAAACGCTTCCAGCGCCGTCTGCAGGGCACCGGAATCGCCTGTGGCCTGAGCGTATGCTGTGAGCCCGTAGATGCAGAATCCGTCGACGTAGAGGCTCTGTGGCGCAAGGGCCGGGGTCCCGTCAGCGTGCAGGCTGAAGTACCAATCGCCGTTTGCGTCACGTCCGTATTGCTGAAGGAAGCGGGCAATCGGATGGGCGAGTTCCAACCATTTGGGGTCGCCATCGTGTTCTGTGAAGAGGGTGCTGAAGACCCACAGCGCCCGCCCTTGAGACCAGAGGAACTTGTCGGTGGAGACCAGGGTGCCGTCGTCCCGGACGCAGTTGTTCAGGCCTCCGTGCTCCGGGTCGATGCAACGGAGCCAGAAGGGCAGCACCTGTTGGTGCAGGTGCTCGTGGTAGAAGTCTCGCAGCTCGGAAAAGTTCATCCGGGTCATGGGCAACGGACTCATGAGGCTTCAGAGGCGAGGGAGGGGAGTCTGGGGGGAATGCTCCGGTCCTCCTGCTCGCCCATCCAGCCTACGTCACCACTGTCCTGAAAGCGCCGGGCGCCGACTTCCAGGATCGCAGCATCCGGAACCGGATGCAGGGGAGTGTAGCGGGGATGCCGTGATTCCTTGTAAGGATTGTTCCGGGCGGCGTTGTAGCAGCAGATCATCGCCCAGCGTGGATGCTCCGAGCGGTTCTGGTCAGAACGGTGGAGGAGGTTGCAGTGAAAGAACAACGTGTCCCCCGGATGCAGCTCGGCATAGACGCGTTCAAACTGCTGGAGCGCAACCTCAACGCGTTCCAGATCTGCGCCCGCCTGTTCTCCCGTCAGCCCGTGATCCAAGCGCCCAAGGTGATGGGTGCCCCGAAGCACCTGCAGGCAGCCGTTGGCCTGAGTGGCAGGGTCCACGGCGATCAAGGCGCTGGCCATGAGGGGCTGCAGGCAGCCGTAGTGGTACCAGTATCCGTAATCCTGATGCCACTCCCAGGCGCCTCCGACCTTGGGATCCTTGAGGATCATTTTGGAGTGGTAGTGGTAGACCTCGCCTTCCAGCAGTTCTGTCATCCGCCCCACGAGTCGCTCACTCCGGGCAAACATCCCATAGACGCCCTCACCCGGATGGTTCCAGAGCGACAGCCGGACGGTCCCGCCTTCGGCATCCTGGCGTCCCTGACTGTGCGCCTCCAGAGCCTGGTCGGTTCGAGCCGTCTGACCAAGCAGCGCGATTTCTTCTGGACTGAAGAGCTGGCGTGCGATCAGGAAGCCGTCACGCCGGAAAGCCTCACGCTCCGAGTCCGTCCACAGGGACGGAACGGGCGGCTGGGACAGGGGTGCGGGATCGGGGGACATGGGGGGCTCCATGTTGGGTTCAATTGACGAAGTACTCCTGAAACTCCTTGCGGACGCGCTGGAGGTCGATGAACACCGTGTTGAGGTGCGAGCGCATGGCCTCAACGGCTTTGGACTCGTTGCGCTCTCCAATCGCCTGCAAGACCTTGTTGTGCTCCTGAACGATTTCCAGTCGTCGCTCGCGGTAAGGAACCGACAGGCGCCGGACGCGGTCCATGTGAGACTTGGCACTGTTGGTGATCTTCCAGAGCCGGGCCTTGTACCGGAGTTCGGCAATGGAGCGGTGAAACTGCTCATCAAGCTCAAACAGTTCCTCAAAGTCTCCCAACTCCACCGCCTGCTCATACTGCTGCACCAGCCGCTCGGTGCGCTGCAGCCAGTCCGGAGAAGCCGTTTGTGCTGCGTAACGGACTGTTGCCACTTCCATGGCTTCCCGAATGAACTGGCTCTCGTGTACCGCCTCCACGCTGATGCGGGACACGTAGGTTCCGGCCTGAGGGAAGATTTCCACCAGACCCTCATCCGCCAAGCGTAACAGCGCCTCGCGAATCGGGGTCCGGGAGACCTCCATCTGCTCACTCAACTCCCGCTCCTTGAGAATCTGTCCGGGCTTGAACTTGACCGAGACGATCGCTTGGTGCAGCAGCGCGTTGATCTGGGGCGCAATGGAGGCGCGGCGATCAATCTTGAAATCGAAGGCTTGGAATTCCGTCACACAACTGACTTCTTTGACATGCTCCAAGATAGCTCGGGCCAACTCCCCAAGCGCTCCCTGTTTCCAGAGAGGTCCAATTGAAACTTTAATATATTAACGTTCTTCCAAGTGTCAACAGGAAAACCAACAGGAGGAATCAGACAGGGCGTGGAGCGGCTCAGGAGGGCAGGAGGGACAGATCGAGGGAGGGAAAACTCACCGAAAGGGGCGCCTGGAAGTGAGTTTGGCCTTGTAATATATTAGTGTTGGCGTAGAGTGAATCGCTCAGGGGGGCAATACGCTCCACGGCCCAGCGGTTGGTGGCTGCAATAACGACCGCCAGTTTCTCATATTTCTCTCCGTTGTCGATGCGGGGGGCAGTTCTGCTTCCCGCATCACTCGACTCACATCCTCAGCAAAAACGGATCAGCATGAAAATCACGGAGGCTCGGGTCATTGTGACGTGCCCGGGGCGCAACTTTGTCACCTTGAAGATTGTGACCGACGAAGGCGTGTACGGCATTGGAGATGCCACTCTGAACGGTCGGGAACTCGCGGTGGCGGCTTATCTCGAGGAACACGTCATCCCTTGTCTGCTGGGACGAGACCCGCAGCAGGTGGAAGACATCTGGCAGTTTCTGTATCGCGGGGCCTACTGGCGGCGGGGTCCGGTCACCATGTCGGCGATTGCCGCGGTGGACACGGCGCTGTGGGACATCAAGGCCAAGGTGGCCAATCAGCCGCTTTACCAGCTGTTGGGGGGACGGAGTCGCACGGGCGTGATGGTGTATGGCCACGCCAACGGAAACGACCTCAGCGAAACGGTGGAAGAGGTGGGGCGGTACATTGAGGCGGGCTACAAGGCGGTCCGGGCCCAGTGTGGCATTCCGGGCATCCCGAGCACCTACGGGGTTTCGAAGGACAAGATGTTTTATGAGCCGGCGGACGCGGATCTGCCAACGGAAAACGTCTGGTCGACCACCAAGTACTTGGACCATGTGCCAAAGCTGTTTGAGACGCTCCGGGAAACCTATGGGTGGGAACCGCACCTGCTCCATGACGTTCACCACCGACTGACGCCGATTGAAGCGGCGCGTCTGGGGAAGTCACTGGAGCCGTATCGGCTGTTCTGGCTGGAAGATGCGGTGCCGGCAGAAAACCAAGAAGCCTTCCGCCTGATCCGCCAGCACACCACGACACCACTGGCGGTGGGGGAGATCTTCAACACCATTTGGGACTGCAAGGACCTGCTAGAGGAGCAGCTGATCGACTACATCCGGACAACCGTGGTGCATGCCGGGGGCATTACGCACCTGCGGCGGATTGCCGACCTTGCGGGACTGTACCACGTCCGCACCGGCAGCCACGGCGCAACCGATCTTTCTCCGATCTGCATGGGCGCGGCCCTGCACTTTGACCTCTGGGTGCCTAACTTCGGGATCCAGGAGTACATGCGGCACACGGAGGAGACCGATGCGGTCTTCCCCCACGCGTATTACTTTGAAGACGGTTACCTCCACCCAGGTGAAACGCCCGGACACGGAGTGGACCTGAATGAGGAGTTGGCGGCCAAGTACCCCTATCAGCGGGCCTACCTTCCCGTCAACCGCTTGGAAGACGGGACCATGTGGCACTGGTGAGTTCGCTCACTCTCCGTAAGGAACCCACACGTTCTTGACCTGGCAGGCGCGGCGAAGCCAGTCGCGCCCCTCCGTTCCCTCTCGATCAAACCAATTGAGGAGCTTCCCCTCGTTGGTCCACACCTGCTTGAGGTTGCCGACGCTGCGTCGTTGCGCCTCTGCCCCTTCCGCTCCAGTTCCACAGACCCAGATTCCGGCAACGTCTTCGTGATCCGCGAGCGTTTTTCCCAATTCCACAGGGTCTCCGGTCACGATGTTCACCACACCTCCCGGAACATCGGAGGTTTCCAGAACCTGATAGAAGTCCGTTGCGATCAGCGCGTGCGGCCGAGACGGCACCAGCACCACGCGGTTGCCCATAGCGAGATGCGGGAGCATCAGCGACAGCATGGCCAGCAGCGGGTGTTCATCGGGACAGATCACGCCCACCACACCAAGCGGCTCATTGAGCGCCAAGACAACGGTGCGGCTGGGAGGCTGATGCACGCGTCCTTCGTACTTGTCGGTCCAGGCGGCATAACTGAAGATCCGGGACAGGCTGGCTTCAAACTCCTGGGCGGCATTTTTGGCAGACGCCCCAGTAAGTTGCCGGAGCCGCTGTTGAAACTCATCAGCCCGTGCGCTCAGGTTTTCAGCAAGGTAATAGAGCACCTGTGCGCGGTTGTGAGCCGTGGCTTGGCTCCATCCGGACGCCTTGTGAGCGGCTTCTACGGCATTCCGGATGTCCTTGCGGTTGCCGTGTCCGACGGATCCGGCCAGCGTGCCGTTGGCTTGCAGCACCGGAAGGTCGTAGCCGGAGTCCGGGCGGGTCTGCTTGCCTCCAATGAAGAGCTTGGCGGTCCGGTTGAGGGCTGCTTGAGCGTCGTTTGCAAGCGCTGGCAATTCTGTGGGAACGGCGACACGTTCCAGCGGCTTGGCCGTTCCGGAGGCCTTGGGCTTCAGGTATTCCAGCAGGCCTTCGTGTCCGCCTTCGCGCCCGTACCCGCTTTCCCGGTAACCACCGAAGCCACTGGAGGCGTCAAACTGGTTGGTGGAGTTGATCCAGACCACGCCGGCCTTGAGGAGCGGAGCCAGGTGGAGGGCCCGGTTGAGGTTCTCACTCCAGATGCTGGCGGCCAGTCCGTAGCGGGTGTTGTTGGCCAACTCAACGGCCTCTGAGGGCGTCCGGAAGGTGGAGCTGACGAGCACCGGTCCGAAGATTTCTACTTGAGCCAAGTGGGAGGACGGATGGACGTTGGTGAGCAGGGTCGGGGGGAAGAAACAGCCCTGCTCCGGAAGCGGATGAGGCGCCTGCCACGATTCAAGGCCCTCCGTTTGTCCCTCTGCGACCAGCGTCTGAATGCGTTCCAGCTGCACCGGTGCGACAATGGCGCCGAGGTCCATGCCCTTGTCCAGCGGGTTCCCCGTCCGGAGGGTACTCATGCGCCGTTTCAGTTTGTCCAGAAAACGCGAGGCAATGGATTCTTGAACCAGCAGGCGGGATCCGGCACAGCAGACCTGCCCCTGGTTGAACCAAATGGCGTCCACGACGCCTTCGACAGCAGCGTCGAGGTCCGCGTCGTCAAAGACCAGAAACGGGGACTTGCCCCCGAGCTCGAGGGTGAGGCGCTTTCCGCTACCTGCCGTCCCTTCCCGGATCTGCTTGCCGACTTCTGTGGAGCCGGTGAAGGCTATTTTATTAACATCCGGGTGCGCGACAAGCGCGGCTCCTGTGGCGCCTGCTCCGGTCAGCAGGTTGAAGACTCCGGCCGGCAGTCCCACGCGGTTGCAGCATTCGGCAAACCAGAGGGCGGTCAGCGGGGTGAATTCCGCCGGCTTGAGGACAACGGTATTTCCTGCTGCGAGGGCAGGGGCGACTTTCCAAGCGAGCATCAGCAACGGAAAGTTCCATGGAATGATCTGTCCGGCAACGCCCACAGGTTCGTGTTCCGGAAACTCGCTCTCCAGCAGCTGAGCCCAACCCGCATGGTGGTAGAAGTGCCGGATCACCAAGGGCACGTCGATGTCTCGGGTTTCCCGGATGGTCTTCCCGTTGTCCAGCGTTTCCAAGACGGCAAGCAGCCGGGCGTGCTTCTGCATCTCGCGTGCGAGGGCATATAGGTAGCGCGCCCGGGCGGGGCCACCGAGGCTCTTCCACTGCGGGAACGCCTTCCGAGCGGCTTGGACAGCGGCATCGACCTCCTGAGGGCCCGCTTCTAGGCAGGTCGCCAGGGGCTCACCTGTTGCGGGATTGTGGGTTTCAAAAGTGGGGAGGCCTTTGGGCGTCTTCCAGCTGCCGTTCAGGTAGAGGCCGAAACGTGACCGGTGCGCGTGCAGCCACTGGTGTGCGGCGTCTGCGCTTTCTGGAGCCGGGCCATAGTCCATGGAGTGGTAGAGAGCTGAGAGGTTGGTCATGGGGGGTGGAGGCAGATCAGGGTTCAGGCAGCAGGGTGGTGATGAGCAGCGGAGTAGCGTCCGGTGACGTAGTGTTCCAGCTGGCGTTCAATGTCGGTGAGCAAACCGCTTGCGCCAAACCGAAACAGGTCCGGGCTCAGCCACGGGGCACCGAGTTCCTCCTTCATGAGAATGAGCCACTCGAGGGCCTGTTTGGCGGTCCGGATGCCTCCTGCGGGTTTGAAGCCAACACGGAAACCGCTCCGTTCCTCATGCTCCCGGATGAGGCGGACCATGGTCAGGCTGACTGGCAGGGTCGCATTGACGGGCTCTTTTCCGGTGGAGGTTTTGATGAAATCGGCTCCCGCTTGCAGGCAGACGGCACTTGCGCGCGCGACGTTTCGCAGTGTTCCCAGGTCTCCTGTGCCGAGAATGGTCTTCAGGTGCGCGGCACCGCAGGCCTCTCGGTAAGCAGCGACTTCGTCATAGAGAGCGTTCCAGTTCCCCGTCAGCACATGAGCCCGGGTGATGACAATGTCAATTTCAGAGGCTCCGGCTTCAACGGACGCTCGAATTTCCGCAAGCTTGACCGGCAAGGGGCTCAAGCCGTGCGGGAACCCGGTGGAAACGGCAGCAACCGGAATGCCCGAACTTTCCAACGCCCGGACGGCTGTTTCCACAAACGCGTGGTAAACGCAGACCGCTCCCACCCGTAGGGCAAGGTCTTCAACTCCCAAGGCCTGGATCAGGTCCGGACGCACCGGATGCCGGGCTTTTGCACAGAGGCGCCGCACGCGTTCGGGGGTGTCATCACTGGAAAGCGTGGTGAGGTCCATGCAAGCAATGGCCTTGAGGAGCCACGCGGCCTGCCAGTCTTTCTTGACGCTTCGCCGGGTGCCGAGGGTGGCTGCACGTCGTTCAGTGGCGCTTCGGTTGACCTGGAGGCGCTCAATCCAGTCCAGATCAAGCGGGGCCACAGGGTTTCGCGAGGAGTGAGTCATGAGGGATGAAGCGATTCAGGGGTTGAGGTGACCGGAAAGCTCACTAAGCTATCGGGCTCGCCGGGAAAAACAAAGATATTTCCAAGAGGGCTGGCGTCTCTCATCAAGGCACCGTACGCTAGCAGCGGTTGAGGCGTGTTGCCCTTTTTGGTGGTGCCTCTACCAAAACTGAGGCCGGTGTTGCGGAAAGAGTAAAGGTGCTTCACGATTAGAGGAAGTGCCATTTTTCTGCAAGTTCAATCTAACTTAATTGGTGAGCTGTTGTAAAGAGTGGACTCATTTCTAAGAGAAAAATTAGGAGAGAAGTACAAACTTTATTTCGTTAATACAAGCTGGGTTTTTTTTGAAAAAATATTTCGCCTTTTGGTGAACGTTTTCGTAAGCGCTTGGGTTGCTCGCTACTTAGGAACAGAAGCCTTTGGTAGCTTGAATTACTCTTTGAGCTTTGCAAAGGTCATAGCCGCTGTGAGCCTTTTAGGCTTGGATCAGATCGTAGTCAGGGAA
>CBFIGY010000016.1:0-72781 GCA_965662235.1 uncultured bacterium
TTGCGTCCAAAGGGCCCCTTGAGGTCCTGAAGGATGACGCAACGGAAAAAACGATAGCGATTGAACTTTTGGGATGGACACCGAAGGTCGGTCGGCATGGCTGGACCCCTTTCCCAAATGTGACAAAAAGTGGGACACAAACTGGGACCAAGGTACCGAGGGCACCATGTCAGAGAGGAGGACTCTCTAAGAAACTAAAGTGATGAAGGGGACCTGAGGGGTGGGGCGAAAGACGGGACTTGAACCCGCGACCACCGGAATCACAATCCGGTGCTCTACCAGCTGAGCTACTTTCGCCATCCAAAGTGGAAACAGCTATTTTTAAGAGAGATGCCTTGGACACGCAAGCTATTTTTCATGTCAGGCTCGATTCCGGGGCAAGAAGACCTGAAAGCAGGCGCCTCCTCCGGACCGGTTTTGGTAGCGCAACAGGCCGCTGTGAGCCTGCAGGATTCGTTGGGAAATCGATAGTCCCAATCCGTTACCTTCCGGCTTGGTGGTGAACAGGGGCTGGAACAGGCGTTCCTGATGTTCAGGCGGCACTCCGGGGCCTTCGTCTTCCACCAACACCTGGAGGTACGCGAGAGTCGGGTCAAGGTTGGTGCCTGCCAGCTCCCACGGATGGCAGTACTCGGTCCGGATGGTGAGGGTCCCTGCTTCAGGAGACGCTTGAGCGGCATTCCGGATCAGGTTCAGGAACACCTGGTGCAGCTTGTCCCGATCTCCGGTCACCTCAGGCAAAGAAGGATCAAAGCGTGTCTGAAAAGTCAGAGCGGCGTTGATGCTGCGCTCAAACTCAATGATGGTGCTGAGCAGCTCATGGACGTTGAAGGAGGAGACGCTCAGGGGCATGGGGTGTGAGAGGAACAGGAGGTGCCGCAGCAGGCGTTCAATGCGCCCGAGCTCTCCCAGCATCATTTCCACGCCATCGGTTTCCAGCCCAGCCGCCTCCAGTTCACGTTCGTGCAACTGCAGCATCCCCTTCACGCCACCCAGTGGATTCTGAACCTCGTGGGCCAAGGACGCCACCAGCAACCCCAGCGAGTGGGCAAACTGTTCCTCCTGCTCCTTGTGTCGGGCTTCAGCCAGAGACGTGGTTTCCAGCAACGTCAGTAAGGCACCGTGCTGCAGGCCTTCAGTGTCATAGAGCGGCGCTAGAACAAGTTCGGCGATCTTTCCCTGAAACGGAGGGCTTTCTAGGCGTTCGGCACTGAGACGAAACTCCTTTCCCTGATCCAGTACCTGCTGCATCCGGGCGACCAAGCGTTCGTCTTGCGGGAACAGCTCGGCAAAGGAAATTCCTTGCAGGCGTTCTAGGTCCTGGTGAAAGAGCTGGGTGGCCACCTCGTTGGCATGCTGAATCCGACCCTCAGGGTCCAGCCCAAGGACGGCGTGGCGGAGTTGCTGTAGCAGTTCGGCAGGCGAGAAACCAGACATGGGCTGTGATCCAAGCAGGTTGCAAAAGGTTGGCTAACGGACCGAGGTGACCGGCTGTTTGATGGAAACGAGGTTCTGAGGGCGACTGTAGGTCAGTGAGTCTCCCGTGAGTAGGCTTCCCTCGTACTGCACCTGAACCGGCTTGGGCAGATTCAGGAACTCGTTGGTGATGTCATAAACTGCGGTTTCCGTCAAGACAACAGGCCCCTGCACCTGCTGAACCACCACCTTGCCCTGGAGGGTGATGCGGTTGGAACGCCACTCCACAAGTCCCTGCTCGGCAGACACCTCGAGGTCGACGACCGGCGTTTGCATCGGCTCCGTCCCTGCTTGAAACACCTCAATGGTGACCCCTTCGATGCGCATCCGCTGAGAATCTTCCAAAACCACGGCTCGTTTGCCCCGCAGCTGCCACCGCGGTGAAGCATCTTGGAAATCGTGAATGAGGATTTCGGTCAGCACCAAGGTGCCCTGCTCTTCCGGAATCGGCGCTTCCGTGAGTTCTCCGGTGTAGAAGTAAACGGTGCCAGCGCCCAGCAGGCCACCGAGGAAGATCAGGACCAGCAGCTCCCTCAGGTTCTGACGGAGCAGCGAAAGGAGGGTGTCGTGTCCGGGAACGGACATGGATTTAGAAGCGCAGGTTGAAGAGGGTGGTGGACCAGCGGCTCGCGTCTGGCTCCTGCCGGCGCGTGTAAAGGGCCTCCGGAAGGGGCGCGTTTGAAGCCTGAGGGGGCCCAAACTGAGGCGTGGGCAGCTTCAGCAAAAAGCGCTGGTCGAAGGTGACTCCGTTGATGATGACGTAAATGCCGAGTCCATACCCCAAGAGTCCTCCCACTGTGGCACCTGTCACAATCGACTCGCGGAAGTTGACTCCGGAGACCAGTTGGTAGGAGAGGCCCATCGTGGCTCCCCATCCGGAGCCCCACAGGGTGTTCCAGAAGATGGACTGCATCACGGGGGGCTTGGCCGCTCCGGTGGCTGCCGGAGTTTGAGCCTGCAGCGACGTCACAAACAGGCCAAGAAGCATCACAAAAACAACCAGTGACTTGCGCAAGGATGGGCGCATGGAATCAAGACGGAAGCAGGTTAAAAGCGAAATTGCCATACGGGAACGTTGATCTGGAAGCCCTGAGCGGTCGGAGACCGGGGCTCGGTGGCCGGCCACATGGCGTCTTCTTCGCGTCCCAGTAGCTGGTCAATGTTGGTCGGAGCCGCCTGGTTGGGAAAGATGGCCGCGTTTTGCAACAGGTAAAACCCGAACAGGGCTCCCAAGGTGCTTCCCACGACAAAGCCATCTCTGACGTTGCCCCGGAGGGTCACAGAAGGATTGAGCGGATCCATGAACCAGACCAGGACGCCGAGCCCAGTCCCGATGACACCACCTCCAAGGGTGTAGCCCAGCTCCTGTTTCATCATCAGGGGGCCCGACTCCTGGGCAGCCGCTGAGTGCTGAAGCACCGCGAGGCTGAGCAGGGCGGCAAGGAAATAAGCGGGAAGGCGACGGAGGAAAGGGATATGCATGTGCTTGTTCCGGAAGCGTTTCTCTGTCATATTTTCTCAAAAATGCAGGCTGAAGCGTCGAATTGCTTCAGCGGTGAATGAGAATTGCATTGTCTCCATGCAAACATGAATCCTCGAACTTCGTGACGCACGTGATTCTTCAATTTCTTCGATCTCAATGCCGTTTGGTGCTCCCCGCGGGCTGCTTGTGTTTAGGAATCCTGCTCCTCCCCGGAGGACTCCAAGCTCAGGACCTGTACTCCGATCCCTTTGCGCAGGAGGACCCCTTCGCAGCCGAAGATCCCTTCAGCTCTGACTTCATGGATCCTTATCAAAGCGATTTTCAGGACCCCATGGGAACTCCTCCTCCAGGAGGCGCGTTTGAAGACCCCTTCATGCAGCAGCCGCAGGATCCGTTTCAAGCACCCCAGGATCAGACGGACCAGTACATCGATGAGTCTCAGTTTTCCGACTCCACGGAAAACCGGATCCGCTTCGATGTGGCCAATCGGCAACAGCTGCTTGCTGAGGAAAGGCAAAACGCTGTTGCCAACATCAGCTATGGCGCTGGCACCGGACTCATGATTGGCACTTGGTTCGCCTTCATTCAGCAAGAAACCAACACGCGGAATCAGTTCCGGACGATTGGAACCTCCACAGTGCTGGGAGGCGTCTTGGGCACCATGCTGGGCACGCGTTCCGTGTGGGACCCCAACGCGCCACGTCCGGCAACAGGTCTGAATGTAGTTCCGACCAAGGACGGAATGGACATCGCCTTTCGCTGGGATTTTTAATCCCGGTGATTGCCGCGGAGCACCTGCTGCATCAGCCGATTGGTTTCCCGGAACCGATGATTGAGGGTGTGCAGCACCGCTCCGACACCAATGCTTCCAAACGCCAGCAGCATCAGTCCTGAAGCCAAGATCGCCGTGGGGACCTTGTCAACAAACGCGTCCTCCAAGTAGTCTAACACGACCCAAGTGCCGCTGAGACTCCCGAGCACCCCAAAGAACAGCCCCACTCCTCCGAAAAACGTAAAGGGCTTGTACGCCTTGGCGATGTTCGCAATCGTTGACAGCACCCGGTAGCCGTCACGGAAGGTGTGGAGCTTCGAGAAGCTGCCCTCCGGACGCTCGCGGTAGGGCACAGGCACCTCCGCGATGGCAAATCCGTAGTCCAGCACCCGGATCGTCATCTCCGTCTCCACCTCAAATCCAGAGGAAAGCACCGGAACCGTCTTCACCAGATCACGGTTGAAGGCACGGTATCCGGACATGATGTCATTGAGGTTGCTCTGGAAAATCCAGTTGACGAGGTTCTTGACTAGGTTGTTGCCAAAGACATGCAGCGGCCGGAAGGACTCATTGTGGTACTCCTCTAGCCGCGTGGCCACACTCATGTCCGCCGCCCCCTTCACCACAGGCTCCAGCAGGTGCAGCGCGTGCTCTGCAGAGTAGGTGTCGTCGCCATCCACCATCACGTAGTAATCAGCCTCAATCTTCCGGAACATGGAGGAGACCACGTACCCTTTCCCAGGGCGGCGTTCCGGAATGACCCGAGCTCCCAAGCGGGTGGCAATTTCTGCCGTACGGTCGGTGCTGTTGTTGTCAAAGACCACAATTTCCGCGTCCGGCAGGACGTTTTGGAAGTCTTGAATGACCTTGCCAATCGTAATCTCCTCATTGAGGCAGGGGATCATGACGGCCACCTTTCCAGGCGGAGGGAGAGGGAGGTCAGCTGAATGGGGCATGTTTTTCCAGTTAGCGTTGATACTGCTTCTTCAGGCGTTCCAGTTCCTGATCGATTTCAGAGGACCCCGGGGCCTTCTGCTTCTGAGTCTGGGCTCCGGATGTGGAGCGGCGCTGACGCTTCAAGCGTGCCAGTTCTTCTTCAATCTCCTCCTGAAAGGAATGGAGTGAGGAGCGAGGGCGGGGACGAGGTCCCGCATTCAGGTCTTTTTCCAACGATTCCAGCCACTCCTCGACCTCTTCATAGATGCGCTTGGCCCCGCGAAACAGGACCCCCAGTGGGTCTCGGGACTGCCCACGCAGGTCCCCAAACCACGACCCCAGCTCCTGCAACAGGTCGTCCAGGGCCTCTTCTGGTGAAGGAATGTCGTCCGAGCGAGGCCGACGGGGGCGACTGGAAGAGGACGTGAACGAGGTCCGTGAGCCCTGAGTGCTCTGACGGGAAGAGCTTGAACGTGCTTGGCTTTTCTGTTGAGTTTGTTGGCTTCGCCTTGCCTGTCGTTGCTGATCATACGAGGCGCGCTTGGCGGCATCGCTCAGGGTTTCATAGGCCTGAGTGATCTGCACAAACCGCAACTGCCGTTGCTGCCGCTGCTCCTCCGTGTCCTCAGGATGAAGGTCCGGGTGCTCTGCTTTGGCGGCCTGACGGTACGCCCGGCGGATGACCTCCAGAGACGCATCGGGCGAGACCCCCAGTTGCTCATAATAATCCACCATTCGCCCTCACCGCACCGAGAAAGTTCATGGAACGCATCGTTTACTTTGACCTAGAAACCAAATACTCCGCTGAAGAAGTCGGGGGCTGGAGCAACATTGAAGACATGGGCCTGTCAGTGGGCGTCATCTGGGACTCAAAGGACGCAGACTTTACGGTTTATCTCGACCATCAGGTGCAAGCACTGGTGGATCACTGCCGGCGTGCCGACCTGGTGGTGGGCTTCAACCACGTTGGCTTTGACTACCGGGTGCTCGCCGGCGCCCGCTTTGCGGACCGTCAGCAGCGTCAGCAACTCTACACGGAGCTGGTGGGACGTCCGAACATGGACATGCTGACCGAACTCAAGAAGGAACTGGGCCACCGGTTGAAACTGGAATCCATTGCCCGACCTACCCTCGGTGCCGGGAAGTCGGCCGATGGCCTGCAAGCCCTGCAGTGGTACAAAGAAGGTAAAATCGACAAAATCATCGAATACTGCAAGATGGATGTCCAGGTGACCCGAGACGTGTACCTGCACGCCATCGAACACGGACACCTCGATTACGAATCCCGGACGGGCATCAAGCGGGTGCAACTCAACTGGGCCAATGAGGCCAAGCGTCCGGAAGCCCAACAGATGTCCTTGTTTTGAGGTATCTTAAAGGTTCATCCGCATAACACCAATTTTTTTTGCCTCCATGACCTTCACAACCCTGCTTCAGCAACGGGTGGCTCAAACCCGCTCCCTTCTTTGCGTTGGGCTGGACCCGATTCTGGAACGCCTTCCGCCTTCGGTACCACCAACACCAGCCGGCGTGGTCCACTTCCTCAAACAGGTCCTTGAGGCAACGGCCCCCTTTGCTGCAGCCGTGAAGCCCAACTTTGCCTTCTTTGAAGCGTTGGGACCCGTCGGGACTGAGGTTCTGCAAGAGGTCCTGGCCGCCGTTCCAGAAGGACTCCCTATCATTGCTGATGCCAAGCGGGGGGACATTGGCACCTCATCCGCCATGTACGCCCGGGCAATTTTTGAAGGCTGGGGCTGCCACGCCATCACCGTGGCTCCGTACATGGGCTCAGACTCAGTCCGGCCCTTTCTGGAATACACGGACCGGGGCGTGTTTGTGCTCTGCCTGACGTCGAATCCAGGCGCCCAGGATTTTCAGCTCCCGGACCTGCACCTTGCGGTGGCCAAGAAGGTTCAGGAGTGGAACCAACACGAGAACGCCGGCTTGGTCGTTGGAGCCACCCGTCCGGAGGCCATTGGAGCCATCCGTGCCGTAACGGGGCCGATGCCGTACCTGATTCCCGGAGTTGGGGCGCAGGGGGGAGCCATGGAGGAAACGCTACAGGCCGCCGCTGACGGGACCTCGATTCCGTGCCTCATCAACGCCTCTAGGAGCATTCTTTACGCGTCATCGGGAGAGGACTTTGCTCAGGCCGCGGCTCAAGAGGCCGAGCGGCTCAAGCAGTCCATGGCCGCTCACGTTTCTGCCTGAGTCTGCTGCACCTGCCATTGGGCAAAGGTGTAGTCTTCCGGGAGGGTCAGTTTCAGGTTCTGCCGTTCTCCCGGAACGCTGTGCACCGTCCACCCGGCCCGCTCCATGAGCGAGGCGTCGTCGGTGACTTCCCAGTTTTCTGCAAGCGCCTGCTGCGACGCCTGCCACAGCAACTCCCGGCGACTGCCCTGCGGTGTCTGTACGGCGAACAGCTCCGACCGGTTTTCTAAGTGGGTACCCGTGGCGTTGATCCGTCGGATCGTGTCCACCAGCGGCACCACCGGAATGACGGCCTCCTGTTGCTCCAGCGCCTCCAGCACCCGGGTGATGAGCGCTGCCGATGTGAAGGGACGGGCGCCATCTTGAACGAGGACCCACGGTGCGGCATCCGGAGCCTGCGTCAGCACCTCAAGTGCCGCGTGCACGGAGTCCTGGCGCCGGGCTCCTCCGCGGACGAGGGTCACTGAAAACGGGGCCAGCAGTTCCTCAAACGTGGCCCAGTCCACCTCCGAGGCCGTCACCAACAAGCGTCGAATCTGAGGGTGAGCATGAAAGGTGGCCACGGTTTCTTCCAAGACCGTCCGGGCGCCCAGTGGAAGCAGCAGCTTGTTGCGGCCCGCCTGCATTCGGGAACCCCCTCCTGCGGCAGCAATGATGACGTCTGCGTGAACGGATGGGCTCATGCCTCCTCCGGAACCGCACTTGGCGCAGTCACAGCGTCCCGGAACAGGGAAGTGGATGAGGCTTGAGTCTCTTGCCCACGATTCGTACTGTACTGGCCTGGATGAATTTTCGGGACCTTCATAAACACAACAGGAGCGAGCATGTCGGAAGCAGTTGCATTCCTCGGATTAGGCGTCATGGGGTTTCCCATGGCCGGGCATTTGGCACAGGCAGGGCACCCGGTGACAGTGTACAATCGAACCGCTGCAAAAGCCCAGCAGTGGTCGGCAACCTATTCCGGAAGCACGGCCCCCACTCCTGCCCAAGCGGCTGCTGGCAAACGCGTGGTCATGGCCTGCGTGGGTAACGATGACGACCTGCGGCAGGTGACCATTGGTCCGGAAGGGGCCTTTGAGGCGATGGCTCCCGGAAGCATCTTTGTGGATCATACCACGGCCTCGGCGCAAGTGGCACGTGAGCTGTCCGCTGAGGCGCAAAAGCGAGGCTTCCAGTTCATTGATGCCCCCATCTCTGGAGGGCAATCGGGTGCCGAAAAGGGCATCCTGACGGTGATGTGCGGAGGCGATCCGGAGGCCTTTGCTCAGGCTGAGCCACTGATTCAGGCCTACGCGCAGCGGGTTCAGCTGCTGGGCCCCAGTGGATACGGTCAGCTGACCAAGATGGTCAATCAGATCTGCATCGCTGGGCTCCTGCAGGGGCTTTCTGAAGGCATCCACTTTGCGCAGGCTTCAGGCCTTGATGTGGACGCCGTGATTGAGACGATCTCCAAAGGAGCCGCCCAGTCTTGGCAGATGGAAAACCGCTCTGCAACAATGAATGCCGGCAAGTTTGACTATGGGTTTGCCATCGACTGGATGCGCAAGGACCTTGGCATTGCTCTGGATGAAGCCAAGGCAAATGGCGCACAGCTCCCTGTGACCGCACTGGTGGATCAGTTTTATGCTCAGCTGCAGGCCGAAGGACACGGACGCTGGGACACCTCAAGCCTCATTACCCGCCTTCAGCCTAAGGCATAACTCCCTCGTTTCTCACGGTTCTTCCGGGCTCACCGCTTGGTCCGGAAGTTTTGAATTGTGGTTCTTTTCAAAAAAGGAGATTCATGAGGGAATTGACCTCTCATTTCCTTTAATGAAAGGTCTCCACGGACACGGCTCCACGCTTTGAAAAAAGCCGGGGCCCTTGACCCCTCATCAATTTGGAGAGAATGCAATGAAAGCAAAACTGCTTCGTACCGCGGCGATCCTTACGACTGCGTTGGTCCCGACCTTGGCGGCAGCAGATGTGCAAATGGGAATCCTCTTGGGCTTTACCGGTCCCATCGAATCCCTGACCCCAGGCATGGCGGCTTCTGCAGAACTGGCCTTCAAGGAGGCCTCAGACTCCGGAGCCTTCTTGGGCGGTCAGAAGATCAACGTGACCCGCGCAGACTCCACCTGCATTGACGCTGCCGCCGCAACGGCCGCCGCGGAACGCTTAGTGACTGCGGACAAGATTGCCGGCCTCATGGGCGCCGACTGCTCTGGAGTCACCATTGCCGTGGCGAATAACGTGGGCGTGCCCAACGGGGTGACGATGATTTCTCCGTCGGCCACCTCACCGGCGCTGACGGACCTTGACGACCGGGGCTACTTCTTCCGGACGGCACCTTCCGATGCGCGTCAGGGACAGGTGCTGGCACAGGTGACCATGGACCGAGGCGTGAAGAGCGTCGCCGTGACCTACACCAACAATGACTACGGCAAAGGCCTGGCCAGCTCCTTCAGCAGCGCCTTTGAGGCACTCGGAGGAACCGTGACCGCCAGCGTTCCGCACGAAGACGGAAAAGCCGATTATTCGGCTGAAGTGGCCTCTCTGTCTGCTTCCGGGGCCGACGTGCTGGCCGTGTTCGGTTACGTGGACCAGGGAGGAATCCGGATGATTCAGGCCTCCATGGACGCAGGCGCCTTCGACCAGTTCATCTTCGGAGATGGCATGGTTGGTGAGTCTCTGCTGCAGAACCTAGACGGCGACCTGACCGGTTCCTTTGGGACTCTGCCGGGCTCTGATTCCCCCAGTGCAGCAAAATTTGCAGACTTTGCTCAGGCCAACGGTCTGGACCCGAACGGCCCTTACCGCGGAGAGTCCTATGACGCTGCAGCACTGATGGTCCTAGCGATGCAAGCCGCAGGCTCTGCAGACCGGGCTGCGCTGGCCGGCAAGATCATGGACGTGGCCAATGCCCCCGGTGAAAAGATTGGTGCCGGAGAATTGGGCAAAGCGCTGAAGATTCTGGCAAACGGTGGAGACATCGACTACGTCGGAGCCACCGATGTTGAGTTCACCTCAGTCGGTGAAGCCTCAGGCGCCTACAAGGAGCTTGAGGTGCAAAACAAGGCCTTCACGACCGTGCGGGTCCGCTAAGTTCAGGTCGCTGTTCCGGACGCTCTTCTAACGGGAGAGCCCCGGAACCCGCGGTCCTCCACAGCCGGTTCCTCCATGCAGGGAGCCGGCTTCTTGCAGAAGATTTCGGGTGGCTTGCCCCTGGCTGGAGGTTGTGGAACCGTTCTTGCTTGATGTCGTCCTGAGAAAAGGTCCCGTGAAATTCCGCCTTTTCAGGCAAGTGCGTTTGTGTTATTCAATTTTGTTGCGTTGATCCAGAAAGCTCGATTTCCTCAAGTCCCCAACGGGGGTTTCGGGAAGTTGATGCCCCAATAGTTCACACCCAAGCTCATTGACCATGGCCGACCAAGCCAACCTTATCCAAGACGTCCGGTTACAGTTTCAGGATTTCTTCGGATCGCTCAGTCTCGGCAAGCGAATCACCATCCTCGGCGCCCTCGCCGTCATCTTGATCGGCATGGTCAGCCTGATTGTGGTCGCGAACCGTCCCACTTGGGCCCCCCTCTATTCCAACTTGGATCCCGCAGACGCGGCGAAGATCACGACCAAGCTCCAGGAAAGTCAAATTCCCTACCTGCTGGCGCCCGGAGGTGGCACCATCATGGTCGATCCGCAGATGGTGGATCAGGCCCGCCTGACCCTGGCGCAGCAGAAGGTCCTCCCCGGCAGCGGAGTGGGCTTCATGGACCTCTTTGCCGCCCCGAGTCTGGGAGAGACGGAGTTCCAGCAGCAGGTCAAGTTCCGGGTGGCACAGGAAGGGGAACTCGCTCGCCTGATCAGTCAGCTGGACATGGTCCGGAATGCCAAGGTCTCCTTGGCGATTCCTCAGAAGAGCCTCTTTTCCGATGCCCAGGAACAGCCGACGGCAGCCGTTGCGCTGAACCTGAATAGCGGAAGCATTTCCCGGAATCAGGTGGAAACCATTGTCCACCTTGTGGCCGGCGCCGTGGAAGGCATGGACATCAAGAGCGTCCGGGTGACCGATCAGACCGGACAGCTTCTCAGCCGTGGCATCACGGATGAAAGCATGGGCGGCAACATTGGTGACAACTACGCCTACAAGCGTCGCTTTGAGCAGGAGCTGGAGCTGAAGATCCGGAACCAGCTGGAAGAAATCGTGGGCGACGGCCGGGTGAAGGTCATCGTTTCCGCGGCCATGCGCTTTGACCGTGAGACGATCAAGGAGCAGTTGATTGATCCGGACCAGACCAGCGTCGTCAGTGAGCAGCTCGTTGACGAAGCGTCCACAGGCTCGCGCTCTGTCCCAGTGGGACCGGCAGGCGTCACCACCAACCTTCCGGAAGCGACCGGTCGAGAAGCCGCCACCGTGTCAGAATTCACCAAAAAGAACTCCACCCGGAACTTTGAGACCAGCCGACGGGAAATCCTCAAGGAAGCCGCAATTGGCGAGGTCCTCCGTCTGAGCGTCTCGGTGCTCTTGGACAACAAGCGTCCGCAGATCCTAGATGAGAACGGAAACTTCATTGGCCGGGACAACATCAAGTGGACCGAGGCGGAGAAGGAGATCATTGTCAGCTTGGTCCGAGCAGCCATTGGTTTCAATCAGACCCGTGGAGACGAGGTCTTTGTTGGGAACATGCCCTTTGGAAAAGCGGTTGAAGAGGACAAGGCGGCTGAAATTGAGCGGACCCGCGTCCGGAACCAGTTCATCCTCGACATCGTCCGCTACGTGGCTCTGGGCATCGCGGTCATGGCCCTCATCATGCTGGTCATCCGCCCGATGGTTCAGCGCCTCAGCGCCAAGCCGGCCGACCTCGACCTGCTCATGGGCCTCCCGGCCACCATTGGCGAGCTGGAGGGCGAAGAGCTCGAGATTCCGACCGAACGCGAATCCGGAATTCCTCCGCGCGACAAGATCATCGAGATTGCCAAGCAGGACGCCCTCAAGACCGCATCGCTTGTCCGGACCTGGCTCCGCGAAAAGTAAGACCCTGGACAGAAGCCTCCGGATGCTCCGGAGCGCTTCTGTTGCTTTCCTGAACGCCTTCCCAATCCCCACCCATGCCGGGCGACGCATTCGAGCCATTTCACCTCCGGGACTTTACCGACCTGTCTGCTGAAGCGGAGGCACCTGCAGCGGATGCTTCTGAAGAAGGACACGCCGAATCCTTCGAGCCCCTGGACCTATCTTCTCGTGAAATTGACACCACCTCCTTTGAGCTCCAGGAGCAGCAGCTCACGGATGATCAGAAGGTGTCGCTTTCGACCCACTTCTCCAACGAAAGCTTTACCCGCGAAGACAGCCTGCTGACCAACGCCGAAAGTTACGCGGCAACGGTCCGGGAAGGCGCGGAACTGTACCGTCAGCAGCTGGTGGCACAGGTGGAGGCCGAGAACCAAAAGGCCCGCAAGCTCCGGCAGGAAACCGAACAGATCCGGGCCCAGGCCGACGAGGAGCGCGTCCGGATGATCCGGGAAGCAGAGGCCGAAGTGCAGGCCATCAAGGATCAGGCCTATGGGGAGGGGTTTGAGCAAGGACGTTTAGAGGGGCTGGAACAGCGTTACCAAGAAGCCGCGCCGCTTGTCGAGCAGTCCGAACAGGTGCTGGAGCAGCTCCGGGGGCTTCGGCACTTGGTCCGCTTTCAAGCCGAGCAGGAGCTGGTGCAGCTTTCCGTGGTGATTGCGAAGAAGGTGGTGATTGAGGAACTGCAGGTCAATCCGGAGGTCATCATCGGCATCACCCAGGCCGCGCTCAAGGAGCTTCACTCTAAGGGCAAAATCATCGCCTACCTGCACCCCGACTGCTACGACTTCCTGAAAAACAGTGGCGCCAACCTGGAGCAATTCTTGGATGAGGAGCAGTCCTTGACCCTGAAGCCTTCAGCTGATGTGCAGCCGGGAGCGGTCTCCATTGAGTCGGATGAGGAGGTGGTCAATCACTCCTTCCAGAACCAGTTTGAAGAGCTCGAAAACCTGCTCAGCCAGAAGCTGCTGGAGCGCTACGCCCGGATGAATGACGTGGACATGGACGCCTATGACTTTGGCGGAGGAACCGCCACACCGGGTGAGCCGCCCGCCCTCGCAGAGGATCCGGCAGGAGAGCCGGCATGAGCGGACTCCCGGTTTATCCCACTCTGCAGGACTACCATGACGCCATCCTCAATAGCCCCACCATCCGCAGAGAGGGACGTGTCACCCAGGTGATCGGGCACATGGTTGAGTCGACCAACCCGGGCTGTTCCGTCGGCACCCTCTGCCGCATCCTCAATACCCGCACCCATCAGCAGATTCCAGCCGAGGTGGTCGGTTTGCGCAATGAGCGCATCCTCGTCATGCCCCTGAGTCACGCCCAAGGCATTGGCCCGCACTGTCGTGTGATTGCCGAGGAGCGCCCGGCCATGGTTCCGGTAGGAGAGCAGATGCTGGGGCGCGTGTTTGACCCCCTGATGCGTCCCATTGACGACTTGGGCGAGCTGGTCACCAATCACGAGATGCCGCTCTATCCTCAGGTGATCAACCCCCTGAAGCGAGAGCGCATCAAGAGTCCACTGGATGTCGGCATCCGCGCCATCAACGCGACCCTGACCTGCGGAAGAGGACAGCGGGTGGGCATCATGGCCGGTTCTGGAGTGGGAAAGTCCGTGTTGCTGGGAATGATGGCCCGCTACACCGACGCAGACGTCAACGTTATCTCCCTCATTGGTGAGCGGGGAAAAGAGGTCCGGGAGTTCATTGAAGACAACCTGGGCGAGGAAGGACTGCGGCGTTCCGTTGTCGTGGTGGCAACCTCAGACCAGCCTCCGCTGCTGAGGATGCGTGGCGCCTACGTTGCAACCGCCATTGCCGAGTACTTCCGAGGAGAGGGACTGGACGTGCTGCTCTCAATGGACTCACTGACCCGTTTTGCCATGGCTCAGCGAGAGATTGGTCTGGCCGCCGGAGAGCCTCCGACAACGAAAGGTTACCCGCCATCGGTGTTTGCACTGCTGCCCAGCCTGCTGGAACGGGCCGGAACCCATCAGGGCCCAGGGTCCATTACCGGATTTTACACCGTCTTGGTGGAAGGAGACGACACCAACGACCCCATCGGAGACGCGGTCCGCTCCATTGTCGACGGACACATTGTCCTGAGCCGGGATCTGGCCGCCAAGGGCATCTATCCCGCGATCGACCTGCTGGTTTCCTCAAGCCGGGTGATGGTGGATGTGGTTCCGAGGAGCTTCCGGCAGCTGTCCCAGATTTTCCGCCGGACCCTTGCGACCTACCGAGAAGCTGAGGACCTCATCAACATTGGCGCCTACGTTCAGGGCAGCAACCCAGAGATCGACTACTCGCTTTCCAAGCACTCCATGATCATGGATTTCCTCAATCAGGACATGGAGGAGCAGACCTCGCTGGCCGAGTGCGAGGCCCGCATGCAGCACATGTTCGGAGACCGCATGTAAGACGGGCCCCGTTAGGAGCCCACACCGACTTCAGTCCTCCAGACTGAAGGTTCCAGCGTCCTTCGCACTTTCCTTCACCAGCGTCACAAAATCGTTGATCGCCTCCTGCTCTTCCTCAGAGAGGGCTTTGTTGCCCCAGAAGCTACCTCCGGAGGCATTGCCGACGATCTGCCCCAAGCGGATGAGGTCTTCCGCAAACATCTTCACCTGCGCTTCCTCCAGTCGCCGGAACAGGGACTGAAACACCAAACGGACGCTTTCCGGATCCTTGGTGAGCTTCTTCTGCTCAAAGCGCACCCGCAGGTCCGGAAGGTTCGCAATTGTTTCTCGAACGACTCCCTTGAGGTAGGGGCTCCGGAAGTTCGACTTGTCTTCCAACGCACGGGTGAACTCTAAAAACTCTTCTGCGTCAATCTTTCCATCCGCACTGGCCACCATGAGGAAGACCTGGAAGGGAAGCTGGATGACCAGTTGGTGAAACTTCTCATTGCTGAGTGGAGCCTTTTCCTCGGCAGAGGACTCTGAAGCATTTTCAGTCATGGGACGGTTACGAGGTTTTTGGTGAATCAGAGGACTGGTCCTTGTTGAGTTCTGCCTCCAGGGCCTGCTGAGCCGCTAAGAGCTCCTGCTTGGCCATTGCATGAAAGTCCTCCAGAACCGCCGACTCCACCTTGCTGACTCCAGAGCTGTAGAAAAAGCTCCCAGACGCATCAGCAATGGCGGTGGCCAGGCGCTCGAGGTCTTCATTGAAATCGACCGCACTCTGGTGAGGCAGCCGAGTGTTGATGTACTGCAGGATGCTGCGCATCCACTCGTTGTCTTGGTTCAGCTCGCCCTTGCGGAGTCGCACCAGCAGCTCGTCCTTCGACTCAAAGGTCTTCCGGAACAGCCAGCGGCTGTAGGGCGTTTTGCAGTACTTGCGTTGCTCAATCCATTGAAAGAAAACGTTGAACTCGTCATCGTCCATGGTACCGTCGGCACCGGCGACTTTCAGGAAAATCAGGAAGGGAAGTTCCTTCATGGCGGCTTCCCACTTGGCCTGTTCCTGGGCTTCCTCGCTTTGTTCTGGGGAAGGTGAGTCCGGGGTTGACGGTTCAGGGGCGTCACTCATGTTGCTTACCAAATTGAGAGATGGGGAGACTCTCCAACGTGAAGAGGGTTTGACGATGGAAGACGGGCGACTACACTAGGAGGATGCGCGCTGTTCCGAAGGTTCCATCTGAGCTTCGCGGAAAGGTTGCACATCCTGAACCAATTCTGAACAGTTTGACCGTTCCAGACCCGGAAATCCACCCCATGTTCGTTTCCCTTCCGCCACTCCGATCCGTTCTCTGAAACTCCATGAACGTCTACTCCCAAGCCCGCGAGGCCTTGCTGACTCCTGATCCTACCCTGAAGGTGGAACGCACCCTACAGCTCAGGAGTGACTGGGAGGCCGGTCGGTTGCGTCTGGATCGGTGCCCTGTCGAAGCAATCGCGGTTCCTGGGCGCCCAGATCGTCCGGAGCTGGTGCTTCCCCGGAACCTGAAGAAGCGCAAGCTCAGCACCCCGGAAGGACGGGCGGTCTTGATTCACGCGTTGGCGCACATTGAGTTCAACGCCATCAACCTGGCACTGGACGCGGTGTACCGCTTTCAGCAAATGCCAACGGACTACATCGCGGACTGGCTCCGAGTGGCGGCCGAAGAAGCCCGGCACTTCAGCCTGCTGCGTCAGCGGCTCCATGACCATGGAGTGGACTACGGAGACTTCCCGGCTCATAACGGGCTCTGGTCGATGGCCTGCAAAACCGATCACGATCCCCTGGAACGCATGGCCTTGGTGCCTCGTGTGATGGAGGCGCGGGGATTGGACGTCACTCCTGGAATGATCACGCGTCTGGAAACGCTGGGCGACTCAGAAACCGCTGCTGTCCTGAAGATCATCTGGACCGACGAAGTCACGCACGTGGAAATCGGCAACCGCTGGTACCACCACCTCTGTCAGGAACAAAGCCTAGATCCGGAGACCACGTTTTATGCCCTAGTGGATCAGCACATGCCCGGAGGCCTCCGGGGCCCGTTTCACCTAGAAGGACGACGTCAGGCCGGATTTTCTGAAACCGAGTTGGCCCGCCTGCAGGCGCAGGATGCCACTCCTGCCTTGCACTCCTCCTCCGGATCAGTAGCTTGAACCTCGGCTCCTCCGGGAGCGGTGCACCAACCGGACTCAATCCCCTTACGCTCGACCTCCATGCCCACGCTCTTTGCCATTGACTCCATGGCCGTGTTGTACCGCGGTTACTTTGCCATGATCCGCAATCCGCTGATCAACTCCAAGGGGCTCAACACGAGCGGCATCCGGGCCGTCTTGATGCAGATCATCAAGATCATTGAAGAGGAGAAGCCCGAGTACCTCGCGGTGGCTTCTGATTCCAGCGAGCCCACCTTCCGGCATGAGCGCTTTCCCGCGTACAAGGCCACCCGCGAGAAGATGCCTGACGACCTAGTGGCTCAGCTCCCTTACCTGCCCCGTCTGGTGGAAGCTCTGCAGCTGCCCTACCTCATCCTTCCCGGATACGAAGCCGACGACCTGATTGGCACGTTGATGCGCTGGTGCCTAGAAGCTGAACTCCATGGGGTGATGGTGACGAGTGATAAGGATTATCTGCAACTGGTCTCAAACACAACCGAAATCCTGAACCACAACGGCGAACGCTTGGGGCTGCAGGCCGTTCAGGAACGCTTTGGGGGAACACCAGCCCAGGTCATTGAGGTGTTGGGACTCATGGGCGACACCTCCGACAACATTCCTGGTGTTCGTGGAGTCGGTGAAAAAACTGCAGTGAAGCTCATCCAAGAATACGGCAGCATCGCCGGAGTCTATGAGCACCTGGATCAGATCAAGGGAAAGCTGCAGGAGAAGCTCCGGGAGGGAGAGGCCGATGCCTGGCTTTCACGGGAACTGGTCACGATTCATCAGGAAGTTCCCATTCCAGCCAAACTCGAAGACCTTCACCTGGGGCAAACGAACCTCTACGACAACCCGGACTTTCATGCCCTCCTTGAGGAACTGGAGTTCCACACCCTCCTCAAGCGGTTTCAGAAGAAGTCGAGCCCGTCTGCGCCCGCCAGTGCTGCGCCCGCGCCCCGGACGCCTCCACCTCCGGAACCTGTTGAGGAGCCTCAGACGCCGCTGCAGGCAGAGGTTCAGCGTCTGGAAACGCCGGAGGCCCTGCAGCAACTGGTCGCCTCCCTGCCGCCTGAAACGCCTGTGGCTCTGGCAGCGGTGTTTTCTGGAGAGCACCAGCTGGATGGCGCCTTGACCGGTGTGGCCTTCTGCACGGAAGACGCCCGAGCCCATGTGGTGGAAGCCCCCGAGGGGTCAGCGTGGCAGCAGGCGCTTCAGGCCTTCTTTTCCAGTGAGGTGCCCAAGGCGGTTCACGACAGCAAACGCCTCCGGCATGGACTGCGGGCATCCGGTTATGAGCTGAACGGAGTCCGGTTTGATGCTCTGATTGCCGCGCACCTTGTTGATCCGCTGGAGCGCAAGTTTGACCTGGATCGCCTGATTGGACGGCGTCTTCACAAAACCCGGACGCCCGCAGAGCCGGCGCCTCAGGAACAGCAGTTGGAGCTGCTCCCAACTGCAGATCCGGGGGTTGCCAAGCGACTGGCAGAAGACGCAGTTGCCCTCCGGGAGCTTGAGCAGGCTCTGCGGCCTCAGCTGCAGCAGACCGGGCAACTGGCCCTGTTTGAGCAGATTGAGCTCCCTCTGGCCGAAGTGCTCGCTCGGATGGAGTGGGAAGGGGTGGCGTTGGATGTCGCTGGGCTGCAGGAGATTTCCCAAGAGTTTGATGCCCGCTTGGAGGCCTTCCGGACGCGTCTTCACGAACTGGCCGGGGCGCCGTTCAACGTCAACTCGGTCCCGGAACTGCAGTCGGTGCTTTATGAGAAGCTCAAGCTGCACGAACGGTTCAAGGTCAAACCCAAGAAGATCAAGATTGGCTTGGGGCTCTCCACAGATGAGGAGACGCTGGAAAAGCTGGCGCAGCATGAACTGCCCCGGACCTTGCTGGAGTACCGTGGCATCAACAAGCTCAAGAGCACCTACGTGGACCAGCTGCCCACATACGTCCATGCCTCTTCCGGACACATTCACACGACCTTCAACCAGGCCGCGACAGCCACCGGGCGCCTTTCTTCCGACAGTCCCAATCTGCAAAATATCCCCATCCGGACCGAAGAGGGGCGCCGCGTCCGGCGAGCGTTTGTCCCTTCCGGACCGGGGCGTGTGTTGATTTCAGCAGACTACAGTCAGATTGAGCTGCGGGTGGTGGCCCATTATTCCAAAGACCCCACCTTCCTGGCTGCGTACCGAGATGGGCTCGACATTCATGCCCTCACGGCGGCGGCGATCTTTGAGGTTCCGGAAGCAGAGGTCTCGCGAGAGATGCGTTCTGCTGCCAAGGAGGTCAACTTTGGCCTCATCTACCGCATGGGCGCAGACCGGCTCGCGCTGGTGACCGGACGTCCCAAGAGCGAGGCCAAGGCCTTCATTGAGCGTTACTTCCAGCGCTACAGCACCATTCACGCCCTGCAGGAGCACTTCTTGGAGAGGGCTCGCAAGGAAGGGTTTGCTCAGACGCTGCTTGGACGCCGCCGGCCTCTTCCGGAAATCAATGGCCGGGGCCTCGCCAAAAGTCTAGCGGAGGGCGGAGCCGTGAACACGCCGATCCAGGGCTCAGCGGCAGAGATCATCAAGCTGGCCATGCTGGCCATTGACCGGAGGCTTCAGGAGGAGCAGCTTCGGTCGACAATGGTTCTGTCGGTTCATGATGAGATTGTGCTGGATGCGTTTGAGGACGAGGCAGAAGAGGTGCAGCGGCTGGTGAAGGAAGAGATGGAGCAGGTGCTCCTTCTCGAGGTGCCGCTGGTGGCCGAAGTCGGCAAAGGCGCCAACTGGCTGGAAGCCCATTAGGCGGTTTCCGGAAGAACTGTTTTAACCAACCTGATACAGGAACCCCCATGCAAGCAGAGTGTGTTGTCGATTGCCGTTGCATGCTCGGAGAGGGCATCATCTGGGACGCTGAGTCTCAGCGGCTGTGGTGGGTGGACATCCCCCTCCCACATCCCCGGATTCACTGCTGGGACCCCGCTTCTGGCGAGCACCAGCAGTGGGAGATGCCGGAAATGGTCGGGTCACTGGCGGTTTGTCCCGATGGCACTCTGTTGGTGGCATCGCATCATGGGCTCAACCGCTTTCATCCGGAGCAGGGGAGGTTGGAGCGTCTGAGTCAGCCGGAAGCGCACCTGCCCCAAAACCGGGCCAATGACGGCAAGTGCGACCCGCGCGGACGGTTTTGGTTTGGCACCATGCAGAACAACATTGGGCCGTCCGGAGAAGATCTTCCGCTCACGCAGTCCTCCGGAACGCTGTACCGCGTTGACGGCGACGGTCGCGTGCATCCTGTGGTCTCGGACGTTGCCATCTCGAACTCGCTGTGCTGGAGTCCGGACGGCACCATCCTGTACTTCAGCGACACGGTCAGTGGCTGGATTGAGGCCTTCGACTTTGACCTCGATTCTGGCACCGTCTCGGGGCGCCGGAAGTTTGCCTCAGCATCAGGGAAGGGGGTTCCAGATGGAGCCACCACAGACACCGCTGGCGGAGTGTGGAGCTGCCGCTGGGGCGGGGGGCAGGTGTTGCGGTTTGATGCCGCTGGCCAGGAAGACCGGTCGGTTGCCTTGCCCGCCCTGAACGTCACCTGTGCCACCTTTGGGGGACCAAACCTGGACACGCTTTATGTGACGACTTCCCGGCAGGCGACTCCGGCGGAGGTGCTGGAAGCCCATCCCACGATTGGGGGCATCTTTGCGGTGAAGCCGGGCTTTACGGGTCAGGCGACTCCTCGTTTCCGAGAAGCGCCGGCTTCCTGAGGGCCGTGCGTTGCTTGGTTTTTCACATGGGCTTGTGTATCCTGCCCATCGGTCCTCTGAGTGCTTCAGAGGCGATTGCTGAAAACTGATCGGCTTTAGGAGATTCCATGCTGATGCGTTTGCTTGTGCTGCTGCTGCTGCCAACCACCGTGTGGGCACAGGGCATTCTGGAAACCGAATCCATCCGCCAGCGTCTCTTTGACCGGATTGGCAACCGGGACACGCAGTCGGTGGTTCCGGAAATGCTGGAAGGCACCCTGGGACGAGTCACGGATTCTGAGAGCGTTTGGGTTCGGATTGATGACCGTGGCGAGTTCCGGAAGTGGACCTACAAGCTCTCCAAGAGCAGCCTCAGTCTGCCTCGTCAAGAGATTCGGGTGTGGCTGAAACACGTCTCCCCCGACCGTTCCATCAGTCACGGCAAGGAGTACAACGAGTGGTTCAAGAAGAAGGCAGCGTTTGAGCTGGGCAAGACCTTCTACAACCGCCACGTCCGGGTTGCCTATGACTACTCGGAGGTCACCTACCGTCTCACCGGCATGGTTTGGTCGGGGCGGGAGAGCCTGAACCTCTGGCTGGTGAAAAACGGTTGGTCGTTCTACCTGCTTGCCGAAGAGCCCCCTCCGGAGCACGGCGACTTCCTAGCGGCTGAGAAGGAGGCTCAGCGGGCGCAGATTGGGCTCTGGAAACCTGAGTTGCAGAAGTGACCGCGGTTTTCCGGAGGGCTCTTTTGCCCAGATTCAAGGATTTCAATTGAACCTTTTTCTGCATTTGAGTAAATCATTGTGCTTGCTTGATGCAGTCTTTGTGTTGAGTCACCTGAATTTTTCCCTCCGAACTACCCCAGTTCGGGTCCAAATATCTTCAAGGAGAGATCGATGAGAAAAATCATCTCAGGTTTGTTATGTGCTGGGGCGCTGGCGCTTTCTGCCTCCACTGCCGTTGCCATGAAGCCGGCTGTGCTGTTCGACATGGGTGGCAAGTTTGACAAATCCTTCAACGAGGGAATCTGGAACGGTGTGGAGCAGTTCCGCAAAGAGACAGGCATCAAGTACCGTGAGTTTGAGGTGCAGCAGGAAGCCCAGCGGGAACAGTTTCTGCGCAAGCTCGCAGAGCGTTCTGATACGGTGATCGCCGTGGGCTTCGGTCAGGCACCGGCGCTGGAAAAGGTGGCCCCGGAGTTCCCGAACGTCAAGTTCAGCATCATCGACATGGTGGTGGACCTGCCGAACGTGCAATCCATTGTCTTCAAGGAGCATGAAGGGTCCTTCCTCGTGGGGGCACTCGCAGCCATGAAGAGCTCCTCCGGGAAAGTTGGCTTTGTCGGGGGCATGGACATTCCGCTCATCCGCAAGTTTGCCTGTGGCTACGCTCAGGGCGTGAAGCACATCAACAGTGGCGCGACCGTTTACTCGAAGATGACGGGCACCACCCCGGCGGCTTGGAACGATCCGACCCGTGGTGGCGAGCTCGCCAAGAGCATGTATGACAGTGGCGCCGATGTGGTCTACGCGGCAGCTGGTGGCACCGGACTGGGAGTCCTGCAAGCGGCGGCAGACAACGACAAGCTCGCCATTGGCGTGGACAGCAACCAGAACCACCTGCAGCCCGGATACGTTCTGACCTCCATGCTCAAGCGTGTGGACGTGGCTGCCTATGAAGTCTTCCGGACCGCCAACCAAGGCACCTGGAAGCCGGGCATCAAGGTTCTGGGCCTCGCTGAAGACGGCGTGGGCTGGGCACTGGATGAGAATAATGCCAGCTTGGTGAGCGACTCCATGCGAGACCAAGTGGATCAGATCCGCCGGGACATCATTACCGGAAAAATTGCGGTGCACGACTACATGGCAGACAACAACTGCCCTGTTGCCACCGAGTAATCCTCCATTCGGCCGGGAGTCATCCCGGCCTTCCTAACTTCCTGCCGGCAGCTTCATGCCTCGTCAAATCATCATTGATACCGATCCGGGACAGGACGACGCCCTGGCGATCCTCTTGGCCCTGGCCAGTCCGGAAGAGCTGGACGTGCGCGGCATTGTCACGGTGGCCGGAAACGTTCCTCTGCCCCTGACCTCTCGCAATGCTCGTGCGCTTGTGGAGCTGGCTGGACGTCCGGAAGTCCCGGTTTTTGCCGGCTGCCCTCGTCCCCTCATGCGCCCGCTGGTCACGGCAGAGTACGTGCACGGAAAGACCGGCCTAGACGGCTGGGAGGTCCCGGAACCGTCCATACCGCTGCAAACGCAGCACGGGGTGGATTGGTTGATCGAAACGCTGCTGGCCGCAGAAGACGATTCCATCACCCTCTGCACTCTGGCACCTCTGACCAACGTGGGGATGGCCATTGCGAAGGCACCAGAGATCCTTCCCAAGATCCGGGAAATTGTTGCCATGGGCGGTGGCTTCTTTGAAGGCGGAAACATCACGCCGGTAGCCGAGTTCAACATCTACGTGGACCCGCATGCCGCGCAGGCGGTGTTCAGCTGCGGGCGCCCCCTGACGGTGATGCCGCTGGATGTGACCCATCAGGCGCTCATGCCCAAGCCATGGCTGCAGGCCTTGAAGGAACTGGACTCGGCTGTCGGCCGGGCCACCAATGGGATGCTGACGTTTTATGAACGCTTTGACGTCAACAAGTACGGCAGTTCCGGAGGACCGTTGCATGATCCAACCGTCATTGCCTACCTGCTGCAGCCGGAGCTCTTCTCAGGGAAGACCGTGAACGTCACCGTCGAGACGGCCTCGGAGTTGACGATGGGCATGACCGTTGTGGACTGGTGGGGCGTTACCGACCGTTCAGCCAATGCGCAGGTCATGAACCAGATCGACGCCGATGGCTTCTTCTCCCTCCTGCTTGAGCGGCTGGCCCGCCTCTGATTGCCATGCCTGCCATTGAACTCCGTCACATCCACAAGCGCTTTGGCGCAGTTCAGGCGAACCAGGACGTCAACCTGTCGATTGAAGCCGGCACCATTCACGGCATCATCGGAGAAAACGGGGCGGGTAAATCGACCCTGATGAGCATCCTCTACGGCTTCTATCAGGCGGATTCCGGCGAAATCCTTGTCCACGACACCCCCACTCGCATCACGTCCTCCCAAGACGCCATCCGCGCCGGCATTGGCATGGTGCATCAGCACTTCATGCTCGTCGACCCCTTCACGGTGCTGGAAAATGTGATCCTAGGCGCAGAGTCCGGCTTTTCCTTGGATCACTCCTTGCGCACCGCCCGTACCGCCCTCATGCGCCTGGAAAAGGAATATGGGCTGGAAGTGGACCTCAACGCGCAGGTGGACAAACTGCCGGTGGGGCTGCAGCAGCGGGTGGAGATCCTCAAGGCGCTCTATCGAGGCGCAGATATCCTGATTCTGGATGAACCCACCGGCGTCCTCACACCGCAGGAAGCCGATGAGCTGTTCCGGATTCTCGCGGAGCTCCGGAAGCAGGGAAAGACGATTGTCCTGATCACCCACAAGCTCCGGGAGATCATGGCGATCACGGACTCGGTTTCTGTCATGCGTCAAGGGGAAATGGTCGCCCATCGCAAGACCGCGGAAACCCACCAAGAGGAGCTTGCCGAGCTGATGGTCGGTCGTAAGGTGCTTCTGCAGCTGGACAAGCAGCCGTCGAAGCCACGTACCACCGTGTTGCGGGTGGACCGACTCTCGGTGACAGGAGACGACGGAGTCAAGCGCGTCAAGGACGTCAGCTTCGAAGTCCGGGCTGGCGAAATTGTCGGCATTGCTGGAGTCTCCGGAAACGGTCAGTCTGAGCTGCTGGAAGCGATTACGGGCATTCAGCCCATTCAGTCCGGAAGCCTGGAGCTTTCAGGAACACTGATCGACGCTTCACACGGCCTCACTCCAGCAGACATGCGGCAGCTGGGCATGGCGCATGTGCCAGAAGACCGGCAACGGATGGGGCTGGTGACGGCGTTTCCGGCCTACGAAAACGCGATTCTGGGCTATCACCACGATGCGCGTTTCAATGGGACCGTGGAGATGGATCAGGGGCAGCTGCTGGCCGCATGTCGGCAGCAAATGGACGACTACGATGTCCGTCCCCGAGACCCGAACCTCCGGGTCAGCCTCATGTCCGGAGGCAACCAGCAGAAGCTGGTGGTGGCGCGTGAAATGGGGCGCGATCCGGATTTGCTGGTGGTGGGGCAACCGACCCGTGGAGTGGACATTGGTGCGATTGAGTTCATTCACAAACAGATCCTAGCGATGCGAGACGCCGAAAAGGCCGTTTTGCTGGTGTCAGTGGAACTCGATGAAATCCTCTCCCTCAGTGACCGCATCTTGGTGATGTTTGATGGGCGCTTGATGGGAGAAATGAGGGCGGCTGAAGCCGACGAACGACGCATTGGACTGCTCATGGCCGGCATCCAGGAGGAGGGCGCATGAGCGAACGTTCTGCCAACATTTTGCTGGTGACCCTGATCACGCTGGGCAACCTGTTCCTGGCCTTCTTTGTCTCAGGCATCATCGTCTGGTCGGTGGGAGAGAATCCGCTGACGGCGCTGGAGGTCCTGCTCTATGGCGCCTTCGGGTACTCCGGAGGAGTGGGCTACACGCTTTATTACAGCACCAACTACATCTTCACGGGATTGGCCTTTGCCATTGCCTTCCACGCCCGCCTGTTCAACATCGGTGCCGAAGGACAGGCGTACATTGGGGGATTGGGCGTGGGGCTGGTGTGCCTGGCTACGGACACGCTTCCGTTCATTGTGATCCTGCCCCTAGCCATGATTGGGGCCGTGGTGTTTGGCGGACTCTGGGGGGCGATTCCAGGGTGGCTTCAGGCGCGTCGTGGCAGCCACGTGGTGATCACAACGATCATGTTCAACTTCATTGCCAGCTCCTTGATGATCTGGCTCCTCAGTGAAGTCCTCATCAAGCCTGGGCAGATGTCTCCTGAGACCCGGGAGGTGCTGCCCAACGCGTGGATTCCGCAGCTGCATGAGTGGTTTGGGGACTGGGGCATGAGCCGTTCACCGCTGAATGCGAGCTTCTTCTGGGCGCTGCTGTGCTGCGTCTTTGTGTGGCGCTTCATCTGGCACACACGCTGGGGATACGAGCTCCGGACGGTAGGTGCCAATGAGACGGCTGCTGTGTACGGCGGCATCAATGTGCCCCGGAACCTGATCATTGCCATGACGCTTTCCGGAGCCCTAGCAGGGTTCGTGGGGCTGAATGAGATCATGGGAGTGCAGCACCGCATCCTCCTCAACTTTCAGCTGGGATACGGCTTCACCGGGATTGCAGTGGCCCTGATTGGTCGGAATCACCCCCTCGGCGTGCTGCTGGCGTCCATTCTGTTTGGGGCGCTCTATCAGGGGGGCGCGGAGTTGGCGTTTGAAATGGACAAGATCGACACCCACATGGTGGTGCTCATTCAGGCGCTGGTGATCCTGTTTGCCGGCGCTTTGGAAAACCTCTTCAAGCCGCAGCTAGAGGCCTTGGTCAAGCGGTGGACTCATTCGTCGGTGGCGTGATGTGGCATGAAATTCTCCTCGTCTTGGATGCAACCCTGCGGGTATCGGTGCCGTTGATCTTTGCGGCGATGGGGGGCATCTTTGCGGAGCGTTCCGGAGTGATCGACTTTGGACTGGAAGGGAAGATGCTCGCAGGCGCTTTTGTTGCCGCAGCAGTGGCGCATGTCACACAGTCGGCCTGGATGGGCGTCTTGGGGGCCATCAGCATTGGCGTGGCGCTTTCGATGGTGCATGGCTTGGTGAGCGTCACCAAGTCCGGAAACCAGGTGGTTTCATGCGTGGCCATCAATGAAGTGGCCCGAGGCCTGACGGTGGTCCTAGCGGTGTGGTGGTTCTCTCAAGGAGGAAAAACGCCGCAGTTGCCCAAGGAAGCCCGCTTCATGGCGCTGGACCTTCCGTTTGCTGAAGAAGCCCGCTCCATTCCGGTGCTAGGAGAAGTCTATGCGGAGTTGCTCAGCGGGCACAACATCCTCGTGTACCTGTCGTTCCTCTGTGTGCCGCTGACGGCCTGGGTGCTCTATCAGACGCGTTTTGGGCTGCGGTTGCGGGCAACCGGGGAAAATCCCTTGGCTGTGGACACAGCTGGAATCTCGGTGCAGGGAATGCGGTACCGTGCCTTGATGATCAATGGCGTGCTGGGGGGGCTCTCAGGCGCCTACCTGTCTACGGCGCAGATCGCCTTCTTTGCCAAAGACATGTCCGCAGGCAAGGGGTACTTTGCTCTGGCGGCCATGATCTTTGGCAAGTGGCGCCCATCCACGGCTCTGTTGGCGTGCTTGCTGTTCGCATTTCTGGACGCGTGGGGGAATCGGTTGCAGGGAACTCCCGGAGTTCCAGTCGCCCTCATTCAAGCCTTACCTTATGTGCTTACCGTTGTCTTGCTGGCAGGATTTGTCGGAAAAGCCGTTGCTCCCCAGGCGATTGGAGAGCCTTTTGTCAAGGAACGTAAATGAGTGCCACACTGGGAATTGAAGCCATCGGGACCTTCTTGCCGGAAGGTCGCCTCTCCAACCTGGAGCGGATGGAAGCATTCAGCATGACGGAGCAGACCGTCCGGGAGAAGGTCGGGTTCCTGTCAGTCAGTCAGAAGGAGCCTGAGATGGAGACCTCCGACCTGTGCGTCCGGGCTTGGCAAGCGCTCAAGCAGCAACGGCCCATTCGGTCAGAGGACATCGATTGCCTGGTGGTCTGCACGCAGAATCCGGATGGCTACGGCCTGCCCCACACGTCGGCGATTGTGCACCGCAAGCTGGGGCTTTCTCAGAACTGTGCGGCCTTTGACATTTCCCTCGGATGCTCGGGGTTCGTCTACTCCCTCTCGATCATTCAGGCGTTCATGGAGGCTCAGGGGATGAAAACCGGGGTGCTCTTTACCGCAGACCCTTACTCCAAAGTCATGGACCCGAAGGACAAGAAAACCAGCACGCTGTTTGGCGATGGCGCTGCTGCGACCCTGATTTCAACTCAACCGGTGTGGAAGAGTGGGGCCTTTGAGTTTGGTTCCGACGGCACCAAGTGGGACAGCATTGTGGTCCGAGACCAGACCCTCCACATGAACGGGCGGGCGGTGTTCACCTTTTCTGTGCGGATGATTCCCGACAGCATCCGGGCCATGCTGCAGAAGAATGACTGGACCCTAGACCAGGTGGACCGGTTGCTGCTGCACCAAGGAAGCCGGCACATCGTCAACTCCATTGCCGATGAGCTGGGAGTCGCCCGCGACAAGTGCCCCTTTTATGCCGAAAACTACGGCAACACCGTTTCCTCCACCATTCCCTTCATGCTGGCAGAAGAATTCCACAACCCCGACCTTCAGACCGTGCTGGTTGCCGGATTTGGCGTGGGGCTCTCTTGGGCCAGCACCCTTTTGTTCCGTCAGCCGTGAAGCGCTCCCTCCTGACCCTCCTACTCCTGCTCAGTCTACTGGGCACCGGGGCTTCGGCGCAAACGCCGGGCTACGAGGCATTGGACACCCGGCTGTCGAAGCTCGTGCAGAAGGGCTGTGTGCTGGTGGGTTCCTCCAGACAGGTCCTCTACCGTTACCCGCAGGGCTGCAACCCCACTCTGGTCCCCGCGTCACTGCTGAAGGTGGCCAATGCCTACGCGGCCCTTTCCATTCTGGGTCCGGATTACCAGTTTCCCACCGATGTGTACGTCAGTGACGATCAGCGCCTAGGCATCAAGGGCTGGGGCGATCCTTACCTAACGTCCGAGACGTGGGCGGACCTTGCTGAAACCCTAGCGGCGGTTCCGGAATTGCCTCGAACGTGGCGTTCTCTGTTCTTGGACACGAGTGCTTTCGATCCAGAGTTGAGCATTCCGGGACTGGAGGCGTCGCTGGACCCCTACAACGCCAAAATTGGTTCGCTTTCATCCAACTTCAACACGGTCTACCTCGAGGTGCAGCCAAATGGAACCGTGCGTTCCGCGGAACCACAGACGCCGCTGACGCAGGTGGCGCGCTCGCTGGCAAAGGGACTGAAGCCTGGAAAGCACCGCATCAACATTACGCTGGAGGCCGGACGCTCCCTAGACTACAGCGCAGAGTTGGCCCGCTTCTTCTTGGAGCAACAGGGATTTCAGTTTCAGGAGCCCTCTTATGGGATCCGTGAAGTGGGGCCAACCGACCGGCGGGTGCTGCGGTACCTCAATCCGAAAAAGCTTCCGGAAGTCCTTGCCGGCATGCTTCAATATTCCAATAACTACATTGCCAACGAGTTGCTCCTGGCAATGGGACGTCAGCAGGCAGGCAATCCGGCGTCTCTCGGAAAGGGCGTCCGGGCGTTTCAGCAGTTCCTGGAGCGTCAGATGCAGTGGGCTCCGGAAACCTTTCAGATTGCAGAAGGGTCTGGGATCTCGCGTCAGAACCGCATGACCCCGGAAATGATCCTCGAACTGCTCCGAGCCTTTGAACCGTATGAGACCCTGCTGCCGCTGGAAAAAGGCGTCCGCCTGAAAACCGGAACCCTCAAGGGCATCTACAACATTGCGGGCTACTTCCCTGATGTGGAGGACCGCTACTTTGTGGTGATGCTGGAACAGAAGAAGAACTACCGGGATGCGGTGATGCGGCACCTGCTGCGTACCTCGTTCCCTGAACCGACGGGTGCAAACTGATGCGATTCCTTGTGCTACTGAGTTTCCTCTGCCTGAGCTGGACCTCCTTTGGCTGGGCGCAGAAGGTGCCATTGACAGACAGCGAGCGGACCCTCCTCAAGGAGATGAAGGTCGAGATGCCCACCATGCTGATTGAGGCTCATAACTTTGAGATGAAGCTGATGGATGGGCGGGAACTGCCGCTGAGCGAGTTCCGGGGAAAGTTTGTGCTGCTGAACTTCTGGGCCACGTGGTGTGCTCCGTGCCTGCGGGAGATGCCAGACATGGAAGCGCTGCAGGAAAACGTTGGATCGGAGAACCTGACCGTGCTGGCGGTTTCTATGGGAGAGACGGAGGAACGGGTGCAGAAATTTCTGAAGATGCACGGATTCACGTTCCCCATTGTGGCCGATACCTCGATGGAGATTGTTCAGCTTTACGGTGTCAAGAACATCCCGATCACCTACCTCATCAGCCCGGAAGGGGTCATTCTGGGACGCGCACTCGGGCCCCGGGAGTGGAACCGTATTTCCTTCCAGGAGTTTGTCAAGAGCCGAGTCGCGGGCTAATGCAGGAGTCTAGGCGCGAGTCACTGATGGACAAGAAGTCGCCCAGAAACGAGTGAGGCATCCGACCAAGGACAACCCAAGGCGTTTCGGCATCCGAGCCAACGTGTGAATCAATAAGAGGGAGAAGAATGGGGGAGGTGGCAAGGAAGCCCGGCACCGATCTCAAGACATCTTCCAGCCTGAGGCCTGCATCGATTTTCCTGGTACATGAAGCTTCGACTTTGTTTTAGGAGGTGTCGAAACCAGGATTTCCCTAAAAAATCGGTGCCGTTTTGCCGCTTCTCCTGAGGTACTCGTGGGAGAAGCAACGGAATTCTTAAGTTGAGAATTAGCATACCGATGCTTGGCGGAGGAGTCCAGTAAAAAATTGTAACTCTAGTGGTGATTTCTGCTACTAAACGGATTTAGTAAACCGTTACAGCGGTTTTGTGAGGGCAAAACCTTGGGAATTATGGGGTCAGCAGGAGGGCCTGCAGGCGTTCAAATTCTTCGAGAGACGAGTAGTGCAGCTCAATCCGACCCTGCCCGGAGTGGAAGTGGATGGAGACCTTGGTCCGGAGGTGACGGCTGAATTCCTCTTCTAGGGACTGCAGGTGGATCTGGGTGGATTCGGAGGTCTGAGGTGTGGAACGAGAGGAGCCTGGCGTCCGGAATAGGCTCGCCCACCGAGCCTGCTCGGCCTTAACCGCTTTCTCGGTCTGCCGGACGTTCCAGGCCTGTCGAAGGATCTGCTCCCGGAGGTGAAGCTGAGACGCGGCTCCAGGAAGTCCCAGCAACGCCCGGGCGTGTCCGGAAGAGAGGCGCCCGGCTTCAACATCTTGCTGAATGGCCTCCGGAAGCTGGAGCAGCCGCAGTTGGTTGGCAATGGTGGAGCGGTCCTTGCCCAGACGGCGGGCCAGTTCATTTTGGGTACAGGCGTACATCCGGAGCAGGTCCTGATAAGCCTGAGCCTCTTCAATGGGGCTGAGGTCCTCCCGCTGAATGTTTTCCAGCAACGCCACTTCCAGCAGCTCCTGATCAGAAACCTTCCGAACCAGCACCGGAACCGTCTCTGCCTCTAGGAGGTTCAGGGCCCGCCAGCGACGTTCTCCTGCAACCAACTCGTAATGATCCTGAGCCCGCTCCCGGACCACCAGTGGCTGGAGGATGCCTTGACTCCGAATGGACTGGGCCAGTTCCTGAAGGGAACGTTCGTTGAAACGTCGACGTGGCTGGTTCGGGTTGGGCACCACCTGATGGAGCGGCACCTCCCGGAGCTCCTGACTCATTTTTGCAACCAGAGGAAAAATTCACGGTTGCCGCTCTTCTTCCCGATGATCGAAGAGTGACTTTCGCCCCGGACCGTAAATCCACAGGACTCGGCTTCCGCCCTCAGTTCATCCAGCACCCGCCGGTGGGTGTCCTCGCTGGAAACCTTCCCGCCCCGCCCAATCTCCTCCACTCCGGCCTCAAACTGCGGCTTGACCAAGGCGAGGACGAACGCACCGGGCTTCAGGAACTCCGCGGCTTTGGGAAGGATCAGGCGCAAGGAAATGAACGAAGCGTCAATCACCACCAGGTCCACGAGCTCTCCAAGCGTTTCTGCTTCCAGGTAGCGAACGTTGGTTCGCTCTAGGGAAACCACCCGTGGATCCTGGCGAAGTTCCCAAGCCAGCTGCCCATAGCCCACATCGACGGCAAACACCTTGGCGGCACCATGCAACAGGAGGCAGTGGGTAAAGCCCCCGGTTGAGGCTCCAATGTCCAGAGCCACCCACCCTTCCGGAGCAACGGCAAACTCACGCAGCGCTCCTTCGAGCTTCAATCCCCCGCGACTGACATACGGGTGGTCGCGTCCCAACACTTCCAGCACCGCATCTTCCGGAACGGATTTCCCGGGCTTGTCGGCAGGGGTTCCGTTGACGCGAACCTGATGAGCGAGCACATAAGCCTGGGCCTTTTCTCGAGAAGGAGCCAGCCCCTTGTCAACCAAGAGCACGTCCAGCCGCTTGCGCTGAGGGCGACTCACAGCAGCTTATCCTTTTTCGGTGTGGGTGAAGACCACGTTCCAGCCGCTGGGGTCGACGAGGTACTGCTGGCAGCGCTGCAGCATCACCTCGGAGGGACCGTCTCCAGGATGAATCGAGAGGGCCTTTTCAAAGTGCTGAATGGCGGTTTTGAAATCGGCTTCTTGGTAGACCTGAAGTCCCTGGGCGTACGCTTCCGTTGCGCCGGCGATGGTGCCGGTGGTCTGGTTCTTCCGGGCCAGCAGTTCATAGACATGAACCGGGTCGTTGCGGCCGACCACTCGGATGACATCCAGAAGGCGCACGTCCACGGCGTCTTGGGCTTGCTTGTAGGTGTCACCGGAGATCATGGTGTAGTTTTTATAAAACTTGTTGGCACCTTCCAGCCGAGCGGCGAGGTTCACGGTGTCGCCCATCATGGTGTAGTCCATGCGCTGGGCGGAGCCCATGTTGCCGACCACGATGGGGCCGCTGTTGATGCCTTGGCGGGCATAGAGCTGGTCGCGTCCCTGTTGCTTCCAAACCTTCCGCATTTCTGCAAGCCGCTCCTGCATGTCAATGGCCGCGAGGCAGCAGAGGGTGGCATGGTTGGGCTGCTCGAGTGGAGCCCCCCAGAAGGCGATGATGGCGTCGCCTTCGAACTTGTCGATGGTGCCATTGTGAGACGAAATGATGTTGCACATCTCAGTAAGGTACTCATTGAGCAGCTGCACGAGCTCTTCTGGAGTCAGCTTCTCGGAGATGGTGGAAAACTTCTGCACATCCGAAAAATAGGCCGTCATTTCCCGGCGCTCGCCTCCCAGCTTCAGCTTGCTCGGGTCATCGACAATGACGTCAATCACAGCAGGTGAGAGGTACTGCGAGAAGGCGCCCTTGATGAAGGTCTTCTGTTTGCGTTCCTTCAGGTAGAGGAAAAGGTTGATGAGGACGAAGCTGAGCACACACGCCAGCAACGCGTAGGTCATGGAAAACGCGACTCCGTGGTAGACATAGGCGTAAAACGCGGCCACCACGTAGGCGACGGTGATCAGCAGGTACAGCGGCGTGGCAAAGTGTCCCGAATGCGAAGCGGCCACAAAGAGCAGAAAGAGCCCCAGCAGAACCGCCAGCTCGGCAAACTCTGGAGCCGGCCGGATGGGGCCGTTGCTCATGATGGTGTTGATGGTGTCAGCCAGGATCTCAATTCCGTACACCTCCCCAATTGGTGTCTCAAAAATATCGTGGGAGACTTCAGACGTGTCGCCGACAAGGACGATCTTTCCCTCGACCAGAGGCCGGAGGTCTTCGGTTTCGTAGTCGAAGTCTTCTTCCGGAATGTCCTCAAGGTCCATGAGGATCATGGCTGCAGTAATGGCGGCCGGAGTGTTTTTGCTGAGAAAGTTGGTGTGCGGAGGCAGGCTGGGGAAGTCGATCCAGAGGTCGTAGTTATGATCCAGTGGCGCTTGATAAGGCCCCACCACTAGGGTCTGTCCTTCCAGCCGAGGCTCCTCGCCCACAGCCATGGAGAGGGCCTTCACGGCAAAGGGCCAGAGGTTGTGTTCTTGGTGAATCTGGGGATAGAACCGGACTCGCGAGAGGTTGCTCCCGATCAGGGTGTGGTTGGTGTAGCCATCCTGAGTGGCCTCTGCAAGCACCTCGGTTGGACCATTGATGCCCTGCAGCTCCTGATTCTTGAGCTGCAGCTGCGACACCACCATCGTGTTTCCTGCGGCCTTCAGTGCCTCTGCGAGAATCGGGTCCTCGTCATAGCCGTTGGGAAAGTCCATCAGCATGTCCAGCGCAATGACCTTTGCTCCAAGCTTGTGGAGGTTGGTGACAATGGTGGCAATGTCCTTGCGTTTGAGGGGCCAGCTTCCGTATTCGTCAAAGAACTCTTCCTCTGTGTCCACAATCAGGATCTGGTCGTAAGGGAACTGAGTCTGTTCCGGAGGCAGGGCACTGTTTCGCCAGATGTGCCGGAAGCCGAGGAGCTGGTTTTCGACCATCGGAAAAAGCTCCAGGCGTTCTGCGGGCACCATGAGCAGAAACAGAAGGCCCACAAGCCACAGTTCGGGACGATTGAAGATCTTTTTCATGAAACTGCTGGAGTAAGAAAAGTTGAGGCGGTGGCCAAGGACGTAAGGTTCAAAAAACCCCTGCACCATGCCACACCTGTGAAAAATGCACAAACAGCTCGTGCGGCCCGGACGACGTCACCATTGACCTGCTGGCTGAAAGTGGCTTACAGTAGGGGCGTTTGGGAACCCCTGTGCTCCCGCAGGCAGGCTTTTTCTCTGGAGCAGTACCATGTTTAAGAAGCTGGAGTCCACGGTGTGGGTGTTTGATGTGGAGTGGGTCCCGGACCCGGAGCTGGGACGTCGGCTGTACCAGCTTCCGGAGGAGATGCTTCCGGAAGAGGTGCTCCAGGAAATGTGGCGTCACGGAGGCGCATCAGACGACGACCCGCAGCCTTACCTGAAAACGATCCTCTGCCGCGTCGTTTCCATTGCTGCGGTCACCCGGAAGGTTCACCGCAACGGGGAAGTCTCGCTGCAGCTGACCTCGTTGCCGCACGATGTCACGGATCCGGAGCAGGGGAAGGAGTCGGAAATCCTTCAGCGTTTTTTGCAGGCGGTAGGACAGCACCACCCGCAGCTCGTGGGGTTCAATTCTCAGCGGGCGGATCTGAAGATCCTCGTCCAGCGGGCGGTCGCCCAGGGACTCCAAGCCCCTGATTTTGCGCGACGTCCGAACAAACCCTGGGAGGGCCCGGACTACTGGTCAACTGCCAGTGACTTCAATGTGGACCTGATGAGCATTTTGGGCAGCTTCGGAAAATCCACTCCGTCACTGCACGAGATGGCCCTCGCCTGCCGCATTCCCGGAAAGCTCAGCACCAGCGGCGACAATGTGGCAGAAATGTGGCTGAATGGACACTGGCAGGAAATTGTCGCCTACAATGAAACCGATGCCCTCACCACCTACCTGGTCTGGCTACGGCTGGCTCATTTTGCCGGCTTCCTCACTCCGGAGGCGTATGCTCAGGAGCAGGAGCAGCTCCGGCAGTTGCTCCAGGACTCCGACGCCCCCCACCTCTTGGAGTTTCTCACTGCCTGGGATCACCTGCAGGCCCTTTCCTAAAGACCCAAATGTCCGAACAGCATGAATTTCTTGAGGCAGCCGAGTTGGCTCGGAGCCGATCCCGTCTGCAGGGAGCTCCGGCTCCAGAAGCCGCTGAACGTCCCCTGCAGGCACGTCCGGGAGAGGCCAGTGGCTTTGAAAAGATCCTGCCCCTTTCTACAAATGAAACGCTGCGTGAGCGGTACATCAATTTTTTTGGGGGGCTGCGAGTGGGGAAGCTCCTGGAGGAGTTGGACCTCAGTGCCGGGATGGTTGCCTACACGCATGCCGAAGGATGGGAACGGGGTCTGACGATTGTGACCGCCGCTTGTGACCGGATCGACCTGACCGGGCCTCTCCGGAGCGATCAGGACCTGCGCATCCAGGGGAGTGTCAACTGGGTGGGCCGCAGTTCCATGGAGGTGGGCTTCCGGATCTCGGCACAGGAAGCAGGGAGCTGGCGGCCCGTGGCCCGCGCCTACTTCATCATGGTGTCTCGACGCGGTGAGGCGGCTGCCCCGGTGAACCCACTCATCCGGGAAACCGAGGATGCGGTTCGGCGTTTTGCAGAAGGAGAGGTGCGGCAGCAACAACGCCGAGAACTGGCGCATCAGCATGTGCACCGGCAGCCGCCTTCCGCTGAAGAGGGACAGGTGCTCCACGACCTCTTCTTGGCTCGCAGCTCCGGACAGGTGGGAGTGCCGATGAGTGAGACCATCCGGCAGTCCACGCTACTCATGCACCCTCAGTCCAAGAACATCCATAATAAGATCTTTGGCGGGTACCTGATGCGGGAGGCCTTTGAGCTGGCTTGGAACATCACCGTTCTCCACTGCCGCCGTCGCCCACATTTTGTCAGCGTCGACCACATGTACTTCTTTGAGCCAGTTGAGATCGGGGCCATCCTCTCGTTCACGGGGCGGGTCATTTACACCAGTGAGCAGGCGCTGATGGTGGAAGTGGTCACCGAGGTCATTCAGCCGTCAACGGGGGAAACCCGGGTGACCAACGACTGCTTCTTTACCTTCACGGCACCAGAACAGAATGGGGAGGCCGTTGCGATTCCTGCAGTGCAGCCGCATACGTACGAGGAAGGACTGAAGTACCTAGAAGGACGGAGGCGCTTTCAGCTGGGAGAGGCCATTCGGAGGAAGAAATCCGGAGAAGCGTCTGAGGCTTCAGAGGAGGGTTCGACTTTGGGAGCGTGAGGCCCCCAAAGCCGATGAAACGGGTTAACGCTTCATGTTGACGAGATCCGTGATCATCTCATCGGAAGTGGTCACGGTCTTGGCGTTTGCCTGGAAGGCCCGCTGCGACTCGATCATCTTCACAAACTCGTTGGAGAGGTCAACGGTGGACTGCTCCAGACTCATGCTCCGGATCTCTCCGAAGCCGGCGGTTCCCGCCTGACCCGTCACTTTCTTCCCGGCGCCCTGAGTTTCGCGGAGGAGGTTGTCTCCCACCTGCGCGAGTTTGCCCGGGTTGTCAAACTTGGTCAGCACGACTCGTCCGATCGGACGGGTGTAGCCCGAGTCGAACACGCCCTCGACGGTTCCGTCACTCTTCACCGAAATGTTTTCCAGGGTACCAGACGCGTTTCCGTCGGCACTGGCCCGGATGACGTTGTACTTGCCGGCAAACTGGGTCAGTCCGTCCAGACCGGTCCGCGGATCGGTGGGATCATCCGGATTGAAACCGTCTCCCAGGTGCAGGCCCACCACCACGGGGTCTTCCCCGTTGAACGGCACGGCAAACTGCGGAACACCGGTTTCCGGATCCACCGGCTGCGGTACGAGCCGAGGCGGTCCGCCTGGCAGCGCTTGTCCGGTAGCAGGATCAACTCCGCCCGGGGTTGCTTCAAACGAACCACTGGTGGCCGCAATGAGCTTACCGTCGTCTGTGAACTGAAGGAATCCGCCGCCCACAGCGACCTGAGTCCCTGGCATTTGTCCGAGGGAGGCGCCGTCCAGCATCATGTAGTACTCCCACTGGTTCCGGACACCGGTACCGGGAATGGGCAGACCGGTTGCTGCGTCCACCTGCTCAGGCAGGTCCGGGCGCTTCCGGAAGGCCACGGTGGCAGTGTGGCTGTTTCCGTACTGGTCATAGACGGTGGTGGAGGTCGCAAAGTTGTACATGGAATCCCGGACGTTGGTCGGATCCAGGGGCATGTCCTTGACCACGGCGTTGGCGTCCAGATTGACGGCCACTCGAATGCCGGTTCCGTTTCGTCCGTCACCTGTCGGCTGAGGCGGATCGACGAGTCCGAGAACCTTCAGGGAACCCGGAAGGCCCTTGCTTTCGCCGGTGTTGCGGTCCACTTCGAGCGCCTGCACACGGTGTCCTCGTGGCGTGGAAAGGAAGCCTTCCTTGTCATAGGAAAACTGTCCATTCCGGGTATACATTTCCTTGCCCGTCGCCGGATCGACAACGGTGAAGTAGCCGCCGCCGCCGATGGCCATGTCGGTGGCCATGGAGGTGGTTTCAAAGGCTCCTTGCGTGAACTCCTGTTCCACGCTGCCGATCTTGACCCCGTTGGAGACCTGGGTAAACGAGCCTCCTTGCGGGTAGTTGTTGCCCATCAGGTCCTCAAAGGCAACGATGTTGCGCTTGAAGCCGTAGGTGTTGACGTTGGCGATGTTGTTACCAATCACCTGCATCGCCTTGCCGTGGGTTTTCACCCCACTGGCACCGGTTTGCAGCGATCCTAGTAAAGCCATGGAATCTCCTTATTGAGTTCAGGGTTCAGAGCCGCAAGGTGCGGAATTCGAAAATCAGCGTTGTTCTTCATCCAGACGGAGTGTCCCTGGCATGGAGTTCAGAGACTTGGGTTGCAGGTCCTCTCTTAGCGGCAGAGGCTGCAGCGCGTCAAAGCGTTTGCTGGAGCGATTGCTCACTCCCAGGATGCTGTTGGCTGGGAGCCACTCGCCATTGATCTGAATCAGCGGGTTGGTATCGTCCAGCTTGATCATGGAAACCTGTCCGGACTTGGACATCTTCACATTGATGCCCTCACCGCTGTCGGTCCGGGCGACAATGTCGAAGCGGTAGTTGCCGTCAGGCATGGGATCGCCTTCGGCATCAAGGCCATCCCAGGTGAACTGATGGGAGCCCTGAGCGCGGGCCTCTAGGTTCACCCGACGGACCAGTTCTCCGTTGCCATCCATGACGTGAACCACAACCTGATCAGCGTCTCCTTCAAGGTTGTAGGAGAGCGGCGTCGCCTGACCATTTTGCAGCGCAAGGGAGCGGGTGCCGATCTCGACATCCTGTCCCACTAGGCTGCTGGCGCCGGCCCAGGCGCTCTGGCGCTGGAGCTTCATCAGGTCACCGACTTGGGCATTCAGGTTCTGCAACTGTTCCACTGTCGACAGGGAGGACATCTGCTGCATCATGTTTTCAGTGTCCATCGGATTCATCGGATCCTGATGAGACATCTGGGTCATGAGCAGGTTCAGGAAGTCCTGTTTGCCCAGCTGCTTGCCATCGCCACTGCTACTGGAAGCCGCCGCCCGTTGGGAGGTTGCTGCCTGCTGAATGGCTTGATCGACGTTGCTTACGTTCATGGCGTTACTCAGATGTAGAGGTTGAGTCCGGAGCCCCCTCCGCGCGTTCGCGCGGCAGATGGAGCCGAACTGTTGATCGCCGCACTTCGCTCAGCGCCTCGGCTCGCCGCGGCCGTCATGCGCTCAAGTTGCTCCTGGCGTTCCTGCTGCTGCTCGAAGCCTCCGGAGTTCTGCTGACCGACGTTTACGTTCATGCTCAGGTCGCGGTAGTTCAGGTCCTGCTGCGTCACTCGATTCCGGAGGACGTCAAAGCCCGATTCCAGAATCTGCTTGGCCATGGGGTTGTCCACCTTCATGTCCAGGAACAGCTCGCCTCCCTGTTGCCGCACCTTCATCACCAGCTTCCCAAGGTGCTCGGGCTCCAGCTGCACGGTCATCTCCTGAGAGTCCCCGTCTCGCATGGTCCGGATGCGCGTCATCACTTGGTTGAAGTCGAAGGGCAGTTCCAGCACAGGGGTCCGGGTTGGAGCCTGAGGCTGGGTGATCTGGTCGGCACGTCCCTCCACTGAGTTGGTGCCAAAGGCCTGATGCTGCTGCACCTGCTGAGACCGGACCTCAGTTTCCTGAGAAGCGAGGTCGTCCATTGCCTGAGATGCAACTCCGGCAAACTGAACGTTCGAGGCGGAACTCAGAGAGGTCTCCAGCCCGGTTGCGGCGACGGAGCTCATCTGTGGCTTCAGGTTGGGCTTCAGGTCCAGCTGGGCCAATTCGGTGGGATCCGTCTCCTGGAAATCAGCTTCCACGTTTTCGTTGATCAGGTCCTGAATGCGCTGATTCTGCGCCCGGAACTCGTGGAGGTTGTCCAGGGACTCTCCTTCGGCCTTGCCGCGCTTGAGGGCCATCTGGCGGATGACCGCCGAGACATCTGGCTGCAGTTCAGAGTCCGCTGTTTCTTCGCTGACGAGGTTGGAAAAGAGCTGCTCCTCGGTTCCCGGAACCGCACGTTCCACTTCTGCCTGCGGATCCACACGAGGATCGGCTCCTTCGAGCACCACTTCCTGATTGTTCAGGTCTGAAGCCTGCTTCAGGAGTTGCTGGCGCAGAGCATTCAGGTCGGCAGCAGAGAGCTCACCCTTGGGAAGGTCCTGTGCCAGGGAAGGAGGAAGCTGCCCAAGGATGGCAGCCATCATCTCTTCATTAAGCAGGTCGGGGTCTTCCTGAGCCTGCTCTTCTAGGAGCGCCAGTTCTTCTGCCGTCAGCTCCGCCAGCATCTCTTCCGTCAGTCCTTCGCCGTCCAGCGGGAGGGCCTGTCCTGTTGCTGCCTCTTCCGGGGTCAACTCGCTTCCCAGCAAGCTGTCAAATCCATTTCCTGCCCCTTTTTCCGAGGCGCCTTTTGCTGACTTGCTACCGGATTCACTTCCGGGCACAGCGCTGTTTACGAGTCCGATCATGTTCTTATTTCTTGCTGGCGATTTCGGCAATCAACTCGGCGGATTGAGCAGCTCCCATGCTCGCCAGCACTTCGGAGGCCTGCTTGTCTTTCATCCGCATCAGGATGTTCACAGCAACTTTGCGGTCCAGGTTGGAAATTGACTGGGCAGCGGTGGCCGCGTCCATCTTGGAGTAGAAGGCGACGGCCTTGTCCAGCATTTCATTGTCCTGAGCCTTTTTGGCTTCAATGCCTTGTTCGATCTCCTGCTGCAGCGACTCCAGCTGCGTGATCTGACGCTGAATGTCTTCCTGCAGGGACTTCAGTTGCGTCTCCCGACGATCCAAGTCGGATTCCCGGATGCGCAACCGATCCTGCTGGTCAGCCAGCCGCGTCAGAATCTCCTTCTCGGTGGCCGTGAACTCACGGGGCTTCTGGTCCCCATTCCCGGCTTCTGGAGGAGGAGAGGCGCAGAAGTTGAGGCCGTATTCGCGGCACAGGTCTCCTACCGCCTGCGTTGCTTCATCCACGCTGGTCGGTATGCTATAAGCGGGCCTTGGCTGAAAAAGAAACAGAGTCGTCAAGGCTAAAAAGCTGATTAAAAAAGAGATTTTCACACGCAAATCGGGAATGAGGTCAAATCCACCGGGTTGAGCCCCCGGACGTTGAGGAGGAGGTGGCAGCAAAAAACTCATGAATCTTCTCGGTATCGACGCAGGTTCTGGGCAATTTCATCCGCCTCCATGCGCTCACGACGTTCCATCTCGGCACGGTGCTCGCGCTCCTGCTTTTCCTTCAAGATTTCCAGCACCCGCTTCTTCTGCGAAGCCCGGGTCAGCTCCTGACGCTTCAGCTGCACAACTTGCTGCTGACGCCGGAGGTGCTCATCAGTGACTTCCAAAATGCGTTCCAAGCGACTCTGGAACTGTTGGCTCATCTGGAGGTCTGCGATGGTAAAACCCTGCTGCTTGGACTGATTCGTTTTTTCCAGGTTATCGGACAGGGCCTCCTGTACCAGGTCCTGCTGACGCTGAATGCGTTGCTCAATCTGCAGCTCCTCAGCCAGCGCCTTCTGGTAAAGCTTCTCCAGACGTTCCCGGACCTTGAGAGCGGTTTCCAGGTTGAATCGAGGCATGGGGGCAGACGCCGCAGCGAGGGTTGAAGGTGACGCCTCTGGTGGCAGAGGCGGGCACAGGACAAATTCTCAAAAAAAGAGATGCAAATACTTTGCTAACTCTCAGACAGAGCCTGCGAAGTTGGCGGAGTTGCCCTCAAGTCGCTGTAATTTCCACCTCCAGTCGCTGCCGATAGGGCTGCTCAGGAGTGACCCAGATGGAAGGAAACGCAGGGTGGTTGAGGCTGTCCGGGAAGTGCTGAGGCTCAAGGCACAGGCCGCCAAAGCGGTCGTGGGACTGACCGCTCAGGCCTCCGGTGAACGGCTGCAGGTGCATGGCATTGTACAGCTGCAGGCCGGGTTGATCGGTCCAGAGGCGCAGGGTCACCCCGCTTGGAGCCGTGAGCACTGCGGCGGGCTTGGTGGTCGCTCGACCCGGAGTGAGCACGAGGTTGATGTCGGTTCCCTGTCGTTGCGGATCCGCGGCTCCCAGCGTCTGCGGCTGCAGGAAGTCAAAGTGAGTGCCCTGGAGCGAAGCGAGCTCTCCAGTGGGAATCAGGGTCGCATCTGTGGGCGTGTACTGCTCAGCATCCACCTGAAGCTGGTGAGCCCAGATGTCTCCGGAGCCCATCAGGTTGTAGTAGGTGTGCTGAGCCAGGTTGATGGGCGTGGGGCGGTCTGGACGGGCCTCAAGGTCGTAAATCAACCGGCTTCCTTGCAGACGAACTGCCACCCGGAAGTCAACGGCTCCGGGATAGCCTTCCTCCTGATCAGGCGAATGGTAGGTCAGCTCAATGGCTTCTTGTGCCGAGTCGGCTTCTAGGGTCCAGAACCGTTTGCCGAGCCCCTGGTGTCCTCCGTGGAGGTGGTGGGGCGGTTGATTCACAGGAAGCTGGTAGGAAAGACCGTTGTGGGTAAACCGTCCCTGTGCGGTCCGGTTGGCCACCCGCCCGGCAATCACACCGAGGCTGGCTGAATCAGTGAAGTAGCGTTGGGCGTCTTCGTACCCGAGGATGACCGGCTTCTGCTGGTTCTCGTGGGCAATCCGCCAGTCCTGTGTGATGGCTCCGTAGTTGAGCAGAGTGACACAGGCCTCCGGGCTTTCGAGGGTGACGGTTTCGAGGGCGTGGCCTTCGTGTTGGGCAATGGTTTGAGGGTGGCGCATGGTTGGTTCAAGGAGAGCGGTTCAGGGGCACACTTCCCGGGCTCAGGAAGTTCGAGCGGGTCTGTTCAGCATAACGTTCCTTAGCCCAGAGGATCAATCGGCCGTTGTGCCAGAAGCCCTCTCGACGTGACGCAAGCAAGGTCGCCCGGTCAGTCGCCATGCTAGGTCGAGAAGGCCCCGGAGCTTAGGATTCGTCTTCTGCCAGAACGATGAGGGCATCGGTGCGGCTCAGCCGGAAGGCATGGTCCTTCCGGGGAATGATGTGGATGCCGAAGAGCCGAGAGGCGTCTCGTTGCTCCCGAGCCAGCTTGATCCCAAAGCACACCTCCTGACGCTGCTGAGCCGCCAACACACACTCGCCAAACGACACCTCAACCTCGTCCTGGTCGCCAAAGTCGAAGTACAACTGCGCGTGCTTGACGTAGACCTCGCTGCCCTCTTCTGAGAAAAGGTCCTCATAGACCCGCATCACATCTGCCTCCATGGCAATCTGCGCAAAGATCCGGGAGACAAACTGATTGGAAATGAGGAAGTCCTTGACGCCCACCTGGACCACCAGCTCGGTGTTTTCCGAGTTGACGATCTCTGTGATCAGCTTGGTGGTGATCTCTTCTCCGGTGGCGCGCTCATGCTCCTGAAAGAGGTGGCGAATCTGCAGCAGGCGCATGATGGTCTTGGCATCAATTTCTTCTGCCTCCTCTCCACTGCCAGCAAGAATGGAGACCGTGGTGTAGGTGGGCAGGTTCAGGGACGCAAGCTCATCCTTCGAGTGAAAGTCGATCTCGTTGAGGTTCATCCGGATGCTTGGAAACTGAGCTGAGATGTTCTCAAAGTTCTTCCGGATGACGGAATTGTTTCCCCGCTCAATGAGCAGATTCACAGAAGAACCCTCGGTCATGTAGGCGGCATACTCCTGGAGAACGATGGGGGCCTTGTTGTTCCAGCCCACCACCAAGTGATTTTCCGGAGGCAGGGTGTACCGCAGCGAGGAGTAGGCTCGAGGCTCCGGGGCGACTGCTGGCTCTTCTGAGAAGTCGATGGTGGAGTCGTCATCAGCGAGGACAACAATGTCGTCATCGTTTTGTAGCACCTGGTCCTGGGGCGGATTGAGGACGATGCGACCGTCTGGACTCCGGATGCCGAGGGGAACGCTTTCCATGAAGTGATACTGCAGTCGCCCAAAGCTCAGGCCGCCCCAGCCATTTTCGGGCCGGTAGAAGTAGAACTCATTGCCCTGAAACCCGACGAGGTCCGAATACACCATCGCGAGCCCTTCGTTCCGGGAGGTCTGCACCAGCATGCGGGCAAGGATTTCCGCCTCGTTGAGGGTGGTGATCTTTCCTTCAACAATGCTCTGCGCAAGGATGCGGTAGCGGTCGATGTGGACTTCGGCAATCACAGGAGGCACGCCCTCTTCGCCCTTTGCTGAGACCACAGCCATGATCGTCTTCAGCACCCGAGCATCTGCCGACTCCTTGACCCCATCCTCATCAGAGGACTTGGCGTCGTTGAGAATCACCACGGAGTGCGCAAACTCAATCCCGGCGCTCTGCAGGTTTTTCAGGCTTGTGGGAGAACCATTCCGGGTGATCACACGGGTGGTCTTGAACTCGTGGATGCTCTCTCGGATGTAATCATCCATGACCTCCTTGTCCCGGTCGGCCAGAATCACCACGACTCCGGAATCAGACTCATTGGCAACAATGAGCTCGCGGATGATCTCAATGACCCGGTCGCTGAACCCGACGATGAGGACGTGGTCGGACTCCAGTACCAGGCTCTTTCCCTTGCGGAGGATCGACAGGCGCCGCTCAAATTCCTGGGTAATGAAGGCCACCATGCTGGAAAACAGCACCAGCCCAACAAAGATCGTGAGGATCGCAACCAGCTTGCCGGCAAAATTGGACCGGGCATCAAGCTCCGCCAGGGCCCCGGAGTCAATGATCTGAAAAAAGGCGTGCCAGAGCAAAAACCCCTGCTCCTCAATCGTGTCATCCGGAAATAAAAAGAAGGCCCCCAATCGCACTGCTCCCATGACCACAAATGCGATGAAGAACAGGAAAAGGAGCGCCAGAAAGACGGACGCGCCGCCCTTGGACATGAAGTTATCCAGCTGGTAACGGAGTCTTTCAGAAAGGGTGTGTTTTTTGGTGAGAGACATCAGGTCAATTCAACTTATTAAAATCACTTGAGGCGTTGGATCAGGAGTCCATGCAATGGCAAAGGCTGCTCAGGTCCGCTGCGGTTTCGCAGGCTTTCCAAAAACAGTTCAGCCACTTAACGGTTCCTGCATGTTCCGGTGAGAGTCAAAGAGCAAAAGTTAAACCATCGATCCCGTTCGGTTGGCTTTTGTTGCACAACCCAGGCAACTACGCCCTCTTGGAAGGAAACGAAGACTAGAATTATCCGATTGAAGCCGACTTGACAAGCGGGGAAATGGGCCGCTCCTCTTTGCTAGAGGAGGAAAGCCAATCCGGGCCCAGCGGCTTTTTTCCGAAAGAGGGGTAGTTTTTTCAAAAATTAAAACTTAATCGGACAGTTGGGGGAGGAACAAAATGAAGCACTCCCGCTCAGAAACACGAGGCCACCGTGAGGTGCTTCGGTGAGGCAAGAAGGCGCCTGAGGAGGGGGCCGGCGAATCCGAAGACCCGCCGGGAGGAGTCAGCGGTGTTGCATCTCAAAGAGCTTGCTGCGTACTTCCGAGAGGAGTTCATGAATGGGCAGGTCGGGAAAGTCCTCCCATCCCATGAGGTTGAGGATGTAACGCTTGAGGCGAGGGCGCTTGAGGTCGCGTCCTTCCCACATGTAATGCACTTCTTCATGCTCCCGAGGGAGCGGACGACCGTCAATGTCCCGTCGCAGCAGGAACTTGAGAGCCGAGTCAGGGTACTGCTGAACAAAGCGGGCCATCGATTCAGCGGTGATCGGGCCATTTCCAAAAACTACATCTGCGTCGTCTTCCACTACCTGCACCAGTCCAAGGTTGTCAATTTCCGGATCCGCCCCATAATCCTCATCCTCAAAGTCGAGCAAGGCGCTGACGCTTTGCACCACTTCAGGCAGGGGAGCAGGATCCGCGGGCGGCTCCTCGAGGTCTTCCTCCAAAGGTGGAGGGGCCGGAGGCGCTGAAACGGGAGCCGGCGCTTCCAGGTCTCCGTCAGGCTCCAGAAACAGTCCGGGCACGCCCTCTTCTTCAGCAGAAACCAGCAGAGATGCCGGTTCCTCTGCCGCCGATGCTAGCAAGGGCTCAGGAGAAAGGCCAGCTTCGGGTGGCCGAGGGGCCGGCAGCGGACGTTCCGGGACGTAGGTGGAGGGACGGATGAAGCGCAGAGGCGCCTGTGTGGCGTGTCCGGAGGTCCCACCGGAGGCGGGCTCGCGGGTCAACTCGTCAACCGACACTCCACGCTGCTGGGCAATCAGCCCTAACACTCCTTGCACAAACTGCCGGCCTTCCAGCCGTTCCTGCACCTGCTTCCGGAGCTTCAGGATGTCCTCGGTTGTGTAATGCTCGTCCGCTTCAGGTTCCGGAGGAGGAGCGGCCGCGGCGGTTCGGGCCTCTGCTGAAGCGAGGAACTGGTGCCAGTACCCCTCCAGCAGCAGCAGCAGCTCATTCAGCGGATGCTGAGGCTGCAGAGCGCTCAGGGCCACGCCGCGCTTGAGGCTCACCGGATGGTGCGTGCCACGGGCGGCCAGGTTGAAGGCCCGTTGGATGCGTTGACGGAGGCGGGTCCGCAGCGCCGGACTGGACTGCCCCTGCAGGTAAGCCAGGAAGTTCTGTCGCTTGGCGGGGCTCAGCCGCGTCCGGAGGACCTCCCCTTCCTGCTCAAAAAAGTTCTGCAGAACCCACTCCCCGGCGGCCACCTCTTCAGGGGTGGGGGCATCGACCACAAATCCGGAGTGGTGGAGGTGCTCCAGCAACTGAACCAGGAGCGCTTCTTCGTCCGGAAGGGTGAGGTCCAGCCGCGGAGGAGCCCCCGAGGAAACCGTACTTCGGTGCATCGTTCACCAAAAAGGGAAGTCAAAAACAAACTGGGAGACCCCAACTTGCTGAGTTTTGCTCCAAAAAATCTCTGCGATTATGAGAAAATCGCATTGTGGTTGGCAAGGATTTTTTTTAATTTTGTAACCACACAGCCACGTACAGGGGTTTTTTAGTCTGCTTTTCTGCTCCGCAACCCGCCTCCTGCCCAACGACTCGGCTCAAACGCACTCAATGCCACTTCCAATCAGAAAGAATCCCGAATGATCAACCTGGCCGGCCTTACCATGAATTATGGACAGAAGGTCCTGTTCGAGGAGGTTTCCTTAAGCTTTGACCCTGGCAAGCGTTACGGCTTGGTGGGCGCCAACGGGGTCGGCAAGACCACCCTCCTCCGGATCCTCTCCAACGAAGAGACGCCCACGGCCGGCGTGGTCTCGGTTCCGCGGCAGGCTCAGGTGGGCGTGCTCAAGCAGGATCACTTCCAGTATGAAAACGAACTGGTCCTCAACGTGGTCCTCCGTGGGCGAGAGGAGCTCTGGGACGCCATGCAGGAGAAGGAGCAGCTGCTGGAAAGCGGACAGCAGGACGCTCAGACCGGACACCGGCTTGCCGAACTGGAAGGCGTCATTGCTGAGCAAGACGGCTACGTTGCTGAATCATTTGGCGCAGAGCTGCTTGCCGGACTGGGCATTGGCAACGCTTACCACCAGGGCAAGATGAGCGCTCTTTCCGGAGGCTTCAAGCTCCGGGTGCTGCTGGCGCAGCTGCTGTTTCGACGTCCGGATGTGCTGATGCTGGACGAGCCGACCAACCACCTCGACATTGTCTCGATCAAGTGGCTGGAGGCCTTTTTGCGGGATCAGTTCAATGGAACCCTGATCTTCATCTCCCACGACCGGCAGTTCCTCAACTCGGTGGCCACGCACATTGTGGACATCGACTACCAGGAGCTGCGGCTCTACCCCGGCAACTATGAGCAGTTTCTGGAGGCCAAAGCCCTCAATGAGGAGCAGAAGAAGAAGCTGATTGAAAGTCAGGAACGCAAGGTTGCCGAAATGCAGGCCTTTGTGGACCGCTTCCGCTACAAAGCGACCAAGGCCCGTCAGGCTCAGTCTCGGGCTAAGATGATTGACAAGATGGAGATTCCGGAGATCAAGCGGTCTTCGCGGATTGCGCCGCAGCTGCGGTTTGAGCAGACCCGTCCTTCCGGGAAGGTGGTGCTGCAGGCCGAAGGGCTTTCCAAACGCTACGGGGACGTGTCGGTGCTGGAAAACATCTCCCTTGAGATTGAACGTGGTGAGCGCGTGGCCCTGATTGGTCCGAACGGAATTGGCAAGTCCACCCTCCTCAAGCTCCTGCTCGAGCAGATTCCAGCCGATGACGGCGCGTGGGAGTGGGGGCATGAGGTGAGCATTTCCTACTTTGCTCAGGACCACCATGAGCAGCTTCAGGGCAAGATCAGTGCGTATGAGTGGCTCTACCAGTATGCTCCTCAGGAAACCGTCAGCTTCATCCGAGGCCTGCTGGGGCGCGTGCTGCTTTCCGGCGATGAAGCCATGAAGCAGGTGCAGGCCCTGAGCGGAGGCGAGTCTGCCCGTCTGCTCTTTGCGCGGATGATGCTGGAGAAACGGAACGTGCTGGTGCTCGATGAGCCCACGAACCACCTCGACCTGGAAGGCGTGGAAGCGCTTGCTGAAGCCGTGGCTCAGTTCCCCGGGACCGTTCTGGTGGTCAGTCACGACCGGCACTTTGTCCGGCACATTGCCACCCACATCCTGGAACTGACCCCGGAAGGGGCGCGCAACTTCAAAGGCTCCTATGACGAATTTTTGGAGCGCTTTGGGGATGATTACCTCAGCCGTGACCAAGCCCTCTCTCAGACCCGGGACACGCCGGCAGCGAAGACCCAGGCGTCCGGAGCCGAACGGCGCGAAGCTCGCAAGCAACTCACCCGCCTAGAGCGGGATGCCGAGAAGCTGGAGCGCAAGATTGCTGAGAAGGAGCAGGAGATCGAATCCATTGACGCCCGCTTTGGCACTGAAAATTTTTATCAGACCACCCCGCCTGAAAAAGTCCGAGAGCTAGAAAAGTACAAGCAACGCCTGACCGACCGCCTCAACCATGACATGAAACAGTGGGAGGAAATCTCTGAACAGCTGGAAAAGGTTAAAGACCTTGTTGGTGCCTGAACTCTTTCAATCAAAGTGCTTATGACTCGTTTACAAAATCGTCTGACTCAACTGTTTGTGCTGCTTCTGCTAGGGGGTTCGCCTGCCTGTGTGAACGCCCAAACTGAGCCGACCACCCCTGGGCCCATGGTCGAGGCCTCTTCAGAAGCGGAAAGCTGGGACACGTCCCGGACACAGACCGAACAGCTCTACAGTGAAGGACGCCTGGAAGAGGCGCTTGCTGCGGCCAAGGAAACCGTTGCTGTGGCGGACCAGGTGTTTGGTCCCGCAGATGCTCGGACGCTGGAAAGCTTCCTCCTGCAGGCGCAAATCGAAAGCGACCTGGGCCTCTATGAAGAAGCGAACCAAACCTATCAGCAGACCATTGAACTGGCGCAGCAAGGCCCCGGGGTGGACGACCCGGTGACCCTGCACGCCGTTGACCGTTACGCCGACTTCCTGGCCTGGGTGGGAGACCTGGAGAATGCAGAAGCCCTGCAGCGTCAGGTTCTGGAACTTTCCTCTCAAGCCTTGGGTGCCGAAGCTCCCCAGACGCTGCTCCGGAAGCGCGCCTTGGCCCTGAACCTGATGGACCAGGGACGCTTTCAGGAGGCTGATGTGCTGCTGACGGAAGCGTCCACGCAGCTGGAGCAGGTCCTGGGCGCCGAAGATCCAGACGTTCTGGAAACCCAAGCCCACCACGTCCGCTTGTTTCTGCAGACGGGTCAGCTGGAAAAAGCTCGCAGCGAGGTGGAGCCTCTTTTGGAAAAGCAGCGGTTCCGGTATGGCGATGCTGCAATTCCGACCCTAGAATCCTTGGAAAACCTGGCCGAGATCCTGCGCCAGCAGGGGCAGTATGACGACGCTGAGCCACGCTTCCAGGAAATGATCAATCTGGCGCAGACGGAGTTGGGTCCGGAAGACCCGTTGACGATTCAGGGCAAGAGTCACCTGGCTCAGCTCTACGAAGACACCGGACGCTTGGACGAAGCCCTGTTGCTCCACCAGCAGGTGTATGATGTCGAAGTCGCTCTGCTGGGCGCCGACCATCCGAATGTGGCGACGGATCTCAACAACATCGCCAGCGTCCAGCGTCGACTGGGCAACCTGGCAGAGGCGGAGCAGAACTTCCGGAGGGCCCTGCAGGTCATGCAGGATGTCTTGGGAACCGACTCCCCTCAGGCGATTTCTGTGGCCAACAACCTGGGGCTCCTGCTCGAAAATCAGGGCATCTACGACGAAGCGGAGCCACTTTATCAAAAGGCTCACGCCAGCGCAGAGGTTGTGCTGGGCAACGACCATCCCACCACCCTGGCTCTGGCCAACAACCTGGCCATGCTCTATGAGTCTCAGGGAGACTTTGAGCGGGCGGAACTGGCGTACAAGCAGGTCAATGACCAGAACGCGCAGATCCTGGGTCCGGAGCACCCGAGTACTCTGGCCGGGCTCAACAACCTGGGTTACCTCTACCTGAGGATGGAACGTCCAGAGGAGGCCCTGCCCCTGTTTCAGCAGGCCTACCGCCTCTGGGCCGCTTCTCTCGGGGAGACGCATCAAAACACTCTCAAGGCCCTCAACAACCTGGGACGGGTGCAGATGCAGCTGGAGGACTTTGAGACGGCTGAAATGAACCTCCAGGCGGCCCTGGACGGTCGGCGAGAGATCTTTGGGGAACGACACCCTGACACCCTCCGGAGCATGAACGACATGGGGGTGCTGCTGGGGAAGCTTGAACGGACCGATGAGGGCGTGGAGCTGCTGCAGCGAACCCTGGACCTAGAAAAAGAAGTGCTGGGTGAGGCTCACCCCTACACCTTTGAAACCCGCAACGCGCTCGCAGACCTCCTGGAGCAGTTGGGGCAACTGAACGATGCCTTTGAGATCCGTCGGGAAGGCTTTGCCGAGCGCAACACCTTCTTCGATCGGGTCCTCTGGGTGGCCGGTGACAACACCCGCAAGGGCTACATCAGCCTTCACAAGCCTGAGCAGGATGCCTACATCCGGAACCTGCTGCAGCTGGAAGACACCGAGCTGGCAGCCAAGGAACTTCTGAACGTCAGCCTGCAACGCAAGGGGCTGCTGCTGAAGATCACCAGCGAAACGCAGCAGATCACCAAAATGGCCAACGATCCGAAGCTGGCGGAAACGGCTGGGAAGCTCCTGACCGCCCGGAAGGAACTGGCCTCGCTCACCCTCGCAGGGCCCACGCCGGAAAACAAGGACATCTTCCGGCAGCTGGTTCACAACTTGGAAGAGCAGGTCAACGACCTGCAGCTGCAGATCGGCGAACAGAGCCTCCTCTTCCGGGAGTCCCGGCAATCGGTTTCTGCCGATCAGGTCCTTGAGTCACTTGGCGAGGTGGCGCTGGTGGACTTCCTCACTTACCGAGATGATCTGGGCGAGCCTTCCTTGGTGGCCATTGTCGCGTCAGAGGGCGGCCTGGAGTACTACGATTATGGCACCTCCGACTACCTCACCGACATGATCATGGAGTACCGGGAAATCATCCAGGACTTCGGCATGGCAGATGAAGATGTCCGGCTAATGGGCTACGACGTGTGGGACGCCCTTTGGGCACCCCTGACGGATGCGTTGGGCGCGAGTGAGGCGCTCTACCTCATTCCAGATGGCTCCCTGAACGTTCTGCCGTTTGACGCCCTGGTGGATGATAACGAGGAGTACCTCATTGAGTCGCTGGACCTCCGGCTGATCAGCTCAGCCCGGGACCTGGTTTTGGAGCCGCTGGAGCCGGTCCGAGGCGAAGTGGTCATTGTTGCGGGTCCGGACTATGATACCGACCAGATCCTGCAGTCTCCGCAGGCACGGGCGGTTTCAGGCAAACGCTCCGGAAGCGTCGCTCAAGGAGTCCGCATGGGGTCGGGACTCCGGGGCCTGAGCTTTGACCCACTTCCTGGTGCCGAAAAAGAGGGCGCCATCATCGAGTCGGTTTCTCAGGAAAAAGCGCGAGAGGCCCTGATCTTCTCGAAACAGGAAGGGGAGGAGCAACAGCTCCGAGCGCTGCCTGCGACTCCGGAGGTGCTTCACATTGCCACCCACGGCTTCTTCCTGAAAGAAGAGGAGCGGCTGGCACAACGGATTGCCGGGCTCAATCGTGGCGGCGCAAACCGGGTGCCGCCCCCGGGAGACAACCCTCTCCTTCGGGCAGGGTTGGCCTTTGCTGGCCTGAACGCGAATGCGCCCTTGCTCGGTGAGATTGACACGGACAACGATGGCGTTCTGACCGCCATGGAGGTCCTTTCCCTAGACCTAGTTGGCACCCAGCTGGTGGTGCTGTCTGCCTGTGAAACCGGGCTGGGCGAGATCCACGATGGGGAAGGCGTCTATGGCCTGCGTCGCTCCTTCCAGGAAGCTGGAGTCCGTTCGGTCGTGAACTCCTTCTGGGAGGTCAGTGACGATGGCACCCAGCACCTGATGACGGAGTTTTACAACCGTTACCTCGAAGGGATGTCGCCACGAGATGCCCTCCGGGAGGCTCGCTTGGAGATGGTGAATGATCCACGCTGGAGTTCACCGTTCTACTGGTCGGCCTTTGCGCTGGTTGGACGCAACAGCTAAGGACACCGTCTGAGAACTGCACTTCTGGGGCGCTTGCTCCAGCCCATGTGGAGCCTGCACCTCGCCATTTTGGGGTTTGGACTGACCGGACTCTTTGGAAAGTGGCTGCCCTACTCCCCGGTGATGATTACCGCCGGGCGTGCCGGGTTTGGCGCCCTCACGCTGCTGGGAATCCTCTTGTGGCGTCGGGAGCGGCTTTGGGTCCCCTGGCGAGATGCTGCCTGGCTGGCCCTGACAGGGGCGGTTTTGGCCGGACACTGGATCACGTTTTTTCACAGCATCCAGGTGTCGTCCGTGGCCATTGGGCTCATGGCCTTCTCCAGCTCCCCGGTCTTTACCGTGCTGGTGGAGCCCTGGGTCTTCCGGGAACGGCTGCGTCCCGTGGTGCTGGCGGCAGTAGGGGTCGTGGTGCTGGGGCTGGTGCTCATTGCCACCTCGGGAGAGTCACTGAGCTGGGAGTCTCAAACCCTGAAAGGCGTCGCCTGGGGACTGGTCGCGGGCATGCTTCATGGGTTCCTGGGCATCCTCAATCGGCTGCACGTTCGCTCGCACTCGGCGCTGCGGGTGGGCTTCATTCAAGACGGAGTGGCGGCGCTGCTGCTGCTGCCCTTTGCCGTTCACACCTTCGCCGTCCTGACGGCAACGGACTGGTTGCTGGTCCTGCTGCTGGGCACGGTTCTGACCGCGGGCGCCCACGGGTTGCTCATTCATGTCCTGAAGTTCATCCAGGCTCAGGTCGCCAACCTCATGGTCGCGGGCCTAGAGCCCGTTTATGGCATTTTACTGGCCTTGGTGCTGCTGGGCGAGGTCCCGGTGCCTCAGGCACTGCTGGGAGGCGGACTGATCATTGCCTCCACGCTGTACATCACCCTTCATCCCTCCGGGGATTAATCTTCCTTGTTCATCACGCTCATGCCTGCAGATCCCAACCCGCCTCGCGAGGACGCGGAGCCCAAACTCGAGCCCCTCGAAGACAGCCGTCCCCGTCGCATCCGCAAGCGAGAGGAGGCCCGCTCCACTCCGGAACGCAAACGCCCTCGCTCGCACCCGGAAAACGTCTGGCCCCGGAAGGCTGATGAACGCCGGAACCGTCAGGACCACGAGCGCTTCAGTGAACTGGCTTCCAGCGACCAGCTCTATGACCGGAGCAAGCCCCGGAGCTATCAGGACCGCTGGCAGGACCGCGATCGGCAGCAAGACCGCCTCCATGAGCGCCGCTCCTCAGGAGGGCGCCGGGATCGAGACGCCGGGCCAGGCCGGGACCGTCGCTTTGACCGCGACCGTCCTCCGCGTGATCGAGAAGGCGCTCCGCGACGAGGGAACCGCGCCGAAGGTGAGAACCGCTCGGATGCGCGCCCGCGTCGTGAATTCCGGGACACCTCGCGTCCCCGTCCTCCCCGTGAAGACCGGTCTCGCTATGAGGACCGCCCTCGTCGAGAGGACCGCCCTCGTTTCGAAGACCGCCCTCGTCGAGAGGATCGCCCCCGCTATGAGGACCGCTCCCGTCGAGAGGATCGCCCCCGCTATGAAGACCGCCCTCGTCGAGAAGACCGTTCCCGTCGAGACGACCGCCCTCGTCGAGAGGATCGCCCCCGCTATGAGGACCGCTCCCGTCGAGAGGATCGCCCCCGCTATGAGGACCGTTCTCGTCGAGAGGATCGTCCGCGTCGAGAGGATCGCCCTCGTCGAGAGGATCGCCCCCGCTATGAAGACCGCCCTCGTCGAGAGGATCGCCCTCGCTATGAAGACCGCCCTCGTCGAGAAGACCGTCCGGAATCCCGAGAACGTTCGCGTCCTCCGCAGGCTGGCCCTCGATTTGAGCGGGTGGACCTTCCGGAAGAGCGACTTCGTCCGGGACCTCCGACCGCTTTGGAGAACAAGGGAAAGCGTCGGGCGGCGACTCAGAAGTCGATCAAGGAGCGCCTCCGGGGACCGAATGCGGAAGGGTTGCTGGAGGCCCTGAAGGTTCCTCCTCGTGGCAACTCGCTGCGTCAGTGGACCCATGGGTTTCACACCTACCCGGGACGGTTTCATCCGCACCTGCCCAGAACCTTGCTGCAGGAGCTGTCTCCGGAAACGCACCCGGTGGTGCTGGATCCCTTCATGGGCGGAGGCACGGTCTTGGTGGAAGCGTTGCTGCGGGGACACGAGGCGGTGGGAAACGACCTGAACCCGATTGCCCTGATGGTGGCACGTGAGCGAACCCGCTGGATGTCGCGACGCAACTCGGAACGCGTCTGGGGCGCGTTGGAGGAAACCCGGGATCGCGTTGAAGACCGGATGGAGGAAAAACGCCCGCTTCGTCGGCCCTACACGGATCTGCTCAAGCCGCATCACCCGCCGCACTTGTTTGTGGAACTGCTGCACTGGATTGAAGCGATTGACGCCCTTCCGGAGTCTTCTGAACGTGAGACGCTGCGGGCGGTGTTCTCGAGCCTGGTGATCAAGTTCTCCACCCGCAAGGCCGACACCTCGTTGGAGACCAAAGACGCCGCCTATCCCAAAGGCTCTGTGGGACGCTGGATGATGGCCAAGACCCAGGAGCTGCTGGGATTCCAGATGGCGTTGGGGGAGGCGTTGCGTGAGAAGAAGCGTCCGCAGCTGTTCAATGAGAACGTCCGGGAGCTCCCATCGCTGCCGAACAATTCGGTGGATGTGATCATCACCAGTCCGCCTTATCCGGGAACCTATGACTACTTCTTGCATCACGAACTCCGGATGCTCTGGCTGGGTCTGACCACGGGGCCGATGAAGCAAGGAGAGCTTGGTGCCAAGCGCAACTTTACTCCCAAGCAGTGGAAGCAGGTGTTCCGGGAATTCATGACCGTGTTGCACCACCGGACGGTGCCAAATGGCCGCTGCTACCTGGTGCTGGGAGACTGGCTGGACCGTTCGGAACGGATCAGCGGCATGGAGTTCCTCCGTCAGTATGGTCCGAGTACCGGATGGGAGGTGGAAAGTGGCGCCTCGGTGAAGCGAGAGCTGTTTGAGGAGGAACTGATTGAGGCGTTTGGCGAAGCTGGACGCTGGGAGCACCTCATCTTGTTGAGAAACCGCAAGAGCACTCCGGAGCCTGATCCGGCTTCCTGAATCCCCTGTTTTCTTCTGCTGTAGGCTCCTTGGAGGAAGGAGCCTGAACCCTCTGCCCAAAGGTAGTTTATGAACCGAGGTTCCCTGAAAAAAGAATCCCGCGTCTGGTTTGACCGCGCCCTGATTGGCATGATCCTCGCGGATGGTCAGGTGGTGGAGCCGGAAAAGAGGCTGTTGGACCAGATGATCCGTCAGGATGATCCGGAACGTGAACTGAGCGAATGGGAGTACCTCCGGCGCTGTCTTGACTCGCGGAAGATTCCTGAGCTGCCGAAACTGGTGCTTGATGAAGAGACGGCGTGGGACCTGCTGCGGATGCTGGCCCTGGTGGCCGTGAGTGACTTCGACCTCGACATGCGTGAGGAGATGTACCTCTTTCAACTCGGCGAGAAGCTTGGGTTTTCTCAGGCGATGACCCGCTACACCCTGCAGTGGGCGTTGAGCATGACCGGGCTCCGGCACCCCTCTGCTCAACAGGGGGAGACGCGACCGCATGACGGAGGCGAGTCTCCACAACTGATTGCGGTGCTGTGGCGCATGGCCCCCGCGTTACGGGTTTCGGACCTACTGAAGCAGGCGGCGCGCTTTCTGAAAGCAGCCAAGGCCTACTCGCCGGACCTGGTGGTGTTTCCGGACTTCTTCAGTGACGCCTTCCTCCGGCGCCTGAACACCCTTTCAGACGAAGAACGGCAGGTGCTGCTCGGTCGTAGCCTGACGCAGGTTCGGGAGCACCTGACGACCTGGGCGGAGCAGGAAAACCTCAACATCTATGCAGGGAACCTACAGGTCCGGGAGTGGAAGAGTTACTTTGACCTGATGGTGCTGTGCCGCCGAGATGGCTCCTGGGAGGAGCGGGTGCACACCTGCATTGCGGCTCGTGACGGACTCATCTGGCAGCCAGAGAGCGCCGTCCATGTCCTCCGGACTGACCTAGGACGCATTGGGGTGCTTTCGCATCATCCGGAAGGCGCCAGCCCGCAGCAGGTGGTTGTGGACCGCGACCTGGACCTCCTGCTCGTGCCGCACTGGCCCAGCGGTGACCAGGAAGACAGCGTTCCTGTGCTGAACCCCAGCAAGCAGTTCTATTCCGTTCTCTCTGGACAGATGCCAGACGAAAAGCACCGCTTTTCCACCGAGCATCCCGAGGTCGCCCTCTTCACAGAAACCGACGCGGTGTTCCCGCACCTGCAGCCTCCGAGGAATGAACGTGAGGCGGAACTTTGTGCCAACCTGGACCTAGACCTCCTGCGTCAGTACCAGCACCACCAGGAGCTTCCTGTGGAGAACGTTTCAGACCAGGTCCACTTTTACCGTGTCAACTGGCTCGCCCGCCGTTCCTGAGCCCGGGCGCCTTGCTTGACTTTCCAGACGGTTGTCGCAGAATGACTCTCTTTTGTGTCCTGAAATTGTTTACGGATCTGCACCCATGACCACCATTCACCCGACTGCCATCATTGAGGACGGGGCCCAAATTGGCGAGGGCTCCGAAATTGGCCCCTACTGCCACATTGGCCCCCAAGTGACCCTGGGACCCGGCAACCGCCTGCACTCGCATGTGGTCCTCAGTGGCCTCACCTCCATTGGTCCCAACAATGAGTTCTACCCCTTCGCCTGCATGGGCGCCGCGCCGCAGGACCTCAAGTACAAGGGGGAAGACACCCGGACGGAAATTGGCGAGGGCAACGTCTTTCGGGAATGCGTCACGGTGCACCGCGGGACCGTCCAAGGCGGAGGCCTGACGCGTCTGGGAAGCCACGGGCTCTACATGGGCTATGTCCACGTGGCTCACGACTGCCGGGTCGGGGACCATGTCATCTTGGCCAACTACACAGGCCTCAGTGGACACGTCGTTCTGGGGAACTACGTGACCCTTGGCGGACAAAACGGCGTCGCCCAGTTTCTGCGGGTCGGGGACTACGTCTACACGGGCGCAGGCTCCTTGATTGACCGGGACATTCCCCCGTATACCACCGGATGGGGCAACCGCTTTGAGGTCAAGGGCGTGAACATCGTGGGGCTCAAGCGTCGCGGTTTCGACAACACGGCCATCCGGGACATTCTGGAAGCCCACCGCATCTACTTCCGGGCGGACCGCAAGCACGATGAAGCGTTGAAGATCCTAGAGGAAACCTTTGGGGACCAGCCGGAGATTCGCCGCTTCCTCGACTTTCTGGCGAAAAACGACCACTAGCTGAACTGCGGCGGAGGAGACACGCATGGGCACCTTGGTCAAACGGTTGGAAGAGCAGCTCAAGCGCTACTGGATCGAACAGGAGACGCTGAAGACGTGGCGGGAGTGGGCGGAGCTGATCCGCAACGCCGGATGCGACATCGCATTGCCGTGTCCAGAAACCATTTCCGAATCCAAACGCCTGAGCTACATGGAATGGCTCCGGCACAGCGAATCGGCTTTTGAGCCGTATCCGGATTGGAGCATGCGGGTGACGAACCCGTCATGGCTGCATCGGTTCGACCTCAACCTGGTACCTCAGTCGCTCCGGGACAGTCCGAACACCAACAGCAATCCACTGGCTGACCTAGGGAACCTGCAGGTGGAGCTGGCGCGCCTGATCGACCAGATTCACGTGGTGCAGCAGAACATTGGTGGCGGTTCTCGGGCACCCAGTCCACCGGGCTTCAGCCGTCCCATGCCGCTTCCGGAGTTCGACCGTCCCAGTGCCGCGCCAGTGCTTTCGACCCAGTCTCTGGAAACGGAGCTGCGCATCAAGAACTCCATGAACAAGCCTGCGGCGCCGCCGCCTCCGGTGGTGGAGGACGTTCATGAGCCCGAGCTGGTTCCGCTGCGAGAGGCCTACCTTTCCTTCAATGCCTGGTGTGCGCAGTTTGAGGAACTGCACATTCACCTGCAGGAACTCGTGGACGACCCGCTCCTGGTCCGCAGTGGCCACACCATTTCCTTCCGGCAGTTCATGCACCGCCTGGGGCGACGGGTGGAGGGCACGGAGCGGCAGGCGCAGATGGAACGCTACTTCAAAACCTTTGAGCGCATGCGGGGGCAGGGGGTGGATGTGAACCTGCCAGAGCCCGTGCTTCCGGAGCCAAGGAAAGAAGGTTTTGAAGCTCCCCCGGATTCAGAGTATCGTGATTTCAACAGCTGGCTGGTTTGGCTGCGGGAGCAGGGATACGATCCCTCCGAATTTGCATCTCGGCCCCTGGAGGTGCCCAGCAGCCACCGCATCTCCTTTCCTCAGTTCTGTCGACGCCTGGAGCGACGCCTAGATCAGCCGGAGGCGTTCCGGCAGAAGCTGAACCTCGACAACTGAGCCCTCTTTTTCAGAAACAGGCTGAAGGCCTGATGGCAATCCTTACTTGACGAAACAAACTCCCATGCAAGCTCAACTTGATGCCCTGCACCAGCAGGCCCTCGACGAACTCCGTGCCCTTGAAACCGCTGACGCCCTCCCCGAGTGGTACCGGACCTACCTGGGAAGAAAGGGGAAGATGACGGAGGTCCTCAAGGGGTTGGGCGCACTGAGCGCTGAGGAACGTCCTCAGATGGGAAAGCTCGTCAACGAGGTCAAGGAAGCGCTGCAGCAGGCCTTTGACTCGCGTCAGGAGGAGCTCCGGCAGGCCAAGCTGCAGCAGGAAATTGCCGCAGACGCTATCGACGTCACCCTTCCGGGACGCAAGGTGCAGTCCGGGCACATCCACCTGACCAATCAGGTCCTCCGGAAGATCTATGGCATCTTTGGCGAGATGGGCTTTCAGGTTTATGAGGCGCCTGAGGTGGAAACCGATGAGCTGAACTTCCAGATGCTCAACATCCCGGAATACCACCCGGCGCGGGACATGTGGGATACGTTTTGGGTCAACGACGAGGTGGTGCTTCGGACCCACACCTCTCCGGGACAGATCCGGGCGATGCGGGAGTCGTATCCGAACCCCATCCGCGTCATTCTGCCAGGGAAGTGCTACCGCTATGAGCAGATCACTCCCCGTTCGGAGCATCAGTTTTATCAGGTGGAAGGACTGGCAGTGGGAAAGAACATCCGGATGACGGACCTGATTGGCGTCATGCAGGAGTTTGCCAAGAAGATGTATGGGCAGGAGCGGCAGATCCGTATCCGGGGCAGCTACTTCCCCTTCACGGAACCGAGCGTGGAGGTGGACATGAGCTGTACCTGTGACTTTGCCGGGTGCCGGCTCTGTAAGTACACGGGTTGGCTGGAAATTGCTGGGGCGGGCATGGTGCACCCCGTGGTCCTCCGAAACGGCGGCTACGATCCGGAGGAGTGGACGGGCTTTGCCTTTGGCATGGGCGTGGAGCGTCCGGCCCTGCTCAAGCATGGCATTCAGGACATCCGTTACTTCTACAGCAACGACCTCCGCTTCCTCCGCCAGTTCTGAGCCCTAAAGGGTTTCGACAAACGTGACAATCTGCCAGCGCTCTTCTTCACTGAGCATTTCCTTGAACGGGGGCATCGCGCTTTTTTGCGTGAGGGCGCCCTCGGAAACGCGCCAGTAGAGGAACGTGGCGTCGACCATGGGCATCTGAACCGCCCGGGCCAGGTTGGCCGGGCTCGGCTGAAGAGACGCTGCGACAGGACCATCTCCTTGTCCGGACGCCCCATGGCAGGAGGCACAGTTGGTCTGATATAGCTCGGCGCCCCGACGGAGCGTCGCCTCATCAGCCACCAGAGGATTGCGCAACGTCGCGTAGGCGTCCGGGACGCTGTGCGAGGTCATCATGTGCCGCATGATCTGTCCGGGACGGGGCAACCAGCCTGTCGTCCAGCCCCAACCGGCGACCCCAATCATGATCCCCAACGCGATTCCTGCCATTTTGATTCCCATAGACGAACAACCTTACTGATCGGGCATCATCGAATGCCGCAGTTGAATTTCTTGAGGCCACAGCGATTTGAGGTACTGAATCACACTGACGATTTCCTCGTCGGTGAGACGGCCTTCAAAGCCCTTCATCGGGGAATCCTTGGCAGGGGAATCCTTGGCAATGGAGCCGTGCTTCACCGTGTTGAAGAGCATGGTGTTGGGGTGATGCCACATGTGTCCGGTGCCATTGAGGGCCGGAGCAAGGTAAACCCCGTTGTCCTTGACACCTCCTTTGGGAGAGCGTGGGTTTTCTCCCACCCCCTCGTCTCCGTGACAGGAGGCACAGTTCTGCGCAAAGAGTTCCTTACCCTGCGCAATTTGGGCAGATGTGGGTGGCTTCGTCAAGGCTGCTTGTGCCGAGGAGGCCCCGTTAAAGAAGTAAAACCCGCCTGCTAGGACTAGGGGCAGGAGGACCAGTCCCCACATCAGCGGGGACTCTTTGCGTTTTTTCGCTTGGGTCATAAGGCTCTGTTGATGAGTTGAACGATCGAAGAAATCACAAACAATCGACCGGACGGCTCATAGCAGCAGCACACGGGTTCTGAGGAAGAGGGGCGGCACCGCCGGGTCGGGCGCCTGAGGAGGCAGGAAGGCGGACACAGGACGTGACCCAGGCACCCGGTGAGTCAGTCGCACTGGAGTGGGAGCTTTGCTCTTGCTCAGCGCCAAGGACGGTCCCGGAAGTGGCGTTTGCGAAAGCAGGCAGTCCTGATGCTGCCACTGCAGGCACCCGCGCATGGGGCAGTCGTGGGGTGAGCGCTCCTGTGCCTGCGCCGAGCCCGAGGCTCCCAAGGCGGCAAGCACCAGCAGCCAACCGATGAGGTGAAGAGACAAACGCATCAAGCCTGTTCCGGAAGAAAACTTCATCACTGACCCAGTAAAGTATACCCTAGTGGGGTATCCGTCAAGGAGCGTGAGCAAACCTGCGGCACGCCTTATCTCAGCAACCTGATCTTTTTGGAGGTTCCCTCATGACATCTGCTTCCCGACCCTGGCTTCCGGAAGCCGCACAGGCTTTTTGGGAGAAAGAAACCCGCACCCTCGCCGGGCGCTCCAGTGAGGAATTGGAGCGGCGCCTGCTCCGACTGGTAGAGGGCAACCGCGAGTTGCACGATCAGCAGTGTGTCAACCTAGACCCGGCGACCAACACCATGAACCCTCGTGCCGAGGCGTTGCTTGCCAGTGGGTTGGGGTCTCGGCCGTCGCTGGGGTATCCCGGAGACAAGTATGAGACCGGTCTGGAGGCAATTGAAAAGATTGAGGTTCTGGCACATCAGCTGGTCTCAGAGGTCTTCCGGAGTCCCTTTGCGGAGCTACGGGTTGCTTCGGGGGCCATGGCCAACCTCTATGCGTTCATGGCCACCACTCAGCCGGGAGATTCCGTGCTGGTGCCTCCTCCGGAAATTGGAGGACACGTCACCCATCAATCCGCTGGCGCAGCAGGACTTTATGGACTGACGATTCATCCGGCGCCCATTGACGCGGAGCGCTACACCGTGGACCTAGATGCCCTCCGGGAGCAGGTCCACGCGCAACGGCCTCGGCTGATCACAATTGGGGGAAGCCTCAACCTGACGCATCATCCGGTGGCGGCGCTCCGGGAGATTGCAGACGAGGTGGGGGCGTGGCTGCTGTTTGATGCGGCGCACCTCTGTGGGATGATCGCCGGCGGTGCTTGGCCAAATCCCTTGGAAGAGGGCGCGCACCTGATGACCTTCAGTACCTACAAAAGCCTGGGAGGCCCTCCTTCCGGAGTGGTGCTGACGCAGGAAGCCGAACTGGCAGAGCGGCTGGAGGCCATTGCGTTTCCTGGATTGACGGCGAACCATGACGCCGGAAAGGTGGCCGCTTTGGCAATGACCCTGCTGGACTGGCGGGAGCACGGTGCCGCTTACGCGACGCAGATGAAGGAGACCGCCTGGGCCCTCGCAGAGGCTTTGGCGCAACAGGGTCTTCCGGTGCATCGAGCCGGTGGCACCTGGACCGTGTCTCATCAGCTGGCTCTGCAGGCAGCCCGTTGGGGAGGAGGACAAGCCCTGGCCCGGCACCTCCGTCAGGCCAATCTGCTGACCTGCGGCATTGGGTTGCCGATTGCACCCGTTTCCGGTGATCTGAATGGCTTGCGGCTGGGAACGCCTGAAATGGTCCGCTGGGGCCTGACCCCGGCAGAGGCTCCGGAGCTGGCAGCGTTCTTTGAGCGCTTGCTGGTGCACGAAGAGGCTCCGGCTGCTGTGGCGCCCGAGGTGTCACGGTTTCGGCAGCGTTTCACGGAGCTTCAGTTCATCCGTCCAGCGCAATCAAGCGCTGAGGTCGGAAACTAAAGTTGATTCTGCAAGAGTGTTTCATTAGGATCCCTCCAGCCGCTCCGGGAGCCCCTTGCTTCCGGGTTGCGGAGACCTCTTCACTCCTGACTCAACCGCCTCCATGTCCACTGCAAGCCATCTGACTGCTCCCCGTGGCGTCATCCCACCGATGATCACGCCTCTTCAAGATCCTGACACCCTCGACGTTGCGGGCACGGCGCGGCTGGTCGAACGCATCCTCGCCGGCGGGGTGCACGGACTCTTTCTGCTCGGGTCCACAGGAGAAGGCCCCGCGCTTTCCTATGAACTCCGGAAGCAACTTGTGCAGGTGGTCTGTGAGCAGGTCAACGGCCGTGTGCCGGTGTTGGTGGGGATCACGGACTCGGTGTTTGAAGAGTCGGTCAAGATGGCGCAGTTTGCTCAGCAAGCGGGAGCCCGCTTTGTGGTGGCCTCAACTCCATACTACTTTCCCCTGTTTCAGCCGGAGCTGGTCCGTTGGATGACGGAACTGGCAGAGGCCTCTCCGCTGCCGGTGCTGCTGTACAACATGCCCGGCATGACCAAGGTTTCATTTTCGGTGGAAAGCGTCCGGACGCTGGCCGAGCATCCGAACATCGTCGGCATCAAGGACAGCTCCGGAGACCTAGGTTTCTTCCACCAGCTGCTCCGCGCGGTGCAGGAGGTGCCAGACTTCCCGGTGATTGCAGGTCCGGAAGAGCTGCTTGCCGAGACGGTGCTGCTTGGGGGCGGAGGAGGGGTTCCCGGAGGCGCCAACCTGTTTCCCAAGCTGTACGTGGACCTCTATGAGGCTGCTTGCCAAGACGACCTAGAAACCGTCCGGCGTTTGCAGAAGCAGGTCATTGAGATTGAAGCGACCCTGTACGTTCATGGCGCCTACGGCTCCGGAGTGACCCAGGGACTGAAGTGTGTTGCGGAGGCTCAGGGGCTCTGTGGTGGCGCCCTCTGCCGACCGTTTCAACCGCTGGGGGGAACCGTCCGCGACGGCATCCTGGCACGTATGCAGGAGTGGAACGCTCTGGAGTAACCGCCGTCGCCCTAGCGGTTGGAAACCCCGTGGCCTCCCGGATCAAGGGCAGCAAAACGCGGACTTTTGGTTCATAAAACCCGTAAAAACCTGCTGCCTGGTCGCCTCAATTGGGAGTCAAAAGCGTGTTGATTGGGCACGTTTCTCTTGCGAATATCTGATCATCCACTACCCTTTGCGCCTTCAGTCACCCGGATGGACCGGGTGGCAGGCACTTGTTACATCCCCTCACATGGAGTCAACTCATGAAGCCTCTTTCTCGCCGTTCCATGCTTTCCGCGCTGACGGTGGCCTGTGTTGCGGCAGGAACTCTGTTGACGAGTTCCTCGGCCTGGGCCAACAAAATCACGCTGCGGATGTCCACACCGGCCACGGAAACCGATATCCGGTGCCAAGGGCTGCAAAATGTCTTTGCTGCTAAAGTCAGCAGCTTTGCCGATTATCAACCGCACTACAACGCCACCCTGTTCAAGCAGAACACGGAGTTGACCGCTATCGCCCGGGGCAACCTGGAGATGTCCATCACTTCGGCACAGGAACTCGCCAAGTTAATTCCGGAGTGGTCGGTGTTTACATCCGGCTACCTGCTGCGCGATGCAGACCACCAGCAAAAGGTCTTTAACAGCGACGTGGGGCAGGAGTTTTACAAAATGGCAGAAGACAAGCTGGGCATTAAGCTGCTCGGCGTCATGTACTTTGGCAAGCGGCACCTGAACCTGCGGACGGAGAACAAGGTGATGACGCCCGCGGACATGGCCGGCATCAAGCTCCGCATGCCCGGAACCGATGCTTGGCAGTTCCTTGGGAAAGCCCTGGGCGCGAACCCGACTCCGATGGCCTTCACTGAGGTGTACACCGGCCTGCAGACGGGCGCCATTGACGGACAGGACAACCCTCTGCCCACGGACAAGGACAAGAAGTTCCATGAGGTGACCAAGCAGATCATCCTCACCGGGCACCTGGCAGACATGAACTTCCTCGCCCTGAGCAAGAAGGTGTGGGACGGCCTGACCCCGGCGCAGCAGCGTCAGATGCAGGACGCCGCTGATGATGCAATGCAGGTCATCAGCATCAACGTTGAGTCTCAGGAAGCCCTGCTGGAAGACTTCTTCCGGAATGAAGGCCTGCAGGTGTACACCCCGAATGTGGACGCCTTCCGCTCTCGTGTTCAGAAGATGTACCTGGAGTCCGAGTTCTCTCAAGACTGGCCTGCAGGCGTTGTGGAGCGAGTCAACGCGATTCGCTGATCGATCCGGCTGATGGCTATTCTGCGTTGGTTCAAGGCAGGAGCCGAGTTCGTGGCGGTCCTTCTTCTGGCCGCCATGTTCTCGTTCTTCCTCCTCCAAATCTTCACCCGCTACGTCCTCAACGAGCCGCTGAGCTGGACCCTCGAAGCCTGCCTGATCACCTGGCTGTGGACGGTGTTCTGGGGATGCGGCCTGTTGCTGCGGGACTCCGATCACGTCCGGTTTGACATCCTCTACCTTGGCGCCTCCAACCGGCTGCGTCGGGGCTTTGCCTTCCTTTCCGCCACGGCGATCATCGTCGCGTTCCTCACCACCGCTCCCGCCACCTACGATTACATCTCCTTCATGAAGATTGAGCGGAGCTCGTCGCTGAAGATCCGGCTGGATCACATTTTCAGCATCTACCTCCTCTTCATGGCAGGGGCCGTGGTGTCCTACGGAATCCGGGTCATCCGCATTCTGAAGACCCCAGAGTTTGAGGATCGGTCTCCGGCAGAGGGGACGGAATGAGTGAAGCGTTTCTGTACTGCATTGCCGCCATCTTTGGTCTGGCGGCGCTGGGAACTCCCATTGCCTACTCCATTCTGGTCGGAGCAATCATCTACCTCGGGACCAAGGGGCAGGACCTGGCGTTGGCAGCCGAGCAGATCATTCAGGGGCTCTTTGAAAGCTTTGTGCTGCTGGCGGTGCCGCTGTTCATCGTAGCCGCCAACATCATGAACGCCGGGACCATTTCCGACCGGCTTCTCAACTTCTGTGTGGCTCTGGTGGGGCGCTTCAAGGGGGGGCTGGGGCATGTGAACGTTGTGGCGAGCCTGATCTTTTCCGGGATGTCCGGGTCTGCCATTGCGGATGCCGCCGGGATTGGCAAGGTCATCATTGAGATGATGACCCGCAACAACCGCTACACCCCCGGTTTTGCCGCCGCCATCACAGCGGCTTCGGCGACCATTGGTCCGATCATTCCCCCCTCCATCCCAATGGTCCTCTATGCGCTGGTGTCCGACAGCTCCATCGGTTACCTCTTCCTAGGGGGCATCACGCCGGGACTGCTGATGGGCGCGGTTTTGATGGCAATGGTTTCTTACAAGGCGAAGGTCCATCACTTTGAGTCAGAAGCTCCGGTGCCGCTGAGGGAGATGCCGCGGTTGACCCTAAGGGCATTTCCGGCGCTGATGCTGCCCGTCATTCTGCTCTTTGGCATTTACGGCGGGGCAACGACTCCAACCGAAGCCGCGGCGGTTGCTGCCGCGTATGCGTTGATCCTGGCCGCATTCTTCTACCGTTCCCTCAGCTGGAAGGGCCTGTACTCGATTCTTCTGGAAAGCTCCCGTTCCTCTGCGGCTGTGGGATTGGTGATTGGCGGGGCGCTGATCCTGAACTACATTGTGGCCAGCGAGAACATCCCGAATCAGCTGGCGGGCTCGTTGCAAAACGTGGACGTGTCGCCCCTGATGTTCATGGTGGGGGTGAACGTGTTGCTGCTGCTGCTGGGCTGCGTGCTGGACGCAACGACCCTGATCCTGGTGGTCATCCCGCTCTTCATCCCTTCCTGTCGGGCGCTGGGCATTGACCTGGTTCACTTCGGGGTGGTCGTGGTCGTCAACTCAATGATCGGCCTCATCACTCCCCCCTACGGCATCCTGCTGTTTGTCATCAACGCGACCACAGGCATCACCTTGCAGAGCATCATCCGAGAGGTGCTGCCCTTCCTGGCGGTGCTGCTGGGCGCGTTGGCTGTCATTGTCTTGTTTCCGGAAGTGGTTCTGTGGCTGCCGCGCCTGGTGGGGTATCACGGCTGAAGGGCTCCTCACGTGCTTCGCCCTAGGGGCGAGCGTCGCTGCTCAGGAGACTTTGGGGAGGGTGATGCGGAAGTGAGCCCCGTGGTCGTGGTCTTCGCGATTGCGAGCCTCCAGGGTGCCTTGATGCTCCTGGAGGATGCGACGGCACATGGAAAGGCCCAAGCCACTCCCGTGCTCCCCCTTGGTGGTGAAGAACTGCTCAAAGATCTTCCCGATCACCTCCTCCGGAATCCCAATCCCTGTGTCATAAAGATCGAGTTGCAGAGAAGTATCGTGTTCTGCAAGGGTCAGCCGAATCTCCTTCAAGGCGCCCGGGACCTGTTCCTGCTGCTCTCGGATGCCATCTACAGCATTGGAAAGCAGGTTCTGGATCACCTGAATCATCTCCTTACGGTTGAGCCGAATCAGCGGTTCCTGCTCCGGATCGTCCCAAGGGAACTGCGTCTGAAATGCAATGCTCTGATGCTGGAAGGTGCTCTCAAACAGTTCGGTGACTTGGTGAATGATGGGGGTCAGCGGCTGCTCCTGCACCTCGTCTTCCGCCCCAGCGGTTTTGAGCGTACGTGACATGATCGCCCGGGCGTGCTTGAGGGCCGCCTCGGCCGCTTGCACCGATCGGAGTCCTTTTTGAGCATGCTCCGGTGCCAACAGGTCCTTGAGCTGGTGCAGCCGCAGTTCCAGCGTCGAGAGGGGTTGCTTGAGGTCGTGGTTGATTTCTGTGGCCAGCTGTCCTAGGGCTGCAAAGCGTTCGTGCCGCCGCAGGGTTTCTTGCTGCGCCATGAGCGCGGTGACATCCCGGATCACGCCAATGCGCCACCGCTGTCCATTTCGGATGTTGAGGGCCGTGGAGGCCTCCCGCCACTGCCAGGAACCGTCCTTCATCTGATACCGGTAAGTGAAGGTCAGAGGGGTGCCGTGGGGAAGGGTCGGAAGTTCCTCAAACACCAAGCGCCGCATGAGGGGACGATCTTCCGGATGAACGCGGTGCATCATCGTGTCAAATGCCACCTCTTCCGGACCATCTAGCTCCTGCATCTGAGCATAGGTTTCATCAAATTGCCGCTCTCCCGTGTCGAGGCAGGATTCCGCAAAGCCGAATTGGGCCGTGTGCATGGCCAGCTGCAGGCGCTGTAGCAGCAGTTCCCGGTCCTGTTGAGCATGCCACTTTTCGGTAATGTCGGTGACCACGCCATACAGTTCAAGTGGCTGCCCCTGATCATCGAGGCGCAGGGCCCCTTTTGCTTCAATCCGGCGAATGCTGCCGTCAGAGGTGATGATGCGATGCTCGATCGCGTACCCCTGTTTGGATTCAAGCGTTTCCTTCAGTTGGCTTTCTAACAAGGCCCGGTCTTCAGGGTGAGTCGCCTCCCGATAGGTCTGCAGTTCGAGTTGCTGCTCCAGGGGGATTTGAAAGAGGTCATACACCTCCGGACTCCAGCTAATGGTGTCCGTAGGGACGTTCCAGCTCCAGTACCCGCTCCGGTTGAGCTGCCGAGCGCGCTGCCCTTGCTCAATCTCTCGCTGCAGTTGTGTCAGCAAGGCCTCCCGTTCGGCCTCTTGCTGAACCTGCTGGGTGAGGTCCCGGGTGATGTTGAGGACCTTGAGCCGCTTTTCAATGATCTGGATCTGTCCACTGGCCTCAATCCAGTGCATCGTTCCATCGGCATCTGGCAGACGCAGGGTCAGCTTAACGCTCTTGCCCGGCTGCTGCACAATGGAGTCAATGGCTTCCTTCAGCAGCGGTTGGTCGTCCGGATGCACCCGGCTTTCCAGCCAGTCCCACATGCTGAAGCTGGCGTGGAGGTCAATGTGGTTGTGTTCCAGGTAGTGGGTGTTCCAACGCTCGAGGGTTCCAGTCTCCAGATCAATCAAGGCATACCCCAGTTGATCTGCCTGCAGAACCAGGTCGAGCTCCTGCAGCAGGTGCTTCTGCTCCTCCCTCCACTGCTGATTGTCTTGGGTGACGTCTCGGTCAAAGCCCCGGACGACCCGCTCGCCGTTGGGCAGTTCAAGGAAGTGCCCGGAAAATTCCATCCAGCGCCATCCCCTTTCAGGATGCAGGTAGCGGTACGTCTGCTTCAGGGTTGAGCCGACGGGAATTTCGCCCTCAAGAAACAAAATCCGCTTCATCACCTCCCGATCCTCCTGATGCAGACGGGTCAGGAATTCCTCTGGGGTGAGGATGCGTTCAAATCCAAACAGGTCCTTTTGGTACTGATCGGTTCGTCCCTGCTTTTGGTCGAAGTTGTACTCGTAAAAACTCAACTGGGCTGTGGTTTGCGCCAGCTGGAGTTTTTCCAAGGGTCCCTGGAGCTCTTCCTTGCAGGGGCCTGACGATTCAGGAAGCGGTGCAGGCATCAGGCAGTCCTGGAGCGCGTCCAGCTCCTGCTGCCACTCAGGGGACAGGAGCGCGTCCGGATCGGAAGACTGAAGCTGTTCCAGTTGCTGGCGGAAGGCCCGTGCTTGCTCCAGAAGTGTGGAATTGGTCATGGCAGAAAGAGACGCGGGTGAGCCTTGGCGGTGGCTCCCCCCTTCAGGGCAGCAAGTTTCGAAGTGGCTGAAGCAGGTGCTGAGGCACGATGGAAAAGGGGCAATCCCCCCTGAGGCTTCCGAAGGAACAGAGGCGACTCGGCTCCGGAAGCGTGGGGATCCGTAATCCAGCAGATGAAACGATCTACTTTGTGGAAGGAATAGATAGTGCTTTGGGGTATTTTTTTCAAGATCTTTTTCTGAAAAATGGGGATTCTCTTTTTTCCGAAAAACCTGACGGGGCTCCGGGAGCATTGCTGGGGCAATGCCAGAACTTTTTCCTTGCTGGAGGTGGGCGCCCTTCTTTATGATGCCGCGTGGAGACGCACTCTTTGTGACGGACACCTTTCCTTCTTTTTGACCTCACCAACGGTTTTTTTCATGAAACATTCAGTGGCTTTCTGGGCCCTTGTTTTAGCGCTGAGCGCCTGCACTCCTCATTCGGCAACAGGACCTTCCGGACATACAGAGGAGGCGATGCATCATGCTTCCATGGCGTCTGCTTCTGAAGACGCCCGGGAGTTGGTGGTGTTTCCAGAGCCCCTTAAGGCCCACACTCTGGCCAACATGAGGGATCACCTCAAGGCGCTCGGAGAGATTCAGCAGTACCTTGCAGCGTCTCAGTACGCCCAGGCGGCAGAAGTGGCGGAGCAGCGGTTGGGGATGTCCTCAATGGATGACCATGGCGCCAACCACGTGGCTGGGTTCATGCCCGTAGGGATGCAAGCTGCTGGCACGCAGATGCACCAGCAGGCAAGTCGGTTGGCCCTGACGCTTCAGGACCTAGAAGTTACGCAGGACTACCCGGCAGCCTTCAAGGCCCTAGCAGGGGTGACGCAGACCTGTGTGGCGTGTCACTCCAGTTACCGGTTGCAGTAACCTCCAGGAGGCCCGGCGTGGGTCAGTCGTTGTCGCTTCCCCGAGCCCCGGCCCGGGCTTGGGACTGACGCGAAGCCGGAACCGAGGTCAGGCGAGCCAGAGCCTCTAGCCCCTGCCAAACGTCCTTCCGGAGGGGGGCTGCAAAGGTTTGTGAGGAAGCGAGAAGGGGAAGGCTGTCCTCTGGAGCCAGAACCAGGGTCACCTGTGCCGGACGCGGAAGCTCAGGAGGTGGTAGAGAAGAGGCCAGGCGCCCATCGGCAAGAAAACGACAGCTGAAGGTGTCTGTTTGCAGCTGCAGCGGCTGCTCCAACTGACGCGCGGCGCGTGACACAAAGGGAAGGAGCACTCCCGGACACGCGACGTGTTCTAGAGTCAGCGGTAAGCTCTGGAGGCCAATGTGCAGCTCGGCGCAGTCCACCAGGGTCAATCCGGTTCGGAGGGGACACAGCGCCGAGGCTTCCGAAGTCCACAGAAAGGGAGACAGCCGTGGCGCAGAAAGACCGGGGGACTGCAGCACCGAAAGCAGCAGCTCAGCGCCTTCCAGTCCCTCACGCGTCAACCACAGGGCGGCCCATCCGGCTTCTTCAGCCTCTCCCCAACTGAATCCTGCGCCGCGAGCGGCCTTGGTCAACAGAGCGTTGACCTCTGCAAGTGAGAAGAGAAGGTCCGGAGGAGCCGTCGCCTTCATAAGGGCTCCTCGTGGGGCAACTCCTCAGGGTAGGGGGCGTTCTGAAAGAGGCTGATCCGGACCCAACGGTCGGAGCGCGGGTCGAAGCGGGTGGCGCCAAAGAAGGCCAGCTTGCAGCGGAGCAGGTCAATCGGCAGCAGGTTGGCATCAATCAGGTTGTCCCGGACCTCGGCAAAGGGGTACTGAGCGGTCAGCTGCACCCGTCGGACAATCGCCCGCAGGTCCGGACGGGCCAGCAGCACCGAAGCCACGGGCTCTTGAGGAGCCCACTGCGTCAACACCTCTGCCAGAGCAGCGGCCTGACGTCCGATGTCGAGGGGCTGCTCACGTTCCGCCCCGGGCTCTTCGTAGCGTTCTCCCAGTCGAGGCTCCAGCTTTTCCTCTGAGACATACCAGAACCGGGCGCTGTGCTGCGGGTGTCCGTAGTCGACCTCAAGCGCCCAGGCGTACTGTTCCTGAAGCAGCTCCTGAAGCGTCTGGACAGACATCTTTCCCTGCAGACAGAAGGCGTGTTCCTCGTCGGCATCCATCTCGTCACCCAGTTCATCAATCAGGGCCCCATGGGGTTCCAGCAGCAGAGCCAGCAGGGCCTCTTGCCCCTCCAGCGGCAGGTGGGCTTCTCCCCAGCGCCACAGGTGGTCCCAGGGGTAGGGCGCGTGCGGGTTCCAGGCTTCCTGGACGTGCTGCTCCAGCTGCTGCAGTCCTTCACGCAGCTCCTGGGTCTTGAGCAACTGCAGCGAGTGCTCGCTCCGCCAGAGCCGGGCGTTTTCCTGTGCGGTGACCAGCGCCTGCTGAAACGCTAGGTGCGCTTCAGGCAACACCGTGGGCTGAGCCCGGACCCGAGCCAGCGCGGTTTCTCGGGCTTTGATCCAACGGTGGATGAGGACAGGGTGCCGAATGAGAAAGGGGGCCATGCCCAGTCCGGTGGAGTTGCCCACGCCAAGGAGGCGTCGGTACTCCGGTGCCAGCCGAACCGCCTGGGCTCCCCCCTGCACCGCTGCTAGGTGTTCCACAAGGTCCACAGAGAAGGCGCGTGTGAGCCAGACGGACAGCAGTTCCACCTGAAACGGGGCCTTCAGTTCAGGACGGTCGGCCAGCATCCCGCGGTCCGCCGCGCCGAACTTGCCATTCCCATAAACAGCGGTTGTCCGCATCAGGTACCCGGTTGCTTCCAGCTGCTCCCGATCCGGTTGGTGCCCTGCAGCAAGCGAGTCCACGACGTGGTTGAAGAGGCGAACGGAGCGGTTGGCACGACTCAGGGAAAGCTCGGATGAACGGATGCGTCCGGCTTCTTGAAGCGGCACCTGCTTGGCAAGCCGTTCCAGGTCCTCTGAAGTGGGGGTGCCGTCAAAGAGGGTGAAGGTTGCATCCCACGCGGTGGCAATCACCCGGTCCGACCGCATGGCTTCCGGAAGGTCATGAGCAAAGGCAATGAGGCTGTAGGCCCGCTCGGGTCCTGTCATGCGGTAAACGGCACAACCGACTCCCTGCGCGTCGAGGTTCCAGACGGGTCGGTCGAAGCGCCAGTTTTCGCGGTGCAGGCGTCGGAGGAGTTGGCGGAGGAAGGAAAGACGGGTGGGGTGACTGCTGCCCATGCGGGCCAGACGCATGACCTCTCCGGGAGGTCGACAGAAGGAGGAGACCGACGGTTGAGGAGAAGGAGAGGACGAGCGCATGGGGTTCCTGCTACATGAAGGTGAGGGCGTTGAAGCTGGTGGCAAAGAAGCGAGCCCAGTTGTTGCCGAGGATCCCTGCCACTTCATCAGAGGAAAAACCGACCTCGCGTAAGCCGGATTCTAGGTTGCCGAAGGCACGGCTGTCAGGGTACCAAGCAGGCATGGGAGGGAAACCAGGGGCGGCCGCGCTGCCTTCGCCAAAGTCCCGGGACTTTGTCCAGCGTCCATTCCGCATCCACTCCACCACCGAGTCCGGCTGGTCCTGACACAGGTCAGAGCCAATGCCGAGGTGCTCCACCCCCATGACCTCTGCCGTCCGGGCCACCATTTCACAGAAAGACGCTTGCGAACAGGCGCTGCCGTCTTTCAGATGATGCGGGTAGAGGGAGAAGCCAAGCATGCCTCCGGACTCACCGAGCGCCCGAAGAACGGTATCGGACTTGTTCCGGAGGGCAGGATGCCAGTGAGCTGGGTTGGCATGAGTAATGGCAATGGGGCGTGTGGAATGCTCCATCGCCTCCAAGGTTGAGCGTTCTGCAGAGTGGCTCATGTCCACCACCAGCCCCACGCGGTTCATTTCCCGGATCACCTCCTTGCCCATCCGGGTCAGACCTGGGTCTTCTGCCTCATAGCATCCGGTGGCCAGGAGCGATTGATTGTTGTAGGTGAGCTGCATGAACCGCAGACCGAGGCGATGGAGGATCTCGATCAAGCCCAGATCGTCCTCCATGCAACTGGGGTTCTGGGAACCGAAGAAGATGGCGGTCCGATTGCTGGCCCGTGCAACCTCTAGGTCGTCTACGGTGAAGCCCTGAAAGATCAGCTCCGGGAAGCGCTCAAACCAGCGGTTCCAGGCTTCCATGACCGCAACGGTTTCCCGGAAGGTCTCATGGTAGGTAATGGTGACATGAACGCCATCAAGCTGCCCGGTACGCATCTGCTGAAAGATCGTCTCCGACCAGTTGGCGTACTGCAGGGCATCAATGCGGTAGGATGTGGACGCAGGGGTAGGCATCACAAAGAAGGAAGTTTGGCCTCACTGACGGGTTTCATGAAAATTGAGGGTTCCTGAAGAACCCGGGTCTGCTTCACCTTGTAACAAGGAGGGCTCGCATTACAAGCAAAAACTTCAAGAAGGACCCAGCAAGGGGGCTACTGCAGACTTGAGGAAAGGATGGAGAGGCGCCTTCAGGAGCCCC
>CBFIGY010000017.1:0-69982 GCA_965662235.1 uncultured bacterium
CGCCCAACCCAACGATCTTGTGAACGAGCACACCATAAACCAGAGGTTCCCCAGATGAACACACCGCAAAAAGTACCCGTCACCATCCTCACCGGCTTCCTCGGCTCTGGCAAGACGACCCTGCTCAACCGGATCTTGAGTGAGGAGCACGGCAAACGCATCGCCGTGATCGAGAACGAATACGGAGAGGTCGGCATCGATCAGGCGCTCGTTATTGACGCTGACGAAGAAATCTTCGAGATGTCGAACGGCTGCATCTGCTGCACGGTGCGCGGAGACCTGATACGCGTGCTCGGCAATCTCATGAAGCGCCGTGACAAATTCGACTATGTGTTGGTGGAGACCACGGGGCTCGCCGATCCCGGCCCGGTCGCTCAAACCTTCTTCATGGACGACGAGATTCGCGCGGAGTTCTCGCTTGACGGAATCGTCACCCTCGTCGATGCAGCCCACATCGAGCAGCAGCTAGGCCGAAGCGCCGAAAGCACGGAGCAAATCGCATTCGCGGATGTTCTCGTGCTCAACAAGACGGACCTCGTCAACGGCGAGACGCTCGACGGGCTCGAAGCGCGGCTCCGAGACATGAACCGAATGGCGAGAGTCGTGCGCAGTGAACGAGGGAACGCCCCCATCGATACGGTCCTCAATCTCGGTGCCTTCGACCTGGACCAGGTGCTCGAGCGTCGCCCTACCTTCCTCGAACCGGAGTATCCGTTCGAATGGACCGGCGTCTACTCGCTCGAGCCCGGCCGCTACGAACTCAGCCTCGCCGAAGGGCCTGACCCGGCGATGTCGCTCGTCATCGTGTCCGACCAGGGCACGGATGACGCCGCCCTGCGTGAGAGTGCGGAGCGGTGTGTGCGGCGGTACGCCGAACCCGCAGAGCTCATTCGCCCGGGGGAAGCTATTCCTGTCGGCAAGCACGTGAGCCTCCAACTCGACGCTCCCGGACGCAAGTCATTCTTCCTGGAAGTTGATAAGCGGGTGCAGCTTGGTCTCTATGCTCAGCACACTGCGGAAGAGTTCGATCTCCAACTCATCAAGGGCGTCGTGGTGCCCGTCGAGGTTGAGCGCACCTGGGTCGCACAGCACGAGCACGATGACGAGGTGGGTTCCATCGCGATCGAGCGGGATGGTGACGTCGATCCTGACAGGCTGAACGCATGGTTGAGTAAGCTACTGCGTGAGCGTGGAGTGGACATCTTTCGGATGAAGGGTTTCATCAGCCTCGCGGGTGAGTCGGATCGTTTCGTGTTCCAAGGTGTGCACATGCTCTTTGACGGTCGGCCGGATCGCCCATGGGGAGAGACTCCCCGGCGCAATCAACTCGTTTTCATCGGTCGCAACCTTGATGAACAGAGCATGCAGCGGGGGTTCGACGGATGTCTGACTCGAAACCGGTAAGATCAGAGGGAGTACTTCGTCCGGGCTGGTCTGCGGCGCTCGGCGACTACGCCATCGCCGGGGGCTGGATACTCGGCGGTGATGTTGTGGTGGTCGGTGACGCCGCGGGTAGCGTCTACGCGTTCGAGGGCAAGTCTGGTGAGACCCTCTGGGTGCGGCGCGGAATCCATGAGGGTGGTGTGCTCGCGATGGCCATCCACCCAGACGGAACCGTGTTCGCTACGACAGGCCAGGACGGACGGGTGCTCGTCTGGGGTGTCGAAGGTGAGGTCAGTCATGCTATCGACCTCGGAAGCGGCTGGGTGGAGAACGTGGCCTGGTCACCGGATGGACACTGGTTGGCGGCCTCATGCGCCCGGCAGGTTCGACTGTACGATGCGGTCGGTGCTGAGGTTTGGCGATTTGATGATCATCCCAGCACTGTCAGCGCGATCGCCTGGTCCAACGCAGAAGAGCTTGCGACGGCCTGTTACGGTCGAGTGACGTTCTTCGATGCGTCCTCTGGGGAGCTTCGCCAGAAGCTGGAATGGAAGGGTTCCTTGGTGTCGATGGTACTGAGCCCGGACGGGGATATCGTGGCCTGCGGCAGTCAGGATAACTCGGTGCACTTCTGGCGTCGCTCCACGGAGCAGGACTCCATGATGTCAGGATATCCTGGCAAGCCGTCGGCCCTGGCTTTCGATGACACCGGCACCCTGTTGGCGACTGGCGGAGGGAAGGCGGTGACCGTCTGGAGTTTCCAGGGAAGCGGTCCCGAAGGCACGCGGCCCGGCGTTCTGGAACTTCATGTTCAACCCGTCACGACACTTGCCTTCGCCTGCCGCGGGATGCGCCTGGCTTCGGGGGCTCGGGATGGCAGCGTAGTTGTGTGGTCACTTGGGCGTGATGGAGAAGGCGATCCGGAAGGGGTTGCGCTGTTGGCAGATGTGGTCTCCGGATTGTATTGGCGGCCAGACGGACGCGCGCTTGCTGCGCTCGACGCACGGGGTGGCGTGACGGTTTGGAGGATAGGCTCAGGGCATGATCGTCTGTGACGCACGCTATGTCGGGGTTGGATGCGCGACATTTCCTTGCGCAAAGTGATGTGGCAAGGCATGTCCGAAGACCGTCTGCGTGCGAGGCTACTTCATGTCCGAATTGCGAGAGCCTTGATAGACCGGCAGCTTGAGTTTGAAGCGAATCGCAATGCACCGCAGGGTCCCTGCAGCTAGGAACCCCAATGAGGCAGCATGAACATCACTCAACTCCAGCATCCGCCCCAAGACCACCACAGTTGCTCCCAGCGCCGCTGCCGTTACATAGATATCGCGGCGGAGGATGATGCTGGGTTCCTGAGCCAAGAGGTCCCGAATGATGCCACCAGCAGAGGCGCTGAAGACTCCCATCACCACGGCGACCAGACCGGAGTCTTCAACACCGAGGCATTTTAGGGTGCCTGCTGTGGCAGCAAAGGCCATTCCAAAAGCATCGAGCCAAATGATGACCTGAAGCCGGGACTGAAGCCGCGGAGCGAGGAAGTGCATAGCTGCAGACGCGACCAGGCTGACCACCAACGGAGTGGTGTTGACGGTCCAGAAGACGGGCTGGTCCAGGATGAGGTCACGCAGTGTTCCTCCTCCCACGCCCGCGGCTGATCCCAGCCAGAGGAAGCCCAGCAGATCCATCTCCTTTCGTGAAGCGGCCAAGGCTCCTGTTACGGCAAAGATGACCGTGGCAAAAAGGTCGAGGACCTCAAGCATAGAAGCGTGCTCGGATGTGGTGTTTTCATGCTGCAGGCGCCAGGGACGCCTCCCGTGTTTGGACTGAGTCTGATCGGACGCTGTGGAGTGGAGCCCCAGAGCAGGATCAGGAGGCCAGGAAGGCTTCCAGCTCCTGAAGCCGCTGCTGCTTTTTTGCCTCTGTCAGAAAGCTGGCTTGGAAGCTGTTTCGGGCCAGCTGAGCCAGCTGTTCCCGGCTCAGTTCCAATGCTTCGGCCACCGCGGCATAATTTTCGGCAACGTAGCTTCCGAAGTAGGCGGGGTCGTCGGAGTTGACGGTTACACACAGGCCCTGCTCTAGGAGACGGCGTAGGTTGTGTTCCCGCAGGTCCGTAACAACCCCCAGCTTCGCGTTGGAGCAAGGACAAACGGTCAGCGGAACCTGCTCTTCCACAAGCCGTTTGAGCAGCGCCGGATCGTCTTCTGAACGCACCCCGTGGTCAATCCGGGAGACTCCCAGCACATCCAGTGCGCTCCAGATGTACTCTGCAGGCCCTTCTTCACCGGCGTGAGCAACCTTGCGGAAGCCTTCTGCCTCAGCCTGGGCAAAGACCCGGGTAAACTTCTCAGGAGGGTGCCCGACCTCGGAGGAATCCAGTCCCACGCCAATGATCCACTCCCGGAAGGGAAGCGCCTGCTGCAGCGTCTCCTGTGCCGCGGTTTCGCTGAGGTGCCTGAGGAAGCAAAGGATCAGTCCGGAGGTCAGCCCCCAGCGCTGCTCCGCCTGTTGCAAGGCGTGATGAATTCCGGAGACAACGGGCTCAAACGTTAGGCCTCGGTCGGTGTGCGTTTGCGGATCAAAGAAGATTTCGGTGTGCACCACCCCATCGGCATGAGCCCGTTCCAGGTATGCCCAAGTCAGGTCGAAGAAGTCCTGCTCCGTTTGCAGAACCGTGGCGCCAGCATAGTAAAGATCCAAGAACGACTGGAGGTTGGTGAAGGCATAGGCGGCACGGATGGCGTCCACCGAGTCATAGGGCAGGGGAACGCCGTTGCGGGTGGACAGGGAGAACATCAACTCGGGCTCAAGCGTTCCCTCAATGTGCAGGTGCAGCTCCGCTTTGGGCAGCTGGCGGATCCATTCAGAACTCATGACTCTCCTTCAAGTGCGGGTTGGGGCCTCAATTCAGGGTCCTACTGTTGGAGTTCTCCTCCGCAGGCTCAAGTCCATAAATGCGGCTGGCTTGGAGTCCCGGAGTCTGCGGTGGCGGTTCAAGGAGCGTCGACGTGCGGCGGCAAGGGTTGGTTTCTAGGAGCAGGGCTTTTGGTTGCGGGCACGCGTGCTATAGTCAAAAGAGACGTCAAGCCCAGTGAAGACGTGGATCAGGAAATTTTTTTCAGGGGAGAGGCCCATGTCAGAAAGTCAACTGCACCCGGAGGTTCAGGCACGCCTGGACGAGATGAATCCCGTCTTGGCCCAGATTGCTTGGGACATTTTCAAGGGAGAGCGGGAGCTGTACTTCAACACCGACTTGGCGGTGTATGAAATTGAATTGCACGGCATTCAGGAGTTTGATGCTGTCTGGGGAGCCCGCGACAGCGACCAGGAGCCGGACAACTCTCTCTTCCTGCTGCTGATTGAACTGATGGACGATGAGATGTACGCCGAGAACAATGAGAAGTCCGCAGATGGGCTTCCGTACGTGGAGTACGTCTACAAGCACGCGTTTGAGGAAAAGTTTTTCAAGATCCTTGAAGACTTTGCTGAGCAGCGCAGGGAGTGGCAGCTCGCGCAAGAAGGAGACGAGGAGGTGAACCTGCTCCTGCTGGAGTCAGAGGAGGAGGTGGAGCACGCCTACCGGGACTGGACCTTCAAGACGGTGCTGGCTCAGTTTGCCACCCAAGAGCGCATCATGATCCAGCCGGAGGCATCTCCACAGAACTCCTCAGGTCCGGGATTCTCCTATGCGGTTGCCGAGGTGCAGGACTGAAGTCCCGAAAAGTGGCGCCTGGTGTCACTTTTGCCGCTTTCTATTCCTCTGAGGCGGAGATATGCTGAAGGGCTGTTGATCATTCCACAACTCATCCAGTACCTCCGTCCCCCGCCGTTTGACCGAGAATCCGTCCGGAGGTCTCAACCACGTAGGCTCATGGGAACCAAGGAGCGCAAAGCGCGGCTGTTTCAAGCAAGAGAACGGGAGATCCTAGAGGTGGCACAGGAACTCTTTCTGGAGCATGAGTTCCACCTGGTCTCAGTGGACCGGATTGCGGAACGGGTTGAGGTCAGCAAGGGGACGATCTACAACCACTTTGCAAGCAAAGAGGAGATCTTTGCACACCTGATGATGGAGTGGCGTGAGCAGATGATCACCCACGTTCAGCAGGTACCTCAGGCACCACCCTACCGAGAGGTGCTTCGTGAGAGCATGCGGGCGATGATCCGCTTCAACCTAGAGCACCGGCTGGCGTACCAGCGCTTCCGGCTGTTTGAAAATTACGCGGCCACCCATTCCATCAGCGTTGCTCTGCAAGAACGCCTGGCGCAGCAGGAGCAGGTGATGCATCAGTACATCACGCAGCTGCTGCAGGGCTGCATTGCTGAAGGCTCTCTGCCGAATCAGAACACGGACTCAATGTATGTGCTGGGAAAGAGCCTGATTGTTGGCATCTCGGAACTGCTCATCCACGACCGTTTCAGCATCTCAGCACTGAAGGAGGTGGACGAGTTCATCGACTTTGCTCTGGAGCACCTGCTCCGGAGTTCTCTCCCTGACGCTGCTTCAGCCTAAACCGAAGCGGCCCTTTTGTTCAGCACTCGTAATCCACGACAACGGAACCGCTGGTCAGCTCCCGGATGGTCTGAATCACAGGCAGGTGGTTGGGGTGGGTGGCATAAACCTCCAAACCGGCCTGGTCGTCAAACACTGTGGTGATGACCAGGTCGTAGGAGCGCTCGGAGTGCTTGAAGTCGAGCCCGATCTCAATGGAACGCAGGGTCTCAATGTTGCCTTCTAGGGTCTTGAGAGACGCAACCGCTCGGTCGAGGTTTTCTTGGGTACGCTCCTTGAGTTTGAACATGACAATGTGCTTGACCATAACAACGGATCAGGAAAGGGGTTAAGAGGCGAGCAGGCGGTGGTAACGTTTTTTGCCTGCCCGTAAGAGAATGGCGCCTTCCTGCAGGTCGGCATCGGTGAGCTGCGCATCAGCCTCAGTGGCGGCAACGGAGTTGACATAAAGTCCCCCCTGCTGCAGCATCCGGCGGGCCTCGCCGTTGGACTTGCACAGCCCTACCATGCGGAACGCGTCCAGCAGACCCACTCCTGCCTGCAGCTGCGTCTGCGGAATTTCGGTGGAGGGCACTTCCTCCAGGTTGCCGCCACCACCAAAGAGGGCTGCTGCTGCTGCTTCCGCCCGCTCCGCTTCCTCGACTCCATGGAGGATGGAGGTCGTTTCAAACGCGAGGCGCTTCTTGGCGTCTCGGATGTCAGCGCCTTGAAGCTGACCGAGCTTCCGGACTTCTTCCATGGGGAGAAAGGTGAAGAGCCCGAGGAACTTTTCCACGTCCCCGTCTTCCGTGTTGACCCAGTACTGGTAGTACTCGTAAGGCGACGTCTTTTCTGCCGAAAGCCACACCGCTCCTTTCTCCGTCTTGCCCATCTTCTTTCCGGAAGCCGTCGTCAGCAGCGGATAGGTCCAGCCAAAGGCGGGCTTTTGCTCAACGCGTCGGATCAGGTCGACCCCCGAGATGATGTTCGCCCACTGATCGTCTCCTCCCATCTGCAACACGCAGCCGTAGCGTCGGTTGAGCTCCAGGAAGTCGTAGGACTGCAGGAGCTGGTAATTGAACTCCAGAAAGGAGAGCCCGTGCTCAAGCCGCGCTTTGTAGGTCTCATAAGAGAGCATGCGGTTGACGGAGAAGTGCCGTCCGATGTCCCGGAGGAAGTTGAGGTAATTGAGATCCCGGAGCCACTCGGCATTGTTGAGCAGAAGGGAGTCGTCTGAGAAGTCGAAGAAGCGTTCCATCTGCGGACGGATGCCTTCAATGTTGGCGTCCAGTTGCTCCACGGTGAGCATCTTCCGGGTTTCGGTCTTGCCGCTGGGGTCTCCAATCATGGCGGTGCCGCCGCCCATCAGGGCAATGATGCGGTGCCCGGCGCGCTGGAGGTGCGCGAGTCCCATGAGCGGAATGAGGTGCCCCACGTGGAGGGAGTCTGCGGTGGGGTCGAATCCGATGTAGGCGCAGAGGCGCTCCTGAGCCGCTTGCTGCAGCTCTTCCGGATGGGTGGTTTGCTGAAAGAAGCCTCGCTCGCGGAAGGTGTCAAAGATGGTCATGGCCGACGCTGAAGGGGAAAGGGGGTGAAGTCATTAAAAGGAACGCTGGCCGGAACAGGCCTGGTTGCAGGAAATTTCCTGATGCCCGCAGGGGACCATCAGCAGCTTCCCATTGAGGCACTCGCAGTACCCGCTGAGCCGCCGGTCAATCACCTGATCTCCGGGGGCAAGGGTCAATGGAATGGCGGGAACCGACGAATCGCAAACCTGCCGTTGCTTCCAGAGGTCATCCGTCTGCAAAGGAGTGGGCAGGTATCCGGCTGTGTCACGGAGCACCAGCTGGCAGTTCTGCAGGCACTCGTTGTAAAGCTCCGCACAGCGGGGACCGCTCAGGCTGTCTCCGAGCTGCCCGCAGGAGGGGTACTGAAAGAGCGGGTGACGCCGCACACAGGAGTCCACACACCCGTCTGATTCCTGAGCCAAAGCACTGGTGGCCAGCAGCAGCATGATTCCCCATAGTATTGGCACGTGCGCCCCCTTTTTAGAATGATTGACGACCTGAGAAGGCCTCCATGAGGGTGACATCATCGACGTAGTCGAGGTCACTTCCGGAAGGAAGCCCCCGTGCCAGTCGAGTGATGCGGTGAACCTTGCTGGCAAACTCGTGCTGAAGGAACAGCGCCGTTGCCTCTCCGGCCACACTGGGGTTGGTGGCCAGAATCAGCTCCTGCACCTCTCCGTGCTCCAGGCGCTTGCGCAACGCCGCCACCCGCAGCTGGTCCGGACCAATGCCCTCAAGCGGCGAGATGGCTCCCATGAGGACGTGGTAGAGCCCCTGGTAAACGCCGCTCTTTTCCAACGGAAACAGGTTATGCGGTTGCTCCACCACACAGAGCACCGTGGGGTCCCGCCGCGGATTCTGGCAGATCGTACAGAGCTCTTCTTCGGTGAAGGCCCCACACTGGTTGCAGTGCCGCACCCGCTCCTTGACTTCCCGGATGGCAGTGGCAAAGCGTTCTGCTTCTTCGGGCGTGTACCGCAGCACCCCCATGGCCAGCCGCTGCGCCGTCTTGCGCCCAATGCCCGGCAGGCGGGAAAATTCCACCACCAGGCGTTCCAGAGGAGCAGGCAGGTTCATGCGGGCTCGTTGCTGCCCCCGAAGTGCAGCTGAGGCTGTCGGGCTTCCGTGATCTTGAGTCCAGGAGGCTGGATGACGTTGAAGCGCACCCCGGCGTCTTCCGGTTCCCAGGTGTCGGGGTAGGACTGCAGCTCACGCCCTGCCATCAGGGTGAGGCGTCGCTGATACTCCTCTTCTGCCCGTTTGAGGTTCTCAAGGTTGTCCCGAGCCGAACGGAGCAGGCGCCCAAGGAGCTTGGAGGCCGCTCCGGACTCAAACACTTCCTGCAAAAGGGTCAGGTTGCGCTGGGAGATGGTGTACTCGGCCCGGATGTCAATGGGCACCTCTGCTTCCTCCACAAGGGTGCCACACTTGTGGTAACGGCCCTCTGCCATCTGCACCTCGGTGTACTCCAGCGTGTTGCATTGGGGGCAGTAGAGCCAGATCAGCCACCCGGGAAGAGGCGCATGGGCGGCCTCTTGCTCCCGCTTGGCCTTCCACTCTGAAAGACTGATCACTTTTGCCGATTTTTCGTCACTCATTCTCTTTGCTCTCATTTTTGTGCAACGGCTCATTTAGCCGGAATCTCACGGAAAGTACAAGCTACTGAAAAGTCATTGCGAATGTCCCGCTTGAGCCCGCACGCAATCAGCCTTATGATGAGCCCACCTGAAGTTGAAGAACACCCGCCCTCAATTTTCTGACACGGGTCCTGGCATCCGTGTCCCTGCAGCAGGAAAGGCTCAAGTATGGAAACCACCCAGCACCTCCAGGTGGAAGGAATGAAGTGCCAAGGATGCGTCAGTGCCGTCAAGGAGGCCCTGGAGGCCGTTGAGGGAGTGACCTCGGTGGACGTGCTTTTGGAGGAAAAACTCGCGCATGTGGGCGGCGCGGCGGATCCGGAAGCCCTGACCGCAGCTGTCCGTGAAGCGGGCTTTGTGGCTACCGTGACGCCTGCCTGACGGACAGCTGTGAAGTGGTTGCTGACCCTGGCGCTGTTTGTGGTGCCGGTTGTGGAGATCCTGGTCCTGAGTGCTGCCAGCATGGCCTCCAACTTCCTGACCATTGCGCTCCTCAGCATCAGCTCGGCTGTGGCCGGATGGTGGCTGATGCGAGGGGAGGATTATACCCTCATCACCTTGATCGTCCAGGAGCTGAAGAACAACCGACTGCCCACGGAGGAGTTGCTGGACGCAGCCCTGCTTTGGGGCAGTGGTGTCTTGCTGCTGGTCCCTGGCATCCTCACGGACGCCTGTGGCTTTGCGCTCGTGTTGCCAACGGTCCGTGAAAGTGTGGTCACCTCCTTGCGCGAGGCCATGAAGCAATCCGTTAACGTCTCTCCCCACTCGTAACCATGTTTACAGGAATTGTCCAAGGCACCCGCCCCGTCACCGAAATCCTCAAGCGTGAAGGCACCTATCGCCTCCGGGTGCAGCTGGAGGACCTTGCCACCGATCTGCAGCGTGGCGCCAGCGTGGCCCTCAACGGCACCTGCCTCACCGCTGTCACCATTCAGGACGGCTGGGCCGAGTTTGACGTCATTCAGGAGTCCCTCAACCGGACCAACCTGAAGGACCTTATGCCCGGAGACCCTGTCAATGTGGAACGTGCCGCTCGCTTCGGAGATGAAATCGGTGGGCACCAGGTCAACGGCCATGTCGATGGCACCGGAACCGTGGCCGCAATCCGCCGGACGCCCAACAACTGCGATGTGACCATTCACCATGACCCGTACTGGTCCCGGTTTGTGGTCTCCAAGGGCTGGATCGCCCTAGACGGCATTAGCCTGACAGTGGTCGATGTGGCTCCCGGATCCTTCTCCGTCAGCCTCATTCCGGAAACCCTGGAGCAGACCCTCATGGGCCTCCGGAAGGAAGGAGACACCGTCAACCTAGAGTTTGACCACCTTGCCAAACTGATCTACCAGACAACAGAGGCCTTGCTGGAGCGCTGGAAATCCGAACAGGAGGGGGCCAAATGAACACGTGGAAACGCTGGCTGGGGACCGGGATCTTCTTCAGCCTCCTGAGCGCCTGCAGCCTTACGCCCCCAACGGGCCTGCAGGTCCTGACTCCCGAACAGACCCAGCAGGTTGCGTTTACCGATGATCAGGACTTTGTGGGCCTCCAGGAAGCAGCGCTGCGGTCTCTGGAGTACTATGGGCGGCTTCCGGACACCCGGACCTTTGCCTACGGTGACCTGACCTACTCGGCTCGTGAGATGGAAGCCTCGACTCAGCACCTGCTGGACCTGCTGACTCAGTACCAAGGCGCTGCGCTGGAAGCCCAGATTCAGCAGGACTTCTGGTTTTTTGAGAGTCGCAATGAAGACGGCCGGGCCTTCTTTACCGGGTACTATGAACCTGTGTTGCCCGGGAGCGTGACGGCGACGGAACGCTTCACGGCACCGCTGTTTGCCAAGCCGGAGGACTTGGTGGAAGCGGACCTGGGCGCCTTTGCGGACGACCTCAAGGGCCGGACCCTCCGAGGCAAGCTAGAGGGAACCCGGCTGGTGCCTTATGATGACCGCCAGCAAATCGTCTACGAGGGCTCCCTAGCGGAACGAGCCGAACCCCTTGCCTTTCTGGAGAATGACATTGAGGTGTTCTTTCTGCAGATTCAGGGCTCCGGGCTGGTGCAGCTCGACAACGGCACCCTCCTGCGGCTCAACTATGCCGGTCAAAACGGGCATGCCTACTTTGCCATCGGCCGCCTCCTGCTCGATCAGATTCCACGTGAGCAGATGTCCCTTCAGTCCATCAAGGAGTACCTCTATGCGCATCCGGAAGAGGTGCAGGACCTCCTGACGGCCAACCCGAGCTACACCTTTTTCCGGCAGGTGGCCGAGGGACCACTGGGAAACATCGAAGTCCCCCTCACGCCCGGACGCTCCCTGGCAGCTGATCGGCGCCTGTTGCCCAAAGGAAGCCTCGCGTGGCTGGAAACCACCTATCCGCCAGAGGCCTTTCCGGAAGAGTCAGGGGTCCGGCCGTTGCGTCGCTTTGGGTTCATCCAAGACACCGGAGGCGCCATCCGCGGGCACGGGCGAGCGGACATCTTCTGGGGGAATGGCCCGGAGGCAGAGCGCATTGCAGGACCCATGAAGCAAACGGGCCGCCTCTTCCTCCTGGTGGCCAAAAAGGAGGTCTTGGCTCCGGAGGCTCCTGCGGTCTCCTGGAACCGCGATTAGCTCACTCACCTCTTCTGCTCGTGCCGGCTTCCTACCGAATTCCTCTGCTGCTGAAGCGTGCCGAATGAACCCTACGCGCGTGGCTGTTTTCTTGTGCCGAGACCTCGGTCTTGGCTCGCCAAGAGGAGGCGGCTTTTGGTAGGCTAGAGGCCTATCAACCGTTTCCGGCCCAAGGGAGGGCCGTTTTTTAGTCACTTGATTCCGTGCCGCAACACCTGCATGTGCCCTGTCCGCTTGCTCTCTTCCTTCCTCTTCCGGGGCCTGCTGTTCCTCATTGTGCTGCTGGGAGGCTTCCTCACGGTTGCGTCGGCGCAGCCCCTCAAGCTAGAGGCCATGGTGCTGCCCCTCAAGGTGGTGGGAGTGGAAGATGAGAAGGTGGGACCGATTCTGCAGCAGCAGGCGCTGGCGGAGCTTTCTCAGTCCTTTGAGCTGAAGTCCGAACAGGAGATGCTGGCAGCTCGGGACCGGGCCATTGACCGAATTGCCTCGGAGGAGTGTACGGAAGAAGCGTGCATCAAGGTCATGGGGGAGCTGCTGGATGTGGACTACACCTTCACCCTCAGTATCACCGCGTCCGGACGGTACTGGAGCTTCACAGGCATTCGCTCCGAACCGCTGGGACGAACGGTCCGCAAGAACCTGGTCTGCGAGCAGTGCACCCTTCCCAAAGCGCGTCGTGTGCTGACAGAGCTGTTGCTGGGGTTGCGCCCGGGAAGTGCTGTGGCTGGAAGTGGAGAGGCAATCCTGATTCTGGAGTCTGAGCCCAGTGGTCTGGTGTTTGTGAATGGCCTTTCTCAGGGAAACACACCCCTTGAGGTGGCCGTGCCGGTGGCTGACCCGGTGGATGTTCTCATTGTCGCAGAGGGTTACACGGATTTTGCGAAGGTTTATGAAAACCTGCGGGCCGGAGAAGAGGTCCGGGAGACCGTCCGTCTTGTTCGCAAGCGTGCCCGCGTCCTGGTCACGTCGGATCCTTCGGGCGCCGAAATTTGGCTGGATGGGGAACCGCTCAAAACGCCGGCAGGTGCCGTCCGGGTGACCCCTGACGAGATCCGTCCCGAGTACGGCTCCCATGAGCTGGAGCTGAAGTTCGACCGCTATCAGCCGTTTCAGACGACGTTGGAGGTGGAGGAACGCGATCTGGGGACGCTCCGTTATGAACTGGTGCCTCAGCCGGGACGGTTGGTCATCCGGGTGCCGGGAAAGTTCCGGCAGGCGGACGTCTTGCTCGACGGAAGGATGCTGGGAAGCATGGAGGGGCAGATTGCGAAAACCTTTCCGGTGGAGGCGTCTCAGCTCCTGACCCTGCAGGTGGTCTCCGGAGGAGTGCGTTCCGAGGTCCAATCGGTGACAGTGCCTCCGGACGGGTCGGCGACGTTGAGCTTTGAGAGCTTTTCCGAAGAGGACGATGCCGACGCATCAAACGCCTCCGGAAGCCGTCGGAGCCGGAGTGACTGGCTGTGGGAAGGGGGGGCTTCTGCAGGCTTGGGGTACAGCAACATCCTGATGACCTTCAACAAGGACACCTCTGATGAAATCCAGATCTCCTACGACCTGACAGGGGCTGATCTGCAGCTGGGCCGCGTGGCCCTGCAGTGGATGAGCGCCGAGGGGGAGTTCACGGATGTGCAGGGAGAAACGATTGATACCTTTTACTACACCGACAGTGAGGGCATCCAGCAGGTGACGGCGACCAATGCCAGCTTGCTGCGGTTGCTGTACACCGCCAGCAGCGCCGGATGGATGGGCTCCCTAGGGTACGAACAGCTGACCCTCAACTTTCAAACGACGCGTCGGACAGAGACCGTGCAGCTGACGCATCCAACGCTTGACGCGGGATACCGCTGGAACTGGTCCCGCTGGTTCCTGAGCCTTCGTTACCGGATGGCTTTTTCCTTTGCAAATGAGTGGGGACGTCAGTCAGCCTTTGGATTTGTGCTGGCCACCGGAGTTCGCTTCGGAAATGCGCCTTGAGCAGAGAGACCTGCATGAAACAACGACCGTTTGTCGTCGGATTTGCCGGAGGCACGAATTCGGGAAAAACGACCTTTGTCCAGCACCTAGAGACCGAACTGGGAAGCCGTCAGGTGGCGGTGCTGCGGCACGATGCCTACTACCGGCACCGGCCGGAGCTGACCCTCAGTGAGCGCCAGCGCATCAACTACGACCACCCGGACTCGCTGGAGACGGAGCTGTGCCTGGAGCACCTGCAGGGACTGCTGGCGGGGCAATCGGTTCCCATGCCGGTGTATGACTTCTCAGTCCACCTCCGCTCCGACGCAGTGGAGTGGATCCATCCGGCGCCGTTGGTGTTTCTGGAAGGCATTCTGGTGTTCTGCGAGCCGTCGTTACGGGAGGAGATGAACCTGAAGGTGTTTGTGGATGTGGAGGCCGACATTCGGGTGCTCCGCCGCATTCATCGGGACATTGCGGAGCGTGGGCGGACGTTGGATTCTGTGGAGCGTCAGTACTTGGAAACAGTCCGGCCGATGCACGATCACTTTGTGCAGCCCAGCCAGCAGTTTGCCGATCTAGTGGTCCTTCATGGGGGAGAAAACCAGGTTGCGGCCCAAGTGTTGCTTAACCACCTGCGTTCTTTGATCACTCATTAACGCAAGGAAAGAGCAACACCATGGAGGTTATTCCCATTCCCTGTCTGAAGGACAACTACGCGTACCTGCTGATCTGTCCCGACACACGTGAGGCCGCTGTTGTGGACCCTTCAGAAGCAGATCCGGTCCGAGACGCCATCCGGCAGCATCAGGTGAAGCTGGTGGCCATTTTCAACACCCACCACCACTGGGACCACGTCGGCGGCAACGAGGCGCTGTTTGCAGAGTTTCCGGAGCTGCGCGTCTATGGACACGCGTCGGATCAGGGACGCATTCCGCAGCAAACGGAGTTCCTTGAGGAAGGAGGCACCGTGACCTTCGGAAATCAGAGCGGCACCATTACCCACAACCCCGGACACACGACTGGCGCCATTTCTTACATCATTGGCGACTCGGTTTTTACGGGAGACACCCTCTTTGCTGGAGGATGCGGACGTCTCTTTGAAGGCACCCCTGAGCAGATGCACCGCTCCCTCAACAAACAGATTGGGAGCCTTCCGGACTCCACTCGGGTCTGGTTCGGGCATGAATACACAGCCCGGAACCTAGAGTTTGCCCTGCAGGTGGAGCCGGGAAACACCACGGTGCGCCGGAAGCTGGCCGAGGTCCATACCCTCCGGAATGCCGGACGGTACACCACCCCCTCCACGCTCCGCTCCGAGCGTGAAACCAACCCCTTCATGCGCTGCTCCAGTCCGGAAATCCGGGAGCGCGTTCTTCAGGAAGACCCTGGAAACGACCTGTCTGAGGTCGCAGTGCTCCGGGTCCTTCGGTCTCTCAAAGATCAGTTCTAACGTACCGCTGAGGCAAGCGGCGGCTTGCCTCAGATGTTGCGCAAGGTGATGCCGAACTGGTGTCGGATCATGTTGAGCAGGTAGGGGTCATTCTCCAGACCGGCAAATCGGATCTCCGTCCGAATCTTTTCCCGGATGGTGATGAGCTCCTGCTCCGTGGTGCTCATGTCAATTTCCTGCTGCAGGTTGGAACGTCGCAACGTGTTGACGACGTCCATGCGCAGCCGATGCTTCAGTCGCCGGAGCTGTTCCGCAGGAATGGTCCCCAACATGCTCTCAATCTCAGACTGGGTATGCCCCATGAGAGACAGCTTGAGCCAGATGGAGTACACATTTCCCCGGGTATCCGCTACGGGCTGTTGACCCAATCCTGGCGGAACTCCTACCAGAAGGACCACCAGCAAGGCGACTAAAACGACTTTCATGCGAAAGTTCATGTCAGTTTCCTAACACGGGTTCATAGAAAGCGGCACCGCTCCCCACAAGCGTGAAGGCTGGGAGCAGTCCCGCATTGGTTGGGCTTCTTCAACACCGACTCCGCCGCAGCGGCAGGAGACGGAAGAAGCCCTCCAAACCATTCAGCACTGCACTCCCGTGTTCCCGCGATTCGTCCAGACGTTCATCTCCCGGTTTCACCCATCCAGAGTCTGCCCCTCTGTTTTGAGCAGACGACTCCCCACTTGGGGATTTTCCAGATCAGGAGACGGATTCCTCCCTGCCCAGACCAGAAAGGTCCGGGTTCACCCGGTCGTGTTCCGTCCATGAGGACGCCACGCGGCGAGCCTCTCCATTGCCGCTCTTCACCTCCGGAACGGGTAGACGCAGCAGGGCGGTTCTCAGGGGAGACGGCAGAAACAGACCTCGCAGCAGAACGTCTGCAGCAAGAAGCCCTTCAGCCGAATCCTCCCGTTCAGAAGAACCGGACCCATTCCGACAGCGTCACCGAAGGTTCCAGAAAGACGGAGGACGGCGAAGTTCCCAAGGTCCCTTCAGGAGGGAATTCGAGGAACTCCGGAAGCTGAGGAAGTGGACGCACCCAGGCGGTTCAGTTGCAGGAGGAGGATGAAGGACAGAGGGAAAACACTTCGGGGTTCCAGAGGTCTCAAGCAGAAACCTCTCCCTTCAGCGTGAATTCCTCAAAGGGTCCACGACGGCTGGGTTCCAGAGAATCAACCGAGCGGACGGATTGCGGGAATCCCGACTGTCACGCATCGTTCCTCCACGAATCCCCTGAGCGGTGCCACAAACATCAGTCCGTGGCCGTGTTGCAGGAAAACGGGAGTGCAGTGCAAGCTATCAAAGACCGATTATGGATCGACTTCTTCATCCAGAAGGAAGCCAAACCAGGGGTCCAAGAAGCGAAGGAGCCGCTTCTCGAAGTTCCCTGATAGGAGCATCGGCATTTGAAGGGAAAACTTTAGGGGGAAAGGTGAAAAAGCGGGTCAGCGTAGGCCCAGGCGGGCATTGACCTGCTCGGGAGAGAGGGTTTCATCAAGAAATTCGCCGTTGCTCATCCGGAGTCGGACGCCTTCGGCGTTGAGGTACAGCTGGACGGTTTCGCCTTCGGAGGACTGGACCTCAAGGGCGTAAACGGATTCGCCATCGAGGGTTTCTGGAACAATGCGACTGTTGGGGGTAGCCAAACGAGTGGCCGCCTGCTTGAGTCCGTCCACTTGACGCTTGAGGCGCTGGAGGGTCTGCTGGAGCTCATTGATGGAGAGCATTTCCTTCACCTGCCCCTTCCAGAACATGAAGTAGCTTCCGGCTTCTGCAAAGGCAAAGGCCGCGTCTCGTCCAAGCTCAGACAGAAAGCTCTTGACGGCTTCGGAACGCTCCTTCTCGTTTCCATGGGAGAGGGCCATCAGGCGAGAGTCGTTCTGACGGACAGAAAGGTTGAGGCCAAACTGGTTGATGGTGTCCCGGAGTTCAATCTCCTGCGGGCCCTGGTCAGGGGAGTTGCGGGCCCGGAGCGTGTTTCCCTTGGGCTCAAACTTCAGTTCCTTCAGAGGGTTCTTCTGGGGGGCCGGATTGAAGGGCATGAGGAGGAACACGAGCAGGCCCACGACGCCAATGCCGGCAAACAGCAACAGCAGAGGCTTGAAGTTGGTGGGCGGCGGCGGCGTGACCGGTGGCGGAGGCAGCGGGGTTTTTTCTCGCTCTTCCTCCGAATCGGAGCGCATGCTCTCTGAAATGATGGGCTCAGGGAACAGCGACTGAATCTCTTCAATCAGCTGAGCGTTTCGCTGCTGAATGAGCTGAACCTTCTCCAGCAACTCAAAGCCCTGGGTCCGGAGGAAGATTTGCTGAAGCTCCTGGACCAGGTGCCGAAGGGCCGGGTGCGGAAAGCCAGGCAGCGGCGGTGTTTTTTGGTAGTCGGCAGTCCGTTGCCGCAGTTCCGCCTCTAGGACAATGCCCATCTGCCTGAGGGCAAGCCACTGGTCCCGTCGGAACAACGGGGGGGCAACGGGGTAGTCTTCCATGTCCGCATCGGTGGTGGAAGCGTTGGCGTCTGCTGCCTCGGCTCGTTCCCGGGCCCGCTTGCGTCGGGCGTTAACGAGCTCCCACTGCTGCTTGTAGACACGCCACTCCTCCTTGAAGCTCCCCCAGGTGCTGCGAAGCTGCTCGCTCCCGGAAAAGAAGCGGTTGAACATTTCGGCAAACTGGGAGTACTCCTGCGGGTCCTTCTTGCGGACCAAGATGGAGAGCTTCCGGACCTTCTCCAAGAGGGCATCCACCTCTTCCGCCTGCTGGTCGATCTGGTTCCACTCGTCTTGACTCAGGGGGCTCTTCCAGTCCTCAAGGATGGGAAACACGAGCAGCTCCAGCCGGAGCATGTCGAGGAAGATGCGGTTCAGGTCAACGGTTCCGGAGGGGCCCTTGTAGGTCTGGGTTTGCTGCTGAACGACCTCCCAGGCGGTGGCCTGGGCCTTGGTCTTGCGATCCGGATCCACCAGATCCAGAAGCTCGTCGAAACGTTCTCCGGTCATGGGAAGCAGCTGCGGACCGTTCATCGCGGGCTCTAGGGAGAAGAGGGGTCGGAGGAGGCTGGCTGGCGTCCGGTGAGGCCGTCAATCTCCTCACGGAGCGAGGACTCCAGCAGCAGCAGTTCTTGCACAAAGGGCCCTGCCTGTCCCCACTCCGAGCTGTTGTTGAGGAAGTCTGGGGTCAGCGTGGCAGCACCGCCATACTCTTCTTGCAGGAGCTGCACCAGGTCGAGTTCCGGATTCTTTTCCGCTAGTCGGATGAGGCGCAGGGCGCTGTCGAGTTCGTCCTGGACCCGCTGAAAGGATTCCTGGATCTGCTGCAGCTCCTCTCCGGTGAAGGGAGGATCGAGCTTCTTGTTCTGACGATCAAGGGCAAAGTCGAGGAGGCCCACTCGGATGTTGTACTGCCGAGCGGTCTGCGCCAGGGTCTGGTAAAACCGCCGCAGCTCCACATCGTTGTCCGAGTGAGCGAGGTTCTTGCGGTGCCACCACCGTTGCCAGAAGCGCCGCCGCTTGCGGTGCTGGTCGAGCTCCTCCAGCTCCTGAGCCAGCTCCTGAAGCTGTTCTCGTTCCGGAAGGCGTTGACGGTACCAGCGCCACCCGAGCCACGGCAGAATGAGCCAGCTGCTCAGCACCGCCAACCAGAAGGGCCAGAAACGGCGACGCCGGTAGGCGCTGGAAAGCTGCTGGTAACGCGCCAGGCAGAGGTCGCGTTGCTTGTCTTCGAGGGCATGAATGGTCCGGTCGGAAACCAAGCGAACCGTGCCGGGACGTTTAAGCGGAGGCGGTGAAGCAGTTTCCATGCGTGATGGGCACGAGGGCTCCCTCCGGATGACCTCGGTGCGTGCAGAAGGCGAGGGGGCCGGGGATGGGGGAGACGGGAAGCATGCCCCCCGGACAGGCATCCGGGAGGCCAGAGGGTGAAGCGAGGCGTCGGTTAGAAGCCCCGGATCTGCGTCATGGCAAAGTCAGCTGCATCGCGGATCCGCTCGCTGGGATGCGTCGCCAGGGGCTCAAGGGTCGGGATGGCCCGGTTGTCCTTGAGCTTGCCGAGAATGCGGATGTGCAGCTCCAGCACCCGGACGTCATCCGGGGAGTTGGTGTAGCCCTTGATGCTGTCCAGCGTGGGCGCCACGGCCTTGCTGCCAAGACGTCCAATGGCTTCCACCACCTGCTCCGCCACCTCTTCATTTTCGAGGTATGGCAGCATCAGCGTTGCCACCCGAGGATTCTGCATCTCCTGAAGGAGGGCAAAGGTGTCTCGGTTCTCAAAGAAGGACTTGCCCTTGAGGGTGGTGATCAGGGCCTCAGCAGCTGGGGCTCCGACCTGCAGGAGGACCTTCCGGTAAACCCCGCGGTTTGCTTTCTGAGACGGAAGGGTGTAGCGCCGTACCAGCTCATCCAGCGCAGGCTGACCGTAGTTGCTCAGCGCGCCACCGGCGGCCTGAAGAACGTCCGGATCGGCACTGGGCAGGAGGTCCAGAATCGGCTCAATGCCGGGCTCATAGCGGTTGGCACCCAGTCCCCGGACCGACTCCGCCTGAACGCGGTAGTTCGAGTCCCGAAGGCCCCGGAGCATCAGGCGTCCGGCCCGGTCGTTACCGATCTGCCCTGCCAGGCGGACGGCGCGACGACGGACTTCCGGGTTCTCGTCTTCCATCAGCTTTTCTGCCACATCCAGGGCGGCATCTTCCTGACCGGCCCGATACAGGGCTTCTGCGTCATCAATGTTCTTGGTGCAGGCGCCCAGGCTGAGCACCAAAAGGGTGCTCACGAGCAGGAGCATGAGGTTTCGTAGCTTCATTGCGCACCTCCGGTCCGTTCAATGACGATGTCCTTGAGTTCCGGGGCCACCCGCGGCTCCTTGAAGTCGATCTGCTGAGAGTCCAGAACCCCCATCAGCATGTCGGCGAGGCGGTCTGGCTTACCGGCATAGCGCACCCGGATGGACACCAGCGAGGGCTGGGCATCGGCCAGCGTGTTGTCATAGTCGATGTAGCGGAACTGGTCGTTCTGCTTTTGGTCAAGAGACCCTCGGAAGCGGCGGACGTCGCGGCTGTTGAAGTCCTTGAGGACAATCTCATACGGCATCAGCTTGTCGCCTCCCACCGAGATGGTGGACATTTCCTTGATGACCTGAGGGACAAATTCCTTCTTCATGTCGCCGTAAGTGTCTTGCACGAGTCCGGTGATCATCGCTGATGGGATCACGTTGGGACCGCCCCGACGCGCCACATTGAACAGTGAGTTGGCGAAGGCGCCACCGCGTCCAGTGGAGATGTTCTTGGCGGTGACATTGACCGACAGGCTCATGTTCGACTGAGGGGTGCCCCCCAGGGCCTGGATGTTCACCTCAACCACGACCTTGGCCATTTGCTGGAGCAGGGTCAGCCCGGTGGAGTAGAACGCCTCCGAATTCTGGATCTGCTCATTGAGCTGAGCCGAGGCCGCATCGCTGCCGGCGACAATGGCCATGAACTGGTCCTTGGAAATGCTCTTGAACTGGTCCCGCAGCGTCTCATCCGTCTGCATCTGCGTCACCGCATTGCGGAAGTCCATTGCTCGCAGGCCTCGCTGGTTCAGGTCCGTCTGGATCTGGTTCATCAGGGCATCTTCAATGTCTTGGAACTTGAATCCGGAGGCCGAGAGGTCAATGTCCTTCTTGCTCGTGATGACGACCACGAGGGTGCTGGAGCTGGTGTTGATGAGCTTGAGGTCCTTCTGCAGCGCCACCAGCACCTTTTGGCGACTGATCTTGAACGCGGCATCAATTCCGTAGTACTTTCCTGCGAAGATGCGCTTCTCCGCGGTGACCTCAGAGTCTTCAACGTAGTTCTGAAGGTTCTGGGAGAGGTACTTTTCGATCTGCTCGTAGTTGTTGTTGTAGGTCTCTTCCGTCAGCAGTTCACGGACCATTTCATCCACGGCATACGCGGTGGCGGTGTTGGTGGCTAGGATCTTGGCCGAGCGGATGTCGTTCTGCTTGATGAAGGCCTTGGCCTTGACCCGGATCACCCGGACGTCTGGCGAGTCCTCTCGAAGCGTGACCCGTCCGTTCACATCAGCGAGGGTGAGGAAGTTTTCAGCCTTAGGCGGCGGAGCGGGCTTTTCCATGAGGCCGGAGCAGGCAGAGAGCGCCAGCAACGCCACCGGCAGGAAAAGGCGCAGAGTCTGTTTCAGCATATTTCCTTATCGTCGGGAGTTGGAGGATTGCGGATTTTTTCGAAGAATGACATCTTTGAAGAAACCAATAAATTACCACCAGGTCCCTTGAATGGAAAGATGATAGTGAATCAAACCCGCGGCCGCGGTTGCAGACGAAAGCATCCGGGGCTTTTTCTACGGATATCAATGGGGTTGCTCCTGATGTGCCTCACCCCCGTGTTGGGGCAGGCGAGCATGATGCAGTGGGCGGACCTTCTGTATCAGATGAAGGGACAGGTCAGCTGGAGCGGGATGGAAATTCAGACGCAGGTGCAGGTGTTCGACCCCACCCGCAGTGAGCAGGACGCCAAGGGAAATCCACTTCCGGTTGAGGTCCCTGCCCGCTCTTACACGCAAACCATTCACTGGCAGGACAACGGGGTGCTGCTTGTGGAAACCTTTGACGCCTCTGGAACGCTGGTGCACCTCTGGTGGGAGCATCACGGGGAGCAGCTCGAGTGGTCTGGAAAACCCGGCTTCACCCATGAAGAAGTCCGCTGGCCCTGGCTGGAATTTGCGTCCCGACATCCGGACATCCGGGAACATGCGCTCCGAGAGTGGGGAGTGGAATCGCTGCAGGTGAGTCAGGAGCTGGATGAACAGGAAGATGCGTTTTACCGCGTGGGGCACCCGGATTCCGGGGCATACGCGTGGATTGACCCGAAGACCTTCCAGCTGCACGCGCTGCGGCGCCCGTGGACCGTTCCGCAGGGAAGCTGGCTTCAGGAGGTCCGCTTTGAGGAATTCAAGTCCTACCGACAGCAGGAGTACCCTTCGGTGACAGAGTTTCGCCTCAACGGGAAGCTTTACAAGCGGCTGACGGTCACCAAGGCACAGCGGTTAGGCGATCTGGCCATCGGAACCCTCCGAGAGCGGGTTCTGCAGAAGTCGATCCGCCCGCAGGCACAGACGTGGAGGGACGATGCGAGTTAAGCTCTTGACCCTCCTAGGAGGAGGCCTGCTGCTTGGAATCACTGCGTGGGGGGCTGAACCGCAGGTCATCGACCGTGTGGCAATTGTCGTCAACCAGCAGATGCTGACGCTCAGCGAGGTCGAGGAAGCAACCTCGGCGGCTCAGGCGCAGAGCCGTCTGCCACAGCTGACTCCTGAATTCCGGGGCCGTGTGGTCCGCCAGCTGGTGGAGGAGCTGCTTCTGCTGGATTATGCGCAGGCCAACGGCATTGAGGTAACGGATCAGGAGGTGGAGGACCGCCTTGGGGCACTGGAGGAGCGCAACCCGCAGCTGCTTCAGTCTTACTCACGGGTGGAGCTGCAGGAACGCATCGTCAAGGACCTGAAGCGGCAGCGTGTGCTGGGCCGTGAGGTGGACCCCAAGATTCGGGTGGAGGAGTCGATGGTGCAAACCGCATGTGAGCAGGAACGTGCGCAGTCGCGAGAGGTGGAATTGGGACAGATCCTCTTCCGGAAGGATGCCACGCAGGCTCAAGCCCAAGCAACCCAGGTCCAGAAACGTCTCGAAGAGGGCGCCTCCTTCGAAAGCCTCGCTCGCCTCTATTCTGATGATCCGGCAGCTCAGGAAAACGGAGGGCGGGTTGGCTTCTTCCGCAGAGGACAGATTCTGCCAGAGATTGACCAGGCGGCCTTTGCCCTGAAGGTGGGGGAGGTCAGTGACCTGGTGCAGACGCAGTTCGGGTTTCACCTACTGACTGTCTTTTCGGAACGTTTCCCAGAAGGCAGCAGCTGCGGAACCTTGACAGAAGATCGCCGGCAGGCGCTTTCGGACCGGGCGTACCAGCAGGAACGGGAGCGGCTGGCCCGGGAGTTCCTCAGCAAGCTGCGTGAAACGGCTGAGGTCTCAGTCCGACTCTAATCCGGGGGCGTCCGGATCCTCTCCTTCCTCCCAAAACCCAATCCGGATTCCCAGCTGCAGCGAACGTCCCCGCCGCGCTACCAGTTCGTCAGCGGAGCGCGTGACCCGCTGGGTCGGCCGGAGGCTCCATTCCAGCAGCTGATCCTTCATCTCGGCGAGCACTGTCGTGTGCGCCGGACTGCTTCCGAGGTCATGCAGTTCGTCCGGATCCTCCTGCAGGTCATAAAGCAGAGGCCGGAAGCCGGGGGCATGAAGGTACTTCCACCGCTCAGTTGCCACCATGAAGACCCGCGCCTCCTCCGGAGCCACTCCCAACGCTGGCGCCATTGGCGTGACGGTGTAGTCATATTCACTGAACACCACCCCCTTGAGCAAGGCCTGAGGGCCGGAACGCAGCACCGGAAGCAGCGACTGCCCCTCGAGGCGGTGGCGCGGGATCTCTGCGCCAATCGCATCCAGAAACGTTGGGATGAGGTCAATGGCTTCCACCGGCGTGGTGCACGTGGTGCCCCGCGTTGCGTCGGCTTCGGCAGAAGGGTCGTAGCAGATGAGGGGAATGCGGACGGAAGGCTCATGGAACCAGTCTTTCTCTCCCAGCCAGTGGTCACCGAGGTAGTCCCCATGGTCGGAGGTGAAGACGATCAGCGTGGTGTCGAGCAGCCCCTGTTCCTTCAGGAAGGCAAACAGGCGTCCGAGGTGATCATCCAGCTGCTTGATGAGCCCCATGTAGGTGGGAAGCACGTGCTCTCGGACGCCGTCACGCGCAAAGGTTCGGCTGACGTGGGTCTCCATGAAGGACCGGTAGACCGGGTGCGCGGCTTCTCGCTCTTCAGGTGTCCGCACCCGGGGGAGGAGGTCTTCCGGACCGTAGAGCTGATGGTAGGGAGCCGGAGCAAGGTAGGGCCAGTGGGGCTTGATGTACGACAGGTGCAGGCACCAGGGCTCCGGATGCGTCTGGAGAAACGCGATGGCCTGGTCGGTGGTGTAGGCGGTTTCGGAGTGTGCTTCCTGCACTCGGGCCGGGCGGTGTGCGTGACGCATGTACCAGCCTTCGAGCAACTCACCCTGTGGGCCTTCTGCTGAGTTGGCCCAGTCATTCCAGGGATTCTTTCCGGGGTAGCCTTGCGCGTTGAGGTAGGCTTCATAAGCCGACCGCTCCGGGTTGTAGCGCCCTGCGGGTCCTTCCGGATAGAGTCCTTCCATGCGGTCAAACACCTCAAACCCGCACTCCAGCAGCCGCTTTCCCTGCGGTGACGCCAGGTCCACCCCCAAACGCTGCAGCTCCGGAAGGTCGGGGTAGAAGTGCGTTTTGCCCACCAGCCAGGTGTCTCGTCCATGAGGCCGCAGGAAGTCCCCCAGCGTCCACTCTCCGGGACGCAGCGGAATGCCGTTCCAGGTGGCACCATGCGACTGAGCATAGCGTCCGGTGTAGAAGGACATACGCGACGGACCGCAAATGGGTGAGGCACAGGAAGCCCGGGTGAACCGGACCCCCTGCGCGGCCAGCCAATCCAGATGAGGCGTGTGCAACGTCGGGTGCCCGTAGCAGGAAAGGTAGTCGGCACGGAGCTGGTCCGCCATGATGAAGAGAAGGTTCTGCACAGTCATCTGGTCTCTGCTTGCGTCAGGGTCTCAAAAGGGGGCACTTTAGAAAAGCAGGTGGAGAAACTCAACGGAGAAATGCGTCCGGTGGGCTTCTCGGATTGACGATCTCACCCAGAAAGTGCGAGGCTTCCGATTGAGAGGCGTGTGCGGAACCAACCTTTTCCAAAGAGGAACAACATGAGACTCAAAAACAAGAACGCTATTGTGACCGGTGGAGCCTCCGGGTTTGGCGCTGGGATTGTGCGCAAGTTTGTGGCTGAAGGCGCGTCGGTGCTGATTGCAGACCAGAACCAGGCCCTGGCAGAAACGCTTGCGGAGGAGCTTGGCCCCCAGGTGTGGGCGCACGCGACCGATGTCGCGCAGGCGTCCAGTGTGGAGGCCCTTGCAGCAGCGGCACTGGAGCAGTGGGGGCATGTGGATGTGCTGGTCAACAATGCCGGAGTGACGCACCTGCCCGCGTTTCTGGAGGAAGTCACTGAGGCGGACTTTGACCGGGTTTTTGCTGTGAATGCGAAGTCGGTGTACCTCACGGCCCGGGCTCTGGTTCCCCACTTCAAGGCCCGTCAGGCAGGGGTGATCCTCAATGTGGCTTCCACTGCCGGAGTCAGCCCCCGACCGCGTCTGAACTGGTACAACTGTTCCAAGGGGTGGATGATCACAGCGACCAAGACCATGGCTGTGGAGCTGGCGCCCTTTGGCATCCGGGTCAATGCCCTCAATCCGGTAGCGGGAGAGACGCCGTTGCTGAAATCCTTCATGGGAGAAGACACGCCTGAGGTCCGGGCCCGGTTCCTGAGCACCATCCCAATTGGGCGCTTCTCCACTCCGGAAGACATGGGCAATGCCGCCTGCTTCCTCTGTTCAGAGGAGGCCTCGATGGTGACCGGGGTAGCGATGGAAGTGGATGGCGGACGATGCATCTGAAAATGTCTTTCATTGTCCCCCAATCTCCATAACCCTGTTTTGAAGCACTCCCGCACGAATCCCCTTTAACTTGTGAGGAAAACACCATGACCGTTTCCCAAGCTCATCAGGAACTCCTGCAGCTGGTCTCTTCGGAACCCCTGAAGCGTCAGTTTGCCGAGCTGTTTCTGAAGCACTGCACCGAGCGCATGCTCGCGGAGTACACGACGCAGCAAATGGTTCACCTGCTGGAGAAACGCTTTGCGTTCTTCATGGAGTCCCTGGAGCAGGAAGTACAGGTCCGGGTGATCTTTCCTGAGGACGAGGAAAGTTCGGAAGGCCGGTGGCTGGTGGATGTGGTGTGCCGAGATGCCCCCTTCAGCGTCATCACGGTGGACAGCGTTTTGCGCGAGGAGGGGGTGCAGGTTGTCCGGCGCCTGCACCCGATGATTGCCGTCCGTCGCGATGCGCAGGGGCAGCCAGAGGCCCTGGAACGCGTGAGCCCGGGTGCCGAGGTCTATGACGTCCTCAGCATTGAGCTGCAGGCTGGGAACAACCGAGACCTTCAGGCACGGCTCAAGGGGCTGCTGGAACGGCACCTCTGGGCGGTGCGCTGCTCGGCACGGCAACAGCCTCAGGTGACGCAGTTTCTGGATCAGGCGGCCGTTGCGCTCCGCTCGCATCCGGAGGCGGACGAGCAGCAGGCGCTCATTGAGTGGTTCCGGAAGAACCTTGCCCTGTTCGGCGCAGTGGTGCTTCCAGGCGGTCAGGAGGCAGAGTCTTTTCAGCTGCCGGAAGGGGTGGGCATCCTCTCCTCCGAGCTGCTGGAGCTGTTTCCTGACCTAGAACGTTCCCTGAAGGCCAGCCTCTGGGAGCTTCCGGAGGAATCAATCAAGATCGACCGCCTGTATGCGTCCAGTCCGATTTTGCGCTTTGAACCGCTGATGCGCGTCAGTGTGCGCCTGAGTGCTCAGGAAGTGCTGGTGCTGGTGGGACTGCTCAAGCGGAGCGCCCAGAATTCCCAGGGCCGGGAAGTGCCGGTGATTCGACAGAAGCAGGAGCAGGTTCTGCAAAGCCAGGGGTTTGTGCTGGACACCTTTGACTACAACGAAGTGTTCCGCCTGTTTGCGGCAACGCCGATGTTTGAGCTCTTCCGGGCCAGCGAAGCCGAGTTGGTGCGACTGGTGGACAGCTGGCTTTCGGTACACAGTCCGCATCAGGTGCACGCCTTCCGGATCTCGGACAGGGGCGCCTCCATCCTGAAACTGCTGCTGCTGTTGCCCAACCGCCTCTTCAGTGAAGCCACGGTGGAGCAGGTCCGGAGGTTGCTCAAGGAGCAGATTCCGCATCAGCACATGGAGTGCTTCACGGCTGAAGGGGATGAAATCTCCCGGGTCCACCTCTACTTCTCCCTTCCGGATCCGACGTGGGAGCCGAACCTGACCCGCCTAGAACACGACGTTGCACGGCACATCACTCCTTGGGAGGAGCGCCTGCGGGCGGAACTGTACAAGACGCATCCGGGCACAGCTGGGGTGGATCTGTATCAGCGCTACCTTCCACTCATGCCGGCGCACTACCGGTCACGGACCAGCTGCGAGGACGCGGTTCGGGACATTGAGTTCCTGGAACGCCTTCCCCATGAGTCTGGGATTGCGTTCAACCTGGTGCCCTTTGCCGTGTCAGGGTCGCAGCTGAACGGGGTGTCGCTGCTATACATCTACAGTCAGCACAAGCTGGACCTGCTGCTCAGCATGCCGGTGCTGCAGAACCTGGGGCTGCACGTGTTTGATCAGCTCACGGCCCGGATTGGGAACGACGAGCTGACCTTGGGGTTTGTCCAGTCCTTCCGGGTGCAGAAGCAAGGAGGCCGGCACCTAGAGGAAACCCACCACCGGCAGCTGATGATTGACCTGCTCAAGGCGGTGTTTCAGGGACGGGCTGAGAACGACCCCCTCAATGGCCTGCTGATCACTGCCGATCTGAGCTGGCAGGCGATTCATGTGCTGCAGCTTTACCGGAACCTGCTGCTGCAGCTGAGCGCTCCGTTCAGTCGCGAGACGATCAACGCCACCCTGCTCCGCTACCCTGCGGGCGCCCGGTTGCTCGTTGACACCTTCATGGAACAGTTTGATCCAGATGCTGCTGCCGGCACCCTTGAGTACCGCCGGAAGGTGCTGCTGGCCAAGCGTCAACACGACTTCCGGGACCTGCTGCAGGACGTGGAGGACCTGACGGATGATGTGGTGCTCCGGCGTCTGTTCAATCTGATTGAAGCGTCCCTCCGGACCAACTTCTTCATTCCCAAAAAATCCGGAGACACCTTCATTTCCGTCAAACTCGACTCTCAGAAGGTGGACCAGATGCCGGTTCCGGCACCGTTCCGGGAGATCTACGTGCACGATGTTGGGATGGAGGGAACGCACCTCCGCTTTGGTGCTGTGGCGCGGGGCGGGTTGCGTTGGTCCGATCGTCCCGACGACTTCCGGACGGAAATCTTAGGGCTGGTCAAGACGCAGCAGACCAAAAACGTGGTCATTGTTCCGGTGGGCTCCAAGGGCGGCTTTGTGGTCAAGGGACCGCGCAAGGATGACCCTGAAGAGTCGCAGCGTCAGTACTGCAAGTTCATCTCGGCGCTTCTTGACGTCACCGACACCCGGGACGAGCAGGGACAGGTCCGGCACCCCAACCACGTTCTGGCTCATGATGGCCCCGACCCCTACTTGGTGGTGGCCGCCGACAAAGGCACCGCAACTTTTTCAGATACCGCCAACGCCATTTCGGCCAGTTACGGATTCTGGCTGGATGACGCCTTTGCCTCCGGAGGGTCCAACGGGTACGACCACAAGAAGGTGGGCATCACGGCCCGGGGGGCTTGGGAGTGCGTGAAGCTGCACTTCCGGGAGATGGGCCGGGACATTCAAACAGAGCCCTTCACCGCCATTGGCGTGGGAGACATGAGCGGAGACGTTTTTGGAAACGGCATGCTGCTCAGTCCCACCACACGGTTGCAGGCGGCCTTTAACCACCTGCACATCTTCTTAGATCCGGACCCGGAAGCGGCCACCAGTTGGGAAGAGCGTCAGCGCCTCTTCCAGTTGCCTCGGTCGACGTGGAAGGACTACGATCGGGAGAAGCTCAGTCCCGGAGGAGGCATTTACGACCGCAAGGCCAAAGCCATTGCCCTCTCGCCTCAGGCGCAGGCGCTGCTGGGGTTGGAGTCAGCGAACCCAACAGGGGAAGAGGTGGTGCAGGCCATTTTGAAGTTGCCGGCGGACCTGCTTTGGCTAGGAGGCATTGGCACTTACGTCAAGACGCCTGTGCAGACGCATTATCAGGTCGGCGACCAGGCCAACGACACGGTCCGGATCAACTCGGATGAACTGCAGGTCAAGGTGGTGGGAGAGGGCGCCAACCTAGGGCTGACTCAGCTGGCCCGGATTGACTGTTCTAACCGCGGAATCCGCCTCAATACGGACGCGATCGACAACTCGGCCGGCGTCAACATGTCCGACTATGAGGTCAACCTGAAGGTTCTGCTGCAGCACCTTAGGCGTCAGGGACACCTAGACTCCATGGATGAACGGAACGCGCTGCTGCATCAAGCGACCGAAGAGGTTGCAGAGCTGCTGCTGGCGAACAACCGTGGCCAGCACCGCTTGCTGTCAATGGATGCCCTCCGGTCGCAACGGCGCTTCCGGCTGTACCGGTCCATTATTCCGTGGCTGCGGGATCACGGACTGAATGTCCGCAGTGAGTACATTCCGGGCACAAAGGACCTGGATGCGCTGGAACAGTCGGGACTGCCCATGCCACGTCCGGTGCTGGCGATCATGCAGGCGTACGTCAAAATGAACGTCTATGAGGCGTTGCTCCACGATGAATTGCTTACTGATCCAGTGTTTCTCAACCTGTACCTGAGTTACCTTCCGGAGAGCCTGAAGCAGCGCTTTGGGCGCCTTGCTGAAGACCACCCGCTCCGTCAGGAGATCACGGCGACGGTGCTCACCAACGCGGTGGTCAATCAGGCTGGATGTGTCTTCTACCCGCACCTTCTGCAGACGAGCAACTTTAGCCTAGCCGAAGTGACGCAGGTGTACTTCCTCGTGGACCAGAGCCTCCGGGGACCAGAACTGCGGGCGCAGGTGGAGGCGCTTCCGGAAGTGTCTGAGGAAGAACGGTACCGGGCGCTGATTGTGTTTGAAGACGCAGTCCGGCACCTCGTCCGCAGCCTGCTGCAGTCCGGAGTGCGGCTGCACTCGGAAGAAGCCCAGCAGGTTCCGGAACTGCTGACGGCGCTGCTGGGAGGTCAGCCTGCGGAGCTCTTGGCTACGGCAGCCACTCCCCACCAGGCCCTAGCTCTGTTGCATCAGCTGTCCAGCATCCTGGAAGGCGCCCCCGATGTGACCTACCTCAACCAGCGTTGGGCCCTAGACATTCGCCAAGGACAGAGCCTGCTGAGTCAGCTGGAGGCGATTCTGGGACTGGGCTGGATGCGGGAGGCCTTGGAAGACCTGAAGCCTCAGAATGAGTGGGAGCTTCAGCATCAGGACCTGCTGCTGCGTGGCGTTGACCTGCGCAAGCGGCGTCTGCTGGATGGGCTGCTGGCTGTCCGGAAACCGGAAGAGTTGGAAGATCTGGAGTCGTTGCTGCATGACGTGTTCCCGGTGGCCATCCGCGGGTTCCAAGCCAGCTTGGAGCAGATCCGCCTCAATGGCCCGGTGAACCTGACGACCCTAGCGGTGCTGCTGAACCAGCTGGAAACCCTCGAAAGTGCCCTCTCCTAACCCCAACCGTCCCCCGAACCATTCGGGGGATTGACAAAATTTAGTTGTTCGACTAATATCAGGTTTAGTTGTTCGACTAAATCTATGGGAGGAACCGATGATCAAGAGATGGCTGAAGGCCGCAGAGACGGGTTTTGAACACTGGGGACGTGCGATCATCCGGTTTCGCTGGGGCGTTTTGTTCCTTTCGGTGGTTGCCTTTGGGGGGCTGTTTACGCAGCTGCCGAAGCTGGAGTTTGACACCTCAACCGAGGGCTTCTTTCATGAGGAAGACCCAGCATTGATTGAGTATGAGCAGTTCAAGAATCGCTTTGGAAGTGACCGGGCGGTGGTGCTGATGATTCGCCCACCGGAGGTCTTTTCTCCAGAGACGCTCCAACGGCTGGCCGCCATGCACACGGACCTGGAGTCTCAGCTGCCATACCTAGATGAGATCATCAGTTTGGTCAACATCACCTCCGTACGAGGAGAGGGAGACCAGCTGATTGTGGAGGACCTGCTGGCCGAGTGGCCCGATACTCCCGAACAGCGTGAGGCCCTCCGGAAGCGGGTGATGGCGAATCCACTGTACCGCGATCAGATCATCTCAGAAGATGGGCACCTGACTGCGATGGTGATCCGCCCGGTCGCGCTGGTGAGTGACGCGACTCCGAGTCCGGACGCTGGGAGGCTCGACTTTGATTCCAGTGATGCTTCCGGGAGCAGCGACCTGCTCGATTTTGAAACGAGCCCGAATCCGGAGGCTGAGGCGTCCGACCTGTTGGGGTTTGAAGAGAGTGCTTCAGTGGGAGATCCTGCCTGGGGCGCCTCTGAAGGAGTGCATGCTCTGACGCTGGAGGAAGAAACGGAGTTCATGAACGTCATCCGGAAGGTGGTGGAGGAGTACCGGTCGGACGACTTTCAGATCTATGCCGCCGGGATGATGGTGATGGAATCAGACATCATGTCGAGCATGAAGAGCAACATGCCTCGCTTCACCCTCATTGCTTTGGGACTGATCACGGTGCTGCTACTGGCGTTGTTCCGGCGCGCTTCTGGAGTGGTGCTGCCATTGCTGACGGTGGTGCTGGCGCTCTTCAGTAGCCTGGGACTGATGGCGTTGAATGGTCAGCCCTTTACCATCATTTCACAGATCCTGCCCTCCTTCCTGTTAGCGGTTGGGGTGGGGTATTCAGTGCACCTGCTGACCATCTTTTATCAGGAACTGAGCACACAACCGAGCGCCCATGAGGCCATTGTGCAAGCGTTGGCGCACTCGGGGTTGGCCATCTTGATCACCAGTTTGACCACCGCCGGAGGATTGCTTTCGTTCGCAGGCTCCGGACTGGCGCCTGTGGGAAACCTGGGGCTGTATGGGGCCATTGGGGTGATGATCGCGGTGGCCATCACGCTGACGACGCTTCCGGCGTTGCTGGCGCTGCTGCGGTTCCCGACTCCGCATCCGGAAGACACGTTGAAGCCAGGGCAGGATTCCCTGTTGGTCCGGGTGGGACTGCTGGCGGTGCGGCATCCGCGTTCGGTGCTGCTGGGTTCAGCCGTGCTGGCCACCGTGGCTCTGGTGTCGGCGCTGGAACTGCGGTTTGAGCACGATCCGGTCGCGTGGATGCCGGAGGGGCACGAGTTACGGGTCTCGAATGCCGCAATCAATGAAGAGATGAAGGGAGCGTCCATTGCGGAGGTCGTGGTGTACGGGTCAGGAGAAAATGCCTTTAAATCGAAAGAGATGCTGACGGCCCTGGAGACCTTCAACCGGGAGGCCGAGAACGTTCACGTGGGACCGCTGGCAGTGGGGAAGTCCACTTCTATGGCCGACACGCTCAAGCAGATTCATCAGGCGCTCAATGAAAACCGGGCCGAGTTTTACGCAATTCCACAGGAGTCGGACCTGATTGCGCAGGAGCTGCTGCTGTTTGAAAATTCCGGAGGCGATGATCTGGAGCGTCAGGTTGATCCGCTTTACACCGCGGCCCACGTTACGGTGAAGATGCCATGGGTGAACGCCAACGCTTACGGTCCGGTGCTTGACGAGTTGGATCAGGTGGCGTCACGGGCGTTTGGGGAGCTGGGGGAGGCCCGGATTACGGGCATGGTGCCGCTGCTGGCCCGGACGGCGATTCTGATGGTGCAGAGCATGCTGGAAAGCTACCTGATTGCTGCAGGCATCATCACGCTGTTGATGATCCTAGTGCTGGGCAGCTGGAAGCTCGGACTGTGGAGCATTGTTCCCAATTTTCTGCCCATTGTGCTAGGACTGGGAGTGATGCACCTGATGGATCTTCCCCTAGATGTGATGTCGATTCTGGTGGGAAGCATTGCCCTTGGATTGGCTGTGGACGACACGATTCACTTCTTCCACCACTTCCAGCGCTACTACCATCAAACCGGACAGGTGGAGGAAGCGGTGCGCCAAACCCTCCGCACCACCGGGCAGGCCATGCTCTTCACCAGCGTGGTGCTCTCCATCGGGTTCTTTACTTACATTGTTTCCGAAATGAACAACCTCTTTTCCTTTGGGCTCATTACCGGGATGACGATCCTCTTTGCCTTCCTGGCCGACCTGCTGGTGTCGCCTGCCCTGATGAGTCTGCTTCACGCCAACGATTCCGCCTCGGCGTCCTAAATTTTTTCTGAAGGAGTGGTGATGAAACCGATTCTACGTTTACTGATGGTGTCCCTGCTAGTGGCCGGAGGTGCCTCTGCGGCAATGGCCCTGACGGGTCGAGAGATCATGGAACTGGTGGAGGCCCGTGACACGGGGGACGATGTGGTGATGACCATGAGCATGACCCTCGTGAGCAAAGACGGGCAGCAGCGTTTTCGGGAGATGGACTCGTTCCGGAAGCAAAAAGACGAAGACACCCTGAGCCTGATCTTCTTCAAGGAGCCAGCGGATGTGCGCAACACCGGCTTCCTGACCTACGATTATGACGCGGAGGGGCAGGACGATGATCAGTTCATGTACCTGCCTGCGCTAAAAAAGACCAAACGCATTGCCGGAAGCGACAAGGCGGGGAGCTTCATGGGTTCGGACCTGAACTACTCGGACATGAGCACCCCGGATCTGGCAGATTATGAGTTCAAGTTTTTGCAAGAAGCCACCGTGGATGGCGCAAAGACCTGGGTGGTGCTGTCGACTCCGAAAAACGAGGGCGTGATGGAAGAGACTGGATACCGGCAACGCGCCGTGTGGGTGCGTCAGGACAACCACATGGTCGTCCGGGTGAAGGCTTGGGTTCACAAGAGCAAGGAGGTAAAGTTCTTTGAGTTTCAGGAGCCTTTCGAAATCGACGGTGTTTGGTTCAACCGCCAGACGATCGCAACCCGCAAGCTAGGGAACCTGACGCTGCATCAAACGCGGCTGGAGTACAAGAACGTGGAACTGAACCAGGGCCTGGAGGATGACCTCTTCACCCAACGTCGGTTGGAAAAGGGGTTGTGATGCGAACCCTTCCTTGGGCCACCCTTTTGCTGCTGAGCCTAGCCAGTGTCCCTCTGGTCTCTGCGCAGACGGAGGCGGGTTCCTCAGACCTGTTGGGAGGCTTTGAAGAAACCGGTTCCTCAGGCCTGCTGGGAGGCTTTGAGGAGGCTTCGGAGGGCGACCTGCTCGGTGGTTTTGACACCGGTGAGTCCCTTGACGAAACGGCTCCTGCAGAGCCTCTGCTGCCGGCAGCACTCTCCGGGATCATTGGCTTCGACCTTTCATACGCGTATGCGCGGGAAACGCCCACAGAGCCCACGCAACCGGACTGGAGTGGTGTACGCAAGGCAAAGAGCTTTCTGCAACTGAGGTGGGATGAAAAGTACGGCGGAGTCCGGGTTTTCGTCGAGGGGCAGGCTGGCTACGATGCGGCTCCGGAACCCCTTGATGCCGCACGTTTGCCCGCGGCTCCGGTTGATTGGCGCGGTGCCTACGAGGAGACTCGGAAGGACGAGGTCACCGAGGCCGAGTTCCGTGAGGTGTCCGTGGCCTTTTCTCCAGCGGACTTTCTGGACGTCAAGCTCGGACGTCAGGTGGTGGTGTGGGGAAAGGCGGACGCGCTGACGGTGGTGGATGTGCTCAACCCCCGTGACAACCGGGAGGTGGGGTTGGTGGATTTGGCCGACACCCGTCTGCCGGTGACAGCCACGCGCTTGGATGTTTATGGGGCCGGTCTTCAGCTGCAGGTGGTGGCCAACCACGAGCTGCGCTTCAGCAAAGAAGCTGGATTCGGCAACGAGTACTTCCTTTATCCGGATCCGGATAACCTCACCGCTGCCGCCAATGCGGCAACACTGAGTCCGGAGGTCCTTCCAGCGGAAGGAGGAGCCAACACGGAGTGGGGGGTGGCGCTGAAGGGCAGTGGTATTGGATGGGATCTGGCGCTCTACTATGCGGATTACTTTGATGACACGCCCCACCTTTCTGGAACCCTGACGGTGCTCAACGGGGTACCGGTTCCAGCGATCGAAGGGCGTGTGCACTCACGGCTGAAGTTGAATGGGCTCGGAGGAACGTATGCGACCGGCAGTTGGCTCTTCAAAGGCGAGGTGGCGCAGGTGCGTGGGGTGCAGTTCTTTGGCTCAGACCAGAGCTTTTCCCGGACGGATCTGGCAGCTGGAGTGGAGTTTGCGGGACTGACGGAGACGCGGCTGGTGGGAGAGGCTTCGGTGCAGCACCTCAACGAGTTTGAGGAAATTCCCTACCGCACCGAGGGGTTGCCCAACGCCAACCTGCTGGAAGACATCCTCCGGGTGGTGCTGAGTTGGCAGCAGGACTTGCTGCAGCAAACCCTGCACGCGAACGTGACGCTCCTCAGCGTAGGGCGAACCGGTGAACATGGCGGATCTCAACGCGCCAGTCTGGAGTATGACTGGACGGATGCAGTGAGCGTGACCGGAGGTGTGATCGACTACCGGGATGGGCAGAATGCCTATGCTCAGCAACTGTCTGACAACGATCGGGTTTACCTGAACCTGCGGTACACCTTCTGAGCGGGGACGGCTTCCGGGTTACCGCTGAGAGGCCTGCACCGCCTGCGCAATGAGGGCTTCAATGCGGGGCCGGTACAGGTCCCAAACGTCCTGCCCCAGCTCCGTAAGCAGGTGTCCTTGCCCCTGACACGAGCGGCAGGTTCCTGGGATGTTGGGCTTCCAGGCGCCTACCTCTTCATAGCCGGCGGAAAATCCGGTCCCTCCACACGTGTCACAGTTCTTCATCAAGTCGGCAATCAGCATATTTTCTCTTGGGTCGATACAGAACTGGCAGCCCTGCGTGAGGTGTGCTAGAAAAAACGGTTCAGAACAAAACAGGCGCTTGCTCCTCCGGCAGAAGGGCGGGCCCCTGAAGAACCGCAAATTCGCAAATCATGCCAACTTGCAAGGAGGCCCTGAAATGATCATTCCGGACGTAGGATTGAAGCAACTGGTGGAAAAAGGCTACCTTCCGGAAGGTCTGCTGATTGGGCCTTCCAGTGTGGACCTGACCCTTTCCAATTCCTTCAGTTGGCCGGAGCCTCAGTCCGCTGAGATTGTTCTCGGAGAGCCGGTTCCGCACCGGACGGTAGAGACGGACCGGTTTGTGCTGGAGCCCCACCATTTTGTGCTGGCGAGTACCGCTGAGGTGCTGCAGGTTCCGGAGCACATGGCCGCCTACGTTGAAGGTCGCTCCAGCATCGGCCGCCTGGGACTGCAGGTCCAGAACGCCGGCTTCATTGACGCCGGTTTCAAGGGGCAGATCACCCTGGAACTGGCCAACCAGTCCCCCTTCCCGATTGTGCTCAAACCGGGCACCCGCATCTGTCAGATTGTGTTTGTGCAGATGGCCGAGGCTGCAGAGAAGCCGTACTCTGGGAAGTATGGTGGACAGATGGGCGCCACGCCCAGTCGTTTGGAGAACGATCCGGAATTCCGCTAAACGTCTCTGCAGACGCGGTGATCGGCCGCATCAATCAGTTCGATCTCTAAAACCAATTGGACAAATCGGCACGAATTTCTCATGATCATCAGCACGGGTCTGGCGCCCCTTTACTTGATCATTGGGAAGGGAGTGCTAGGCTTTACCTTTCCTTTTCTGAATGGAGAGGGAGGTTTTACGGCCTGACCGATTCCCGGTCTGGCGCTTCATCTCATGGCTAGAGGTTCCTTATGGAAACGATCCGCATTTTTGACACCACGCTCCGAGACGGCGAGCAGGCTCCAGGATTTTCCATGTCGGCTAGCGAAAAGCTAGCTTTAGCCAAACAGCTGGAGCGCCTAGGCGTGGATGTCATCGAGGCGGGCTTTGCCGCTTCTTCCCCCGGCGACTTTGAAAGTGTCCGGTCCATTGCGCAGGAACTGGAGCGGGCCACGGTGGTCTCGCTCTGCCGAGCGTCCAAGGAAGACATTGACAAGGGCGTGGAAGCCCTGCGGGACGCAAAGAACTGGGGCATTCACACGTTTCTGGCGTCTAGCCCCCTGCACATGAAGTACAAGCTGCAGATGGAGCCGGATGAGGTTCTGCAGGCGGCTGTGGAAGCTGTGGCCTACGCCAAGCAGTTCACCGATAACGTTGAGTTCAGCCCTGAAGATGCAACCCGCAGTGATCCGGACTTTCTCGTCAAGCTCCTTTCAGAAGTGGTGCGTGCCGGCGCTGTGACACTCAACATTCCGGACACGGTGGGGTACACGACGCCAGATGAGTTCTACCGCTTGATTGAGCGCCTGAAGAATGAGGTCTATCAGGCGGATCAGGTGGTCTTCTCGGTGCACTGCCACAACGACTTGGGCCTGGGAGTGGCCAACTCACTGGCAGCTGTGCAAGCGGGAGCGCGTCAGGTGGAATGCACCATCAATGGCATTGGTGAACGAGCCGGAAACGCCTCCATGGAAGAGCTGGTGATGGCGCTGAAGACGCGGCAGCAGTTCTACGACATTGATACCAACATTGTGACCGAGCAGCTCTATCCCACCAGCAAACTGCTGCAGCAGATCACCGGGGTGGGGGTGCAGCCGAACAAAGCGATTGTCGGAGCCAATGCCTTTGCTCATGAGGCCGGAATTCACCAGCATGGGGTGCTGAAGAATGCCCTGACTTACGAAATCATGACGCCACAGTCCGTTGGCATCAAGGCCAGCAACTTGGTGCTGGGGAAGCACTCCGGGCGCCACGCGTTGGGAGACCGCATCAAGGAGCTGGGTTTTGAACTGAATGACGTGGAACTGAACCAAGTCTTCAAGGAATTCAAGCGTCTGGCCGATGTGAAGAAGCAGGTGTTTGACGAAGACCTAGAGGCGCTGGTGACCCATGGGCTGCGCAAGCACTCCGACCGCTACGTGCTGGAGAGCCTGACGGTCACTTCCGGAACCGACGCCATCCCAACCGCAACCGTTGTGATGCGGGTCGACGGCGAGCAGTACAAGCAGGCCAGCTTTGGCGACGGTCCGGTGGATTCGGCACTGAACACCATCAAGGACATCACCGACATTCAGTGCACCCTGACGTCCTACGTGGTCAAGGCGATCACCGGAGGAACCGATGCTCAGGGTGAGGTTAGCGTGGGAGTGGAGTACAAAGGCCTCCACGTTGTGGGGCGCGGAGCCCACACCGACATTGTCATTGCCAGTGCAATGGCGTTTGTCAACGCCTTGAACCGCCTCGATGTCCGCACCGGAGCCATCAGCCACATGATGCCGGTACGCGCGGCTGTCGGAGGCGTCTGAGCCCTCCTTCCCTAGGTTTTCCCCTCCTTTGAGGCGGGCGCATCTGCCCGCCTTTTTCATTTGCGTTCCTCAGAATACCTTGTACAGTGAAGGGTTTGGTTTTTCTCCTACAGAACCGCCTACTCGTTGCACAAGCTCATGCAGGACTATCATCCCGGAGAGATTGAAGCCAAGTGGCAGCGCCACTGGGAACAAGCCGGTCAATTCACTCCCAATCTAAATCCGGATCGCCCGAAGTTTTACATGCTGACGATGCTGCCGTATCCCTCAGGGGACCTGCACATCGGGCACTGGTACGCGATGGCACCTTCTGATGCCTACGCTCGCTTCAAGGCGATGCAGGGGCATGAGGTGTTCTTTCCCATCGGTTTTGACGCCTTTGGGCTTCCGGCCGAAAATGCAGCGATCAAGAACAACATCCATCCCAAGGAGTGGACCTATCAGAACATTGAGCGCATGCGTGGACAGCTTCGCTCAATGGGCAACCGGTTTGCGTGGGAGCACGAAGTCATCAGCTGCGATCCGGACTACTACAAGTGGAGCCAGTGGTTCTTCCTCCGGATGCTGGAGAAGGGACTGGCGTACCGAGAGCACGCCCCCGTTGACTTCTGCAACCACTGTCAGACAACCCTTGCCCGGGAACAGGTTTGGGGCGAGGACCGGCTTTGTGAACGCTGCAACAACCCGGTGGTGAAGAAGGCGCTCAACCAGTGGAAGCTGCGCATCACGGATTATGCCGAGGAACTGCTTGATTTCTCAGGGCTGGAGTGGCCAGAGCGCGTTCGACTCATGCAGACCAACTGGATTGGCCGCAGCGAAGGTGCCGAGTTTGCCATTCCGGTACAGGGACACGAGGAGAGCTTCCGGGTCTTCACGACACGTCCGGACACGGTGTTTGGGATGAGCTTCTGTGTGCTTGCTCCGGAACACGAGCTGGTGGAACGCATCACGACTCCGGAACAGAAGGAGGCGGTGGACGCCTACCGTGAGCTGGCGTCACGTAAGGAAGAGATTGAGCGGACCGCTGAAGGCAAGGAAAAGGATGGGGTGTTCACCGGTGCCTACGCCATCAATCCAATGAATGGACAGGCCGTGCCGATCTGGATTGCCGACTACGTGCTGGCGTCTTACGGAACCGGCGCAATCATGGCCGTGCCTGCTCATGACGAGCGGGACTTTGCCTTTGCCCGCAAGTATGGGCTGCCGACTCCGGTCGCCGTTGTGGAGAAGGGCACGAGCGAGGTCCCAGAAGGGGACACGCTGGAAGCGCCGCTGCTCGTCAAGGAAGAGTCGGTGATGGTCAACAGCGAAGGCTTTTCCGGGAAGGCGTGGCCAGAGAGCTTCAACGCGGTCGTGGACCAGATGGAGGGCTCCGGAATCGGGTCTCGACAGGTGAACTACCGTCTGCGGGACTGGTTGATCAGCCGGCAGCGCATGTGGGGTACGCCGATTCCAGTGGTGTACTGCTCGCAGTGTGGGATGCAGCCGGTTCCGGATGCACAATTGCCCGTCACCCTTCCTGACGACGCCGAGTTCAAGCCCACCGGTGAGAGCCCGCTGAAGCACCATCAGGGCTTCCTGCAGACGACGTGTCCGCAGTGTCAAGGGCCTGCGGAGCGTGAGACGGACACGATGGACACCTTCATCTGCTCCTCTTGGTACTACTACGCCTACCTCTTCCCCTACTGGAAGAAAGGAGAGACGCTCCAGGCCGACAGCATTCCTTGGGATCCGGAGGTGATGGAACGCTGGGCACCTGTGGATCAGTACACCGGAGGCATTGAGCATGCGACGATGCACCTGCTTTACTTCCGGTTTTACACGAAGGTTCTGGCGGATCTGGGACTGCTGAAGTTCCGGGAGCCTGCGCTGCGTCTCTACAATCAGGGCATGATCCTTGGTGAGGACCACGAAAAGATGTCCAAGAGTCGCGGCAATGTGGTCAATCCGGATGAACTGGTGCAGAAGCATGGGGCGGACACGGTCCGGACCTACCTGATGTTCCTGGGACCGTGGGATGCCGGAGCGCCGTGGAATCCACAGGGCATCGAAGGCGCTGCTCGCTTTTTGAAAGCGGTGTGGACGCTGGCGCATCAGGCTCTGCCTGAGGAAGCGGGGGATCCGGAGGTGGAGAAAAAAGTCCGCCGGACTCTGCACCAGACCATTCAAAAGGTCACGGAGGACCTGGCTGATTTCCGTTTCAACACCGCAATTGCTGCGATGATGAGCTTCCGGAATGCGCTGAAGGCGGAGGGCATTGGTCGGGATCTGATGGTGGAATCGTTGCAAGCGTTGCTGAGGCTGCTGGCTCCGATTGCTCCACATTTGACCGAAGAGCTGTGGCAGGGACTGGCTCCGGAGAGCGGGAGCGTGCACGAGCAGCCCTGGCCGGTCTATGAGGCGGCGTTGACCCAAGAAGAGGAAATCACGATTGCCATTCAGGTCAATGGCAAGGTCCGGGAGCGGCTGGAGGTTTCCGCCAGTCTCTCTCAAGAAGAGCTGGAACAACAGGCGCTTCAGGCTCCCAAGCTTCAAGCCTACCTAGAGGGGAAAACGGTGCGTCGGGTGATCGTCGTTCCGGGACGTCTCGTCAATATTGTGGTGAGCTAAAATCAATTGTGTTTTTCGGTTGACCCGTCTCAGCTGAGGTGCTAGGATTGCTGTTTGCTTATTTGTAGGTTGCTACCACTGAAAGATTTTTTCGCAACATGCCAACGCTGAGTCAACTGGTCCGGAACGGACGAAAGAGCAAAGTCTCGAAGAAAGATACCCCGGCCCTGCAGGAGTGCCCGCAGCGTCGTGGAGTGTGCGTAAGGGTGTATACCTCGACGCCGAAGAAGCCGAATTCGGCCTTGCGTAAGGTGGCGAAGGTCCGCCTGACGAACGGAGCCGAAGTGATTAGTTATATCCCTGGAATTGGTCATAACCTTCAGGAGCACTCGGTGGTGCTGATTCGAGGGGGCCGTGTCAAGGATCTTCCTGGATGCCGTTACCACATCATCCGCGGAGCTCTGGATTCGCAGGGGGTTAAAAATCGCAAGCAAGCCCGTTCCAAGTACGGTGCCAAAAAAGGATAAGAAAACGCATGCCGCGACGTAGAGCTGCAGAGCCCCGAGAAGTTCTGCCTGATCCCAAATACCATGACATCCTTGCCAGCAAGTTCATCAACACGCTGATGAATCATGGCAAGAAGAGCATTGCTGAAAAGATCTTTTACGGCGCTCTGGACCTGATTTCGGAGCGAGAGAAGGAAGTGGGGCCGCTTGAGGTCTTCAAGGTGGCGGTCGAAAATGTCCGGCCTTCCCTTGAGGTGAAGGGTCGACGCGTTGGGGGTTCTACCTATCAGGTCCCCATGGAAGTGCGTCCGTCCCGGAGCCAGTCTCTGGCCATTCGGTGGATCATTCAGTATGCCAACTCCCGCAACGGCAAGTCGATGCGGTCCAAGCTGGCAGACGAACTGATGGACGCGTACAACAAGCGTGGTGCCTCTGTGAAGAAGCGTGAAGACACGCACAAGATGGCTGAGGCAAACCGGGCCTTCGCGCACTACCGCTGGTAGTCGGCGAAACACGCGCAATGCAGCCTGCTCCCCAAAACTGGCGAAACCTCGGCATCATGGCTCACATTGATGCGGGGAAGACGACGACGACCGAACGCATCCTCTACTACACGGGGCGGATCTACAAGATCGGAGAGGTCAACGACGGCTCTGCCACAATGGACTGGATGGAGCAGGAGCAGGAACGCGGCATTACGATTACCTCTGCCGCCACCACCTGTTTGTGGCAGCACGGAGGAGAGGAGTACTACTTCAAGATCATCGATACCCCCGGGCACGTTGATTTTACAGTTGAGGTGGAGCGCTCCCTGAGGGTTTTGGACGGAGCCGTTATGGTTCTGTGCGGAGTCGCTGGAGTTCAGCCCCAAACCGAAACAGTCTGGCGACAGGCGCAGCGGTACAAGGTTCCGTGCATCGCCTTCGTTAACAAGATGGATCGGGCCGGAGCCAACTTTGACGCAGTGGTCACTTCGATGAAGGACCGCTTGGCCGCCAACCCGATTCCGATCCAGATGCCGATTGGCGCAGAGGATCGGTTCATTGGGATGATCGACCTCGTGAGCATGGAGGCGATCTTCTACGACAAGGACTCCACCGGAGCAACGTTCGAAAAGCGAGCGATTCCGGAAGAGATGCTGGAAGAAGCACAGCAGTGGCGCTCCAGCATGCTGGATCAGCTGACGCTCTTTGATGACGAGCTGATGGAGAAGCTTCTGGAAGAACAGGAGCCAACGGTCGCAGAAATCATGGGCGCGCTTCGGAAAGCCACCATCAGTGCAGAAGCGATTCCGGTCCTGTGCGGAAGCGCTTTCAAGAACAAAGGCGTGCAACAGCTGATGGACGCAATTGCTCAGTGTTTGCCGTCTCCGATGGACGTGCCTCCGATTCGAGGAGAGCATCCGGAGACTCAAGAAGCACTGCTTCGGCATTCAGATCCCACTGAGCCCTTGTGTGCATTAGCTTTTAAGATCGCCTCAGACCCCTTCGCCGGACAATTGACGTTTGTCCGCGTTTATTCCGGAGTGCTGGAAAGTGGCAAAGCCGCCTACGTGACCCGGAAACGCAAGCATGAGCGGGTTGGCCAGATCTTTAAGATGCATGCCAACAAGCGAGAAGACGTTGCATGCTTGGAGGCTGGAGACATTGGCGCCGTTGTGGGCATGAGCTTGGTCACCGGAGACACGCTCTGCACCAAGGATCACCCGATTGTACTGGAACCCACACAGTTCCCAGAGCCGGTGATTGATCTGGCGCTGGAGCCGAAGACGAAAGCCGACCAAGACAAGCTGGAACAGGCTTTGGAGCGGCTGAGTCAGGAAGATCCTTCCTTCCGGCACCGCATCGACAAGGAGACGGGGCAGATCCTGATCTCTGGAATGGGGGAGCTTCACTTGGAAGTTGTTGTCGATCGACTTCAGCGGGAGTTCCGAGTCGCCTGCAAGGCTGGAAAGCCGCGGGTGGCCTACCGCGAAGCGGTCACAACTTCTGCAGAAGCAGAAGCCCGTTTCGATCGGGTGCTTGACGGAAAAGAACGCTTTGCCGCCTGCACGTTGCAGGTCAAACCGAGCGAGCCCGGAGCCGGTTTCCAGTTTCATAGCCTGCTGAAGCCGAGTGTGCTTCCGGAAGAATACGCTGAAGCGGTCAAGCGCGGAGTGCAGATGGGGCTGAGCAACGGTGTTCTGGCCGGTTACCCCGTCATTGATGTCACCGCCACTCTGGTTGCCGGTGAGCACCGTGAGACGTCAACCGCCGAAGCATTTGAGATTGTCGCCAATGCCGCTTTACGCGACGCGTTGGTGCAAGCACATCCGACTCTGATGGAACCCTCCATGCGGGTTGAAGTCGTGGTCCCTCAGGAGTTCATGGGGGACGTGATTGGGGACTTCAACTCCAGAGGCGGACGAGTTCGAGGCATGGAAGAACGCTCCGGGATTCAGGTAGTCAATGGGGAGGCTCCCCTGGCGAAAATGTTCGGATACGCAACCGAGCTTCGATCAATGACGCAAGGAAGAGCTTCTTACACCATGCGCTTCAGTCATTACACCCCCGTTGCTGCAACGGGGCAGGCCAGTTCGTCAGGTTATTCGGCTATGGCCGTTGACACTTGAGTCCCTGATTTTAACCGTTGCCACGTGCAACAACTACTTGGTAGCAACATTCCTTCAGTAAAGGAGTATCAATGGCACGAGAGAAGTTTGAGCGCTCCAAGCCTCACGTAAACATCGGAACAGTTGGTCACGTGGACCACGGGAAAACCACCCTGACGGCTGCAATCAGTAAGGTCCTGTCCATGAAGGGCTTCGCAGAAGCTCGGGACTATGGCGACATCGACGCGGCTCCGGAAGAGCGTGAGCGCGGAATCACCATCGCCACGGCCCACATTGAGTACCAAACGGAATCCCGGCACTACGCCCACGTTGACTGCCCCGGACACGCCGACTACGTGAAGAACATGATCACCGGTGCGGCCCAGATGGACGGCGGCATCCTGGTGGTGTCTGCTGCCGACGGCCCCATGCCCCAGACCCGTGAGCACATCCTGCTCGCCCGTCAGGTCAACGTTCCGTACCTCGTGGTCTTCATGAATAAAGTGGACCAAGTAGACGACGAAGAGCTTTTGGAGCTGGTGGAAATGGAAGTGCGCGAGTTGCTGAGCAGCTACGACTTCCCGGGAGACGACATTCCGATCATCAAGGGATCCGCTCTGGCCGCTACCGAAAGCACCTCCACGGACATCAATGATCCTGCCTTCGCCCCGATTCTGGAGCTGATGGACGCAGTGGACAGCTACATTCCGGAGCCGGAGCGTGCACTTGACAAGCCGCTGCTGATGTCGGTGGAAGACGTGTTCACGATCTCGGGTCGTGGAACCGTGGCCACTGGACGGATCGAGCGTGGCATCGTCAAGACGGGTGAGGAAGTGGAAATCACCGGAATGCGTGACACCACCAAGACCACCGTCACGGGAGTGGAGATGTTCCGCAAGACTCTGGACGAAGGCCGAGCTGGTGACAACGTCGGACTGCTGCTTCGCGGTCTGAAGCGTGACGAGATTGAGCGCGGACAGGTGATCTGCAAGCCCGGATCCATCACCCCGCACACCGAGTTCAAGGCTCAGGTGTACGTGTTGACGAAAGACGAAGGTGGACGGCACACCCCGTTCTTCACGAACTACCGCCCGCAGTTCTACTTCCGCACCACCGACGTGACCGGCGTGGTTCACCTTCCGGAAGGTGTGGAAATGGTGATGCCTGGTGACAACGTGGAGATCAACGTGCAACTGATCACCCCCATTGCTTTGGAAAAAGAAGTGCGCTTCGCAATCCGCGAAGGTGGACGCACGATTGGTTCCGGAGTGGTCACCGAAATTTTGAAGTAAGAGACGCTGGAGTCCTAGATGGAGCAGAAAATAAAAGTTCGGTTCAAAGCCTACGATGACAAGCTGTTGGACCAAACCGTGTCTGAGATTGCACACACGGTGCGGCGAACAGGAGCCGAAATTGTTGGCCCAATTCCCCTACCAACGCGCATCAGTCGGTACACGGTTTTGCGTTCTCCTCACGTGGATAAGAAGTCCCGCGAGCAGTTTGAGGTCCGAACTCACAAGCGTTTGCTCTACATCAAGGACGCCACCGCTCAGACCATGGACGCTCTGATGCGTCTCGACGTTTCGGCGGGGGTCGACATCGCCATTAAACAGGAAGAGTAAGATTCCCGTCGATTAAAGGAAGCCCGCAATGGCAAAGCTCCAAACACTGAGTTTAGAAAATCAACCGGTCGGGGAAATTGAGATCGACGATCAGATCGTTGAGACCCCGTACCACCCGACTTCGGTCAAAGACACGGTGCTCCAGTTCATGGCGAATCAACGCCAAGGCACGCACTCGACCAAGGACCGCGGAGAAGTTTCCTACAGCACCCGTAAGCTGTACCGTCAGAAGGGAACCGGAAACGCTCGGGCCGGTAGTGCCAAGTCTCCCATCCGTCGACACGGTGGAGTGGTCTTTGGCCCGAAGCCCCGGGAGTACCGCTTCAAGCTGAACAAGAAGGTCCGCTCCCTGGCGCTGCGGTCGCTGTTTGCCGAGAAGTTGCGTCACGAGCAGATCCTAGTGGTGGAAAGCCTCGACCTAGCGGATCACAAGACCAAGAACTTCAAGGCGCTGCTGGACAAGTTTCAGGCAGAGAAGTGCCTGATTGTGGTCGATGAGCTTCCGGAGAACCTGGTCCGTGCATCACGCAACCTGCAGAACGTTCATGTGCTCTCTCATCGCAGCTTGAACGTCTATGAAATGATGCGCTTCCCCAAGGTGATCTTTGTGAAGAGCGCTTTGGAAGCACTGAAAGAAAGGCTGGCGAAATGAACATTTACGACGTGCTCCGGGCACCCCTGATGACGGAGAAGTCCATGATGCTCCGGGAAGAGGGAAACAAGTATGTGTTCCGTGTTCATCCGGACGCCAACAAGTACCAGATCAAGCAGGCCGTTGAGACGGCGTTCAAGGTGAAAGTGGAAAAGATCAACACCATGAACGTGACCGGCAAGAAGAAGCGCTTGGGACGGTATCAGGGAAAGAAATCGAACTGGAAAAAAGCAGTGATTACTCTGCCTGAAGGTCAGAGCATTGAATATTTTGAAGGCGCATAAGAGGAATCATGCCAGTTAAGAATTACAAACCCACCTCGCCGGGACGCCGCAACATGAGCGTCCTGACCTTTGACGAGATCACAACGGATACGCCAGAGAAGAGTCTGCTGGCGCCGATGAAGCGCAAGGGGGGACGCAACAACTTTGGGCGGATCACGACGCGTCACCACGGAGGTGGACACAAGCGACGTTACCGCATCATTGACTTCAAGCGGAACAAGTTCGACATTCCGGCCAAGGTGGCTTCCATTGAATACGATCCGAACCGGAGTGCCCGCATTTCGTTGCTGCACTACGCAGACGGTGAGAAGCGCTACATCCTGACGCCTCAGGGAATGAAGGTGGGTGACCAGATCCTGTCCTCAGGAAAAACGGTTGACATCAAGCCTGGCAACGCCATGCCGCTGAAGAACATTCCCGTTGGCACGACCCTCCACAACGTGGAGCTGAAGCCTGGCAAAGGGGGGCAGATGGCCCGCTCGGCTGGTTCCAGTGCTCAACTGGTGGGACGTGACGAGAATTACGCTCAGCTGAAGCTGCGGTCCGGAGTGATTCGCCGGGTCCGTGTGGAATGTTTGGCCACCATCGGGGTGGTGGGCAACGCCGATCACATGAACGTGAGCCTCGGAAAAGCCGGACGCGCTCGCTGGAAAGGGGTTCGCCCGACGGTTCGTGGTGTCGCCATGAACCCGGTGGATCACCCGCATGGTGGTGGTGAGGGGCGCACGTCAGGTGGCCGACACCCGGTGACCCCGTGGGGTAAGCCGACCAAAGGGGCCAAGACCCGTAAGCGTAAAGACACTGACAAGTACATCATCAAGAAAAGGTAAGCTGTGCCACGATCCGTAAAAAAAGGTCCCTTCGTCGACGAACACCTTGAGAAAAAAGTCCTCGCTGCCAAGCAGAGTGGAGATCGTAAGCTGATCAAGACCTGGTCTCGGCGTTCAGTGATCCTTCCTGACTTCGTTGGTGTCAACATTGCGATTCACAACGGGAACAAGTTCATCCCCGTGTTCATTACTGAAGAAATGGTCGGTTACAAGTTGGGCGAATTTGCTCCAACCCGGACCTACCGCGGTCACGAAAATAAAAACGATAAGCGTTCCAGGTAAGAAGCATGAGTTCAGCTACCGCACGAAACGTCCGGATCTCTCCTCGCAAGGCGCGCCTGGTGGTCGATGCAATCCGAGGCCTGAGCGTGCCCATGGCACTGGCTCGGTTGAGCAACCTCCCCCACAAGGGAGCCCGGGACGTGATCAAGGTTCTCAAGTCCGCCCTGGCCAATGCCGATCAGCAGAACTCCTCTGTCGATGTGGACAGCCTGCAAGTGGTCCTGGCTTATGTGGATGAAGGACCAACCCTGAAGCGCTTCCGCCCTCGGGCCATGGGACGCGCATATCCGATTCGCAAACGAACGAGCCACATCACTGTGGTGGTGGGCGAGTAACATTTCACTTAGGAACTCAACGTGGGCCAGAAAGTCAATCCGATCGGACTCCGAGTAGGCATTTCCAAACCGTGGGCTTCCACTTGGTTTGCTGAGCGTGACTACGCGACGCAACTCAAGGAGGACATGGAAATCCGCAATTACGTCAAGAATCGCCTGCGGCATGCAGCGATCTCCAAGATTGAAATCGAGCGCACGGCAAAGAAGACCAAGGTCAACATCTTCTCCGCTCGTCCCGGGATCATCATTGGTCGCAAGGGAGACGAGGTGGAGCGTCTGAAAGCCGAGCTGGCCAAGCGTTCTGAGGGTGAAATCGTTGTCAACATCAAGGAAATCAAGCGTCCTGAGATTGATGCGACCTTGATTGCGGAGAACATTGCAAACCAGCTGGAGCGCCGGATTGCGTATCGCCGGGCCATGCGTCGGGCCATGAGCTCTGCCATGCGGATGAACATTGCCGGCTGCAAGATGATGGTGGCTGGTCGCCTCAATGGGGCTGAAATTGCCCGGACCGAGTGGATCCGGGAAGGTCAGGTCCGCCTGCACACGCTGCGGGCCGACATTGATTACGGAGTGGCTGAGGCGCATACGACCTATGGTGTCATCGGCGTAAAAGTTTGGGTGTATCGCGGAGAGAACTTCGAGAAGAACCGCACCCGTCGAGCCAGAAGAAAGGACTGATTCATCATGTTGATGCCCAAACGGACAAAGTTCCGCAAGCAGATGCGTGGCCGCATGAGCAATGATGCTCAAAGCGGTAACTATATCAGCTTCGGGTCCATTGGACTCCAAGCAGTGGAGAGTGGCTACATCACCACCCGTCAGATTGAAGCGGCACGGCGTGTGATCTCCCGAGCGATGAAACGGAGCGGAAAGACCTGGATCCGCATTTTCCCAGACAAGCCCGTGACGCGGAAGCCTGCGGAAGTCCGGATGGGCAAGGGCAAGGGCTCTGTGGACACCTGGGTGGCACCGATTCATCCGGGACGCATCCTTTATGAGATCGATGGGGTACAAGAAGAGGTTGCAGAAGAGGCCCTGCGCCTAGCAGCTTACAAGCTTCCCATCAAAACACGAATCGTGAAACGGGCAGCTGTCATATGAAAGCTTCAGAACTCCGGGCACTCTCGGTTGAGGAACTCACACAGAAGCGAGATGAGTTCAAGGAAGAGCACCTCCGTTTGCGTTGCAACAATGCTTTGAAGCAGCTGCAGGATGTGCAGATGCTCAAGAAGCGCCGGCGCGATATTGCCCGAATCAATACCATCCTGGGTGAAAAGCAGGCCCAGGCGTCAACAATTTCGTGACCGTAGGCGAGCATGCAGAAGTTAAAGATCAAGCGTGGGGTCGTCGTTAGCGACAAGATGGACAAGTCCATTGTGGTTGCTGTAGAAACGAAAGCCAAGCACCCCCTTTACAAGAAGACGATCAAGCACACGAAGAAGTACACGGCCCATGATGAGGCCAACGAGTGTCAGATCGGAGATTTGGTGGAAATTGCTGAGTGCCGGCCCCTGAGCAAGCACAAACGGTTCCGGCTGATCAAGCGCAATGACGGAAAGGCGGGGCAATGATTCAGACACAGACTCGATTGGAAGTCGCCGATAACTCGGGGGCAAAGAGCATCATGTGCATCAAGGTGCTGGGAGGATCCCGGCGTCGTTATGCCCGAGTAGGTGACATCATTGTGGCTTCTGTCAAGAGCGCGCTGCCCAACTCCAAGGTCAAGCCTGGAGACGTGGTGAAGGCTGTGGTGGTTCGGACCAAAAAGGAGTACCGCCGTGCCGATGGCACACACATCCGCTTTGATAAGAATGCGGCCGTGGTCATTGACAACAAACGAGAGCCTGTAGGAACCCGAATTTTTGGACCCGTTGCCCGAGAGCTGCGCACAGGAAAGTTCATGCGGATTCTTTCGCTGGCCCCTGAAGTACTGTAAGGAAAGACGATGTCTACGAAGAAAACGAACCAACGCCGCAAGCGCGTTGCGAGAATCAAGCGAGGCGACACGGTGATCGTCATTTCCGGCAAGGAAAAGGGCTCCACCGGCAAGGTGCTGCTCGTTGACTGGAAGAACGAACGTGTCTTGGTTGAGGGGGTCAATATGGTGACCAAGCACGTCAAGCCTAATCCCCAGAATCAAGACGGCGGTCGGATTCAGCAAGAAGCCCCGCTTCATTATTCCAACATCCAGCTGTACAACGCCTCCCTGGAGCGAGGGGTTCGCTTCCGTACCGTCAAGACGGACTCCGGTGAGAAGCAGCGGATTTGTGTCAAGACCTCAGAAGTACTGGGTTGAAATGCAAGATAGCCATCTATACCAAACCTATCAAACGACCACCGTTCCCAAGCTGAAGGAGCGGTTTGCCTACGCAAACCCGCACCAGATTCCGGGCTTGGTCAAAGTGACCCTGAACATCGGTTTGGGCGAAGCGGTGCAGAATCCGAAGGTGATTGATGCCGCGGTGGAGCAACTGGCCCAGATTTCAGGACAGAAGCCTGTGGTGACTCGCGCCAAGAAGTCGATCGCTGGTTTCAAGCTCCGGGAAGGCATGCCCATCGGCTGCATGGTCACCCTGCGCAGCCAACGGATGTGGAATTTCCTAGACAAGCTCATTCACGTCGCGCTTCCTCGTGTCCGGGACTTCCGGGGCATCTCGCCTCGGGCCTTTGATGGACGGGGAAATTATTCGATGGGCCTGAAGGAGCAGCTGATCTTCCCGGAAATTGACTTTGACAAGATTGATGCCGTCCGGGGACTCAACATCGCGATCAACACTACTGCGAAATCCGACGAAGAAAGTTTTGCGTTGCTGGAATCGCTCGGGTTTCCTTTCCGAAAGTAAGACCATGGCCAAGAAATCAATGATTGCCAAGGCGGCCCGAAAGCCGAAGTTTGAGGTTCGGGTCCATAACCGCTGCAACTACTGTGGCCGTCCCCGTGGGTACCTGCGCAAGTTCGGCATGTGCCGCGTCTGTTTCCGTCAGAAGGCCAGCTTTGGCTTGCTGCCGGGCGTGACCAAGGCCAGTTGGTGAACACCCATTATTCAGTAAGATAAGGTTCTCCTATGTCAATGACCGATCCGATTGCGGACCTGCTGACCCGTATCCGTAACGCGAACATGCGTCAGAAGCCGACCCTGAGTGTGCCGAGCTCCAAAATGAAGCGAGCGATTGTGCAGGTTCTCAAGGAAGAAGGCTTCATTCAAGACTTTACCGAGGAAGACGATCAACCGGTCAACCGGATTGAGATCACCCTGCGCTACCAGCAAGGGGTGCCTGTCATCCGCCAACTGATCCGCGTCAGCAAGCCGGGATTGCGACAGTACCTGAAGGCTGGAGACATCAAGCCTGTTGTGAATGGGCAGGGCATTTCCATTGTGTCCACATCCCAGGGCGTTCTGACGGACCGACAGTGTCGGGAACAACACATCGGAGGAGAAATCCTCTGCAAAGTTTGGTAAGCAGAGTTCAAGATTATGTCACGAATTGCGAAGCGCCCGATCCCTGTGGCTCCGGGTACAAAAGTTCAGTTTAACGACCGTAAACTGGTCCTGTCTGGCCCCAAGGGAGAGCAGTCCTTGGCCTTGCATCAAGACGTGAATCTGGACGTAAGCGACTCAGAGCTGCGGATCCAGCCGGTTCGTCCGGAAGGAAAGCCGTCTCCCATGCTGGGAACGACGTATGCGCTGGTCAAGAACATGATGCATGGTGTGAGTCAGGGCTTCCAGAAGGAGCTGAACCTCGTCGGTGTCGGCTACCGTGCCGCCCTGAAGGGGTCTCTTCTGGAGCTGAGCCTGGGTTTCTCCCACCCCGTGTTCTATGAGCTACCAGAGGGCGTCAGCGCCAACATTACTGCCAACACCAAGATCCTGCTGGAGAGCGCTGACAAGCAGCTGCTGGGGCAGGTCTCTGCAGAGATCCGCAAGTTCCGGCCGCCGGAGCCGTACAAAGGAAAAGGCATTCTGTTCACCGGCGAGGTCTTGCGGCGTAAAGCAGGCAAGAGTGGCAAAAAGTAAGAGCTAATTAAGGATAGAAGATGTCCAAAGTCCGTAGTCGTACCGAAGTTCGCAAAATGCGTCACCGTCGGGTGCGCAAGAAGGTTTCGGGAACCGCCGTCCGCCCTCGACTGGTGGTGTTCCGCTCCAATCAGCATATCTATGCACAGGCCATTGACGACCTTCAGGGACACACCCTGGCTTCCGCCTCCAGCGTGGGGATGAAGCTGGAGCAAGGAGGCAATAAAGACGCTGCCCAACAAGTTGGGGGAGCAGTGGCCAAGCAGCTGATGGAACAGTCCATCAAGGAAGTAGTCTTTGACCGAGGAGGGTACCTCTATCACGGTCGAGTCCAAGCGGTGGCAGAAGGCGCGCGCGAACAAGGACTGGTGTTTTAACCCAAGCTGAGGAACAGAAGGTGGCAGAGAAGCCAGGAGAAAAAAACGAACTGATCGAAAAAGTGATCAGGGTCAATCGAGTGGCCAAGGTGGTGAAAGGCGGCCGTCGCTTCAGCTTCAGCGCCCTCGTTGTTGTCGGTGATGGAAACGGCAAAGTGGGACTCGGTCTCGGAAAAGCCAACGAAGTGACAGAAGCCATCCGTAAAGCAGTGGTGGAAGGCACCCGGCGGATGCAATTCGTCCAGCTTGAAGAAGGCTCCATCCCTCACGAAATCAATGGCCACGCCGGATCCGGACGGGTGCTCATGAAGCCAGCCTCCAAGGGACACGGCATCATTGCAGCGGGTCCAGTCCGTGCGGTCATGGAAGCGGTCGGAATTTCAGACATCAGCGTCAAGTGCCTGGGGTCGCGGAATCCACACAACTTGGTCCGCTCCACCCTCAAAGCCCTTTATGAACTGCGAAGCTTCGACCAAGTTGCCCGCTTGCGCGACAAAGAAGTAGCTTACCTGCGACACTGACCATGGCTAAGAAGATCCAAGTGACCCAGATCCGGAGCGGCATCGGGTCCACCAAGAAGCAACGCGAGTCCCTCAAAGGTTTGGGACTGCGCAAGATCAATCATACTGTTGAGTTGGAAGGCTCTCCTTCGATCCTCGGAATGGTCCGGAAGGTCTCCCACCTCGTCAAAGTTCAAATCGCGGAGTGACCATGTACCTGCACGAGCTGCCGGATACCGGAAATAAGAAGCGAAAGCGCATCGGACGGGGTCCAGGAAGCGGTTTCGGAAAGACCTCAGGCAAGGGGCACAAAGGCGCCAAAGCGCGTTCCGGAGCCAAGACCAAGCGTGGGTTCGAGGGCGGACAGACCCCCATCAATCGACGTCTTCCCAAGTTCGGGTTCACCAGCCGGAATAAGGTCAGCTACCAACTGGTCAACCTGAAGCGCCTTGAGAGCGACCAGCGCATTGCGGCTGACGCAACCCTCACAAAAGAGGAGCTGCGTGGCTTTGGACTGATCCGGAGCCTGAAGCAACCGGTAAAGCTGCTGGGAGACGGCCAACTGACGAAAAAACTCCACATCACCGTTGACGCGGCAAGCCAGTCTGCCATTGAAGCCGTCAAGGGGTTGGGTGGAGACGTAGTCATCGGAGGCTGATCCTTCATGTGGACGACCATTCAGAACATCTTCCGAATTGAAGAGTTAAGGGCTCGGATCATCTTCACGATCGCGATGCTATTCGTGTTCCGGATTGGTGCCCACATCCCGACCCCCGGCATTGACGGGGCTGCGCTGACAGACTTCTTTCAGCAGCAGCAAGGGTCCATCCTCCGATTCTTCGACATGTTCACCGGAGGAGCACTGGCGCGTTTGACCGTCTTTGCCCTCGGGGTGATGCCTTACATCAGCGCCTCCATCATCATCCAACTCCTGACAGTCGTTTTCCCCTACCTGGAGCGACTCTCAAAAGAAGGAGACATGGGCCGTAAGAAGATCACGGCCTACACCCGCTACGGAACCATTGTCCTCAGCATTGTCCAAGGCTTCGCGATTGCGGTAGGTTTGGAAAGCATGGCAGCTCCGGACGGTTCTCCTGTTGTGATCTCAACGATGTCTCCTTGGGCCTTCCGTGCCCTGACGGTCATCACCCTTACTGCAGGAACCGCGTTCCTGATGTGGGTGGGGGAGCAGATCAACGAACGAGGCATTGGTAACGGAATTTCGCTGCTCATCTTTGCTGGAATCGTCGTGGACATTCCGGGAGCGGTGATCAACTCGGCTCAGCTGGTGCAAACCGGGGAACTGCCGATCCTGATCCTGCTGATTGTCGGCATCCTGATGGTGGGAGTGATCTTCGCCGTTATTTTCACCGAGACCGCATACCGACGGATTCCGGTTCAGTACGCCAAGCGGCTGCAGGGAAATCGGATGTATGGTGGGCAGAGCTCGCACCTGCCGCTGAAAATCAACTCGGCTGGGGTGATTCCCCCCATTTTTGCCTCGTCAATTCTGGCATTTCCTGCCACCATTACCGGTTTCTTCACGATTCCCTGGGTCAAGTGGGTCAGTGACCAATTGATGCCCGGCCGTTTCTTGTACTCGGTAGTGTTCGTGATGCTGATCTTCTTCTTCTGCTTCTTCTACACGGCGATTCAGTTCAACCCGGTGAAGATTGCAGAGGAGATGAAGCGGCACGGTGGGTACATCCCCGGCATTCGACCTGGAAAGAAAACAGCAGAGTACCTCAATCAGGTGCTGACCCGACTGACGACGGGAGGAGCCTTTTACCTCTCAGTCATCTGTATCCTCCCCAGCATCCTGTTTGTGGTCTTCAACGTCCCATTCAGCTTTGGAGGAACGGCCTTGCTGATTGTGGTCGGTGTGGGACTGGATCTGGTCAACCAGATTGAAGCCTTCTTGCTGAACCAGAACTATGACGGCTTTTTGAAGAAATCACGAAGGCGTCCCTTAAAAACCGGCTCCCTCCGGTTATGAACTCATACAGTTGAGAACTTCCCATGAAAGTGCGTTCCTCAGTCAAGCGAATGTGCGAAAAATGCCGGATCATTCGCAGGCACGGAGTTTTGCGTGTGATCTGCGAAAATCCCAAGCATAAGCAGCGTCAAGGATAAGAATGGCCCGTATTGCAGGCGTAGACCTCCCCAACAAGAAGCGTGTTGAAGTGGCTCTGACCTATATTTATGGGATCGGAACCACGAGTGCGAAGCAGATTCTGGAAAAGACCGGGATCTCCGCTGATGTCCGTGCTCAAGACCTAACCGACGAACAGATCAACCAGATCCGGATGGTCATTGAGTCGGATTACACCGTCGAAGGTGACCTGAGACGAGAAGTCAACCTGAGCATCAAGCGCTTGATGGATTTGGGGAACTACCGGGGGTTGAGACATCGCCGGGGCATGCCGGTCCGGGGACAGCGGACCAAAACGAATGCACGGACCCGAAAAGGGCCTCGTCGCATGGCCATCGCGAAAAAGAAGTAACCCGGTAACTGTGGAACATTAAATGGCAGCAGCGCAAAAGAAGAAGAAAGAGAAAAAAGTTGTTGAGCAAGGCAAGATTCACATTCAAGCCACCTTCAACAACACCATCGTCACCGTTACGGATGTTCAGGGGAATGTGATCGCATGGTCCACCACAGGCGTCAACGGCTTCAAGGGGTCTCGAAAGAGCACCCCGTTTGCCGCCAAGCTGACGGCTGAAGATGCCATGCGCAAGGCCATCGACATGGGTGTCAAGAGTTTGGAGGTTTTCGTGAAAGGCCCTGGTTCAGGACGTGAATCGGCTCTGCGTGCAATCGCGAGCTTTGAAGGCGTCCGAATCACTTCCATCAGTGATGTCACTCCGGTGCCTCACAACGGTTGCCGCCCGCCTAAACAACGGCGTATCTGATTACCCCAACGACAGAGGGATTCGATGTCTGAAGAGACGAACGAACATCAAGAATCACCGGTCATTTCCAAGAACTGGACCGCCATCGCGAAGCCAAAGCGGGTGCGCTTTGAGCAGGATACCCTGACGCGAAACTATGGCAAATTCATTCTGGAACCACTGGAGCCGGGATTTGGTGTGACCATTGGTCATGCTCTGCGCCGCACCTTGCTTTCCTCCATTCGAGGGAGTGCCGTCTACGCAGTTCAAATTGAAGGCGCCCCCCACGAGTTCACCAACCTAACGGGAGTGGTGGAAGACGTGGTGCAGATCATCCTGAACGTCAAGGAACTGGAAATTGAGCAGTTCCAAGATGAAGAGATTGAGATGGAGCTGATTGGCGAAGGCCCGTGTGTGCTCCGCGCCAAAGACATTTCCGCCTTTGAGAAGGCCAACATCCTCAATCCGGACCTCGTGATTGCGACGTTGGAAGAGAATGCGACCTTCAGCATGACCCTCTATGCCCGCTACAACAAGGGCTACGTGGTTTCGGAGGAGAACCAAGACGAAGACCTCCCTGTGGGCACCATCCTGCTGGACTCCAACCACTCTCCGGTGCGCCGTATCAACTACGAGGTGGAGAACGCCCGGGTGGATCAGCGGACCGACTACGATCGCCTGATCTTTGAGATGTGGACCAACGGTTCCGTTCGTCCGGAAGACTGCTTGGGCTATGCGTCCAAGATCCTCAAGGAGCACATGGAAGTCCTCATCAATTTCGATGAATACGGAATTGAGGAAGAAGAGGAAGAAGCAGAAGAGCCCGTGGTGCTCAACGAAAATCTGTACCGCAGCGTCAGCGAACTGGAACTTTCTGTTCGCTCCATCAACTGCCTGCAGAACGCCAAGATCGAAACCATTGGCGACCTTGTGCAAAAAACCGAAGCCGAGATGCTGAAGACCAAAAACTTCGGTCGCAAATCGCTCAACGAGATCAAATCCATCCTCATGAACATGGGCCTGACCCTGGGCATGGAGCTGGAAGGGTTTGATCCCGCCAATAATCCCTACGAGAAAAAAGGCATCTAAGTCATGCGACACCGCAAAGCTGGAAGAAGGCTGGGCGTCAGCACCGCTCACCGCCGCGCAATGATGCGTAACATGGTCACTTCAATCCTAGAGCACGGACAGATCACCTGTACCCTTGCCCGGGCTAAAGAAGTGCGGCAGCCTCTTGAAAAAATGATCACCCTTGGCAAGCGAGGCGACCTGCATTCTCGTCGGATGGCGCTGCGTTTTGTGAAAAGCAAAGAAGCCATGAGCCAACTCTTCGGTGAACTGGCGGAACGCTACCAAGAGCGTGAAGGGGGATACTCCCGGATCATTCGCTTGGCTCCGCGACGCTTGGGAGATGCCTCAGAGATGGCGATTGTGCAGCTCATCGGCTCTGAAAATGATGTCCTCACGGACCTCAACAATGAGCTAAAGGCCAGCCGCTCCAAGACCAAGGCGCCGAAAAAAGAAAGCGTGCTCAAGGATGTCAGTGCTCAGCTGAAGGATCAGCCTGAAGCTGCTCCGGCAGCCGAGGCCGCAGCCGACGCTCCCGCGTCTGAGGCCAAGACCGAAGAGAAAGCAGACGCCAAGTCTGAGTAAACAGCCTAAGGCTCTGTCGTCCTTGACAGAGCCTCCTCCTTCCCTCTCCCATCCATGACCCAACTCTCCGGAAAACGGGTTTACCTCGAGACGCTCGGTTGCTCCAAGAATCGGGTGGACACCGAAATCATGCTCTCGCACTTGCTGCAAAATGGGCACTCCTTAACGGAGGATCCCACAAATGCAGAAGTGATCGTGGTCAATACCTGTGGTTTTTTGACGTCTGCAAGCGAAGAGTCCGTCAACCGCATCCTAGAACTCAGTGATCAGAAAACAGAAGGTCACTGCGAGAAGCTAGTGGCCACGGGCTGCCTGACGCAGCGTTACCAAGAAGAGATGGCTGCTGAGATTCCGGAGTTGGACGGACTGATGGGTTCTCAGGGGTTTGAGCGCATTCCGGAGCTCATTCAGGCGATGTATGAGCATCCGGAAGAACCCCAGCTCTTTCTGACCAAGAAGCCTCACTACGCACGATACGAAGAGCAGGAAGCCATTCAGACCACTCCCCGGCACTTTGCTTACGTCAAGATTGCCGAAGGGTGCTCCAACATGTGCTCGTTCTGCAACATCCCTGCGCTGCGAGGCAACTTCAGCAGCCGAAAGGTCGAGTCGGTTGTCCGGGAAATCCGCGGTCTGGTGAAAAAAGGGGTGAAGGAGATCAACTTGATTTCGCAGGATACCTCTTCTTACGGACGAGACTGGGACAAGCAGCCCCACCTTGCTGAATTGCTCCGAGGCATCAGTTCTGTGGAAGGTGATTTCTGGGTTCGGATGTTCTACTGCTATCCCAACACCCTCACTGAGGAAGTGCTGGAGGTGATGGCGGCAGACCCGCGTTTCTGCCGTTACCTCGACATGCCCTTCCAGCACATCAGCGACGCAGTGCTCAAGGACATGAACCGGAAGATCACCCGCCGGGAAATTGAAGACAAGATGGCTGAGATCCGGCGTTGGCTTCCAGAGGTGGCGTGGCGAACAACCTTCATTGTTGGGTTTCCCACAGAAACAGAGGAGCACTTTGAAGAGTTGCTGGGATTTGTGGAGCAGGCCCGCTTTCACCATGTGGGGGTATTTCCCTACTCGCATGAGGACAACATCCGCTCCTCAAAGTGGGGCGATCCGGTGCCCAACAGGGTCAAGCATGAGCGTCGCAAGCAACTGATGGCGCTGCAGCAACGCATCAGCCAGGAAAACCTGGAGCAGTATGTGGGGCAGACGATTCGGGTGCTGGTGGATGGATACAGCGAGGAGACGGATCTGTTGCTTCAGGGACGGGCCGCGTTTCAGGGGCCAGAGGTCGATGGGCTCGTGTACATCAACGACGGCATTGCCCGACCCGGCACCTTCCATGATGTCGAAATTACGGAAGCTCACCCCTATGATCTGGTGGGCGCCATTCCTGAGACTGCTTAAGAGAGGTTAGATGGCAGGCCATAGTAAGTGGAAGAACATTCAGCACCGTAAATCGGCACAGGATGCCAAGCGCGGGAAAATCTTCACCAAACTCATCAAGGAAATCACCGTTGCCGCCCGGATGGGAGGAGGAGATCCCACGGCCAATCCGCGTCTCCGTGCTGCCATTGCCAACGCCAAGGGGCAGGGCATGCCGAAGGACAACGTGGAGCGCGCCATCAAGAAAGGGACGGGCGAGTCCGGAGGCGCTGACTTTGAGGAGATCACTTATGAAGGCTACGGCCCTCACAATGTTGCTGTCATTGTGGAAGTGCTGACCGACAACCGGAACCGGACCATTTCCAGCGTCCGGCACGCCTTCACCAAGTGCGGAGGCAACCTAGGCTCCACCAACTCCGTTCAGTACATGTTTGACCACGTCGGCAGCCTGACCCTCAAGCGAGACGGCATGGATGAAGACACGATCACTGAGCTGGCGCTTGAAGCCGGTGCTTCAGATGTGGTGACCGATCAAGAGGAAGAGTATCAGGTGCTGACTGCTCGGGAGGACTTTGAGGTTGTCCGGAGTTACTTTGAGGAAAAGGAAGTTCCTGTCATCGAAACGGGGTTGGTCTGGAATCCACAGAACCGGGTGATGCTGGAAGACGTCAAGAAGGCCGAGCAGGTGCTCAAGCTCATTGACATGCTGGAAGACGATGATGACGTCCAGAACGTGTACGCCAACTTTGACCTAAGTGAGGCCGTTGCCGAGCAACTTGGCTGACGCTCCCCTCCGCATCCTGGGCATTGACCCCGGGAGCCGCAAAACCGGCTTTGGTCTCATTGAGTGGCACCGAAGCCGGAGTCGCCGCGTGGCTAGCGGCTGCATTCGCCTTCCCGAAAAAATGGAGCTTCCGCAGCGGCTGCTGACCATCACGGCTGAGCTGGAACAGGTGGTGCAGGAGCACCGTCCGGACTGTGCTGTGATTGAGCAGATGTTTGTCTCGAACCATGCTCGAGCCGGTGTGGTGCTGGGGCACGTCCGTGGCGCGCTCATCCTTTCACTGGCGCGGCTAGAGCTGGAACTGTTCGAGTACCCTCCGTCACTGGTGAAGCAAACCGTTGTTGGCACCGGACGAGCCGACAAGCAGCAGGTGTCTCACATGGTCAAGGTCCTGCTGAACCTGACCGGGCTTCCGCAAGAAGATGAAGGCGATGCGCTCGCAGTGGCAATCACCCACGCGCACCTAAGAAACTCTCCCCTCAAAGCGTCGTAGCAGACGGCGAATGCTCCTGAAGCACCTCCCGGAGCCACGTCACCCCCTCCAGTGAAAACGTCAGCTGATGCTCCTTGCGACTGAGAAAGGGACTGATGTGAAGTGTCTTGTGGTAAATCACCCCTTCCACTGAAAGCGCAAGGTGGCAGAGCCCATTTTTGCGACTCCGACGTTCAGGAGAAGAGGGGCCTGCCATTCCGGTCTCAGCGAGAGCCCAGTCAGCCTGCGTGCTCTGCTGCAGCGCGAGCACGAGGTCCTGCGCCATCTTGGGTGTCACACTGGATTCCCCACGGGTGGAGCGTCCGAGCAGGCGTTCCTTCTCCTCATGGGAATAGGCCACGTTGCTGCCTAGGAAGTGCAGGGAAACACCAGTGACTGTGGTGAGGGCCGAGGCAATCCGTCCTCCGGTGCTGGTTTCCACCAAAGCGAGGAGGTGAGACTTTCCCTGGGCTGCTCGCTCATCAAGAAGGCGTTTGACCTCTTCCGCCCGCCGTTCCAGCTGTTCTTCCAGCTGGCGACAGTGCATTTCCCACTCATTGAGAAACAGGTCTGTGCCCTCGCGTCGGTAAAACTGACGTTCAGAAATGAGCCGACCCGCCGAGTCTGGGAGGAAGCGAGAGAGGGTGTGACCCGCCTGTACAGCACGTCGGATGAGCGTGGAGGAGAGCCCTAGGAGCGGGTGCAGTGGATCTGGAATGAGCTGCAGGTTCAGCAATTCAGAAGGAATCACCACCCCACGTTGCCGCTTGAGGGCTTCCAGGGCCTCCGGAAGGTCGGTTTCCCCACGTGGGACTGCCAGGATCTGGGCGTTGGTGGCCAGCGTGTGCAGGTCCTCATCGGAAAAAATGTCCGGATTGGCCATGCGTTCCACCAGATCTGCCCCAACGAGGAGCAGCACCGGTTCCGGATGGATCTGCTCCGCCCGGATTTCCAACACATGCTCCGCCAGTCGGAAGGGACGCTGGTGGGAAAACTCAATGGTGGAGACGCGGGCTTTTTGTGCCGAAAGCCGGGGAACGTCGCCTTGGCGAGACAGCAAACGAGCGGGGTAGCTGGTGGTCGGTTGGCCCCAGTCCTGAAGCGATTGTTCCAGAATCTGCAGGCGCAGCTGCTTCTCGAGAATCCGTTGCCGCTTGGTCGGGTCGGGATGCTGGCCGTTGGAGAGGAGGAAGACGACCTGTTCCAAGCTGTCAAACTGCCGGAGCGCACACTCCGCCAGCAAGAGGTGATGGAAGCCAACGGGGTTGCCCGTCAGAGGCAGGTAGATGGTGCGGGGCGCATCTAGAACCATCTGAAACTCTCGGAGTGCAGACAATCAGGCGGCAGCTTCGGCGTGTTGCTGAGACTGCTGCATCAAAAAGAGGTTGAGCATCTTCAGGGTCGCATTGACCGCTGCCATGACCTGGTCCGGATCGACCCCAACGGTCTGAACCCGTTTTCCCAGTAGGTCCCAAGTGATGAGGCATTCCGTCAGAGCATCGGTGTGCCCCCCTCGGGGAATGCGGACCTCGTAGTCCACCAGCTGCGGGCACTCGGTGTGCTGACGTCGGAGGATCTTCCGGATGGCGCTCATGAAGGCATCGTAGCCGCCGTTTCCGCTGCCAGCCTCATGAAACTCCCGGTTGTCCATGACGAGTCGCACAGAAGCAACGGCTTTCAGACCACTGCCGCTGTTGATGGTGCAGCCCAGTAGCTGCACGCGTTGGGAGTCATGCGTCTCCAGCACATCTGTGATGATGAAGGGCAGGTCTGCCAGCGTGATCGTCTTCTTGGAGTCTCCCAGCGCCACCACGCGGCGTAGTACCTTCTGCAGGTTTTCCTCCGTCAGCTGAATTCCCAGCTGTTCCAGATTCTTGGCCAGAGAGGCCTTGCCGCTCATTTTACCAAGGGCGTAGCTCCGCTTGCGGCCAAAACGCTCCGGAGTGATGGGGTTGTGGTAGAGGCCGCCCTTGCGGTCTCCATCGGCATGAATGCCGCTGGTTTGGGTAAAGACGTCCTCTCCGACGATGGGAGCATTGTCCGCAATGCGTTTTCCAGAGAACCGCTCCACCATTTCACTCAATGGCGCCAGGTGGGATTCATCGATGGAAAGCTCCATCTGCAGCTTGTCCCGGAGGACAACGCTGACTTCTGCCAAAGACGCGTTTCCGGCCCGTTCCCCCAAACAGTTCATGGTGCAGTGGATGTTCCGGATGCCCGCCTTGACGGCAAACAGGGCATTGGCGACTCCCAGGCCATAGTCGTTGTGAGGGTGGAAGTCGAAGGTGGCCCAGGGAAACCGCTGGATCATGTCAGAGAGGCTGTCAAAGACCTCTGTGGGCGACATGACCCCGAGGGTATCCGGAAGCATGAAGTGCCCAATGTTTTCGTTCTGGAGGGCGGCGACGAGTTCAAAGACGTACTCCGGACTGTCTCGATAGCCATTGGACCAGTCCTCAAGGTAGACGTTGGTGTGCACCCCCTGCTCACGCGCATAGGCGAGGGTTTCCCGGATCTCTCCCAGGTGTTCCTCCAGCGTCTTGCCGAGTTGATTGTGGCAGTGGTTCGCGCTGCCTTTGGTGAGAAGATTGATGACGTGCCCGCCGGCTTCTGTGATCCAGTCCACACTCTTGTTGAAATCGACAAACCCCAGGACTTCAATTTTTTCGACAAGCCCATGCTCCCGGGCCCATTCGGTGGTGCGTCGGACGGCGTCCAGCTCGCCCTCTGACACCCGGGCAGAAGCAATTTCCAGACGGTCGATCCGGAGCTTCTGCAGCAGGGCCTTGGCCAGGTTCATCTTTTCGGCCGGAGAGAAGGAGACGCCACGGGTCTGTTCTCCGTCCCGTAGAGTGGTGTCAAGGATGGTAACGAAATGATCTGCAGGCATGAGTTCTTAATGGCAGCCCGGCGCGGGTGAGGCGCGGAGGTTACTTGGGAGCACGAAAGTGAGTCAGCAGCGCCAGTCCCAGCAGGACCGTCAGGCCGATGTGCAGCTCCCTGGGTAAGTCAAAGGAGTCGGCTCCCCACAACAGGAGGATGATCCCGGTGAGGATCAGTCCCAAGCCCGACAGCAGCTGCAGGGCTCCGGAGAGGGTGAGCCAGGACCGCTCCCGCAGACGAGAGGCATGTCCGCGGATGTGGTCCCATGAGTACATGGGGAAGATAACGATGAAGAAAAACCCCAACCAGATGTGCCCCAGAGCAACAGCGGTGAAGCGCTCCCAGTCGGCATAGTGCGCGACCGTCAGGAAGAGTCCGGACCCTGTGAGCAACAGGCAACTCAGAACAACCAGTTTCCTCATAGATGTTTCTGGAAGCGCTCGCGCAAGCCGTTGAGCAAAAAGCTCAATTGTAGGACATGCGGGACGCTAGAGCAAACCCAATTGCATCAGGTCCTGCCGCAGGCGTGAGGCATCCTGAAAACGCAGGCCGGTCATTCCGGAAGCGGCCGCGGCTGCTGTATTGTCCGCACGGTCGTCAATGAACACGCAGCGCTCGGCCTGCAGCTGAAATTTGTCCAGCAGCCGTTGGAAGATGGCAGGATCCGGTTTCTTCAGCTGCTCTTCTCCTGAGATGAGCAGGCCATCGAACCACGTGAGGAAGGGAAACTGGTGACGGGCGACGGCGAAGGTTTCCGCAGACCAGTTGCTGAGAACGTAGAGGGGGGTGTCGCGGGCCTTGAGGTCTTCCAGAACCGACACGGTGCCTTCCAGCGCACCGCCAATCATTTCTCCCCAGCGGTCGAAGAAGGCTCGGATCCAGGCTTCGTGCTGAGGAAACTCGGCAATCTTATCTGCGACGCCTTGGGCAAACGGATAGCCGGCGTCCATCTGTTCGTTCCATTCTCCGGTGCAGACTTCCTGGAGGAACCACTCCATTTCTGTCTCTGAGGGAATCAGTTTGCGGTACAGGTGCCGGGGGTCCCAGTCAATCAAGACTCCTCCAAGGTCAAAGACGACGGTATCGGGGGCCGGCTGAGCTTCAGGCATGATGAGGTGCGGGCGTTGGGGTTGGGGGAAGGGCGCCACACGCCTCAGGAAGAAGGGGGCGGCGCAGCAGTCCGGAGTCGCTCAGAGGCGTGCTCCAGAGCCTCGTCGATTGTTTCGAAGAAATTTTGTGCCCCTAGTAGCTTGAGGAGTCCAGCCTTTTCCATCATTTCTTTGGTTTGCTCCTGAGTTCCAGAGCAGATCAGGTGGGTTCCGGAGCGCACGGTTTGGTGGATGAACTCCTCCAGCGCCATGAGTCCGGTGGCATCAATGGTCAGGACCTTACGGAGACGGAGGATGAGGACCTGAGGGGGGCGTTCGATGCGAGTGATGGCATTTTTGAACTTGTCCGCGGCTCCGAAGAAGAAGGGGCCGTCGATCTCAAAGACCTCGACTCCCTCTGGAATGTCCCGAGAGCCAATCGCGTTCGGATCGGAGTCGTCCTCGTCTTCGCTGAGCATCTGTGTGACCAGGCCAATTTGGGTCACCTGCGCCATGCGCTGCATGAAGAGCAGCGCTGCTAGGACGATGCCTACCTGGATGGCAACGGTGAGGTCGAGGAGGACTGTGAGTCCAAAGGTGATCACGAGCACCAGGACATCGCTTCTGGGGCCGTGGAAGAGCTTCACAAACAGTCGCCACTCGCTCATGTTGTAGGAAACAACCATGAGGATGCCGGCGAGAGTTGCCATGGGAATGAGCGCGGCCCATTGTCCGAGAAACAGCATGATGAGCAGGAGCACGAACGCATGGACCATTCCGGAAACAGGGGTGCGGCCGCCGTTTTTGATGTTGGTTGCGGTGCGGGCAATGGCGCCAGTGGCAGGAATGCCTCCGAAAATAGGCGAAAGAAGGTTGGCGACCCCCTGAGCGACCAGTTCCATGTTGGAGCGATGACGCCGTCCGGTCATGCCGTCAGCGACCACGGCAGAGAGCAGCGACTCGATTCCGGCGAGGAGGGCGATGCTCAGGGCCGGGAGAAACAGTTCCTGCAAAAGCGGCCAACTGAAGGAAGGCAGGTGCGGGCGAGGGAGTCCCTGAGGCACCGAACCGTAGCGGCTGCCAATGGTTTCCACAGGCAACTCGAACGCGTGCACAAGGGCTGTGGTCACAATCAACGCAATGAGAGATCCGGGTAGTCGATGCGTGACCCGTGGCCAAAACAGAATGATGAAGATGGACAGCACGCCCAGCCCCAGCGCATAGAAATTGAGGGAGGAGAGGTGTTCCTGGTAGGCAAAGAGCTTTTCCAAAAACTCACTGGGAACCCCGTCCATGGTGAGCCCAAGGAAGTCCCGTACCTGTCCGGCAGCAATGATCAGAGCAATTCCGGAGGTGAACCCGACGGTGACTGGATAGGGAATGAACTTGATGATGGAGCCGAGCCGACTGAAGCCCATGAGCAGGAGCAGTCCGCCGGCCATGAAGGTGGCAGTGGCCAACCCCTCGTAGCCATACTTTTGGACAATTCCGTAAACGATGACAATGAAGGCACCGGTGGGACCTCCAATCTGGACACGGCTTCCGCTCAGGAGGGAGATGAAGAATCCGGCAATGACCGCCGTATAGAGGCCTTGCTCAGGCTGAACTCCGGACGCAATGGCAAAGGCGATGGCGAGAGGGAGGGCGACGATGCCGACCAGGACCCCGGCGGTGAGGTCTTTGAGGAAGAGCTCACGCGAGTACCCCTCGCGCAAGACGGTGAGCAGTTTGGGCTCCAGTTTCGATTGCATGAAGATCTTTGTTGAGCCAGTGGCTCATCGGTCAGAGACTCAGGGCATGGCGGTCTCCTTGAGCCTAAAGCAGAAAAAAGACATTAAGTTTAGAAAATCTGAACGCACAAGTCGAGGGGAAGTCCCTTCCAAGAATCCGAGTCGGGGTGTGGGGTGGCTTCTCCTCCGTGGGGAGAGGGGCGCTGCAGGAATCCGAAAAAAGCGCAGGAGGACACAAATTCCAATTGCTTTTTGGAAGCGTCCCTCCTAGATTAGTTGTTTGACTTGCCGTCGTGGCGGAATTGGTAGACGCGCTAGGTTCAGGTCCTAGTGTCCGCAAGGACGTGGGTGTTCGAGTCACCCCGACGGCACCAGCCCTTCTCCCTGTAGAAGGACTCACCACTCCCGCAGTGGTTGCTTCCGTGGCCAGATAGCTCAGTTGGTAGAGCAACGGACTGAAAATCCGTGTGTCGCAGGTTCGATTCCCGCTCTGGCCACCAGTTAAACCCAGTCAAATCAGTCCTCTCCCTCATTTTCCTCAGTTCCTTCAAGCCCCCAAATCCCGTTACACACCGGTTGCACACTTTGACGTGTGAAACTATGCTGCACTGTGTCAGAAAATTTTTATTTTCAAACCGGTGCGCAGATGCCCAATCCGAGTCCGAACACAGAGTACATGCTGGATGGTTGTGTGGTGCTGTACCGTCGCAGCCGCAGTGCACGCTGGCAAGCCCGCTTCAAGGTAGGTCCACAGTGGAAGCGGGTGAGTACAGGGACTGCAGTGCTGGAGGACGCTCGTGCAGCAGCCCACCAGCAGTACCTAGAGCATCAGTTCAAGTATCAGTACGGCATTCCCGCTGTCACTCGTCGTTTCCGAGACGTTGCCCAGCAAGCTGCAGCTGAACTGCGCAAGCAGATTGAAGCGGGAGTGGGCAAACGGGTGTATGTGGACTATGTGGCAGTGCTGGAAAGTTATCTGGTGCCGTTCTTTGGCAACTACAATGTGAACAACATCGGCTACAAGCAGATCCAGGCCTATGCAGCGTGGCGAGATGCTCGCGCCGGGCGTGCACTCAAAGCGAGCACGATCAACACCCACAATTCAGCCCTGCAGCGTGTGTTTGACCTTGCTGTGCAGCAGGGCTATGTGCAGCAGTCCCAACTGCCCGTTTTGGTCAACGGAGGTTCGAGCGGGCAGCGTCGTGCTGATTTTACCCGGACTGAGTATGCACAGATGCTCAAGGCGTTTCCTGACTGGGTGCAGTGTGCGCGTTCAACCAAGTCACTGCAGATGCGCGCACTGCTACAGGACTATGTACGGGTGTTGACCGCGACAGGAATCAGGCACGGCACAGAGGCGCAGAACCTGAGATGGCGTGATGTGGAAGTGTTTGAAGAGTCAGGCCGACGCTATGTGGCACTGTGGGTGACTGGTAAAACCGGCACAAGAGAAGTGATTGCAGGGGCCAAGGTTGCCGGCTACTTGAAAAGGATCCATGAACGCGCTGAGGACTTGCAGCAGTGGACGTTTGAAGAGCTGTTGGCAGCACGCTGCGATGAACACGTGTTCAGACTGGCCAGTGGCGCACAGACACAGCATCTGCGTCAAACCTTCAAAGTGCTGTTAGAGCACACCGGGCTGTTGGTGGATGCCAGAACACAGCAAGAACGCACCCTCTATTGCCTGCGTCACACCTATGCAACGTTCCAACTTGTGCGTAATGGGGTGGATTTGCACACGCTTGCGCGGCAGATGGGCACAAGTGTGGGCATGTTGGAAAAACATTACAGCCACCTCACTCCCCGGCTGCGCAAACACGTGTTGACTGGGTGAACGGCGTTAACAGGATCCCTCCCAAAGCATTCTCACATAGCCTGCCTGCCTGCAAGCCGTCTCCATCCTCAGTAGTCTTTCCTCTCGTCCAACTCGTTCAGTCTTGAGCCCAATACAAGCGCCTGACTGAGTTCAGCTGTTGAGGAGTCAACGTTGAGTACAGATTTTACTTACTATTTTGATAGGTGCTCTGTAAGATCCCCCCATCTCATCTCCTTGCAGTCTTGTCCAGCGTTAGGCGGTTGGATTGCTCGGGGAAGAGTGTGGGGGTGTGGCATGCGAGCCCTTGGCACCCCCACTAGTTCTACTGCCCTAACTGGTTGGTAGTGGTGGCAGTGGTTGAATGGGTTCCAAATCCGGCTTGGGTTCACTGCTGAATTTCGCCGGTGCAGGCATATTGACTCTGCGTTTGACAACTTGAGTCTGAGGCACTGGCACTGGCACCTGTTTCTGCTCGGGCTCTTTCATGTTCCGCAGATCAGCGACCACTCGTTCACTGGTGCTCAGCATCAGTTCCAGTACTTCCAGTCTCAGTTTCCAGTCCGCCTCTCGCATCTGCTCTCGAATCCAATTCAGCGTCTGCTGTATTTCCTTCACTGCCTTTGCCATTGAGCCTCCATAGGTGCAAAATCACCACCCCCAATCTGTAAGTACTGGTCTGTGAAAATCCGCAGCTGAGGCATTTTTTGGCCCCAGACCCTTTTCACGCCAGCCATGTTGCACGGCTTTCTTGATTGATTGTTTCATGGCACTGCCGACTCAGCTCCAAAAACTGCTGACCGAGAGCCGCATGTTCAGGCAGCGACATCATCAGCTTTCCATAGTGCTGTAGCTTGCTGGCACAAATCGCCACACTGCCAATGCTGGGTTTGGTTCCCTTGAAGCGTACTGTGCGCAAGTAGCATTCGCTTCTGCCCAGCCATTCCTTGCTGAACTGACTCTCACTGGTCACAGCTCCCAGTCGCATCATCAATTCAAATACTTGATTTACTATCATTTTCTCCATTTTTTCCTCCTTGGTTGATAAATAACAGTGTAGGCGAACCCAAAGTCCTACAGCTATTTATCTGCACATAGTGCCCCTGTCAAAAACATTGAGCTGGCCGCCAGGGTTGGGTCAGCGGATCTTGTTGGCACAGCAGGTTCGAGCAGAGACCTGCAAAACAGCGGTAGCTTCACAACCGCTTTAGAAAACAAGAAGCACGATATGCCCTCCGATGGTGAAACGGCGGGTGCGGGGTGTTGGCCGTGTCGGAACACCCTGTAGCGTTGGACCTTACACAAGTAGATGGAGACAGCCCAACCGCTCCAAACCTCAGCTTGGCTGAGAAGGCTTGTTGACACGGTGACTGATGTAGCGACTCAAATGAGACCTGCGAGTCATAGGGAGGCTGGGATAGCCTCCTTATGACTAAACACAATCTAAATGAGCCCATTCATAAAAGTGAATTATTTCATATAGTTGAATATTTCATCAGCCTGTCTTTCAACGAAAGAAAATGACGAAGCTGTGTTTGAGAGCGAATGCGAGTGAGCGAATCGAACACAGCGAGTGGATTGGATGCAAATCCAATCTTGAATAGCAGTGAACAGCCACTCGCAAAACACCTAAGAAAATGCGAAAAACTGTGGTTTCACTGTAGGCTACTGAAATCATTATGACTTCTTGATCATGGGTTTCGGTTGCTCTGAAAATACCCCAGAAATTATACTGTGTGTATGAAAAATACATGTTTACGGAGGAGACATGCCACAAGCAAAGACACTCAGCAAAGCTGAACTCAAGCAGGTGCTCGAAGTGACTCGTTCCTGCAGTCGTTACCCAGAAAGAGATGCAACCATGCTGCTGTTCACACACTGGTGCGGAATGCGAGTTGGGGAAGTAGCAGCACTGATGATTTCAGATGTTGTAGATGAGGCGGGCAAGATCAAAGCAGAACTGGTTCTGGATGCAGCAAGGACCAAGAGCAAAAGGGCGAGACGAGTGTTTCTTCCCAAACAGATGCAGCGGCAGCTTGTTGAATACCTCAGCACAAGAGGAGACTCAGCCAGTGATTTCCTGTTTCTGACCCAAAAGCGTCAGGGGTTTTCAGCCAACACGGCCACTCAGCACTTGAAGCAGCTGTATGCACGTGCAGGAATCGCAGGTGCTACATCACACTCAGGTCGTCGTACCTGGATTACCAACCTGAGTCAAAAAGGAGTGGGAGTGCGTGTGTTAGCAGAAATGGCAGGACATGCCAGTATCCAAACCACTCAGCGCTACATCGACGTCAACGATGAAATGATGCGTGCTGCTGCTGAGTTGATTTGAAGGGGTTTTGACAAATTTAAGTTTAGTAAATTGATTTTGTTGAGGATATATGGATGGATCGTGTTAACACGATCTTGGAAAAAGCATTTTGAGGTAGTGCGGGGCGTCCAATCAGCCGTGCATCACTGGCGAAAATTCAGGAGTGGTGCATCACTGTCCAAAGTTCACTGTCTGTGCATCACCGTCCAAATTTCAAGAGCGATGCATCACCGGCCAAAGTTCAGGAGCGATGCATCACCAGCGAAAATTCAGGAGTGGTGCATCACCGGCGAAAATTCAAGAGTGGTGCACTAGTAGTCGATGATTGATGAGAC
>CBFIGY010000018.1:0-57073 GCA_965662235.1 uncultured bacterium
ACCGCCCCGATCACTCCACCGGTGGCCGGGTTGTGGACGTCAAGGGTGGCCCCGGATGAGTGGGTCTGCTTGCCTGCGACGTAGTTGGAAATCAAGGAAGCCATTTTTGCCTGCTCTCTCAAATTTAGGAAAAAATATTCTATTTAATAGATAAACGGAATATATTTGCCATTTAAGTGGAAGTCAACTACATTTTCAAGCGGTGCTGCAGAATTTCGGGACTTGCATTGGTTCCTTCTCTGGTGTTTTCTCAGGGGGGCGGCCCCGGAAAGAACCGGTCCCTCCTTTCCCACCGGGCCGACGTCCCAAACGTCGCCGGGCTCTTCTTTTCTACTCACGCGAAACAGACTCTTATGAAACCCCTTACCTTTGGCATCATCGGTGCGGGACGCATCGGCAAGCTCCACGCAGACAACCTGCTCAGCCGTGTTGAAGGGGCGCGTCTCAAGGCCATCACCGATCCGTTTCTCGACGAAGCGTGGGCTCAGTCGCGAGGCATTGAAGCCTTTGGCACCGACCATCGGATGCTCCTAGAGGATCCGGAAATCGACGCCATTCTCATCGGTTCACCGTCTCCGGAACATGCGCCCCAGATGATCGAGTGCGCTCACGCCGGCAAGCACATCTTCTGTGAGAAGCCGGTCGCGCTGGATCCGGAGGTGATCCGCCACGCGCTTCAGGAAGTTGAAAAGGCCGGCATCAAGCTGCAGGTGGGCTTCAACCGACGCTTTGACCCCAGCTTTGCAGCCGTTCAGCAGCAGGTGGCTTCCGGCTCCCTCGGTGACCCGCAGCTGATCCGAGTGACCTCCCGGGACCCTTCGCCGCCGCCGCCTGAGTACGTTGCCAGCTCCGGAGGCATGTTCCTCGACATGACCATCCACGACTTCGACATGATCCGCTTCCTCAGCGGCAGCGAGGTTGAAGAGGTTCACGCCTATGGGGCCGTGTTGGTTGATCCGGAGATTGGCAAAGCCGGCGACATTGACACCGCGGTCATTTCCCTCAAGCTGGCAAATGGCGCGCTCGGCGTCATTGAAAACAGCCGGAAAGCGGTTTACGGCTACGACCAACGCATTGAGGTCTTCGGCTCGCAGGGGATGGCCTTTGCCGACAACAACACTCCGACCCGCATGACCGTGATGAGCGAGTCCGGAACCGTCAGCGACAAACCCCTGTACTTCTTCCTCGAGCGCTACCAAGCCGCCTTTGTTGCAGAAATGCAGGCCTTTGTGCAGGCGATCCAGAAGGATGAGGCCCCACCGGTTTCGGGAAACGACGGGCTGGCGCCGGTGCTCATTGCGCTTGCAGCCAAGGAATCGCTTCGAGTAGAAGGCCCCGTCAAGGTCGGCTAACCCTCCCGCGCTGGCTTTGCTGCCTTGGCCAGCGCCCTCATCTTCCAACCCCGGTGCTCCCTTCCCGCCTTTTCAATTCCCGGGTTTTCCCCACACGAAGGACTGAGTGTTGCAGGAGATTGTGGATCTGGCCCCACCAGATTCCAGGCCGTTCCTTTCTCTTCCCACTCTGACTGCCATGAACGCTAACTCCATTGCTCGTCTGCTCATTTCCTGCCCCGACCGTCCGGGCATTGTCTCTGCGGTTTCCACCTTTCTCTACAATCACGGAGGAAACATTCTGGACCTCGACCAGCACTCCACCGACCCTTCCGGAGGAACGCTGTTCATGCGGGTGGAGTTTGCAATTGAGGACCTAGAGGAGTCGCTGCCGGTGATGCGGAAGCACTTCCGCGACTCCGTGGCCCGGACGTACGGAATGGAGTGGGTGCTCAATCCGGCGGCGGAACACAAGCGAGTCGCCATTTTGGTGTCAAAGTACGACCACGTGCTGCTGGATCTGCTCTGGCGTCACAGCCGAAAGCTGCTTCCGGCCGAAATTGCCTTGGTCATCAGCAACCATCCGGACCTGCAGGAAGCAACAGAGCGCTTTGGCGTGCCCTTTCACCAGGTGCCTGTTTCAGCAGACACCAAGGCAGAGGCGGAAGCCACCATCTTGAACCTGATGGCCGGCCAGGTGGACTTGGTGGTGCTCGCTCGCTACATGCAGATCCTTTCCCGGGACTTCATTGCCGAGTATCCCCACCGGATCATCAACATCCACCACTCGTTCCTCCCTGCCTTTGTCGGAGCCAACCCCTACCGACAGGCCTATGAGCGCGGCGTCAAGCTCATTGGGGCCACCGCCCATTACGCCACCATGGACCTTGATGAAGGCCCCATCATTGAGCAGGACGTGGTTCGGGTCGCACACGACTTTTCCCCTCGGCAACTGCAGGAGCTGGGGCAGGACATTGAGCGAGCAGTCTTGGCACGAGCCGTCCTCTGGCACCTTGAGGACCGGGTGCTTGTTCACCAGAACAAGACCATTGTCTTCAGCTAAACCACCGCTTCCCAAGCGTCAGCCCCTGCCGGATTCGTCTCCTTTACCCCTGCCGCCTAATCCGGCTAAAAAATATTTTTCTATAAATTAACAATTTTAGTTGCAATTTATGGAGAGGTGGTTAGAATCAGAATCATTGAAGTTGCTCATCTGAGCCAACCCCCGCACTGCATGACGCTCTAAAGGAGACCCCATGGCAAAAGAAACAATGATTGCTCCCGCAAAAAAAGCTTACAACGACTTCTGCGACCAGTACGAAAAAGGTCTGGGCGAGCTGGAGAACCTGCAAAAGCAAGCGCTTGAGCAGACCTTCGGCATGATGGAGAAGTGGCCGATGATGGACCAGAACCCAATGGCCGCCATGTTCAAGGACGCCAAGCCGGTTCAGCTGAAGGTCCTCACCGATGGCTACGCTCAGGTCCGCAAGGTTGCTCAGGACATGCGCCAGCACACCAACCAGTGGATGGCTTCCGCTGAGACCATGGTCCCGGCTCTGTAAGCACGACTTTCTCCAAAGTCACCTTCCCGAATCCCCGGTGCGGTTCTTCCGTATCCGGGGATTTTTTTTGCTCTCCCCACCCACTTTTCTCCCCACTTATTTAACCCCATTTTATTCCCCAACCCTGTGAGATCGGCCTGATTCTACTTTTCAAATATTTGAATTTATTTAATAAAAATCGAATCTCACCACTGGTCCATGACTTGCTGCAAGAAGAGAGAAACCGGCTTATACTGAAGGCTCTTTTGCAGACGTCGACCATGCTCACCCATCCCTCTCCCTTCTCCCGACCCGATGATTCCGCTGGGAATCCGTCTGGAGCATTGGCTACGGGTTCGGTGGGAAGTGGTTACCCTTCCGACCCATCAGATCCTTCGGAGGTTCTCATGCCTGCCCGCGCTTTCCCGCTCCTTCCGGTTTTCTCGATTGCCAGTTTGCTGGTGCTCTGTGGCTTCACCCTCTTGCTCAGCTGGCTGCTGGGCAATCAGTTGGAAGAGGAGTTGCTGAGCCGCGACACGCTCATCACCACGACCACGGTGCAGTCAGAGGTAGTCGAGTACCTTGGCAACCGTTCCTTTGAGACGCTTTACCAGGACACAGAGTTGCTCAAGGACGTCCTGCACGCGGTGACCATGGTTCCCGGAAGCCACGGTGTGGAGATCATTCACCCCGACGGGTTGATCGGCTGGTCGTCCATCCATGAAGAAGTCGGAGAGTACAAGGATTCTGCCGTCTTCCGCAGAGCAATGTCTGGGAAGGCGACCCTGAAGCACGAGATGGTGGATGAGCAGGCGTTTCCCCACGCCGACGCCCGCTACGCCTCAGCGCTGTACATTCCCATTCCACGGGGCAGCGAGATCCTCGGGGTGGTGGAGGTCCACCGTTACAACGTGCAGCTCAAGCGGCAGGTGGACTCGCTGCGGCAATCGGTCTGGGTCTACAGCCTGGGCTTCGGCAGCGTCCTCTACCTGACGCTGTTGTTGATCATCTTCCCGGCTTCACGCATCCTCCGACGTCAGCACAACAGCCTGCTGGACAATGCCCAGGAGCTGGCGCAAGCAAACCGGGAGCTCCGGGCCGCGCAGTCCCAGTTGCTCAAGCAAGAGCGGCTGGCTGCCATGGGAGAAGTGAGCGCGTCTGTGGCTCATGGACTCAAGAACCCCATTGCCGGACTCCGGGCGGCGCTGCAGCTGCTGTCCATTCCGTCCATCACTCAAGAAGAAAGCAAGGAGATCGTCCTCTCGCTGCTGCGGGAAATTGACCGTCTCACCGAGCGGGTGAACCACCTGCTCAACTTCGTCCGTCCCTTTCATCCCAACCCAACCGCTCTCTCGCTCTACCCCATGGTGGTGGAGGCCGGACGGTCCCTGGAGTGGCGCTTGCGCGAGAAACACATTGAGCTGCACCTCCCGGAGCCTTCTGTGCTTCCGGAGGTTCAGGCCGACCCATCGCTGCTGGAGGAGGCCTTCCTGATTGTCCTCTCCAATGCCCTAGACGCCTCTCCGGAAGGTTCCCGAATCGAGTGCACCGTGGAAGCCAATGCGACCCACCAGTGGATCCGGGTCACCGACGAAGGCGATGGCATCTCGGCAGAGCACATGGAACACATCTTTGAACAGTTTTACACCACCCGCAGCCGTGGGATTGGTCTTGGCCTCGCCCTCTGCAAGAAGATCATGGAGGCCCATCACGGCTCCATCGAGCTTGACAGTCAGGAGCACCAGGGAACCACAGTACGGCTGATTCTTCCTAACACTCCCTCTGAGCTGCCTCATGAGTAACCCTGCTCTTCGCTGGAAGTCCTTCCTGGTCCTGCTGACCACACTCCTCCTGGTCTCGGCTCCGCTCTGGGCCGACGACGATGACTGGGGAGAGGAGGACGATCGCCGCTCTTCCTTCTTCGGGGGAGACGGATACGGCGAGCGAGGCGAGGGTTCAGAAGATGCCAGCGAGGCGCTCGGCAACATTGCCCTCTTCGGCTTTGTGGCCCTGAACGGCCTCTACTACTACAGCATGGGCTTCAAGCGGGCGCCCAAGCCCCTGCGGACCAGCTCCCCGTCTTGGGTGAAGCTGCCCCTCAAGTGGAAGAATGCGACCCGGAACTTTCACTACTGGGGAAACCCGGTGCTCATCGGCATCGCCTGGCTCCACGGCATCACGGCAGAGGAAAGCAACCTCCTCGTCTGGACCGGTTGGGGGCTGATGATCCTTCTGGCACTGAGTGGGCTGATCATGAAGCTCCAACGGGCCGATGCGCCTGGGGCCAAGATCAACCGCCTCATCCACTCTCAGCACTTTCTTTCCATTGCCATGGTCCTGCTGTTGTGGGTTGGGCACGGCTTTCTTGACTAACCCGATGATGCTCTCCAGAGACCTGTGATGATGAAACCCCTCTTTCTTTACAGCGCCCTGCCGCTCTCTTTAATGCTTGCCGGATGTTTTGGCCCCGAACGCTACGAGGGCCGCTACTCCGGTTCGTCCCGCTATTACGACTCAGACCGGTCTTACGACAGTGACCGAAGTCGCTCCTACCGTGACCGTGGTCGCTATCACCGAGAGGGTGATGACGACCATGACGGCTGGGATGATTGAAGTTTTTTCTGAAATCCCTGGGATGTTCATATTTGCTTCAAATTTCTTCGGTACCTTATCTCTTAGACCCTCTGAATCTGAAACAAACCTTAGATTAAGGAGTTGGTTGTTATGAAACGTTTATCCGCTCTTCGACTTCGCTGGAGCCTCCTCGTCCTTACCCTGTTGACGGGAGGAAGCCTGATGCTGACCGGCTGTTCAAGTGCGTCCCACTCGGTAGGAGTTGGGGACTCTGACCACGACGGAGATGCCAATTGCTTCTTGCTCTGCGACTTCGACAGCGATGATTGATTCACCTCTTTCACGCAAGGAGACGCCATGAAACGCTTATCGACTCTGCGGCTTCGCTGGACGGTGCTGGCCATCGTCCTTCTGACTGGAGGCAGCCTGCTGCTCTCCGGATGCCAGGCACGTCTGTTCCGCTCCGATTCACCTGGTTACAGCGACCGGGACTCGGATCGCGGCAACCGAGACCGGGACCGAGACGGCAGCTGTGTCCTCGGGATGTTCTGTGACAGCGACAGCGATGATTGATCCTTTTTCTGCCGGCCTCGTGCCGGCACATTCCCACCGCGCCTTCTCAAGGGCGCGGGCCCTTCTTCTTCATGATTGACCTTATGAAACAGACCGCCTTTTTCAAATCCCTCCTGTTGGGGGGCTTCGCTTCGCTCGTGTTGAGCTTTTCTGCCCACGCCGGAACCCCGGCCAGCCCTGATGCCCAGAAGCTGTTGGACGGTTGGGCCAAGGTTGCTCAGACCGAAAACCCAAGCTTCCAGGGCTTCAGTGCGGCTGAAGGCAAGAAGATCTATCACACGGAGCACCTTCATTCCGAAGGAGAAAAGCGCAGCTGCGCCAGTTGTCACACCGACAATCCGGCTCAGGCTGGCCGCAACGCTTCTACCGGAAAGGTGATTGACCCGCTCTCTCCAGCAGTCAATCCGGAGCGTTTCACCAAGGCGCGGACCATCAACAAGTGGTTCAAGCGCAACTGCAAATGGGTCCTAGAACGGGAGTGCACCGCTGAGGAAAAGGGGCACTTCACGACCTATATGCTCTCTCTCTAAACCCTCAAGGAGTTACTAATGCCAATGAAAAAGCTACTGCTACTCGGAGTCTCTGCCAGCTTGATGATGAGTTGTTCGGTCACCTCCTGGGCGGGAGATGACGATGACGAATACGGAGAGCGTGGAGAATATGGGGAACGTGGAGAGGAAAATGAGCGCAGCTGGTGGAGCTCCGGAGGTCCCACCCAGCCTGTGTTGGACTCCATCCCGAACCAGCCCGTTGTCTTTCAGGAAGAGTGCGGAGCCTGCCACATGGCGTATCAGGCGGAACTGCTCCCGGCTGAGTCCTGGAAGGCCGTCATGGGGGGCCTGAGCGATCACTTTGGAGAAGACGCCAGCATTGAGCCAGCTCTCAACCAGCAGATCCTCGGACACCTAGTTGCGTACTCGGCAGACAAGTCGTCCAGTCGGGTGTCCCGACGGGTGATGCGGCGCCTTGACAACCGCGTCTACCTGCGGATCTCCGACGTTCCTGGCATTGCCCGCCAGCACCGGGAACACATCTCTCAGCGGGTCCTCCAACGAGACGCGATCCGCACCATCGCGAACTGCCAGGCATGCCACACCACGGCTGAGCAAGGGGATTACAATGAAGACTACGTTCGCATCCCGCGTTGAACTCACCCCGTTTGAGCGGGTCAAGGTCTGGGACCTCCCGACCCGCATCTTCCACTGGGCACTGGTCCTCGTTGTAACCGGTGCCTGGGTCACCACCTTCTGGGAGTGGATGCTGGACCTGCACATCTGGTTCGGCCGCATCCTGGTGCTCCTGTTAGGGTTCCGGATGGTCTGGGGCTGGATTGGCAACGGGTTTGTCCGCTTCCGGGAGTTTGTGGCTTCTCCTCAAGAGGTGCTGCACTACCTCAAGGAGCGGGCCAAGGGTCCCATTCTGGAGCTGGGGCACAACCCTGCTGCAGGCTGGATGATGGTCACCCTGCTGGCCGGACTGGTCGCCTTGGCCATCACTGGAGGAATGATTGTCTCCGGCGAGGAACGCATTGGCGTGCTCGGAGGGGTCATCAGTCGCGAGTGGGGCATCAACGCGCACATCCTCCACAACCTCCTCGCCTACGGGCTCCTTGTCCTGATCACCGGACACGTCCTGGCCGCTAGTCTGGAAAGCTGGGCTCAGCGTCAGAACCTGCCCTGGGCCATGGTCACGGGCTACAAGCGAGACGTCCCTGGCGCGAACCTCTCCGCCCGGAAGGTGGTCCCCAATGTGTGGGTCCAGAATGCCTTCCTCATCAGCCTCGGTCTTGTGGGCATGGGGGCCGCGGTCCTGATGCCACTGGAGTTCCACGATGAGTTGACCCAGCAAGCCCTCACCCAAAGTCCACCACCTGGGCATGAGCTGTATCAAGAAGAGTGTGCCGCCTGCCACGTGGGCTTCCACCCCAGCCTCCTTCCTCAACGGTCCTGGGAGAAGCTGTTTGCCGGACTCGAGGACCACTTCGGAGAAGACGCAAGCCTCGACGAAGAGACCACCCAGGAACTGCTGGCCTTTGCCACAGCGCACTCTGCCGAAAAGCTCCAGAGCGAAGCTTCTTTTCGCATTCTCGATTCGGTTCCGTCCCAAGAGACACCCCTACGGATCACAGAGACTCCGTATTGGAAGGAGAAGCACTCCGAGGTGGATCCCGCGGTATTTGACCGCAAGTCCGTCCGCAGCCAGCTCAACTGCTCAGCGTGCCACCAGTATGCCGAATATGGTTCCTTTGAAGACGCTCACATCAAGATTCCGGAGTAACTGCCTGTGCCTCTGAGTTCCGTTCCCCACGCCAAGATCCTGCTGGTTGAGGATGAACGCCTGTTGGGAAAGAGCATCCAGCGCTACCTGTCTGAGCACCACCAGTGCGAATGGTTTGAGAGCGTCGAAGCCGCCATCGGATTCCTGCGCAACGAGTCGGTGGACATCATTGTCTCAGACATCAAGCTGCCAGGAAAAAGCGGACTCGACCTCCTCCACTGGATCCTGGAGTACCAACCCCAGACGCCCATCATCCTCATCACGGCACACAGCAGCATTCCGGATGCCGTCAAGGCCATTCGAGAGGGGGCGGCTGATTACCTCAGCAAGCCCCTCGACCTCGCCACCCTGGAGCTTTCAGTGGCCCGGGTGCTCCGCAACAACCGGTTGCAGCAGGAAGTTCACTACCACCGCCAGCAAGCCCGTCAGATCGGAGAAGGCTCCGAGCCTCATGCGTTGACCGCCTCGGCATACGCAGAAATCGAGTCCCGGGTGCAGCGCCTCATCAGCATTGAGAGCCAAAGCGGCGAGGCGCCCTCCATCCTCATCACCGGCGAGACAGGCACCGGTAAGGGAGTCCTTGCTCGACGGATTCATCAGCAGTCGCCACGGAGCGCTGAGCCGTTCATTGAAATCAACAGCACCGCCATTCCGGAAACCATGGTGGAGTCCGAGCTGTTTGGGCACGAAAAAGGGGCCTTCACCGGAGCCGTGTCGCAACGGGCCGGACTCTTTGAGCTGGCCAACGGTGGCACCATCTTTCTTGATGAAATTGGGCACATCCCCCTTGGCCTGCAAGCCAAGCTGCTCAAGGTCATTGAAGACAAGCGCATCCGACGCATCGGAGGCGGACGGGAGACGGACCTGGACGTCCGGATCATCGCGGCCACCAACATCGACCTGGCCCAGGCGGTCCGAGAAGGCACCTTCCGTGAAGACCTCTACCACCGCCTCGCCCTCATCCACCTGCACCTTCCTCCCCTCCGGGAGATGACCGCTGAGATTCCGGCGCTGGCTCAGGAATTCCTCCGCGAGGCCCTGCGCAAGTACGCCATCCCGCATGACCCTGAACACTTGCACCTGTCGGTTGAAAATGAACGAATGCTGAAGCAGCACTCGTGGCCAGGGAACATCCGGGAGCTGAAGAACGAGGTGGAACGCAGCGTCCTGTTTCACGGGATTGACCGGCTTCGCTTCACCCACCTGCAGCACCTGCAGGCGCCTTCTGCGCCGACGCTCTCACCGACGCCTTCAAGCAGCGCCCCAGGTCCCCTGTTTCAGCTCCCAGAAGATGGACTTTCGCTGCTGGAAGTGGAACCTCGGATCCTGGCCCAGGCCCTCAAGCAGACGTCCGGAGAGCCGGAGACCGCCGCCCGTTTGCTGCACATGACCGCCAAGGAGTTTGAATTCCGCCTTCAGCGGCACCACTTCGACTGGACCCAGGCGTCCGGATGGGAACACGCCATTCCGGAGGAGGGCATCGACCTCACGCTGCTGGAGCAAAACCTGCTGAAGCAGGCTCTGGAACAGACTCGCCACAATGTCACAGGAGCCGCTCGACTCCTGAACCTCAGTCGCGACCAGATGCGGTACCGACTGGAAAAACACGGACTGGATGGCTAAAGCCCCACTCCCTCTTGAGAGACCTTACATGAAAAACCGACGTGAATTCCTTCAGCACTCCGCAGTCACCGTTTGCGCAGCCTGTGGTCTGATCGGTGGCTGCTCCTCCAGCGATGGAGGCTCGCCCCCAGCAGACAGCATCAGCGCTGACATCACCCTCGACTCCACCGATACAGCGGCGCTTGCTAACAACGGCAGTACTCTCACGTTAACCAGCACCGACTACTCGGACATCTCCGGTCAACTCCTCATGTGCCGAGACTCCTCCGGAACCCTACGTGCGTTTAGCGGATCGTGCCCTCATGCGGGAAGTAACCTTGCTTTTGCAAATGGGAAAATTGAGTGCAGCAACACCGACCCCACATCCCATGGAGCTGTTTTTTCATACAGCGGGAGTTGCACAAGTGGACCTGGTGGAGTAGATCCGACAAACTACTCACTCAGGGAATATACTGTAAGCGAAAGTGGAACAACCATAACCGTTAGCCTCACATAGGATCGTTCATGAAGGCACTCTGGCTGATTGTAGGGGGATTCTTGCTGCAGACCTCTGTTGCAGGTGCTCAGGAAGCCCTTTTTGCGTCCGGCGACCACTGCCTCGCTTACCGGACCCACAAGGAAATGTTTTTGATGGCAGACGTGGAAGTGGTGGGAAAGAGCTGCGAGGTCTCTGCCCGCATGGAGGTCGACGGAAACCGGGTCCGGTTTACCGTCACGTCACCTGTGGCCTCCTTTGATTCTGACAGCTCCATGCGCGACAGCAGCGTCCAGGAGATTCTCAAAGCAGACGAGTATCCGGACCTAATTTTTCTCTCACGCTGGGTCCCCCGCGACGAGGTACAGGCCGTGAAGCAGGGAGGAACGTTTCGTTTGGAAGGGGAGTTGGAGATTGCGGGCGTGCCGCACCTGATGGGATTCTCTCTAAAGGTGCAATCTGCAGAGGGTTACTCCATCATCACCGGGGAGCAGGACACTTCCTTTTCGCTGCTGCAGATTGTGGTCCCCCCCGTAGCCGGAGGGGTAGTGGCTCAGCCAGCTGATGACCTTGCCATCCTCTTGCACTTGCGGACGGATCAGGTCTTGGGCTTCGACTCACTCTGATCCACGTGTCGGAATCGAAAATCCGGCCAGCAGCCCCTTTTCGTCCCCCACCACGGCATGCCCTGGAGCAAATGCGGCTCCGACTCGAGAGGTCAGCCCCGTCGCGATGCTCCACTGTGGCTTCCCGGAGTTCTCTTCCAGAGCAAACAGGTACCCCCGTTGCGACAGCCCGTAGAGGCGACCATTCCGCACCGCGGGTGCGCCCAGCAGGTAATTGAAGGAGCCCCAAGGGATGTCGTACTCCCACAATCGGGTTCCTGACTGCACCTCATAGGCAAAGACGCGGGTGTTTGCCGAGCCCCAATAGACCACGTTGCCGACACCAGTAAGGGACGGAACCCAGTTTCCCGTGTCCCGTTTCCAGAGGAAGTCTCCTGTGGTCGCAGACATCCCCACCAGAAAGTCCTGATACGCGATGAAGACCAGCCGTTCAGCTGTCGCGTGCAGGGCCTTGACGAACCCTTCGGTCCGTCGGACCTCCCAGCGCTTCTCTCCTGTGGCGGCATTCAGGCTGATGAGCATCATCGGCCCGCCCTCATCGACCTCAATTTCCGGAGCGTAGTAGCTGCCCCCGATGTAGAGCCAGCCTTCACTGAGCACCGGGGTCTGCATGGCGTAATGACGCGTTTCCTGCTTCCAGAGAACCGTCCCGTCAGATGCACGCAGCGCCCAAACGTAGGTGGGTTCGTTGAGCGTCTCCAAGGGTTCTCCCACCCGAGAGGTCACCACGTACAGCACCCCATCCACCAACAGCGGGGCCACCTGCGCGTTGAGCCCCAGGTCCTGTTTCCAGACCCGGTGCCCATCCTCTAGGTTCAGCGCAACCAGAGCGTGGTCCTTGAGGGCCACCCAGACCAGTTGGTCTGAAGCGGTAAATGAACGTTCCCACAGGCCTTCCGGAGGCTGGAACCGCCAGTGCACGGTTCCGGAATCCACCGCGACGGCCCAGAGGGAATTTCCCGAAGCCGCCAACACCCTCTCCCCTTGAATGTGAGGAGAGAGGTTAAACGGAGCATCGGTCTGCAGCGTCCAAGTGGGCTTCACGGTCGGAGGCTCAGAGACCTGTGCCTCCGCTCCTCCCAGTTGAAGCATCCCAACCAGGACGCTGAGCAGCAGCAGTCGCCTCACTGCCGCTTGCCGTGCAGGACCATGGGTCCGTCGCGGTTCTCTTCCGTGATGTCAAAGGCAATCCCAATCGGCATCCGGTTGTTCCGCAGACGCTCCCGCATCTTCGAATGATCCCAATCGTAATCGGTCGCTCCCACAGCACTCTGTCCCAGCAGCGGCACACCCGGTGGGCTTGACACAACGTCTCCCCCCTTCATGATGCCTTCGTAGGAACTCAGGTCCATCTCATGGTAGGAGAGGTCGGTGTTGCCGAAGTGGCAGCTGGAGCAAGGCGCAGAGCCGTTGTACCACATGTTGCCTTCCGTGAAGAGCTGCTTCACGTCTCGCTCAAAGTTCACGGCGTGTCCGCCATAGTTGAAGCTTTCTGCCTTCGTGGCGCCAGCGCTCACCCAGGCTTCCAGCAGTCCCACAGCGTTGAGGTCGCAACCGTACTCCAATGTTCCCTTGCCCTTGGAGCCCGGAATCGTGGCGCCAGCAGCCGTCACTTCCACACAGGGACCATCGCGGTTGACTTCTGAAAGGTCTTCCGGCCATCCCGGAGGCATGCGGTTGTTCCGCAGGCGGGCCCGTAGCTTCGAGTGTCCCCAGTCGTAATCGGTCGCCCCAACGTCAGACTGACCCAAAATCGCCACTCCCGGAGGACTCGACAGCACATCGCCGCCCTTCATGATGCCCTCGTAGGAGCTTAGGTCCATCTCGTGGTAGGAGTTCTCCGTATTCCCGTTGTGGCAGCTGGCGCACGACCGAGCCCCTTCGTACCAGACACCAGCCTTGGTAAACAGCGGCAGAATGTCTTCTTCGAAGGTTCCCGGATACAGGTCTCCGTTGGCCCCCTTGTACTGAAACTCCCCGTTTGGTGACCCGGCATTGACCCAGTCCCCAATGATCTCCACCGCTTTTGCGCTGGGATCATTCTTGTATCCGGCCTGCGAGTCTCCAATGCAGTTCGCATAAACCTGGATGGCCTCATTCAGGCACATCTCCACCTTGTTCTCTTGAGCCTCTGCCGTTCCAAACAGGCCCAGCAGCGCGACAGCAGTTTGTGCCATCCGCCTTACTAGCTTCAGCATGTACGCCTCCATCTATTGTTAACAGGAAAGTGCCCCGAGCCCCTTCATTCGGACTCGTTGCTCCCCCACTCCCTCCCCCGTGTTGGGGAGAAAGTTGGATAAGCTTCCTATAACAGCAACGGACATACCGAGTGCTTTCCAGAATCACATTCTCTTAAAACAAGAGAACTGTAACTCTTTGAAACACTAATTCTTTTAATTTGGATTCAAAAAAGACAAGAAACCCGTCAGGACAGGCCTTAAATCACAGAACGGGTATTTTTTTGGGTATTTGGGATTTTTCTGGGGTCAACTTGGGTTTAAGATCTGGGGACCCCATTGACTGCCCAGTCCTTCAGGTAACCGATCTCCCGATCAGTGAGTGGGGTTGCATAATCCAGCGGCATTTGACGGACGCTTCCCATCGGCTGTTCCAGGATGCCTCCTGTGATCCAAGACCCTAGGGTGTCCGCACCTCGGACCGTACTGTTGTCACCCGCGTAGAGGGTGAGGTTCAGGGTGTAGCTCCGGATGCTGGCCGGGGTGTAATCAGTCGCCGGCACCACGTGGCAGGTGGCGCACTTGTTCTGGATGATCTCGCCAACTCCATTCTCCCAAGTCGGGGTTCCGGAAATGATCGTCTCATCCGGTGCTTCCCCTCCCAGCATGTCGGCATTGGAGCATCCGCCCATGCTCAGGGCGATCAGAAGCAGGCCCCCGACTCCCCACTTTCCCAAAGCCTGACGCATTAAAACCTCCTTTTGACTGAAAACTGAATGTGCTGGAGAAAGTCCTCGGTTTGGTGCTGTTCCACCACAAAGTCCCATTCGCTCCAGCGAAGCTCCAGTCCCACAAACTGGTAGCTGAAGGACTGATCCGGAAGCCGGAGCAGCACGTCATCTTCGCCAATCAGCAGGCTCAGATCCTGGTTGCCGGAGCCGTAACCTGCGTACGGGATCCATCCGCCCAGGTTCCACCCAAGGCGGAGGTCCATGTTGTTCTGCTGAATCTCAAAGGTATCGTCATACTCCTTGGTGGTCATGGCTCCGACAATTTTCCACGATGACAGAGACGCTCGGGCGCCCACCAGCAGGTTGCCGGTTTGTCCTCGCCACCCGAGTTCACCCTGAGCAAACGTTGCCGTCTGCGATCCGGTAGGAATTCCAGGAGAGCCGGCCACCCCGAGGGCCAATCCCCAAGGCAAGTGATAACGTCCCCGGAGGCGCGGCACCAGTGGAAGCGTGTCAACGGGCTCGCTCTTGGCCCCCACCCGGTTGTCGATCTCCGGCATCAGCAAAGCGTCTGCTTGCAGCACAAAGGTTCCGCTCTCTTCCGGCAGAGGTGCCGCGTTTGAACGGAAGTCCAGAATGAAGGCATACACCTGCTGAATGCGGTCTGCCTGTTCTTCCGACGTGACGGCGCTTGCTGAAGACGCCGTCAGGCTCAGGAGGCCTGTCAGCAGACCACATAAAAGACGATTAATTCGGCGCATAGATTACAGACTGGCTTCCGCCTGAGCTGTGGCAACTGTAGCAATTACCAGTGGTTGTATGTTGAGAGGACATCTCATAAACCTGATTGTTGCGCTCAATCACTGGGTAGAGGCCCGAACTGAGCGTTGAAACAGACTGCGTGGTGTAGAAGTTCCCGGTTTGGTCCACGGGAAGCGTCAGTACCAAGGTTCCCGTTTGATTCGCGCCTGTATAAAACCTCATTACGGCGCTGCTGTTCGTTAAGGCCGTGCTCCCGGAGCTATCGGTGAAGACACTTCCGGCGATGGTAAAGGCGTATTCGGAGGCCTCACTTCCGCTTCCAGCCACATGACAGGAAACGCATTCTCTTCCCGCGTTATGACTGCATGAAGCGTTGGTGCTGATTGCGCTATCCGAGTCCAGTGAAGTCCGGGCGCGGTCATCATCTCGACAGGCAACTTCGTTGCTTTCACTGTCATCGCTGTTGACCGTACTGGGATCAAGCGGGTTCAGGGGAAAGTCTTCGCTGCTGCACCCTGAGATGCCGAACACTCCAACAAATAATCCACCAAAAATCCATACTGGAACCGATAACCGACCAAACGTCATGGGCTTCCTCACAAAAGGGTTCATTGTTTCAAAAGACATCATCACGGCGCATACAGAGGAGGCTGACTGCCCCCGGAAGCGTGACAGCTTGCACAGTTTCCTGTGGTCGCAGCTTGGGTCACCATGGACTGCGTTTTCCCGGCATAGGCAATCGTGGGATACAGGCCATTCCCCAACTCGGCAACCGATTGACTGGTGTAGAAGTTACCGGAACCATCTACCGGCAGTTCCAGCACCAGGTCACCCGCCTGACTTGGTTGCGTGTAAAACTTTACCACCGCACCACTGTTTCCCGTTAACGCCGCTGTGCTGACGTTGCTGGCGTGAACGCTTCCGGCAATGGTAAAGGCGTACTCAGAGGCCTCACTTCCACTTCCCGAGGAGTGGCAGTTGGTGCAGGTCTGCCCAAAGTTGTGGCTGATTGCCCCAGCGCTGCTGGTGAGGCTGTGGGATTCGTCCTCCCCCTCTCCCGAACAACCCGTCAGGAGTAGGCTGCCCAGTAGCAACCCCATTCCCAGTGCTCGTTTTCCCCCAAGGAAAAGACGTCGTCCCTTCATGCTCATCTGCAACTCATCCATCTGACTTCTCATCATTGCTCCAACCTTCCCTGAACGACGGACCCATTCATGCTTTTTAAAAAAAATTTTACACCTCCTGACGCTTCTCTTTGCCAGAAAGCCTCCACTGCTCATGGCAAGACCCAGACCTTTTTTTTCGGGATCAATATCAGGGAGCTAGCCTATGTCCCTTCTGAAAAATGGGGGTGGATGCGGGGAAGTACTTGGGGAGAAGTGGGGAAAGCTGGGGGGCTTTCTTCGAGAGAGGTTCTTTACTTTTTGTGAGCAGCCCCCCGGATTTCTTCGCATCCGGGCCCTTCAAGGCGGCTGCGCCCAAAACGCTGAGGCTGTACCTGAATCTGAGGGCTCACACGGTCCTTGAGGCTCTGGACGTGTGAGATGATGCCAATGGTTTTTCCCTCATGCTGCAAGCTGGACAGGGTCTCCAGCGCCGTCTCCAGCGCCTCCTCGTCCAGTGTTCCAAATCCTTCATCCAGAAAAAGCGACTCGAGGCGGATGGTCTGGCTCGCCATCTGGGAAAAGCCAAGGGCCAGCGCAAGGCTGACCAGGAAGCTCTCTCCGCCGGAAAGGTTGTAGGGAGAGCGCATTTCCCCGGCCTGATACGTGTCCAGGACCTGCAGTTCCAGCGGCGTGGTCATGTCCGTCACCAGCAGGTAACGATCGGTCATGCGTTGCAGTTGCTGATTGGCCATGAGCACCAAGCGCTCAAAGGTCAGTCCCTGGGCAAAGTTCCGAAACTTCTTTCCGTCTGCTGAGCCAATCAGGTCATGAAGCAAGTTCCAACGCCGGCATTCCTGCTTCTGGCGTTCCAGTTCGCCAAGGTGCGTTTCCTGCGTCTTCAACAACGCGTCGTGGTCGCTGAGCCTCTTCTGGTGGGCACCGTATTCCTGCTGAAGCCGCGCCTGTGTCTCTAGCAAGGCCTCCTGTGCTTCCTCCAGTTCTGGCTGCGAGCGTTCAGTCAGCTTCCGGCCTTGCTCCTCAATCAGCTCCTGAGTGTGCTTCTGCGTTTGATCCAGCAGAATCATTTGACGACGAGCCAGGCGAGTCGAGTGTTCCTGCAAGCGACGACGTTCCTCTTCCGGAAGCACCGCTTGGTGAAACGCGGCCTCCTCTGCAAAGCCTCCGGCCTGGAGTTGCTCCAGAAAGGCCGCCTCCTGATGCCGCAACTCCGGAGCCCGTTGCTGCAGAGCCTGCTCGCGTTCAGCAATCTGACGCCGGAGCTGCTGTTCCTGACTCCGAGCCAATTCCGTTTGCTGACGCTGCACCTCGAATGCCTGTTCCGCACGAGACACAGCTGCCGCGAGTTCCTGTTCCCGGTCATCCGGAGGCGTCGTGCCTAGAAGCTGGTTCCGCTCCTGCTGAAGCACCTTCTGCTCCTGCTCGAGGGCCTGAAGGCGCTGAAGGACCTGCTGTTCCTCAGTTTCAAGGCGCTGCACCGTCGAGTGCTCGTTCCTAAGCTGCTCCTGCAGAATCCGGAGCTCATTCGCCAGCTCGTTCAGCCGCGTGTGCCGCAGGTTCCAAGCATCTCGGCGCTGCTCCAGTTGCTGGCGAAGGACACTCGCTTCTTGCTGAGGAGAGAGGTTCAAGGGACTCAACAGGGCGCCCAACGCCTGATCGGCGTGTTCCAGCTGCTGCTCCAGAGGCTCCTGCTCCAGTTCACGCTGCTGGGCTTCCGCATCTTCAAGGCGCTGTGCCAGCAACGCCCCGTCACGCTCAACAGCACTCAGCTGCTCCCGGAGGACGCTCAGGGTTTCGTGACGTTCGACCCCCTGCTGATCCTGCTCTTCCACCAGCGTCACCACTTGGCGAGCGGCTTCTCGTTGCTTCTGCACCGCGACGACTTGGTCGGCCAGGTGTGCTTCCAGACCTTCGGTTGCCAGCGGGAGCCGGTCCGGAAGCTCCAGTTCCTGCCAGTCCTGTTCTGCCTGGTCTTGCTCCTGCTGAAGAGCCTCCGCACGCGCCTTCCGCTGCTGCTGATCCTGCACCTGCTGCTGAACCTTCAGCTGCTGCTCCAGGAGTTGCTGCTGCAGCGTCCGGAGCGTTGCCTTCACTTCGTCCAACCGAATCCGAACTGGCTCCGCCGGAGGCAGCGTTTCCGACGCAAACGGATGCTCCGTCGCGCCACAGAGCGGACAGGCCTCCCCGGCCTTGAGCTCCGCGCGAGCGTCTTCGAGGCTGAGGATCCGTTGCCGCAGGTGCAGCTGTTCCTCCAGCAGCGCCTGTTCCCGCTGCAGAGCGTCCTGCTGTTCTGTGAGCCGTTGCGTTTCCTGCTGTCCTCGCTCAATCAACGGTTCCTGTTGCTCCTGCTCCTGAATGAGGGCTCGTTGCGACGCCAGCCCCTGCTGATGACGGCTCCGGAGCGCCTGGGCCTGCTGCAGTTGCTGGTGCTGGTGCTGCAGTGTCTCGTGCCGGTGACTCCAATCAGCAAGCGTCTGCCCTTGCAAAGCCGCTTCCCGGGCCGCCTTCTGGGCGTCTTGAGCCTCTACCAGCTCCTGCCGCTGTGATTCCAGAGCGGCCTGCGTTTGCTGAAGCAGAGGACGTTCATGAGCCAGCGTCTCCAGTCGGTTCCGGAGCACCTGACGCTGCCGTTGCTGTTCCTGCACCCGCTCAGCCAAATGCGTTCGCCCGTCCAGCCGCTCCAACAGGCCACTGAGTTGTTCCACAAGCAGAGCATCCCCTTCGTGCTCCTGCTGCTGGCGGCTCAAGGCTTCCTGCTCCTGCTGCAGCGCTCCCTGTTTCTGCTGGAGGGTCCGGAGGCGAGAGGCCGCATCCTCCTGCTCCTGTTGCTGCGTCTTCCGGGACACCTGCACCTCCGCCACCACCTGACGTTTTTCCTCCAACTGCACATCCAGAGTCCGGACCTGCTGCAGCATGGGCTGCTGTGCCTGCTGAATCGTTCGACGCTCCTCGCGAACCTGCTCGGCCTGCTGCAACGCCACCGCTTGCTGCTCCCGAACCTGCTCGGCGATGGTCAGGTTTTCCCGGAGGCGTGTGAGTTCCTGCTGGTCGGCCTGCTGCTGCTTCCGGAGCGCCTGAACTTCAGAAAACGCCCCCATGCGCTCCAGAGCCTGAAGGGCACGATCCAGGCGTTGCTGCTCTGGAGCAAACGCCGCAAGTTCTTGATTCAGGGTTTCTTGCTGACGCTGCCCGCGCTCCAGCTCCTGCTGAAGCTCCTTCAGCTTCTTCAGCCACTCCAGATGCTCCGCTTGCTGCTTCAGCTGGGCCGTCACGGCCTGAGTCTGATCTTGCAGCTGAGTCAGCCCCTTCCGGAGCTCCTGTTCCTCCTCAGCCGTCAGCAACGGCAGCCCCTCCAGCGTCTTCTGCAGGTCCCTCTCCTTCTGCTGCTCCTCAGCTCGACGAGCGTGTACCCGAATCGAGATCTCCGTGTAAATTCGGGTCCCCGTCAGGTGCTCCAGCAGCGGCGCACGCTCATTCGGAGCGGCATGAAGAAAGGTCGCGAACCCACCCTGCGCCAACAGGATGGAGCGGGTGAAGCGGTCAAAGTCGAGGCCGGTGACTTCGATCACCTTATTGCGCACCGATCTCAGTTGCCCCTCTAGGAGTTTCTGAGACTCGGCATCGCTGATTTCATGCTTGGGAGCCTGGAGCTGATTCCCAGGTTTCTTGTTTGCCCGGTGCTGACTCCAGTGGCAGCGGTAGCGTCCGGACTGCGTGGAGAACGTCACCTCAGCAAAGCACTCCCCAGTTTGCCGGGACATGATCTCGTTGGTGCTGGCGCTCACCGATGGCAACCGCGGCGTCCGCCCATACAGCGCAAGGCAGATGGCGTCCAAAAGGGTGGTCTTTCCTGCTCCAGTGGGTCCGGTGATCGCAAAGAGGCGGCCTTCCACAAAATCCTGGGCCTCAAAGTTGATGCGCCAGGTCCCTTCTAGGGAGTTCAGGTTCCGGAAGCGCAACTCTAGGATCTTCATGCAGAGGCCTCCTCTAGGTGGTCTTCAGTTTCGAGTGCATGCAGCACTTCCTGATACGCCTGCAGCAGCTCCGGTTGCTGGGCTTTTGGAACCTGGTAATGCTCCAGGCAGCGCTGAAACACCTCTTTCGGACTCAGTTCTTCCAGGGTTTCTGCCGGATGCTGCAGACGCGGGACAGTGGGGGCCCAGCGGGCGTTCTTCACCCGGAGCAGCTCCAGCGGGGTTCCGGAAATGATTTCTTCCAACTGCTGCTGAAGGTTCTCCACCAGCTCGGCTCCCGTGTACGTCACTTCCAGCCAGACGGAGGTGTCTGCCGCGCACAGCTCCTGCAAACGCTCCTGGAGGGTCGCCCAGTCCCCCTGAAGGGAAACCAGCTTCTGGAAGGTCGGAATCGGCAACAGCCGGGCTGTGGTTCCTGCAGCAGTCAGGTCCACCAGCACCACGCTCTTTTGCTGTGCTGCCTCGCCAAATCCCATTGGCAGAGGCGAGCCACTGTAGCGGATCAGCGGGCCTCCCTTGACCTGCTGCGGCACATGCAGGTGCCCCAGCGCCACATAGTTCAGCGCCGACGGAAACAGCGCCGACGAGATCTGCCCCAAGGCGCCCACGTAAAGATTCCGGACGCCCTCGCCCTCTTGCACAGCCCCTCCGGTGGTAAACAAGTGCCCCATGGCCACCACCGGCAGGTCCGGATGCGCCGCACGTTCCTGTTCCGCTTTTGCAAAGACCCGGGCATAATGGTCATGAATTCCGGCGACGAGGCGCTGGTCCTTGTCCTCCGGTGTCTCTCCTGACTCCACGGTCCGGAGTTCCCGGTCATGGAGAAAGGGCACCGCGCAGACAATCAATTCCGGCATCCCCTGGTGACGCAGAACCAGCACCTCGTCCTCTGGAGACGAAGCCTTGCCGATCACGTGCACGTTCAAGGCGCGCAGAAGGGTTTGAGGCGCATTGAGAAAGGTGGGCGAGTCGTGGTTTCCGGCAATCACCACCACGTGTCGGCACGAAGAGCCCGCCACTTGAGCCAGAAACTGGTAGTACTGCTGCTGAGCCGTGGTGCCCGGTGTTGAGGTGTCAAAGACGTCTCCGGCAATCAACAGCGCCTCCACCTGCTCGTCCCTAAGGGTCGTCACCAGCCAAGAGAGAAACGCCTCGAACTCCGCGTGACGCTTGCGTCCGTACAAGGAGCGTCCTAGGTGCCAGTCGGAAGTATGAAGCAGCTTCATGGGCAATCGGGAAGATGAGGGGTTGAAAGAAGGGTTACCTTTTCGCAAATGCCCCAGCCTGTCAAGGCTTTTCCCTGAGCATGCATGGAGCAGGATCGCGTTTTTTGCAGGAGTGCTGATGGAACCCAACCCCTCTCGTTTTTCCTTGGAAGAGTCGCCTTCCACGGCCACCGAGACCGTTGCCGTGATGGACGAAACCGGCGCTTGGCGCGACGTTTCGGTAACAGGCGAACGCCCCCTAACGCTGCTGGTCAACAACCGAGAGCTTGTCACCTTGATGACCCTAGGGCGGCATCCGGAGCTTCTGGCCATTGGTTGGTTGCGGAATCAGGGATTCTTGGAGCAGGCTTCCGAGCTGCTGTCTGTTCAGGTCATCTGGGATGCACAAACCGCGGTTCTCTTCATTCAGAACGACCTGACGGGCTGGGAGAAGAAGCTGGCCAAGCGTACGGTCACCACCGGCTGCGGGCAGGGCACGGTGTTTGGTGAGCTGGTCGGCGACTTAGAACGCTATCAGCTTCCACGCCCCACGGTTCGGCAATCCACGCTCTATGCGCTGTTGCGGAACCTCAAGCACTGCAATGAGGTGTACCGCGAATCCGGAGCCGTGCACGGCTGTGCCCTCTGCGAGGAGGACCAGGTTCGCTTCTTTGTGGAGGACGTGGGCCGTCACAACGCGGCCGACGCCATTGCTGGGCACATGCTGCTCGAGGGCATTCCTGGAGGAGACAAGGTGTTTTACACAACCGGACGCCTGACGTCAGAGATGGTCATCAAGACTGCGCAGATGGGCATTCCGGTGCTGGTCTCGCGGGCCGGTGTCACCCAGATGGGCCTAGACCTCGCTCGGCGGCTCGGGGTGACGCTCCTTTCCCGCGCCGGGGGCAAACACTTCCTTGTTTACAACGGCGCCGAAACCCTGGTGCTGGATGCTCCTCCGGACGCTTGAATCTGTTTCTCACCCGCCGCTTGTTCTGATCGTACAACCTCCCTCATGATCCGCTCCCCCCACCTTCCGAAACGCCTGCCGCGTCCCAAGGAATTGGCCTCAATGACCGACCGGCAGTTCTTTTCCGCACTCGCTGAGCAGGGCCCCCTCTCGCGGGCCGACATCGCCAAGCTCACCGGCATCTCCAAGCCGACGATTTCAGAATCAGCCCAGCGGTTGGTCGGTCAGGGGTACGTCCGGGAGACGAACCGGAAGACGCAGGGGCGCCAGGGACGCAGTGGCCTGCTGTACGAAATCAACAGGGGCTTTGGTTTTGGGCTGGGGGTCACGCTGGACAGCGCGTTGCTGCGGGCTCAGGCTTTGGATTTTGCAGGAAGCCGCGTCTGGTCTGCTGAGCGGTCGCTCTCCGGGGTGACGTCCAAGGTAGAGTTGCTGAGCGTGCTGCATGAGCTGGTTGCTGAAAGCCAGACCCAGGTTTCCGGAAGCCTGCTGGCAACCAGCGTGTCGCTGTCAGCTCCTGTCAATGCCGCAACCGGAGAGGTGCGGGCGCTTCCGGATTCCCACTTTCCAATGGGACACGACCTCAATGTGCTGAAGGAAGTTGAAATCGACAGCCCCGTGCTTGTGGACAACGATGTCAACTGGGCCACCCTGGCTGAAAGCATCGCCGGCGCAGCTCAAGGAGTGGCTCACTTCCTGTTTGTTTACCTTGGCAGGGGCATTGGAGCTGGGGTGTACCTTTCGGGACAGCTGCAGCAGGGCGCTGCAGGACTGGCAGGAGAGATTGGCTACTTCCGGGCCTCCGGAGATGAGACCCTGCTGGGACGCATCAACCGGCAGCCTTCCGGAAAGTGGGATGCCGCGACCCTTTCTCTGGCCGGTGAAGCCGTGGTGCACTCAGCCATTCTCCTCAACCCAAGCCAGATTGTTCTGGGAGGGCCACTCATGGAGGAAGAGGCGACCTTTCGCCAGCTTCAGCAGGAGATCCAGGCGCGCTCCCTGATTCCCCTAGAAGTCGTTCCCAGCCAGCTCCCAGAGCAGGGTCCGCTGGTGGGCGCGGCACTGGGCGCGTACCGGCACGCCCTGAACCGGCTGGAGCTACGCGTCTGACGTCAGGTCAGGACGATGCGGGCTTCGCTCTTTGGGTCAAAGACCACCGCCTTGTCCATGTTGACCGCAAACTCAAAGGTCTGCTCTGCTTCCACCAGGATGTCTGAGCGCATCCGGGCAATCACCGCCTGATTGCACAGCGTTGTCGTGACAAACGTATCGGAACCCGCAGGCTCCGTGATGTCCACCTTGTTGGTGAGGGTCTGGATGTTTTTGGCCTTGCGGTCGGCGCCCTCCACATCGGTGATCGCTTCTGGACGAATGCCCAGGAGAACGTCCCGGTCCTTCCACTCCACCAGTCCCTTCTGACTGAACTTCAGCAGCACCGGTTTTCCCTGGGAGTCTTCTACCTGAATGAACGGGGCGTCCTCCTGCACCACGACCTTGGCCGGGACGATGTTCATCGCCGGGCTCCCCATGAAGGTGGCCACAAACACATTTGCAGGCGTATCGTAGATTTCCTGCGGGGTTCCCAGCTGCTGGACGTACCCGCGGTGCATCACCGCAATCCGGGTTGAAAGCGTGAGGGCTTCAATCTGGTCGTGGGTGACATAGACGGTGGTGGTCTTCAGCTTCTGGTGCAGCTTCTTGATCTCCGTCCGCATGTCCACACGCAGCTTGGCGTCGAGGTTCGAAAGTGGCTCATCAAAGAGGAACACGTCCGGATCCCGGACCAGGGCCCGTCCCATGGCGACCCGCTGACGCTGCCCTCCAGAAAGCTGTCCGGGCTTGCGGTCCAGGAGCTGATCGATCTGCAGCATGTTGGCCACCCGCTGCATGGCAGCGTCTCGCTCAGCCTTTGGAACACCGTGCATTTCGAGGCCAAAGGTGATGTTTTCCCCCACCGTCATGTTGGGGTAGAGGGCATAGGACTGAAAGACCATCGCAATGTTCCGCTTAGACGGATGCACTCCGTTCATCAAGCGTCCATTGATGTGGATGTTCCCGGAGGTGATGCCCTCAAGGCCGGCGATCATGTTGAGGAGGGTGGATTTGCCACACCCGGACGGTCCCACCAGCACCAGGAATTCCCCTTTTTGCACCTCAATGTCAATTTTGTGCAGGACCTCCACCGAGCCGTACGACTTGGTGGCATTTTCAATCTTCAGAAAGCTCATGTGAAAACATAGCGTGTGGGGTTAATCATCCCTTGACCGAGCCCGCCATCAGGCCTCTGACGAAGTAGCGTCCGGCAACAATGTAGACGAGGAGGGTGGGAAGTGCGGCAATGATGGCTCCGGCAAAGTGGACGTTGTACTCCTTCACCCCTGTGGAGCTCTGCACCAGGTTGTTGAGGGCGACCGTCATCGGCTGGCTGTCGAAGTCCGCAAAGGAGGCGCCAAAGAGGAAGTCATTCCAGATGTTGGTGAACTGCCAGATGACCGACACCACAATGATGGGCCCGGAGCTTGGCAGCAGGATGCGCCAGAAGATCCGGAAGAAGCCCGCCCCGTCGATCTGTGCCGCTCGGATCAGCTCTGTGGGAAACACCTGGTAGTAGTTCTTAAAGTACAGCGTGGTGAACCCCAGCCCGTAAACGACGTGCACCAGCACCAGTCCCGGAGTGGAACCGGCCAGACCACTGAGGCCCAGGATCCGGGCCATCGGAATGAGGACAATCTGGAAGGGGATGAAGCAGGCAAAGAGCATGAGCCCAAAAATGAGCGTGTCTCCCCGGAAACGCCACTTGGTCAGAACGTACCCATTGACCGCTCCCAAGACCGTCGAGATGGCCACTGCAGGAACCACCATCTTGATGGAGTTCCAGAAGTAGGGGCTCAGTCCGTTGGCTTCCACTCCGATCTGGGCACTCGACCACGCCTTGGCCCACGGCTCTAGGGTAAACACCAGCGGCAGGCTCATCATGTTTCCACCGGTGATTTCAGAAAGGGGCTTGACCGAGTTCAGCACCATGATGCCAAAGGGCAACAGGTAAAACAGCGCAAAGAGGAGCAGCGTCAGGTAGATGAGCACCTGAATGAAGCGGGAATTGCTGACTGCTGTTTCGTTCGAAGCAATCGCCATTACTTTTTCTCCCTCAGTTCGGAATAGAGATACGGCACCATGATCGCCACAATCGTCAACAGCATGATGACGGCGGAAGAAGCGCCAATCCCCATTTGCTTGCGGGTAAAGGTGTAGGAGTACATGAAGGTCGCCGGCAGCTCCGTGGCCCGTCCCGGCCCCCCACCCGTTAGGGCAATCACTAGGTCGTAAGACTTGATGGCAAGGTGACTGAGGATGACAAATGCAGACAGAAACGCCGGACGCAGCTGCGGAATGATGATGCGGCGGTAGAGGTTCCAGTTGGAGGCCCCGTCAATCTGTGCGGCCTTGAGGATCTCGTTGTCAATCCCCCGCAGCCCCGCCAGAAACATGGCCATCACAAAACCACTGGTCTGCCACACTGCGGCCAGCACCACCGTGTAAAGCGCGTAGTCACGGTCCTTGATCCAGTTGAACTCAAAGGTCTCCCACCCCCACAGGTGCATGGTGTTTTCCAGACCAATTCCCGGATCCAGAAACCACTTCCATGCGGTGCCTGTGACAATGAAGCTCAGGGCCATCGGGTAGAGAAAAATCGGACGCAGCACACCTTCGCCCCGGATCTTTTGGTCCAGGAAGATGGCTAGGGTCAGTCCAATGACGGTGCAGATGGAGATGTAGAGTCCGGCAAAGACGCCCAGGTTGGTGATGGCGACGCTCCAGTGCCGGAGCTGAAACAGCTTTTCGTAGTTGGAGAACCCCACCCAGTCATAGGAGGGGAGCAAACGGCTATTGGTAAACGACAGGTAGAGCGAAAAGAGGATGAAGCCGTAAACAAAGACCAGGGTCAGCGCCAGGGAGGGGGAAAGGACCAGCTTGGGAATCCATTGCTGAAGGCGTGTTTTCAGGTCGTCCTGCATGGCGGCATGTGCCATGTGATGCCTCCTTATCAGTGAAATCGAAACAGGGCAGAGCCGGGAATCGACCCTGCCCCAAACTCAGATCAGCAATGCTGATTACTTGGCCATTGAAACCGCGCTGGCCATTTCTTCAGCTGCGGTGGCAGCGTCGTACTCACCGTTGAAGTGGGCGGTGATGACGTCGTACATGGCGTTCTTCACAGCCGCCGGGTTGGCGTGTCCGTGAGCCATGGAGCCGAACAGCATGCCGGTTGCGTTGGCAGCAGCCAGTTCAGCCATGCCCTTCTTGCCGCAGGCGTCAAAGTCGGTGTTCGGAACGTCGGTCCGTGCCGGCACCGAGCCCTTCACCACGTTGAAGGCAGACTGGAAGGAAGGAGCCATGATGGAGCTGGCCAGGGTGGCTTGGTCCTTTGCCGCTCCGCCCTGCACGCCAAACATGGCGAACTGGTCAGAGTTGAAGGTCACCGTGCCTTGGGTGCCTGGGACGCGGAAGCAGAGGAAGTCCTGATCCGGAACCTTGTTGGCCTTGAGGAATTCACCCTTGGCCCAGTCTCCCATGATCTGGAAAGCCGCTTCGTTGTTGATGACCATGGCAGACGCCAGGTTCCAGTCTCGACCCGAGAAGTTCTCATCAACAAAGCCTCGCAGCACAGCCATGCGCTCGAAGGTCTTGCGCATCGTCTCCGAGTTCAGTGCCTTCGGATCCAGGTCGATGAAGGCGGCGCGGTAGAAGTTCGGTCCACCGGTAGCCATGGCCACGCCATCAAAGATGGTCGCGTCCTGCCAGGCCTGTCCGCCGTGAGCGAGGGCGACCTTTCCGGAAGCCTTCACTTTTTCCAGAGCGGCCACAAACTCATCCCAAGTGCCCGGCTGCTGAATGCCCAGGTCGTCCAGGATCTTCTTGTTGGCCCACACCCAGTTGGTGGAGTGCACGTTCACCGGAGCCGACACCCACTGGCCGTCGTACTTGGCAAACTTCTGGAGTGCTGCCGGCACCACGGCGTCCCAGTTCTCTCGCTGAGCCACGGCGTTCAGGTTCGCCAGCTTGCCCTGCTTGGCCCAGTCCAGAATGTCAAAGCCCAGCATCTGGACCGCGGTGGGCGGGTTGCCTGCAGACACACGAGCCGCCAAAACCGTCATGGCGCTCTCTCCACCCCCACCGGCGACCGGCATGTCTTTCCAGCCGACACCTTTGCCGACCAGGTCATCCTTCAGCACGTTCAGTGCTGCGGCCTCACCACCGGAGGTCCACCAGTGAAGGACTTCAACGTCGCTGGCCATTGCCAGGGAAGACGACAGCATCAGGGACCCTGCTACAGCAAAGTTTTTGATGAGTTTTTGGTGCATGGTTACTCTCCAAAGAGTTGTGTGATGGACCGCCTCCGGAGCCCTTCGCTCCTGGGAAACGGCTGGATCTCCAGCACGACGGAACCCTCCGCCGGCCAGAATGCTGCCTTTGATTGCTCAAAGGTTCTCATGAGCCACAGGCTCAAACCGTCAAAGCGTCAGGTTCCAGACGATTCCGGGGCCACACAGAAGCCCTGGCGCCCGTAGACGTTCAGGTCCTCCGGGGAAAACCGCTGGTTCCAGCCCACTTCATAGTGTTCACTGGGAAAGTCATCGGGAGACTCTCCGGCTAAAAAACGCTGATAGCACTGCTGCGCATAAGCCACGTTCTTATCGCAAAGGGGGGCTGCTGGAATGTAGATCACGTTGCCCCACCCCGTCTGGTCCTGAACCGGCTCCACGCCGTGGATCACATCGCAGTGCCACCAAACCGAATCTCCGGCTTCTAGGCTCGGAATGGTTGCCTTGCCCCGTAGCAGCAGAGCATGCCAGCGTTCGTCCACGGGAAGCACCCGCCGTGGACTGACCCCACAGAGTTCGTCTTCCGGAACATCCTCCAGCAACGGCCTCAGCAGCAGGTACGCCATTGCTGCCGGAATCGGAATGGTGAACAGCACCCCCTGGTCGCGCTGAATCTCCGAGAGCGCCGTCCAGCCCTGAAAGGTCCGGAACACGGAACACATCGTGCTGCCTCCAGCATACTCGTTCACCTCCGTCCGGTAGGCTGCATCCCATGGGTCATAGTCTTGAAAGCGTCCTGCCCAAAGGTGCCGGAAGACCCGCTGATACGCCGGCAGCAGCCAGCGTTCCAAAGCGCCAGAATCCGTGTGCGGGCCTAAACCGTTTGAGGTAGTGCCCGGAGGCCGTCGCCGGATGCGGTCCGGATACAAGCAGTTGACCTCTGGGTCAAACCAACGCTTTCCTTCAGAGTCGACCTTCCAGAAACCGTTGAGGAACGCTTGCACCTGCGCCATGCGCTCATCCTGACGCGCTTCCATCTGGGCCGGCGACCAGTAGATCGGGTAGATCTCCGGACGGGACGCAGAGAGCGTACCGAAGAAATTGTCCCCCGGCCCCCGATACTGCTGATCGAATCCGTTGCGCTCCACGTAGTCGACCATCTGCTGATCCCACCGCTCAGCACGCTCACGTGGGAAGTGCCCCTTCACGACGACGCAGCCACGCCGTCGGATCTGCTCACGCTGGGCCGCCGTCACGCGTCCGGAAGCCACCTCTTCATAAGGCACCACCGGCCAAACCGACTCGCCTCGCGCTTCTGCCGCTTCAATCTGTGCGACCTCGGCTTCCAGAAAGCGTGAGACTTCATCAAAAACCGCCCGGACGTTTCCCATCCGTTCGCGCAGCTGCCGCTTCATCTGCACAATCGCCCCAGGAACGTCTTCCGGGAGCCACTCCACAGGAGGAGGTTGAATTTGCATGTGAACCGCCTTTAGTTAAGTTTGTTAACTAATTAAACTGAAGTAGGCTAGATTCAGCATTCTGCAAAGTAAAGCCAAAGGCATGGGCCAACGAGGCTCCGGGCAACCCGGGGCGTGTCAATCAGCGGCCCGCTTCCCGACCAACGGGCACTTCTTGGAGGACGCTCCGGACGGTCAGGTCGTATGCCTGCTGCGGGTGCAGAAACCGAGAGGCCTTCCGGAAGTCCAAACGAGCCTGACTCACCCCCTTCAGGGCAGCGGAAAAAGTGGGCCAGGTTTCGTGAGTGACCGTTTCCATCCGTGAACGCCACCGGACGTCGAGCGGGGCAAAGTCCACGCCCTCCAAGTAGTCGAAGACCAGCACAATCGCCCAGCCTCCTTCCAAAAAATGCCCTCCGGCGCTGCTCCACTGGGTTCCGTTTGCAACAGAGCGCAGTCCGGTTTCTGCCCAGTCGAATCCCCCCACCAGCAGGTCCACTCCTGGGGTCAGCCCGTTTTGGCGAGCTGCTGTCAGCACCCCTTGCGCCATCACATCGCTCGCGCACCAGACTAGGCGGACGTCAGGAAAGCGCTGCTTGAGGATTGAGAAGCTCTGAGCCGCCTGCTCAGCGTTCCAGTTGGCAGGCACAATCTGGCGCAGCGACACTTCCGGATACTGCTGCAGGGTCCGGACGAGCCCCTGAGTTCGTTCCGTTGAGGCATAGTCGGAAATGATTCCCGCAATGCCGACCACTTCCAGCGCCGTTCCGGAGTCGTGAAACTGCTGGAACCCTTGCTGAATGAGACTCTCCGCGACTGCGGCGCCTGCTTCTGCTTCATCCGGGAGCAGCTCTCCAATCCAATACTGAAAGCCCTCACGCGGATTCCCCACCTGCTCTGCAGCGGTAAACCCGGAGTTGACGATGAAGGCTGGGACCTCGTGGGCTTCAGCGGCTTCGAGAAACGCGCGACCTCCCATTTTGAAATTCGGAAAGATCAGGGCGTCGTACGCTTCAGACGCAGCGGCAGCTTCAATCTGGTTCCGCATCTTGGGCAGGCTCCCTTCCGCATAGTGCGGGAAGACCTTCACGTTAAGATCCGCACCCGCCTGCAGGGCGAAGCGAACAAACTGCCCCCAAAATGGGTCGTCCTGCTGCCGTGGGGTGAAGAGGGCCACTCGCCATGGCGCAGCCACTGCCACCGCACTCCAGCCCATCAAGAGCAGGAGCAGCAGCGACGTTTGCCTCAAAAGGAAACCGTGTTTTGAGAAAGCCGGCAAGAACAATTTCTGGAAAAATCGGAAAAATTCTCAGGAAAATCTTTAAAAATCAGAAATTTATTAAAAATCACCCTGACGAAGAATCGTTGCAATTCTGCCCAATTTTGGGAACACTTGGAGGCGCTTACGTAGATGACCGCAGGAGCAGACGCTGAAATTCCTGCAGATTCCGGAGGAGGTCTTCCACCACCGAGGAGGAGCCTTTGCTCAGAACAAAGCGCGCCGTGCGGGTGACATCACGCCAGCGGGGCTGCTTGGGGAGAGTCGGAACACTGAGGTACCGATCGAGGGTCCGGACCCGCAGGTAGCCCTTGTCCTGGTGCAGTTTCCAGATGCCGCTTTCTTCAGCGAGCTCCAGCTTGGTGGTGCCGGTGGCTTCTTCCCAGTGCCGGAGGGCGAGGTTCATCAATCGGACGAGGTGCTCCCGGAGCTGCTGGCCAGCGTCTCGCTGGTGCGCCTGCTGAGAGGCTTCTTCTAGGGACCCGTGCAGCACGTCCAGCTGGCGCTTGGTAAACTGCAGCTCCTCCACTAGGTCCTGCAACCCCCGGGAAACCGGTTGCCCTGCAGGAACGGTGATCTGCTCCGCCTGGCGATGAAGGAAGCGGAGCTCTTCCAGCACATCCGCCAAGGCCGATTCCATGACCTGGACCTTGCGCTGGCTGATGTCAAGTTCACGTCGGAGTTCTTCATGAGGGAAGTAAAACTTCGCGGCAGTCATAATTTTCCTCCAGGTTCTGTCTGGTCCAGGGCCCTTCCCGTGACCGATGCTGATAAATTGCCCAAAAGGATAAGGCATCCCGAACCGAGATGCGACGTCAAAATGCTTGAGTTCCTATGAATTTTCCGCTTCCCATCGCCGCCCCTAAGGTCCTGCGACGTGACTCAATCGGCAGTCGATTGATCTTTCACATCCTCCTAGCCAGTTCGCTGTTTACCCTGCTGAGCACCGGCTATCAGCTGCAAACGGACTACCGTCGGGATGTCAACCTGATTGAAGACCGCATGGAGCAGATCCGGACCAGTTACCTTCAGGGCATCATCAACAGCCTCTGGATGACGGACCTGCGACAGACGCAGGTGCTGCTGGAAGGGGTGGTCCGGTTACCAGACATGCGCTTTGCGGAAATCCGCTCTCCGGAGGGTGTGCAGATGGAGGAAGGCGCCTTGCCTGATTCCTCTGAGGTGGAACACCGTTACCCGCTCCGCTACACCCACAACGGTGAATCCTACGATCTAGGCGAGCTCCGGCTGGTCGCGTCTCTAGCAGAGGCAGAGCAGCGTCTCTGGGACCGCGTCCTGCTGATCCTGGCCACACAGGCGGTCAAAACCTTCCTCATCTCCGGATTCATCCTCATCCTTGTGCAGCGCCTTCTCACCCGGCACCTCGGCACCATGGCCGACTTTGCCCATGCCACCACTCCGGAGACGCTGGCTGCACCGCTGCAGCTGCAGCGACTGAAGCGTCACGACGAACTGGAGGAGGTCGTGTTTGCCTTCAACCGCATGCGTCAGACCCTGAGGCAGTACACGGAACAGCTCCGAGACGAGCTCAAACGCCGGGCGGAAGCCGAGGCCGAGCTGGTACGCTACAAGCAGCAGCTGGAAGAACAGGTGCTCAGCCGTACGGAGGAACTGCGTCAGGCCAACGAGCAGCTGCTTCAGGAGGTGGAGGAACGCATTGATGCTGGAAACCAGCTGCAGCACTCCCTCAAGGAAAAGGAGATCCTGCTCCAGGAGGTCCACCACCGGGTGAAGAACAACATGCAGATCATCTCCAGCATGCTTCGGCTCCAGTTCCGGAGCATCCGGGACGAGCGACTGGAGGAGCTGACACGAGAGCTTCAGCAGCGCATCCACACCATGTCACTGATCCATGAGAAGCTCTACCGCGCGCCGGAGCTGACCCAGATCGACTTCCCGGAGTTTGTTGAGGAGCTTTCACAGGAGCTGCTGGCGTCCTACAGCACCCACGAAGCGACCAAGCTGGTTCTCCGGGTTGCCCCAGTCCGGATCCGTCTCGATCACGTCATTCCCTGCGGGCTCATTCTCAACGAGCTCCTGACCAACGCCATTAAGCACGCCCGGACCGGTGAGCAGACTCACATTGAAGTCGAGCTTCGCCCTGGCGCCTCCCAGCAGATCCGGCTCGCCGTCCGAGACGACGGTCCCGGATTTCCGGAACTGGCCAACTGGGGACAGTCCCAAACCACCGGGCTTCGCCTCATCCACCTGCTCTCCCGGCAGATTGGTCAGGCCTACCACGCCTACAATGACGGCGGCGCGTGCTTTGAACTCGAGTTCCCGGAGGACGCATGAACCGTGGACGGCTCCTCGTGATTGAGGATGAAGCCATTGTGGCCGACGACATGGTCTACTGCTTGGAAGAGGCCGGGTATTCGGCCGTGATTGCGTCTTCTGGCGAAGAAGCCCTAGCGCTGCTGCAGGAACAGTCCGTGGACCTGGCCCTTGTTGACGTGATGCTGTCAGGCGAGATGGATGGCATTGAAACCGCCCAGCAGCTTCGGCAGCAGCACGGTCTACCAATGATCTATGTGACGTCGTTCACCAACCAGTCGATGCTCGAGCGGGCCAAGCTCACACACCCCTCCGGCTACATCGTCAAGCCCTTCAAGCGTCGGGAGCTGCTGGCAACCATTGAAATGGCTCTGCATCAAAGCAGCCTCTTCTCCGGAAACGCCAGTGGCCTTTCCTTCCACCATGGACACCTGCTGGCGCGGACCTGGCTGAAGTGGGAGCAGAGCACGCTCTCTCCTGAGCTCCGGATGCGGTTTCAGCAGCAGCTCGCGGTGCTCACTCCCGGGGTTCCCAATGAGGAATCGGTGCTGGATCAGGTGCTGCCGCTGATTGAGACGCTCTGGGAGGGAAGCGTCCCGGACGTCCCGCTGCAGATTCAGCGCGAGGTCGAGGCCCGGTCCGTTGGCTGCGATGCCTTGATGCTGCTGGAGCTGCTGCTGTGGGGACTGCAAACCTGCGCGGTGGCCCTGCCGCCCGGAGCACCGTTGCTGCTGGAAGTCGGAGCGCTTCGGGCCACCGACACCAATGCTCCGTTCCTGAACCTGCGTCCAGGCGTGCACTCGCGCTTCCGGATTCAGCTGCCTCACCCCTCTGCCGCGCTCGATGCGTTGCTGGAGTCGGCTTCAGAGGATGCGCTGCTTCAGCACTTTCGGATTGTCGCACATCAGCTGAAAGGGGAATTGATGCTGCTTCGGCAGCAGGAGGGGGTGTCCGGAATCGCCATGGCACTGCCGCTGGGCAATCCCGGACAGGGAGGGAGTTGACTCAGTCGAGCTCTGCAGACTGCGCCCACAGGTTAATGGCCTCTTCGTCGGCATACTGGTCGATTTCTGCCAGCTCTTCCGGCGTAAAGTCGAGGTTCTGAATGGCTGCAGCACAGTCCAGCACCTGCTGCGGACGCGAGGCACCAATCAAGGCGCTAGTGATGCCTCCGTCTCGAAGCACCCATGCAATGGCCATCTGCGCCAGAGTCTGTCCACGTCGCTGAGCAATTTCGTTGAGCTTGGCAATGTTCCCCAGCGCCCGCTCAGAGAGGAATCCCGGATCCAGCGACTTGTCCTGAGCCGCCCGACTGTCCTGTGGTACACCGCCCAAGTACTTGTTCGTCAGCATCCCCTGCGCCAGCGGTGAAAAAGCAATCGATCCCACGCCCAACTCCTCCAGGGTTTCCTTCAGGCCATCGCGTTCCAACCAGCGGTTGATCATGCTGTACGACGGTTGATGGATCAGGCACGGGGTGCCCAGTTCCTTCAAAATCGCCACGGCTTCCCGAGTCCGTTGGGAGTTGTAGGATGAAATTCCCACATACAGGGCCCGTCCGGAACGGACGATGTAATCCAGCGCGCCCATCGTTTCCTCCAGCGGCGTGTCTGGATCGAAACGGTGCGAGTAGAAGATGTCCACATAGTCGAGCCCCATGCGCTTGAGGGACTGGTCACATGAGGCAACGAGGTACTTGCGACTGCCCCATTCGCCATAAGGCCCCGGCCACATCAGGTACCCGGCCTTGGAAGAGATGATCAATTCGTCCCGATAGCCCTGAAAATCGGTTTTGAGGATCTCCCCAAACGCCTCTTCGGCGCTTCCCGGAGGAGGTCCGTAGTTGTTGGCCAGGTCAAAGTGGTTGATCCCTTGGTCGAAAGCCACCTGACACATGGCCCGCTTGGTCTCATGCGGGGTGTCTTCTCCAAAGTTGTGCCACAGGCCCAAGGAGACCAGGGGCAGTTGGAGGCCCGACCGGCCGCAGCGGCGGTAGACCATCTGTTCATAGCGATTTTCAGCGGGCGTGTAGCTCATGTACTTCCTCAAGGTTGAAGGTCAAAGGGGCATGATCATGAAAATAGAGGGCCTAGAGGCTGCGCCACCAGAGGCCGATCAGGGGCACGTATCCAACGGCCCGGGACTCAATCCGTCCGGCTTCATCGAGCGCGTACACCGTCGGGAAGGCCTGAACCCGGTAGCTCGCCCAGGTATCTCGGGTTCCCAGCAACACCGGGACCTCCAACTCGTGCTTCTGGACGTACTGCAGCAGCTCGTCCGGACCCTGGTAGTCCAGCGCCACTGCGTAAATGGCCAGCGTCTCCTCTGAGCGAAGGGTCCGGAGCCAGTCCAAGTTGTCAATGTTGACCGCACACACCGAACACCACGGCGCAAAAAAGTAGAGCAGCACCCGCTTCCCACGGTGTGCTTCCAGAGGAGGCACCGGACCCGTCAGCGAGTCTGCGGGCAATGGTGCGGCCAGGGTTTGTGTGGGAACCAGGTCTCGGGTTTGCCACCAAGTGACTCCCAGCCACATGGCCGCCATGAGAACCAGGTTGCGGAGGAGACGGCGGTCACTCAGAACGGCTTTCCATTTCAGCTTCATGGGATTTCTGAGGGACCGCTTGTCGGGGAACGGAAGGGAGGATCAGCCTTCTTGGGAGAGCTTTGCGACCTGCTGATCGAGCCAGGCTCGCGTCACACCGCCCACCTGCTTGGTGCGGATGACCCCTTCCGCGTCAATGATGAAGGTTTCGGGAACACCATAAATGCCATAGTCCAGAGCAATTTTTCCCGCAGCATCATCCAGCCCCAGCAAGTAGGTCTTGCCGAAACGTTGGGCAAAGGCCTGGGCCTGATCAACGGTGTCCTGAATGGCAACCCCGACCACAACCGCGTCGCCCTTTGCCGAATGCTCCTGATGGAAGGCCTCCAGCTCAGCGGCCTCAGAACGGCACTCCACACACCACGAGGCCCAGAAGTTCAGGACCAGGGGTTTGCCCCGGAAGTCTTCCAGAGAAACCGTCTGAGTGCCGTTGAGCAGCTGCAGCTCAAACGAGCGAGCCGGTTTCCCAATCAACGGAGACGGCACCAGCTTGGGGTCGGTAGTGAACCCAAAGGCGAAGAGGCCAATGAGGCCTCCGATCAGGCCCCAAGCCGCCCAGAACTTCCAGGACGTCCAGAGGCTCATTGCGCGCCTCCGGCCGCGTAGCCACGCTCGTAGCGCTTCCGGATGACCGACTCACGGGTGAGCAGCTGCTTCGGTCGGTACGAAAGGCACAGGCCAATGCCGAGGGTGAAGATCGGCAACGCCGACCACGCCCAAGCCATGAGGGGGTTGACAAACATCCGGATCGTCACGGTGCCCTGATCGGAACCGTCTTCACTGGAGAAGATGAGGTAGAGGTCCTCGCTGAAGGTCCGGCGGATGGCGACCTCTGTCAGCGGCTGCGGCTGCGTGGGGTAGAAACTCTTGGCGGGCTTCATCACCTCCAGCAGGGTGCCGTCTGCATCGTAGACTTCGATCACTGCCGCCCGATGGGTCGCGTTCGCCACGGGGAACTCCTCCACGCCTTTTGAAACCAGCGTGAAGCCTTCCACCGTCTTCGGCACCCCTTGCTCCAGGGTAAAGGAGTGTTCGGTGCTGATGAACTTCCCGGCAATGCCGGCGTACATGAGGATCACCCCAACGTGAATCAGCAGGCCTCCGTAACGACGGCGGTTGCGGTTGACGGCATAGAAGAAGCCGGTGAACCAGTTGGTTCGCAGTTGCTTGGCCTTGGCGTTTCCGGCCTTGGTCACCTCAATGACGATGGTGGCCGACACAAACGACGTGGTCCAGATGATGGCGTAGACGCCAGAAGCGGATCCGGACGGAAGCAGAAAGAAGCCGGCGACGGTCGCTAGGGTGGCCAGCAGCATCGGACTCTGGAAGCTCCGACGCAGGCTCTCCCAGCTCGCTTTCCGCCAAGCGATGAGCGTGCCGATGCCCATGAGGAACATCAGCAGGTAGCCCATGGGCGCAATGATCGTGTTGAAGAACGGCGCCTGAATGGAGAGCTTCGCGCCCCGGACTGCTTCTGCCAGCAGCGGGAAGGTGGTTCCCAGCAGAACCGTGAAGGCAATGCTGACGAAGAGGACGTTTTGCGCAAGGAAGGCGTTTTCCCGGCACAGCACCGACTCCATCTTGTGCTCAGACTCCAGCAGGTTGATCCGCTTGAACAGCAGGGCAAACGCGATCACCAGCACCACGGCTAGGAACACGAGGAAGGCCGGACCAATTTCGGACTGTGTGAAGGAGTGGACCGAATTAACAACGCCGGAGCGGGTCAGGAACGTTCCAATGATCGTCAGAGCAAAGGTGACAATGATGAGCACCACGTTCCAGATCCGGAGCATGTTCCGCTTCTCCTGAATCATCACGGAGTGCAGGAACGCGGTTCCAGTCAGCCAGGGCATGAAGGCCGCGTTTTCCACCGGGTCCCATGCCCAGAAGCCGCCCCAGCCCAGCTCCTCATAGGCCCACTGGCCACCGAGGATCAGTCCTGCCGAAAGGAAGTAGAAGGCAAACAGCGTCCAGCGCCGGGTGGTCAGAACCCATTCGTTGTCCAGCCGTCCCTTGATCAGGCCGCCCATTGCAAACGCGAAGGGGACGCTGAAGCCGATGAAGCCCAGGTACAGGGATGGCGGGTGCACGGCCATTGCCGGATGCTGGAGCAGCGGATTCAGGCCCCGCCCTTCTTCCGGAATCACCGACTGCAGTTCCAACGGATTGGACCACCCCAGCAAGAGGATGAGCAGGAACGCCATCAGGGCGTTCAGGGTGGTGAGCACGTAGGGAATGATTTCTCGGTTCGAGTACTGGTAGCGGAAGGCCACCACCATCGTGAAGAGGCTCTGGACCAACAGCCAGAACAGGAGGGATCCGTCTAGTCCGCCCCAGAAGGCCGCCACTTTGTAGAAAAGTGGCATGTCGGTGCTGGAGGTTTCCCAGACGTAGCGAATGCTAAAATCGCTCGTGATCAGCGCGTATTCAAGGACCAGAGAGGCCAGCGCAATCAAGAAGAACGTCAGGATGCTGGCGTTCTGGGCGGAGCGGACCAAATTCCAATTGTTGGTCCTCACGCCGAGGTGCGGCACGACCGTGCCGTAGAGGCAGGCAGCAAGAGCCACCATTAATGAGATTGTACCAAAATCTGCCATGGTTCACCATTACGGGTGGAGGGTGGGTAAGACGCTCAACAGAGTACCCGCCCATGATGGTGCTGCAAGTTTTCTATCACGAAAAAATGTAACGATCCGGCGGAATGCCGGTGCCTCCGGAGGAGGCGACTGAGGTCAGCGGCTACGCGCAATTTCCTGCTGCACCCGCTCTAGGGTACGCTGGATTTTGAGGTTGTTGGGCTCCAACGCCAGGGCCTGACTCCAGGCCTCTTCAGCCAGGCGGAGTTCGTTGAGCTGATGGTAGGTGATGCCCAGGTTCCACCACGCCACCGTGTAGGTCGGGTACTTGCGGGTCAGGCTTTCTAGGAAGCTACGGGCCTCTTCAAGGCGTCCACGCTTGATCAGCACCGTTCCCAGTCGCAGCAGCGCCCGAGAGTTGTCAGGAGAGTTCCGGAGGGAGTCCCGGTAGGCATTCTCGGCAGCCTCCATCTCGCCAAGCTTCTCCAGCGTGTAGCCGTAGTACAGGAGCACCTGCGGCTCGTTGGGAAACCGCTTCCGGAGGGGATCAAGGAGTTTCAGGCTTCCGGCTAGGTCTTCCTGCGCAATCCGGAGACGAGCCAAGAACACTGGGGACTCCGGACGGTCGGGTTCCAGCTGCTGGGCGCGTTTGAAGTAGCGCTCCGCACGGGTCCACTCTCCGGCCTGATACTGCGCCTCGCCTTCCCGCATCAGGGTCGCGTAGTCTTCCTGCTCGCCGGAGTCTTCAGAAGGAACCAGCCAACGTTCCAGTTCTGGCGCCAGTACATGATAAGGGGGGAGGTCCCGCGGGCTGGCCTCTTTGAGAAACGGGTAGTGCGTCAGCCCGGAGACAATGTAGTTCTGGCCATCTTGCGGACGCTGTCCCACCGTCAACCCATAGAGGATCAGGGCCGGTCCCAGCCGTGGATTGGTCGCATTGGCCTGCACCGCTTCTGACTTGGCCAGAGGCTTTTCCCCTTTCAGGTGGAGGATGAGGGCCATGAGAGCATGCTGCTCGCTGGCGCCAGGCTGTAGCTCCATGGCCGGTTTCAGTGCGTCCTCGGCTTCGCGTAACGTCGGGACGTGCGCCGGGCGCCGAACCGTTGCCTTGAGGACCAACAGCATCGCCCGGTGGTAGGCAATCCACTGCTGCAGTTCCGGATAGCTGGACTCCAGCGCGTCCAGCTCCGTGAGGCGTGTGTCCAGAGTATCCGGAGGAATCTGCGTCAGCTGAGCCCGCCAGCGGAAGAAGGCTTCGGTGCCCTCCCAGGAGTAGGAGGGAGGCCAGGGGTCGAGCTCGGCAAAAATTGTGGAGCGTCCCATTCCCTGCAGCAGCTCGTCCACCACTCCGGCCGGGTCGGTCCACGAGAGCGTCTGGGTCCACTCCTGCACGGTCCACTCCTGACCGTTGTGCTGCAGCACCTGCCAGGTGGCAACCGCTTGACCAAGCACCTTTTGGAGGCTCAGGGAGACGCCCACCTCCACCTGCATTTCCGTGAGGGTGGCCTGGAGGTTTTGCTTCAGACGCGGCTGCCACAGCTCCACAATTTCAGGAGGCATGACCGCAAACTGTCCGGAAAGCTGCAGCTGCCGAGTCAGCTCAAACTGCAGAAAGGGCTCCAGCCAGGGGGCACTCTGAGAGGGGTACGTGAGGGTAGGGCGCAACACCGTCACCTGAAGCTTGCCCCAGCACCACGTGGGCAGGAGGAGCAGCGCCAGGCTGAAAAGAAGGGGCCACCAAACCTGTCGACGGATCACAGGGCTGAAGCGCATGGAGGGGGTGGACCGTTAGGGGAGGGGCTCAGTAGTGATGCCCGGAGTTTTCGTAAGACGGAGACTCGTAGGAGGTCGTGGACTCTTCCTGTGCCTCGCCCTCTTCGGCGTTGCTGCCACCGTCTTCAGCATCAAACTGCTCAAATTTTTCAATCAAGGCGTTCAGCTTGTCTTCCCACTCCTGCTGCTGCTGCTCCAGCTCATCGTTGCGTTGCTTGAGCTCGGCAATTTCCATGCGCTGCATCTCAATGGTTTCAATCGCATCCTGAATCTTGGCTTCCAGCCGGGACATTGTGTCAGACATTCTTCATCCTTGAAGTAATTGGGGAAGTTAACAAACCGTGCTGCCAAACCAGAGGGTTTCAGCACCCAACTCAATGCCGGGTTAAGGGGTCCCGAAACAGGGTCAGCAGACGGTCCAAGTAGAAGGGGTTTGGCGGGGTTTTGCAAGTAAAAAGTGTGTTCTGGAGCCCCTTAGGACACCTTTCGCGCCTCCTGAGGAAGAGCACGCAGGCGTTGGGGTTGACGGGCTTCCAGACGTGCCTGAATCTGAGCTTCAATCGCCTCCACAGACAGGCCTGCCTCCTCGCGTTGCTCCTCCGGAGAGCCCTGGGCGATGAAGCGGTCGGGAATGCCCAGCACCAGGGTTTCCACAGAAGACCGGGCCGATGAGAGGGCCTCCAGCACAGCGCTCCCGAATCCGCCGTGGGCCGTGTTTTCCTCCAGCGTCACCACCAGCTCAGCGGATTCAGCAAAGCGCAGCAGTGTGGCTTCGTCCAGAGGCTTCACAAAACGACCGTTGATCACAGCGCACGACCAACCCTGCTCACTCAGGCGATCCGCAACCGCTTGGGCGGCATCAACCATGACTCCGACGGCAAAGATCGCCACCTCGGTGCCTTCCTGAAGCACATGCGCCCGGCCCAGTTCAATTTCGGGAACCGACGACTCTTCCAGCTCAGCCGACTCTCCACGTGGGTAGCGCATGGCAATGGGTCCAGACTCAAACTGGTGGGCAAAGCGGAGCATCCGTTTCATTTCCGCACCGTTGCGAGGCACCATCACCGTCAGTCCCGGGATCATCCGCAGGTAAGTGAGGTCATAGGCCCCATGGTGCGTGGGCCCGTCGGCGCCGACAAAGCCGGCACGATCGAGCATCAGGCGGACCGGGAGCTTCTGGATTGCGACGTCGTGAATGAGCTGATCAATGGACCGCTGGAGGAAGGAAGAGTAGATGGCCACAAAGGGTTTGGTGCCATTGGTCGCCATTCCCGCAGCACAGGTCACCGCGTGCCCTTCGGCAATCCCAACGTCAATGATGCGTTCCGGGTAGCGTTCTTGCAGGGCTAAGAGTCCGGTCCCGCTGAGCATGGCGGCGCTGATCCCGACCACATCCGGATCCTGCGTCATCAGTTCACTCAGCGTGGAGCCAAACAGGTCGGAGTAGCTGACGGCCTTGGTGGGCGCCGCAGTGCTCTTTTTGATGAATTCGCCACTCTCCGGGACAAAGGGTTTCACCCCGTGGTACTTGTAGGCGTCTTCTTCCGCGTACTTGTAGCCCTTGCCCTTTTTGGTGATCGCATGGACCACCACCGGCCCCTCGAAGTCCTTCACATGCGTCAGCATGTCGAGGAGTTCCTTCAGGTTGTGTCCATCGACCGGGCCAAAGTAACGCCACCCCAGCTGCTCAAAGAGCATCCCTGGAGTGAAGAAGGTCTTCATGGAGTCCAGCACCTTCTCCATGCCAATGTGGAGGGTTTTGGAAAACGGAGACTTGCCGATGAGGTCCCAGGTCTCTTCGCGGATGCGGTTGTAGTAACGTGAGGCAGCAATGCGGGTGACGAATTTGGAGAGGGCGCCCACATTCGGGTCAATGCTCATGCCGTTGTCACTGTAGATCAGCAGCATTTTCTTTTCGGCAAACCCGTTGTGGTTGAGCGCCTCAAACGCCATGCCTCCGGTCATGGAGCCATCGCCAATGACGGCAATGACCTGGTGGTCCTCTTCCCGGAGGTCCCGGCTGATGGCCATGCCCACTCCGGCAGAGATCGACGTGGAGGCATGCCCAGCCCCGAAGTGGTCATACGGGCTCTCGTCCCGGGACAGAAACTTCTTGATGCCCCCCCGTTGGGCTAGGGTTTCAAAGGCATCGCTTCGGCCACTGAGGATCTTGTGGGCGTAGGCCTGGTGCCCGACGTCCCAGATGATGCGGTCCTTCTGGAAGTCGAACAGGTGGAAGAGGGCCACAGAGAGTTCCACCGCGCCGAGAGAAGACGCCAAGTGCCCGCCGCGCTTGCTGGTGACCTCAATAATCCGTTGCCGGCACTCTTCAGCGAGTTGCTCGAGTTGCGTTAAACTCAGCTGTTGAATCTCGCGGGGTTGTGAGATATTTTTTAGCAACGAGTTCATGTCTTTGTTGAAAAACGAGTTAGCTGGGTCCCCCAGTTCCACTAGGGACGTGTGCTTGATTTTTTCTTGAATCGCGGTCTTTCAGGAGTTCCCTTGAACGATTCTCTTCTTCAAAGTGTCCAACAGAAACGCTCGGCGCTTCAGCAACAGAGACGACCGGTTTCTCAGCTCCAGGCCGCTCAGGTTGAAACCGAAGCCATCCAGCAGTTTGTCAAAACGGCACTTCATCCCGACCATCGCTGGTTCATTCCGTCGAGTGAGCAAAGCACCATCGTCAAGACGCTGAACGAGATCCGTCAGCTCTTCAAAACGTATTATGAGGACTGCCGAACTCCGGAGCACTTCCAGCGGGCGCCTCAGCGCTTCCTTGAACTGGGCAACCGGATCAGCCACCTCAGCTACTGCATCCACCTGAGCCTCGACCAGGGCTTCTTTGGCATTGAGCCCAAAGGCCTGACTCCACGGGAGTCCGTTTCCCGGGCTCTGGAACGACTGGATCGGCTGCACGACAGCCTCCAGGGCCAGACGTGGAAGGACCTGCCCATTCCTCATCAGGTAGAGGAGGAGTTCGTCTCACAGTTTGAGCAGATCTACTCCGAGCAGAAGCCCAAGGCGCAGGACCTGTTGAACCGCCCCGACTTTGGCGGTGCAGAGAAGCCCCTTACGGTTGAACAGCTTGAAGCCGCTTACGCGCTGTTTCAAGGGCTCCGCCCCCTGCAGGAAATGGAAGAACAGCTGCTCGAATCTGTTTTGAAGGGAGAGCACCCTCATCCGCCATCTCCGGCCCCCAGCATCGAATCCATTCTGCGGCGGCTCAAGAACCTCCAGCAAAGCCTGACGCTGCAGCATCCGCCCAAGCCCCTGCACGATCCCAAGGGGCGTTTCCCGCTCACGGTGAACGACCTGCGCCTGCAGCTCGGACTGCTTCAGGTCCCACTGGCTCCGTTGCAGTACCTGAGCGACCTGAGTCTGCAGCTTGGAGGCAGCCGTAACCCCAGCGGGTTCGCGGAGAGGCATCTTCAAAAGGCTACACAGGAGCAACAAGACCTGCAAATGTTTAATGGGAAGCTGGACCAGGTCCTAGACTCCCTCCGGCAGGTCAATTCCATCTTAGGGAACCTGGCCGTTTCATTTGGGAAGCTCTACTACAACGCCTCTCCCAAACGCCTGCAGGCCGCCTTCCTGAAAAAGGTCCTCACCACCATCCGGGGCCTCCTGCGCAAGGCGTTGCAGATCTTTGACTCCCACCACCGCATGCTCCTTGAATCCAAAGAGCTGCTGGAAAAAATGGACCTCGTCGTCGCGTTCGTCAAAGGGCTCACTGAGACCATCAGCGAAATTGAACAGGCCCGCAACGAGATCTCGCAGTATGAGATGCAGCTCGGGGGCTTGCTAGAAGATGTTGACTCCACTCCCAAAGCCACCTCTGCGCAGCTCTATCAGTGGCTCCAGCAGGCCTATGAGGCCCGGACTTCTGTCGCATCCGCCTGCATGGTGTTGGGTAATGTGGAGATGATGGGAGAACTGCTTTCTCTCTCCATTGACCGCTTCCAGGACTTCTACGCTCACTTTGACACCATCAAGGCGGAGCACACGGACCCTGCTGAGCGAGCCCAGGCCCTGAAGGACTTCTTGGCCACTCCGCCCAGCTATCAGGAGGAGCTTCTCAAAGCGGTCGACTTCAACGCAGAAGCCTTGGAGTGGGTGGTCAATGAAGTGCTGGAGAGTTCCTTTGAGGAGGAGCGCCTCTTTGTCGAGACCGCCGAGGAGCAGGTGCTCCCCGTGAAGCTGCGGGTGAAGTCGCTGCAGGCGACCGAAGCCCCTCGAGTGGGAGGAACACGCGATGCCAACTCACCAGAAGAAAAGCGTCCGGCGCATCAGATCCAACGGATGTCCACCGGCAGCAGCTCCGGCGATGCCGACCCCCTCAAGGCCCTCAAGAGCATGCAGCAGGGACGTCCCTCTGCCCGTTACGATCCGTTCCCGCCCAACGTCATGGACACCATGCGTCGGGTCACTCGCCGCATGCGGACGCCCAAGGGAGACATGCTGTACTACATCCTGACGCACACGCATGTGATGTTCGACAGCCTCGACAAGTCCGAAGCCAGCTACAACATGCCCAACACCACTGTCACCAACCTGGAGCGCGCCCTGCACGCCAGCAAGACGGCAAACGACTTCATTGTCAACTTTGCCAAGCTCAAGCTGCTCACGCACGGCTACTACAACTCGCACTCCAAGGAGTTTGTCTTTGACGAGGCAAAGAAGCGGTTCGACATCCCGGCGCAGGTGGACAAGTTCCTCATGCTCAACAAGGGCGCCTTTGAGACCCCCAAGGGTCTGTTTGACCGGCTGGTCCGGATCATGTTGAAGATGGACGATGCCAAACTGGTGGAGAAGGTCATGACTGAGCAAGCCTTTGCCATCCTGAAATCAGACTTCATCCTCTCTGATGAGGAGGCCCAGCAGATTCAGGACGAGCTCGCCATGCTCTAGTTCAGAAGGACGAGCGGAATCCGAGCGCAAGCTGCAACTCCGTGGGCCGGTCATGCGGAAGGTGCAGCGTGGTGATGTCCAACCCAAACAGCCAGACGATCCAGTCTGCAGCTCCGGATTCCCAGCTCCACCCCATGTGGAGCGCATCCAGGGAAGCCTTCTCAGCCGCAGGAGCCTCCTCGGCCGCTTCCCATTCAATGTGCCGGACCGAGAGGGTTGCGGCCTTCCCGGCCGGGCTGGTCCACTGATCGTGCACCCCCAGTTCCACCCCACGCCCATCGGTTTCCGGACCAAAGGTGCTGAGCCGCGTTTGCCCTCCCGCGTTTGGGACCTGTACCGCTAGCACATGCAGGTAGCGCGACGGCCCGCCAACCTCATCAAACAAATGAATGGCCATGCCTCCGGCAAGTGTGGTATAAGAACTGTTTCGGCTCCCGACGGAATGATAGAGCTGAACTTCCGGCAGCACCGGAGCCGACTGGGCCCACAGCAGGGGCCCCCACAACCAAAGCCCCAGTCCCAGCAACCGTGCTCTCCAATTTGACAACCGACCTCCCTTTCTGCAAAACGGCGCTCACCGGGCACCGCATTGTTTTCAATTGAACCTCATTACCACTCAGTCAATGCATTATCGCAGTACGCGCGGACAAGTTGAAGGGCTTTCCTTTGAAGAAGCCGTCATGATGGGCCTGGCCGAAGACGGAGGCCTGCTGGTCCCCGACACCCTCCCGGACCTGAGTCAGGCGCTGCAGGGGTGGAAGCACCTGAGTTTCCCCGAGCTCGGAGCCGCCATCCTGCGCCCCTTTGTGGAGGGAGAGCTTTCAGAGGAAACCCTTGGTGCGCTGCTGAAGCGAAGCTACCAGAGCTTCCGGACTCCTGAGGTGACACCCGTGCAGCCTGTCGGAGACCGCTTCATTCTGGAACTCTTCCATGGCCCGACGTTCGCGTTCAAGGATGTGGCCCTGCAGTTCCTCGGCAACCTCTTTGAGCACTTCCTCAACCAGCGCCAGCACCCTCTGCGCATCCTCGGCGCCACTTCGGGAGACACCGGCAGCGCCGCCATTCACGGCATGCGAGGCCGCACAGGGGTCGAGGTTTTCATGCTCCATCCGGAAGGACGCGTCAGCCCCATCCAGGAGCGGCAGATGACAACGGTGCTGGATCCGAACATCCACAACCTCGCCGTGCAGGGGTTCTTTGATGATGCGCAGAACATCGTCAAGGACCTGTTTGGTGACCTCGACTTCAAGCGGAAGTACCACCTCGGCGCCGTGAATTCCATCAACTGGGCGCGGGTGCTCGCTCAGATCGTTTACTACTTTTATGCCTGGTTCCGGGTCAGCCCCAACGGCGCCCCGGTGACCTTTGTGGTCCCCTCCGGAAACTTTGGGAACGTGCTCGCTGGTTGGTACGCCAAGCAGATGGGGCTTCCGGTGAACCGGCTGGTGGTGGCCACCAATCAGAACGACATCCTCCACCGCTTCTTCAGCACAGGAGAGTACCATCAGCTGGGCGTCACTCCCACCCTCAGCCCGTCCATGGACATCCAGATTTCCAGCAACTTTGAACGCTACCTGTTCGAGCTGACGGGACGAGATGCCGGCACCATCCAGAACTGGATGAGCACCTTCCGGGAGACCGGAAAGCTCACCATTGACGCCGCCTTGCTGGCCAACGCCCGCCAGGAGTTTGACTCTGCTGGCGCCTCCGATGACGACATCTTAGAAACCATCCGGAAGACGTACCACGACCAGGGCTACCTGCTCGACCCCCACACGGCCACCGGGGTTCATGCCGCCGAGACGCTTCAGCTCGAAGGCCCCGTCATCTCCTTGGCCTGCGCGCATCCGGCCAAGTTTGCCGACGCCGTGGAACGCGCCACCGGTTCCGTCCTAGAGCTTCCGGAAGCCCTTCAGGCCCTGACGACTCAGGAAACCCGCAAGACGGTGCTCCCGGCGACCGCCGCAGCGGTCCGCGAGTACATTGAAGCCCATGTCTCCCTCTGAGCCTCCGGAAACCGAAACCGCTTTTGACGCCCATTGGCAGGAAGAGGCCCTGAACTACCAGGCCTTCCGGCACCACCGGTCTTCTCGCCTGGCTCACTTGCGCCGAACCGCCGAGTGGCGTCTCTTCCAAGGGGGGCTCTGGCTGGGGAAGCGTTTGCCCCTGGAACAGCTCCAGCTGCTCGGACGTCAGCTCGGACGCGTGGCCCTCAAGCTCTTCCCCAAAGAACGGGGCATTGCTCAAACGCAGCTGGCACACGTCTTCCCGGACGCCTCTGATGAGCAACGGGCGACCTGGCTGCAGGCCTGCTTTGAGAACTTTGGGCAGCTGCTGTTTGAGTTCCTCGGCATGGATCAGATTGACCATGACGCCTCGAATCGGCTTCTGGTGGAAAACGAAGCGGTGCTGCGTGACGCTCTGGATCAGCAACGTGGAGTGATCCTGCTGGGCCTGCATCTGGGAAACTGGGAACTGATCAACGTCTACTCCCGGCTCTCCGGAATTCCCATGTCAGCGGCCACCACCAATGTTCCGGACCCGCGGCTCAATGACGCCATCCGCGCTATCCGGGAGCGGGGCGCCCTCAAGCTCATCAGCCGAGGAGACCCTCAGGCCACGCGGAAGCTGCTCCGCTGCTTTCAGGACAAGGAGGTCTTTGTGCTGGCCACCGATCAGGACACCAACGTCCCAAGCCACTGGGTGCCGTTCTTCAACCTGCCGGCCAAGACCCCACAGAGCGCGGCGGCCTTGGCGCTCCGGACTGGTGCTCCCGTGGTCAACTACCTCATTCTGCGGGAACCGGACGGACGCTTTCGGCTCCGCTTTGAGCACTGGGGCAGCTTCCGCCGGGACCCGGAGGTGGAAGACGCTCAGAATCAGTTCAACGTCAGCTTGCACCTGAACCGCCAGATGGAAACCGTCCTTCGGAACCACCCCGACCAGTGGGCCTGGTTTCACCGGCGGTGGCGGCATCAGCCCACTCCGGAAGAGCTGGACGACATGAAAACCCGGCTGCGTCGGGCAACCCGTCTCTGAATCGGCGAAACATGCCTTTTGTTGTCATCAACCACCAGAAGATTCACTACGAGCTTTACGGCGACCGAGGCCCCTACCTGCTGCTGCACGGCCCCATCTTGGTCACAGAAAACTACTGGCAGGAAACCGGATACATCGAACAGCTGGAGTCGATTTTCCGCATTGTCACCCTTGAGCCCTTGGGACAGGGACGCAGCGACGCTCCAGATGATCCGGAGGCCTACTCAATCAGCAACCGGATTGCCCACGTGATGGGAGTCTTGCAGGAGATGCGGGTGGATTACACCCACTTCATTGGGGTGGGGCTTGGTGCACAGGTCGGCTTTCAGATGGCCGTGACGCACCGGCAGGTCATCCGGACCCTCAACACCATGTCTGCTCATGCGTACCCCCTTATCGACGAACTGCCCCTTCAGAAGGAAGGCGTGGAGCTGCTCCGTCAGGGGAACCTCCAAGGCTACCTAGATCGGTGCCGCCCAGACGAAGCCTTTACCCCTGAACAGGTGGAGCTCCTGCAGGAGGGCAGCGCTGAGGGATATGCCCACAGCCTGCAGGCGTCTGTCCACTGGGAAGGCATCAGCGACCACCTGGGTGAGCTGAGCACGCCCATGCAGCTCATCACGGCCACGTCTGAGCCACGGTTCCTCTCGGTCCGGGAGTCGGGACGGCAGATGCGTTTTGGACGCTACACCATCCTCCCGGAGATGAAGTTTGACCGGGGCTTGTGGAGTGCCGAGTTGGTCGTCCCGGCTCTGCTGGACTACCTCCGCCGCCAACGGTAACCCCGAGAGCGCTGTGCCGTTGGGTTTGTGGCTGCTGACCGTTACCGCCTCCGCCTTGGCGGCAGGAGGACTCACCTGGCACCTGAACCGGGCCCTGGTTCGTGAGTGGCACGACGTCCCGCTGGCGGACCCCACGTCTCCTCCTCCACAACTGCACCTGCTGCCCGTCGGTCTCAGTTTTGTCAGCGCTACCACGCTGCTCTACTGGCTCCGGGGCCCCACCCCGCTGCTCCTTCAAGACAGCCTGCTCCTCATCACTCTGATCGGAATCGCCTGGTTTGACCTCAAGACGCTGCTCATTGAGATGCGTCTGCTGCTGCTGGGCGCCGCGCTGCAGGTGACGTGGTTGGTCGTCTTTGCCCCTCACCTGCTTCCGGAACGCCTGCTGGCGCTGTTGCTCGGCGCAGGAGGGCTCTACTGGGTTGGCGTCGTTTATGAAACCCTCCGGGAACGCGAAGGCCTGGGATCCGGCGATGGAGCAGTCCTCGGACTGCTGGGGCTCTGGACCGGAAGCCTTGGACTGCCGCTGATCATTTTCTTGGCGGCGTTGCTCGGGACCGTTTGGGGAGGCTTTCAGTGGGTGCGCCAGGGGCCGGAAGGACTCCATCAGCCCTTCCCCTTTGCCCCCTTCCTCTGCCTTGCAGGAGCCGTCGTTTACGGCACTGAGCAGGTTTACGACAGTCCCCTCCGGGAGATCCTCAGCCAACTCCCCCTTTGAAGGTCAGCCGCCCAGCAACCGCGTGGAGAGCGACCGCTTCAATCGTGACAGAAGCCTCTCGACCCTTCCCCCACTCTCTGAAGAGAGAACCCACCCTGCGATTTCGGGCCCTCGGCTTCCGCCTTTCATTGTGGTTTGGCCCCAAATGTGGCACCGTGTCTAAACCAGTTGAGCCATCCCGATTCCGCCCAACCGTTCCCAGCTCTGCGCCATGTCGACCAATGCATCTTCCTTCAAACGGACGCCTCTGACAGGGGCCCAGCGTCAACAGCGTTACCGCGAACGCCAGCAGCAAAAAGGCATGGTTCGGGTGGAGCTGCAGCTCTCTGAAGAGGTCATCAAGCAACTGGACGCCCTGTGCCAGATTGTGGGCAAGGAACGCAGCGAGCTGGTCAGCTCCTGGGTGGGGCAAGCGACCCGCCAGGTCCGGAAGCGCGCCAAGAAGCCGGAAAAAGCCGAGCCCCCCAAAGAGAAGGTCAAAAAGGAAAGGTCCATCGTCCGTCCCAAACCGACGAAGAAGCACGAATGAACCTGCTGCTCTACGATGGGGAATGTGCCCTTTGTAGCGCCTCCGTGCAGTTTGTCCTTCAACACGATCCGGAGGGTCAGTTTCGCTTTGCCTCGCTGCAGAGCGAGTTGGGGCAGCAGCACCTCCAGCATCATCAAATCGACCGCCACACCATCGACAGCCTTGTGCTCATCGAAGCCTCCGGAGCCTGCTTCCTCCGCAGCGAAGCCGCTCTGCGGGTGGCGATGAGGCTCCGGAAGCCTTGGGCCTGGCTGGCCGCCTTCCGGTGTCTTCCGGTTTCGTGGCGAGACCGGGTTTACGACTTCGTGGCGCGTCACCGGTTTCACTGGTTTGGACGTCATGACACCTGCTGGATGCCGCGACCGGAGTGGCGCGATCGCTTCTTGGATTAACGTTTTTTAAGGGGGAACACCATGACTCATCTCTTTGAGGAGCACCTGCCCAAACGGCCGGCCAACTACCAGCCGCTCACACCCATCGACTTCCTTGACCGAGCCGCCTGGATTCACCGGAACAAGCCGGCTGTTTTCTACCGGGATCAGCACTGGACCTACCCGCAGCTGGCCGAGCGCTGTCGGCGCTTTGCGTCTGCCCTGCACCGTCATGGAGTGACGCCGGGAGACACGGTGGCGCTGATGGCTCCGAACATTCCTCCCATGCTGGAAGCCCACTTTGCGGTGCCGATGGCTGGGGCTGTGCTCAACGCCCTTAACATCCGACTCGACGCCCGCACCATTGCTCACATTCTGGAGCACGGTGAGGCCAAGGTCCTGATCACCGACCGCGAGTTTTCCCCGGTCATTCGCGAAGCGCTTGCCCAGTGCTCCCGGGAGCTGCTGGTGATCGACATTGACGATGAGCCCGTTGGGGAGCTGCTGGGGTCCATGACCTATGAGGCCTTCTTGCAGGAGGGCACTCCCGATTTTGAACCGCACCGTCCGGAAGACGAATGGGAGGCCATTTCGCTGAACTACACGTCGGGCACCACCGGAAATCCCAAAGGCGTGGTCTACCACCACCGAGGCGCCTACCTTGCGGGCCTGTGCAATCCGTTGATGCTGGGCATGCAGCCGGAGTCCACCTACCTCTGGACCCTGCCCATGTTTCACTGCAACGGATGGGGCTTCAACTGGGGAGTCACCGCAATGGGAGCCTCTCACGTGTGCCTACGCAAGTTCACACCAGAAGCCGTGTTTCAGCTCATTGAACGGCACCGGGTGACTCACCTCTGCGGGGCCCCGATCATACTGAACGCGCTCGCCAATGCTCCGGAAGCCGCGTCGCTCCGGTTTGAGCACCAGGTGGTCATTGCGACCGGAGGCGCGGCCCCTCCGAGTCAGGTGATTGCCGCCATGGAGCCCATGAACTTCCGAGTCATTCACCTGTACGGCCTGACCGAATCGTATGGCCCTGCGACGCTGTGCCAGTGGCAACCGGAGTGGAATGCGCTTCCTTCTGCTGAACAAGCCCGCAAGAACGCTCGGCAAGGGGTTCGTTACCCAAGTCTCAGCGAAGCAGAAGTGCTGGACGCCTCCGGAAGCCCCGTTCCACATGACGGTGAAACCCTGGGAGAGATTGCGTTACGGGGCAACACCCTCATGAAGGGGTACCTGAAGAATCCAGAAGCGTCCGAGGCATCTCTTGGTCAGGGGTGGTTCCGGACCGGAGACCTCGCCGTCATGCACCCAGACGGGTACCTGGAGATCAAGGATCGCTCCAAGGACGTCATCATTTCCGGAGGCGAGAACATCTCCAGCTTGGAGATTGAGGAAACCCTTTACCGGCACCCGGCTGTTCTGGAAGCGGCCGTGGTGGCGCGTCCCGATGCGACGTGGGGGGAAACGCCGTGTGCCTTTGTGACCCTCAAGTCCGGTCAACGTGTCTCGGACGAGGAGCTGATCGCCTTCTGTCGAAGCGAGATGGCTCACTTCAAGTGCCCCAAGACGGTTCTCTTTGCGGAACTCCCCAAGACCTCCACGGGGAAGGTCCAGAAGCATGTGCTCCGCGACCAGGCGAAGGCGCTGGAGTGAGTGAGCGCACTCGCGTTTTTTTCATTATCTACTTGCAATCGCATTCAGGAGTGCCTATTTTAGTGGATTGCAGTGCCGAAGTGGTGGAACTGGTAGACACGCTATCTTGAGGGGGTAGTGGGCAACGCCCGTAGGAGTTCGAGTCTCCTCTTCGGCACCATCCTTTCCGAATCATCCGATTCCCGCATTCCTGATCCCTTCTTACTTTCCCCAAGTTTTTCTGTTTCGTTGGTGAGAAAAGCCGCTCAAAGGCTGACTCGTTCACGGACTTCTCTGGTCTTCCCGTAGCGTCAAACCCTTCACAGTTTCTCACGACCGGGCCTGTTTTTCGGAGCACTTTCGCATCTGGCTCCCCCCTTCTGCACCGCTTTCCTCATTCTCCTGCTCTCAAGAAACCTCTGCCCCTTCGCCGGTCCTCTGCCCGCTTAATTTAGTTGATCAACTAAAAAATTAACAATTTCTATCAGCTATTTAGAAAAGATCCGGATTGCTTAGTCGGAACCGTTTGATGAAGAGAAGTACTCAGCAAAGGGCCTGCTGATTTAAATTTTAAATTTATTTTCCGGACAATTTTTTTAAGGAACTGACGAGGGGGGTTCGTTTAGGTGTTTCTTTTGCATGAAGCCCGACTTGGTTTTAGGAATGTAAAAAAGCCAAGAAACGATTGCGTTCGGCACGCGAAGCCGATAGATATTAGGGGCTTTTTTTGATTCTAATTTTTGAGGAACCTCAACACCAGGGAGCAGGAACCATATGGCACGCCTCATAACTTTGCTGGGATCACTCGTACTGGCCCTGCCTGCTTATGCGGGCGGTGGCGGTGGCGGAACGGACCTGATCGAGCCCTTGGGAGCCATGCTCCTGGCGGCGGCAATCATTGCGGTCATTCTGAGCTACGCCAAGCAGGCCAGCCTCTTCGCCTTCATCATTGTGGGCATCATCGGCGGAGCGATCGGCTTCAAGGAGGTCATCAACACGAACGTGATGACCGCCTTCGTGGACGTGGGCATCACGCTCCTGCTCTTCATGGCAGGGATGGAAGTGGACATCCCGGGACTGATCAAGCGCTGGAAGCTGCTCCTGATCAACGGAATGGGGCAGATCGTTGGCCTGCTGATCGTCTGTGTCGGGTTCGGTGTGGTGTACATGGGCATTGGTGAGGAGTACATGCGCAACGCTGGGCTGCCAGAAGGCAATGCCACTGCCGCGCTGCTGTACTTTGGCATCTGCCTCACGCTCTCCTCCACCATCTTGGTGGTGGGGAACCTCAAGCAAACCGGACAGATTGCTCAGGAGCACGGACAGATTGCTCTGGGCCTGATGGTGCTGCAGGACATCACTGCGGTGGTGGCGCTGGCCATTCTTGGAGTTCTGAAGCCGATTGCCCCGGGAGAAGAGCCTCCGGTGCTGGGGGTTGAGATCGGCCTGATCTTCGGCAAGATGATCATCCTTGCTGTCATTCTGTACTTTGTCACCAAGCACGTCCTCAGTCCGCTCTTCAAGTTCTTTGCTCGCTCCCCTCAGCTCCTCTTCATTGGGACCCTGGGATACGGCATGGGCGTCGCGGGACTCTGTGAGGTGGTGCACTTCTCCTCTGGAATCGGAGCCTTCTTCGCAGGAGCGACCCTGGCTGCGTTGCCATACCGGCACGAAATTGAAGACAAGGTGGAGCCCCTCAAGGCCTTTGGGGTGATGCTGTTCTTCTTCGGTCTCGGCTTTGACATCTCCGGCCTTGAGGTGGAGCAGGTCATGGGAGGTCTGGTGGATGGCATCTTCCTGGCGATTGTTCCGGTTGTCATTGGAACCATCCCGCTGATGCTCACCCTGGGGTACCTCAGTAAGCTGGAGTCGAAACCCTCGCTCTTGATGGGGGTCATCATCAACCAGTCTTCCGAGTTTTCGCTCATGCTGTCGGTCTTGTGCCTGCAGTACAAGATCTTTGACCCGCACCTCTTCATTGTCATCACCATCGTTGTGCTGGTGACCTTCTTCCTTTCATCGCTGGGGCACCAGTTCATGGATCAGATCTACAACGCCCTCTCCGGACCGTTGAAGTTCATGGACGGACGCCGCACCCGCGAAGAGACCGACCACGAAGGCGAGCACGACCTGGTGCTGGAAAACCATGTGGTGATCATGGAGTACAACGACCTTGCCGTTGAGATTGCCGACTTCTATGCGAAGCGGGGACAGCAGGTTCTGCTTTTGGACCTTGATCCGGACATCACCGAGTACTTTGAGAATCAGCACGGACACAGTAACATTCACGCCCACTACTCGGACATGCAGGATCCGGATGTGTGGGAAAGCATGGCCTTCGACAAGGCCAAGGTCGTTATCTCCTGCATGGACGGAGGCCAGGAAGCCGAGATGGGCATTGCCCGCTGGCTGAAGGAGCGCTCCCCTGAGGTGCCGTTTATTGCCGCCACCTCCTCGCACCAAGAGACCCTGGACCTCTACGGCTCAGGCGCACGCTTTGTGATTCAGACTGAATACCTTGCGGCGAAGTCCTTCCGGCAGGTCTTTGAACAAGAGGCCCACAAGCCTGTGAAAGACGCTTTTGTGGAACCCGGAAAAGCGGATCTGCAAGAAGTGGAAAGCCTGCTGAAGAGTGCGGAGCACGCTGAAGTTGCTCACGCCTGAACCGTCTGATTGAAAGGAAACTGAAATGCTGAACTCTCGATTTTTTCGATTTTCTGTGGCCTTAGGAGTGCTGCTGCTGCTTGCTCTCCCGGCTTACGCAGGGGGAGGTGGCTGGCTGATCAAGCCCCTGGGCCTGATGCTCGGTGGCGCCATGCTGCTCACCATTGTCCTCACGCTGCTTAAGCAGACGAGCACCCTCTCCTTCATCGTCATGGGCTTCCTCATGGGAGGAGTGGCTGGTGGAATGGCTTCGACTCCGGAAGAGCTCGAGGCCCTTTTCCCCGGAATTGAGTCCATTCTGCTGGGATTCCAGCAGATTGGGGTGATCCTGATCTTCTTCATGGCGGGTCTGCAGTTTGACATCAATGACATCACCAAGCGCGGACGCCTGATCACAGTCAACGGATTGGGGTACCTCGCACTGGGGCTGCTGTTCTTCTACTTTGTCGGCTCCAAGATTGTGGGCACCACCAGCTTTGCTGACTCCATCTACTTTGCTCTCTGCATGGTGATTCCTTCTGCAGCCCTGGTGGGACTGGCGCTGGAGCAGTATGAGAGTGAAGAGAGCCTGCATGGACAGATTGCCAAGGGAAGCATGGTCATCTCCAGCCTCGTGGCTGTGGTCCTGCTGGCCAAGCTCGATGCCACCGTTGGCAGCGATGCCACTCAGGATTCCGGGGTCTTCAACCTCTGGATGACCGAGGGCGTCATTTTGATGCTCCTCTTCCTCCTTGTGCTGGCAAAGCTGTTCCTGGAGCCCATCCTCCGCTACCTGCTGCGTTCCTCTGAGATGCTGTTCATCAGCGCCCTGGGATACTGCATGGGGGTGGCCAGTATCTGTGACTACTTGGGCATTGCTCCGGAAGCCGGAGCCTTCTTCGCAGGGGTTTCCATCGGCATCCTGCCCTACCGCATTGACGTCGAAGACAAGGTCGGCCCCCTGCAGTCGTTTGGGCAGATCCTGTTCTTCATCACCCTGGGCGTGATGATGGCCCGCATCGACGGTGCCGTCTACGCATCGAGCTTCGGAGGCATCATCATGCTGACGATCCTCGTGCTGGTGGTGAAGCCTATCATTTCCATCATCATGGGATACGCCACGGGTCTGAAAGCACGTCCGACCTTCATGGTGGGGCTAACCCTCAACCAAGGATCTGAGATCACCATCATCCTGGCGCTGCTGGCTTGGATGGATGGGCTCTTCTCCGACCAGGTCTTTGCCACAGCCGTCTGTGTGACGCTGCTTTCATTTGTGCTTTCTTCCTTTGGGCACAGCGGCATCCACTCCCTCTATAAGTCCTTCAAGGGGCTTCTGAGCTTCTTGGACCGGAACACACCTCCTCAGCAGCTGACGGCAACCCACAACTTTGAACTGAAGGACCACGTCATCCTCCTTTCCTTCAATGAACTGTCTCAGGAAATTGCGGCGTTCTACGAGGAGAAGGGTGAGCGGGTGCTACTCGTGGACATTGATCCGGAGATCTACTCCTTCTTCAATGCCAAGATCGACGGCAACATTGTTCCGCTTTATGCCGACAGCACCGACAACGGCGTTTGGGGCGCGTATCGCTTTGACCAGGCCAAGCTTGTGGTGGCCTGTAATGCCGACGACCAAGAGGCCAATGTGGCGCTCGCAGGCTTCCTGAAGAGCTCCGGGGTCCCCTTTCTGTCAGTCGCAGGCTCCAACGAAGATGCGCAGGCCCTCTATGAAGGCGGTGCCCGTTTCGTGATCAATCCGGAACACTCGGCTTCCAAGGCCTTCCGGACGATCTTCGAGGAAGAGATCAGCAAGCCCACCGCTGAATCCTTCCAGGTCCGGGGTGCTTCTCACTGGAAGGACACCCGTCAGATTCGGGACGAGCTCGGAGAGATCTTCAAACTCGTCTAACCCTCCCTCCCTCCCGGAGGCCCTGCCTCCGGGAGGTCCCTGTTGTCCCCCTACCTCTTCTCCTTCTCCCTCGTCATCTGCCTGTCTCCTTAGAGGAGCCGCTCAGCATCCCCCGTTTTCTGAGGGAAGCCTCAGGAAATGGCTTAATCAACCGCCACCTACCTTTGGAAGCATCCAGGCTCTGCGCCGGGAAATCACCGCTTTGCAAGCAGAGGGTGAAGCCTCAGTAGTATGCTGGGGGAAAAACGCGTCAGGGCAGCTGGGTGACAACTCCCAAACTGATGCCATGATCCCGGTTCCGGTCGGGGTCAAAGCGGATTAGACGGCGAGAAGGCTTTGCGGAGAGTATTAGACGGCGAGAAGGCTTCGCGGATGGCGCCTAGGCAGAAGCCCCTCAGCTCTTCTGGTGGAGGAAAAAACGGTGGGCTCCGGAAGTAAAGGCAGGGGTCTTTTTCTCAGAGAGCCACCTGAAGCGCTTCACGAACGCTCTTGCGGTAGGCGGACCACCCGGGCAGAATGCCGAGTATTGCTCCGGAGCCGATCAACAGCAGCGCCATCCTGAATTCAGGCCACGCCAGTTGAACTGGCAGGAACAGGCCACTCTGTTGTGCAAAGCCCCAGGAGAGAGCCAGTGCACCGACCCACCCCAAAGCCAGCCCCAGGAGGACCCCCACCAGAACCATGGAGCCAACGTGGAGCCAGATTCCTAGAAAGATGAAGGTTCTTGAGGCGCCCAAAGCCCGAAGCAACGCTAACTGAGAACGTCGCAGCTCAAGGGTCATGAGCACGGTGATCCAGACGGCAGCAATGACCAGCACCTGAGTGGCCCAAGCCAGCAAGCTCATGGCGTCTCGTACGTCACCAAGCGTCTGGTACAGCTCCACCAGCACCTCTGCAGGAAAAAACGCCTGTGTTTCCGTGGTCCGGTAAGCAGCTCTTAACTGATAGGCCTCTGCCACGCCACGAGGCTTCACCACGATGGAAGGAACCCCTGGCGCCTCTTCTCCTGCAGAGTCATGATTTCCCTCAGAATCAGAATGTTCTGGCGAAAAATGGTCTTCCAGCGAGCGCCCGTACCCGGAAGGCTCGTAGGACATCCCGTGGGCATGCCACACTGCCTCAACCGGAACCAAGATCGCCCAATCCCAAGGGGTCCCTTGGGGAGCCAGGCGCCCTACCACGGTGAACGGAGTGGCATCATGCTCTGTCGTGCTGGACCCCATCTGATGCTGAATCCGAACCTGGTCTGGGGTTCCGTGGCTTG